>NZ_JAJGWT010000004.1:285539-286299 GCF_021390715.1 Tenacibaculum piscium
CTTGCTGAATCATCTTCTGCAACTGGTGCAGTATTACCGATTGTTACATCAACATTCGCTGTATCTGTTCCGCCATTTCCATCACTTATAGTATATGGGAAAGTAATTGCAGTTCCGGTTCCATCAGGTTGAATATCTAATGTTCCATCTGATAATAATGTTACTGTTCCTCCTACTACTGTTATTGGTGCATCTACAACTGGGGTAGTTCCATTGATATCAGTTATCGTTAAAACATCTCCGTCAACATCTGAATCTAATCCATTTCCGTTATCTACTAAGACATCTACATTTACTAAGGTATTGATTGCTGTACTTGCTGTATCATTCTCTGCAACTGGTGGTGTATTACCGATAGTTACAGCAACATTTGCTGTATCTGTTCCGCCATTTCCATCACTTATGGTATATGGGAAAGTAATTGCATCTCCGGTTCCATCAGGTTGGATATCTAATGTTCCATCTGATAATAATGTTACTGTTCCTCCTACTACTGTTATTGGTGTATCTACAACTGGGGTAGTTCCATTGATATCAGTTATCGTTAAAACATCTCCGTCAACATCTGAATCTAATCCATTTCCGTTATCTACTAAGACATCTACATTTACTAAGGTATTGATTGCTGTACTTGCTGTATCATTCTCTGCTACTGGTGGTGTATTACCGATAGTTACAGCAACATTCGCTGTATCTGTTCCGCCATTTCCATCACTTATAGTGTATGGGAAAGTAATTTCTGTTCCTGTTCCATCAGGTT
>NZ_JAJGWT010000005.1 GCF_021390715.1 Tenacibaculum piscium
ATCGGTCTTTCAGGAGTATTTAGCCTTACCGGATGGTCCCGGTGGATTCATACAGGATTACTCGTGTCCCGCACTACTCAGGGTACTGCTATATTATCTTCGATTACCTATACTAGACTATCACTATCTTCGGTTCGATTTTCCAATCGATTCTAGTTCTCTTNATTTAGCCTTACCGGATGGTCCCGGTGGATTCATACAGGATTACTCGTGTCCCGCACTACTCAGGGTACTGCTATATTATCTTCGATTACCTATACTAGACTATCACTATCTTCGGTTCGATTTTCCAATCGATTCTAGTTCTCTTAGCCTTACCGGATGGTCCCGGTGGATTCATACAGGATTACTCGTGTCCCGCACTACTCAGGGTACTGCTATATTATCTTCGATTACCTATACTAGACTATCACTATCTTCGGTTCGATTTTCCAATCGATTCTAGTTCTCTTAGATTCTAATGTCGCAGCCCTACAACCCCAATACTGCCGTAACAGTATTGGTTTGGGCTAATCCGCGTTCGCTCGCCACTACTAACGGAATCACTATTGTTTTCTCTTCCTCCGGTTACTTAGATGTTTCAGTTCACCGGGTTTGCCCCCTTTCGGGTGACATGTCTTCAACATGCCGGGTTGCCCCATTCGGAAATCTACGGATTATAAGGTATGTGCCCCTCCCCGTAGCTTATCGCAGCTTATCGCGTCCTTCATCGCCTCTGAAAGCCTAGGCATCCGCCATACGCCCTTATTTAGCTTATTGTACTTTTTGCTCTAAACATAAATGTTTAGAACGAGCTCTTTATAATTATTTATTTTTATAAAAATATTGTTGTTAATCCGAAGATTAACTTCTCTATCTTGATTTCTTTACGATATCATTTTACCAATATGTCAATGAACTTGTGGCGAGTCGCCACGGACAAGTATTTAAACTTTTCGTGAACAACTTTATGCCGTTGTGGAGAATATCAGAGTCGAACTGATGACCTCTTGCGTGCAAGGCAAGCGCTCTAGCCAACTGAGCTAATCCCCCATTATAAAACTCTAGAATACTATTCAGAATTTGAATGTCGAATCCTCTAATTTCTAGAATTTCCTTTCTAACAACTCGCTTTTTGTAGTCTCAGGCAGACTCGAACTGCCGACCTCTACATTATCAGTGTAGCGCTCTAACCAGCTGAGCTATGAGACTATATAGCTTGTTATTAGTGTATTTTAAAATTAACAGCAAAGAGTAAAACTTCCTTTTGTAACTCACCATCTTTCTCTAGAAAGGAGGTGTTCCAGCCGCACCTTCCGGTACGGCTACCTTGTTACGACTTAGCCCTAGTTACCAGTTTTACCCTAGGTCGCTCCTTGCGGTAACGAACTTCAGGCACCCCCAGCTTCCATGGCTTGACGGGCGGTGTGTAMATTGTCCGAAGAAAAAGCTATCTCTAGCCCTGTCAATCTACANTGCTCTCGTTATAGGACTTAACCTGACACCTCACGGCACGAGCTGACGACAACCATGCAGCACCTTGTAAATTGTCCGAANGTGATATGGTTTATAGATTCGCTCCTGGTCGCCCAGTGGCTGCTCATTGTCCATACCATTGTAGCACGTGTGTAGCCCAGGACGTAAGGGCCGTGATGATTTGACGTCATCCCCACCTTCCTCACGGTTTGCACCGGCAGTCTCTCTAGAGTCCTCAGCTTAACCTGTTAGCAACTAAAAATAGGGGTTGCGCTCGTTATAGGACTTAACCTGACACCTCACGGCACGAGCTGACGACAACCATGCAGCACCTTGTAAATTGTCCGAAGAAAAAGCTATCTCTAGCCCTGTCAATCTACATTTAAGCCCTGGTAAGGTTCCTCGCGTATCATCGAATTAAACCACATGCTCCACCGCTTGTGCGGGCCCCCGTCAATTCCTTTGAGTTTCAGTCTTGCGACCGTACTCCCCAGGTGGGATACTTATCACTTTCGCTTAGTCACTGAACCGAAGTCCAACAACTAGTATCCATCGTTTACGGCGTGGACTACCAGGGTATCTAATCCTGTTCGCTCCCCACGCTTTCGTCCCTCAGCGTCAGTATATACGTAGTAGACTGCCTTCGCAATCGGTATTCTAAGTAATATCTATGCATTTCACCGCTACACTACTTATTCTATCTACTTCCGTATAACTCAAGTCAACCAGTATCAAAGGCAGTTCCATCGTTGAGCGATGGGCTTTCACCTCTGACTTAATTGACCGCCTGCGGACCCTTTAAACCCAATGATTCCGGATAACGCTCGGACCCTCCGTATTACCGCGGCTGCTGGCACGGAGTTAGCCGGTCCTTATTCTTACAGTACCGTCAAGGATGTACACGTACATCGGTTTCTTCCTGTATAAAAGCAGTTTACAACCCATAGGGCAGTCATCCTGCACGCGGCATGGCTGGTTCAGAGTTGCCTCCATTGACCAATATTCCTCACTGCTGCCTCCCGTAGGAGTCTGGTCCGTGTCTCAGTACCAGTGTGGGGGATAATCCTCTCAGACCCCCTACCTATCGTTGCCATGGTAAGCCGTTACCTTACCATCTAGCTAATAGGACGCATAGTCATCTTGTACCCATAAATGTTTAATAAAGTCTCGATGCCGAAACCCTACATTATGGARTGTTAATCTTCATTTCTAAAGGCTATCCTCCTGTACAAGGCAGATTCTATACGCGTTACGCACCCGTTCGCCGGTCGTCAGCATAGCAAGCTACCTGTTACCCCTCGACTTGCATGTGTTAAGCCTGCCGCTAGCGTTCATCCTGAGCCAGGATCAAACTCTTCATTGTATATTTTAAATAATATTAATGAATAAGTTTCAAAAGAATTTGTTCTAAATTAATAGAACGTGGTTATTCTACTCTTATTTACGCTGTCAATTTCAATGTTTTCAATG
Source organism: Tenacibaculum piscium (assembly GCF_021390715.1). GTDB lineage: Bacteria > Bacteroidota > Bacteroidia > Flavobacteriales > Flavobacteriaceae > Polaribacter > Polaribacter piscius. The sequence goes on from NZ_JAJGWT010000005.1 coordinate 2,926, forward strand.
AACGTGTCGAGTCGACACACACAAGTATCTTTTAACTTATTAATCTTCTCAGACTTCTTTTGTAGAAATGTTAGAATCGAACTAACTGACTTTTTAAAAGTCATTCCGAAATTTCTTGATCGTTTTGCTTTAATGTATTTCTTAAAGCGGTTGCAAATATACATCTTTTAATTTGTTTTAAACAAGCTAAATTTAACTTATTTTAAAAAATGTTTTAAATGAACGTTTATAACACTGCGATAATTAATATCGCTGTTATGGACTACAAACTTACGACTCTTTTTTGTGTTTTTAAGCTTTTTTATGCATTTATTTTCAATAAATTTAAGGAGTGACTGATTATCAGGTAATTATTTTTTTTAGACCTACTTCTTGTTGTTGGCTTTTGAGCTCAAACAGGCGATATTTTATTTTTTATAATGAGAAAACACATAGATTCCTACGGTTTTCTGGTGGGCGAACACATAGGTTTGCCCCTACTTTATTTTTGTCCTTATATATAGGTCTTGAAATTTGAAGTTATTTTGATTATTGTCGTCACCTGAAAGATGCTCACGATAACCAATTCATAGTCGATTGGCTTGGTTTGCAAAAATTATTATTGATTTATCAAATTATCAAAATGAGCACAAATGCCTAGCCCCGATTGACGCTTTGTTTGAGCTCTTTTTTGTTTTTCTTTTTTAAAAACAAAAAAAGCGAGTGCGGAAAGCGGGAAATTGCTTCAAAAAAAATTAAATAACAGCTATAAAGCAAATTTTCTCATTTCCTAGATTGTCTATTACTGTAATTTTATGGTTTCCTTTTTTAGGAATTATCGCCTGTTCGTGATATTGAGTCGTATTACCTATAAAAACACCGTCTAAATACCAATATAAAACAGCATCCGCACTAGTATGAGTTACTTTTAAAATAATTGGATTTAATTTTTCAACGCCTTTTGTTAGTGATATTTTAGAACGAAATTTTGTTGGAAAAACAAAACTCATCATATTATTTTCGAACTCATTACAGCCATTTTTAAAGCTTGGTAATTCACGGTAATTTGCGTTTTTTTGCTTGTAATAATGCGCCATTAAAGGAGGTAAAACAAACCAAGTTTTCGCTTTCATATTACTTACAGCTTCGCAATTAGAGGTTACTTGAAAAATTTCTGACGCATCAACTGTTATTTGCTTGTGATATGGGCAAGGCTTTGCTCTTACGCCATTTTTAGGAATTCTCTTTATAACCGATTTACAAATTGGCAACGCCAAATATCCGCTTTTTTCGCAGATATCTCCTTCAATTAATGCTTCAAAAGGTTCTAAAAACCAATCTGATTTTGGCAACACATCAAAAACGTTAAATAGCAAAGGAGCGGCACTTCCTACGCCTGTTAAATCAGGCCTTCCTTCTCCGTCAGAATTTCCAACCCAAACTCCGACAACATATTTAGGAGTTACACCAATTGCCCAAGCATCTTTATTACCGAAACTTGTACCCGTTTTCCATCCTATTTTTTGAGAAGAATCAAAATATTTCCATGATTGATCGACAAGAGGTCTGTTTACTTGAGTTAAAGTATTTAATGTTGTAAAGGCTACGCCTGCATCAATATGTGTGTAGTTTTTTTGGGTTTTACCAAAATTTATTTTAGCTGAATTTAAATAACTCGGTTCTAAAAATTCCTTTGAATAATATTGATGTTTTGTAGCTTCAAAATGATTTACAATACCTGCATAGCTTGCAAATGTTTTACATAAATCCCACAAACTCGCTTCTGCTCCACCTAAAATTAACGATAATCCATAATAATCTGCCGATTTATCGATGTCATTAATATGATACGCTTTTAAATTTTCTCTGAATTTTTCTAATCCGTATGATTTTAACATTAAAACCGATGGAATATTTAAAGAACGGGTTAAGGCTTGGTTGGCAGGAACGGCACCATCAAAAGTTAAATCGTAATTTTTGGGGGTATAACCCGCTATTTCAATAGGAATATCAGCCACTAATTGCGTTGGCAATATAGCACCCGACTGTAACATTTGTGCATATAAAAATGGTTTTAAAATGCTTCCCGTACTTCGTGCCGAAATAACATTGTTTACGTCTTTTTGATGCGCTTTATCCGTTGGTGAATTACCTACATAACTTATGACTTTTCTGGTAGCAACATCTAAAACTACTACAGACATATTATATACTTCATTCTGTTTTTGATGTAAATAGTGCTGTTTTACCAAGTTATTTACCTGTTTTTGTAAATGGATATCTAAAGAACTTTGTATATATTTTCCTTGGTGTTTTTTAGCTATTTCTTGCACAAAGTGTGGTGCAAAATTTGGCAAACGGTAAGGTTTTTGAGGCAAGGTTTCTTCTAATGCTAATTGATAGGTTATTTTATCTATAATTTTCTGTTGATATAATTTTTTAAGTAATCTATTTCGTTTTTCTTTTAATCTTTGTTGATTTTTCCCTGGATAAATTAACGAAGGTGCATTTGGTAATACGGCTAAAGTTGCTGTTTCTGCCCATGATAATTGATGTGGTTGTAATCCGAAATAGCGCCAAGAAGCCATTTCTAAGCCAACGACATTTCCTCCGAAAGGAGCGTGAGAAGCATATAACTTTATAATATTTTCTTTTGAATATCTAAATTCTAATCGAGTTGCTAGAACGAGTTCTTTTATTTTTTCTAGATAAGACCTACTTTTATTTTTTCTTGATAATCGAATTACTTGCTGTGTTAGTGTACTTCCACCTCTAATTACTCGTTTTGCTTTGCTATTTTGAATAAATGCTTTTCCTATTGATATTGGATTAAAACCAAAATGCTGATAAAAATAAGCGTCTTCAAATTGTAAAATACAGGCTTCAAATTTTTTAGGTACGGAATCTAATTCAGGAAATCGCCATTGCCCATCTTTGGCAATAACAGCTCCTAATAATTCATTGTTTTTTGCAGTTACAACGGTTGATGTTGGCACTAAAAATAATTGCTGGGGTAAACAAAAATAATATAGTATTGTTATCAATGAAAAAATGCTAATAACCAGTTTTTTTAATTGATACTGTTTTAAAAAGTTAAAAAGTGTGTTCATGTAAGTTTTTCATGCAGATTTAATACAGATTATGTTTCTAATCTTTATTTTAAAAGTATACTTTCAAAAGTATAAAGTTTAAGCGTAAAAAATAAAGGATAAGTAAGTTATATTTGCAGCTTATTAAAAATTATGAGTTTTACTTTACTTTCATCACCATTACAAGGCTTTACCGATTTTAGATTTAGAAATGCACAGCATAAATATTTCGGAGGTATTGATACTTATTACGCGCCATACATTCGATTGAATGGGAAAATGATTATAAAATCGAGTTATAAGCGTGATTTGTTACCTGAAAACAACGATACTTTAACCGTAATTCCGCAGGTAATAACAAACGATCCTGAGGAATTTTTATTTGTTGCAAAATATGTACAAAGCTTAGGCTATAAAGAATTAAACTGGAATTTAGGTTGCCCGTATCCGATGGTTACAAAATCAGGAATGGGTTCTGGATTAATTTGTAATCCCGCAAAAATTGATGAAGTTTTACACAAAGCACACAACGAATCGGATATTTTAGTTTCAATGAAAATGCGAATGGGTTATGAAAATAGTGAAGAAATTTTAAACTCCTTCCCTATTTTAGATAAATATCCTTTAAAAAATGTAGCAATTCACGCACGTATAGGAAAACAATTATACAAAGGTGGTGTTGATTTAGATGCTTTTCAAAAATGTATTGATGTTGCTAAACATCAATTATATTACAACGGAGATATTACTAATGTTGCTGGTTTTAAAGCGATTCAAGAGCGTTTTCCTAGTATTGATCATTTTATGATTGGGCGTGGTTTAATTGCTGATCCGTTTTTACCACAGATGATTAAAGACAATACAACCGAATACCCTGAAGATAGATGGCAACGTTTTGAAGCTTTTCATAATGAAATTTATCAACAATATGATGAAGCTTTATCAGGACCAACACCTATCAAAATGAAAATGTTAGGTTTTTGGGAATATTTTTCAAAGTCATTTGATAATCCGCAGAAAACCTACAAACAGATTAAAAAAGCTGGAAATCAGAAAAAATATCAAATAGCTGTAAAAGAAATTTTAAGTAATGAAAAACGTCTTTAATAATTCTTCTCTAATTAATTTATAAAAAAAGGCTATTTCTTAAATTTAAGAAATAGCCTTTTTATTGTTCTTGATTAATTGACTAATTATTATGCCAAAGTAATACGTACTTTTTTATTTTTTAAACGAGTATTATTTAATTCTTCAATTAATTTTTTCGCTTCACTTACAGGAACTGCGATAAAAGCACAATCTTGCTTTAATTCGATAACTCCTAATTGTTCTTTGGTTAAGTTTCCTTTTTTAAAGAATAATCCTGCAATATCTCCTTTTGATATTTTATCTTTTCTTCCTCCTGAAATAAATAAAGTTTCCCAATAATGAGCTTTTATTTTTTGTTTATGAGAAATATCTTCATTAGGAATATTTTTAAGAAAATCTGGTAAATTTTCTTTTTGCCATTTTAAAATATATGCAGTTCCTTTTGCATTTACTCTTGCAGTTCTACCATTTCTATGAGTAAATTCTTCAATTCTTTCTGGTAATTCGTAATGAATAATATATTTCATTTCAGGAATATCAATACCTCTTGCCGCTAAATCGGTTGCAATTAATACCTGACTTGTTCCATTTCTGAATTTTATTAACGAACGCTCACGATCTCTTTGCTCCATTCCTCCAGAAAAACAACTATGTGCAATTTTATTTTTCTCTAAAAATTCGCTTACGTGATTGATGCTATCTTTTAAATTACAAAAAATAATTCCTTGCTGATTTCCTACATGTTGTAATAATTCATGTAAAGTTTTATTTTTATTTTTAATAGGAGAAACAACCGTTTTTAAAGTTAATTGTCTTGATTTTTTTCCTGTTAAATAATTTAATACCGTTGGTTTATTTAAACCTACAAATTGTGGAATTTCTGTTTCTTGCGTTGCAGAAGTTAAAATACGTTTTTTAAGATTTGGTAATTGATTGATAATCCCTCTCATTTCAGATTCAAAACCAACTTCTAACGATTTATCAAACTCATCTAAAATTAACGTTTTGATACTATCTTTAGAAAAACGTTCGTTTGCAAAATGGTCTAAAATTCTACCAGGCGTACCAATTAAAATACTTGGTATATGTTTTAGTTCCGTTTTATCTTTTGCCATTGAGCGCCCGCCATAAACAGCGTTTACTTTAAAACCTGTTCCCATTTCACGAATTACCTGTTCTATTTGAATAGCTAATTCTCTTGATGGTACTAAAATTAATACTTGAATATCGTTGTTTTCTGTGTCGATTAATTTCAAGGCTGGTAATAAAAAACCTAAGGTTTTACCAGTTCCTGTTGGTGAAAGTATAACTGTATTTGCATTTGTATCTATTACTGAAATCGCTTTTTGTTGCATTTCGTTTAACTCATAGATATTTAGTTTTGCTAAAATATCTTCCTGTGTTTTTACTGTCATTGCCATAATATTTGAATATCTATGAAGTTTTTTTAATAACTTTTAAAGCCACAAAGATAGGCAGTGTATCTTTATTTATCTTAAATTTAGCCTAAAAACACTGTGATATTATTTACATCAATTTAAAAATAGGCTGATTTTACTAGTAAAGTTATTAAAATAAATTATTTTAGCCTGAATTTTAAATACTTTTAATTTGTTAAATTACTATTCTTACGAACATATAACTTCTACACAATGGGTTACATTTGTACATGGGGCAGGCGGAAGTAGCGCTATTTGGTACAAGCAAGTTCGAGAATTTAAGAAACATTTTAATATTTTAATTTTAGATTTACGTGGTCATGGCGATAGCAAATCAATACTAAAAACGCCGTTTCAGAAAAAATATACTTTTGATGCCATTACCGAAGATATTCTAGAGGTTATTTCACATTTAAAAATTACGAAATCGCACTTTGTAGGTATTTCTTTAGGAACTATTTTAATTCGGAATTTAGCTGAGAAAAAACCCGATTTAGTAAAAAGTATGATTATGGGCGGAGCAATTATCAAATTAAATTTACGCTCTCGTTTTTTAATTTTTATGGGGAACTTATGTAAATCAATTATTCCCTATATGTTATTGTATAAACTTTTTGCGTTTATCATAATGCCGAAGAAAAATCATAAAAAATCACGTTCTCTTTTTGTGAATGAAGCTAAAAAATTATATCAAAAAGAATTTTTACGATGGTTTAAATTAACCGCTGAAATAAATCCATTATTACGTGTATTTAGAATGAAAGATCTTAAAATTCCTACTTTATATATTATGGGCGAAGAAGATCATTTGTTTTTACCCTCTATTAAAAACGTGGTCGAAAAACATGTAAAAGCTTCTTTGGTTGTTATTCAGAAATGCGGACACGTTGTAAATGTTGAAAAAGCAACTATTTTCAATACAAAAACAATAAAATATATTCATTCTATTGCTTAGAATTCTACCTATATTTTTTTTAATTACTACCTATAAAAAAACTCCTAAAAATTAATTTTCAGGAGTTTTTTTGATAGTTTTTTTAATTCTGATTTTAATCAGAAATAAGAAAAAAAAGTGTGATTAATTATTAAATATTTTATTTACTTCATCTAATGTTAATAATTTAGATTCTGTTAAAACATCTGGTTCTCTACTTACATATTGTTGAATTTTCATTTTAACAATTCCTTGATCTCTTACATATTTAAAGTAAATAGCATCTCCATTTGCTTTAATTTGATATCTACTTCCTGTTGATTCTTCAAAACCTCGAACAATAATTTGATGTAATTTAGCAGCATCATTATCGATATTTTTAAATGAAAAAGAAACGTATTCTTTCACTGGATTATTCACATTTTTATAAAATAAATTATATGCTTCATTCCCCACTTTTTCCAGATAAACATATTCGACTTGTCCAACAACATCTATTTTTGTTTTTTCAACAAATTCAATTTGAGCAAATGATATTGCTGAAAAAAACAATGTTACTACTACGACTAATTTCTTCATAAATTTTATAGTTTATAAGTTTGATATAAATAATCCACAAGATTAACATTTATTTTTTAATATTATTACATTAATAATAAAAATTATAATTTTCAGGCTAACTTTAAAATGCTGTTGTTTATTTTTGGCATCTCAAATATATAAAATATAATGAAAAAATTTTATTCTTTTTTAATAATACTAGCGCTAGTTATTACTTCTTGTTCTTCTGATGTCGAGAATCAAGTAATATTGCCTGTAATTTCAGAAACTCAAATAAATGAAATAACAGCAGAAACTGCTTTATTATCTTGGAGCGCATCAATCCCTGATAAATCTACTCTAAAATTTGATATTTTCTTAGAAAACAAAAAAATAGCGGATAATATAACTTCTAATTCTTGGATTTTTAATAATTTAAGTGAATCGACAAGTTATTCAGGAAAGCTATTGGTAACGAGTAATTCAGGAGAAATTGCTGAAAAAGAATTCTACTTTATAACTAATAGAAATCCAACACCTTCTGATGTTAATCTTTTAATAACAGATATTACGACCAACAAAGCTACACTAACATGGTCTGCTTCAAATATTGAAGATAATTCGAGTATATTATATGATGTATATGTTAATAACGAACTTAAACATGAAGATTTAGATGTTTTAACCGTTAATTTAAATAATTTAAATCCTAGTAAATATTATAAAGTAAAAATTATAGCCAAAAGTAATAAAAATAAAATTTCTACTGTAGAAAAAGGATTTAATGCATTAGGAGTACCTCCTTCTCGTTTTCCTTTAGTAATTAATAATGACGATGATGATACAGATAATTTAGATCCTCATTGGTTAATGATACAGTGGACACCACCAACTGTTCAAGACGGATTTACTTATAGTTACTCGATTATTTTAGATGATAAAACTATATTTCATTCTCTTACTGATACAGCTAGTTCTTGGGTATTTACAACTTTAAATGAAGGACAAACCTATACGTTTAAAGTGATTGCAAATTCAGATAATGGAGCTTCAACTGAAGAGACTATTACTTTTACAACAATTATACATCCTAATCTTTCTGATTTTAATATTATGGTTGACTCTTTTACAAATACTACCGCTAATATTACTTGGACTCCATCAACTTATCCTAATCATACATCATCGATTAATTATGACATATATCTTAACGGAAAGCAACAAAACCCAAAATTATCAGCTATTTATGGGACTAATTATAACTTTACTGATTTAACACCTAACACAGAATATATCGTAAAAATTATAGCCAATAAAACAGTAGGTCATCCTGTTAAAACATTAAGTCGAGAAATTAGATTTACTACAGAAAAATCATACCAAACACACCCTACTTTAACTGTTACTGAGGCTGTTTTATACACGCCTAGTAGTCAATATTTCAGTAATCAATTGAAAATAAAATTTTCGGATTCAATAAGTAATATCGATTTTGATAAAGTTAGTATAGGAGGTATTATTATAAATAACTTTATGACCTACAGTACAGCTATTATGAGTAATACTTTTTCTTCAGAAAATTACAATAAAATATTATTTAATAATACTGGATATGTACTCATTACAGAGAATGGCGTAACTTATAAAGTTAAATTTGATAATACCTGTTTTTTTAACAAAAAAGGAAGGATAGTTTATAAGCTATCCTTCCTTTTTTCGCTTGTGTTAAATAATTAATTTTAACTTTTTTTAAACCTCAACGAAAGAATTATTCTAAAAAACCTTGTGCTTTCATCCAAGTATCTGAATAAATTTTATTCATATAACGAGAACCGTGGTCAGGTAAAAGCACCACAACAACACTATCCTTGTCAAAATATCCTTTTTCATTATATTGTTTGGTCGCTTGTAAGACAGCGCCAGAAGTATATCCGCAGAATAACCCTTCTATTTTTACTAATTCTCTTGATGTAAGTGCGGCATCTTTATCTGATACTTTTTCGTAGATATCAATTACATCAAAATCAGTGGCTGTTGGAATTAAATTCTTTCCTAAACCTTCAATTTTATAGGGTGATATTTCATTTTCATCAAACTCGCCTGTTTCATGATATTTTTTCAAAACAGAACCGATGGCATCGACTCCTAAAACTTTTATCTTTGGATTTTTCTCTTTCAAATACTTTCCTGTACCCGAAATCGTTCCGCCAGTTCCGCTTGCAATAACCACGTGTGTTACTTTTCCTTTTGTTTGTTTCCAAATTTCAGGACCTGTACTTTTATAATGTGCTTCTATATTTAGCTCATTGAAGTATTGATTGATATAAATAGAGCCTGGATTTTCTCGATGTAATCTTTTGGCTACTTCATAATAGGAACGAGTATCATCTGGTGCAACATTTGCAGGACAAACATGTACCTGAGCGCCCATTGATTTTAACATATCAATTTTATCTTGTGATGATTTATCACTCACTGCTAAAATACATTTATAGCCTTTGATAACACTAATCATTGCTAATGAAAAACCTGTATTTCCTGAAGTTGTTTCAACAATGGTATCTCCTTTTTTTAAGATTCCTTTTTTCTCGGCACTTTCAATAATATGCAATGCGATTCTATCTTTAGCCGAATGTCCAGGATTAAAAGCTTCTACTTTTGCGTAATAGGTTCCTAAAAAGTTTTTTGTTATTTTATCTAGCTTTATCATAGGGGTTTGCCCTATTAAATCTAAAATTGAATTGGTAATTCCTTTATGTCTATTCATTATTATTTTAAAATAAGAAAGCGTCATTGTAAAACAAACAAAAGTTTATCTTGTGCAGATTACTTCGTTATTTTTACAATGACGCTTGCACTAAATTAGCTACAAAAGTATCATTATTTTTTTAATATTTTTATAACTTATCCTCTAACATTAAAAAGAAGCTGTATTCTTCAGCGGTTTCTTTTAAGGCATCAAACCTTCCAGAAGCACCACCATGACCTGCTTCCATATTGGTATGTAGAAATAATAAATTATCGTTTGTTTTCATATCTCTAAGCTTTGCAATCCATTTTGCAGGTTCCCAATATTGCACTTGACTATCGTGTAATCCTGTGGTTATTAACATATTCGGGTATGCTTTTGCCGCTACTTGATCGTATGGCGAATATGATTTCATATAGTCATAATATTCTTTTTCGTTTGGATTTCCCCATTCGTCATATTCACCTGTTGTTAATGGAATCGTATCATCTAACATCGTTGAAATTACATCTACAAAAGGCACAGCGGCGATAATTCCGTTATATAATTCAGGGTTCATATTGATAATTGCCCCCATTAATAAGCCACCCGCAGAACCGCCCATCGCATATAAATGCTTTGGCGATGTATAATTATTATCTATTAAATACTTAGAACAATCTACAAAATCGTTAAATGTATTTTGCTTGGTTAGCATTTTACCGTCTTCATACCAATCGCGTCCTAAATACTCGCTTCCTCGAATGTGTGCCAACGCATATACAAAACCTCTATCAAGCAAACTTAAACGTGTTGTTGAAAATCCGTCAGAAATTGTATGCCCGTAAGAACCGTACGCATATTGTAAAATAGGCGTGTCTTTGGTAAGCTTCGTATCTTTATGATGTACTATTGACAACGCCACTTTTTTACCATCACGAGCTGTTACCCAAATACGCTCGCTTACATAATTATTTTTATCAAACTTCCCTCCTAAAACCTCTTGTTCTTTTTTAATTTCTTTGGATTGATCTCTCATATTAAAATCAATCACAGAACTTGGTGTAGTCATTGAATTATATGAATAACGAATTACATCAGTATCAAAATCTGGATTTCCGTGTACTCCTGCCGAATAGGTTTCTTCCGAAAAAGGTAAATAATAATCTTCGGTATTATCCCAACGTTTAATACGAATTTTATTTAAACCGTTGGTTCTTTCTTCTAAGACTAAATACTCTTTAAAAATTGAAAAATCTTCAAATAGAGTGTCTTCTCTATGCGGAATTACATCCACCCAATTTTCTTTGGTTGTTTTATCTTCAGGAGTTTTCATCAACTTAAAATTCGTTGCGCCGTCTTTATTTGTTTTGATATAAAAATGATTTTCGTAATGTGCGATATCATATTCTAAATCACGCTCACGAGCTTGAATCATTCTAAAAGTTCCGTTAGGATTATCAGCCTCTAAAACTTGATATTCATTAGAAACCGTACTATACGAACCCATTACTAGGTATTTTTTCGATTTTGTTTTGGTGATAAAAGTCCCGAACGTTTCATCTTTTTCTTCAAAAATTAATACATCATCAGCCGTATCAGTTCCTAAAATATGCTTGTAAATTTGAGAACTACGTAAGGTTTCAGGATCTTTTTTAGTGTAGAACAACGTCTTATTATCGTTTGCCCAAACAGCGCCACCTGTAGTATTTTCTATTTTATCAGGATAAATTTCACCTGTTTCTAAATTTTTTATTTGAATCGTATATTGACGACGACTTACCGTATCGGTTGCAAAGGTTGTTAATTTATTATCCGAAGAAATACTTAAACCACCTAATTGAAAATAATCGTAGCCTTTCGCTTGATCATTTACATTAAACATAATTTCTTCAACGGCTTCTAAAGAGGCTTTTTTACGGCTATAAATGGGATATTGCTGTCCTTTTTCGTAGCGTGTACTGTAAAAATAACCATCTTTTTTATATGGAACAGAGCTGTCATCTTCTTTAATACGCCCTTTCATTTCTTGAAATAATTCTTCTTGAAAATCCTTGGTATGTGTTGTTTCTTGCTCGTAAAATGAATTTTCAGCATTCAAATAATCGTACACTTTTTGAGTTTGTGCATCTTTGATTTCGGCATTTTTTTGTGCATCTGTTAAACGCATCCAAAAATAATCATCGACACGTTTATCTCCGTGAATTTCTAATGTTTTTGGTTGTTTATCAGCAATAGGTGCTGTTATATTCTTTTTATTCATGTCTTTTGTTTTGCAATCAACAAAAATAAGACTAATAGCGACGGCAATAAACATAGAAAACGATATTATTTTTTTCATTTTAATTTTGATTTGATTTTGATTATTTGTTTTGAGTAAATTACTTGTTAAAATAGTATTTTTGCTTAAAATAAAGTTTAATTTAAAATAATCAATAAAATGTTTGGAGATATTTCAGGAATGATGAGTAAAATAAAAGATGCTCAAAAAAATGTAGAAGCAACAAAAAAGAGATTAAACACCGTTTTAATTGATGAACAAACCGCTAACGGAAGTTTAAAAATTACGATTACTGCAAATAGTGACATTAAATCAATTGCTATTGATGAATCTTTATTGAGTGATAAAGAAGAGTTAGAAGATTATTTAATTTTAACGTTAAATAAAGCATTAAAAAAAGCGAAAGAAATCAATGAACATGAATTAGCCGTTGCCGCTCAAGACGGAATGCCAAATATTCCAGGAATGGATATGTTCAAATAAATTTTGAATCTAGAAGATTATATGTTTCCATGCCTAAACAAAAAATTCTTCGGTGTTGATTGTTTAGGTTGTGGTATTCAACGTGCTTTCATATTGGTTATTCAGGGTGATTTTATAACCGCTTTTAAGATGTATCCAGCTATTTATACGCTATTATTAGTAGGCGTATTAATTGTTATCAACTTCTTTTTTAACTTTAGATACGCTCAAAAAATAATTAGTATTTTAGCTATAATCAATGTGATTATTATTGTTTTGGGTTATGTTATGAAAATGAATGAACTAATTTAAAAGACTATTTAAACTATTAAAAGATGGAAAAAGAGATAGAAAAAAGTATAGAAAAAGGTATTGAAAAAGAGATGAAAGAGAATTTACCAAATTCTACAACATCGTTAGTATTAGGAATTTTTTCAATTCTTACTTGTTTTTGTTATGGAATTATAGGATTGCCTTTGGGAATTTTAGCGATTATACTAGGTAATAAAGCCGTGCAACTAGACAATGATAATCCAGAAAAATATAACGGTGTTAAAAATGCAAGTACAGCTCGAATATTAGGACTTATTGGTATGATTTTGAATATTATTTTTATCGGATATGTAATTTGGTTTTTGAATCAAATTGGTTGGGATACTTTAGGAGATGCCGAATTAATGATGGAAAGAATTAATGAATTAAAGAACGAATAAAAAATAGAAAAAAATAGAATTGACTAAAATTTAGTTTTTAAAAAAGCAACCTATCATTATGGTTGCTTTTTTTTGATGAAAAATATTGATAAAAAATACTGTAATTTCGCAGGCTATTTTCAAAAGGCATGAAAGACGAAAAAAACTGGTTACAATATTATAAGAATAGTTTATCTGATAGCGAAAATTTAGCGATTGATATTTCTAAGATTAAAAATTTATTTCATCAAAAAACAGCTGATTTAAGTAATGGAATTATCAATTCAAAACAAGCCAATGAACTATTAGATATCGAAGAAAGACGCATTAATCGCTTAAAAGGAATTACTAAAAAAGAACATCCTACGTGGTTTAAACTTCAACAAACGAGTGTTTTATTTTCGCTTTTTAATTTAGAATACCAAACAGATTATCAAACAGAAAAAAAACGTATAATTCATCCTTTTTGGATAATTGCAACGGTAAATCGTTCGGGAGAATTATCAGCACCTAAAGAATTATTTCCATTAATTGTCCGCAATTATTTAACACCGATTGCCGATATTAAAAATGATTTTATTTTTTCAGAAATTGACACTATTTTAAATGCTCAAGATATTGAAACGCCTGAACCAACATACGAAGATGAGCAAATTTCTTGGGATGACTATTGGACATATATCCATCAAATTTTCACACAAATTACGGGCAATACTTTAAATCATTATAAAACTCAAGACTACCACACTCATTATGAACTCACTTATTTTGCGGTAAGTTCCAAAATTTCTACGGCGAAAAGTATTCTTTTTTTGTATGAAAATTTATTAAAAAATGAAGAAACAAAAGAGACAGCATTGCCTGTTTTATCAAAAATAATTGACCCTTTTTTCAGTACTGAAAACCGAAAAAATCCTGTTACCGATGCCGATTTCTTAAATTATAATCACTTGCATTTAGGACAAATGTCCAATAAATTTCCATTATCGATAAGCCAACGAAAAACGTTATTATCTTATTTGATTTCACCAGAAAATACGATTATGGCAGTAAATGGTCCTCCAGGAACTGGAAAAACAACGCTGTTACAAAGTTTAGTTGCTACCGAATTTGTGAAATCAGCCATAAAAGGAGAAGATGCACCCGTAATTTTAGCATGTTCAAACAATAATCAGGCGGTTACTAATATTATTGATAGTTTTATCAATTCAAAAAGTTCGTTAGATGCTTTAGCCATTCGTTGGATTCCTAATTTTAACGGATACGCTACGTATCTTCCATCAAATTCTAAGAATGAAAAAGGACTTAAAAACATCAACTTTTTAAAAGGAAATTTATTTGGTCATCAAGGAACTTTGTGCGATTTAGAAAACGATACTTATCTTGCTGATGCCGAGTATTATTTTCTAATAAATTATTGTCATTATTTTGATACAGAAACAAACTCTCTCGAAGATGTTTGCAATGATTTACAAGATGAAATTATCACGATTCAGAATACGTTAATCGACGGCGTTAATTTTTCAAAAGATTATATAAATAGCATTAATTTCATCAATACGATTCTAATAAATAAAGCGGATTTTATTCAAAAAGATGCGTTTAAAATTTCAAAATTAAAAGAATGGCGTACGGTAATAACACGTCTAAAATCAACTATAAATAAAAATAATTTTACTGCTAAAATAATTCAATATTTTAAAATTGAGAACAGTATTTCTATCGCTAATAATACAGCTATTACATCTGAAGTTATTTTTAAAATATCCGAAGAAACAAGTAACAATTATGATAAAACTGTTTTCTTTATCAAAGAATGTATTGGAAATTTAAACCTTGCTTTACAGGCTAATTTGAAATTAAAAAACTGGAAATCAGAAAATAAAATTAGTGGTTTCCCTGTTATTTCTGAAGCAAAAATGTGGGAAAATGAGTATGAAAAAATAAATTCAAACGATAATTCTGCACGTTTTTTTTATGATGAATTAGACATGGAATTGCGTCATAAAGCATTTTTATTTTCGGTTCATTATTGGGAAGCACGTTGGTTGCTTGCTACAAAAGACGCTCTTAAAAATGATACAGAAAAAGGCACGGGAGAAAATGCGATTAAAAACAAATGGAAACGCAGAGCGATGCTAACGCCTTGTTTTGTAGCGACATTTTACATGGCACCGAGTCATTTTTTATACAGTCAATTTATGGGAGAAGACGAGTATGGAAAGCCGATTTTCGAGTATCTTCCACTCTATAATTTTTTAGATTTTTTAATTATTGATGAAGCAGGTCAAGTAACTCCCGAAGTTAGTATTCCTGTCTTTTCACTAACAAAAAAGGCGTTTGTTATTGGTGATTTAAAACAAATCGAACCAATTTGGGCTATTCCAAGAAAAATTGATATTGGTAATTTATCGAATTTACATCTTCTTCATGAAAAAGAAAATAATAAAAAAGAGGAAATTTATTTGAATGAAATCGGTTTTTTAGCCTCTAGCGGAAGTATTATGAAGATGGCTCAAAATGCGTGTGAATTTGAAACCTTTTTAGCAGAACAAGATCAAAAAGAGCGAGGATTGGTCTTGTTAGAACACCGAAGATGCAACGATGAAATTATTAATTTCTGTAATGAACTCGCCTACAACGGTATTTTAAAACCGATGAAAGGTGTCGCAAAAGAGCATCAAATTTTCCCTTCGATGATGGCATATCATATTGAGGGAGTTAGCGAGCGAAAATTCAACAGTCGTTATAATATCAGTGAAGTAAAAGCGATTATTACGTGGTTACAACAACATAAAGAGCAGATTCAAGAGGCCTATAATGTTGTTGATATTGAACATATTTTAGGGATTATTACGCCCTTTTCGAGTCAAAAAGGGGAATTATCAAAAGCCTTAACCCAAGCGGGTTTTAATGTCAATAAGATAAAATTAGGAACGGTTCATGCGTTGCAAGGTGCGGAACGTAGCATTATTTTATTCAGTTCGGTGTATACAAATTTAGATGAAGGAACGTTATTTTTCGAAAAAGATAACAAGCCGAATATGTTAAATGTAGCGGTTTCCAGAGCAAAAGAGAGTTTTATTTTATTTGGCGACACTCGAATTTTTGATGAAACAAAAAACACACCATCAGGTATTTTAAAGAAGCATTTACAAATTCATGAAATGAAAAAATAAATTATACTTTTTTTTGAAGCTATTTCCCGCTTTCCGCACTCGCTCTTTTTTTTGAAGAAAAATCAAAAAAAAGGAGCTCAAACAATTGCTTCAATCGGGGCTAGGTCTATTTACTAAGTTTTGGTTATAACTATTTATTTCGATATTATTTTAACTACAATTCAGAAATAAGCGGTCAAATATTTAAGTCTGTTTTTATATCAAAAAATTGTATCGAGAACTGACAGTTTATTTAATTTTTAAACAGGCTCTTAGAGCATCAAAATCAATAAAAATCAAAATAATATTTTATAAAAATTTACAAAAACTCACAAAAAAAGGAACGATTTATTAAAATCGTTCCTTTTATATCTTCGCTTTATATTAAAAAAATAAGAAGCTTATTTTTTAAACTCAGAAATAGTTTTCTTAATAATTGCGATACAATCCATTAATTGTGCTTCGGTCATAACTAAAGGCGGTGCAAAACGAATAATATTTCCGTGTGTTGGTTTAGCTAATAATCCGTTATCACGTAACTTCATACAAATATCCCAAGCCGTTGAACTATCTTCAGTATCGTTAATTAGAACAGCATTTAATAACCCTTTTCCTCTTACCGATAATACTAAATCAGTTGTTTTAGCAAATTCTGCTAATTCAGCTCTAAAAATTACACCAAGATTGTATGCGTTTTCAGCTAAATTTTCTTCTTGAACCA
Source organism: Tenacibaculum piscium (assembly GCF_021390715.1). Classification (GTDB taxonomy): domain Bacteria; phylum Bacteroidota; class Bacteroidia; order Flavobacteriales; family Flavobacteriaceae; genus Polaribacter; species Polaribacter piscius. The sequence continues at coordinate 20,038 of NZ_JAJGWT010000005.1, forward strand.
CTTCTAAAGCAGCCATTGCTACAGCAGCAGCAATTGGATTCCCTCCAAAAGTAGACCCGTGATTTCCTGGTTTAATAACATCCATAATATTATTATTTGCCAACACAGCAGATACTGGATACGCTCCTCCTGAAAGTGCTTTTCCTAAAATTAAAATATCCGCTTTAATTTCTGGTTCTCCAGAACAGTTTTTATCAGCACAAGAACAGTTTCCACAAGTTGCTAATAAACGACCTGTACGTGCAATTCCTGTTTGAACCTCATCAGCAATAAATAATACATTATGTTTTTCACATAAAGCTTTTGCTGCTGCTAAATATCCTTCAGAAGGAACATATACGCCTGCCTCTCCTTGAATTGGCTCTACTAAGAAACCAGCAATATTTTTATCGCTTTCTAAAACTTCTTGTAACGCTTTTAAGTTGTTATATTCTATTTTGATAAATCCGTTCGTAAACGGTCCAAAGTTTTTACGAGCTACAGGATCATTTGAAAAAGAAATAATCGTTGTAGTACGTCCGTGGAAATTGTTTTCACAAACAACTATTTTAGCATCATTTTCATTGATTCCTTTTACTTCATAAGCCCATTTTCTACATAATTTCAAAGCTGTCTCTACGGCTTCTGCACCTGTATTCATTGGTAATAATTTGTCAAAACCAAAAAGCTCTGTAGCAAATTTTTCATATTTCCCTAACATATCGTTATAAAAAGCACGAGAAGTTAACGTTAATGTTTTTGCTTGATTAACCATGGCATCAACAATTCTTGGATGACAATGCCCTTGATTTACTGCCGAATAAGCAGATAAAAAGTCATAATACTTTTTTCCTTCAACATCCCAAACATGTACACCTTCACCTTTACTCAATACTACTGGTAACGGGTGATAATTGTGCGCTCCGTATTTGTCTTCTAATTCAATCGCTTGTTGCGAAGTTATTTGTTGTAAATCAGCCATTTAAAAATAATTTTTAATTAATAAAAAAACTATTCCTATTCACCTTTATCCTTTCGAAGAAATTTCGAAAATTCAGCGTGGGAAAGAAATCATCCCTAAAAAGTGTTGCAATATTACTAAATATTAAGTTTTTTAGTCTTAAAAATACCTATTAAAAAAAAAATTGACGCTTTTTTAGATTCTTTTTAAATAACTATTATTTAAAAAGGCTCTAATTGAACTTCAATTAATTTTATCAGTATTTTTTTTAAAAAGAGGAATCAAAATTAATAGTGACTATTTATTTAAACAAGTGTCATAACCATAACTAATAAAACTTAAAAAATATAAAAAATGAATCAGATTTTAGACACGTACAATCAAATTACAGGTAGCTTTGGAAATCCTATTAGCGCCTTATTAATTATTATTTTAGGATGGTTAGTTGCAAAATTAGTTAGATCTCTTATCAATAAAATAAGTGATAAAAGTGGTTTAAATAAAACATTAAGTAATAGTAAAATTAGTTTTGGTGATTTAATATCAAAATTAGTGTACTACTTAATTATGATTTTTGTTTTTATGATTGCCCTAGATAAATTAGGAATGACAAGCGTTTTAGAACCGATTAAAGGATTATTAAACGGCTTTACTCAATTTATTCCAAACATTGTAGGCGCAGGACTTGTCGGTTATATCGGTTATATGTTAGCAACAATTGTTTCTGAATTAATTGGGTTATCAGGAGGAACAATTCAAAAATTTGCTCCAAAATTAAACCTTCCTGAAAATATTAATATTGTTACCATTCTTAAAAAAGTTGTGTTTATCTTTATATTTATTCCGCTTTTAATAGCCGCTTTAAATATTTTAAATGTTGATTCTATTTCTCAACCAGCAACCAATATGTTAGAGATTTTCTTCGCTGCAATTCCTAAAATATTAGTAGCAACGTTAATTTTAATAATATTTGTTATTGGAGGTAAATTTTTAAGTAATTTGATTAAAGATTTATTAGACAGTTTAAATCTTAATGAAATATTAAAAAGCGCTAATTTAGACTCTTTTACAGGTAAAACGAATGTTGAGAAATTAATTGCAAACATTGTATATGCGTTTATCGTATTATTTGGTGTGATGACTGCTATTGATAAATTAGAATTCAGCAAACTTTCTGAAATTATGAATACGGTTTTAAATCTTGCAGGAAATATTTTATTCGGATTACTTATTTTAGCGATCGGAAATTGGATTGCAACAATCGCTTCTAAAAACTTTATGAAAAGTGATAATAAATTTGTAGGAAGTATTGTAAGAGTTGCTATTTTAGCGGTTTTCTTAGCAATCGGTTTAGGTAAAATGGGTATTGCTGATGATATTATCAATTTAGCTTTTGGAATAACGCTTGGTGCGGTTGCCTTAACCGTAGTACTTTCTTTTGGATTGGGTGGTCGTGAGGCTGGTGGTAAACAAATGGAAAAAATATTAAATAAATTTAGCAACAATACAAACCACAACACAACCGATGTTGCGAAAAAAGAATAATGTTAAAATAGTTAGAATAACGGCTATCAATTAATTATTAAAGCACCTCTATCGAGGTGCTTTTTTGTCAAAATAAAACTGGGATTTTAATTGTTTTTTAAGTATCTTTAGGTGACTTTTAAGCAATAAAAGTGTCTTAATTATAGTGAAGATAAATGCCTACTATTTTTCATCAAAAAATAAAAAAATAAAACGAATCGACTTAAACTATTATAAATCTAAATCAAATTATGAAAAACATGAAAAAGACCTTATTTTTTATGCTATTTTTAGCTACAATTTCAATGAGTATTGGCTGTAAAACAACCGCTTCAGCAGTAAATACCAAATTAGACAACAAAACTGAAAAAATCCTAAAAGGAAACTGGACTATTAGCGCAATTAATTACACAGGTGCTAACTTATTTAAAGTGACTTCTTTTAATATTGCTGATTCTAACTGTTTTATCGGAAGTAATTGGAGCTTTATTTCAAACAATAATAAAGGACAAATGAGCCTTAATAATCCGAGTACTTCTTGTGTTGATTTTAATTCTCCAACGACTTGGTATATCAATAAAGAAGGAAATTTTGTATTAAAAATAATCAATAGCCATAAAGCGAAAAATGTAAATAACGGCTTTGTTTTAAATATCAATAATTTAACACAAACAAGTTTTGATTTAGTTGATAAAATTAATGTTGCTGGTAGTATCAAAAATATTACTTATTCATTTCAAAGAAACTAATATTGCAATCATTTAACATCAATAAGTACCTAATTTAAAAAGATATATCATGAAAAAAACAATCATTTATAGTTTAGCTGTTGTCGTATTAATAGGTAGCACATTCACTTCGTGTAGTTCTGTGAAAAATGCTAACAATACTCAAAAAGGAGCGGTAATCGGTACTACCGCAGGAGCGCTTTTAGGAGCAGTTCTTGGAAATAATTTAGGAAAAGGTAAAAACTCAGAATTAGGAGCTGTTCTAGGAGGCGTTGTCGGTGGAGTTACGGGAGGTGTTATCGGTAATAAAATGGACAAACAAGCACGTGAAATTAAAGAAGCACTACCTGGAGCCGATGTCGAAAGAGTTGGCGAAGGAATTATGCTTACTTTAGGTGAAAGTGCCGTTCGATTTAATACCAATAAATCAAGCTTAACACCAACAGCACAAGCAAATTTAGATAAATTAGTTCCTGTTTTTGAAGAATATAAAAACACAAATATCGTAATTTACGGATACACCGATAGTACTGGTAGAGCTGAATATAACTTAACACTTTCTGGAAAAAGAGCCGATGCTGTAAAAAATTACTTAACAAGTAAAGGACTTGTAGGAAGTCGATTTGAAACCAAAGGTTTGGGAATTAACGACCCAATTGCCTCTAACGAAACACTAGAAGGTAGAAGTAAAAATAGACGTGTTGAATTTGCTATTGTTGCAAACGAACAAATGGTTAAAGAAGCAAAACAAGAAGTGAAACAATAAGAATTTCGTTGTTTTATATAAAAGGCTACTCAAATGAGTAGTCTTTTTTGTGCAATCAATCCATAACTTTTCATAATTTTGCAAACCTATAAATAACAGCCAATGCCACGTAGAGAACGAAATAAATTTGTAAGAAAGAATCAAGTTTTAGAATTAAGAATTGAAGATTACGCTTTTGGAGGAAAAGGAATCGCACGAATAAAATCCGAAGAAGGTAGTTTTGTTGTTTTTGTTCCCAATACTTTGCCAGGTCAATTGGTGAAGGCACAAATTAGCAAATCAAGTAAAAAATATGCCGAAGCGAAATTAATTGATGTTTTAGAAGCATCAAAAGATGAAGTAACATTGCCTTATCAAGACATTCCTGGAGCGCCTTACATTCAATTACCGATTGAATTACAACATCAATATAAAAAAGAAAGTACCTTATCTTTATTTCAAAGAATAGGAAAAGTTGAAAATATCGAAGATTTATTTGATGAATTTATCTCTTCTCCAAACGTATTTCACTACAGAAATAAAATGGAATATGGTTTTTCAGCCATTGGATACGATAGAGTTAACAAAACCGATGCCGATTTTTTCACCTTAGGATTTAAACGCCGTGGAACTTGGTGGATGGGTGATAATTTAGACAAAGATTCTGGTTTATTTGATGCGCAAGTTGAAGACAACTTAAAAGTAATTCGTGAATATTGTGAAAAAACAGGTTTAGCGCCTTGGCACGGACCAAAAAGAGAAGGTTTCTTTCGATATTTTGTAGTGCGTAAATCATATAAAACTAACGAATTATTATTCAATTTAGTAACCACTTCACCTGATTTACCAAAATTTGATATGCAAGCTTTTGCTAGTTTATTAAAAGATATTTTTGGCGATCGTTTAGCAGGATTATTACATACAATTAACGATGAAGTTGGTGATAGAACTATTGCAACCTCAGGAAGTATTGAACTTGTTACAGGGAAAGATAAAATTGTAGAAGAGTTATTAGGTTTAAATTTTGAAATCAGTATGAAAAGCTTTTTTCAAACAAATCCTAAATCCGCAGAAAAATTATACACCAAAGTCGTTGATTACGCTTTAGAAAATAAAGAAGCTGTTGATAATACTGTCGTGATGGATTTATTCTGTGGAACAGGAACAATTGGACAAATTTTAGCGTCAAGAAGTGAAAATGCTAAAATAGTTGGAGTTGATATTGTCGCCTCTGCAATTGAAGATGCCAAAGAAAATGCCAAACGAAATAAAATTGAAGGTTTACAGTTTTATGCCGCCGATGTTGGTAAGTTTTTATATGAACATCCTCAATATCAAAATAAAATTAAAACCATTATTTTAGATCCTGCTCGTGCTGGTATTGCGCCAAAAACATTGCGTAAAATCATCCGATTAAATGCCGATAGAATGGTCTATGTTTCTTGTAATCCTGCAACACAAGCACGTGATACTGAAGAATTAATGAACGCTGGTTATAAACTTAAAAAGATTAGTTTAGTCGATCAGTTTCCACATACAGCACATATCGAAACCGTTGTTTTATTCGAAAAATAATTTATAAGAAACTTTTTTCAATGAAAAAATATGTATTTACGTGTCTTATTTTAGGGAGTTTTTTTATCGGACTATCCTCTTGTGAAAAAGATGATTTTTGTGTAGAAAATCCCGTAACGCCCAATTTAGTGCTTCGCTTTTATGATAAAGAAAATACTTCTGAAAAAAAGAAAGTTACTCGTTTTTCAATAATAGCACAAAATAAAGACAGTCTTTTTGTCAATCAAAATACCGATTCTATAAATATTCCGTTAAACAGTTTGGATAACCAAACTGTTTATACGTTAAAAATGAATGCGACCGATAATTTAAGTATCAATAATAAAACAGCAACACTAACTATAAACTATAAGCCCGAAGAAGTTTATGTTTCTCGTTCGTGTGGCTATAAAGTTATCTTTAATGATGTGAAATTAACGCATACAGGTTGGATTGATAACATATCAACGTCTAAAATAACGACTATTGACAATCAAAAAAAAGCACATGTACAAATATATTTTTAAGTGTATTCTTAGTTCTTGCTTCTTGTTTTTTTCTCTAAATAGTTTTTCTCAAAAAACATCTCAAAAAAGATTAAAAGCGAATACAGAAATTATAAATAATCAAAAAAATAAAGACGAAAATAAAACCGATTCCATATCTTATAAAACAGGCTATGGCTTGCGTTTAGGAATCGATATCAGCAAACCTGCCCTAGCCATTTTTGATAAAAGTTATAGCGGACTCGAATTAGTCGGCGATTATCGAATTTCTAAAAATTGGTATATCGCCACTGAAATAGGCTATGAAGAAGAAATAACTTTCGAAGATTTTACCAAATCAACCTCAAAAGGAAACTTCATACGACTTGGTGCAAATTACAATGCCTATAAAAATTGGCTGGATATGAACAACGAAATTTATGTTGGTTTTCGATATGGTTTTGCAAGTTTCGACCAAACCTTAAATAATTATAAAACAAATGTTGGTACTAATTATTTTGCATCAAATACAATAAAAACTCCTGTTACCGAAACTGGACTTACAGCTCATTGGACAGAAATTCAATTAGGAATTAAGGTAGAAACTTTTAAAAATCTATTTTTAAGCGCAGGGTTTTCTTATAAAATAATGATGAGTGTAGATGATCAGAAAAACTTTAAAACACTCTATGCTCCTGGTTTTAATCGTGTTTTTGAAAGCAATACAGGTTTTGGATTCAATTATACAATATCCTATTTAATTCCTTTTGTTAATAAGTAATTTCACGATGTACGCTTGATTTTACTAACTTTACAGCTTTTAATGATAAAACTTATTAACACTTTTAAGATATTTAATAATGAATAAAATTCCGAGCGTAAATTTAACCGACTTTTTATCAGAAGATAAAAACAAGAAGCAAAAATTTATCAATGAAATTGGTAATGCTTATGAAAATATAGGATTTGTAGCCTTAAAAGGTCATTTTTTAGATGATGAATTAGTTACGAATTTATATGCTGAAATTAAAAAGTTTTTCGATTTACCAACGAGTGTAAAAGAGAAATATGAAATTCCTGGTATTGGTGGTCAAAGAGGTTATGTTTCTTTTGGAAAAGAAAGTGCGAAAGGAAAAAAAGAAGGCGATTTAAAAGAATTTTGGCATTTTGGACAATATGTAGAAGCAAGTTCTAAATATGCCAACATATATCCTGAAAATGTAACGGTTCAAGAACTAGAAAATTTTAATAAAGTAGGAGAACAAACCTACAAAATGCTAGAAAAAACAGCCAAATATGTATTGCGTTCTTTAGCGTTACACCTGAATTTAGAAGAAACTTATTTTGATAAGTATATCAAAAATGGAAACAGTATTTTGCGTCCTATCCACTATCCTCCTATTCAAAGCGAACCTAAAGGCGCTGAAAGAGCGGCTGCTCATGGTGATATTAATTTAATTACCTTATTAATGGGGGCGCAAGGAAAAGGACTGCAAGTTCAGAATCATAAAGGCGATTGGATTGATGCCGTTGCACAACCTGATGAATTGATGATTAATGTGGGCGATATGTTATCGCGTCATAGTAATAATAAATTAAAATCGACGATACATAGAGTAACGAATCCACCGAAAGAATTATGGGGAACATCACGTTATTCAATTCCATTTTTTATGCACCCTGTTTCTGATATGAAATTAGATGTTTTAGAAAATTGTATTGATGAGCAAAACCCAAAACAATTTGAAGATATTACCGCTGGTGAATTTTTAGACGAACGCCTACGTGAATTAGGCTTAAAAAAATAAGCGTAAAAAACAACAATAAAACAAGCATGGATTTTAAAGATCAATTGAAAAACTTATTTCCCGATCATCAAGAAAGTGAGGTAAAGGTTGAAAAAAAGTCAGCAATTTGGCTACAAGACGACCCAATACTTTGTAAATATGAAAAACGCAAAGGAAAACCAACTACTATTTTAGATGGCTACACCGGCGCTACCGAAGATTTTAAAAAATTAGCCAAAGAAATTAAAACCAAACTTAGTGTTGGTGGTAGTTTTAAGGATGATAAAATAATTATCCAAGGTGATTATCGCGATAAAATCATGCAAATTTTAAAAGATAAAGGCTTTAATGTAAAACGTGTTGGAGGCTAATCTAAATCATAAAAAAAGTGTTAGAATTTATCAATTCTAACACTTTTTTTATTTTTGATATAATCGAATTTAATCAAATCTGTCATATTTAAACTAGTTGCTAGTAGGAGCCTTACGCTCGTACCGTATGTGAATTTATTTTAGATTAAGCTATTTTACTTATAACGGCACAAGCAAGATGCTTGCGCTAGCGGTCTTAAAACCCCTTGTTTTAAAAATAAAAATGCGTCAAACTGAATTTATTTCAGTTTCTCATCCTGATTTGCAACAGTTTTTAACTTTTTTTGTAATTTTAGCTCCTTTTAACAAGGGGTTTTAACCCCTTGCCGTCATTTTTTGCCACTATATTTTTTTCAGATGAAATTTAAACAGGCTCTAAGTATCTTTTAATTTAAGTTTAAAATTTTAGTTGCTAGTGCAAGCGTCACGCTTGTACCGTATCTGAAAATATTTTAGATTAAGCTGTTTTGTTATAACGGCACAAGCAAGATACTTGCACTAGCGGTGAAAAATACTAACTCTTTTTATAAGATGTAAGTGTTTCTAAAAATAATTTGATACTCTTAATATCAGCTTCTTCTAACTTTTTATCTAACTGAACTTTTCCCATTATTCTGATGGCATTTTCTAATTCAGCAACACTTCCATCGTGAAAATAAGGTGCTGTTTTTGCCACATTTCGTAACGATGGCACTTTAAAAGCATACAAATCAATCGGTTTATTGGTTATTGAGAACACGCCTTTATCAATAACTTTACTTTTAGTATGCTCCCAGTAAGGTCTTATATCACTACCGAAATTTCGAATTTTACCACCACCAACTAACGGACCATCATGGCAAGAAATACAATTTCGAGACATAAAAATAAACAAGCCTTTTTTCTCTTGCTGATTTAACGCCTGTTGATTTCCTTTTAAATATTCGTCAAATTTTGAAGGCATTAATAGCGTTCGCTCAAAAGCGCCAATGGCTTTTGTTAAATTATCAAAATTTATTGGATTCGCTTGATTTGGATACGCTTTTTTAAATAAATCTTGATATTTTTCAATTTTACTGATTTTATCAACAACGGCTTGTTCGCTTTCCATTGCCATTTCTACAGGATTTAAAATTGGCATTCCTGCTTGTTCTTCTACGGTTTTTGCTCGTGCGTCCCAAAATTGAGCAATATGCAAACTCGAATTAAATACCGTAGGCGCATTTCGAGTTCCTGTTTTTCCGTCAACTCCTTTTGATACAGCTTCGGTATCAGCACCAAAATTATCTAAATCATGACATGATGCACAACTAATCGTATTATCTTTTGATAATCTTTTTTCTTCAAATAATAGTTTTCCTAAAAATATTTTTTCATCAGTAAGCTCATTAAATGTAACATAACCATTTGCTGGCAATGGCGAAAAAATTTTGTTTGCTTCGGATAATAAATTCTTATAATCATCTTTTTTAGGGATTTTAACCAATTCTTCCTTTTTATTACAGGAATAAAAAATAACCAAACTAATAAGTAATATGATCTTAAAATTAAAAAAACAGTTATTATTCATTATTTTTTTCTTTTTTTTTCTTTGATTTTATGTTAAAATAAATACATTTGCAAATATAATAGAATTAATCTAAATAAATATAAGATGAAATTAAAATATCTTTTAGTACCGCTTTTAGTTAGCATACTGAATTTATCCTGTAACAAAAATGAGGAAGATGAAAATCAGAATGAAAAAGAAAAAACATTTTTAGACTCGCGAGTTCCCGAATTTACCACGATAACAAAAGAAGGAAATATCGTACATGTTAAAAATATGTTTACTTCTCCTAAAAATGAAAAAGGTGATTATGTATACACCAAATTTAATCTTGAAAAAGCAACATATGTAACCGATGATTCTTGGGATATTGCCTTTGCAAGTAGAATTATTATCATCAATGGCGGAGAATGGACACAAGGATATACCTCTGGTGGCGTCTTAGAACCTATGCGAACAAAAAATGCGTCAGCGGCTATTATTAAAGATGATTATGAAAACATATCTGTTGTTCCTGCCGATGCTATTTTTAAACAAGATGGTATTGGAAAAACGGCAATTGATGATTTTGGAAAAGGAATGTTCGACCCATACGAAATGCACGATGACCACACGCTTAGAGTAAAAAAGAACCAAACTTTACTGATTAAAACAAAAAATGGACATTATGTAAAATTAAAAATCGAAGACCTTTATAAAAACGGAGATACTTCTGGAACAATGAAAGAAGTTCTTGGGCATAAATACCCGTATTATACCTTCAAATATTTTTTAAATCCTGTTGCAGGAAACAAAAAACTTAATTAAAAATCTATATATAAATTTCAATCATAAAATAACAATCATGAAAAAAATTACAATGCTATTATCAAAAACTTTTTTAGCACTTTTTTTAACCACACTTACCCTTACAGGATGTTCCGATAAAGACGAAGAAAAATTACCTAAAACAAACACAAAGACACTTCAAGTTACTACAACTGCCCTTGGAGACCAAACAATCACAGATAAACAAACTGGTGATTTTCATAAATTTAGCTTTAAAGAAGGTGCTTTAGAACCAACTAGTGATGCTTGGGATTTTGCCATAAGAGGACGTGTTTTTCTAGTAAATGGACTTTCTAAATACGAAGGTGGCGAAAAAATAGGACTAGAAAATGAACCTAAAAGAAGTAAGGATGTAGCTGTTTCAGTGCAAGAAGATGAATTTGAAACTCGTACTTCTGCTCTTGGGTTACCTGACCATATATATCAACAAGACGCTTTAAATAGAGGTTACGAAAACTATATAGCCGCTATAAACTGGTTGCCTAGAAATTTTTCTGGAGATTCTCGTAAAACTTGGTATTATCGTTCTTCACAAAATCGTGATGTTTTACTCTTAAAACCAATCGTTTTTATATTCAAAACACATGACGGACATTTTGCAAAAATGGCAATCAAATCAATTAAAAGAACAAATACTGATTTTGATAAAAAAGAAACCATTGATTATGTAATTCAATATTATTATAATCCTGAAAAAGGAAACCCAAACTTAGATGAAAAAATATAATTCCTGAATTTTAAGAATATGTTTTAAATCATCTAAAAAAATAATAAAAATAGAACTGTTAATCGCAGTTCTATTTTTTTTGAAAGTATATTTTTGAAAGTATATCAAACTCAATTAAAGAAGCACTTAAAATTAAGCATCAATCTAAATAACTATTATGCAATATTACCTGTTGATTTTTCTTATCTTGGTGGCGCTAAAACTAAAATAGTTAATGAACATACAAAACTCTGAACTTATTTTAAATGCTGATGGAAGTATTTATCATTTAAATTTAAAACCAACACATATTGCTACCGATATTATTTTTGTAGGAGACCAAAATCGTGTTGATAAAGTTACACAACATTTTGATACGATTGAGTTTACCACACAAAAAAGAGAATTTAAAACAACTACAGGAACTTATAAAGGTAAACGACTTACCGTAATTTCAACAGGAATTGGTCCTGATAATATTGATATTGTTTTAAACGAATTAGACGCTTTGGTAAATATCGATTTAAAAACACGCCACGTAAAAAAGACACATACACAGTTAAATATTACCCGTATCGGAACTTCTGGTTCTTTACAAGCTGATATTCCTGTAAATAGTTTTCTACTAAGCACACATGCTTTAGATTTAAATGGAATGTTACATTCGTATCAAATAACAGCAATTTCTCATCCAGAAATAGAAAACGCTTTCGTAAAACACACCAATTGGAATACCGAAAAAGCAAGTCCAATAATTATTGCTAATAGTACATTTTTAGAAGATAAATTATCATCAGAAATAACTTCAGAAATAAATTCAGGCATAACTTCAAACATACACTCTACTAGAGTTTATAAAGGAATTACAGCTACAGCAGGCGGTTTTTACGGACCTCAAGGACGTGTATTACGATTGCCATTGCAAGATGCAACCCTAAATAATAAAATAGATAGTTTTGAATATCAAAATAATAGAATTACCAATTTAGAAATGGAAACTTCTGCTATTTATGGATTATCAAAATTACTAGGACATAACGCCGTTTCTATGAATGCCATTATCGCAAACAGAGCAACAGGTGATTTTAGTGAAAATCCCGAAAAAATTACAGCCGATTTAATAATATATACATTAAATAAATTAGTTCAATAAATCAATAAATGACAAATTTAAAAGTAGGTGGTGTTCCTGAACATTTTAATTATCCATGGTACACCACCTTAAAAAACAAAGAATATACCAAACAAGATATCAACTTACGTTGGCAGGATTTCCCTGGTGGTACAGGTGCAATGTGCAAAGCATTACGTGCCGGTGAAGTAGATATTGCCATTGTACTTACCGAAGGAATTATTAAAGATATCATCAATGGAAATCCATCTAAAATAACACAGACATTTGTAAAAAGTCCGTTAATTTGGGGGATTCATGTAGGGAAAAAATCATCTTTTAAAAAAATAGAAGACCTAAAAAATGCTACCGTAGCCATAAGCCGTTTTGGTTCTGGATCACACTTGATGGCAATTGTAAATGCTCATAATAATGGTTGGGATATCGATCAATTAAAATTTAAAGTAGTCGGTGATTTGCAAGGTGGAATCGATGCTTTAACAAACGGAACTGCCGATTATTTTATGTGGGAACATTTTACAACAAAACCTTTAGTTGATAATCAGACTTTTAGACGCTTAGGAGATTGCCCAACTCCTTGGCCTTGTTTTGTGGTAGCGGTTAGGAACGAAGTTTTGGAACATCATTTTGAAGCCGTACAAAAAGTATTAAAAACTATTAATACCTGTACTGCTGATTTTAAAGAAACACCAAACATCGATAAAACACTAGCAATCAGATATGAACAGCAATTGGAAGACATTCAAGAATGGTTATCAATAACGCAATGGAATGACGGCGAACCGATATCTGAAGACTTAATAACCAACATACAAAATAAAATGGTCGGTTTTAGCGTTATTGATTCAACAATAGATTCTAGTGAATTAATCAGAAATATGTATATTTGATTTTTAAACCAAACAAAATGAAAAAAACAATAGTTATTACCATTTGCACGCTTAGTCTTATCGGTTTTTCTTCTTGCGGAAGTACAAGCCCTTGTGGTTTAGCCAAAAATGAACCAACAACAAAACAATATCAAAAACAATATCAACTAGAAAAAGCTGAAATTACATCAGCAATTATGGTTGCTGATGCAAGTATAATTACAGAATAATCAAAATGATAATATCGTTTGATATTCAAAAAATCAACATAAAAATTAATAAATCTGCTAACTAAAAGTAGATTTGTTAATTTTTCTTTTGTAACATCGGTACAAATTTAAAATCCCCTAATTCGTGTTTTTCAAATTCTTTTGCCGATTTCCGAATAAATAACGTCATTATTTGCTCTTTATCACCTACGGGAATCAGTAATTTCCCTCCTACTTTTAATTGACTTAACAACGGTTTTGGCACAAATGGTGCACCTGCGGTTACAATAATTTTATCAAAAGGAGCTTCTTCGGATAAACCAATATAGCCATCACCAAAAATAAAACGTTTTGGTCGATATCCTATTTTAGGTAAAAATAACGATGTTTTTTTAAACAATTCGTGCTGACGCTCAATAGAATATACTTTGGCTTTTAATTCTAACAAAACCGCTGTTTGATATCCTGAACCTGTTCCGATTTCAAGTACTTTTTCTCCTGCTTTTACCTCTAAAACCTGCGATTGAAACGCTACCGTATACGGATGCGAAATTGTTTGATTCGCTGTAATAGGAAATGCTTTATCTTGATAAGCGTGCGCTTCAAAACTACTATCAATAAATAAGTGTCTTGGGATTTTACGAACCGCATTTAACACCTTTTCATCAACAATACCTTTTGATTGTAAAACAATTGCTAACTTATTTCGAAGTCCTTGATGCTTTGTAGTATCTCTCATTAATTGTAATCTACTGTGATAATTTTAATTTGACAATTTTAACTTAATAATTAAAAAAACAAAAATAGCACGTATACAAAACACTGAAAAACAAATAACTAATACTGTTTTTCAAGTGAAAAAATCGTATACTACTACTTCAAATTAATTGTCTGTAATAATTTAATTTCAAAAAATCAAAAGTAGTAATAAATATGTATAAAATTGTATCTTTGTTTGCATTGCTTTTTTGGTGATATCCGAAGCAATTATAAGGTTAAAAACACGGTTATTTAAAGATGTTTTCTCTTGAAATTTTAGTTGCTATTTATTTGAAATTTTAGTTAAAAACGTTAAAAATAACCATGAAATTACTGGTAAAATTAATAAATTTTAAATAAAAAATTAAACATATTATGTTAAAAGCTGGAGTTTTAGGTGCAGGTCATTTAGGGAAAATTCACTTACGTTTATTAGAACAATCTGAAAAATACGAATTGGTCGGGTTTTACGATCCTTTTACTGAAAATGCTCAAAAAATAGCCAATGAATTTGGTTATAAATTATTTGATTCTATTGATGATTTAATAAAAGCCGTTGATGTTATTGATATTGTAACGCCAACATTATCTCATTTTGAATGTGCCAAACAAGCTATCGAACAAGGAAAACATATTTTTATTGAAAAACCGATAACCAATACCGTTTTAGAAGCAGAAGCAATTCGAACATTAGCGAGTCAACATCATGTAAAAGGACAAGTTGGTCATGTAGAGCGTTTTAACCCTTCTTTTATGGCCGTTAAAAATATGATTGATACACCAATGTTTATCGAAACACATCGATTAGCAGAATTTAATCCTCGAGGAACAGATGTGCCTGTAGTCTTAGATTTAATGATTCATGATATTGATATTATTTTATCCGTAGTGAAATCAAAAGTAAAAAATGTACACGCAAGCGGTGTTGCTGTAATTTCTGATACGCCAGATATTGCCAATGCACGTATTGAATTTGAAAATGGCTGTGTTGCTAATTTAACATCGAGTAGAATTTCGATGAAAAACATGCGTAAAAGTCGTTTTTTTCAAAAAGATGCCTATATTTCTGTTGATTTTTTAGAGAAAAAATCCGAAGTAGTAAAAATGAAAAATGTTCCTGAAAGTCCTGACGAATTTGCCATGATTTTGCAAAATGCCGAAGGCGTGAAAAAACAAATTTATTTTGATAATCCTACCGTGGTTGAAAATAATGCTATTTTAGACGAATTAGAATCCTTTGCCAATGCAATTAATAACGATACAATTCCCGTTGTATCACTAGCTCAAGGAACAGAAGCATTGCGTGTTGCTCACATGATTATTGATTGTTTTGACAACTAAAAATACCATCAAAAAACACTCAAAAATTAACCTAATTATCAAAAAAAACATGAAAAACATTGCTGTAATAGGAGCTGGAACTATGGGAAATGGTATTGCACATACTTTTGCGCAATTCGGTTATTCGGTCTCTTTAATTGATATTTCTCAAAACGCACTCGACAAAGCCATGGTAACTATTACCAAGAATTTAGACAGAATGCTTGTCAAAGAAAAAATATCCGAAGAAGCTAAAAAAAATACCTTAGAGAATATTTCGACACATACTTCTATTGAAAAAGGCGTTCAAAATGCTGATTTAGTGGTAGAAGCTGCGAGCGAAAACCTATCCTTAAAATTAAAAATATTTAAAGAATTAGATGCTCTTTGTCCTGAAAAAACGATTTTAGCGACGAATACTTCTTCTATTTCGATCACACAAATTGCAGGAGCGACCAACAGACCTGAAAAAGTTATTGGCATGCATTTTATGAATCCTGTGCCAATTATGAAATTGGTAGAAATCATCAAAGGATATAATACGGCAGATGCTGTTATGAATTTCACGGTTGATTTAGCGAAAAAAATAGGTAAAACTCCTGTTGAAGTAAATGATTATCCAGGTTTTGTGGCAAATCGTATTTTAATGCCGATGCTTAACGAATCCATCGAAACATTATATAATGGCGTTGCTGGTGTTACTGAAATTGATACCGTTATGAAATTAGGAATGGCACACCCAATGGGTCCTTTACAACTTGCTGATTTTATTGGTTTGGATGTTTGTTTAGCTATTTTAAAGGTGCTTTATGATGGTTTTAAAAATCCTAAATATGCACCGTGTCCATTATTAGTAAATATGGTAAATGCAGGAAAATTAGGTGTGAAATCTGGAGAAGGTTTTTACGATTATTCAACAACTAAAAAAGCTGAAAAAGTATCGAAAATGTTTTTAAAATAAATACTATTTTAAATCTTTTAAATCGCTTCCTCGTGTTTGATTTGCTTGTTGAAGTACGGTATCAGAATGTAAAATTTTTACAGCATCGGCAGAACCTTTTACTTTAGAGGCACTTCTTGCTAACATTTGGGTTTCAAAATCGGTTAATACCGTTTCTCGAATGCCCAATGTTCGCCATTTCGAGAAATGTCCACATTTTTTTGAAATCATACGTGCCAACAACAATGCGTCTAATAATGCTTGGTTTGCTCCTTGTCCTTTAAACGGACTCATTGGATGTGCGGCATCACCAAGAAGTGTTATTTCTTTGGCTTCTTTCATAAAATCTAAAGAAAGTAACGCTCTATCATACACAGGATATCCAGAGATTTGAGCCTCTAAAGTAGCGTTTAAAATTTCTGGAATCGGTGTGTGCCATGGAGTTCTACGACAAGCTTCTTCTTTTAATGCCTTTGCTCCTTTCTTACTCAATTCTTTAGCTTTTTCTTCTGAAATAGGAAAACTTAATTGCCACATTACCGAACTCGAATCGTATGGCATCATATACATACGCTCATTTCCATTCGCGGTTTGAAATACCGTTTGAGAATCTAATAATGAATTTTCCAAACCATTTAAAGCATCTAAAGGACAAATTCCTAATATCACGATACAGCCTAAATATCGTAAAGGTGAATTTTTTTGCTCCCTATTTTCAAATAATAAACGACGTACAGTACTTCGGATACCATCAGCACCCACCACAATATCAGCAGTTACATTGTGTATTTTTCCATCAACTTGAAAATCCAAGGTAATGGCTTTATTCTTTTTATCATCGTTATTTTGATGATTATTTTCTTTAAAACCAATCAATTGATGTCCCCATTTTATGGCTTTCGTATCACCTAATTGTTCAAGGAGTTCAAAACGTAAAGATTGTCGTGCAATGTGAATATTCGTTCGTTTTGATGTTTGTTTTGATGCTTTTGATATTGTTGGTGATACCCATTTTCGCATACCCCATTCGCCAATTATTTTTCCATCAGAAGTATGCACTATATGTTTTGTGGAAATAACACCTTTTTTCAATTTGAAAATCCCAAAACTTTCCATTGCCTTACTGGCTTGTTGCAAGGTTAATCCGTAGCCTTGCGAACGTGCATCAAAATTATAATCACGTTCATAAAGTGTAAAAGGAATCTTTCGATGCAAACAAGCAACCGCCAAAGCAATACCTCCGATACCGCCTCCAATAATTGCAATATGAGGATAATTATCCGTTACTTTATCATTTTTATTTTCATCATTTTGAATACTAGAAGTATCCGTTTTTATAATTTTTATCAATCCTGAACCATCACAATTTTTGCATTTATAATAGGTTATTTTCGGTTTTTCTTCTAAAAAAGCTGTTTTATTATTTTTATTGATTCTTTTATTGACTCTTCTAGGTTTTTTACCTTCACCTTTACATTGATGACAAATACGCAAATTAAAATTATTCATACGGTTTTAGTTTATGCTATCTTAAAAAATAGTGTAAAGCGTGGTTAGAATAACGCCTTTATTAAATTTATTATTTTGATGATTTACACCATTAATAGCAACAGCAACTAATTGTTTTGCTGTTTTTATATTGAAATTAAAAGGAGCTTTTAAAATATCTAATCCGCTTTGTTTTTTCAACCTGATTCCTTGTCCTGAAATAATATCTTTATTCGGAATAAATTCGCCATTTGGCAAATGTTCGGTTAGAATAACATATTTATAATTACTTAATTTATTCACTACATTTTGAACCTCATCGTTCGATAAATGCTGTAAAACTTGTCTTAAAATTACGCAATCGGCAGTTGGTAAGGCATCTTTTGCAATATCCAAAGTTTGAAAGGTTACATTTATATTTTTGAATTTTTCTGTATTATATGTTATCAGTTCTGGCACAATATCTATGGCAATATATTGCTTTGTATATTTCACCAATTCTTTTCCGATATTGAAATCGCCACAGCCTAAATCGCAAACCGTTAAAGGCGTTTCAAAAGATGTTAAAAATGAACTTACCGCCGATAAATAAGGTGTTACAATTTCCGCCTGATGCGAACCCGCTCCCGAATAAAAATCGGTGTTATTATTTCCCCATAAATTTAATTCATAAACCTGACGCATCGCATCTTTCGTTGCCCATGGGGTTTTCGTTTTTTTCACTTGTTTTTCTTGTTTGTTTAATGTGAATTGTTATTGAAGATAAATTAAGCTTCAAAAAGAACTCAAAGATAATTTAAAAAAAACTTTATAAAGTAAAAATGCTTTTGATAACTTATGAAATAATCTTAAATTTATTGCTATAAAATTATATCAATATAAAAATTATGACAAACAAAAATTTATTAACTATTATAAAGAACTCTCCAAGTATTGAAATTTTACGCTCAAAAAATAGAGAACTAATATTTGATTTTTTTTTGACAGTCTTTAATAATGATAATAAAAGAAACATATCTTCTGAAGATATTATTTTATCACTAACTGATTTTTTAAATCATCACAATATTCACTTAGAAGAAACTGAAAGTAATACCATAGATACTCTCGAAATTAAAGCGAAAAATGCCATTAAAAATTGGACAAATAAAGGATTCTTAACAAACTATAAAAATGAAAATGGTGATGTATTCTATGAATTATCAACACATACGAATAAAACTATTAACTGGATTTATAGCTTAGAAAAAAAAGAGTTTGTAGGTGCTGAATCAAAATTTAAAGATATTTTTAATAAACTGAAAGAATTAGTTGAATTTACCAATGAAGATGTCGATAAACGAATAGAAATATTAGAAGATAAAAAACTTAAAATTGAACAAGAAATACAACAACTTAAAATTGGTGAAGATGTAAAAATATTTGAAACTCATGAAATAATCCCAAGATTTCAAGAACTAACATATTCAGCAAAAGAACTCCTCTCCGACTTTAAAGAAGTAGAAGATAATTTTAAAAATATCACAAAAGATATTTACAAAAAACAAACCAATCAAAATTTTACTAAAAAAGATATTCTAACCTTCACTTTTGATGCTCTTGATGATTTAAAAGAAAGCCATCAAGGTAAAAATTTTTACGCCTTCTGGAAGTTCTTAATAGATACCAATTTTCAAGAAGAATGGAATGTTTTAACAGATGAATTATACCAAACATTAACCGATAAAAATATCCCAATTAATGATGCTTTTTTAAAAAATATGAAAAGCTATCTTCACGCATCAGGGAATAAAGTGTATCAAGCTAATGATAAAATGGCAGATAAATTAAGCCGTATTATTCGAGAAAATGACAATTCTGATAAAAAAAATTCTAAAAAAGTAATTCTACAAATAAAAAATTACTTAACTCAAATTAGTGAAACTAAAAAAACACCTGATTTATCAATAGCAATAGAATTAAATAATAACATCCATATTCCATTTGATAAACGCTTAACACTTCAACAAAAAAAAGAAATTACCTACAATAAAAAACCAAAAATTGCGGAAAATGATATTTCTAAATCTGTTCAATTAAATAAAATTTTTAAAGAAAATGCTATAGACAAAAATTTATTAAGAAAAAGAATAAAAGAAATGCTAAGATTAAAATCTCAAATAACACTTCATGAAATTATTGAAAATTATGGAGGAATTAAAAAAGGATTACCAGAAATTTTTGGATATTTTGGAATAATAAAAGATTTTACTCATAGTTTTAACTCCGAAAAACAACAAGAAATTATCTTTGATAAAATCAATAATAAAGCTATTAAAATCCCTGAAATAATTTTAATTAAATGAAGCAACTACACCAAAATATAAAACCATACTCAAAAGCAATCGTTAAACTATTAAAAGGAACTGTTAATAAAAATGAAAGTATTTGGAATGACATTTTAAATTATCAAAATGAAATTCAAGAATATATTAGCAAAATTGGACTAGAACTTATTGTAAAAGAAAATGATGGATTCGCTTTCTTAAAACAATTTGAAATTGATAACGATAACAATACTATTGGAATCGCCTCAAGACGACAAGTAGGTTTTGAAACTAGCATCGTTTTAGTAATACTTCGGCAAATAATAGAAGAATTTGAAAATGATCCAACCGATTTTACCGTTACAGAAAAATATATAACAGCATCCGAACTAAAAGAACAAATTAGCTTTTTTATCCCTGAAAATTATAATACAATTAAAGTTTTAAAAAACATTGAAACTTATATTAAAAATGTAGAAAAATTAGGTTACCTAAAAGAAATTGGAACAAGTGAAAATGAAAAAAAATATATAATTCATAAAATAATCAAAGAAAAAATTACACTTGACATTTTAAATGAATTTAAAGAAAATTTAAAAAATTATGTGGAAACTATTTAATACAAGCGCAGATAAAGCTGGATTCAGACTTCAATATATGGAAATATATAATTGGGGAACTTTTGATAATCAAATATTTAAGATTGAACCAAAGGGAAATAATTCTTTATTAACAGGTGCTAACGGTTCTGGTAAAACAACTTTTATAGATGCCTTACTAACACTTTTAGTTCCTTTAAAAAGTGATAGATTTTATAATCAATCTTCTGGTGTTCAAAAAAAAGGCGACAGAAGTGAAGAAAGTTATGTCCTTGGGCATTACGGAGATATTCAAAAAGAAGGAGATTTAAGCACTACATCGCAAAAACTTAGAGATAAAACGACTTATTCTGTTCTTCTAGCTTCATTCTCCAATACGGATGAAAAAATAATTACACTATTTCAAGTTCGAAGTTTTTCAAACGGAATGATGAAAAGAACCTTCGGAATTGCCTATAAAACACTAAATATCACATCGGACTTTAGCGATTTTGATGCAAAAGGAAATTGGAAAAAACGCCTCGATAAACGTCATAATACATCTCAAAAAAAATGGATTGAATATTATGATAGTCCTAAAAAATATGCCGAAAGATTATATAAACAATTTGGTATGCTTTCCATAAAAGCACTAAGTCTTTTTAATCAAACAGTAGGAATTAAGGTTTTAGGAGATTTAGACGAATTTATTAAAACCAATATGCTCGAAAAAAGAGATACTGAAAATGAGTATAATCAATTAAAAAGTAGCTTTACCACATTAATAAATACCAAAAATGATATTGATAAAGCAACAGAACAAATAAAACAACTTGAACCAATAAATTCAATTGCAAATCAACTTGAAAACATTAATATTCAACTAGAAAAAACACAAGAAAATAAAGAAAAATCAGTCTTTTGGTTTGCTCAAAAAGGATTAAAATTAGCCGATACAGAAAGTGATATTATAAATATTAAAATTGAAGAAATTGATGAAGAAATTAAAATATTAAAAGAAAATAAAATTGATTTAGAAAGTAAAAAAACTGATTTACAAGTCCAAATTAAGTCTGATGAAGTTGGAAGGCAAATTGAAGATTTAGAAAAAGAAATTAAAAGAATTGAAAAATTAAGAAATTCAAGAAAAGAGAAATCTGACGAGTACAACCAATTAGCACAAATTTTAAATTATCCTATAAATTGTGATGAAAAAACATTTAAAAACTCCAAAACTCTAGCTCAAGAAAAAAAAGCAAAAATTAAAACTGAAATTGACACACTCAATAAAAGCCTAAGAGATGCGGAAAGGAAAGAAGAAGATATAAAAATTGAGCTTGAAAAAGCAATTAAAACTATAAAATATTTACAAAATAATAACAATAATATAACAGGCGATTCAGCAAGAATTAGAGAACAAATACTTATTAATGTTGGAGCTTCTAAAGATGAAATTCCTTTTATTGGCGAATTAATAAAAGTAGATGATTTAGAATGGGAAGCATCAATTGAAAAGGTTTTACATAATTTTGCCTTGCGATTAATCGTTCCTGAAAAATATTATCAAGAAGTTAATAAATACGTAAATAACACCAATTTAAAAGGAAAAATAATTTACGAACGTTACAAAGATTTTACCTCTCTAAAAAATTTACAGAATTATTCAAAGAATAAAAATCTCTTAATTAATAAAATTAGTTTTAAATCTAATAGTAAATATATTGATTGGATTGAAGAACGTATAAGCAACCAATTTAATTACACTTGCGCAGACAATCTTTTAGAATTTAACTCTTTAGAAAAAGCTATTACAAAAAAAGGATTAATTAAAAGAAAAGGAAGTCATGAAAAAGATGATAGAAAATATAGCTCCAATAGAAATAACTTTGTATTAGGTTGGGATAATAAAGATAAAATAAACTACTGGAAAACAATATTTAAAGATTTACAAGATAACGAAAAAGAACAAATAAAGTTAATCCGAGAAATTGATAAAAAAATTAAATCTATTGCTATACTAGAAGAAAATTTATCTGATTTACGCAAGCTATTTACAAAATTTGATGAAATAGATTGGAAAACGTATGCAAATCAAAATCAAGAAAAAAAAGAACTAAAAAAGAGACTTGAAAATACAAATGACAAAGTAAAAGCTCTTCAAGAACAATTAAAAAACACCCAAAATAATTTAGCTAAAACCGAAAAAGAAATTGATACTCAAAAAGATGCAAAACGAAATGAAAACACCAAATTAAATGAAGCCAAAGCACAAATAACTTCTCATTCTACTTTATTAAATCAAGTATCTGAAAATAAACCTGATGTAATTGACTTGATTAATCTTGAAGAAAATAATGTAATTCTTAAAGAAATTAATTATACTAATTTTTCAGTAACTCAAAAAACTTTTCAAAAAAATATTAGCGATCAAAATGAAAAATTAAACAAAGATAAAAATAACTTAAACATAAAAGTAAGTTCTAAAATAAATGCTTTTAAAAATCCATCAGAAGAAATTTTAAAAAAATATAAATCTTGGCACGCTGATGTTAATCAACTTTCAACATCATTAGAATTTATCAGTGAATATCAAAAAAAATACAACAATTTAATAAAAGAAGACTTACCTAGTTTTGAAAGTAAATTCAATAAACATCTACAAACAACAATTGAAGACAAAGTAGCGATTTTTAAAAATTTCTTTAATCAATGGTCTGAAGATATTAAAGAAAATATCAGTTCTTTAAACAATTCACTTAAAGCTATAGATTTTAATAATCATCCTACAACAAGCTACATTCAACTGAAAGCTCAAAATAAAAAAACAGCTGATATAACAGAATTTAAAGCGTTATTAGAAAATGCAATTCCAAATTTTAAAGAATTTGACAAATCAATAGATGCAAGAAAAAATCATTTCAATAATAATATTAAGCCATTTATAAAACAGCTTGAAAACGAAAAATGGCGAGAAAAAACGACGGATGTTCGCTCTTGGTTTGAATACAATGCAGAAGAAATTAACAGAGAAACCAATCACAGAATAAAAACCTATACAGGAATGGGGCAACTCTCTGGTGGAGAAAAAGCACAATTAACCTATACTATATTAGCTTCTGCGATAGCATATCAGTTTGGATTAACCAAAGAAGGCAATTCTTTTCGTTTTATCGCCATTGATGAAGCGTTTAAAGCACAAGATGAAGAAAAAGCAAAATATCTTATTAATTTATGTAAACAACTTCATTTACAGCTATTAGTAGTAACGCCTAGCGATAATATTCATATTGTTGAAAATGATATTTCTTTTGTTCATTATATAGAAAGAAGAGATAATAAAATTTCTTGGCTCTACGATATGCCTATTGAAAAATTTCAAGAGGAGAAATTAAAATATATTGCCAAATGATACATCCAAAAGAAATAAAAATAAAAGCTCAAAGAAAATATAAAAATTATCTTCAAGCGATTATAAATGAAGAAAATATTTTTCCTTTAGATATTATTGGCAATAAAAAACCTAGCAATTCAATATCTGAATTTAACAAAGAGCTAAAAGAACTTATTCTTTCATCAAAAGAAAAAAAAGGATTTGGTTATAGTATTAGCTACAATAAACGAAAAACAAAAATATTAGGAACACAAAGCCTTCCTTCAAGTATTTATTTTGAAACTAAACACGATTTTGAAAAATATCTTAATATTCAAAAAGAGGTAAATCAATTTAAAATAGATTATCAAAATATATTAAAACACTTTCCTGAACTTCTATTTTGGATAGAAAAATACCCAAATAAAGTAATTGATAATTCGGAAAAATGGTCTGATATTTTAAAAGTATGCGAGTACTTTAAAGCCAATCCGAAACCAAATTTATTTATCCGAGAATTACCTATAACTCTCCACACAAAATTTATAGAAGGAAATAGAGCTATATTAAAAGAGTTGCTTGATATTATCATAAATCCTTTTATCAATAAAGACAAAACAAAATTTGAAAAGCGTTTTAATTTAAAATATAGCGAACCTTTAATTCGTTTTAAAATTCTAGATTCAAAAATAAGTAAACATTATTTTTCGGGAATAAATGATATTTCAATTCCAATAAATCAGTTTAACGCTATAAATTTAAACTTTGAAAAGGTCATTATTGTAGAAAATAAAACAAATTTGCACACCATTGCTTTGACACTTCCTGAAATGGAAAAAACAATTGTAATTTTTGGTAGTGGATTTAAAATTGAAAACTTAAAAAATGCTACATGGCTAAATAAAAGCGAAATTTTATATTGGGGAGATTTAGATGTTCAGGGCTTTGAAATTTTATCTCAAATGAGAAATTATTTCCCAAAAACAAAAAGTTTTCTTATGGATGAAACTACATTTGATAAATTCTTTGAAAATGATAACGGAACTTTATCAAATGTAAATATTTCTTTAAATTTAACTGAAAAAGAAATGATTATTTACAAAAAAATAAAGAAAAATAATTGGAGGTTAGAACAGGAAAAGATTCCGTTAGAATATGTTAAAAAAGAAATAAATAAAAACTAATTTCTAATAAACTATATCAAAATTTTGATATATTGGAAATAATATCAAAACCTCTTAACTAATATTACTCCAAAGCCCGCTTGATTTTTGCAGTTGCGTATAAACTTTTAATAGATTTGCATTTTCAGGTTTCGAAAAACTAGCATCATCTTCTAAAACAGCGATTGCCGTTTGACGGGCTTTATGTAGAATTGCGGTATCTTTTACCACATCGGCAATTTTTAGGTTTAATACGCCACTTTGTTGCGTTCCCATAATATTTCCAGGACCTCGAAGTTTTAAATCTACCTCAGCAATTTTAAAACCATCAGTAGTATCAACCATGGTTTGCAAACGGGTTTTGCTATCGGATGATAATTTAAAACTCGACAATAAAATACAATAACTTTGCGATGCGCCACGCCCTACTCTACCTCGTAATTGATGCAACTGACTCAAACCAAAACGTTCAGCACTTTCAATAACCATTACCGATGCATTTGGCACATTTACACCAACTTCAATTACCGTAGTTGCCACCATTATTTGGGTTTCGCCTTTTATAAATCGATTCATTTCAAATTCTTTATCGGCAGGTTTCATTTTTCCGTGAACAATGCTAATTTGATATTTTGGCGATGGAAAATCTCTCGAAATACTTTCATATCCATCCATTAAATCTTTATAATCCATCGCTTCCGATTCTTCAATTAACGGATACACCACATACGCCTGTCGCCCTTTGTTTATCTCATCTTTCAAAAATTTAAAAACTGATAAACGATTACTATCAAAGCGATGTACGGTTTTAATTTCCTTACGCCCTGGCGGTAATTCATCAATTACTGAAATATCTAAATCACCATAAACCGACATCGCTAAAGTTCGTGGAATTGGCGTTGCTGTCATCACTAAAACATGTGGCGGAATTGATTTTTTTACTGTAACCGTAGGCAAACTATTTAAGGTTGCAATGATTCTTTTTGTTGTTTTATCTAGTATATTTTCAAGGCTATTTTCAGGCGAATTTAGAATTTTATTTTCATCTAATCGAACCACTTTATAACCGAATTCGGTTAAAATTTCGGTACGCAAACGCATTGCTTCTTGCTGTTTTTCGGTCGTATGATATTTACCAATAACTTCTATAATTAGTTTTTTTTCAAGGCAGATAAAATCAATTAAAAAATCTTCAATAAGATAATATCTTCGGAATTTAAAACCTGTTTTTTTATTATCTAAAACTTCCCACAAGGCTCTTTCAGCTTTTGATGTTGTATTTTTTCGTTTAAAAGCAATTTCTTTAATTAATTGATAAGATGCTGAATTTTCATCCTTATATTTTTGATGAAGATTTCTACCTTTTTCATTCAGAATTGCAGGCGGTTGATTTTTCTGCCATAATTTAGAACGCTGTGCGACTCCAAAGCGATGTTGCTCATCAATAATAGCAATCCCTAAGTTTTTAAAACAGACTTTATCTTCTAAAACAGCGTGTGTTCCTACTAAAATATGTATTGATTTATCTTCTAAACCTGTATGAATTTCACGTCTTTTTTTAATTCGTGTTGAACCCGTTAATAATTCAACTTTTATCGTTGTTCCTTCTAAAAGTTCGGTAATTCCATTATAATGCTGAATTGCTAAAATTTCAGTTGGTGCCATAATAGTTGCCTGATAGCCGTTATCAATCGCAATTAACATGCTTAACAACGCCACAATTGTTTTTCCTGACCCAACATCGCCTTGCAATAAACGGTTCATGTGTTTGCCAGAACCAACATCTTTTCGAATTTCTTTTAACACTCTTTTTTGAGCATTTGTCAATTCAAAAGGTAATTTATTGGTGTAAAAATCAGTGAAATTATTGCCTATTTTTTCAAAAACAGCGCCTTTTATTTTTGATTTACGGATGCGTTTTTTCTGTAATAATTGAATTTGAATAAAAAATAATTCTTCAAATTTTAAGCGATATTGTGCTTTTGCTAATAATTCTTGACTCTTAGGAAAATGAATATTGAGTAAGGCTTCTTTTTTGGCTAATAAATTATTTTCTTCGGATAGATAATCTGGCAATGTTTCTGTTATCAAACTAAAATATTGCTCAAATAAATACTGAATAAATCCTCTTACTATTTTATTGGTAATTCCTTTATTCGCTAATTTTTCTGTCGATGGATATACGGGTTGCATGGCAGATTGAACATTACTTTTATGTTCTTTTACCGTTTCCATTTCTGGATGTGGCATATTTGCCCTACCGTTATACCAATTTAATTTCCCATAAATTACATACGGAACATCGGTTTTTAAGCTGTTTTTTATCCATTTAGCACCTTTAAACCACACCAAATCTAAAAAACCTGTGCCATCTGAAAAAGTAGCCACTAGCCTACTTCCTCGTTGTTGTTCAATTTCTTTAACGGCTGTTATTTTACCAACTATTTGAACCTCAGCAGTATTTTGAGCCAATTGTTGAATCGTATAAAACTGGGTTTTATCAATATAACGAAACGGAAAAAAGTGTAATAAATCATTACACGTTTTAATCCCTAATTCGGAATTTAACAATTCGGCACGGGCTACACTAACGCCTTTTATATATGTTATCGGGTGATTTAAATTCATTAAATACGAAAATACAAAAAGACATTAAAATCCACTATCTTTGCGCCTATAAATTCACCAAATGAGATTACATAGAAATTTAGTTTACGCAGTTATTGATAGTTTACGTGACGTTTTTAATGATGACGTATATGCCGATAAAGCTGTTGAAAAGGCATTAAAAAGAGATAAAAGATGGGGCGCACGTGATAGAAAATTTGTTGCCGAAACTATTTATGACATCGTACGATGGAAGCGTTTATACGCCGAAATTGCAGATGTAAAAACGCCGTATTCACGACCAGATTTATGGCGTTTATTAGTAGTTTGGTGTACTTTAAGAGGAATAAAATTACCAGATTGGAATCAAATTGAAGAAACGCCTACAAGACGAATTAAAGGACGCTTCGATGAACTTTCTCAAATTAGAAAATACAGAGAATCTATTCCTGATTGGATTGATGAATTAGGTGTTAAAGAATTGGGCGAAACTGTTTGGACTAAAGAAATGGCGGCATTAAACAAACGTGCTGATGTTATTTTACGTACCAATACATTAAACGTAACCAAAGAACATTTACAGAAAGATTTACAACAAGAAGGTATTGAAACTGAATTTATAGAAGGCTGTGACGATGCTTTACGTTTAGTTGAACGTGCCAATGTTTTTAAAACAGAAGCTTTTCACAAAGGATTTTTTGAAGTTCAAGATGCTTCTTCTCAATTAGTAGCGGCTTATTTAGACGTTGCTCCTGGTATGAGAGTAATTGATACTTGTGCTGGTGCTGGTGGTAAAACATTGCATTTAGCTGCTTTAATGAAAAATAAAGGGCAAATTATTGCCATGGATATTTACGAAAGTAAATTACGTAAATTAAAAGTTAGAGCACGTAGAAATGGTATTAGTAATATCGATTTAAAAGTTATTGATTCTACCAAAGTGATTAAAAAATTATACGGTAAAGCCGATAGAGTTTTAATTGATGCGCCTTGTTCTGGTTTGGGTGTTTTACGTAGAAATCCTGATAGTAAATGGAAATTACAACCTGAATTTATTGATAATATCAAAGAAATTCAGCAAGACGTTTTACAGCGCTATTCAAGAATGGTAAAGCCAGGCGGAAAATTAGTTTATGCAACGTGTTCTGTATTGCCTTCGGAAAATCAAGATCAAGTTAAAATATTTTTAGCTTCGGAAGATGGAAAAGATTTCTCACTTGTAAAAGATCATAAAGTATTGGCTCATGAATTTGGATATGACGGTTTTTACATGGCGCAATTAGTCAAAAAATAATTTATTTTTGACTAATTATATTCAAGAATTATCTTCATTTTTAGATTGAAAATTTAGATTGAAAAACAAAAAGCTCGGAATTTTAAAATTCCGAGCTTTTTTTATCAACTATAAAAAACTAACTAAAAAAATATATTTATATAAAACTTTATAAATAGTAAGACGTTTTTTTTATTCCTTCGTTACAATAAATATGCGGTTTAACATTTAATTAGGATTTAGTTTTTTAAAATTATTCTTTAATTTTTAATTTTTGTCCAATAGCAATTGTATTATTTTTGATATCATTTAACTCTTTTAATTTTTTTACTGATATTTTATATTGAGTAGCGATTCTATACAAAGTTTCACCAGTTGCCACTACATGATACGTGCTAGTATTTTCTTTTACTTCCTTTACTTTTTGCTTACTCTGCTTACTCTGCTTAACCTGTTTGATTGGTTTTACATCTTTTACTTGCTTTAACTGTTTCGCTTGTTTTGGTTTTTTATCTAGTTTAAACTCACTCAAATTAATTGTTTTCGTGATATTTTCAGTAACTTCTTCAGTTTTTTCTTTGGATTTTTCTTTGGATTTTTGAACTGATTGCGTAGTTGGTGTGTTTAAAAAAGCTTTTTTTTCTGATGAATTTTTAGCATATCCGACAACTATTTCTTGTCCAATTTTTAGGGCATCAAAATTAGCAACACTATTAAGTTGATATAATTTAGCGAGTTTCAAATTATATTTTCGAGCAATAGTACTTAATGTTTCTCCTTTTTTCACTTTATGAAGAATTGTTGGATCAAATTCTTTTTTAGGAATCGGTTTTACGGCTGATTCAGTAGGAAATGTTCTAGAAATTCTTCCTGTAATTAAATTCATATAGGCTGTTTTATTATCTAATAATACAGTATCCCATCCTTCAGGAAGTTTTTTTTCTTGTATTTTTTCGGATGAATTTTTAGCTATTTTTTTTGTGAATTTCTCTTGTGAATATCCTCCATATATTCCTATCAATAATAAGAATACGAAACTAAGTTCATTTTTCATTTTATTTTTTTTTAAATTAATTCGGTTCTCCTAAGGCATCAATTTTAACTTTTGGTAATTCTAATTTATATTTTACAGCGATAGACCTGATAATAAAAATAACTGCCGCAGATACTATAAAATGTAGGTTTTCATTAATTTTAAAATTCGCTAATATCAAATACGTAACTCCGCCTGCTAAACAAGCGGAAGCATAAATTTCTTTCTTAAAAATTAAAGGAACTTTTCGGGTAAGCACATCTCTCAGTACGCCTCCAAAAACAGCAGAAACCATTCCCATGACTAACGCTAAAAACGGGTGTAAATCGTAGGCTAATCCTTTTTCTAATCCCAATAACGTGAATACACTGATACCAATGGTATCAAACAGAAACATGGTTTTACGAAGCGGTGCTATTTTACTTCTAAACAAAAATGTAACGGCGACTCCTATTAAAGTTATCCATATATAATTTATGTCGCCAATCCATGTGATCGGATGTGCGTTAATTAATACATCTCGTATCATACCACCACCTGTGGCTGTTACAAAGGCGATTATAACAACTCCAAATGCATCGAATTGTTTTTTCATGGCAACTAATGCACCACTTATGGCAAAGGCAAAAGTTCCTGCAATATCAAGGGTATAGATAATATCCACGTAACTATTTATTAACTATTATTTCTAATTAAATACTTATTTCCGAAAACTGTATTTGTAATGTTCTTTCGACATCTTTAATATTATTTCGTTCATTATTCAAAATCAATACTAAAGAAACGCCTTTTTTACCTGCTCTTGCCGTTCGTCCACTTCTATGTGTGTAATATTCTAATTGTTCTGGCAATTGATGATGTACGACAAATCCTAAATTTTGCACATCAATACCTCTTGCGGCAACATCGGTTGATACTAAAATTTGAAGACTTTCATTTTTAAAAGCACGCATTACTTTCTCACGATCTCTTTGTTGCATATCGCCTTCCAAAGCACCTACCGAAAAACCTTCCTCATCTAAAGCTTTTGTTAATTTTTGTACGCCTGCTTTAGTTCTTGCAAAAATGATACCTCTTTCAGTATTTCTTTTTTCTAAAAACTTAACAATTACGTCTACTTTTTCTGGAATCGTAGTTTGTACAAACTGATGCGTAATATTAGCATTTACCAACGTATTTTTATTGACCTCAACTTGTTTTGCTGATGAATCCATATATTTTTTGATGATATTTCTAATTTCATCAGGCATTGTTGCGGAGAACAACCATGTTTTTCGAGTTCCTGAAGTATATTTTAAAATACGATTTAGATCTAATTTAAACCCCATACTTAGCATTTCATCAGCTTCATCAAGTACTAAAGTTTGAATATCTTTTAAGTTTACTTCGCCTCTTTCTATTAAATCGATTAAACGACCTGGAGTGGCTACAATTACATGTGTTGTTCTTTTTAGATTATTTATTTGACGGTCTATTTTTTCACCACCGTAAACAGCTTCTATAAAAATTTTAGCATCTACATATTTTGTAAACTTAAAAAGTTGTTTTTTTATTTGCTGTACTAATTCTCTTGTTGGCGATAAAATTAATGCTTGAACAGTATCTTTTGATGCATCTATTTTATGTAAAACTGGCAATCCATAAGCCGCAGTTTTACCAGTACCTGTTTGGGCTAACCCGATAAAATCCGAATTATTTTGTAATAAATACGGTATGGTTTGTTCTTGTACTTCGGTTGGTTTTTTAATACCTAATTCCTCAAGTCCTTGAATATATTCTTTTTGTACTCCTAACGCTTTAAATGTTGTCATTCTCTATGTATATGATGTGCAAATATATTGCTTATTTTTTCTAAATTTTTCCTTGAAGTAAATTTGTTACTTCTTTGGTTATTCTTCTTGGTTTTTGTGATGTTGCATCTAACAGGCAAAAGGTAGTTTGAGATTTCACTACTAAATCAGTTCCTTTATACATTTCAAAATGACGGATAGATTTTATCCCTGAAGTATTTCCAACCCAGGTTTTCACGGTTATTTCATCGCCTAAAACAGCTTGACTTTTATAATCAATTTCATGACGGATTACAAACCAAACATAATCGGGTTTTGGCACTTTTTTTATCAATAATAACCAATGATTTATAGATACTTCTTGCATCCACTGCACATACACCACATTATTTACATGATGATATTCATCAATTTCATTTGCTGTAACGGTATATTTTTTTTCATAAAAATTCATACCGCAAAACTACGTGAATGATGTTAATTATTACTTAAATGACGTCTTGTTTTTTAAAACTACGTTAGTATTGCTGATATTTGACTACTTAAAAATACTATATGGATAAAATCACACGCAATTTTGGTACTGAAAAAATAAGTAAATTACTATTAAAACAAGCATTACCAGCTTCTGTGGGGATTTTAGTAATGTCCTTAAATATGATTGTTGATACTATTTTTGTAGGACGCTGGATTAACGTAATGGCAATTGCAGCAGTTACAGTCGTGTTACCGATTGCTTTTTTAATATCATCAATAGGAATGGGAATTGGTATTGGCGGTAGCTCTATAATCTCGAGAGCTTTTGGTAAAGGAGATACGTTAAAAGCACTTAAAGTATTTGGAAATCAGATTAGTTTAACCGTTGCATTATCTATTTTATTTGTAGTTATGGGAACTTTTTTTGGCTTTCCTATTTTACAATTATTCGGAGCGAAAGGAAGTATTGTAACTCCTGCGATCGAGTATTTTAATGTTATTATTTGGGGAGTTCCTTTTTTAGCTTTTGCCATGATGGGAAATCCTGTAATTAGAGCTGTTGGAAAACCTAATTACGCCATGTTTACCATGATATTTCCTGCATTTGCAAACATCATTTTAGATGTTATTTTTATTAAATTCATGAATTTAGGAATGTTCGGAGCAGGTTTAGCAACAGCTATTTCTTATATGGTTAGTGGCGGATTTATTTTATGGTTTTTTCTATCAAAAAACACAGAATTAAAAATTATTCCAACATATTTTACTATTGATTTTTCTATTTTAAAAGAAATTATTGAATTAGGAGGAATTACAGTTGTTAGGCAAGGAACGATTAGTCTTTTGATTATCATTTTAAACTACACTTTATTTAAATATGGCGGAGAAAATTCGATTGCCATGTACGGAATTATCAATAGAATAATGATGTTTTCATTATTTCCTGTATTAGGAGTTACACAAGGTTTTTTACCGATTGCAGGCTATAATTACGGAGCAAATAATTGGGCACGAGTACAGGAAGTTATAAAAACGGCTATTTTATACGGAACTAGCATTGCAACGTTTATTTTTATTTTGATAATGATATTTCCTGCAGAATTTGTTGGCTTATTTACTGATGATAGAAAATTAATTTCCCTTACTTCGGATGCTTTAATTATTACATTTTTAGCAACTCCTGTCATCACGCTTCAATTAATTGGTTCGGCTTATTTTCAGGCAGCGGGTAAAGCGTTACCTGCTTTACTATTAACCTTATTAAAACAAGGAATTTTCTTAATTCCGTTGGTTTATATTTTGCCTAAATTTTATGGGATAAACGGCGTTTGGATGTCTTTTCCTATTGCTGATATTCTAGCAACTTTAGTTACTTATTTATATTTGAAAAAAGAAATGAAACATCGTTTAAATAAAAAATAAACTGTCAGTTTGCTTTCAGTTCGAGTGATTTTCTTCCTTCAAAAAAATCTTCAAAAAAATTGTATCGAGAACTTATTTAATAGTAAAGTCAATTAAAATTCATCAACACAAAATAATTCAAATTCTCGATACAATTTTAATTCCTTTTAGAGCCTGTTTAAAAAAAACAAATCAAAATATATTTTAAAGTAATGATTCACCATTTAAATTAGTCGTTAATACATCGCTCATTAGATTCAAAAATGGACGTAACGCTTTATAAGAACTATCAATTTCTGATAAAAAATCTTTAGAAAACACTTCTTTATCCGTGAAATTACGAACAGCTATAAATCCTTTTTTTCGTAATAAATCAATATCAGGATGGTTTTTATCAAAACCTCTTGGTGCTGTTTTTAATTCATCTCCTTCAAATTTAGTTCCGAAATTTTTTACAAATGAGGGATTACTTAAAATAGCTCTAAATTCAGAAGCATCCATTTCAATTTCTTTTCGAATACGTAATAAATCTTCTTTATTCGGTTCCCAAAATCCACCAGCCAAAAAACTCTTTCCTGGTTGAAGTTGTAAATAATAACCACCTCTTAAATCATTTCCCTTTCGTGAAAAAGAACCTCCAAAATGTGTTTTATAAGGCGTTTTATCTTTTGAAAAACGAACATCTCTATAAATTCGGAATTGTTTCATTTTATCAATAGTATCATGTTCCTCTAAGTTTCCCTTTACTTTCAGATAAAAACCTTTTACATTCTCTTGAACCTCTATAAAAGTTGCTTTCTGATCCGCAAACCAATCACGATTGTTATTTTCTTCTAAATCTTTTAAAAATTGAAATATTGATTTTTCTAAGTGCATATTTTTTGATGCTTTTTTATACATGAAAGATACAAAAAAAACGCTGTAGAAAAATCTACAACGTTTTTTATATACTTCTATTTTTTGTATTATTTTTTTACGCTCTTATTTTGCGTTAGGGATTGAACGGCCTGTTTGAGCTCTTTTTTAAATTTTTTCTATTTAAAAAAAGCGAGTAGTGAAAGCCCGCCCGAACGCCCAAAAAAAATCTTATGTTTAAACGTTAAATCTGAAATTCATAATATCGCCATCTTGAACAATATATTCCTTTCCTTCAATACCTAATTTTCCAGCCTCTTTTACTTTTTGCTCGCCTCCTAAAGTAACATAATCATCGTACTTTGTTACCTCAGCTCTAATAAATCCTTTTTCGAAATCCGTATGGATAACACCCGCTGCTTGTGGAGCAGTATCACCAACATTTATCGTCCAAGCACGAACTTCCTTAACTCCTACCGTAAAATAAGTCTGTAAATTTAACAACTTATAAGCAGCTCTAATTAAAACCGAAGCTCCCGCTTCTTTTAATCCGATATCCGCTAAAAACATTTCACGTTCCTCGTAATCATCTAATTCCGTAATATCAGCCTCTGTACCAACCGCCAAAACAATTACTTCGGCATTTTCGTCTTTTACAGCTTCCTTGACTTTGGTAACATAATCGTTTCCTGTAACAGCTGCACTTTCATCAACATTACAAACATATAATACTGGTTTTGCCGTTATAAATTGTAAACTCGCTACAATTTCTTGATCTTTTTCTGAAAAATCAATCGCTCTTACTGAAACTCCTTGTAATAAAGTTTCTTCAACTTTTAATAAAATTTCTAATTCTATTTGTGCTTCTTTATTACCCGTTTTAGCCGTTCTCTTTACACGCTCTAAACGCTTTTGAACCGTTTCTAAATCTTTTAATTGTAACTCAATATCAATAGTTTCTTTATCTCTAACAGGATCTACAGAAGCATCAACATGAATAATATTATCGTTATCAAAACAACGTAATACGTGAATAATAGCGTCAGTTTCTCTAATATTCGCTAAAAACTGATTTCCTAAACCTTCTCCCTTACTTGCTCCTTTTACTAAACCTGCGATATCTACAATTTCTACGGTTGCAGGCATCACTCGCTCCGGATTTACCATGCCCTCTAAAACCTGAATCCTTGGATCTGGCACATTTACCACACCAATATTAGGCTCTATCGTACAAAATGGAAAATTCGCACTTTGTGCTTTTGCGTTTGATAAACAATTAAATAAGGTTGATTTTCCTACATTTGGTAATCCTACAATTCCAGCTTTCATACTATTATCTTTCTATTATTTTCTATTATTTCCTTGAAAATTTTGCGTTTGCAAATATACTTGTTTGCTTTGAATTTTACTCTTTTATTTGATGCTCAATTAACTATTTTATCTAAAAACAGAAAAAAAAGAAAAATATATTGATTTTTTTTTCAGTACATTTAGCTGCTTTTAATACTAATCTTTGATACTAATTTTTGTTTTTTTATATGGATAAATTGTCTGATGAAATTTTATGGAAATCCTTAAAAAAAGGAGATTTAACCGCTTTTGAACTACTTTTTAAAAACTATTATACAAACCTATTTAACTACGGTTTAAAAATTTCTGGCAATAAAATAATAACCGAAGATTCTATTCAAGATTTTTTCATGTATGTATATGAACATCGAGAAAATTTAAGCGATTTAACCAAAATCGCCCCTTATTTATTCATTTCTTACAGACGATTTTTAATTAAAATCCTGCAAAAAAATCAAAAAAATAAACTCGTTAGAGATTTAAATCATCATCTTGTTGATATTCATTTTACACCCGAAGAATTACTTACACATCAAGAATCAACTATCTTTAGAAATAAAAACCTAAGCGATTCACTCAATAAATTAACAAAAAAACAACGAGAAGCACTTTACTTAAAATATCATTGCAACCTTAAAACACAAGAAATTGCCGATGTAATGAATATTAACTATCAGAGCGTTGCCAACACCCTTCATAAAGCAATTAAAAAATTAAGAGAAGATATTCAAATATTACAATTATTTAATTAAACAAGAATTAATATGTAACTTTGGCTTCTTTTTTTTGATACTCTTGATACTCTTGATACTTTTAATTCTGCTTTTAATTCTATGAAAACCGCTAAAATAACAATACTAAATAAACTGGATAAAAAATACAATCCTATCGAAATTCGATTTAAAGAAAAACCCGTTTCAAAAGAAAAAATAAACCTTGCTTGGGAACGTTTAAAAAATCAAGTAAAATCAGCTGAAAAAACACACTCCTAACAACTAAATTATTATATTTGTAACTCTAAAAATGAAGCCGATACATGTTTAATAATTTAAGTGAAAAGTTAGATAAAGCGTTACATACGCTAAAAGGACACGGAAAAATTACAGAAGTTAACGTTGCTGAAACACTAAAAGAAGTTCGTAGAGCTTTATTAGATGCCGATGTTAACTTTAAAATTGCAAAAGATTTTACCAAAAGAGTTCAACAAAAAGCCATAGGTCAAGACGTATTAACAACCTTGAATCCTAGCCAATTAATGGTAAAATTAGTTAAAGACGAATTAACTGACCTAATGGGTGGTGATACCGTTGGAATTAACTTAGGTGGTTCGATGAGCGTTATTCTAATGTCTGGTTTACAAGGGTCTGGTAAAACTACTTTTTCAGGTAAATTAGCGAACTTCTTAAAAACCAAAAAATCAAAAGAAGTATTATTAGTCGGGTGTGATGTGTATCGTCCTGCCGCTATTAATCAGTTACAAGTTGTTGGAGAACAAATTGGCGTAGAAGTATATGCCGAAATAGACAATAAAAATCCTATTGAAATTTCTCAAAATGCTATCAAGCATGCAAAAGCAACAGGTAAAAATGTTGTAATTATTGATACCGCTGGTCGTTTGGCTGTCGATACAGAAATGATGAATGAAATTTCAAACATTCATAAAGCTGTTAATCCGCAGGAAACCCTATTTGTAGTGGATGCAATGACAGGACAAGATGCTGTAAATACAGCAAAAGCTTTTAACGATATCTTAAATTTTGATGGTGTTGTACTGACAAAATTAGACGGTGATACTCGTGGTGGAGCAGCATTATCAATTAAATCAGTAGTAAATAAACCAATTAAATTTATTGGTACTGGTGAAAAAATGGATGCTATTGATATTTTTCACCCTGATCGTATGGCAGATCGTATTTTAGGAATGGGAGATGTTATCTCATTAGTAGAACGTGCCCAAGAACAATACGACGAAGATGAAGCTCGAAAACTTCAGAAGAAAATTGCAAAAGATCAATTTGGTTTTGATGACTTTTTAAGTCAAATTCAACAAATCAAAAAGATGGGTAGCATGAAAGATTTAGTCGGAATGATTCCTGGTGCTGGTAAAGCCTTAAAAGATGTCGATATTGATGAAAATGCTTTTACAGGAATTGAAGCTATTATCCAATCAATGACTCCTTTAGAAAGAAGCACGCCTTCCACACTAAATGCTAGTCGTAAAAAACGAATTGCCAAAGGCTCTGGAACATCAATTCAAGAAATAAATCAGTTGATGAAGCAATTCAATCAAATGAGTAAAATGATGAAAATGATGCAAGGCGGTGGCGGAAAAAAAATGATGCAGATGATGCAAAACATGAAATAATCAAAATTATTAACAACAACACAACACAAAATGATTTTATTAGACGGTAAAAAAACATCTGCAGATATAAAAGAAGAAATTGCTCTTGAAGTAGTAGATTTAAAAAATCAGGATAAAAAAACACCACATCTAGCCGCTATAATAGTAGGAAATGATGGAGCAAGTTTAACCTACGTGAATGCAAAGGTTAAAGCCTGTGATCGTGTCGGTTTTGAATCTTCTTTAATTCGATTACCAAAAGAAACTACCGAAGAAGAATTGTTAAACGAAATTGCTATTTTAAATATCGATAATGATATTGATGGTTTTATCGTGCAACTTCCACTACCCGATCATATTGATGAACAAAAAGTATTAATGTCTATAAATCCTGATAAAGATGTAGATGGTTTTCACCCTACAAATGTTGGTAAAATGGCCTTAAATTTACCTACTTTTATTTCTGCAACTCCTTTCGGAATTTTAGAATTATTAGAACGCTATAAAGTAGAAACATCAGGAAAACACGTGGTTGTTATTGGGCGTAGTCATATTGTTGGTAGTCCGATGAGTATTTTATTAGCTCAAAAAAGAAAAGTAGGAAACGCTACTGTTACCTTAACACATAGTAGAACAAAAAACTTAAAAGAACTTACCTTACAAGCTGATATTATTATTGCTGCTTTAGGGATTCCTGAATTTTTAAAAGCCGATATGATAAAAGATCATGTAACGGTTATTGACGTAGGAATTACTCGTGTTGCCGATTCTTCTAAGAAAAATGGTTTCCGTTTAGTTGGTGATGTTGCTTTTGATGAAGTTTCTAAAAAATCAGCATTTATAACACCTGTTCCAGGTGGTGTTGGTCCAATGACTATCGCAATGTTATTAAAAAATACCTTACTTGCCTGTAGTAGACGAGATTCTTAAAAAATAAATTTATATCGTAATTTATATAGTTTTATATAACAAGGGGTTTTAACCCCTTGTTATATTTACTTGTTTTTTTAGTTGTTTTTTTACTTTTTTCAAAATATTTTAAATCACTCGTTCATCGGCTTTGTAAGCTCCACGTCTATGCAAAATCCATTGGGCTTCATCTAACGGATTTACACCTTTATAATCTCTTGATATTCCTTCATTTTTAGGACAAACATCATATCCATAAAATTTCAAACGCAAACGAATTTTACCGCTACTAATCGTATTTAATTTGATACTAAAATCCAAAGAAGTGGCCACGGGTATTTTTCCTCTTAATATAAAATTTTCAGTTTCTGATATAAATTCAGGCGTATCAAAAGTGGCTCTTCGAGTACTTAATTCGGCAGTTATTTTCCCTAATAAAGATTCATTTGCTTTTATCTCAAAGCTCAAAATAGGTTCTAATAAATGCGTTCCTCCCTTTTTTAATCCTTGCATAATTCCCATAGGAGTTGCTAAATTAAAATCACCAGGTCTGGAATGTACGTTATGATCTTCACCTTTTATGAGTGTAATTTTCACATCTGTTACTTCCCAACCTAAAATTCCTTGTGCCAATGCTTTTGGAATTGTTCGTGCAATTTCATGTTGATATTTAATATGCACATCATTTTGAGAAACCACAGAATGATACTCAACGCCCGAATTTAACGGCGCAGGTTCAATTAAAAAAGTCATGATTGCCCAACAAGGTTTTGGCATCCAATATCGAATATATCCTTCGGCTTTTTTGCTGATAGTTTCTTTATACACAACTTGCGGATCGGTAAATGTTGCCGAAATATCGAAACGCTCTTTTAAAAGATGTGCTAATATTTCAATTTGCATTTGTCCCATCAATAATAATTGCAGTTCTTTTTCTGCCTTAAACCACTTGAATTGTAATGATGGATCTTCACTATCTAACTGTGTTAAGGCTTTTGCTAAGGCATTATAATCGGCATTATTTTCAGGAATTACTTGAACCGTAAGCACTGGAATATGCAATTCTGGAAGTGCTGGAATGTTCGTTGGATCGCCTAAAATATCTCCTGCTTTTGTACCTAAAACACCTGTAATTACGCCAATATCTCCTGATGTTAAAATACAATTATCAATATATTTTGTTTGCTGTAATTGTTTGGTTTGATGTATTTTAGTTTCTAATTGTTGTGTATAATTATACACCGTTGTTTTAGAAGATAATCTTCCTGAAAAAACTTTTACATGCGCCATCGTTCCGAAAACAGCATGTTGTTCTAACTTAAAAACATAGGCTGAAAGTGATTTTTCTAGTATTTTTTCTGATGTATTTTCTGAGATATTTGAATTTAAAGAAGTTGGAAAAAATTGAATTATTCCGTCTAATAATTCGGTTACTCCGATATTATTTTTGGCAATTCCTGTATAAACAGGCGTAATTTTAGTGTCAATCGTTAATTTTTGAATCGTTTTTAAATACGTTTCATCAGTAATTATTTCATCATTAAAAAAGCGTTCTAATAATACTTCATCAGTATCAAGAATTGTTGTAATTGTTTTTTCTCTAATTTCAGAAATTGCGACTACTGTTTTATCATCCGAAGAAATAGTAAAAATAGGCGAAATTGTTGCGTTTGGTAAACCGTCATTTTCAGAAGCAATTATTACCACAGGTTTTGCATTTAAATCGGTTTCTAATTGCGTTATTACAGTTTCGGTATCTGCTCCTTGCCTATCAATTTTATTGATGAAAATTAATGTTGGTATTTTTAATTCTTGTAATGAATCCCAAATATTTAAGGTGTGTGCTTGCACGCCTTCCACCGCAGAAACGACCAAAATAACGGCATCAACAACGCATAAAGCACGTTCTACTTCACTAGAAAAATCAACGTGTCCAGGAGTATCAATTAAATTAATTTTGATGTTTTTCCAATCAAATGAAGTTGTTGAGGCTTTTATCGAAATTCCTCGTTCTTTTTCAAGGGATAAACTATCGGTATTTGTAGAACCTTTATCGACACTTCCAAGAATTCGAATAGCACCTGAATTGTATAAAAAATGTTCTGTAAGTGTTGTTTTTCCTGCATCTACATGCGCTAAAATACCGATATTTATAGTTGGTTTCGTCATTCTTATTTCATCCTATTTTTAATTATTTAAAGTGATTCTTCACTAAATAACACGACAAAATTACGGTATTACTATCAAAATAAATTAGGTTTTATCCTACTTATTTTACTACTTTTAAACTCCTTAAAAACACTGATTTTCAAACCTATGACAAAAAAAAGAACTTATTAAAAAAAGAATACAAATAAAAATCAAAAAAAGTTGAAAAATAAAAAAACTAAAAAACAATGATAGAAATTATTATTTACATAAGTATTGGACTTATTCTAGGCGGTATTATTGGCTGGTTTATCGGTCGCTTGAAAAGTAACATCACCTTACAAGAACAGAAAAAAGAAAGTTTAGAGAATTTCATCCTTTTAGATAAAAAATATGCAATACTCAAAGCAACTTCAGAAGATTTATTGAAAAAACACGAAGAAAAGAAGCAAGAATTAGACAATCAAATTAATAATTTAAAAAATACGAATCATACATTTTTTGAAAATCTTACAACGGCTAATGCTAAAAATAATGCTTTAGAAGAAAAATTAATCACCCAAAAAGAAGAAATAAAAGAAATGAGTGAAAAATTTAATTTGGAATTTAAAAATATTGCTTCCGAAATATTAAAAGATAACACCAAATCTTTTACAGAACTTAATGAAACAAAAATAAAAGCATTGTTAAATCCTTTAGGCGAAAACATAAAAGAATTTAAACAAAAAGTTCAAGATGTCTACGATAAAGAAGCAAAAGAACGGTTTTCTTTGGGCGAAAAAGTGAAAGAATTAGCCGATAAAAGTGACCAAATTAGTCAAGATGCCATCAACCTTACTAACGCCTTAAAAGGCGAAGCAAAAACACAAGGAAATTGGGGCGAAATGATTTTAGAAAATATTTTAGAAAAATCTGGATTGCGTAAAAATGAAGAATATTTTAAAGAACATCAACTCGAAGATGAAGATGGAAATCCTTTAAAATCCGATGTGGAAGGAAAAAAAATGCGCCCAGATTTTGTTATCAAATATCCTGATAATAGAAATGTTATTATTGATTCAAAAGTTTCTTTAAACGCTTTTACAAGATATATCGCTTCCGATGAAATTGAAACTCAAAAGAAAGAAATTCAATCGCATGTAACAGCAATTAAAAATCATATTATCGCCCTAAGCTCCAAAGGATATGATGATTATGATAAATCTTTAGACTTTGTAATGATGTTTATTCCTAGCGAACCTGCTTATATTGCCGCCATGCAAGCCGATGCTAATCTCTGGAATTACGCATACGATAAACGAATTTTATTAATGAATCCGACCAATCTTATTACTTCTCTAAAGTTAATTGTTGATTTATGGAAACGTGAATATCAAAATAAAAATGCCATTGCAATTGCAGATAGAGGTGCCAAATTATACGATAAATTTGTTGG
Source organism: Tenacibaculum piscium (assembly GCF_021390715.1). GTDB lineage: Bacteria > Bacteroidota > Bacteroidia > Flavobacteriales > Flavobacteriaceae > Polaribacter > Polaribacter piscius. Next base: position 62,990 of record NZ_JAJGWT010000005.1, read on the forward strand.
TTTTGTTGATAATTTAGATAAAATTGGAAAACACTTAAATAATGCTCAAAATTCGTATCATGATGCCTATAAACAGTTAAGTACAGGGAATGATAACCTAGTTACACAAACCACAAAACTAAAAGAATTAGGTGTTAAAAATAAAAAAGAACTTCCGTTGAATTTAGTGAAATAAAAAAAATCTACTAAATTTTCATTTAGTAGATTTTTTTAAATTTTAAATAACTGTATTATTATGCTAATACTTTAGCTACCATTTCACCAATTTTAGCTGGAGATTCCACAACGTGAACACCATTTTCTGCTAAGATTTTCATTTTAGCTTGTGCTGTATCATCGTCGCCACCTACAATTGCTCCTGCATGTCCCATTGTTCTACCTGCTGGTGCTGTTTGTCCTGCGATAAAACCAATAACTGGTTTACGATTTCCGTCCGCTTTAATCCAACGTGCAGCTTCTGCTTCTAAATTACCTCCGATTTCACCAATCATTACGATTGCTTCTGTTTCGTCGTCATTCATTAATAATTCAACGGCTTCTTTAGTAGTAGTTCCAATAATTGGATCTCCACCAATACCGATAGCTGTTGTAATTCCGTATCCTTGTTTTACAACTTGGTCAGCTGCTTCATAGGTTAAAGTTCCTGATTTAGAAACGATACCAACTTTTCCTTTTTTGAAGATAAAACCTGGCATAATACCAACTTTTGCTTCATCTGGAGTAATTACCCCTGGACAGTTAGGTCCTACTAAAGTACAGTCTAATTGGTCGATATACGATTTTACTTTTACCATATCAGCTGTAGGAATTCCTTCAGTAATACAAATGATTACTTTAATTCCTGCTTCTGCAGCTTCCATAATAGCGTCCGCAGCAAATGCTGGTGGCACAAAAATAATAGAAGTATCTGCTCCTACTTTTTGTACAGCTTGATCAACCGTATTAAAAACTGGTTTTCCTAAGTGCTCTTGACCACCTTTACCTGGAGTAACTCCTCCAACTACGTTTGTTCCGTAATCAATCATTTGACCAGCGTGGAAAGTTCCTTCGCTACCAGTAAAACCTTGTACAATAATTTTTGAATCTTTATTTACTAAAACACTCATGGATTTTTATTTTTATTTGTGCTTCACAAAAGTAATCGTTTGATATTGATTTGTGAAAAATTTTTAGTTGTTTTTTTGTTCTTTTAAGAAACGTTTTATTCCAGCCATTTCTTTTAACTTTTCTCTAGATTCTGAAATTGGAGTTCCAAAATAGGTTTTTCCTCCTGCCACAGATTTTGTAACGCCTGTTTGCCCAAGGATTATCGCTTTTTTACCGATAGTAATACCACTATTAGTACCGACTTGTCCCCAAATAGTAACCTCATCCTCAATAATAACACAACCTGCAATACCTGTTTGCGAAGCAATTAAACATTTTTTACCAATAATCGTATCATGTCCAACATGTACTTGATTGTCAATTTTTGTTCCTGCACCAATCGTGGTATCACCTGTTACGCCTTTATCAATCGTACAAGAAGCACCTAGAGTTACATTATCTTCTAAAATAACACGTCCACCAGAGATTAATTGGTCAAATCCTTCAGGTCTATTTTTATAATAAAAAGCATCCGCTCCTAAAACCGTATTAGCGTGAATGATAACATTATCACCAATAATCGAATTACTATAAATCGTTACATTCGGATGAATAATACAATTTTCCCCAATAATTACATCATCTCCAATAAAAACATTTGGTTGAATAATAGTTCCTTTTCCTATTATTGCAGTTTCAGAAATACTTTCTTTAGATGCTATAAACGGATTAAAATGAATCGTTAATTTATTAAAATCAGCAAAAGGATCCTCAGAAATTAATAATGTTTTTCCAACGGGACAATCCACTTTTTTATTGATTAAAATAGTCGTTGCCTTCGAATTTAATGCTTTTTCATAATATTTTGGATGATCGACAAAAACAATATCTCCTTCCGCTACAACATGAATTTCATTAATTCCCTTTATAAGAAAGTTTTTATCGCCTACAAATTCCACCTTTAATAAAGAGGCTATTTGAGCTAATGTTTGTGGTTTTTTAAATTTCATTATTCTAAAAAGAGATTCCCGTAAAAACGAGAATATATTTATTCTTTAACACGTTCTTGATACGTTCCTTTAGTCGTTTCGACTTTAATTTTATCACCTTCGTTGATAAAAAGTGGTACATTTACAATAGCTCCAGATTCAACCGTTGCTGGTTTTGTAGCATTTGTCGCCGTATTTCCTTTTACACCAGGTTCGGTATGAGTAACCTCTAGAATTACACTTGCAGGCATATCCACAGATAATGGCATTTCATCTTCAGAATTGATAATAATCGTAACGACTTCACCTTCTTTCATTAATTCAGGTGCATCTAAAGCACTTTTTTCTAAGGTAATTTGAGAATAATCTTCTTGATTCATAAAGTGAAACGTTTCACCTTCTTTATATAAATATTGAAATTTATGTGTTTCAACTCTTACATCATCAATTTTTCTTCCTGAAGGAAAGGTGTTATCAACGACTTTCCCATTGGTTACACTTTTTAATTTTGTTCTTACAAAAGCAGGTCCTTTTCCTGGTTTTACATGTAAAAATTCAACAACTTTATAAATATCGTTGTTGTATCTCATACATAATCCGTTTTTAATATCTGATGTTGTAGCCATTGTATTTATTATATTTGATATAAAGTTTACAGCCTTTTAACAGGCGTATAAACTTTTTTAATTAGTTTTGATTATTTTTAAGCGTACTATGATTGATTTTAATTTGATTTAAAATATCCTTTCATAATTCCACGATGCGAATCTTTTATAAATTGAATAATTTCATCACGTTCAGAGGTTGCTTCCATTTCAGCTTCAATAATATCAATTGCTTGTGAATTATTATAGTTTTGTTGAAATAATATTCTAAAGATATCTTGAATTTCTCTAATTTTTTCGATGGAATATCCTCTTCTACGCAGTCCTACGGAATTTATTCCTACATATGATAAAGGTTCACGTGCTGCTTTTACATAAGGTGGCACATCTTTACGAACTAAAGAACCTCCTGTTACAAAAGCGTGGCTTCCTATCGATGCGAATTGATGTACTGCTACCATTCCTGCTAATACGACATTATCTCCGACAGTTACATGTCCTGCTAAGGTGGTATTATTAGAAAAAATACAATTATCTCCCACCAAGCAATCGTGAGCAATATGACAATATGCCATTATTAAACAATTATCTCCAATAACTGTTTTCATTCTATCGGAAGTCCCTCGATTGATGGTAACACATTCTCTGATAGTTACATTATCACCAATAACAACGGTTGTTTCTTCGTCATCAAATTTTAAATCTTGTGGTATTGCCGATATTACAGCACCTGGAAAAATTCTACAATTTTTACCTATACGCGCTCCTTCCATGATAGTAACATTAGAACCTATCCAAGTTCCTGAACCGATTTCAACATTAGAATGTATGGTTGTAAAAGGTTCGATGACTACATTTCTAGCAATTTTTGCTTGTGGATGTACGTATGCCAGTGGTTGATTCATAAAGTTTTATTTTTTTGCTATTTGTGCCATTAATTCGGCCTCTACAACCACTTTGTTATTTGCATATCCGTATGCTTTCATATGACAGATTCCTCTTCTAATAGGCGTTATCAAATCACATTTAAAAGTTAATGTATCGCCAGGAAGCACTTTTTGTTTAAATTTAACGTTATCCATTTTCATAAAATACGTTAAATAATTTTCAGGATCTGGTACGGTATTTAAGACTAAAACGCCTCCACATTGTGCCATGGCTTCTACTTGTAAAACGCCAGGCATTACAGGTGCTCCAGGGAAATGACCCGTAAAAAAAGGTTCATTCATGGTTACATTTTTCATTCCTACAACATGCGTATCAGATAATTCTAAAATACGATCAATCAATAAAAATGGTGGTCTGTGTGGTAAGATTTCCATTATTTTATGAATATCCATCAATGGTGGTTTATTCAAATCATATTGAGGAACATTGTTTCGTCTTTCTAATTTGATAATTTTCGCTAATTTTTTAGCAAACATGGTATTTATCAGATGTCCAGGTTTATTGGCGATAATTTTTCCTTTTATACGGATACCAACTAAGGCTAAATCTCCTATAACGTCTAATAATTTATGACGTGCAGCTTCATTTTTCCAGTGTAATTCTAAGTTATTTAAAATTCCGTTAGATTGTATTTTTATTTCTTCTTTATTAAAGGCTTTTTTTAATTTTTCAGTGGTATTTGCTGATAATTCTTTATCAACATATACGATTGCGTTATTCAAATCGCCCCCTTTAATTAAATTATTATCGAGTAACATCTCAATTTCGTGTAAGAAACTAAAGGTTCTTGCTTCAGATATTTCTTCTTTAAAATCGGAGATTGTATTTAAGGTTGCATTTTGTGTTCCTAAAACTTGCGTACCAAAATCTACCATAGTAGTTACTTGATACTCATCGGCAGGCATTAAAATAATTTCACTTCCTGTTTCTTCGTCTTTATAGCTGATAATTTCTTTAACCTCGTATTCTACGATTTCGGCATCTTGGGTAACAATTCCTGCTTCTTCGAGTGCTTTCACAAAATATTTTGAAGAGCCGTCCATAATTGGAGGTTCTGAAGCGTTCAATTCGATAATTAGGTTATCTACTTCCAAACCGACAGCGGCAGCTAAAACGTGTTCTGAAGTTTGAATTTGCACGTCTTTATACTCAAAATTTGTACCTCTCTGGGTATTGGTTACGTATTCTGCTTTCGCTTGAATTTTTGGCGAACCTTCTAAATCTACCCTAACAAAGGCGTATCCATGATTTACGGGTGCAGGTTTTAAAACCATTGTTACTTCATTTCCTGTATGCAATCCTACACCAGTTAATGTAATTTCGTTCTGTATTGTTTTTTGTTGCTTACTCATTTTTTATTTTTTGAGCATTTAACTCTTTTTCTATTTTATCTATTTTTGATGCTAATTTTGGTAAATTTTTAAAGTAAACGTATGATTTATTGTAATCATTATATGCAAAAGCGGGTGTTCCTTGTACGACATCGTTATTTTTGATGCTTTTTCCGATACCCGATTGTGCCTGTATGCGTACATTATTACCAATGGTAATATGCCCTACAATTCCTACTTGTCCACCAATCATGCAATTTTCGCCAATTTTAGTAGAACCAGCAACGCCTGTTTGCGAAGCGATTACGGTATTTTTACCGATTTCCACATTATGTGCAATTTGTATTTGATTATCGAGCTTTACGCCTTTTCTGATAATTGTTGCTCCTAGCGTTGCTCTATCAATCGTTGAATTAGAGCCGATATCTACATAATCTTCAATAATTACATTTCCTATTTGCGGTATTGTTTTGTACTCTCCTGTTTCTGTGGGTGCAAAACCGAATCCATCAGAACCGATAACACAACCTGAGTGAATCGTACAATTTTGACCGATTATCGTTTCAGAATATATTTTTACACCTGCAAAAATGGTGGTATTATCACCAATTTCAGTATTATCACCAATATAGCAATTTGGATAAATTTTAACATTTTCACCAATATTGACATTTTCACCGATATACGCGTATGCACCGATATATTCTTGATCGCCAATAATAGCAGATTCATGAATAAAGTGCGGATTTTCACGTCCTTGTTTATTATTTTTTACTTCATTATAGAATGCTAATAATTTGGTAAAAGATTGATAGGCATCGGTAACTTTTATTAAGGTTGCTTGAATTTCTTTTAAAGGTTCAAAGCTTTTATTAACAATAACTACGGATGCTTTTGTGTCATATATATAGGAATTATATTTCGAATTCGATAAAAAACTTAAAGACCCTTGTGAGCCTTCTTCAATTTTAGAGAGTTTGGAAACCGTTATTTCAGGATTCCCTACGACTTCCCCTTCTAAAATGCCTGCGATTTGTTCTGCTGTAAATTTCATTGAATGCAAAAGTAATATTTTTTGTTTAATTACTTCTTATTAGCGTTGTTTATCAATTAAACTAAATTATTTTTTTAGGATAACACAGGTAATATTTAAGTACGGGTTTCGATAATGCTTTCAAATTTAGTTGATTTGACGCTTTTTCGATATCCTTTAATTTTCTTTTTTTGGTGTATATTTTTATGGGGATTTCGGTATTATACGCCAGATGTGTTATTTTTTTTGAGAAAACAAAATAGGTTGTTATTGCTTTTTTATTTTCTTCTATGTTTTGTGCTATATTTTGTTTTATGTTTTCTTGTGTATTTTCTTGTGTATTTTTTAGTTTTAAAAATTTCGATTCAACTTTTGACACTACTTTTTCTTGAATTTTTTGTATATATTTTTCTTTAAAAGGCGTGTCTTGAATTTCAATTTTCAATAATTTTCGATGGATAATCATTTTTGCCAAAGACGAAAGTACAAAATCGGAATGATGTACCCATTCTTTTATGGCAGTCATTACGTCATAATCGTCTAATTCCGCAAAAATAGGCAAGGTTTCTTTTGAAAAATTTTCTTCGGATATTTTATGGTATAAAAAATAATGTAACGCCCTACTCGCAGGAATTTCTATACCTTTTTCAGCTAATTCCTTGGCTCTTTTCAGGACATTTACCAGCGTATTTTCGGCAACCAAACAGGTTTTATGCAAATACACTTGCCAATACATAAAGCGTCTTGCAATAATGAATTGTTCCACCGAATAAATACCTTTTTGTTCGATAACTAATTCATCATTTACGACATTCATCATGGTAATTAAGCGGTCGGAAGAAATATTTCCTTCGGTAACTCCTGTATAAAAACTATCTCTTTTCAGATAATCTAACCGATCAATATCTACTTGACTTGAAATTAATTGATATAAAAATTTCCGAGGATGTTTACCTTCAAAAATTTCGATGGCAAGACTTAATTTCCCATCAAATTCTTCATTTAAAGCGTTCATAAATTTCAAGGATATTTCCTCATGAGAAATCCCGCTGACAATACTATGTTCTAAGGCGTGTGAAAAAGCACCGTGTCCAATATCGTGCAATAAAATGGCGATATACAACGCATTTGCTTCTTTATCAGAAATAGCAATATCTTTATTTCTTAAAACCCGCACCGCTTTTTGCATCAAATACATGCAACCAATTGCGTGATGAAAACGCGTATGATTCGCTCCTGGATACACCATATTCGACAATCCCATTTGTGAGACTCTTCGCAATCGTTGAAAATAACGATGCTCAATAATATCAAAAATTAAAGAATTCGGAATGCTTATAAATCCGTAAATAGGATCATTTATAATCTTTAACTTGTTTGATTTTTGCTTGTTCAAAATAATAGAAATGCTTGAGTTTCTACAAAATAATCATAATTAATCTACAAAACCAAATTAACAAAAGCTTTATTAACGTATTTTTAGCTTTTTCAGATACAACAATTCCATTTTTAAGCGTTATTTTTAAGATAAAAACAAAAATCAGCAATTATAAAAATAAAAAAAGATATTTATGAGCAACATACAAATACTTTGGGTTGATGACGAAATTGATTTATTAAAACCTCATATTTTATTTTTAGAGAAAAAAAATTATAGCGTAACCACAGCAACCAACGGTGCAGATGCTATTGATTTAGTGAATGAACAAAATTTTGATATTGTTTTTTTAGATGAAAATATGCCAGGAATAACGGGTTTAGAAACACTTTCATTGATTAAACAAAAAAATGCCAATCTTCCTGTGGTGATGATTACCAAAAGTGAAGAAGAATATATTATGGAAGAAGCAATCGGTTCTAAAATTGCCGATTATTTAATAAAACCTGTCAATCCGAATCAAATATTATTGAGCTTGAAAAAAAGCTTAGAACACACACATTTAATTTCCAAAAAAACAACGTCTAATTATCAGCAAGAATTTCGCAAAATTTCTATGGATTTAGCCATGGTTAATTCCTACGAAGAATGGAGTGATTTCTATAAAAAATTAGTGCATTGGGAATTAGAACTCGAAAATATTAACGATACAGGAATGTTGGCAATTCTAGAATCTCAAAAAGCAGAAGCCAACGCACAGTTTTTTAAATTTATCAAAAAAAATTACCAAGAATCGCTTACAGGATATAACAATCCTACGTTTTCTCACACATTATTTAAAGATTTCGTAGTACCGCAACTTCCTAAAAAAGAGAATGAAAAGCAGGAAGAAAAAAGTAATAAAGATAATAAAAAAGGCGTTTTATTAGTCGTTATTGATAATCTTCGCTACGATCAATATCGAGTTTTAGAACCTTTTATCAACAGATATTACAAAAAAGAACACGAAAATACGTATTATAGTATTTTGCCCACCGCTACGCAATATGCTCGAAATGCTATTTTTTCAGGATTGATGCCTTTAGAAATGGAACAAAAACATCGCAATTTATGGAAAAATGACACCGATGAAGGCGGAAAAAATTTATACGAACCCGATTTTTTAAACGCTCAAATTAAAAGATTAGGCTTAAAGATTAAGCATCAATATTATAAAATTGTGTCGCTTAAAAGCGGAAAAGAACTCGCCGATAATTACAACGGTACCAAACAAAATGATTTAACCGTTGTTGTCTATAATTTTGTTGATATGATATCGCATGCCAAAACAGAAATGGAAGTGATTAAAGAACTCGCTGGTGATGATAAAGCATATCGTTCTTTAACAGTTAGTTGGTTTAAAAACTCTCCGTTGTTTGAAATTATTCAAAAAGCGCAAAAATTAGGACAAAAACTAATTATAACCACCGATCACGGTACGATTAACGTTAAAAATCCGACCAAAGTTATTGGTGATAAAAACATCAGTGCTAATTTGCGGTATAAAACAGGACGAAGTTTAAGTTATCAAGAAAAAGATGTCTTTGCAGTTAAAAATCCTAAAGATATTTTTTTACCAAGTATTGCTATTAATAGTCCGTTTATTTTCGCTAAAGAAGATTTATTTTTTGCCTATCCGAACAATTATAATCATTTTGTGAAGTATTTTAAAAATACCTATCAACACGGCGGAATTTCACTTGAAGAAATGATTATTCCCTGCGTTACCTATACCCCTAAATAAACTAATTATTTAGATAATATTTTCGTTAATTTTCATCTGAAAAAAAAATAGTGGCAAAAAATGATACTATTTTGACGTTACAAAAATTTTTGGAATAAAATTTAAACAGGCTCTAAATAATAGATACTATTTAAGTGTTTACTATTTTTGCCTTTATCTATCTATATTAATTATATATTTTTTATCAATATTTTTTATGAACATCAATTATTCTTTAACCGATTTACCAGAAATAGCCAAAAACATCCTTGAAAAAGCACCACACAAAGTACTGCTTTTTCAAGGAGATATGGGCGTAGGAAAAACAACCTTAATCAAAGAAATTTGTAAAACTTTAGGCGTTATTGATATCGCACATTCGCCTACTTTTTCGTTGGTAAATCAGTACGAAGCTCAAAATAATACGCCTGTTTATCATTTTGATTTTTATCGAATTGAATCCGAAGAAGAAGCATACGATATGGGAATTGAAGAATATTTATACAGCAATAATTGGTGCTTAATTGAATGGCCAGAAAATGTTAAAAATTTACTACCTTTAGAGGCAGTTACTATCAAAATTGTTCTTTTAGAAAATGGACAACGAAATATTCAATTTAACACTGAAAATTAACTACAAACTCTTTAATTCAACAAAAAAACTAATAAAACTAACTAAAAAATACTTAAAATGAGTCTTATATCACCTTTTACCAAGGATGAGTTAATGCCACAACCTGAAATGCTTGAAATAAAAAAGCAAAAAGGCGAATTGTTTATCGGCTTGCCTAAAGAAACTCATTTTGAAGAAAAACGAATTTGTTTAACCCCTGACGCTGTAACAGCTTTAGTGGCTCAAGGACATCGTGTTGTGATTGAAACAGGTGCTGGAGATGGTGCTAATTATAGCGATCATTTATATTCTGAAGCGGGTGCAAAAATCGCCTATGATATTAAAGAAGCCTTTGCCTGTGCCATTGTTTTAAAAGTAGCACCTCCTTCTTTAGAGGAAATTAAAATGTTGCATCCGCAAGCGGTTTTAATCTCTACGTTGCAATTAAAAACACGTACTAAAAAATATTTTGAAGCACTTGCTCAAAAACGAATCACTGCCATTGCTTTTGATTATATGAAAGACGAACAAGGATTGCATCCTATTTTGAAATCATTAAGTGAAATTGCAGGAATTGCATCGATACATATTGCTTCGGAATTAATGACTACTTCCAACAATGGTAACGGACTCTTATTAGGAAATATTAGTGGTGTTCCACCTACAAATGTTGTTATTTTAGGAGCAGGTACTGTTGGTGAATTTGCAGCTCGTTCCGCAATTGGATTAGGTGCAAGAGTTAAAGTTTTTGATAATTCTATCAGCAAACTCAGGGATTTACAACACAGTGTGCAATCGCCTATTTATACCTCAACGATTCAACCAAAAAGTTTAAAAAAAGCCTTAATGCGATGCGATGTCGTAATTAGTGCTATCCGAGGAAAAGACCGCTCGCCTATCGTTGCCACAGAAAGTATGGTCGAACAAATGAAAGACGGTGCTGTTATTGTCGATGTCAGTATTGACCGTGGCGGATGTTTTGAAACCTCAAAAATAACCACACACAGTAAACCAACTTTTACAAAACATGGCGTAATCCATTATTGTGTACCTAATATTCCTTCGAGATATGCCCGTACCGCATCGGTTTCTATTAGTAATATTTTTATGCCGTATTTATTAAATATTGCTGAAGAAGGTGGCTTTGAAAATACCGCTCGCTACCATAAAAGTTTGCGAAATAGTATGTATATCTATCATGGAATTTTAACAAACAGAACCGTAGCAGATTGGTTCGATTTACCCTATAGAGATATTAATTTATTCATTTTATAAGCGCTTTTTTGCTTACTTTTGCCGTTACAAAATTTCACTATGCAATTATTAAAACGTTTTGGTTATTATTCTATTGGATTAATTTTTGGTTCTTTAGTCGTATTATTTATTTGGAAAGGAAAAGATGTTTCTTTTGATTACGGAATGGATGCTCGTACCTTAAAAACAATCCGAATTAGAAAGCGTTTATTTTCTGATACAGCAAAACAAGTGTTAAAAACTTCGCATATCGATTCAATAACAATTGCGACTATTTTAAAAAATGGGAATGTTAATTTTGGGAAAAGTAAACCTCGTTTAGAACATTGTCCTGAATATTTTATCACAGGAAAAGACAGTCTAAAAAATATTGATTTATATGTAATTCGATGTGATTCGACAAGTACTATTGATGAAATAATAATACGCTAATTTAGATTTGAATCAATATCAAAATTATAAAAAACGCAAGACTTTAAAAATCTTGCGTTTTTTTATGCTCTTAAATCATCAGATTGAAATAAATTTTTAATTTGCGATTTCGCTAGTGAATTTAATACGCATTAAACGTAATTCATCTTCATCATAATCGCCATCAAATTCATCTAAAGCATCTTGAATTTTATCAGTATCAGATTCCATAAAATAATCATGAATCTCCTCTTGCTGATCTTCATCTAATAAATCTTCAACAGCGTAATCGATATTTAATTTTGTTCCTGAAAATACAATGGCTTCCATTTCTTTAATCAGCTCGTGCATTGCCAATCCTTTCGATTTTGAAATATCTTCTAGTGGTAATTTTCTATCGGTATTTTGAATGATAAATAATTTTAAACCCGAATTTACGCCCGTACTTTTCACAATTAAATCATCAGGACGCATAATATCATTTTCAGCGACATAACTTGTGATAAGCTTTACAAAATCTTTTCCAAATTTTCTAGATTTCCCTTCTCCAACCCCATGAACTTTCGATAATTCTTCTAAATTCATTGGATATTTCAATGCCATATCATCTAAAGAAGGATCTTGAAAGACAGCAAATGGAGGTACACCTAAGCGTTTCCCTACACTTTTACGTAAATCTTTAAGCATGCTAACCAGCTTTGTATCAATACTATTTCCGATAGATTTGCTAGTTGCAATAATAATTCCCGCATCATCTGTGGCATATACATGATTTTCGGTCATCATAAATGACTTCGGATTTTCAATAAACTGTTTTCCTTTTTCTGTTAATTTTAAAACACCGTATTGTTCAATTTCTTTTTTGATTAAATCGACCACTAATACTTGACGAATTAACGCCATCCAATAATGATTGTCTTTCTCTTTTCCGATTCCGAAAAAAGGTTGTGCCGTCGTTTTATGTGATTTCAACAAAGCATTTTCAGCACCAATAATCGTATTCACGATTTCTTTAGGCTTATACATTTCATTGGTATCTCTAATAATCGATAACAATGTTTTCACTTCCTCTTTGGCTTCGTGTTGTTTCTTTGGAGTTCTCATATTATCATCTAACATGGCTCCTTCTCCGTTTATTTCATCAAATTCTTCTCCAAAATAATGAAGAATATATTTACGTCTATTCATCGAAGTTTCGGCATATCCAACAACTTCTTGTAAAAGCGCATGTCCGACTTCCTGTTCGGCAACAGGTTTGTTCGCCATGAATTTCTCCAACTTCTCAATATCTTTATAAGAATAAAAAGTTAAACAATAGCCTTCACCGCCATCACGTCCAGCTCTTCCTGTTTCTTGATAATAACTTTCTAAACTTTTTGGAATATCATGATGAATTACATACCGAACATCAGGTTTATCAATTCCCATTCCAAAAGCGATTGTTGCTACGATTACATCACAATCTTCCATCAAAAACATATCTTGATGTCTGGCTCTTTTTTTGGCGTCTAATCCTGCGTGATACGGAAGTGCATTAATCCCATTTACTTGTAAAACTTGTGCGATTTCTTCTACTTTTTTACGACTTAAACAGTATATAATTCCTGTTTTTCCAAGTCGTTTTTTAATAAAACGGATAATATCTTTTTCAATATCTTTCGTTTTTGGACGTACTTCATAAAACAAATTAGGTCTGTTAAAAGATGCTTTAAAAACATTTGCATCGCTCATTCCTAAGGTTTTCAAAATATCTTCTTGTACTTTTTCAGTAGCTGTAGCGGTTAAACCAATAATTGGCACATTATCGATTTGTTTAATAATGTTGCGTAAATTTCTGTATTCTGGTCTAAAATCGTGTCCCCATTCGGAGATACAATGTGCTTCATCAATAGCTACGAAGGAAATATTTTGTCCTCTTAAAAAAGTAGCATATTCTTCTTTTACTAACGATTCGGGCGCTACATATAATAATTTTGTAATTCCTGATTCAATATCTGCTTTTACCTGAGCTATCTCCGATTTATTTAAAGAAGAATTTAACACGTGTGCAATTCCGTGTTGTTCCGAAATTCCTCGAATAGCATCTACTTGATTTTTCATCAAGGCTATTAAGGGTGATACTACAATTGCCGTACCTTCTTTCATCAATGCTGGCAACTGATAGCAAAGTGATTTCCCACCTCCAGTGGGCATTATTACAAATGTATTTTCGTTATTTAATATACTTTTTACAACTGATTCTTGCAGACCTTTAAATTGGTTAAAACCAAAAATCTTCTTTAATGATCCGTATAACTCCGATTCCTCTATATTCATCCTCTAATATCAAAAAATTAAAAACATAAACCAATTTACAAAAAAACTTTATACAAACTAATGTAAATTTTATTTTTATTAAAAAGTTTTCTTCTTAAATATTCCTATTTTTACATTTTAAAAATTACTTAAAACTTTTTTAACTTGAAAGACGCAAATGCAATTCTCTCAACAGCAAAAGAAACCATACTTTTAGAAAGTAATGCTATCGCTAATTTAGCAAATTTATTAGATAGTTCGTTTATTGATGCTGTAAATTTTATATTCAATTCAAAAGGTCGTGTTGTGGTTACTGGAATTGGTAAAAGTGCCAACATTGCTAGTAAAATGGTCGCTACTTTTAATTCGACAGGGACACCTTCTCTTTTTATGCACGCTGCCGATGCCATTCATGGCGATTTAGGAAGTGTACAAAAAGACGATGTTGTTATTTGTTTATCAAAAAGTGGAAATACGCCAGAAATTAAAGTATTAGTTCCTTTGATTCAAAAATCAAACAATAAATTAATTGCGATTACAGGAAATCCTGAATCTTTTTTAGCAAAAAATGCTGATTTTTCACTAAATTCTTTTGTAACAAAAGAAGCTTGTCCTAACAATTTAGCACCAACCTCAAGTACGACAGCACAATTAGTTTTAGGTGATGCTTTAGCAGTTTGTTTGTTAAAACTTCGAGGATTTACCAGTAGCGATTTCGCTAAATATCATCCAGGAGGTGCTTTAGGAAAACGACTCTATTTACGAGTTTCCGATTTGATAAAAAACAATCAAGTACCCAAAGTATTTGCTTCGGATAAAATTACCAAAGTAATTATTGAAATATCAGAAAAAAGACTTGGCGTAACTGCTGTTGTTGATGATAATGACCAATTAATTGGAATTATTACCGATGGCGATATCCGTAGAATGCTTAGTAAAACAACTAAAATTGATGAACTAACCGCCAATGATATTATGAGTAAAAACCCTAAAACAATCAACGTAAATGCCATGGCAGTCGAAGCTTTGGAAGCTTTGGAAAACAATAGCATTACGCAAATTTTAGTAACTGCCGATAATTCAGCTAAAAACACAATAAATAGTAATAATAATAACGATAATTATGTTGGTGTCGTACACTTACATGATTTGATTAAAGAAGGTATCTTTTAATATGGCTGAAAAAGAAATGTCGTTTTTAGACCATCTTGAGGAATTAAGATGGCATTTAGTAAGAGCTTTTGCTTCAATTTTTATTGTTGCAATTCTTATTTTCGCAAATATAAATTTCGTTTTTAATGAAATTTTATTAGCCCATTTAAAACCCGATTTTACAACATATCAATTTTTCTGTAAGGTATTTACAAGCATCGGTATTGATAGCAATTTTTGTACTATCAGTTTTAAACAAACATTACAGGCATTAAATCCTACGCAACAATTAATGACAGGGATTTGGTCGTCTTTAATTTTAGGTTTTGTAGTTTCATTTCCGTATATATTATGGGAGTTTTGGCGTTTTGTAGCCCCTGGTTTACACAGTTCAGAAATAAAAAAATCAAAAGGATTTATTTTTATCGCTTCTTTATTATTTTTCTTAGGAATCTTATTTAGTTATTACGTTATTTTACCAATGTCGGTATATTTCTTTTACAATTTTGAAATATCGAGTGCTATTGAAAATAATTTTAAACTAGAAGCTTATATCAGCTTAATAACCAATACATTAATAGGAGTTGCTGTGTTTTTTGAATTGCCTGTTATTATTTATTTCCTAACAAAAGTAGGATTGATAACTCCTGAATTTTTACGAAAATATCGTAAACATGCGCTCGTTGTAGTTTTGGTATTATCAGCAATAATAACACCGCCAGATATTGCGAGTCAAATAATTGTTTCCGTACCGATTATGATACTTTATGAAGTAAGTATCTATGTATCAAAATTTATCTTAAAAAAAGAACAGAAAAATGTCTCAAAAAGTCCAAGAGTTTAACGACTATCGAGCTAAAATGAATGATAAAATTTTAGCAAGTGATAATAAAATAATCAAACGAATTTTTAATTTAGATACCAACGCTTTTAAAGAAGGACATCTTCCTGAAAAAACAAAAGAATTACTTGGTTTAGTAGCCTCAGCGGTTTTACGTTGCGATGATTGTATCGCATATCACTTAGAAACAGCCTATAAAAATGGCGTGACCAAAGAAGAAATGATGGAAACAATGAGTATTGCAACGCTTGTTGGTGGTACTATTTTAATCCCGCATTTGCGTAAAGCCGTAGAATTTTGGGAAGCTTTAGAAGAAAATAAAGAACTATAATTCCAATTTTTAGCATTATTTATAGCGTTTTATGCTCTATAAATAATGCCAAAAATTATCAATTGATTACCCATAAAATGAAATTAAGAGCAGATAACATACAAAAACTATACGGTAAACGAAAAGTTGTAAAAGGAATTTCCTTAGAAGTAGAACAAGGTGAAATTATCGGACTTCTTGGTCCTAACGGTGCTGGAAAAACAACTTCTTTTTATATGATTGTCGGCATGATAAAACCCAACGATGGTCGTATTTTTTTAGATGATGAGGAAATTACAGAAGATGCCATGTATAAACGTGCTCAAAAAGGAATTGGCTATTTAGCACAAGAAGCCTCTGTTTTTAGAAAATTATCGGTAGAAGATAATATCATGGCGGTTTTGGAATTTACTGACCGAAATAAATCGGAAAGAAAACAACGTTTAGAAGAATTAATTGATGAATTTAGTTTAGGACACGTTCGTAAAAATCGGGGTGATTTACTCTCTGGAGGAGAACGCCGTAGAACAGAAATTGCACGTTGCCTTGCCTCCGATCCTAAATTTATTTTATTAGATGAACCTTTTGCTGGAGTCGATCCAATTGCTGTGGAAGATATTCAAGGAATTGTTGCGAAGTTAAAAACCAAAAATATTGGAATTTTAATTACCGATCACGATGTACAAGCAACACTCGCTATTACCGATAGAACCTATTTAATGTACAACGGAGGGATTTTAAAAGAAGGAACTCCCGAGGAATTAGCCGAAGATGAAACCGTACGTCGTGTGTATTTAGGAAAAGATTTTGAACTTAAAAAGAAGAAATTTTAAAAGAATTTAATCAAAAATCACAAAAAAAACCAATTTGTCTATTTTTTATAATTAATTTTTTCAAGAAAACTCCTTTGCTACATTTGCCTTGTATAAACATCCATAAAATAATACAAGTACAATGAATAGAGAAGCATTATTAGATTTAGCAAACAAGTACGGTTCGCCACTTTATGTATATGATACTGAAAAAATAATTGAGCAGTATAAAAATATGACCACTGCTTTTTCTAAAGTTAAGAACTTAAAAATAAATTATGCCGTAAAAGCATTGTCTAACATCAATATTTTAAAAGTTTTTAAAACACTAAATAGTGGCTTAGATACCGTTTCTATTCAAGAAGTGAAACTTGGTTTACTTGCTGGATTTAATCCAAAAGATATTATTTATACACCAAACGGTGTATCATTACACGAAATTGAAGAAGTTGCAAAACTAGGTATTCAAATTAATATTGATAATTTATCAATACTAGAATTATTTGGACAGAAACACCCTAAAACACCTGTTTGTATTCGTATCAATCCGCATATTATGGCGGGCGGAAATAGCAATATTTCTGTAGGACATATTGACTCTAAATTTGGAATTTCAATTCATCAAGTACCCCATATAAAAAGAGTTGTTGAAAATACAGGAATGCGAATTAATGGAATTCACATGCACACAGGTTCTGATATTTTAGATATTGATACTTTTATACGTGCTTCAGATATTTTATTTGATGTTGCAAAACAGTTTAAAAATATTGATTTTATTGACTTCGGAAGTGGTTTCAAAGTTCCTTATAAATCTGATGATATTTCTACAGATATTGTTGAATTAGGTGCTAAATTATCCGATAGATTTAATAAATTCTGTAAAGAATATGGGAAAAATATTACATTAATGTTTGAACCTGGAAAATTTTTAGTCAGTGAATCTGGTTATTTTTTAGCCAAAGTAAATGTTATCAAACAAACAACATCTACTGTTTTTGCTGGTATTGATAGCGGAATGAATCATTTAATTCGTCCGATGCTTTATAATTCATATCATCATATTGAAAATTTATCAAACCCAAAAGGAAGAGCTCGTTTTTATAGCATTGTCGGCTATATTTGTGAAACCGATACATTTGGTTCTAACAGAAGAATTAATGAAATATCCGAAGAAGATATTTTATGTTTTAGCAATGCAGGTGCGTATTGTTATTCTATGGCATCGAATTATAATTCAAGATATAAGCCTGCCGAAGTAATGATTTACAAAGGAAAAGATTACTTAATTAGAAAAAGAGAAACTATCGACGATATTCTTAGAAATCAAGAAAATATTAAAATTGATTAGAATATAGACGACACACATTAGAGCAGACAATATATAGGGGCAGACACACAGGTCTGCCCCTACATGTTTCCATTTTTATGATATAATATATGCAAAAAAAATCCTACTCAAATAAATGAGTAGGATTTTTATATAGTTTAATTTAAAATTCTTACTTTTCAGCAACAACCTCAAATACGATATCAGCAACAACAGCTCTGTGTAAACGTACAGCAGCGTTATATTTACCTAATCTTTTTACACTACCTCCTGTAACCTTGATAAATTTCTTATCAATAACAGTACCAGCTTTAGCTAATGCTTCAGCAACATTAATGTTGTTTACTGAACCAAATAATTTATCACCAGAACCTACTTTAGAAGTAATTTTTAGTTCGTATCCTTTAACAGCTTCAGCAACCGCAGTAGCTTCTTCTACTAATTTAGCTTCTTTAAAAGCACGTTGCTTTAAGTTTTCAGCTAATACTTTTTTAGCTGATGAAGTAGCTAATGTTGCATATCCTTTAGGAATTAGGCTATTACGACCATAACCATTCTTAACAGTTACAACATCGTCTTTAAAACCTAAATTTTCTACGTCTTGTTTTAGTATCAATTCCATGTTTCTACTTCTTTATTATTTTAACAAATCACCAACGTATGGCATTAATGCTAAGTGACGAGATCTCTTGATAGCTTGAGCCACTTTACGTTGATACTTTAATGATGTTCCTGTTAAACGTCTTGGTAAAATTTTACCTTGCTCGTTTACTAAATACATTAAGAAGCTAGCATCTTTATAATCGATGTATTTAAAACCGTTCTTTTTAAAACGACAGTATTTTGCTTCTTTTTTTGTTTCAATATCAAGCGGCGTTAAGTAACGTACTTCACCTTGCTTGTTTCCTTTTGCTTGTTGATCTATAGTTGTTGACGCCATTGCTTACTTTTTTGCAGATTTAACACGTTCTCTTCTCTTTTCAGCCCACGCTTCAGCATGTTTATCTAACCTTACGGTTAAATAACGCATAACGCTATCGTCTCTTCTGAATTCTAATTCAAAAGCTGCGATTGCATCTCCTGCTACTTTGTAGTCTAGTAAGTGGTAAAATCCACTTTTTTTCTTTTCAATTGGATACGCTAATTTTTTTAAGCCCCAATCTTCTTTAGAAATCATTTCTGCACCTTTAGAAAGCAAATAGTCCTCAAACTTCTTTACTGTCTCCTTTATCTGAGTTTCAGATAAAACGGGATTCAAAATGAAAACAGTTTCGTAATGATTCATAATTAAATTGTTTAAATTTTATGTATAAGTTTGCAAAGATAGTGTTTTTAATTAATTCAACAGACTCTTATTAATAAAAACTTAAGATTTAAATTTTCTAAATGAAACTATAATTTCATAAATACCTATTGATAAAAATATTTTACCCAAAATAAAAGGAAACCAAGACCAACCTATTACAAACGTTTTATCTATTAAAGGATTATAAATATTTGTAGGGATTAAAAATTTTGTAAACCCATCCATAAAAAAACATAGCTCAGAAAAATCAAAATTCCCAAAGCCGAAATCACCAACACTTGCCCAAAAGAAAAGAGCATAAAAAGGAAGACTGCCAAATATTGACCTACCTAATGCCCTAAACCAATTTGTTCCATTTTTAGAAAACCAATATCCAACATGAAGAATAAAAGCATCTTTATCATTAAACCAAAACCTTTTATCTTTTATAAGTTCTTTTCTGTAAGCATTAATTTCATGTGCTTTAAATTTATCTAAATCGATTTTATTATTACTCCGTTGAAGTTCATGTTTAATATTCCTTAATGTTTTTCTATCACAATTTTCGATATCTGAAATTAAAATATCATCAAAATAGGCAGTTTTATCGAAACTTGTTCTATCAATAATAACATTCTTAAATTTCGTATCTTGAAAAGAACAAATATCATTAAAAGTGGTTTCTTCTAGCTTTAAAGATTTAAAAATAGAATTATTAAATCGAGTGGATTTCTTAAAATCACAATTTTGAATAATTAAATCAGTATTCAAAGCTTTCCAATTTGATAAATAACTTTTCCCTTCAAAAGTATTGTCTAAAAATTTCATTTGACAGTTTTCTTCTTCCTCTGAAAATTTATTTTCATAAAAATTAAATTTTTGGAAAGTAACATTTGTAATATCTAAATTATTTTTTATTTCATTTTTATTAAAATTAAAAACATTAGCACATGTTAAATTTGAAATACTAGCGCTATTAAAAGTTGAATCTAAAATTTCTACTTTACCTTTAAAATCGGTATTATTAATTGATAATTTTGTAATAGTACTTTTATTGATAGTAAATTTTTTAATAATTTCAGATCTATGAATATTTAAAGTTTCAATTTTACACTTTTTTTCAAAGTATAGAAGATATAAATTACAACCATCAAAGCTTAAATAATTTTTAATCTTAGTTTCTCCCATAAAAGTAACAGAATCAAGTTTCTCGCAACAAATAAATTCTAATGAATCATTATTAAAAATACAATCAGTAAAAAATATTTTAGAAGCTTCATCATTTTTTGACTTAAAATTTACAAACTGAATACTTGAACCAAAAAAATGACAATTAATAAAACCAATTATATTTGAATCTGAATATCTAATATCAAGGATTGAGTCCAGATTTATTATTTTATTTGAAATTCGATATTGATTTTCAATTAACATTTCCAGTTCAAAACCATCAATAGTTTCCATATTTTAAATTTCTTTAGCTTTTATTGTAAAAATAGCCTTTTTTTTTCATTATTAAATTGATGCTAAACATTTGTTATAAAAACTTGCTCAATAAAATT
This sequence comes from Tenacibaculum piscium, assembly GCF_021390715.1. Classification (GTDB taxonomy): domain Bacteria; phylum Bacteroidota; class Bacteroidia; order Flavobacteriales; family Flavobacteriaceae; genus Polaribacter; species Polaribacter piscius. The sequence goes on from NZ_JAJGWT010000005.1 coordinate 83,987, forward strand.
CTTTAGCCTATTTTTATTATGAAACATAGCAAATAAAAAATAAGCAAATATTTAAGCGTATGAGTTATAATGCAACGATAGAAGAAGAAAATAAAGAAATAGCCCACAGATATAAAAATTTACTAAAAGGAACGTATCAAACATTATCGGAAGAGGATAAAAAACTGATACGTAAAGCTTTTGAAATAGCCGTTGAAGCACATTCTGATCAACGTAGAAAAACAGGCGAACCTTATATTTTTCATCCCATAGCAGTTGCTAAAATTGTAGCTGATGAAATTGGTTTAGGAGCCACCTCTATTGCCGCCGCTTTACTACACGATGTGGTAGAAGATACGCCATATACCGTAGAGGATATGGAACGTTTATTCGGTGAAAATATCGCCAGAATTGTTAGCGGACTCACCAAAATATCAAACCTAAAAAAAGAACAAGACCATTCTATTCAGGCAGAAAATTTTAGAAAAATGCTTCTTACATTAAACGATGATGTACGAGTTATTCTGATAAAAATCGCAGATCGCCTACACAATATGCAAACCATGGACGCAATGCCTGGCTACAAACAGGTAAAAATCGCTTCCGAAACCTTGTATATTTATGCTCCTCTAGCCCATCGTTTAGGATTGTTTAACATCAAAACAGCACTAGAAGACTTAGGCTTAAAATACACCGAACCAGAAGTTTATAATGATATCTTAATCAAGATAAAAGATAGCAAAGAAGAACAACAAAAATATATCGATAACTTTACTGGAGTCTTAAAAGAAGCTTTAGATAAAGAAGGTTTTACCTATCAAATTAAAGGACGTTTTAAATCAATTTTCTCTATCAGAAGAAAAATGCAAAAACAAAATGTAACCTTTGATGAAGTATACGATAAATTTGCCATTCGAATAATTTATGAACCAACTTCTGATGATGAAAAATTTGATGCTTGGAAAATATATTCTATCGTTACTGACTTTTTCAAACCAAATCCCGCCCGTTTACGTGATTGGATTTCACAACCCAAAACAACAGGCTATGAAGCCTTACATATTACCGTTATGGGACCAGAAGCCAAATGGGTCGAAGTACAAGTTCGCTCTGAAAGAATGGACGAAATTGCCGAAAAAGGATACGCCGCTCACTTTAAATATAAACAAGGAGAAATTCAAGAAAATGGACTTGACGGATGGCTAAATCGTTTGAAAGAAACACTAGAGAATCAAACCATAAATGCCGTGGATTTTGTAGAAGATTTCAAACTTAATTTATACGCCAAAGAAATATATGTTTTTACCCCAAAGGGAGATTTAAAATCATTACCAAAAAGAGCAACCGCCTTAGATTTTGCCTTTTCTGTACATACCGATGTCGGTTTAAAATGCCGTGGCGCTAAAGTAAACGGAAAATTAGTTCCCCTGAGCCACACATTACGTAGCGGTGATCAAGTCGAAGTACAAACAGCCGCCAACAATAAACCAAATGTCCGTTGGCTCGATTTTGTGATAACCGCAAGAGCACGTACCAAAATAAAATCAGCCTTAAAAGCCGAAGAAAAAATTATCGCCGAAGAAGGAAAAGCCATCTTATTTCGAAAATTACGCCATTTAAAATTAGGTTCTGGTGAAAAAATAATTAATGAACTCGCCAACTATTTTGGGTTAAAAACAAGCTTCGATTTGTTTTTTAGAATCGGTAACGGTGCTATCGACAACAAACAATTAAAAGAATTTGTTGCCCAAAGAAGTGGACTTATTATGGGATTTATCAAAAATACTTTCCGTAGAAATTCTTCTAATAATGACATCTCAGAAAAAGAAGAAGTTACTCATAAATATGATGCACTCGTTTTTGGAAAAGAAGAACAAACACTCGATTATAGCTTTGCCAAATGCTGTACGCCTATTCCTGGTGATAAAGTTTTTGCTTTCACTACAATTAATGAAGGTATTAAAATACATAAAAATAATTGTCCGAACGCTATTTCATTACAATCTAATTACGCATATAGAATTATGCCCGCCAAATGGATTGATTCTACAAAACAAGATTTTACCGCAATTTTAAACCTATCTGGAATTGATAATAATGGAATTATTAATAATATAACACGTATTATCTCAAATAGTACGGACGTGTTTATACATAGTATTAATTTCTCTGGAGCTCACGGAATATTTGATGGTACACTCTCGTTAAGTGTTAAAAATAAAGTCCAATTAAACAAAATAATTTTTGAATTAAAAAAAATAGACGGAATACAAAAAATAGAACGTGTAAACACATTGTAAGCTATTTGTAAATATCATTTTAAGATACTTCTTTTTTTATCAATAAATAACTGTAAATTTGCCCGTCCGTAAAATTATAAACTATAATGAGTAATTCAACCGAAAATCAAGAAATTGTAAAAAAAGTTTTCACGACTTTTTTAGAAGAAAATAAACATCGTAAAACTCCTGAGCGTTACGCTATTTTACAAGAAATATATGTTGCGGAAGAACATTTTGATATAGAATCATTATATATTAAGATGAAAAATAAAAACTATCGAGTAAGTAGAGCCACGCTTTACAATACGATAGACCTGCTCTTAGACTGCGGATTAGTTCGTAAACATCAGTTTGATGGACAGTCAATGGCACGCTATGAAAAAAGTTATTTCGATAAAAATCATGACCATTTAATTATGACTGATTCTGGAGAAGTAAAAGAATTTTGTGATCCTAGAATACAGGTTATCAAAAAAACAATAGAAGACGTTTTTGATATTGATATTCATAATCATTCGCTTTATTTTTACGGAACAAAGCGAAAATCAAAAGAAACTAAAGAAAAAACATCAAAAGAACTAAAAGATGTTAAAGATGTTAAAAACGCTAAAGCATCAGAATAAAAAATAACAAACACAACAAATACACTTAATAACATACTAAATGGCAGTAGATTTATTACTCGGATTACAATGGGGAGACGAGGGAAAAGGTAAAATCGTAGATGTTTTAACAAGAGATTACGATATTATTGCAAGATTTCAAGGAGGACCAAATGCTGGTCATACCTTAATTTTTGACGGTAACAAACACGTTTTACACACAATTCCTTCAGGAATTTTTCATAAAACCGCTTTAAATGTAGTTGGTAATGGAGTCGTAATTGACCCTGTTATCTTTAAAAAAGAACTAGAAAATTTAGACGTACACAATATCGATTATACTTCTAAATTATTAATTTCTAGAAAAGCACACCTAATATTACCAACCCACAGATTATTAGACGCAGCGTCTGAAACATCAAAAGGAAAAGCAAAAATTGGTTCTACATTAAAAGGAATTGGCCCAACATATATGGACAAAACCGGTAGAAACGGAATGCGTGTTGGAGACTTAGAATTGGATAACTGGAAAGATAAGTACAGAGCTTTAACTGAAAAGCATTTAAGTATGCTTAGCTTTTTTGATGTTCAAGTAGAATACGATTTAGACGAATTAGAAGCTGAATTTGACTTGGGTATTGAAAAATTAAGAACATTACAATTTATAGATTCTGAAGAATATTTGAACAGCGCAATTAAAGCTGGGAAAACAATTTTAGCAGAAGGAGCGCAAGGTTCTTTATTAGATATTGACTTTGGAACATATCCGTTTGTAACTTCATCAAACACCACAGCAGCTGGTGCTTGTACTGGTTTAGGAATTGCTCCTAACAGAATTGGCGATGTATTCGGAATATTCAAAGCCTATACAACTCGTGTTGGTTCTGGTCCTTTTCCTACCGAATTATTTGACGAAGATGGCGCTGAAATGGCAAAAGTTGGTCATGAATTTGGAGCAACCACAGGTCGTGCAAGAAGATGTGGATGGTTAGATTTAGTTGCTTTAAAATATGCAGTTGATGTAAACGGAGTTACTAAGTTAATGATGATGAAAGGAGATGTTCTTTCTGGATTTGACACCTTAAAAATTTGTACTTCTTACAACTACAAAGGCGAAGAAATTACACATTTTCCTTATAATATTGAACCTGAAAACATCAGTGTAAATTATACAGAATTTAAAGGTTGGGAAGATGATTTAACGAAAATGACATCTGCTGAACAATTACCTAAAAATTTACTAGACTACGTTGCTTTTATCGAAAAAGAAACAGGAGTTCCTGTAACGGTTGTATCTGTAGGACCAGATAGAAAACAAACAATTAATAGATAATTAACTGTTTTTTACTATAATAAAAAGCCTTCATTATTTAAAATAATGAAGGCTTTTTTCTGTTTATTTCTTTTTTAATTAAAATTTTACTTTGATAAAATCTCTTGTCCAAATTGATGACATAATGCTAATGTTTCTTCTACATGGTCAATTGTTGTTTTTGGGTTTATTAGACACATTCTTAAAACAACTTGTTTATTTAAAATAGTGGTTACTAAAAATGCTTCTTTAGAATCCATTATTTTTTTAGATATTTCATTATTTAACGCATCGATTTCTTTTTCTGATAAATTTGCGCCAATCGGATTGTATCTAAAATTAATAATCGCTAAAGTAGCTGGAGAAACAATTTCCCAATCTCTACTTTTTCGTAAAACTTTTTCAACAGTATCAGCTAAATCGATATTATAGGTTACGGCTTGCTTAAAAGTATCTAAACCGTATGTTTTTATCGACATATAAAACTTCAAGGCTCTAAAACGACGCGTTAATTGAATTCCATAATCGTAAAAATTAATTTCAGATTCATTTCCTTCAATATCACGTAAATACTCAGGTTTTTCGCTAAAAGTTCCACTTAACCAAGACGAATCTTTTACTAATAAACAGCCTATTTCATAAGGTTGATAAAACCATTTATGCGGGTCAACTGTTAACGAATCTGCTCTTTCTATTCCTCGCAATGCTTTTGCTCCTTTTTCAGATAAAATAGCAGCACCTCCATACGCTCCATCAATATGAAACCATAAATTTTCAGCTTCACAAATATCGGCAATTTCATTTAACGGATCAACAGTTCCTGTATTTGTTGTTCCTGCGGATGCTATAAAACAAAAGGGTTGTAAGCCTTCTAACTTATCTTTTGCAATGGCATTTTTTAGTTTATTGATACTAATTTTAAATTCAATATCGGTAGGTAAAATACGGATTTGTTCTTTTTTAAAACCTAAAACCCGAATTGCTTTAATATTTGAGGAATGTGCTTGATCTGATAAATAAATAATTGCTTTTGAAAAATCATCGCCACATTTAATGCGTCTTGCCGTTACCAAGGCTGTTAAATTTGCCATCGAACCACCACTTGTAAAAATCCCTCCTCCTTTTTCAACAGGAAAATCGTACATTTTTAGTAGCCAATTCATCGTTACAATTTCTAACTCCGCTGCTGCTGGAGAAACCATCCATCCTCCTGAAAAAATATTAAATCCAGTAGCCAAACTATCTGCCATGGTACTGATAAAATTACTCGGTCCTGGTACGAAAGAATAGGCTTTCGGATGTGAAATAACCGTACTATTTGGTATTACGTTATCGATTACAAAATCCAAGACTTCTGTTGGATTCATACCTTTATCAGGAACTTCTTCCAAAAATAATGCATCCATTTGTTCACGAGTTGCCGAAGTTACTGGTTTTTTATCTTTTAGCGTATCCCAATGTTCGGCAATTAAATCTACTATTTTATAACCATAGGATTTCATTTCTTCTACAGATAAATCAAAATGGGCGCTCATAATTATATATTTTTTTATTTTTAAACTTGTACAAAATTAGCTTTAAAAAAGAACGAAGCCTTCTTTTTTAAAGATTTTTTGAAGATATTTTTATCAAAAACTTTTATCAGAATAATTTTATTGATTTATTAAGAAATAGCCCGTAATGTTTTCATTATTTTTGCAATCTAAAAATTCTTACTTTGAATAAAATATTTCTTTTAGCTTTTCTATTATTTTCCATTGGATTTTCAGTGGGTATTTTTTCTCAAGCAAAAAAAATCAAAATACTTTCTACACAAATAAGTACTGCTGATCAAGAAAAATACCCAGGAGCGACCTTACTTATCGGAAAGGTAAAAATGCAACACGCAGGTGCAACCTTAGATTGTCAAAGAGCCTTACTTTATAAAGATAAAAATATTTTTAAAGCCATCGGTGAAGTTGTTATTGAACAAGGTGATAGCATTATTCAATACAGTGATTTTGCGATTTATAATGGAAATTCAAAAAAAGCAACCTCTTGGGGAAACGTTGAAATTAATGATAAAGAAATGAAATTAAGCACCGATACGCTTCATTTCGACCGTAAAAATCAGATACTATATTACCCTAATGGAGGCACAATTCGTGATAAAAAAAATGTATTAAAAAGTATCCGAGGAACGTATTTTTTAAAGGATAAAAAATTTACTGCCAAATCAAAAGTAACGGTTGTAAATCCTCAAAACACTTTAGAATCTAATCATTTGGATTATTATACCAATTCAAATTTAGCCTATTTATATGGTGCAAGTACGATTACAAATTTAAAAGATAGCACTCAAATTTATTGTGAAAAAGGTTTTTATAACACTAATACTTCTGTTGCTTATTTTGTGAAAAATGCCAAATTATTTTTAAAAGAACGCACCGTTTTAGCCGATAGTTTATATTATGATAAACGAAACGGTTTTGCCTCGGCAACCAATAATATTAAGGTAATTGACACTGTTCAAAAAATGGTAACCAAAGGTAATTATGCCGAATTATATGAAAAGAAAGATTCGCTATTTATTATTGATAAAGCCGTTGCTATTACTGCTATTGATAAGGATTCGATGTATGTTGCAGGTGATAAAATTTTATTAACAGGTAAAACAAATAACAGAATAATTCGAGTTTTTAACAATGTAAAAATTTTTAAATCAGACTTGCAAGGGAAATGTGATTCTATTCATACAAGCCAAGTTTCAGGACTTACCAGAATGTTTAAAAACCCGATTATTTGGTCTGGAGAAAATCAAATTACAGGGGATAGTATTCAGTTAAAAACTAATAAAATTACCAATAAATTAGATTCTTTAAAAATCTTACAAAACGCTTTTATGATTCAAAAAGATTCTTTATCCAAAGATGATTTTAATCAAATAAAAGGACGAAATATGTACGGTAAATTTGAAGAAAACAAGTTAAAAACAATGCTTGTAAAAGGAAATGCCGAATCGTTATATTATAATCGAAACGAAAAAAGCCAACAATTAGAAACCGTTACCAAAGAAATTGCAAGCGATATTGAATTTACCTTCGCCGAAAATGAAATTATAGAAACTAAATATTTTAAATTATCCGAAGGAAAAACATTTCCGCCTTCTAAATTTCCATCCGAAGAAAAAAAGTTTAAAGGGTTTATTTGGCGTAGCGATGAACAACCTTTAACTGTTGAAGATATTTTCAAAAAAGATAAAATCAGCAATAAAAATATAAAAAAAGACATACAAAAAGACAGTAATACTCCAATTTCGAGTATCAAAAAAAATGATTCTGCCGTGAAAAAAGCGAAAAAACAATATTTAAAAGAAATTAAATAATTCTATCAAAACGCATTAATATCAAAATGAAAAACGATTTCTTAAAATATCAAGGACAAACAACACCACATCCTTTAGCTATTGAAATTTCTCACGCAAAAGGCAGTTATATTTACGATAAAAAGGGCAAAAAAATGTTGGATTTCGTGGCAGGAGTTTCGGCAAATAGCTTAGGTCATAATCATCCAAAAGTTACCAATGCCATAAAAAAACAACTTGATTCCTATACGCACGTAATGGTTTACGGGGAGTTTATTCAGCAACCACAATTGGATTTATGCAAGGCTTTGGCAAATACGTTACCTGAAAATTTAGCATCGGTTTATTTGGTAAATTCAGGAACAGAAGCCACCGAAGGCGCGTTAAAATTAGCAAAACGCTTCACAGGAAGGTCGGAAATTATCGCAGGCAAAAACGGGTATCACGGAAATACGCAAGGTGCAATGAGCGTTTGCGGAGCGGAAGCACAAAACCGTGCATTTCGTCCTTTAATTCCTGGAGTAAAATTTATCGAATTTAATAATGAAATCGATTTAGAAAAAATTACGACAAAAACAGCAGGTGTTATTTTAGAAACTATTCAAGGTGGTGCAGGTTTTATCGAACCTCAAAATAATTATTTATCAAAAGTAAAAAAGCGTTGTGAAGAAGTTGGTGCATTGCTTATTTTAGATGAAATTCAAACAGGTATTGGACGTACAGGGAAATTTTGGGGATTTGAAAATTATAATGTTATTCCTGATATCATTATCACAGGAAAAGGTTTAGGCGGAGGAATGCCAATTGGTGCTTTTATTGCATCTTTCGAAGTGATGAATTGCTTAAAAGAAAATCCTAAATTAGGGCATATTACTACTTTTGGCGGACATCCTGTAATTGCGAGTGCGGGTTTAGCAACTGTTGAAGAAATTATATCGTCAAATCTTATTCAAGAAACGCTTAGAAAAGAAACGATTATTAGAAATTTCTTTCAAGATCATAAGGCTGTGAAAGAAATCCGAGGAAGGGGTTTAATGCTTGCTTTAATGGTAGAATCGCCTGAAATTGCCTCAAAAATAATTTTGAATTGTTTGGATAAAGGCTTGATTTTATTCTGGTTACTTTTTGAAGGAAGTGCTATCAGAATTACCCCGCCTTTAACAATTTCTGATGATGAAATTAAGGAAGGGTGTCATCTTATTTTGGAAGAATTAAATAAAATTTAATTAATTATTTTGATATTCTTTTATAATATTAATTAAATCATTTTTATAAAGTAAACCCGATTGCCGCCATAACATTTTATCATTTTTAAAGAGCATAAAAGTTGGCACACCTTTAATTTGATATTTTTTAGCGATTAAAGTATTTTTATCTACATCTATTTTTAAAATGATAATATCCTCTCCTAAATCATTTTTTAATTCCTTTAAAATAGGCGTCATCATTTTACATGGCTGACACCAATCTGCATAAAAATCTATTAATACAGGCGTTTTTCCTTTTAAAATTGTTGTTAAATTATTCATTATTTACCGATGCTTTAATTTGTATAAGTGATACTCCAAATTCCTCGTACTTGATTGATATCATAATTTACGGCTTTATCCTTTGGATATAAATCAGCTAATTTTGTTAGTGTTTCTGGAGCTATTTGCGTTTTTGGTTTTCCATGACATTGCAGACACATCGCATTTGTTACAATCGGATAATAAAATGTTGTTTGCTGATTTTCTGTTGTTAATAGTGGCGTAATTTTTTGTTTATTGGCAACTATTTTTTTGTAATTTTCTAGAATTTCCAATTCTTTTGCGTTTGCGATATTTTTAGGATTTCTAGGTTTATCAGAAACTCGTTTAATTTTGGCGTTATATTTCAGTGCCATGCTATCCGTTAGTTTGTAGGCTTTTTCGTTACAAAATTTAAGTGCCGATAGGGTTCCTTTTTTCTGAATCGTTCCCATTAAATTTTTTCCTAACACTTTTTTAGTTCCTAAAGCGTAGCTTAAACCGATTTCAGCTTTTGATTTTTCGTGTGTTTTATGTTCGATAAAACTTGTTTTTCCTTCATTAAAATACGTTTTCCCTTTATGTTCTACCCAATGTTTTTGAAACCAAGAAGGCTCTGCTATTTTATAATCGAATAAATAATTCGCAATTTTTTCAATATCTTTTTTATCAAAAACTTGTTTTGGCATTACGCCAAATTTTTTAACAGCTCCACGCATTTTGGTTTTTTCTTGAGTCGGATTTGTTGCAAAACTGGTAAATTCCGCTATAAAATCTTCTTTTTTGGTGTTTTTTTGAATATAATGCGCTTTAACGGCAATCATCGGCGGAGCAATTCTATCTTTTTTTGATGTAGAAACATTATGACATACAAAACATTTTGTTTCTAATAATCTTTTTCCTTCATGTTCTTTTATTTCTTTTACAACTTTTATTTCTTTTGAATTTTCTTTTTTTGATATTTTTGCAACTTCTTTTTTTCCGTTGCAATTCACAAAAATAATGACCATTAATAAGCTAAAATATTTCAGGTATTTCCTCATCTTATTTTGTTTTTGTTATCTTGTTTTATTTTTATAAAGATACTTCAAAGCTCAAAAAATTACTGTAACAGATGTTACAATAATTATCAAAAATGAAAAAAAATGAAAAAACCGTAATTTCTTGTAAACTTTTACTTAGGTTTTGAATCTAAAAAAAGCCAAAGAAATTACGGTTTTAAATTTTGATAAAAAATATATTTTATACTAAAAACTCAAATAAATTAGGTTTATCGTTTAAATATTCGCCATAAAAATTAAGCGCTTTCATTCTTTGGATTAAAGGTGCTAAATCTTCTTTTTTCATCAATTCAATTCCAACGACAGCTGGTGCATTTTCTTTACTTGATTTCTTGGAATATTCGAAAAAAGTAATATCATCATTTTCGCCTAAAACATCCATTAAAAAATCTTTTAACGCGCCTGCTCTTTGCGGAAATCGAATAATAAAATAATGTTTTAATTCGCTATATAATAAGGCACGTTCTTTAATTTCGGCAGTTCTAGCAATATCATTATTGCTTCCACTGATGACACAAACAACATTTTTACCTTTAATTTCTTCTGCAAAAAAATCTAAAGCAGTTATGGTTAAAGCACCTGCAGGTTCTACTACAATCGCTTCTTTATTATATAAATCTAAAATTGTTTGACACACTTTTCCTTCAGGAACGGTTATCATATCGTATAAATTTTCTTTACAGATATCAAAAGTTAACTTCCCTACTTGCTGGACTGCTGCCCCGTCAATAAATTTATCAATTTTAGCTAATTTAACATTTTCATTTGCCTCGATAGATGTTTTCATAGACGCTGCTCCAGCTGGTTCTACACCTATTACTTTGGTTGTTGGTGACAATAATTTAAAAATACTAGACACCCCAGAAGCCAAGCCACCACCGCCCACGGGAACAAATACGTAATCGATAATTTCTTTAGATTGCTTTATAATTTCTAAACCAACGGTTGCCTGTCCTTCAATTATTTTTTGATCATCAAACGGATGTACAAATGTTTTACCTAAGGTATCGCATACGTTTTTTGCATATTTATAAGCATCATCAAAAGTATCGCCCGATAATTGAATATCAACATAATCGCCTCCAAACATTTTAACTTGTTCTACTTTCTGTTTTGGCGTGGGTGCGGGCATTACAATTGTACCGTGAATTTGAAGCTTTTTACACGCAAAAGCAACACCTTGTGCATGATTTCCCGCACTTGCACAAACAATTCCGTTTGCTCGTTGCGCTTGAGTTATCGAGCTTATTTTATTGTAAGCACCTCTAATTTTATACGAACGAACTTGTTGTAAATCTTCTCTTTTTAAGAAGATATTCGCTTTATATTTTTCTGAATAAATATAATTATTTAATAATGGAGTTTCTATAGCCACACCTTTTAGTGTGGCTACAGCCTCTTCTACTGCTTTTATTGTTGGAGTATAGATTGTTTTTACTAGCATATTAATGAAAAACTACGGCTTCTTTTTCTTCTTCTTGAGTTATTGTTTTCATGGCAGTCATTGACGCTCTTAATGTTTTACCAATCGCCTCAATTGGGTGATTTTGAATTGCCGTATTTACAGCGATTAACGCTAAATTATCTACTTCGTTTGAATTTGTCGCTGAATTTTTAAACGCTTTACCGATAACATTGGTATCAACAGTTTTCATAAAATCAACTAACAAAGGTTTTGCTGCGTGATCAAATAAATAACAACCATATTCTGCGGTATCAGAAATAATACGGTTCATTTCGTATAATTTTTTTCGAGCGACTGTGTTTGCAATTAATGGTAATTCGTGTAACGATTCATAATATGCCGATTCTGCTTTAATTCCTGAAGCGACCATATTATCAAAAGCTAACTCTACTCCTGCTCTAACAAAAGCAACCATTAACGTACCGTGATCAAAAAATTCTTGTTCACTAATTTCTGCAGATGTTGCAGGTGTTTTTTCGAAAGATGTTTCACCAGTTTCAGCTCTCCAAGACAATAAATTAACATCATCATTTGCCCAATCTTCCATCATAGTTTTAGAAAAATGACCTGACATGATATCGTCCATATGCTTTATAAACAATGGCTCCATGATTGTTTTTAATTCTTCTGAAATTTCAAAAGCTTTAATTTTTGCAGGGTTCGATAAACGATCCATCATGTTAGTAATTCCTCCATGCTTTAAAGCTTCTGTAATCACTTCCCAACCATATTGAATTAATTTAGATGCGTACGTAGGTTCAATTCCTTCTTCAATCATTCTTTCAAATGATAAAATAGAAGCTGTTTGTAACACTCCACATAAAATGGTTTGTTCTCCCATTAAATCTGATTTTACCTCAGCTACGAAAGACGATTCTAAAACACCTGCTTTATGTCCGCCTGTTGCTACTGCGTATGCTTTTGCTTGTGCCCATCCTTTATTTTCAGGGTCATTTTCTGGGTGAACTGCAATTAAAGTTGGCACACCAAACCCTCTTTTATATTCTTCTCTTACTTCCGTTCCAGGACATTTTGGAGCGACCATGATTACTGTTAAATCTTCACGAATTTGCATTCCTTCTTCTACGATATTAAAACCGTGAGAATATGATAACGTTGCTCCTTTTTTCATTAAAGGCATTACCGTATTTACAACGCTGGTATGTTGTTTATCTGGCGTTAAATTTAAGACTAAATCAGCCGTAGGAATTAAGGCTTCAAAAGTATCAACATTAAAATTATTTTCAGAGGCATTTTTAAACGACGCTCTTTTTTCTTGAATTGCTGCAGCACGTAATGCGTAAGAAACATCTAAACCTGAATCTCTCATGTTTAAACCTTGATTTAAACCTTGCGCTCCACAACCGATAATGACTACTTTTTTTCCTTCTAATGCTTTTACGCCGTCAGAAAATTCTGAAGCGTTCATAAATCTACATTTTGCTAATTGTGCTAATTTTCCTGCTAATGATAATGTATTGAAATAATTTGTTGCCATTTTTATAGTTGTTTGGTGTTGTTGTTTTTTACTTATTTCTGATTAATTATTTACTGATAATAAGCTTGATATTTTCATTTCATCTTTGGTAATTGCAATACGTCCTGAGCGAACAAATTGCATAATTCCGTGCTTATCTAAGGTATGATATAAATCTTCAATTTCTTCTTTTGTTCCTGATTTTTCAAGGACAAAAAAATCTTTATTAATATTGATAACTCTCGATTTACTACTATTTATAATTGTTTGAATTTCATCATTTTCGAGTAATGATTTAGAACTCAATTTAAACAAGCAAGATTCTTGATAAATCGTATGTTCATCAGTATGATAATACGCTTTAATTACCTCTACTTGTTTTTCTATTTGCCCGATAATTTTTTTAATTTGTTCTTCGGATACTTTTACTAATAGGGTAAATCTTGAAACGCTTTTTATTTCTGATTTAGAAATATTCATGCTTTCAATATTGATATTTCTTCTTAAAAAGATTCCTGAAATTCTATTCAACAATCCTACATTATTTTCTGTATAAACAGAAACGGTATATGTTTGTTTATTTTCCATGTTTTCCATAATTACGATATTTTACGATAATCTTATATCTGAAACTGATGCTCCTGTTTCTATCATCGGAAACACATTATTTTCTTTTTCTACACAAACTTCCAAGAAGTAAGCGTCTTTAGATGCCATCATTTCTTTAACCGTGCTTGCTAAATCTTCTCTTTTAGTAACTCTTTTTGCATCGATGCTATATCCTTTTGCGATTGCTACAAAATCAGGATTTGTCATTTCTGTTGATGCGTATCTTTTATCAAAAAATAGTTGTTGCCATTGGCGAACCATTCCTAAAAATTCGTTGTTAAGTACGACAATTTTCACCGCTGTTTTATTCTGTAAAATAGTTCCTAATTCTTGAATAGTCATTTGAAAACCACCATCACCAGCAATCATTACAACTTCTCTTTCGGGTGCGCCCATTTTCGCCCCGATTGCGGCAGGTAATGCAAACCCCATGGTTCCTAATCCGCCAGAGGTAATATTACTTTTTGTTTTGTTAAATTTCGCATAACGACAGGTAAACATTTGATGTTGCCCAACATCAGAAACAATAATAGCATCACCACCAGAAGCGATATTTATTTCCTTTAGAACCTCCGCCATAGTTAAGCCATCTTTTGATGGAAATAAATCTTCTTTCTTTACTTTATCATATTCGATGGCTTCTAATTTGGTGAATTCTGCTAGCCATTCAGTATGTTTATTTTGGTTGATTAACGGTAAAATTTCGGCTAAACTTTCTTTAACATCACCTAAAACAGGTACGTCTGCTTTTACATTTTTATCAATTTCGGCAGGATCTATTTCAAAATGAATGACCTTTGCTTGTTTGGCGTATTTACTTAAATCACCAGTAACACGGTCATCAAAACGCATTCCGACAGCAATTAACACATCGCATTCATTGGTTAAAACATTGGGTGCATAATTTCCGTGCATACCAACCATACCAATATTTAGTTGATGATCGGTTGGCAATGCTGATAACCCTAAAATTGTCCAAGCTGAAGGAATATCTGCTTTTTCAATAAACGTTTTAAACTCTTGTTCTGCTTCTCCTAAAATAACACCTTGTCCAAAAACAACTAAAGGTTTTTTAGCCTTGTTGATTAATGCTGCAGCCGCTTTAACTTGTGTTAAATCAACGTCTGGTTTTGCTTTATAACTACGTATTGATGTACATTTTTCATATTCAAAATCGAACATTTCGAACTGCGCATCTTTAGTAATATCAATTAAAACAGGTCCTGGACGACCAGATTTTGCGATATAAAATGCTTTTGCAAAAATTTCAGGAATTTCCGAAGCTTTTGTAATTTGATAATTCCATTTGGTTACAGGCGTAGAAATACCAACAATATCAGTTTCTTGAAAAGCATCCGACCCTAATAAATGAGAAGCTACTTGCCCAGTGATACAAACCATTGGCGTAGAATCTATTTGTGCATCGGCAATTCCTGTAATTAAATTGGTAGCTCCAGGCCCCGAGGTTGCAATTGCTACTCCTACTTTTCCTGTTGCTCTGGCAAAACCTTGTGCGGCGTGTGTTGCTCCTTGTTCATGACGTGTTAATACGTGGTTTATTTTGCCTTCGTATTTGTACAATTCATCATAAACTGGCATAATTGCGCCACCAGGATATCCATAAATTAAATCTGCTCCTTCTTCAAGTAAACATTTTACAACAGCTTCTGCGCCAGAAATGTGTACTTTTTGCTTAGTAGCTATTGTTGATGTTGGTTCAGTTTTCGTGTTCATAATTTCAGCGATTAAAATGCATCGGTAACACATCCTTTCGATGCTGATGCTACTGTTTTTGCGTATTTATATAAAATTCCTTTTTTGTGTTTTAATGCAGGAGCAACCCAACGTTTTCTTCTTTCTGCTAATTCTTCTTCTGAAATTAAAACATTTATCGTATTATCTTCGGCACTAATTTTAATTTTATCACCTGTTTTCAGTAAAGCGATATTTCCTCCAGATTGTGCTTCAGGCGTAATATGTCCTACTACGAACCCGTGTGTTCCTCCAGAGAAACGACCATCGGTAATTAAAGCGACCGATTTTCCTAAACCAGCACCCATAATTAATGATGTTGGTTTTAACATTTCAGGCATTCCTGGTCCTCCTTTTGGTCCAACATATCGAATAACGACGACATCTCCTTTTTCCACTTCTCCATTTGATATTCCTGTATTTGCGGCTTGTTCACCATCATAAACAACTGCTTTTCCTTCAAAAAGTAAGCCTTCATTTCCTGAAATTTTAGCAACAGCTCCTTCACTGGCTAAATTCCCATAAATTATTTGAATATTTCCTGATGTTTTTAACGCTTTATCTGTTGGATGAATTACATCTTGTGCTTCAAATTCCATTGGCGTAACATCGGCTAAATTCTCGGCTAAAGTTTTTCCTGTAACGGTTAAACAATCGCCATGTAAATAGCCATTATCTAACAAATATTTCATAATTGCAGGCGTTCCTCCTACTGAATGAACATCTTCCATTAAATATTTTCCTGAAGGTTTTAAATCAGCAATTAAAGGAGTTCTATCACTTACTTTTTGAAAATCATCTAACGTAAAATCAATATCTGCAGCATGTGCAATTGCTAAAAAGTGCAATACCGCATTGGTTGATCCGCCTAAAGCATTTACAAGTGCAATAGCATTTTCTATTGATTTTTTAGAGATAATATCCAAAGGTTTTAAATCTAAAATCAATAAATTTTTAATTGCCAAAGCGGTTCTTTCAGCTTCGGATAATTTATTAGGATTTTCGGCAGGAATTGAAGAATTATAAGGCAATGAAAACCCCATACATTCAATTGCGGAAGCCATGGTATTAGCGGTGTACATTCCGCCACAAGCTCCTGCACCTGGAATCGCTCTTTTGATAATTTCTTTATATTCATCTTCGTCAATTTCGCCTGCGACTTTTTGCCCTAAAGCTTCAAAAGCCGATACGATATTTAATTTTTTTCCTTTATAATTTCCAGAAGCGATTGTTCCACCATACATCATAATTGACGGACGATTTAAACGTAACATCGCAATAACAGCACCAGGCATATTTTTATCGCAACCAACTACGGAAACTAGTGCATCGTAACTTTGTGCGTTCATGACTATTTCAATAGAATCGGCAATAACATCTCTTGATGCTAATGAATAATTCATTCCTGAAGTTCCCATAGAAATTCCATCAGAAACACCAATTGTATTAAAACCTAGACCGACTAAACCTGCAATTTTTGTTTCAATTTTAACTTCTGATGCCAGATTATTCAAGTGCATATTACACGGATTTCCATCATATCCTGTACTTGCAATACCAACTTGAGCTTTACTCATATCTTCTTCTGTTAAGCCCACGGCATATAACATTGCTTGAGAAGCTGGTTGCGATTCGTCTTGTGTTAATCTACGACTGTGTTTATTTAATTCCATTTTACTTTCTTTTCTTTTTTAACCTAAATACAACGAGTTCTATTTTTTATCGTTTTATTGTTTTCATTATAATTTTCTAACTTATTTGAACCTGTTGTAACTTTGTTACTCAAAATTATTTAATTCATAGAACATCTATTGTATAATTTCTATAATTTAATGATATCTACAAACGCCTTTTACGACTCAAACACCTAATTACCAAATACTTAAATTATTTATTTTCTAATATTCAATAGCCTATTTTTTTATAAATTTTAAATAATAGCCATAAAAAAAACTCCCTAAAAAATAGGAAGCTTTCAATTTATAATTATAAAAATATATACTTCCTATCCTTGCAAAATAATTACAATGACAATAATAGAAATAATATTTAAAATTTGTTTTTTCATTTGATTCTGCAAATATGCATGTTTTTTATTAAAGTATCCTAGGTAATTTCAATTTATTTTGATAAAAAATATAATTATTATATAATCGTACTTTGTCCAGTATGGATATTTTTAAAATTGATGTTGCTATCTTCCTGATTATAAATAAAATCGCCGACTTTTCTTGATAATATTACTTTATAATTTTCAATATTTCTAAAAGTCTGGGGATTTTATCAACTTGCGTTTCTGTCCAAAAAGTATAATTTTTAATTTTACTATCGTCGTAACTATTAAGTTTTATCGTTAATCTTCTATTTTTTTCATAAACAAAATACGATAAAGTCATTTCATTTGCCTTAAAAATAAATTCAGAGGACTTATCTTTGAATCTTAAATCTAAATTTGGAATTACATTCTTCTCAATAAAATTAATAAATTCGTTGATTTCTTCTATTCCAATCCAAGCAGTTTTAAATACATCAGGTTTTTTAATCTTCATATCTAACTGTAAAGCATTCGTTTTTTCTCCAGTTTTTAAATTGATAACCTCAATTGGATAAAATTCTACTGTTTCTCCAATTCCAGATTTAAACTTCGCTATTGTTGTCCAATCTTTATTAATTCTAGTAAATTTAGCTTTATCTATAAATTTTCTAGTTGAAGATTCGATATTTTGTCCAAATGAAATTGAAATTACCGCTAAAAATAAGAACCCTAAAATTTGTTTTTTCATAATTGTTTTTTTTTAATATTTCCATAATTCAAGGTCATTCCAAATTCCTTCTGCTTTTTGATTACCATTTTCATACGCTTTTTTCATCCAGTATTTAGTTTGTTTCATATCTTTTAATGTTCCTTCTCCATAAAAATACATAACTGCAAGATTGTATTAAGCATTAGCATTTCCTTGTTCTGCACTTTTTTTATACCAATTAAATGCTTGTTTTTTATCTATTAATATTCCTTTACCTAAATGATACATATACCCTAGATTATACTCAGCACTAGCATATCCTTGTTCTGCACTTTTTTTAGTCCAATAAAATGCTTGTTTTTTATCTTTCAATGTTCCTTCTCTATTAAAATAGATATCTCCGAGATTGAATTGAGCCCTAGCATCTCCCTGTTCAGCACTTTTTTTATACCAAAAAAATGCTTGTTTTTTATCTTTCAATGTTCCTTCTCCATAAAAATACATAAACCCTACACTAAATTGAGCCTTAGCATCTCCTTGTTCTGCACTTTTTTTCAACCAATAAAATGCTTGTTTTTTATCTTTCAATGTTCCTTCTCCATAAAAATACATACTTCCAAGATTATATTGAGCAGGAGCATTTCCTTGTTCTGCACTTTTTTTATACCAATAAAACGCTTGTTTTAAATTTTTTAATGTTCCTTCTCCACTATAATACATAACCGCAAGATTATATTGAGCAATAGCCTGTCCTTGTTCTGCACTTTTTTTATACCAATAAAGTGCTTGTTTTTTATCTGTTAATGTTCCTTTTCTAGTATGATACATAAACCCTATATTGAATTGAGCTTCAACATCTCCTTGTTCTGCTTTTAGTTTTGTTTCGGTAAAAGATTGCCCAAATGAGCTAATTGCTAAAAATAATATAGCAAGTGTTATTAAATACTTTTTCATAGAATATATTTTTTTTAAAATTGAGTCGATAAAAGAAAACTCCTATTTATTCAAGTCTGAAAACTACAATAAAAAAACTATTAAATAAAAACCAAATACCTTTTAAAGAGCTATTTAGTTTTTACATTAATTACCCTAAACCAACAAAAAACCCATACTAAAAAGCACGGGATTTGTATATTTCTGTTTTTCATCAAAAAAGCACCCTACAAAATGAATTATCATCTTTTAGGTAATCCTACCTTCTTTAAAGTTTCATTTGCTTTATTAACTTTGTCTTGAAAAATAGGTTTATTTAAAAACTCTTTTAATGAATTATCAATCTTCAAAATAGGAATTTTTCTTTTATTTAAGTCGTTTATTGCTGTGTTCATAGTTTTATTTTTTAAGAGCCTGTTTAAATTTTATTCTAAAATTTTTTGTAACATCAAAATAGCATGACAAGGCGTTAAAACCCCTTGCCATCATTTTTTGCCACTATATTTTTTTTAGATAAAATTTAAACAGATTTTCAATAAAACGGCAACAAAACCACTTTATATAATCGTACTTTGTCCAGTATGGATATTTTTAAAATTGATATTGCTATCTTCCTGATTATAAATATAATCTTCGATAAAATCGCCGACTTTGCTAGTTCCGAAATTTTTATCAGAATGAATATCTTCGGTCGTAATTCCTAATTCTAATGATTTTTCGACAGCTTTTTCTATCAATTCTGCTTCTTCGTGTAATTCTAAATGTTTTAGCAACATCGCTGCGGATAAAATAGATGCCAATGGATTAGCGATATTTTTTCCTTTTGCCTGTGGAAATGAACCGTGAATTGGTTCAAAAAGTGCATTTTCTTTTCCGATAGAAGAAGATGCTAATAAACCGATAGAACCACCAATTACACTTGCTTCATCTGATAAAATATCGCCAAATAAATTTTCGGTTAAAATAACGTCAAACTGCGTTGGATTTAAAATTAATTGCATTGCTGCGTTATCAACAAAAATAAAATCAAGTGCAACATCAGGATATTGTTTCGCCAAAGCGGTAACTGTTTTACGCCACAATCTTGAGGTTTCTAACACATTTGCTTTATCAACTAATGTTAATTTTTTTCTTCTATTTTGAGCAGCTTTAAAAGCTAAATGTGCAATACGTTCAATTTCAAATACCGAATAAGAACAACCATCAAAAGCGGTTTGCTTATCTTCACTTAATTCTTTTGTTCCGAAGTAAATACCGCCTGTTAATTCTCTATAAATGGTAATATCAGTTCCTTCAATAATTGCTCTTTTTAAAGGAGAATTATCAATTAATTGACTGTATGCTTTTACAGGACGTTCGTTACAAAAAAGCCCTAATTCCTTTCTTAATTTTAACAAACCTTGTTCTGGGCGCACCTTCGCGGTTGGGTCGTTATCATATTTAGGATCGCCAATTGCACCAAACAAAATAGCATCACTTTTTCTACATAAATCAATGGTTTGTTCTGGCAACGGATTTCCTGTAGCATCAATAGCACAAGCGCCCATTAAGCCTTCGTTAAATATAAAGGTATGGTCATACACATTTGCCACTGCTTTTAAAACTTTTTGAGCTTGAGCAGTTACTTCTGGACCAATACCATCCCCTGGAATTACAGCGATATTAAATTTCATTTTTTATATTTTTTGATTATAATGATGCTTCAAAAGCTTCTATTTTATCTTTTTTACTAACTAAAAAATCGATATCATCATACCCATTAATCATACATACTTTTTTATATGGATTGATATCAAATTCGCTGGTACCAACGGGTGTTTTTAGTTGTTGATTTTCCAAATCTACAATTATTTCGGTGTTTGGTTTTTCAAGTACTACTTTTAATAATTCTTTTAAATA
Organism: Tenacibaculum piscium; assembly: GCF_021390715.1. Lineage (GTDB taxonomy): Bacteria > Bacteroidota > Bacteroidia > Flavobacteriales > Flavobacteriaceae > Polaribacter > Polaribacter piscius. The sequence goes on from NZ_JAJGWT010000005.1 coordinate 104,953, forward strand.
TTCTTCGGATACTTGTATGGGTAAAATTCCATTATTCAGAGCATTTCCTTTAAATATATCAGCAAAAAAACTACTGATAACTACTTTAAAACCATAGCCAGACAACGCCCAAGCCGCGTGTTCTCTACTCGAACCGCATCCAAAATTATCGCCAGCAACTAAAATACTTCCTTTATAATTTTTATTATTTAAGATAAAATCTTCGTTTATGCTTCCATCTTTATGAAAACGCCAATCTCTAAAAACATTATCGCCGAAGCCTTTTTTATCAGTCGCTTTTAAAAAACGAGCGGGAATAATTTGATCGGTATCCACATTTTCTGTTGTTAGCGGAACTGCGGTATCTGTTAATTTTATAAACTTTTCCATTTTATTTAACGTATTAATTTAATGGTTTTGTAATATCAATGATTTTCCCTGCTACGGCTGCTGCTGCTGCCATTAATGGGCTTGCTAAAATGGTTCTAGAACCCTGTCCTTGTCTTCCTTCAAAATTTCTATTTGATGTTGAAACACAATATTCTCCTTCCGGAATTTTATCATCATTCATCGCTAAACAAGCCGAACATCCTGGTTGACGCAATTCAAAACCAGCCGTTTCAAAAATAGTTTTTAAGCCTTCGGATTCAATTTGTTTTGCCACTTTTTGCGATCCTGGAACTAGCCAAGCGTTTACATTTTGCGCTTTTTGCTTTCCTTTTACGTAATTTGCAACTTCTCTAAAATCTTCAATTCGAGAGTTTGTACAACTTCCGATAAACACGTAATTTATTTTTTTATCAATTAAACTTTCTCCTTTTTGAAAATTCATATAGGATAATGATTTTTCAAAAGACGCATCATTTTCCTGCGGAATATTTTCAGAAATTTTAATTCCCATGCCTGGATTTGTTCCGAAAGTAAGCATCGGCTCAATATCTTCAGCATTTAACGTATATTCCTTATCAAAAGTAGCATCAGCATCCGTTTTTAAGGTTTTCCAATAAGCTACTTTTGTATCAAAATCTTCGCCTTTCGGAGCAAATTCTTTTCCTTTTACATAGTCAAAAGTAGTTTGGTCAGGAGCAATCATTCCACCTCTTGCTCCCATTTCAATACTCATATTACAAACCGTCATTCTGCCTTCCATCGACATTTCTTCAAATACATTTCCTGCATATTCGCAAAAATAACCTGTCCCTGAATTGGTTCCTAATTGGGCAATAATATACAAAATAACATCTTTGGATAAAACGCCTTTTTTCAATTTTCCGTTTACCGTAACTCGCAAACTTTTTGGTTTTTGAAGCAATAAACATTGACTTGCAAAAACTTGTGCCACTTGGCTTGTTCCAATTCCGAAAGCAATGGTTCCAAAAGCGCCATGTGTAGAAGTGTGAGAATCTCCACAAACCATCGTCATTCCAGGCTGTGTAATTCCTAATTCTGGCGCAATAACGTGTACAATTCCGTTATTTTCGTGTCCTAATTCGTATAAAGTAATATTATTTTCCTTGCAATTTTTAGTTAATTCCGCTAATTGATTTCTCGATAAATCATCTTCAATCGGTAAATGTTGATTTACCGTTGGCGTATTATGGTCAGCGGTTGCAACAATTTTATCAGGACGCGCTACGGAAATTCCACGTTCTTTTAGTTCGTTAAAAGCCTGTGGACTGGTAACTTCATGAATTAAATGTTTGTCGATATATAAAACTTGTGGACCGTTTTCAATAGAATCTACCACATGAGCATCCCAAACTTTGTCAAATAATGTTTTTCCCATTATCATTTATATTTATGATATTATTATTTTTGATATTTTATTGACTTCCTTCATTAATCTATGAAGATCTTCATCAATCACTTCTTTTTGTGTATCAGCAACTTTTAAAAATAACTGATACGCCGAATCTAACTGTATTTTTGTCAATTCGTAGCCAATATTTTTAGAACGATATGCCAAGGCGGCTCTTCCGCTTCGAGCCGTTAAAACGATAGCACTTTCAGTAACACCAACATCCAACGGATTCATAATTTCATAGGTTTCTCTATTTTTGATAACCCCATCTTGATGAATTCCTGAACTATGCGCAAAGGCATTTGCTCCAACAATTGCCTTATTTGGCTGTACTGGCATCCCCATACTTTCACGAACCATCATACTGGTATCATATAATAATTTGGTATTAATATCGGTTTGCAAATTCAAATACGGATGTTGTTTTAAAATCATTACGACTTCTTCTAGTGCGGTATTTCCTGCACGTTCTCCGATTCCGTTAATCGTACATTCTATTTGCCTTGCACCATTGATAACTCCAGCAATTGAATTTGCGGTTGCCAAACCTAAATCATTATGACAATGACAAGATAAGATTACATTTTCAATTCCTTTTACATTTTCTTTTAAATACTTGATTTTCGCACCATATTCTTCAGGCAAACAATATCCTGTGGTATCAGGAATGTTTAAAACCGTGGCGCCTGATTGTATCATTTCTTCGCAGACTTTGGCTAAAAAAGCATTGTCTGTTCTTCCTGCATCTTCGGCATAAAATTCGACATCATCTACAAAATTCTTGGCATAAGAAACCGCTTCTTTTCCTCTTCGGATAACTTCACTTTGCGACGAATTAAATTTATATTTTATATGAGAATCACTTGTTCCGATTCCTGTATGTATTCTTGGTTTTACAGCATATTTTAACGCCTCTGCTGCTACTTCAATATCTTTTTTTACGGCTCTTGTTAAACCACAAACCGTGGCATTTTTAACAATTTTTGATATTTCATGTACAGAAGCAAAATCTCCAGGACTCGACACAGGAAAACCAGCTTCAATAACATCCACGCCTAAAAAATCAAGTCGTTCGGCAATAATTAATTTTTGTGTGGTGTCTAACTTACAACCAGGCACTTGCTCGCCATCACGAAGTGTTGTATCAAAAATTTGGACTTTATCGTTTTGCATCTCTATTAATTTATTTACCTTTAATTAATCAAATATATATATTAGTGCGATTAATTTATTTTTTTAAAAGCAACTACTTACGATATTAAAGCTAAAAAAACATATTTTAAAATACTGATAAACAAAAACTTATGATTAAATCTACTACACTATCCAATCAACAAAACGATATGTTATTTGTTTTGATAAAATCATTATCAAAATCCGAAAAACGTCAGTTTAATCTTTACGTTGGTCGTTTAGAAGGAAATAATCACGCAAAGTTTTTTGCACTATTCAAGTTCTTAGAAAAACAAAAAAAATATGATGAAAAAATAATCATCAAAAGTGGGATTGTGAGCAAGCAACAATTATCAAACTTAAAAGCCCATCTATACAAACAATTATTGATTAGTTTACGTATGAATCCAGCACATAAAAATATCCGAATTCAAATTCGAGAATTATTGGATTTTGCGACTATTTTATATCAAAAAGGATTGTACAAACAAAGTTTAAAACTACTCGATAAAGCCAAAAATATGGCAATTGACAGCGAAGAGAAAAACATTGCGTACGAAATTGTAGAATTTGAAAAACTAATTGAAAGTCAACACATTACACGAAGCATTGATACTCGAGCCGATGAATTAACGATTCAAGCAAAAGAACTAAGTCAGCAAAATGTAATTACGAGTAAATTATCGAATTTATCCTTGCAATTATACGGCGCGTTGCTAAAAACAGGCTATGCCAGAAATGATATCGAACTTCAAAAAGTACATACATATTTCAATTCTAAATTGCCAAATTATGATTACAAAAAATTAGGGTTCAGAGAAAAATTATGGCTTTACAAAGCAAATTTATGGCGTAGTTTTTTAACGCAAGATTTTCTTCAGAGTTATAAATATGCACATAAATGGGTCTATTTATTTAAAAATGATACCCGAAATATTACGATTAATCCAGTTTTTTATCTGAAAGGAAAAAATTATTTACTGGAAAGTTTATTTTTTATCAAACATTTTGAAAAATTTAAAGAAGAGCTTACTTCTTTTGAGCAAGAAATTGACAATAATTTAATTCCGATAAATAGCAATACCGAAATTTTAATTTTTCAATATTATTATGCCAATAAATTACACTTGCATTTTTTAGAAGGAACTTTTTCGGAAGGAGAATATTTAGTGGCAACTATCAATAGTAAAATTGCACTTTATAAAAATAAATTAGATAATCATCATATTGTGCTGATGTATTACAAAATAGCGAGTTTGTATTTTGGAATGGGAAAAAATAAAGAATGTATTTTCTATTTGAATAAAATTATTTCTTCTAAAAAAATTCATGTTGCCGAAGACCTGCAATGTTTTGCCCGAATTTTAAGCTTAATTGCTCATTACGAATGTGGTTTAGATTATGATTTTGAACGTCAATTTAAAGACACCTACCGCTTTTTATTAAAAATGGAAAATCTTCAAGAAGTTCAAAAAGAGTTCATTTCATCAATAAAAGCGTTAGGTGATGTTTTTCCGCATCAAATAAAAAAGGAATTTAAAAAAATATACGACCGTTTAAAAGTATATGAACATCATCCGTATGAAAAAAGAGCTTTTTTATATTTAGATATTCTTTCTTGGCTAGAATCTAAAATTGCCAATAAAACTGTCGCCGAAATTATCAAAAATAAATATCTTCAAAATAAAAAACAGTAAAAAAAAATAGTACTAAAAATTTAAAATAACGCGTTGGCAATGGCTTTAATATTATCACTTTTTCCCATCGAATAATAATGTAAAACAGGCACACCCGCTTTTAATAACTCTTGTGATTGTGCGATTGCCCATGCAATGCCAACTTCTCGAACCTGCTGATTATTTTTACATAATTCTATTTCGGTGATTAAATCTTGTGGCAAATCAATTTTAAAAACTTGTGGCAATAATTGCAGATGACGCTTTACCGCAATGGGTTTTATTCCAGGGATAATCGGTACGGTAATGCCCATTTCTCTGGCCGCTTTTACAAATTCAAAATACTTTTTATTGTCAAAAAACATTTGCGTAACCACATAATCTGCTCCTGCATCAACTTTTTCTTTCAATCTCTTTAAATCAGTTTGTAAAGAAGGAGCTTCTAAATGTTTTTCGGGATATCCCGCAACACCGATACAAAAATCAGCTTTATGATTTGCTTCAATAACATCGTGTAAATACTTCCCTTTATTCAAATTTTGAATTTGATTCACCAAAGAAGTTGCATATTGATGCCCACCTTTACTTCTTTCAAAATATTTTTGATGACTCATGGCATCGCCCCGCAACGCCATCACATTTTCAATTCCTAAATAATGGCAATCGACCAATAAATATTCGGTTTCTTCTTTGCTAAAACCGCCACAAAGCACGTGTGGCACGGTATCGACATCGTATTTATGTTTTATCGCCGCGCAAATCCCGACTGTTCCAGGGCGCATTCTAGTAATTTTCCGATCTAATAAACCGTTTCCTTTATCAATATATAAATGCTCTTCTCTTGACGTTGTTACATCAATAAAAGGCGGTTTAAATTCCATTAACGGCTCAATATTTTGATATAAATCTTGAATATTATTTCCTTTTTTTGGCGGAATTATTTCAAACGAAAATAATGTTTTTCCGTTTGCTTTTTCAATATGTTTGGTAACTTTCATAAAATTTATTTTTAATGATTTAAAGCCTTTTTAAATTTTATTTAAAAAGGTTTTATAGCTGAAAAATCGAGTCCGTCAAACTGAATTTATTTCAGTTTCGCATCCTGATTTACCGTAGTTCTTTGCTTTTTTTTGATAATTCTTGTCAATTCGAGTGATTTTAATGACTAAAAGGAATTAAAATAGTATCGAGAATTTGAATTATTTCATGTTGATTAACTTTAATATTAAAAAAGTTCTCGATACAATTTTTTTGAAGAAAAAAAATCACTCGAACTGACAGTTTATTTAATTTTTAAACAGGCTCTTATACATCAGCAATAGCAGGATGCAACCATTTTCTAGCTTTTTCTAGCGTGATATTTTTTCTAGTAGCAAAATCACGAACTTGGTCATCGGTAATTTTCCCTAATCCAAAGTATTTTGCTTCTTTATTTGCAAAATAATATCCTGAAACTGCTGCTGCTGGCCACATCGCTAAACTATCAGTAAGGGTTACGCCTATTTTTTCTTCGACATTTAAAAGACTCCAAATTGTTTGTTTTTCCAAATGGTCAGGACAAGCAGGATAACCAGGTGCAGGGCGGATTCCTTTATAAGTTTCCTTTATTAATTCTTCGTTGGATAAATTTTCATCAACTGCATATCCCCAATGTTTTGTTCGTATTCTATGATGCAAATATTCCGCAAAAGCTTCGGCAAAACGATCGGCAATTGCTTGTACCATAATGGCATTATAATCATCTTCTTGGTCTTTATATTTTTTAGCTAACTGGTCAGCTCCAAAAATTGCGGTACAAAATGCGCCCATATAGTCTTGTTTTCCTGATTCTTTTGGAGCGATAAAATCGGCTAAAGCAATACTTGGTTTTCCATCTCGCTTTTTTAATTGCTGACGCAGGGTTCTAAAAACAGCAATTTCTTTTGAATTTTTCTGAATGGAAATATCATCATCGTTTATAGAATTTGCTTCAAATAAACCAAAAATCCCTTTAGGTTTTAATAATTGTTTCGTAATGATTTTATCTAAAATAATTCTTGAATCTTCAAATAATTGTGTTGCCTGTTCACCGACAATTTCATCTGTTAAAATAGCGGGATATTTTCCATGTAAATCCCAACTTCTAAAAAACGGACTCCAATCAATAAAAGGTAACAAATCTTTTAAACTTACTTGTTCTAAAGTTTGAATGCCTAATTCTTTTGGTTTTACTATTGATGACGTTTCCCAGTCAATTTTAAATTTACGTTTACGCGCTTCTTCAATAGAAATATATGCTTTTGCTTTTCCTCGTTTTAAGAACTTTTCACGAAATTCATCGTAGTCTTTTTTAAGTTTTGCAACATAAGCGTTACTCGTTTCTTTATTTAATAAATCGCTGACAACCGTTACCGCTCTTGAAGCATCATTTACATGAACCACCGCATTTTTATATTGAGTATCTATTTTTACCGCCGTATGTGCTTTTGAAGTTGTTGCGCCGCCAATTAACAACGGAACTGTAAAATTTTGACGCTCCATTTCTTTTGCCAAATACACCATTTCATCTAAAGAAGGAGTTATTAATCCTGATAAACCAATAATATCAACCTGTTCTTTTTTAGCCATTTCGATAATTTTTTCAGGTGCAACCATTACACCTAAATCAACAATTTCGTAATTATTACAACCTAAAACAACACTTACAATATTTTTACCAATATCATGAACATCACCTTTTACAGTTGCCATTAATACCTTTCCTAAAGCTTGTTGTTTTTCTCCTTTTTCGGCTTCAATAAATGGGTTTAAATATGCCACCGCTTTTTTCATCACCCGAGCCGATTTTACCACTTGAGGCAGAAACATTTTTCCTGCACCAAATAAATCGCCAACCACATTCATACCGATCATTAAATTGCCTTCAATAACTTGAATTGGTTTTTGCGCTTCTTGCCGTGCTTGTTCAATATCTTCTAAAATAAAAGCATCAATTCCTTTTACCAAACAATGCGTAATTCGGTCTTGCAATGGCAAACTTCGCCAAGCTAAAACAGTTGCTTCATCTTGTTTTTTAACACCTTTTACGGTTTCTGCAAAATCTAACAAACGCTCCGTTGCGTCTTCTCTTTTATCTAAAATAACATCTTCAATATGCGCTAATAAATCCTTTGGAATATCATCATAAATTTCTAACATCGCAGGATTTACAATCCCGATATTCATCCCTGCTTGAATCGCATAATATAGAAAAACCGAGTGCATTGCTTCTCGCACGGTATTATTTCCACGGAAAGAAAAAGACACATTACTAACGCCACCACTTACGCTTACGTTTGGCAAATTTTGACGCACCCAACGAGTTGCTTCAATAAAATCGATGGCATTTTTTCGATGTTCTTCCATTCCTGTAGCGACAGGAAAAATATTCAAATCAAAAATAATATCTTCGGATGCAAAGCCTACTTTATCAACCAAAACACGATACGAACGTTCAGCAATTTCGATACGTCTTTGATAAGTATCAGCTTGCCCAACCTCATCAAAAGCCATAACAATTACCGCCGCTCCGTATCTTTTAACCTGCGTTGCTTGCCAAATAAAATTTTCTTCGCCTTCTTTTAAAGAAATAGAATTTACAATACTTTTTCCTTGTACAACCTGTAAACCTGCTTCAATAATTTCCCACTTTGAGCTATCAATCATCAGCGGAACACGGCAAATATCAGGCTCGGCGGCAATCAAATTTAAAAACCGAACCATGGCTTGTTTTCCATCAATTAAACCATCATCCATATTAATATCGATAATTTGCGCTCCGCCTTCTACCTGATGTCTTGCAACGGCTAATGCTTCTTCAAATTTTTCTTCTTTTATCAATCGTAAAAACTTACGAGAACCTGCAACATTGGTACGTTCTCCAACGTTAATAAAATTGCTATTTTCATTTAAAACCAATGGTTCTAAACCCGATAAATGCAAATATTTTTCTTGTTTTATTTCTTGTTTTATAGGCATTTTCTTGGAGGATATTTAGTTGCTAATTCCGAAATCGTTGCAATATGTTCTGGCGTTGTACCGCAACATCCGCCGATAATATTTATCAGATTTTTCTTGAAATATTCTTCAATTTGATCTGCCATTTCTTGAGCAGTTTCATCGTATTCACCAAAAGCATTTGGAAGTCCAGCATTTGGATGCGCCGAAATTGCAAAGTTGGTTTTCGATGCGATTGCTTCTAAATGAGGTTGTAATAAATTAGCGCCTAAAGCACAATTAAATCCTACGGATAACAGCGGAATATGAGAAATAGAGATTAAAAAAGCTTCGGCAGTTTGCCCCGACAACGTTCTTCCGCTGGCATCGGTAATTGTACCGCTTAACATGATTGGAACGTCTATTTTTCGAGCTTCTTTTACTTCTTCAATAGCAAATAATGCCGCTTTTGCGTTTAGGGTGTCAAAAACAGTTTCTACTAATAACATATCGCAACCGCCGTCTAAAAGTGCTTCCACTTGTTGCTTATAAGCGATGCGTAATTCATCAAAAGTAACGGCTCTATACCCAGGATCGTTTACATCTGGCGACATACTTGCAGTACGATTTGTTGGACCTATTGAACCTGCAACAAATCGTGGTTTATGTGGTTCTTTTTGGGTAAATTCATCGGCAACTTCTTTGGCTATTTTTGCTGATTGATAATTTAATTCATAGACTAAATTTTCCATTTGATAATCAGCCATCGCAATTGTTGTCCCTGAAAAAGTATTGGTTTCTATAATATCGGCGCCTGCTGCAAAATATTTTGCATGGATTTCTTTTATAGCTTTTGGCTGTGTAAGGGAAAGTAAATCGTTGTTTCCTTGCAACGATGTTGGATAATTTTTAAAGCGTTTTCCACGGAAATCTTCTTCAGTAAATTTATACGCCTGAAGCATAGTTCCCATTGCTCCATCGAGCACTAGAATACGTTTTTGTATTTCTTGATAAATATTTGACATTCCTGATATTATTGGTAGAAGCTATCAGGAAAAGAGGAAGAAAAGTTCTTTGCCGTTATCTCTCTTAAAAAGCTGTATTTTGTAATGAAACAGTTTTTAAGTAGAATTTAGCACCTTCTTTATTTGATTAATTTAAAAATTCTAAAATTTTTAAACTTTCCAAATAAAGGGTTGCTAAGGTTTCTTTGGGTCTAATCCCTCCACCTTTCTTGATAACATTCTTATTAAATTAATGAACTAAAAAGTGCAAATTAACGAACTTTTTTTTATTTTTTATAAGTATTTTGATAATAATTTTTAAGAGCCTGTTAAAAAATTAAATAAAAACCAAATTCTCGCATTCTCGTCATTCTGAATTTATTTCAGAATCGCATAAAGAGAAGAACTACGGCAAATCAGGATGCGAAACTGAAATAAATTCAGTTTGACGGATGCGATTTTTCAAATAAAATGTTTTTAAATGAAATTTAAACAGGCTCTAATAAATCTTGTATTTTAATAATTATACAAATTTGATGATAAATATCGATCACCGATATCACAAATAATAGCGACAATAATTCCTTCTTCAATCTGCTCTGCAACTTGCAAAGCAACATGCACAGCACCACCGCTACTCATACCGCCAAAAACACCTTCCTGACTCGCTAATTTTCGGGTCATATTTCTAGCTTGATTTTCACTTACTTCTAGTACTTGATCTACTTTTGAACGATCAAATATTTTTGGTAAATATTCTTTTGACCATTTTCTAATTCCAGGAATACTTGAACCATCGGTTGGTTGTGCTCCAATAATTTGAATGTTTGGGTTTTGCTCTTTTAAATAGGTAGAAACACCCATAATAGTTCCTGTAGTTCCCATTGCCGATACAAAATGTGTTACTTCACCTTCGGTATCTTTCCAAATTTCAGGGCCTGTAGTTTTATAATGTGCTTTCCAATTATCGTTATTTTCAAATTGATTTAGCATAAAATACCCTTTTTTATAGCGTAATTTTTGGGCAAAATCTCTTGATCCTTCAATTCCTTCTTCTTTTGATGTTAATATAACTTCTGCACCATAAGCTCTCATGGTTTTTATACGTTCTTCTGTAGAGTTTTCAGGCATTACTAGGGTCATTTTCAAGCCTAATACATTTGCTATAAATGCCAATGCAATCCCTGTATTTCCGCTAGTTGCTTCGACTAAATGATCTCCTTTTTTAATATTTCTTCGGTTTAACGCCTCCAAAATCATATTATAAGCAGCCCTATCTTTTACGCTTCCTCCAGGGTTATTTCCTTCTAATTTCAAAAAAAGACGTACGCCTTTTTTATCCAAAATATTACTAACCTCTACTAAAGGCGTATTTCCAACAAAGTCGGTTATTTTTTTTGCTTTCATAATTTAAACTTTATGTAATGAAACAATTTTATTTTCTGTTTGATAAATAACTAACGATTTTGGCGGTACTGATTCGGTAACACACACATTAGCTCCTATTACACTGCCTTCACCAATTATAACATCGCCACCTAAAATAGTCGCATTGGCATAAATAGTAACGTTATTATCGATGGTCGGATGTCTTTTTGTTTCCGCTAAACTCTTTTTCACCTGAATACCTCCTAAAGTAACTCCTTGGTAAATTTTTACATTATTTTTTATCAATGTGGTTTCACCAATAACAATTCCCGTGGCATGATCTATAAAAAACGAAGCGCCAATTGTAGCTCCTGGATGAATATCGGTACCTGTTAATCCGTGCGCATATTCGCTCATCATTCTTGGTAAAGTAGGCACTTTTAAACGGTACAATTCATGGCTTAAACGATACACTGCAATAGCATGAAAACCTGGATACGCCAAATAAATTTCCTCTAAGCTTTTTGCTGCTGGATCTGTTTTTTCAAAAGCAATAGCATCTAAATCTAATTCTCTTCTTATTTCTGGTAATTTATCTTGAAATGATTTCCAAATTTCAGGCGCATTTTTTATTTTTAAACGTCTTGTTATTTCAAAGAAATTTTCAGTAATACGTTCTTTATTCTTTGCCTTAAATTCTTGATCGAACAAGGCATAAAATATTTTTTTGGTAAAAACTTCAACAGTGTCTTTTAAACAGATATTATAGTTTTCTAGTGGTTTTTCTATTGTACTCATTACTTCTCAAATTCTCAATTACCAATATAATTAATTGTTATATTTGCTACTTTTACTTATTTTAAAAGTAGCAAATTATAACATTCTATATAACTCGTAAAATTATGCTTTTATTTTGAGATTTAATGAAATTAATTTATCGCTTTTACAACTGCTTTTGGCGCTTCTTTTCGAGTTCCATCAAAACCATCAATACCGCCTACTGTGGTGTATTTCATTACGTATTTTTTATCTGGATAAATGATTTTAAATGCACTCTGACACATTAAAGTTGCTTCGTGAAAACCGCATAAAATTAATTTTAATTTCCCTGGATAGGTATTTACATCGCCAATGGCATATATTCCTGGAATATTTGTTTGATAATCCAACGCATTATTTACTTTAATCGCGTTTTTTTCAATTTCTAAGCCCCAATTTCCGATAGGTCCTAATTTAGGTGATAAACCAAAAAGAGGTATAAAATGGTCGCAGTTTAATGTATATTCTTCTTTATCTTTTTCAGCAATTACAACGCCTTCAACATGGTTCTGCCCAACAATTCCTTTTATTTCCGCAGGTGTTATTAAGTTGATTTTTCCTGCATCTTTTAATTCTTGTACTTTATCAACAGAATCTAAAGCACCACGAAATTCATTTCTTCGGTGAACTAAAGTAACAGATTTTGCAATGTCTGTTAAAAAAATTGACCAATCTAAAGCAGAGTCGCCACCACCTGCAATTACCACGTCTTTATTGCGATATAATTCTGGCTCTTTAATCATGTATTCCACGCCGTTATCTTCAAAATCAGCGATATTTGGAATGGGTGGTTTACGTGGTTCAAAACTTCCTAAACCTCCTGCAATTGCTACTACGGGCGCTTGATGTTTTGTTCCTTTATTAGTAGTTACAATAAAACTTCCGTCTTCTTGTTTTTCGATAGTTTCGGCACGTTCACCTAAAGTAAATCCTGGTTCAAATTGCTTAATTTGTTCCATTAATTTATCGGTTAAATCGCCTGCTAAAATTTCAGGATATGCAGGAATATCATAAATCGGTTTCTTCGGATAAATCTCCGAACATTGCCCTCCTTGTTGTGGCAATGCATCAATTAAATGACAGCGTAATTTTAGTAATCCTGCTTCAAAAACAGTAAATAATCCTGTTGGACCTGCCCCTATAATTAGAATATCTGTTGTAATCATGTTACTTTATTTTTTCTACTAAACTTTTGGTAAATTCGTTTAATGTTTCAACTTTGTGTTCAAAATCGCCTTTCAGCGTTTTTCTATATTTGTTTAAATTTTGTACTAAATCGTCAATATTATCAGGAATTACTTCTTCAAAAAATTGACGTAATCTTTTAGCAGTTGTCGGCGATTTTCCATTGGTAGAAATAGCAATTTTCACATTTCCTTTTGTTACGATTCCTCCCATATAAAAATCACAATATGGTGGATTATCAGCTACATTTACTAAAATATTTTTTTCTTTACAGTTTTTATATACACTTATATTAACAGGTACATTATCTGTAGTGGCAATAACAATATGCTTATTTTCTAGATATTCTTCTTGATAAACATCATTAATCATTTCTATTGCATACTTATTTGCAAATGCTATTGTTTCTTCTCTAAAAAAAGGAGCAACCATTTTCACTTTTGCATTTGGACTAGACTTTAATAAAAAAGTTAGTTTTTCTAAAGCTACATTTCCACCACCTACGATTAAAACATTAAGCTGATCCATTTTTAAAAAAATAGGATACAGATTATTTCTTTCTTCACCAATCATATTATAATGCAGTTGTTATTACTTGTGCCTGTACTTGCTGTAATTCTTGTCTGTGTTTAACAACCTCTCCTAATACTATAATAGCAGGGTTTGCTAATTCATTTTCTAATACAACTTGTTCAATAGTGTCTACAGTACCTATTCCAATTTTTTCATTTTTGGTAGTACCATTTTGAATAATAGCTACTGGTAAATTGTTTTTATTTTCTTTTTGAAAAATTTCAACAATTTCCGATAACTTACCCATTCCCATTAAAATAACAATTGTTGCGCTAGATTTTGCAGCTAACGCAACGTCATTTGAAATTAAATGTTGTTTTGTTGTACCTGTTATTACCCAAAAGCTTTCTGAATATCCACGTTTTGTTAACGGTATATTTTGTGATGCTGGCACGGCTAATGATGATGAAATTCCTGGAACAACGGCTACTTCCAAGCCAAATTTTGCTGCATACTCCATTTCTTCAGATCCTCGCCCGAAAATAAAAGGATCACCTCCTTTTAAACGTACCACATGACCATGTGATTTTGCTCGAGCCACAATTAATTCATTAATTTGCTCTTGCTGATAACTATAACATCCTCTTCGTTTTCCTACGAAAATAACTTCTGCTTTAGGGTTTATATATGATAACAATTCGTCATTTACCAAAGCGTCATATAAAACAACATCTGCTTGTTTCAATACTTTAACCGCTTTTAAAGTTATTAAATCAACATCTCCAGGTCCTGCACCAACTACGGTTAATTTTGGTAAATTTATCATTGTTACTTTTAGTTTTCTAATGCTAATTTTCTGTAAGAATCTACTGCTTTATAAAAAGCTTTTGTATTTGCTAAATATTCGCTAGCAAATGCTTCAGTAGGTTCGTTTTCTTTTAATTGATATATAAACTCAGTAAAAGAAGTTGATACAGGTAAAGATATTTTGTTTGTTTCAACAAATACTTTATCAAAATTAGTTATAATTCCTGCTTGTGTATTTGTTTTTTCTCCTTCAGCAGTTAATAAAGCTTTTGCTGTATTAACAATTGCTGAATATGAATGATAAATACTATCTGACCATTGTTTTTCATCGAAAGCTGCACCTGCATTTTCAATTTTCTCTTCACTTTCAAATAAAAGTGTAGCGATTAAATCGATAACAACACCAGCACATTCACCAACTCCAATAGCTTTTACATAATTTTTATCATGTCCCCAATCAATAAAATCATCTTCAGTTAAGTTTGTTGTATCTGATAAATGCTTTAATGAATCATAGAAATAAGTTTTACCTTGTCTATCATAATAAGCTAAGAAATCTTCATCCTCATCTTTATTATTTTCAAAATCATTTAATAAAATACGTAAAGATTCTGGACCTCTTTTACTTGGTATTTTCACTAATTTATCAGAAAAACGACCTTGTCCATCACCAACAACACCACCACCAATTAAAACTTGTAAAGCAGGAGCTAATAAATTACCAACTTTTACAGACATTCCTTGATAACCAATATGCGCCATATTATGCTGACCACAAGCATTCATACATCCACTAATTTTAATAGCAAGCTCTTTATTGTTTACATACTCAGGATATTCCGATTTTAAAACACGCTCTAATTCTGCAGCAATACCTGTACTACTAGAAATACCTAAGTTACAAGTATCTGTTCCAGGGCAGGCTGTAATATCATTTAAGCTATTATATCCCGCTTCTGTGAAACCTAATTTTTCTAATTCGGTATAAAAGAAAGGCAATGTTTCTTCACGAATATGACGAATTAATATGTTTTGACGTAAAGTAAAACGCAATTCATTTGCACCATATTTTTTAATTAAATCGGCTAACAAACGAGCTTTATCAGTATAAAAATCACCTAAATGAACTTTAATTCCAATAGCAAATAAACCTGCTTGCTTTTGTTTGATAACATTTGACTGTTTCCATTTATTATAGCTTTCTTTATCTTTGATTTTTACCAAAGGAATTTCAGCAGTTTCAAATTTTATTTCCTGCTCAAAAGCAGTTGTATCAATTGGGTAATTTGTGTATGAAAATGCTTTTTGTTCTTCTTTTACCAATTGTAAAAAAGCAGGAACACCTATTTCTTTTATTAAGAATTTTAAACGTGCTTTTGCTCTTTTTGCACGTTCTCCGTATCTATCAAAAACACGTAAAACGCCTTCAATAGTAGGGATTAATAAATTCACAGGTAAAAATTCATAAATAACATCGGCATGTCGAGGCTGTGAACCCAATCCTCCGCCTAATAAAACTTTGAATCCTTTTTCAGGTTTTCCGTCTATTATTTTTGATTTGGCAATAAATCCTAAATCGTGCATAAAACTTAAAGCCGTATCATCATCCGTAGCTGAAAATGACATTTTAAATTTTCGTCCCATTTCTTGACAAATTGGGTTTCTTAAGAAAAATTTAAACGTAGCATCGGCATAAGGCGACACATCAAAAGGTTCCTTTACATCAATTCCTGCGGTTTCTGAAGCCGTTATATTTCGAACTGCATTACCACAAGCTTCACGTAAAGTAATATCATCTTTTTCTAACTGTGCCCATAATTCTGGAGTTCTATCTAAACTCACATAATGAATTTGAATATCCTGACGCGTTGTAATATGCAAACGCCCACGAGAATATTCGTCAGAAACATCGGCAATTCGGTGTAATTGTTGGCTAGAAATTTTTCCGTAAGGCAATTTAATACGAATCATTTGCACACCTAATTGACGCTGTCCGTAAACTCCTCGTGCTAATCGTAAACTACGAAAGCGTTCTTCATCAATCTTTCCCTCTTTAAAAAGTTCAATTTTTCGTGCTAATTCTAGAATGTCTTTTTCTACAATTGGGTTTTCTATTTCGGATCTAAAACTTTGCATAATTTTATTACTTATCAGCTTGGTATAAGCATTATTATTTTTTAATTGTGTAAAAACTTTTGTTTATCTAAAAGTGCTGCTTCTGTTTCAACGTGTGCATCATCTGGGATACAACAATCAACTGGACAAACAGCGGCACATTGTGGTTCTTCATGAAAACCTACACATTCTGTACACTTGTCTGGTGCTATAAAGTAAAACTCATCAGACACTGGTTCTTGTGTTATATCTGCATCAACCGCTTCTCCGTTAGGTAACTTTATATTTCCTTCTAGTGAAGTTCCTTCACTATATTTCCAATCAACAGCACCTTCATAAATTGCTGTGTTTGGGCATTCTGGCTCACAAGCACCACAATTGATGCATTCATCAGTTATTATAATTGCCATAACTACGTATTCGTTTTTAATTATTGAATAAAGCCAACTCCTGCAGTATTGTTGGTTTTTGGATCGATTAAAATAAACGAACCTGTTGCTTTATTTTTACTATAACTATCAAAAAACAACGGTTTATTCACTTTTAAAGAAACTTCGCCAATTGCATTTAAAACCAATTCTGAAGGGTTTTCTTCTTTCCCCGAAAAATCGGTTTTTATAATTGATGTTAAAGCCGTAATTTTTGCCTGCACTTCATTTACGCCATGTTTTATAATGTATTTTGAAGATGCTTGTAAAGGCGTTTTATCCATCCAACAAATAGTGGCATTTAATTGTTTTGCAACGGTTGGTTCTTGGTCTTTTTTAACCAACATATCGCCTCTACTGATATTTATATTATCTTCTAAAGTGATGGTTATTGAACTTCCTTGCGTTGCTTTTTGATATTCTTTATCGAAAAAATGAATGCTTTTTATTTTAGATTTTGTTTCAGATGGTAATACTGTAATTGTATCGCCAACGGCTAAATCGCCACCATAAATTTTACCAGCATATCCTCTAAAATCGTGATATTCTTCCGTTTTAGGTCTGATAACTGTTTGCACAGGAAAACGTGTTTGAGACTCTTCAGCAACATCATCAAATTCTAAAGTCTCTAAATGATTTAATAAAGTTTCACCTTTATACCAAGACATTTTATCTGATCCTGTTACAACATTATCTCCTTTTAACGCAGAAATAGGAATAAATGTTAATTTTTGATTTTCATAGCCACTTTTACTTGCTAAATCTTGAATTTCTTTTTTGATTTCATTGAATTTATCCTCAGAAAAATCAACCAAATCCATTTTATTAACTGCAATTACCACGTCTTTTACTCGTAATAAGGTATTGATAAAAAAATGACGGTACGTTTGTTCAACTACGCCATTTCGAGCATCAATTAAAACGATAGAAGCTTGTGAATTAGACGCTCCTGTAACCATATTTCGAGTATATTCAATATGTCCAGGCGTATCGGCAATAATAAAACTGGTTGTTGGTGTTGAAAAATAAATATGTGCAACATCAATGGTAATTCCTTGTTCACGTTCGGCAACTAAACCATCAGTTGCTAATGAAAAATCTAAATAATCAAAACCTCTTTGTTTACTTTTTGCTTCAATTGCCTCCAATTTATCGTCGGTTAATGATTTGGTATCATATAAAATACGACCAATTAAAGTACTTTTACCATCATCGACACTTCCTGCTGTTGCTATTTTTAATACGTTCATTTTAGTCTGCTATTGGTTTTTACTGATAATTAAAAACCTAGTTTGTATTCTTTAATTATTATTTTTATTTCTTTAGATAATTAAATCATATTAAAAATAACCTTGTTGTTTGCGTTTTTCCATGGCTGCTTCCGAGCGTTTATCATCAATTCTGGCACCTCTTTCTGAAATGGTTGATTCTTTAATTTCAGCGACTACTTTATCAATACTCACAGCGTACGACAACACAGCGGCGGTACAACTCATATCGCCAACAGTACGAAAACGCACCATTCTTTCTTCAACAACCTCATCTTCTTCACGATAAACCACGGCATCTTCAGCAGACCAAATCATTCCATCACGAACAAATGTTTTTCTTTTATGCGCAAAATAAATTGATGGAATTTCAATTTTTTCTTTTTGAATATAACTCCAAACATCTAATTCTGTCCAATTTGAAATAGGAAAAACACGCACATTCTGCCCTAAATCAATTCTTCCATTTAAAATATCAAACAATTCTGGACGCTGATTTTTTTCGTCCCACTGCCCAAAATCATCTCTTACAGAAAAAATACGTTCTTTCGCTCTTGCTTTTTCTTCATCTCTACGAGCACCACCGATACAAGCATCAAATCCGAATTCTTCAATTGCATCTAATAACGTTTCGGTTTGTAGCATATTTCTACTCGCATATTTACCCGTTTCTTCTTTAACCTTTCCGTTATCGATATTATCTTGTACATTTCGAACGATTAATTCCACTCCTAATTCTTTCGCTAAACGGTCTCTAAATTCGATGGTTTCAGGAAAATTATGTCCTGTATCAATGTGCATTAAAGGAAACGGTATTTTCGCTGGATAAAACGCTTTTTGCGCCAATCGAACCAACGTAATACTGTCTTTTCCTCCTGAAAATAATAACACAGGTTTTTCAAACTGCGCTACAACTTCTCTAAAAATATAAATAGCTTCGCTTTCTAAGGCGCCTACTTTTATCGTATTTTCTAAAGTTTTTGATGCTATTTTTGATACTTTTTTTGATGTTGTAGCTGTTTTTTCTATTGCTATAGTGTCCATAATGATACTCTTATTTTTAAATATGTAAACCGCATTCTCTGTTACTTTCTACCTTTGTTGGATCAAAATATTTGAACTCATTTGGTAATTTATGGGTTTCTAAATACCCATCTAAATCTTCATCCGACCAATGATAAAAAGGACTCACTTTTAAAATTCCATCTTTACTAAAGGATAAAATATCGATACCATCTCTAAAAGCCGTTTGTCCTTTTCGAAGATTGGTAAACCATATTTCAGGCTGATGAATTTTCATAGCTCTTTTAAAAGGTTCTAATTTTACTTGTTCGGTAAATTTTGCATGATTTTGATCATCAACCGAAGGAAGTCCCATAATAACAGTACGATGTGCTACAGTTTGTTTCGGCACATATAAATCAACATTTAAGTGTAATGTTTCAATCAGTTCTTCGGCGTGTTTATAGGTTTGGGGGGTGTTGTAACCTGTGTCGCACCAAATAACTTTTATATTGGGACTTTCTTGGGATGTTAGGTGTAAAATCGCTACTTCATAAGGTCTAAAGTTTGTGGTAATAATGTTTTTTTTATCTAAATTAAAAACCCATTGTACAATTTCTTTTGGACTTAGTTTTGCTAATTTTTTATTTAAAAATTCTAAATTCAATTCGTTTTTTAAGCTCATTATTTCCCCCATTTTATTTTATTCCAAATTCTTTCGTGAAAAAAGTATAATACCATTTTTGTTATTAATTCGATGCTTCCTATTGAAAATGCTAGGGCTAATTCTCCTGTGATAAACCATGATATTAAAACCGTATCTATCGTACCGATTATTCGCCAACTTATTGATTTCACAATACTTCTCCAGGTGTTTTCAGACCCTTTTTCAGTTTGATTATCGGCCTCTTTATTTGGCTTATTTTGTTTTATTTCTTTTATTAATTGTTCTAAAATCATTTCAAAATACTATTTCCCTATCGGGTAACTAGGTTTTAAGATTACAAATGTATTAATTCAAATTAGATAACAAAAAAAATAAAGGTAAAATTTATAAAAAAACTAAAAACCGTAGTAAAAAAGCATACAATAATTTTTATACTAAATCAGCAAGGGTTGTATTTTTCAATACTTGTAACGTACTATCTCTAACTTGTATCATCAATTTACGAACACCACAAGCCTGTTCATCGGGGCAATCACTACATTTTTCATAATAGTTTAAACTCACGCAAGGTAGCATTGCTATTGGTCCTTCGAGGGTTCTAATAACGTCGGTCATTTGTATTTCTGATGCTTCTTTTAGCAGATAATATCCTCCACCTTTTCCTTTTTTCGCACCTAAAAAACCTGCTTTTCGCAATGTGAGTAAAATACTTTCTAAAAATTTATGTGAAATATTTTCACATTCGGAAATAGTGGCTATTTGCATTTTTATTCCGTGTTCTTGCCTAGCAATGTATGTTAGGGCTTTAATTCCGTATTTTGTTTTTTTAGATAGCATACCCCAAAAGTACACTTTTTATTTAATTTTTTATTATTTGTTATTTTTCTAAATTATTTTTATGAGTTATTTTTATGATTTTCTAATGCTTGTTTTAAGTCGTTTATAATATCTATTACATTTTCTAAACCGACAGAACATCGAACTAATCCATCGGTAATTCCTACTTCCAACCGATCAATTTCGCTTAATTTACTGTGTGTTGTTGATGCTGGATGTGTTATAATAGTTCTGGTATCACCTAAATTTGCTGATAAAGAACACATTTTTATACTGTTTAAAAACTTGCGTCCTGCATTAATGCCTCCTTTTATTTCGAAGGCTACAATATTTCCACCAAATCGCATTTGTTTTTTGGCGATTTCATATTTTGGATGCGATTTTAAAAATGGATATTTCACTAAATTTACCTTCGGATGATTTTCTAAAAACTCCGCTACTTTTAAGGCATTTTCACAATGTTTTTCCACACGAATACTTAATGTTTCTAAACTTTTTGATAAAACCCACGCATTAAAAGGTGACATTGCAGGACCTGTATTTCTTGAAAACAGGTAAATTTCTCGAATTAAATCGGCTTTTCCAACAGTTACTCCGCCTAAAACTCTTCCTTGTCCGTCAATTAATTTGGTTGCCGAATGAATGACTAAATCGGCACCAAAATCAATAGGATTTTGCAAATAAGGCGTCGCAAAACAGTTATCTATTATCAATAATAAGTTATGTTTTGTAGCAATTTCACCAAGCAATTCTAAATCAATAATATCAACTGCTGGATTTGTTGGCGTTTCGGCATATAAAATTGTAGTATTTGGCTGAATTAAACCTTCAATTTTTTCAAGTTGATTTATATTAAAATAGCTCGTTTGAATATTCCATTTTGGAAAGTATTTAGTAAACAAACTATGTGTTGAACCAAATACAGACCTGCACGAAACAATATGATCTCCCGAATTTAACAACGCTCCAAAAGTCGAAAAAACAGCCGCCATTCCTGTAGCAAAAGCATATCCTGCTTCCGCTTTTTCCATCGCTACAATTTTATTAACAAATTCGGTTGTATTAGGATTTGAAAATCGGCTATATAAATTTTTATCTTTTTCTTCAGCAAAAGAAGCACGCATATCTTCTGCATCTTCAAATACAAAACTAGATGTTAGATATAACGGCGTAGAATGTTCCGAAAATTGTGAACGTTCGGTTTGGTTTCTTATCGCTTGGGTTTCAAATTGATAACTCATATTTGTTGTTTTTTATCTTTTAATGATTTTTTGCCAAGCGTAAAATATCGCCAAAAACGCCTCTTGCGGTTACCTTTGCACCCGCTCCTGCTCCTTGAATAACAATCGGTTTTTCGCCATAAGATTCCGTATAAATTTCAAAAATAACATCCGAACCTTTTAAACTTCCCAAAACAGAATTTGTTGGCACAGAAACTAATTTCACCGTTAAATTTCCTTTTTCTTTAGATAAATCGCCTGATAAATCACCAATATAACGCAATACATGATTGGGTTTTTGTGCCTTTTTTTTCTGCTGAAAAACAGTATTTAAAGCTTTTAAATTCGATAAAAAATCAGCCGAAGAACTTTCTCTAAATGCTGTTGGAATTAAATTTTCAATGACAATATCTTCCAATTCATTTTCTAAATCTAACTCACGCGCTAAGATTAATAATTTTCTAGCCACATCGTTTCCACATAAATCTTCTCTTGGGTCTGGCTCGGTAAACCCCTTGTCAATTGCTTTTTGAAGTGTTTCAGAAAAAGCTACATCATCCGAAGAAAAAGTATTAAATAAATAACTTAACGACCCCGAAAAAACGCCTCTAATTTTGGTGATATTTTCTCCTGAATCGTGTAATAATTTAATCGTATCAATTAACGGTAAACCTGCACCAACATTGGTTTCATACAAATACGATTTATTATTTTTAGCTAAAGTATCTCTTAATTTTTTATAAAAACTATGCGATACGGTATTGGCTATTTTATTGGAAGAAACCAAATCGAAACCAGCTTCAATTAACGATGTATAATTTTCAATAAATTGATGACTTGCCGTATTATCAACAGCAATTAAATTTTCTAAATGATGTTGTTTTGCAAAATTAATAATGGTATTTACCGAAGAGATCTCTTGACTATTTTCGATTTTATTTTGCCAATTTTCATCAATTCCTTTTTCATTTAACAGCAATTTTTTAGAACCTGAAATGGCAAAAATATTCAATTGAATTTTCTTTCTTTCAAGTACTGATTTTGTGTTTTCTATAATTTGATTAATTAAAGTTCCACCCACTAATCCTTTTCCAAAAATGGCAATATTTATTTTTTTAGCAACGCCAAAAACTTGCCCGTGAATAACATTTAAAGCTTTATGTAATTGCTGTTTTTTAACAACTAAACTTACATTTTTCCCTGAAATCGTGTTATTAAAAAGCAACGGAACAATTTGATTTTTAATCAACGCATTATACGAATGATGAAATTCACTTAAATCTTGCCCAATAATTGAAATCACCGAAACATCGGCTATAATTGAAATTTGATGTACATCTTTGGTATAAAAATCACTTTCAAATTCTTGCTCTAATGCCTTTACAGCTTCTTCGGATTTACTTTTATCAATTACTAAACCGATGCCTCTTTCCGAAGAACCTTGCGACACAATACTCACACTTATTTCTTTATTACTTAACGCTTTAAAAATACGCGCATCTACGCCAACTTTTCCTAATAAACCTCTTCCTTCAAAATTTAATAGAGCAACATTATCTAAAACAGCAATCGATTTTATGCCTTTTGAAGTTGTTTTTGATGTAATTAAAGTACCTGAATCGTTGGGTTTAAACGTATTTAAAATCCGAAGATTGATATTTTTTTCCAATAACGGACTTATTGTTTTTGCGTGTAAAATTGTGGCTCCAAAATTGGCTAATTCATTTGCTTCAGAAAAAGAAAGTGTTTCTATTTTTTGAGCATCGGCAACCAAATCAGGATTTGCGGTAAAAATTCCATCTACATGTGTATAATTTTGCAATTCATCAGCATTTAAAAAATTCGCCAATAACGATGCTGTATAATTACTTCCATTTCGTCCTAAAGTAGTGGTTTCTCCTTTTAAATTAGAGGCTATAAAACCTGTTACAATAGTTACTGTATTGTTATTTTTCTTAAAATATTTTTGTACATTTTCTTTTGATATTTTTATAATTGGCTGTGCATTTCCAAAATTAGCATCTGTTTTTATTAATTTTCTTGCATCGGTAATTTTTGCTGATATTCCTTTTTGCATTAAAAGTTCAGTAACTGTTTTTGCTGATAAAAGCTCTCCTTGTGCTAGAATTTCATCTTTTATTTTTGGGCTAAAATCACCTAATAAACGAACTCCTTCGAAAAGTTTTTCTAAATGTGTAAATTCTGATGAAAAATCAAGCAGTGGCGTTAATTTTGATTGCTCAAATTTAAAAGCTTCAAACTGCTGTTGATAATTTTCATTTTTAGCAGATTTTTCTAAAATTTCTTCTAGTTGATTTGTTGCATTTCCTCTTGCCGAAACAACTACTGCTATTTTTTCTTGATTATTTATTTTTTCTTCAATAATAGAAATTACATTGCTAATTCCGTTATTTGACAACGATTTTCCTCCAAATTTGATTATTTTTATGTTCTTATTTTTTAATTTTGGATTAAAAATTGGGCTGATAATTTTATCCAATTGCTCATATTCCATTAAAAAAGCATCGTGTCCGTGTACCGAATTTATTTCATTGTACGTTACATTATCATGTACTAAAGCGAGTTCTTTTTGCGTTTCTCTATTTTCTTCGGCGGTAAAAAATAAATCAGAATCAACGCCAATAATATGAATATCGGCTTCAATTTTTTCTAAAATATCGGCATTATTTTGTCCTTTGGTAACATCAATCGTTTTTAATAATTGATTCATTAATTTATAGGATGCCAACTGATAGCGTTCCTGTAATTTTTCACTGTGATGCAACAACCAACTTTCGACATTAAATATTTCAGAATTTTCCTTTTTTGAGCGATGAAAACGTTCTTTAAAAGATTTTGGCGTTCGGTAACACAACATAGCGTGCATGCGGGCATCATGTACAGGATTGCTTGAATTCACTAAAAATTGTTCTTGAATTTGACAATTTGCAATTAACCAATCGGTAGCTTTCCAATCGGTGGCTATTGGAATGAATTTTTGAGTTATTTCAGGATTTAAAACCGCCATTTCCCAAGCAATTCCACCGCCTAAAGAACCACCAATTAAAGCAAATAATTTTGTTATTTTCAGTTTTTCTAATCCTTTTAGAAATAGGTTTGCAATATCTCTAGCGATAAAATTTTTATACGCATCAATTAAAAAACCATCGTAGCCATTTCCTGGAATATTGAAACATAAAACCGTATAATTTTCCGTATTTATGGCTTTATTTTTTCCGATTAAATCTTTCCACCAGCCATTTTTTGGATTTGCAACATTACTATTTCCTGTTAATGCGTGATTGATTAAAACCACGGGCGCTGTGCCTATTTTTTTACCAAAAACTTCATAACTTAATGGAATTTCATCAAAAAAAAGTCCATTTTCTGTGGTAAAGTTGGTAATATTTATGTGAGAAAGTTGCTGTGTTAACATATTATATTTTTAAAAAAGCCGTCGTTAAATCATTTTTTAAATCCTCAATATCTTCTAATCCTACGGATAAACGAATTAAATCGCTAGTAACGCCTGCACTTTGTTGCGCTTCTTCGCTTAACTGTTGATGCGTGGTACTTGCAGGATGAATAATTAAAGATTTCGTATCGCCAATATTGGCTAATAATGAAAATAATTTTGTAGTATCCGCTACTTTTTTAGCCGATTCATAACCTCCTTTTACGCCAAAAGTTACAATACCACTTTGTCCTTTTGGTAAATATTCATCTGCTAAACTTTTATATTTACTACTTTCCAATCCTGGATAATTCACCCAAGCAACCGCTTCTTGATTTTCTAACCATTTGGCTAATTCCAACGCATTTTCACTGTGTTTTTTAATTCTGATGTTTAAGGTTTCCAACCCTTGGATAATATTAAACGCATTTGTTGGGCTTAATGCGCCACCAAAATCACGCAATCCTTCTAAAATTAATTTAAAAGTATAAGAAGATGCCCCTAAAACATCATTGTAAACCAAACCGTGATAGCCCGCTGAAGGTTCTGTAAATTCTGGAAATTTACCATTTGCCCAATTAAAAGTTCCTGCATCAATTATTGCGCCACCTAAAGACGTTCCGTGTCCGCCGATGTATTTTGTTAACGAATGAATTACGATATTTGCACCATGCTCAATTGGGTTTAATAACGCTGGAGTTGCTACGGTATTATCAACAATAAAAGGAACTTCTGCCGTTTTTGCATGGGTTGAAATTGCTTTTAAATCTAACACATCTAACTTTGGGTTTCCTAAAGATTCTACAAAAAAAGCACGGGTATTTTCTTGTACTGCTTTGCCGAAATTATCAGGATTTGAAGCATCAACAAAAGTCGTTGTAATTCCTAATCTTGGCAGGGTAACGCTTAATAAATTGTACGTTCCACCGTACAAACTGCTCGATGCTACAATATGGTCGCCTGCTTTTAACAAGGTTAATAATCCTGTTGAAATTGCCGATGTTCCTGACGCGAAAACTACCGCCCCAATTCCGCCTTCTAAACTCGCCAAACGGTCTTGTAAAATTTGATTTGTTGGGTTGTTTAATCGGGTGTAAATAAAGCCCAATTCTTTTAATGAAAATAGGTTTGCCGCATGCTCAGAATTGTTAAAAACATACGATGTTGTTTGATAAATTGGTACCGCTCGTGTTCCTGCGGTTTGTGTTGCGTCGTGACCTGCGTGCAAGGCGTTTGTTGCGAATTTTTGGGTACTCATTTTTCTTGTTTTTTGAAATAATTAAAATTAAAACAAAAGTTACCTGCACCTATTATTTTGATGCGCTTACTCGAAAAATGTTATGAAGAATTATAACAATTACAGCGCTGTAATTGTTTTTGAGTTATCTATCCAATTTCAGATAAATGAATCTAAAATTAAGTAGAATTTAGCACCTTCTTTGACTTAAACAAAGGGTTGCTAAGGCTTCACAGGGTCTAATCCCTCCACCTTTCTTGATAACATTGTCAATTAAGTTATTGAACTTTGTGAAAGCAAATATTCAAATATTATATTTTAATATCCTAATTTATTTTGATTTATTTTTTATAATTATTATCAATTTGAGTGATTTTAATGACTAAAAGGAATTAAAATCGAGAATTTGAATTCTTTTATATTGATGAATTTTATACTAAAAAAGTTCTCGATACAATTTTTTTGAAGGAAAAAAATCACTCGAACTGACAGTTTATTTAATTTTTAAACAGACTCTTATTTTTTGTAAGTTTTTAACATCAAAAAAAACTATCCATATTAATTTTTATTTATAAATTTAAAGAAAAAATTAAAATGAAAAAATAATGCAAACAGAAGCAGTTTTTGAAAATATAGCAGAAAGAATAGCAGAAGAATTACAGAAGGCTGAAAAAACTATTTATATCGCAATAGCTTGGTTTACAAATAAAGAATTATTCGATATTTTGAAAACTAAAGCTCAAAATAATTGTACTGTTTTCATCATAATTAATGATGATGAAATAAATAATAATTCAAAAATAAATTATAATCAATTAGATATTTGTAATCTAAACATTTTTAAAATTAATGATACAGAATTGATGCACAATAAATTTTGTATCATTGATAATAAAACTGTCATCACAGGTTCTTATAATTGGAGTTACAAGGCTAAAACTAATTTTGAAAATATTATTGTTACCTATAACGACACTATTCTTACACAACAATTTATTGAGGAGTTTAATCGGATTTTAAAAATTATAAACCCAAAGAAAATCATCAAAAATGAGCCTTTTCCCGTTCATATTATTGTTAAAAGACTGGAAATTATCAAAAATTATCTGTTTTTAGAAGATGATGATGCCGTAATTAATGAATGTCAAAAACTTGAAAAATACAATTTTAACACGGATATTGCCGAAATTTTAAAAATTGTACCATCAGAAGAAAACTATTCCGCAATAGCAATTATTGATAAATTTATCAGTAAAAATCAACAAATAGAACTTTGGGTTGATAAAGAAGTTTCCTTATTAAAAAGTGGCATAAAAAAACTCGAAAATCAAGTTAATGCTCTTGATATTGAAACAGGAAATCTTATTGTGCTAACCAGTAAATTAATTGCTCCGAGTAAAAATAAAAGGGTTTGGTGGAATAATTTATCTGATAAATGAAAGGCTCTTTTTATAGAATGTATAAAAGCAAATTCTAATGAGAAAATTACAGAAAAGAACTTACGGCTATTTTTAATTTGACTTCTTTAGAATTAGAATATAATGAAATAACCGATATTTCTCCATTATCAACTCTTACTAATTTGACTTCTTTGAACTTACGGGGAAATGAAATAACCGACATTTCGTACTTATCAACTCTTACTAATTTAACTTATTTGACTTTAGGTGGAAATCAAATAACCGATATTTCGCCCTTATCAACTCTTACTAATTTGACTGATTTGTACTTATATGACAATCAAATAACAGATATTTCTATCTTATCAAATCTTACTAATTTGACTGATTTGGACTTAAAAAATAATCAAATAACTGATATTTCTCCCTTATCAACTCTTACTAATTTGACTAAATTGGGCTTAGGTAATAATAAAATAACTGATATTTCTACCTTATCAACTCTTACTAATTTGACTTATTTAAACTTATATTATAATGAAATAATCGAAATATCGTTAAAATATGATATTGATTATTATATCAATTATTTAACCGAAAATCCTCTTTAAAAATCAGCCAGAAAACTAAAAAATCTCTTTTTACAATTCAATACTATTTTTAACAAGGGGTTTCAACCCCTTGTTTCTTACAAATTATTCTGATATTTAGACTATACTAAAAGCTAGTAAAACCCGTATCTTTATCTTTTTTAAACGCAAATATTCAAGTAAAATATATTATGACATCAGAAAAAAATATTAAATCCTATAAATCGGGATATTTCCCTGTTTCTCACGGACACGAACTTTACTGTAATTTTTTACCTCTAACTACAATAAAAATCACAATAAAATCGTTATTATATTAAACCTTAAAAATGAACAAAATAATAATATTATTCGTATTAATAAGTCTAAATATAAGTAGCATAATCGCACAAGAATGGCACACTGATTTCAATACATCAAAAGCAATTGCAACTAAAGAAAATAAAACATTAATTTTGGTTTTTCAAGGCTCAGATTGGTGTATTCCTTGCATCAAATTAAATAAACAAGTTTGGAATACCGATGTTTTTAAAAAATATGCCAAAGAAAATTATGTAATGCTACAAGTAGATTTTCCTCGAAAAAGAAGAAATAATTTATCTGAAAAACAAGCGACTTCAAATGCTAAATTATTTGAAAAATATAATAAAAATGGCATTTTACCCTTTGTTGTTGTGTTAGATTCTAAAGGAAAAGTACTCGGCGAAACAGGCTATAAAAAAATAAGCCCAGAGAATTATCTAAAAGAATTAAATACGTTTATAAAATAATTTGAAAACAATTATCCACCTATTTATAATACTGTTTTCCGTAGTTTGTTCTGCTCAAAAATCCTACAAACGTACTCTCAAATTAATGGGCTGTCGGTTTGAAATTACTGTCGTTGCCAATCAGGCTACCGAAGCTACGAAAAATATTAACCTAGCAATTTCTGAAATTTCAAGAATAGAAAAACTTATTTCATCTTGGAATGTAAATTCACAAACGTCTTTAATTAATAAATACGCAGGAATTAAACCCGTTAAAATTGATGCAGAACTTTTTAATTTAATTGAAAGAGCTATCTATATTTCAAAATTAACGGACGGTGCTTTTGATATTAGCTATGCCTCGATGGATAAAATTTGGAAATTTGACGGCAGTGTTACAAAGATGCCTTTAGAACACGAAATTAATCTTTCTGTAAAAAAAGTTGGTTATCAAAATATTATTTTAGATAAAAATAATAATACAATATTTCTTAAATTAAAAGGAATGAAAATTGGTTTTGGAGCTATTGGAAAAGGATATGCCGCCGATAAAGCAAAAATGTTACTTATTTCAAAAGGCGTTTCTTCAGGAATTATCAATGCCTCTGGAGATATGAATGCTTGGGGAAAACAACCCGATGGTGTTGCTTGGAAAATTGGCATTACAAATCCTTTAGATAAAAATAAAATTTTTGCGTTGCTTCCTATTGAAAATAGCGCTGTTGTTACTTCTGGAAATTACGAGAAATATAGTACGATTAACGGCAAACGATACACACATATTATTGACCCAAGAACTGGATATCCTTGTTCGGGAATTATAAGCGTAACGGTATTTGCGCCTAAAGCGGAACTTGCGGATGCACTTGCAACTTCGGTCTTTGTAATGGGAAAAGAAGTCGGCATTAATCGCATAAATCAATTGCCTAATATTGAATGTATTATTATCGATAATAATGGTAATATCAGTAAATCAAAGAATATAAAAATTGATACATTATGATTAAAAACCTTAAATATACTCACTTCGTATTATTATTATTAATCTGCAATTATAGTTGCGTTGTAGTAAAAGAATATGAAAAAATAAATATAAATGACCCAGATATGGTTTTATCCGCAAAAAAATGCGACCGTAATGTAACCACAATGCACTCATATCGTGAGGCTTCCGTAGGTGCAAATGGTGGAAAAACTGGTGGTGGCTGTGGCTGTAATTAATAAAAAATAGAACATTGAAAAATAGCATTTTAATAATACTCGTATTTGCTTTTGCGAAATTATATTCGCAAACAGCACCAAATTCAACCAAAAGTTCTAAAAACTCTAAAGTTTCCAAAGTTTATAAAAAACGTGTTTTAGAAACGACCGAAGTTGATTTTTTAACCAGTTACTACTCCCAAAAAGGCGATAATGCCGCTGTTAGTGGCGGTCTTGGTTCAGAAAAATTAACCGATATTACAAGTACATTTGTAGTTTCTATTCCATTAAATGATGATGATATATTAACTATTGATGCTGGAATTTCAGCATATACTTCTGCTTCTTCAAGTAATATTAACCCTTTTGATGATGGATTTGCAACGCCATTTCAAGCTTCTTCTGGAGCATCAAAAAGTGATACTTGGGTTAATTTAACAGGAAATTATACGCATAGTTCAGACGATAGAAATGATGTTTGGTCTGCAAAAATTGCTATTTCATCAGAATTTGATTATTTTTCAACTGGAATTGGCGGTAGTTATACCAAACTTTTAAATCAAAAAAATACCGAAATTAGTGTCAATGGAAATATTTATGTAGATACTTGGAAAGCGATTTATCCAATAGAAATAAGGTCTTTTGGGAAAAATGGAAATGGTTTAAATAGTCCTTTATTTAGTCAAAAAACCATTACGGGTAACACGAATTACAGCCCTCTATTTACGGAATTTGAAGATGAAGGACGTACTTCATATTCCTTCGGATTTGGACTTTCTCAAATACTTCACAAAAACGTACAAGGAACATTATTGCTTGATTTTATTCAGCAACAAGGTTTGTTATCTACGCCATTTCAAAGAGTTTATTTCAAGGATAAACCCGACTCGTTTATTGATGATTTTCAACTTGCAGATGCTATTGAACAGTTACCAGATTCAAGATTTAAAGTCGCAATTGGAGGGCGTTTAAACTGGTATCTTAATGAAATGATTACTTTTAGAACATTTTATCGGTATTATTCTGATAATTGGGATATTTCTTCACACACTGCGAGCCTTGAAATTCCAATTAAAATAGCGCCTAAATTCACTTTATATCCGTCATACCGATTTTATACACAAACGGCATCAGAGTATTTTAAGCCTTATCAGCAAGCGTTATCTACGGATAAATTTTACACTTCTGATTATGACCTTTCGGAATATACATCAAGTCAAATTGGCTTTGGAATTTCATATACCGATATTTTTGCAAAAGCACATATTTGGAAATTAGGGTTAAAAAGTATTGATTTAAAATTTTATCAATATGATAGAGATACCGATTTTAATTCGAGTATTATAACTGCAGGTTTTAAATTTATTTTGGATTAAAACTCTTGTTACTTACAACGTGATTCTTATTTTAGAAGAAATATAAAAAAGCTCGTAAAAATAAGAAAACCCGTATCTTTATCTTTTTAAACGCAAACTTTCAAGTAACATATATTATGACATCAGAAAAAAACATAGCATCTTATAAAACAGGATATTTCCCTGTTTCTCACGGACACGAACTTTATTTTGAATTATATGGAAATCCAAAAGGGATTCCTGTGATTTTTTTACACGGTGGTCCTGGAGCAGGTTTTGGAGAAAAAGACAAGCAATTTTTTGACCCAGAAAGATATAATGTGCTGTTTTTCGACCAGCGAGGAACTTCAAAAAGTAAGCCTTTTGGAAGCATTGAAAATAATACAACCCAACTTCTTTTGGAAGATATTAATGCCTTATTGGATTATGTAAATTTCGAAAAAGTCTATGTTTTTGGCGGTTCTTGGGGAAGCACGCTTTCGCTAGTGTATGCAATTCATCATCCAGAGCGTGTTTTAGGATTGATTATTCGAGGAATTTGGTTGGCAAATAAATACGCTTTTGACCATTATATTGGCGGTGGAATTAAAGAATTTTTCCCTGATGTTTGGAATCGTTTTAATAAATTAGTTCCTAAAGGTGAAAACCCTGTGGATTATTATTTAAAAATGATGACTTGCGATGATGAAGAAATCAGCAATAAATATGCGTATGAATGGGCTTTTTATGAAATGTCTTTTTATACAATTAACAAAATTACCGATACCGAAGAAGTTTTAAAAACCTTTTCGTATAAATCAATGGCGATTTTAGAAGCGCATTATATTAAAAATAATTGTTTTATTTCCGAAGATTTTATCATGAATAATATTGATAAAATTAAAGATATAAAAACGGCAATTGTTCACGGACGTTATGATTTTATTTGTACGCCAATTCAAGCTTTTAGATTGCATGAAAGTTTAAATAATGCAACATTAAATATTGAAAATGCAGGACATTCTTCTTCGGATGAACAAAATAAAATTGCGTTAATTTCAGAATTAAAAAAAATTACTTCTTAAAATCATTTTTCATACCTATTTCTGTAAATAAATCACAAAAAACAAGCTTTAAAATACCTGATTTTTAACTTTTTGCAGTTAAAATAGTATCGTTATTTTATTGCTGTTATTTTGACCAAATTTTAACCAAAGTCAAAAGAATTTCCTTTTATTATTAAGATATTTGCATTGCACTTTTAAAACCTTTGCAATGCAAATAAAAATATCAAAAACAACTATTTTCTTACTCGCCTTGGTAGGCTTTTATCCGTTTATGAGTTTTGCTCAACAGCTAAACCCTGTTTTAAAAGAACTTATCAATAAAGGTTTGGATAAAAGTCATCCTATTGCTATTCATAATTTAGAGATAAAAAAAACAAAAATAAACCAACAATTAGCGAAAGCGGTTTTTTTACCTAACCTGACTTTTAATGGGAGTTTTACCCATTTAAATGATGATATTTCCTTTGATAGTGCTACCCAAAATCTTTTAATGGGTTCGCAAAAACTATTAATTAAAGAGGCTATTGGTGTTCCTTTTAATACGCCACTTCCAAATAATATTCCTTTAACAGCCGTGCCTGTTCTTCAAAATAAAAACCTTTTAAAAGCGGCAGTTGATGTTGATTGGGTATTATTTAGCGGATTTCAAGCAAGCAACGCCTTAAAAGCAAGCAAGCACAAAGAGGCTTCTTTAACTTATTTGGGAATTGCAGAAAAAGATAAAATCGCCTTAAAAATTATAGAAACTTACGATCAATTAGCCTTGGTCTATGCTTCTAAAAAAGTACTAGCCATTTCTGAAAAATACTTAAACGAACAAGAACATTTTGTGAAAAAAGCGATTGAAAATGGCTTAGCAACGCCTATCAGTCGTAAAAAAATTGAAGTAGCACAGCAACAATTAGCTTCTAAAAAGTTAGCTTTTAATCAAAATAAAACCTTATTAATAGCAGTTTTAGAACAGCTTACTGGCGAAAAAATAAGCCATTTAAAATTGATAAATCCACAATTATTTCCACTAACTTTTAATCAAAATTTATTAGAAAATAACTTTAAAAATACAAATGATACTCCGAATGAAATACGTAATGAAATAAAAGCCTTAAAAGAAGCTGAAAAAGCAACACTTTATAAAGCTAAAATGGAAAAAAATAATTTCATTCCTAAAATAGCCCTAAAAGGACATTATGAATTTTTAGAAGATGATTTATCATTATTAGACCCGAAATGGTATGTAGGCGTTGGCGTAAAATGGAACGCTTTTGATGGTTTTAAAACAACTTTAAACAGTAAAAAAGCACTTATTGAAAACCTAAAATATAAAGAGCAACGCAAACAGGCGCAAGAAATGATTGCTTTAAGCCTTGTAAAAGCAACACTCGATTATGAATCTTCCGTTCAAAATATTACAATAAGTGAAAAAGAAATTGATTTGACAAACGCCACTTATAATATGATAAATACACAATATAAAAACAATTTAGCCCCAATAAATGATGTCCTAGATGCCTTAACCGATTTAGAAAAAGCAAATTTTAAATTACAAGAATCTTATTTTAAGCAACGAAGAGCCATTACAAACCTGTTACACGCAAAAGGAATTCTTACTTCTTTTTATAATTAATACTCAAAAAAAAATGAATTTATTTAAAACTATTTTTATTGGAGCCACGGCATTAATATCACTTAATTCATGCACCAACAAGCAAACAATTACTCCATATAAAGGAAAAGTGAAGTTTGAAACCATGTCTATTAGTAGTAAAATAGCAGGGCGAATTGGCAACATATATGTAACCGAAGGACAAGATGTGAAAAAAGGAGATACCTTAGCTTTTATTAATATTCCTGAAGTAAATGCAAAAATGACGCAAGTAAACGGTGCTATAAAAGCTGCTAAAGGACAATTAAAAATGGCTTTTAATGGTGCCACAAAAGACCAATTAATTCAAATTGATGGAAAATTAAACGCAGGAAAAGCACAGTTAGAATTTGCGCAAGAATCTTTCAATAGAATGCGTGCAATGTATCAAGATTCATTAATAAGCCAGCAACAATTTGATGAAGTAAAAATGAAATTAAACATGGCAAAAGCACAAGTAACTGCCATAGAAGCAAAACGAAATGAAGCTAAAAATGGTGCCAGAACCGAGCAAATAGATCAGGCAAAAGGACAACTAGACCGTGCTATCGGTGCCAAGCAAGAAGTGCTTTCGGCAGCGAACGAAAAATACATTATTGCGCCTACCGATATGTCAATAGAAACAATTAGCTTAAAGCCAGGCGAACTACTTTCGCCTGGTTACACTTTATTTAATGGCTATAAAAAAAGCAGTGTATATTTTCGTTTTACCGTGCCAGAATCAAAAGTATATAACTTTAAAACAGGTGCGCCAATTACGCTTATAAACCCGTACACCAAAGAAGAAATTCAAGGTAAAATTATCGCCATAAAACAGCTTGCTAAATATGCTGATATTACCAGTACCGCTCCTTTGTATGAATTATCAGAAGCTATTTATGAGTTAAAAATAATTCCTTTAGATAAAAATATCGAAAAAACAGGTGAAAATAACGAGCAAATATTCTATCTAAATGCCACTGTTTTAATTAAAGAATAACCGCATGAAAAAATTTATAAAATTACTTCGGATAGAATTTTCACGTATCTTTTCGAACAACGTATTACTTGCTATTTTCTTTGGAGCGCCTATTTTATATGGAGTATTATTTGGTTTTGTGTATCAGCAAGCAAAAGTAATAAACCTGCCGATTGTCATTATAGATCAGGATAACAGTCCAACAACTGATAAAATCATTGATGCTTTTAATGACAACGAAGGCTTAAAAATTAAAGATATAAGATATACGCCTGGCAATATTAAAGCAGAAATGCCAACCGAACAATATGTAGCTGTTATTACATTTCCTACAGATTTTGAGGCAGATGTTTTACAAAAACGACATCCTGAAGTACGTGTAGATTTGAATATGGCAAATATTTTAAACGCTAATACGGCTAGTAAAAATATTCAATCGGTACTAATGACTGTAAATGCAGGAATTGAAATTGAAGGACTTAAAAAACAAGGATTACATCCTGAACAAGCTATAAACGCTTACGAAAGTTTTAAAATAAATTTCAACAAATTATATAATTCAACAGGAAATTATGTAACGTTTATGCTTCCAGGATTGCTTGCTGGGATTATGCAACAAATTATATTTTTGGCAATGGCTTTGGTTTTTGCTAGAGATTTTGAAGATGGTTATTTTTCAAATTTAGTGAAAGAAAGTAAGTGGTCTTTGTATCATATTGTCCTTAAATCTACGCCTTTTTTTCTGATGATTCCTATTATGTGGACGGTCGTTAGCTTCTTTATTCCGTATTTTAATATTGATGCAGAAATTTATAGTTTTCCGATGTTAGTTTTAACTTTTTTGGTTACTTTATCATCAATGAGTATTGGAATGTTGTTTTCTATTGCTTTTCAAAATCAATTAAAAGCGACCGAATTATTAATGGTTATTTCAACGCCCGCCTTTGTTCTTAGTGGTTTTACTTGGCCAACGATGGCGATACCAAATGCGATTTCAAATATTGCACAATATATTCCACTTACTCAATTTTTGAGTGGCTTTCGAAAAGTTGCCTTTTACGGAGGAAACCTAGCCTCTATTAAGCCTGAAATTTCAATGTTATTACTGATAAATTTTGTTGCTTTTTTTCTAATGATGGCATTGCTTCAGTATAAAATATTTTCGCACACTAAAAAACAAAAATAGGTTTTAGATAATTTAGATGCTTAAATATCTTCAAAATTAAAACACTACCATAAAAAAACCTCCAAGCTGTAATTTACAGCAACTTGGAGGTTTTTATTTTTTATAAAATTGCTTATTTTGATTTTCTAAACATCAACCAAAAACCGATTAAAACAAGTGGAATACTTAATACTTGCCCTGTGTTTAAAGAATTGAAAACCCAATCTTCTCTGCTATCAACTTGTGCTTTTTTCAAAAATTCAATAAAGAATCGCAATGACCATAAAACGACCATAAACAATCCAAATAAAAATCCTGATTGCTTCTTTTTATCTGTTTTCCAATAAAAATGCCACAAAGCAAAAAACAACGCTAAATAACTAAACGCTTCATATAATTGCGTTGGATGACACGCCACAGTTTCTCCTGCTCTTTTAAAAATGACACCAAAACTACTTCCTGTTGGTTTTCCGTAGATTTCAGAATTAAAAAAGTTTCCTAATCGGATAAAAAAACCTGCCAAAGCAACCAAAACGGCTACTCTATCTAAAATAAATAACCACGATTTTTGCAAGTGTTTTTTAGCGTAAAAATACAAGGCAATCGGAATACCAATGGCTGCTCCATGACTTGCAAAACCTGTAAAACCTGTGAATTTCCAAGAACCATCAGCTAGTTGTTTCATTGGTAAAATGATTTCTAATAAATGGTTTTGATAATAATCCCAACTATAAAAGAAAACATCTCCTAAACGCATTCCCACCAACATAGAAACGAATACGTACATAAATAATGGATCTAATTTTTCCGCAGGAATATTATCGTTTATAAAAATTTTCTTCATTAAATGAAGTCCTAATACAAATACGGTAACAAACATTAAGCTGTACCAACGAATACCGAAGCTTCCTATTTTTATAATTTCAGGGTCTAAATCCCATACGATGGATAAAAAATTCATGTATTATTTTATTTTATGTCATTACATTAAAACGACTATTATTTATTTTCTTTTTTTGACACAGGCTTTTCAGGCACTGGATCATACCCGCTTCCACCCCACGGATGACAGCTAAAAATTCTTTTCAAGGCTAACCAACCGCCGCTAAATAATCCATGTTTCTGCAATGCTTCTATGGTGTAACTAGAACACGTTGGAGAATATCGACAGCTTGCGGGTGTAAATGGTGAAATTGCTGTTTGATAAAATCGCACCAATAAGATAAACGGATAAGCTAAAATTTTCTTCAAGTTTTTATCTTCTTTTTAATGGCTATTTTCTTAATTGATAGAAAAACTTGTTCCGTCTTTTCCATCTTTTAATTGAACGCCTAAAGCTAACAATTCATCACGAATTTGGTCAGATAATGTCCAATCTTTATTTTCACGTGCTTCTTTTCGTAGCTTGATTAATAATTCAACAACACCATTTACTTTATCCGAAGAATTTCCTTGAATTGCTTGATTCATCAATCCTAAAACATCAAAAACAAAAGCGTTTAGAGTTGTTGTAAATTCTGATAAATCTGTTTGGGTTAAACTTGCGGTATTTTCTTTTATTTGATTGATTGTTTTTACAGCTTCAAATAAATGAGAAATTAATACAGGCGTATTAAAATCGTCATTCATGGCGTTATAACAGTCTTTTTTCCATTTCTGAACATCAAAAGTAGACGTATTTCCTGCTTCAATTTTTTCTAAGAAGTTTACTGCTTCCATTAATTTTGAATGTCCTTTTTCTGATGCTTCTAAGGCTTCTCCTGAAAAATCTAAAATGCTTCTATAATTGGCTTGCATATTAAAAAAACGAACGACACTTGCTGAAAAAGCTTTTGGTAAAATGTCATTTTCTCCTGTTAAAATTTCATTTGGTAAAATAAAATTCCCTGTTGATTTTGCCATTTTCTGACTATTTAACAACAACATATTGGTATGCATCCAATAATTTACAGGCGAAACACCGCTACAGGTTTGCGATTGTGCAATTTCACATTCGTGATGCGGAAATTTTAAATCCATTCCACCACCGTGAATATCAAATTTTTCACCTAAATATTTCGTACTCATTACTGAACATTCTAGATGCCAACCTGGAAAACCATCGCTCCAAGGCGAAGGCCAACGCATAATATGACGTTCATCAGCTTTTTTCCAAAGTGCAAAATCTTGTGGGTTTTTCTTATCCGATTGTCCATCTAAAGTTCGAGTATTATGAATGGCATCTTCAATTTTTCGTCCTGAAAGGATTCCGTAATTACCCGTTTCATTATATTTTAACACATCAAAATATACCGAACCATTTACTTGATAGGCAAAACCTTTTTCGATGATTTCTTTAATCATTTCGATTTGCTCGACAATATGTCCTGTTGCCGTTGGTTCGATACTTGGTGGTAAAAAATTGTAGTTTTTTAAAACATCATGAAAATCAACCGTGTACTTTTGTACCACTTCCATCGGTTCAATTTTTTCTAAACGTGCTTTTTTAGAAATTCTATCTTCGCCCTCATCGGCATCGTTTTCTAAATGCCCTGCATCGGTAATATTACGCACATAACGCACTTTATACCCCAAATGCAATAAATAACGATACACCACATCAAAAAACATAAACGTTCGTACGTTTCCTAAATGAGCATTGCTATACACGGTTGGTCCGCAGACGTACATACCTACGTATCCGTCGTTTACAGGTTTAAAAAGCTCTTTACTTTTTGATAAAGAATTGTATACTTTTAACTGATTTTCTTGATATAATTTCATACGAAAAATGACTATTAATAGGTGCTAAAGATAAGTAAAAGATAGGTATTTTATAAAAAATAATGAATTGGAATTTTAGTGAATTTTATGTTAAATAAAAACAAGATAATCGTTAATTATTTTTTTGATTCCTTGCCTTTTGAAACCTATTTTAGTTCTAAATTTACTTTTCTGTTTTTTCAGATTTTAAACAGGGATTCAAAAACAATATAAATGCAAAATAATACCTTAACTTGGCAAGATTTTATCAAAATAGAAATGCGTATCGGAACGATTATGAGTGCCGAAATTTTTAAAGAAGTGAAAAATCCTGCGTACAAAATGCAAATTGATTTCGGTGAATTTGGCATTAAAAAAACATCGGCACAAATCACCAAATTATATACGCCAGAGGAATTAATCGGAAATCAAATTATAGCGGTCATCAACTTTCCTAAAAAACAAATCGCCAACATGATGAGCGAATGTTTAGTATTAGGTGCCATTGGTGATAGCTACGAAATTTCTTTAATTTCTGCGGATAAAAAAATGAAAAATGGAACACGAATCGGATAAAATTACAACAACATAAAAAATGTTTATCAACAAAGCAACGTGTGATATTCACATAGGTAAAAGTGCTGGAAAAAACTTACTTAGTGATATTTACAAAGCCAAAAAATCAGTAAAAATTGTATCACCTTATTTATCTGCTTCTTTGGTTCGAGAACTCATCAAATTAAAAAATAGAAAATTAAGTATCGAATTAATTACATCCGATACTATTGAAGATTTTAAAGGAGATGCAGACAAAAATATTCATCAATTAATCATTCAACATAAAAATAAAAACAACATTCCTAAAAAATGGCAGGCTTTTTCACAAATCATATTATTTAGTATTCTTGGAGTTGTAGCTACGATGCTATATGCTTTTTATCAAACCGAAGATGTAAGAATTGCTGTTGGATTTATCCCTATAATCATCTTACTTATCAGTTATATTTCTGTTAGAAAAAAAGCTAAAAAGAAACAGAAAAACAGGTATAAATATTCGCAACTTTTTCCTTTTAAAGTATATATGTCGCCTTACAAATCAAAATTAAGCGATTCATTTATTCATAGTAAAATTTATATTATTGATGATAAAATTGCGTATTTAGGTTCGTTAAATTTTACGGTAAGTGGTTTTAAAAATAACTACGAAACAAGTATCAGAACTGAAGATTCTAAAGCAATTCGAGAAATTAAAAAAGAGTTTTATCAATTATTTAATCATTCGGATTTGCATGAAAAAGACATTCAACTTTGGGGAGCCGAACTGTATGAAACTACTAAAAAATAAATTTTAGAAAAAATATAAAAACTAAAAAAAATAAAAAACATACATAAAACAAAAAAAAATGACAAAATTAAACACGACAAAATTATTTTTATCCATCAGCTTAATTGCGATCGCCACGCTTTTTACTTCTTGTAAAAAAGAAGAAAATAAACAAGAAAATCAGCAAAAAACACAAGAAAATCAAGAGAAAAGAACTGCGTTAAAAAACACCGCATTTACGAAAGTTTTAGAAGATTATAACCAAGGGAAATTCAACTTAAACCCGATTAACGCCACCAATGCTGGTGATAATCGCTTTAATGATAAATTTCCAAATAGTTTATCAAAAGCGTATCAGCAAAAAAACAACGCTTTTTATACTGATTTTAAAGCAAAAATACTTGCTTT
The DNA here is from genome assembly GCF_021390715.1 of Tenacibaculum piscium. GTDB lineage: Bacteria > Bacteroidota > Bacteroidia > Flavobacteriales > Flavobacteriaceae > Polaribacter > Polaribacter piscius. Next base: position 146,039 of record NZ_JAJGWT010000005.1, read on the forward strand.
TAAGGAATCGGATTTAAGCGAAAGTGAGCAAATGAGCAAAGCCGTTTTAGTGTGGGATTGCGATATGGCACTAGCACAAAACAGTTTTAAGAATGATATTTTAATGCCGATAAACCAAATGTGGACGATCAATTTAACGATGGGAACTTTTGCAAGTGGTAGCGGTTCACAACCTTTTGAAACCGTAAAAGATTATCAAAATTGGCTAAAAAGATTAAACGGATATCATATTTGGTTAGAAAATGCGATGAAAAATATGCGTCAAGGAATTGCGGAAAACTATGTGTTGCCAAAATCTTTAATTTTAAAAATAATTCCACAATTCCAATCATTGGCAGAAAGTAATATCAAAAATCACTTGTTTTATACGCCGATAAAAAATATACCAAATACTTTTTCAGATGCTGATAAAAAAATACTAGCCCAAGATTACACGAAAATTTTAGAAGCTAAATTAATTCCTGTTTTTAAAAAAATGTACACTTTCTTAAAAACAGATTATTTAAAATCTGGTAGAAAAACCAGCGGAATTGATGCGATTCCAAATGGAAAATCATATTATGCACACGCCATTAAAAATTACACGACTACCGAAATGACTGCTGATAAAATTCATGAATTAGGATTCCGTGAAGTGGCACGTATTTCATCAGAAATGGAAAAAGTAAAAAAGGAAGTCGGTTTTACAGGAAGTTTAAAAGATTTTTTCAATGATGTTCGTGATAATAAAAAATTAATGCCTTACAAAACGCCGAAACAAATTATTGATAATTTTAATGCGATTCATGCTAAAATGAAACCGCAATTAGCCAAATTATTTGGGAACAAACCCAAAACACCTTTTACGGTTATGCAAACCGAAAAATTCAGAGAAGCATCGGCAAGTGCCGAATATAATGCGGGTTCATTGGACGGCACACGTCCAGGTGTTTTTTACGTACCAATTCCTGATGCTACAAAATACAATGTATTTATGGACGAAGCATTATTTTTGCACGAAGCCATTCCAGGGCATCATTATCAGGTTTCATTAACGCAAGAAAATGATGATTTACCAGATTTCAGAAAAACCTTATGGTACAGTGCTTATGGCGAAGGTTGGGCGTTATACACGGAAAATTTAGGAAAAGAATTGGGTTTATATAGCGACCCTTATCAATATTTTGGAATGTTGGGTATGGAAATGCACCGAGCAATTCGTTTGGTTGTTGATACAGGAATTCACACCAAAGGTTGGAGTCGTGAGAAAGCCATTCAATATTCGTTGGATAATGAAGCGGAATCTGAAGTGAGTATTATTTCAGAAATTGAGCGTTATATGGCGAATCCAGGACAAGCGTTATCGTATAAAATTGGTCAGTTAAAAATTAGCGAATTAAGAGCAAAAGCGAAAAAAGAATTAGGAAATAAATTTGATATTCGTGAATTTCACCATCAAATTTTAGAAACGGGTTGTATTCCGTTGGCGTTGTTGGAAGATAAAATCAACAAATGGATTATTGCCAGTAAATAAAAAAATCAAAATAGTAGAACTATTATAAAAATCTCTTCTGAAATTGAGGAGATTTTTTTTTTGGAGCTATTTCCCGCTTTCCGCACTCGCTTTTTTTTTTGAAGAAAAATCAAAAAAAAGGAGCTCAAACAATTGCTTCAATCGGGGCTAAGCTTATTTACTAAATTTCATTTTTCACTATTTATTCATTTTTTGTTTTTTTTATTTCTTTAAAAAGTTTATTTTAATAGATTTTAAGAGCATAAAAAAATCTTCATATTAAATTAATCATAAAAGCAATGACAAAAGCAATGACAAAAGTATTAATTACAGGTGGTACAGGTTTGGTAGGCAACAAATTGCAAGATATTTTTAAGCAAAAAAGCATTGATTTTTCGATTTTGACAAGAAATCCGAAGAGAGTAAATGAATTTAAGTGGGATATTTCACAAAAATACATTGATAAAAAAGCGTTTGAGAATGTTACACATATTATTCATTTAGCGGGTGCAGGAATTGCTGATAAACGCTGGACATCACAACGAAAAGAAATTTTAATTAATAGTCGAGTAGCTTCTTCTGATTTACTTTTTGATACTATTAAAGCATTAAATATTCGGTTAGATGGTTTTATATCGGCATCTGGAATTGGCTATTATGGCGCAATTACTTCGAATACAATTTTCACCGAAACTGACGCTCCTCAAAATGATTTTATTTCAAAAGTATGTGTTGCTTGGGAGAAATCGGCAAATCAATTTACGGAATTAAACATTCCTGTTACTATTTTGCGAACTGCTGTGGTACTTTCTAAATCTGGCGGAGCTTTATCAAAAATAAACACGCCTTTATTTTTAGCCTCTTTAGGAAATGGCACCCAATATATGCCGTGGATTCATATAGATGATTTATGTAATTTGTATGTAAAATCGGTAGAAAACAGGCATTTTATAGGGATTTATAATGCGGTAGCTCCCGAACATCAAACGAATAATAGTTTTACAAGAACACTTGGTGATATCATTAAAAAACCGATTTTTCCATTAAATGCCCCTGCTTTTGTATTGCAAATTATTTTAGGCGAAATGGCGGATATTTTATTAAAAGGTAGTCGAATTTCTGCTAAAAAAACAGCGGAAAATTATACGTTTGAATATCCTGAATTAAAAACAGCTTTGGAAAATATTTATCATCAAAACTAAATTATAAATCAAAAACTAGCAATAATTAAAACAAGGGACTTTGTAATTAAAGTCCCTTGTTTTAATACTTAATTTTATTATTATCTCTAAAAATCTTGATTTACATCCCAAGCTTCTAAAATTTCTTTTAATGTTTTGATAAACATCCCTCCTAAAGCGCCGTTTACAACTCGATGATCGTACGAATGACACACCATCATTTTTTGACGAATCCCTATAAAATCGCCTTCTGGCGTTTCAATAACTGCAGGTTTTTTCACAATCGCTCCTAAGGCTAAAATCGCTACTTGCGGTTGATTGATAATTGGCGTTCCAGTGATACTTCCAAAACTTCCTACATTGGTAACCGTGTACGTTCCGCCTTGAATATCGTCTGGTTTTAACTGATTTCCACGAGCTTTTACAGCCAGATTATTTACCTGTTTGGTGATGCCAACTAAACTTAATTGATCGGCATTTTTAATAACTGGCACGATTAAATTTCCATCAGGCAAAGCTGCTGCCATTCCTAAATTAATATTACCTCTTTTGATAATTTTATCGCCATCAACAGCAATATTTATCATCGGATGTTTTTTAATTGTTTGCGCTACGGCTTGCATAAAAATTGGCGTAAATGTTAATTTTTCACCTTCTCTTTTTTGATATGCATTTTTAACTTTATTTCTCCAAGCTACAATATTAGTTACATCAATTTCTATGAAAGACTGCACATGTGCTGATGTTTGTACAGAATCGACCATATGTTTTGCCACTAATTTTCCCATGCGAGTCATGTCGATAATTTCGTCTTGCCCCGTTAAAGTAAGTGGTACTGATGGTTTTTTTGTAACTTTTGGCGTTTCAACTTTTACTGATTTTACGGTATTTTGTACGGTATCAGTTGCTTTAATTTGATTTTTTCTATCTTTTAAATAAGATAAAATATCTGTTTTGGTAACTCTGTTTTCTTTTCCTGTTCCTTTTACGGTTTCCAATTCTTCAAGTGAAATTCCTTCTTCTTTGGCGATATTTTTCACTAAAGGCGAATAAAATCGATCACTCTCGGAAGTATCTATTGTTTTAGAAATGGTATTTTTAGCTTCTGAAATTGTTTTTTCTACTGCAACGACAGCTTTTTTAGTATCTTCTCGTTGATTTTCATCCTGATTTTCTTGATGATTTTCTTGATTTCCTGCTATTTCAATAATTGCAATCGTTTGACCAACTTGCACAACGGTATCTTTATCGAATAGAATTTCAACTAAAGTTCCTTCTACTTCACTTGGCACTTCACTATCGACTTTATCGGTTGCTACTTCAACAACGGTATCATCAATATCAATTGTATCTCCAATTTCTTTAACCCAAGACGTGATAGTTGCTTCTGCAACACTTTCTCCCATTTTCGGTAATTTCAATTCGTATCTAGCCATAGTATCCGTTTTTTTTAAGGTACGCAAAGTTACTAAAAATCGAGCATTTTTTTATATTTTTAATGATTTAAAAAAAAGTTAAATTTACCAATTATTAAATTATAATCAGAAATAATACAATAAAAAAATATTTATCACACAAAAACTATTTTAAAAAGCATTAAAATTACACATTTATCATCAAAAGTGATAATCAATAATTTATGATACTGGTTATACCCAATTTTTGGGTGTTTTTAAAACATGTACTAATTTCGCTTCTTCGCTTCCTTCTTTTGGATGATGATCGTATTTCCATTGCACAACAGGCGGTAAACTCATCAAAATACTTTCTATGCGTCCGTTTGTTTTTAGTCCGAATAATGTTCCTCTATCGTGTACTAAATTAAATTCTACATAGCGTCCTCTTCGTATTTCTTGCCAATCTTTGTGTTCTTTTGCATAGGGAATTTCTTTTCTTTTTTCGACAATTGGCACGTATGATTCTAGAAAACTATCTCCTATTTCTGTTACAAAATCATATCTATTTTCGATTGAAAACTCAGGAGTTTCTTTTAAATAATCAAAAAATAAACCTCCAATTCCACGAGCTTCTTCTCGGTGAGTATTCCAAAAATAGCGATCGCAAGTTTCTTTAAACTTCGGGTAAAAAGCAGCATGATGTTTATCACAGGCTGTTTTACAAACGCTATGAAAATGGGTTGCATCTTGTTCAAATAAATAATACGGTGTTAAATCTTGACCGCCGCCAAACCATTGTGTAACGATGTTTCCTTTTTCATCATACATTTCAAAATAGCGCCAATTTGCGTGTACTGTTGGCACAAATGGGTTCTTCGGATGCAACACTAAACTTAATCCACAGGCAAAAAAATCACCATTTTTAACGCCGAATTGTTTGCGTAATACTTCTGGTAATTCTCCAAAAACTTTTGAAATATTCACACCGCCTTTTTCAAAAATAGTTCCATTTTCGATAACACGGGTTCTTCCACCACCACCTTCGGCACGTTTCCAAGTATCTTCTTGAAATTTTGCACTGCCATCAATTTGTTCTAATTTTTCGGTTATGGTATCTTGTAATTTTTCTATGTATTTGTAAAACTTATCTTTCATTTATGGGTAATTCTTGATTATTTATACTGAATTTATCGCTTAACTTAACACTAAATTTGATGCAAAAATACTTATTCTAATACTTCTTTTAACTGAATTTTCTTAATAGTTTCGGTTGTTGCAGCAGTTACTGATAAAGGCAATACTAATAGTACACCAACAAATGGAATTAATAAAAACAACATAAATACGATTCCGTTTCCAATAGCGAGTCCTTTATTTTTGTTTACAAAATTGATGCTTTCTTTGTATTTAAAATGACGTTCTAAAGTGTAATCTACATTTCCAAAACCTGCGTAATACGCCTGCATCAGAAATAATAAAACGGTAAATATAATTCCAACAAAAGGGATTAGACTAAGCAATAAAATGGGAATTGTAAAAAATAATTCTCTCGATAAATTACGTATATTTATTCGAATTCCTCTAATTAATTGTTCCTGAAATGATGTTTTTCGATGTCCGTGTATTGCTGGATTTAAATACGCTTCAATTTTTTCTGATACAGGACTCATAAAAGGAGCTGATAACGCCATTACAATATGTTTGTAAAGTATCAATCCGATAAGTAAAATTGATAATCCACTTAAAAAAGTACTAATCATTTCAAAGGTTTCTTTGCCAAAATCCCATTTCCAAAAATTAGCGATATAATGTCCAATATCATCTGATAAAGCGTAGGCTGAACTTGCGATTATAATGGCAGTAAAAACACTTATTAATATCGGAATTGTAAAATATTTCCATAATTTCAATTTTGATATTAATTGAAAAGCTCCGAAATAGGCTTTAATGGCTTCTAATATATTTTTAATCATTTCTTTTTTATATTTTTTTTATATTTCGACTAAATTAAAAAACCTCTTTCTAAAAAGAAAGAGGTTTTAAAGTATTTTCACTATATTTTCAATGTATTATTAACGTAAAATCAACATTTATTTGATTACAGCTTTAATAAATTCATCTAATTCTTGTTCGTTGATTTTATTAACTTCATCCCAGCCCATTTTTTTGGTTGGTGATAACGCTCCTCTTTTAAAATCTAAAATTCTTTTGTTATCTGTAATTAAATATGCTGATGGATAATCTAGTTTATGAATAAATCCTGCTACTTTTAAGGAAGATCTATTTTCTAATTTTTCTTTGGAAGGCACTAAAAATATTCTTTTATCAAGTTTTTCTGCCATTCTGGTAACCCCTTTTTCTAAATCTGAAAAAAGCATGATAAACGTTACTTTACCATCATATTTTTCGACCATTTTATTCAATGCTGGAATTTCTCCCCAACAAGGCGCACACCAAGTGGCTGCGGCAAGCAAAACGATAGGTGTATCAATAGCATCAGTACTTATGGTTTCTCCTTTAATTGATGTGAAATTATAATTAGAGATATATTTATCTTTAATACAATTATATACTACATCGTCTAACATTGCAGCGTCATTACTTGCTGTAGAAATACACTCTTCAACAATATCTTTGTAATAAATTCTCTTTTGAGAAAAGCCTTGTGTTGCTAGCAATAAAGTTAATATAAGTACTATTTTATTCATTTTTAATAATTTAAAAGGGGGTTACAGTTTTAAACCTTATACTCTTTTACCGCATCAATAAATGCTTTTGCATTTTCAAGCGGAATGTTAGGTAAAATTCCGTGCCCTAAGTTAACAATATATTTATCTTTACCAAACTCATTTATCATTTGGTGTACCATTTTTTTAATTTCAGCTGGTGGCGACAATAACCTTGAAGGGTCAAAATTACCTTGTAATGTAATATTTCCACCTGTTAAATAGCGTGCATTTTTAGGAGAACATGTCCAGTCAATTCCTAGAGCTGCTGCGTTTGAATTTGCCATTTTATCTAAAGCAAACCAACATCCTTTTCCAAAAGCGATTACTGGTGCATCGTCTTTTAATGCTTCTATTATTTGATTAATGTATTGCCAAGAAAATTCATGATAATCGGTTGGTGATAACATTCCTCCCCAAGAGTCAAAAATTTGAACAGCATCTACACCTGCTTTCACTTTTGCTTTTAAATAAGCAATTGTGGTTTCTGTAATCTTACTTAGCAATTGGTGTGCCAAAACTGGTTTTGTAAAACAAAATTCTTTTGCTTTGTCAAAATTTTTCGAGCCTTGCCCTTGTACTACATAACATAAAATAGTCCATGGCGATCCTGCAAAACCAATTAAAGGAACCTCATCGTTTAACTTTTCTTTGGTCGCTTTAATAGCTTGCATTACGTAGTCTAATTCTATATTTACATCAGGAACAACCACGGTATCTAATCCTTTTTGATCTCTAATCGGATTTGGTAAATACGGTCCAAAATCTGGTTTCATTTGAACTTCGATATTCATTGCTTGTGGAATCACTAAAATATCAGAAAATAAAATAGCGGCATCCATACCAAATCTTCGGATAGGTTGTACAGTAATTTCTGATGCTAATTCAGGAGTTCTACAACGGGTAAAAAAGTCGTATTTTTTTCTGATTTCAATAAATTCAGGTAAATAACGTCCTGCTTGACGCATCATCCAAACTGGTGGACGATCAACTGTTTCGCCTTTTAATGCTCTTAAAAATAAATCGTTTTTTATCATTTTTATACTTTTTTACTTTTGATAATTCTTTATTTTTCAGATTTTTAATAATTTTTTAAAAGATAATTTTCATAAAATCATCAAAATATCATCAAAAAAAATTAACAAATAGTTATTTTTTTATTTACATTTTAGAAACAGCTTCCATTGCTTTATCAATCGCTTTTGCTATTTTTTTAAGGTCTTTTTTTGTTAAAGCGGATGCTAAAAACCATGCTTCAAACTGCGATGGTGGTAAAAATACGCCGTTTTTAATCATTGCCCAAAAGAAGGTTGCAAATTTCTTGGTGTCTGATGTTTGCGCTTGTTCAAAATTAGTTACCGTAACATTGGTAAAAAATGGGTTTACCATAGAACCAAACCTATTTACCGTAATTTCTACGCCATATTTATTTGCAGAATTTAACAGAAACTCCTCAATAACTTGTGCTGTTTCGTTAAATTTATCATACGGATTTTGTCTTTTTAATTCGGTTAAAGTAGCAATTCCTCCTGCCATTGCAATCGGGTTTCCACTTAACGTTCCTGCTTGATACATCCCTCCTAAAGGGGCAACTTCTTGCATAATTTCGTTACGAGCTCCGTAAGCTCCTACAGGGAAACCACCACCGATTACTTTTCCTAAACACGTAATATCAGCGGTTACGCCTAATAATTCTTGTGCGCCTCCAAATTTAGAACGGAAACCTGTCATTACCTCATCAACAATTAACAACGCTCCTTTCGATTCTAAGTATGTTTTTAGTTCTTTTAAAAAGTTTGTATAAGGCACTACAACGCCCATATTTCCTGCAATTGGTTCTAAAATAACACCTGCGATATCGTCATGTGCTTCAAAATGTGCTTTTACACTTTCTAAATCATTATAAGTAGCGATTAATGTATTTTCTACGGCACCTTCTGGAACGCCTTTACTTCCTGGTAAACTCAAGGTTGCTAAACCAGAACCCGCCGCAACTAATAACGCATCTTGATGTCCGTGATAACATCCTGCAAATTTTATAATTTTATCTTTTCCTGTAAACGCTCTAGCCAAACGGATTCCGCTTAAAACGGCTTCTGTTCCTGAATTTACAAAACGAACTTTATCCATTCCAGGAAAAGCATCACATACTATTTTTGCTAATTTAATTTCATTTTCTGTAGATGCTCCAAAAGAATAGCCATTTTTCAAGGCTTTTGTGATGGCTTTTTGCACTTTTTTATGACGATGTCCTAAAATCATCGGTCCATAAGACAATACTAAATCGATATAGGTATTATTATCAACATCGGTAATTTTACTTCCTTTTGCTTTTTTGATAAACAACGGATTTCCTCCTACTGATGAAAATGCTCTTACAGGAGAATTTACAGCTCCTACAAGGTTTACCAATCCTTTTTTATATAATTTTTGTGATTTTTTGAATTCCATTTTATAGTATTTTAATCTCTATTCTAGTATTTATATGCTTTTTATCAAGCAAAAATGTATCAAAAAGCTATTAAATAACTTCTCGATACAATTTTTGTATTTATAATACGTATCTATAATATCTACGATATATGACAATCTTATCTTGTCATAATATTATTATATTATCGTGTATCGTATTATTTTCTATTCAGAACTTTGGCAGCTTCTTTGGCAAAATACGTGATAATAATATCAGCTCCTGCTCTTTTCATTGATAGCAAACTTTCCATCATCACTTTTTCGCCATCAATCCAACCTTTTTCAGCGGCAGCTTTTACCATCGCATACTCACCACTTACATTATAACAGGCAATTGGTCGGTCAAAATTATTTTTTAAATCTCTAATAATGTCTAAATACGACAATGCTGGTTTTACCATTAAAATATCGGCTCCTTCTTGGTCGTCAAAAGTTGCTTCACGCATTCCTTCATCTCTATTTGAAGGATCCATTTGATAGGTTTTACGATCACCAAAAGTTGGTGCAGAATCGGCAGCATCTCTAAAAGGCCCATAAAAAGCTGATGCATATTTTACAGAATATGCCATAATTGGCAAGTTTGCAAAACCTGTATTATCTAAACTTTCTCTAACCATTGCAATTGTTCCATCCATCATTCCTGAAGGCGCAACCATATCGACACCTGCTTTTGCGTGTGAAATTACTTGTTTGGCTAAATTGACCAAAGTGGCATCATTATCAACATCGTTATCATGGATAATTCCGCAATGTCCGTGGGAAGTATATTCACAAAAACAAACATCGGTAATTACGTATAAACTTGGGTAATTCTTTTTGATAAAACGGATTGCTTGTTGCATAATTCCGTTGTCATTCCAAGTTTCTGTTCCTTGATCATCCTTTTTAGCAGGAATTCCGAATAATAAAACAGCAGGAATATTTAAGGCGACTACCTCATCTAATTCTTTTGAAATTCTATCTAATGAAAAACGCTTGATACCAGGCATCGAAACAATTTCTTTTTCGATATTTTCTCCTTCTTCAATAAATAAAGGATAGACAAAATCGTCTACGGATACTTTTGTTTCTTTTACTAATCTTCTGATTCCTTCGGTTTTCCTAAGTCTTCTTGTTCTAAACATAATTTTAGTACTAGTTTAAAAACTATTTTATTTTATATAAAAAACGCAGTCGAAATGTCTATTTAAAAAACCTCTTGACTGCGTTTTAGTTCATTTTTTATGCTTTTATAAAATGTGCATTTACTAATTCGAGTACACTTTCTACGGATGGTAATTTTGCAACTTGTACGTTTTCAAAATGCTTTCGAGCTTCTTTTGCGGTACTTTCACCGATACAAAAAGCGATTTTATTTTGAGTATTTCCAATATTACTCTCCGTATTTCCAATTACATAACTTTCCACTGTTGATGGGCTATAAAACAACACGCCATTATTATTTTCATCAATTTTAGATGGGCTTAACATTGTTTTGTAGGCTTCAATTTCGGTTACTGAGATTTCGTTTTCTTTTAAGATATTTGGTAAGGTATCTAATCGTAAATCGCTACAAAAATAGGTTACTTTTTGTCCTTTTATTTCTTTTGATAAATAGCTTGCTAATTTCTGGGCATTCCTTTCTGATTTAACAACCTTCCCTATTTTTTGTTCGATTAATTTTTTAGTTCTACGCCCAACACAATAGATATTTTTGAAGTTTAATTCATCCGCAGTAAAAGAATTTGCGATTGCTTCCGCTCCATTTTGACTGGTAATAATTACATTTTCAATTTCATCTTTGATAACTTTAGGCGAGATTCTATTGAATCGAATTTTGATAAAATCACTATCTTGAACAGCAACAGATTCGTTTACTAATTCTTTTTGAGTTTCGGATAATTTTTTAGTAGAATAAATAGCGAATTCTTTTTCTTCGACTATTTGTTTTTTCATTAATTCCTTTCCTCCTTTATTGATGATATAATCGGCACAATCTTTTGCTAAAAAGCGATGACGGCCTACTTTTGCATTTTTGGTTACAGATATTTTCTTTTTTCCGTCTTCGCTTAATAGTAATCCTTTAAAGTTTATTTCTTCAGTTTTAGGATCAACATAGGCTAACGCTCCGATTGGTGCAGTACATCCGCCTTCCAAAAGATTTAAAAATTCACGTTCGATACCTACACAAAGTTGGGTTTCATAATGATTTAATTGTTCACAAGCATCTTTAGAGAAATCATCATTATCAGAAACGGTAATCATGATAGCACCTTGTGCTGGCGCTGGAATCATCCATGAAAGGTTAATTGCTCCTTCTGGTCTTTTACCTAAACGCTCTAATCCTGCGGCAGCAAAAACAGCTCCATCCCAATCATTTTCTTCTAATTTTTGCAAACGAGTATTTACGTTTCCTCGTAAACCAACTACTTTATGTGTCGGATAACGATTTAACCATTGTGCTTTTCTACGCAAACTTCCTGTTGCAATAACACCGTTTGGCTGTCCGAAAAACTCTTCATTATCTTTTAAAACTAAAATATCGTTATAATTGGCACGTTTCAAAACAGCTCCCTGAATAATTCCTTCAGGTAAAACGGTTGGAACATCTTTTAAAGAATGCACGGCAATATCAATTTCACCACTTAACATGGCAAGATCAAGGTTTTTAGTAAAAACACCTGTAATTCCTAACTCGTGTAAGGGAGTATCTAAAATAAGGTCTCCTGTTGATTTTATGGGAACTATCTCACATTCATATTCTAATTCTTCTAGTTCTTTACGAACTTTATTTGCTTGCCACATAGCCAATTGGCTATCTCGTGTACCTATTTTAATTGTCTTCTGCATGGATAGTTTCTAAAGTTGCACCAAACACTTTTGCCATTACTTCGATACTTGTATTTATCGAAGTTTCTTCGGTTTTTAAGTGTTTTACAAATTGTGTAGTTATTTTCTGAATAAATCTAGAAGTAATTACTTCTGCTTGCGATTCATCAAAGTTTTTTATTTTTTTCTTATGAAAAGCAATTTCATCTTGTTGGATGATAATTAACGATTCTTTTAAGGCGGTGATTGCGGGTGTAAATTTGCGATGACTTAACCATTCTTTAAACTCATTTTTATGAGTTTGTATAATTTTTTCAGCTTCGGGTATTTCTTGCTGACGAATGGCTAAAGTTTGATCGGTTATTTTTGATAATTCATCAACATTTACCAAGGTAACGTTTGGTAAATCTGCTACTTCTTTCGATACGTTTGCAGGCATTGATAAATCGAGAATTAAAAGTTCGTTATTGGTTAAAACGTGTTCTCTTTTAATGGTTGCTTCGGGTGCTCCTGTCGATACAATTAATACATCAGTATTGGCAATTTCTTTGTTTAAGTTTTCGAACTTGGCTTTTTGAATAGCGGGATGTTCTTTTACAAATTCAATAGCTTTCTCTTCGGTTCGGTTGATTAAACGAACCGTTTTATTCTGTGTATATTCTGCTAAATTTTTACAGGTATGCTTCCCCATTTTCCCCAATCCGAAGACTAAAATATCTTTTAAATTATAATCGGGTAAATTTTCAATAATATATTGAACCGCAGCATACGAAACAGAAGTTGTTCCTGAGCTTAGTTTCGTTTCATTTTTTACACGCTTGCTTGCTTGCATTACATGGTTTAATAGACGTTCAAAATAGGCGTTTACCGTTCCCACTTCTTTGGCTAATTTAAAAGCTTGACGTAACTGACCAACAATTTCGTAATCTCCTAATATTTGACTATCTAAACCAGTTCCCATTCGAAATAAATGTCGAATAGCATCGTTATCTTTATAAACATTCGAAACGGCTGCAAATTCTTCAATTGCTCCGTTTGAGTATTTACACAACAAACTAATCAATTGAAAAGGATGTGCTGCAAAACCCATAATTTCGGTTCTATTACAGGTTGATAATACAAAAATACCATCAACGCCATTTGATTTGGCTTCTTCTAAAAGTGCTACTTGATTTTCTTTAGAAATACTAAATTTACCACGTATAGTTGCATCAGCTTTTTTATAACTAACACCTATATTGTATAAATTCTTATTATGTTTATCTGCTGTCATTCAGTTTTAGTCAATAAGGTCAAGCAAAAGTAAAAAGATTAATTATAAAAAAATGTCGCTCAAAGAACTTTTAATGTCGATAGCTGTTTTTTAGTATAAAAAGAGCCATAAAACACAGATAAAGTGTATTTTTGCACTAAAATCAACTATGGAGAACACTTCAATTTAGAGTCATTCTAAATAAATTGTTTTTAATTATATTTTGACTCATGCCAAAAAACATCGCAGAAAGTACATTTAGAGAGGTCGTTTTAGAAAAGGGTTTTTTCGTGTTAAAATTTCAGAATAACACCGAAAAAACACAATTTTATAAAAGAGATATTGATAACTCTTATATACAGTTACATTATTGTGTTAAAGGAAATTGCAAGTTTCATTTTAATAACACGAGCTATACCTTTAACGTATTAGATAAACAGGTTATTTTTTTGTATAATCCACAGCAAAACTTACCTATTAATTTAGAAATCTTACCTAAAACAGCTATCGTTTCTGTTTTGATAACTATTGAAAAATTTCATTCTTTATTTTCAAAAGAAGCCAGTTATATTCCTTTTTTAAGTGATAATAATAAGCATAAAAAATATTACGATAGTACTGCCATTAGCCCGAATACACTAATGGTTTTACATCAAATTTTAACGGCAAAGAATCATAGTTCTATGAGAGATCTTTACGTTAGAGGAAAAACATACGAATTGTTAAGTCTTCATTTTGATACAGGCGAAAATACCGAAAATGAATATTGTCCGTTTTTAGTTGATGATCGAGATGTTTTAAAGATAAGACATGCCAAAGATTTTATTATTTCTAAAATGAGTGAACCGCCAACCTTGCAAGAATTAGCCTGTGAAGTTGGTTTAAATCTAAAGAAATTAAAAGAAGGTTTCAAGCAAATATATGGCGATACCGTATACAGTTTTCTGTTTGATTATAAAATGGAACACGCTCGGAAATTATTAGAAAGTAATCAATTTAATGTAAATGAAGTTGGTTTACAGGTTGGTTATAGTGCTTCTAGTCATTTTATCGCTGCTTTTAAAAAGAAATTTGGTACAACTCCAAAACAATATGTAATGTCTTTACAAGCAACTCAAAAAAATCAAAAATAAAAATCAAAAGTGAAGAATGAAACAACTTACGCATTACGATATCAAAAATAAACAGCAACAATTCCCGATAACCATTGTTTGCGATGCCATACGAACTCCCGAAAATATCGGTATGTGTTTTCGTATTGCAGAGAGTTTTGGCGTTCAAAAAATCTTTTTACATCAAAGCTCACCATCTACCGAAAATAGAAACGTAAAACGTACCGCTAGAAATACCATTACTCAAATTGAACACGAAGTTTATGATGATTTTAATATACTAATTAAGCAATTAAAAGAAGAAGGAAATACAATTATCGGTATCGAAATTGCCGATAAAAGTGTCGCTATTCAAAATTTTGATTTTACATCCAAAGAAAAAATAGTATTACTTTTAGGAAGCGAACGAAATGGTATCGAAGATATTAATAATGTCGATGCAACTGTCGCAATTCCAATGTACGGACGCAATTCATCAATGAACGTGATTCATAGTTTAAGTATCGCATTATATGAAACAACAAATCAATTAAAGAACATAAAAAATAATTAAATTTGGTTAAAATTTAATTATTTTTAAAAGAAAAGGTAAAAAAGTAAAAAATAAAATACGTAAAAATAAAAAAGATGAAAGGAGCTTTATTAGTAAATTTAGGATCTCCAGAAAGTACCGATCCTAAGGATGTTAAAAAATATTTAGGAGAATTTTTAATGGACGAACGCGTAATTGATGTTCCGTATTGGTTTCGTTCATTTTTAGTAAAAGGAATTATTTTAAACACCAGACCTAAAAAATCAGCCGCCGCTTATAAAAAAATTTGGTGGAAAGACGGTTCACCATTAATTGTTTTATCGGAGCGCTTGCAAAAAAAAGTACAAGAAAAAACCGATATTCCCGTAGCATTAGCAATGCGATACGGTACAATGACCATCAAAAAAGGACTCCAAGAATTGCACGATAAAGGTGTTACCGAAGTGTTATTAGTTCCGTTATATCCGCAGTTTGCCATGGCAACTACCGAAACAATCGTCGTATTAGCCGAAGAAATTAGAAAGGAATTTTTCCCTGAAATGAAAATTACCGATGTTCCTGCTTTTTACAAAAAACCTGAATATATTAACGCCTTAGCAAATAGCATTAAAGATTATTTAGCCGATAAAGAATACGACCATTTATTATTCTCATATCATGGTGTTCCTGAACGTCATATTCGTAAATCCGATATTACAAAAAGTCATTGTAAGATAGATGGAAGTTGTTGTAATACGCCATCAAAAGCACATGAGTTTTGTTATCGTCATCAATGTTTTCAAACGACAAAAAATGTAATTTCAGCCTTAAATTTAGATCCAAAAACTGTTTCAACATCGTTTCAATCTCGCTTAGGTGTCGACCCTTGGTTACAACCTTATACCGATAGAACAATTGTTAAAAAAGCCGAAAAAGAAGGTATTAAAAAATTAGCCATCGTAACGCCTGCCTTTGTTTCTGACTGTTTAGAAACACTGGAAGAAATTGCCATGGAAGGAAAAGAAGAGTTTTTAGAAGCTGGTGGCGAAGAATTTCACACCGTTCCGTGTATTAATGACAATGAAGAATGGGTGACTGTTTTAACCAATTGGATTCGTGAATTTTAAAAAAATATTTTTGTTAGGTAAAATTATTTAATTGATTAATTTTATTTACATTTGGTCTAACTTAATATAAAAAACACAATGAAAAACATTAAAAAAATTGTTGCCTCTGTTGCTATCGCAAGTATCGCATTAGGTAGTGTAAATGCTCAAAAAAAACTAGGAAGTTTTGGTGGTTTAACACAAAAAAATCTAGGATTTAAAAAAGTTAGATTACCTTATACAGATGTTGTTTCTTACAAAGGTTTTGTAAAGCCTGGAAATGAAGATGAAACTAGAGAAGGAAAAAAATTCTATTACTTATATGTTTGGGTTCCTGCTATTGCTCCTGAATTAGGTGTAAGAATGGTATCTCCTGTAGGGAAAAACAAAGCTAAAAACGCAATTGTTTCTGATGATTTTGAAGCAAATAAAGATTCTAAAGATTATTTTGATACTTACATTACTTTAGAACGTTCAAGTATTGTATCAAAAAATAGTATTTCAGAAAGTAACGTAAAAAGTGCCAAATGGTTTACGCTTGCTAAAAATGATGACAGTAGTGAAATGCCTAAACTTCCTAGCGGATCTAAGTATAACTCATTATTAAGATATAAAAGTAAAACAGGAGATCCTTTAAAAGCATTAACTGTTGGTTTATATAGAATTGGTTTTACAACCTATAAAAAAGGAGAGGTTAAAGGTACTTTTTTAGCTCAAATTGGAGCACCTGTAAAATTACCTGGAATTCTTGTTGCTAAATCTATCGCTGAATTAAAAAAGCAAATGTAATTTTTATTTAAAAAAAACATTAAATTTGAGGTCTTAAAACATAAAGTTTTAAGACCTCATTTTTTTTATTATGGATTTTTTATACATAAAAGCACTGCATATTATTTTTGTAGTTACTTGGTTTGCGGGTTTATTTTACGTTGGTCGTTTATTTATTTATCATGTAGAAGCCGAAAAAAAAGACGAACCTGCCAAGGAAATTTTGCAAACACAATACAAATTAATGACCAAGCGTTTGTGGTATATAATTACGTGGCCATCTTTATTTCTAGCAAGTTTTTTTGCTTTTTGGATGCTTTTTGTAAACCCTAGTTATTTAGAAATGCCTTGGATGCACGTTAAATTATCCTTTGTTTTGGCATTGTATTTTTATCACGGATTCTGTCATAAAATATATAAAGAATTACAACGTAATGAAATTAATTACACGCCTACAAAGCTTCGAATCTTTAACGAAGCACCTACCGTAATTCTATTTGCCGTTGTCTTTTTAGTGGTCTTAAAAAATGCCGTTAGTTGGGTTTGGGGCGTTACAGGTATTATTCTTTTTGGCGTATTATTGATGCTCGGTATTCGATTTTATAAAAGGTTAAGAATAAAAAAATCATGGGACACAAATGAAGCTAAAACTAAAAAATAATTAATTAAAGATACTCTAAATTAGATATTTAATTATATTTTCGTTAAAATAAAGAGTAAACGAACAATAATTTAACATAAAAACCCCCTATTATGAAAAAAATAATTTTAGTATTTGCAACAATGATGTTCCTGTTTTCATGTTCTTCTGAAACTGAAAAAGTACCCGAAGACAATGAAACTGAAGAAGTTGATATTATAGTAGGATCGTGGAAATTTATTAAAAAAAAGGGCGAAGAAGCAATTAATAATTGTGATTTTCAAGACACTTATGTATTTAGGAAAGATAATTCCTACTCTTTTAACGATTATAATGATAATTCTGGTTTATGTGAAAAAGATGCTAAAGAATCTCGCAAAGGATATTGGAAAAATAACAACAACAAAACCTATAATATCAAAATACAAGGATACGAAGGAAACGGCGCTGACTTAAATATTATTTTTTCTGATGACAATCAAGAATTAACTTTTTCAAACAACGGATTTACCTATCGAAAATCACCATCAATATAATATTTTATAAAAAAAGCGATGTTTAAACATCGCTTTTTTATACTATTTTTTATAAGTCTTTTTTTTTTACTGATTACTCACTGATTGTTCAAAAGGAATTCTATTTACAATACTTCTACCAAGCGTAACCTCATCAGCATATTCTAACTCATCACCTACCGAAATTCCACGGGCAATTGTAGAGGTAATAATTTTATACTTCTCAATGTGTTTGAAAATATAAAAATTAGTCGTATCGCCTTCCATAGTCGAACTTAACGCAAAAATCAACTCTTTTACTTCACCTTGTTTTACCTTATCAACTAAAGAAGTTATTTGCAAGTTTTGAGGACCAATACCTTCAATCGGTGAAATTTTACCACCCAAAACATGATAAACACCTCTAAATTGAGCCGTATTTTCAATCGCCATGACATCACGAATATCTTCCACCACGCATACAATTTCAGTATTTCGTTTCGGATTATTACAAATTTCACACAGAATAGTATCTGAAATATTATGACATTTTTCACAGGTTTTTACATCGTTTCGCAAACGTGTTAAAGCTGTTGTTAAATACTCGGTTGTTTGGGTGGGTTGTTTTAATAAATGCAATACCAAACGAAGTGCCGTACGCTTGCCAATTCCTGGTAATCGGCTCACTTCTTGCACTGCGTTTTCTAATAATTTTGAAGAAAAATCCATAGGACAAATTTACATTTTTTCAAACAATGCACGCTATATATCTCACTTAAAAAAAGTACCTTCGTGCTTTAAAGTTAAAAATCTTATTTACAATGAATTCAGATATAAAAAACCTAGAACCGAAAGCTATTTGGAAAAATTTTGCGAATTTAAACGCAATACCTCGTCCATCAAAAAAAGAAGAAAAAATCATTCAATTTATGGTAGATTTTGGTGAAAATCTAAATTTAGAAACCATGGTTGATAAGGTTGGAAACGTAATTATTCGTAAACCAGCTTCTGTTGGAATGGAAAATCGCAAAGCCATTGTATTACAAAGTCATTTAGATATGGTACATCAAAAAAATGCTGATACCGTTTTTGATTTTGATACCCAAGGAATTAAAATGTTTATCGAAGGTGATTGGGTAAAAGCTCAAGGAACAACTTTAGGTGCCGATAACGGTTTAGGAGTTGCGTCAATTATGGCTATTTTAGAAGCTTCGGATATTGCACATCCTGCTATTGAAGCCTTGTTTACCATTGATGAAGAAACAGGAATGACTGGCGCTATGGGATTAGATGCTGGAATCTTAAAAGGAGAAATCTTATTAAATTTAGATACTGAAGATGATGATGAAATCAGCATGGGTTGTGCAGGTGGCGTAGATGTTACCGCAACAAGAAAGTATCCCCAAGAAAATACACCTGAAAATACCACCGCTTTTTCAATAGCAATTACAGGATTAACAGGAGGACATTCAGGAATGGATATTCATAAAGGTTTAGCAAACGCCAACAAAATAATGAATCGTTTGTTATTTGATGGTTTTACCAACTTCGGATTGCGTATCGCTGAAATAAATGGCGGAAGTTTACGTAATGCTATTCCTCGTGAAAGCTTCTCAAAAGTAGTGATTGATACCATTTCTAAAGAACCGTTTTTATTCGAAACTCAAGAATTAATAAACACCATTAAAAAAGAGTTTGCTTCCTTAGAACCTAATTTAGCAATCGTATTAGAAACGATTGAAACGCCCAAATATGTAATGGATTTAGGCATTCAGGAAGGATTAATTAAAGCTGTATATACCGCATTAAACGGCGTGTATCGTATGAGTCCAGATATTGAAGGATTAGTTGAAACATCAAACAATATTGCACGTGTTACTGTAAAAGAAGGAAATGTTGAAGTAGCCTGTTTAACACGTTCTTCTTCGGATAGTAACAAATGGGATTTAGCAAATTCATTGCGCTGTGCCTTTGAATTAGCTGGTTTTAATGTAGAATTTTCAGGAACCTATCCAGGTTGGTTGCCAAATTTAGATTCTGAAATATTAAAAATTGTTGAAAAATTATACGTAGATTTACATAACGAACAACCTAATGTTGCCGCTTGTCATGCAGGTTTAGAATGTGGACTTTTAGGACAAAATTATCCTGAAATGGATATGGTTTCTTTTGGTCCGAATATTAGAGCACCACACTCTCCTGATGAACGCGCACAAATATCATCAACTCAAAAATATTGGAAATTTTTATTAGAAATATTAAAAAATATTCCTAGTAAAAACTAAATATCAATAAAAAACGTACAACCACAAATTAATAGTTTGTGGTTTTTTGTTTGAGTTTTATTCTTTAATTTATGAATCTTTTATCACATTTATATTTATCGGGAAACAATACCCAATTAATGATTGGTAATTTTATTGCCGACCATATTAAAGGAACTAAAATTTCTCATTTCAAGCATCATATTCAAAAAGGAATTATTTTACACCGTCAAATTGATACCTATACCGATGCACACCAAATTGTTCGAAAAAGTAAAAGACGCTTACACGAACGCTACGGACATTATGATGGCGTAATTATCGATGTTTTTTATGACCATTTTTTAGCCAAAAATTGGACAATGTATTCTGAAATTCCATTAGATATTTATGTAAATTCCGTATATCAATTATTGCATAAAAATAAGGCTATTCTTCCTGAAAAAACACAGAAATTATTACCTAGTATGATTCAATATGATTGGCTCTATAATTATCAGTTTACCAATGGAATTCAAGAGGTTTTAAATAGCATCAATAAACGCACCGAAGGACGCTCAAAAATGAATCTAGCTTCTGAAGATTTAACCATTCATTATAAATTATTTGAAGAAGATTTTAACCTTTTTTTTGAAGATTTACGTGCTTTTAGCAAACTTCAAATATCCCAAATATGATGTTATCTGAAACACATAAAGTACCTTTTCTAGAAAAATCAATTCGATTACAAGAATACGCCGTTGGTATTTTTAAAACAATTCCAACAAAATCGGGCATCAAAAAAGCAATTAAGAAAAAATTGGTTTTCGTTGATGATAAAATTGCAACAACAGCACTTTTTATCAATGGAAATGAAAAAATAGAATTATACAAAACATCGGAAAAAGAAACACTTAAACAATTTGAATTTCCTTTAGAAATTCTTTTTGAAGATGCTTATTTAGCCGTTATTTATAAACCTGCGGGTATTTTAGTCAGTGGAAATTCGTTTGCAACTATTGATAATGCACTCTTACAAAACATCACCAAAAGCCCTTTGGAAGATGCAACACGTCCACGACCTGTACATCGATTAGATTATCCGACAAGCGGACTTTTATTAATTGGAAAAACAAATTCGAGCATCATCGCTTTAAATAAATTGTTTGAAAATAAAGAAATTACAAAAACATATCACGCTATAACTATCGGGAAGATAGAAAATAACGGAATTATTGATTTTCCTATTGATGATAAAAAAGCACAAACATCTTATAAACTGATAAAATCAGTTATTTCTGAACGATTCAAAATGTTAAACCTTGTTGAATTATCACCAAAAACAGGAAGAAAACATCAATTAAGAAAACATTTATTCGCTATAAATAATCCAATTTTAGGCGATAAAGAATACTTTTCAGAAGGTTTGATCTTAAACGGAAAAGGACTCTATTTACACGCCTCTACCCTACAATTTGAACATCCGTTTACAAAAAAACAATTCGTAATCACAAAAGAACTTCCGAAGAAATTTAAAAAAATTATATCTTTGCCAACATGCGAATAGATATTATTACCCTAGCACCCGATTTATTAAAAAGCCCGTTTGAACATTCAATGATGAAACGTGCCATTGACAAAGGTTTAGCCGAAATTCATTTTCATAATTTACGTGATTACGGACTTGGCTCTTACAAAAAATTAGATGACACCCAATTTGGCGGTGGCGCAGGTATGGTTTTGATGATTGAACCGATTGATACTTGTATTTCGAAATTACAAGCTGAAAGAAAATATGACGAAATTATTTATATGACGCCAGATGCGAAAACGCTAAATCAATCAATAGCGAATACCCTTTCGTTAAAAGAAAATATTATCATTTTAACAGGACATTATAAAGGTGTCGATCAACGTGTACGTGATAAATTTATCACCAAAGAAATTTCTATTGGCGATTATGTTTTAACAGGCGGAGAATTAGCCGCAGCCATTTTATGTGATGCTGTTGTGCGTTTAATTCCTGGGGTTTTAGGCGATGAACAATCGGCTTTAACAGATTCATTTCAAGATAATTTATTATCACCACCCGTTTACACAAGACCCGCAGAATATGACGGAATGAAAGTTCCTGAAATATTATTATCAGGGAATTTTCCGAAAATTGACAAGTGGCGAGAAGAAAAAGCCTACCAACACACCAAAAATATAAGACCCGATTTATTGAACGATTTATAAAATAAGTTAAAATATTATTATAAAATAACCATAAATAAGTATGTGTTTTACAAAATTTTAATTAATTTTGCCGTCATAAATTAACCTCTGACGATACTCGTGAATGTTGTTTTATAAAACTATATAAATATCATTACCATGGATTTAGTAAAATTTGTTCAAGACGAATTTGTAACAAGAAACGAATTACCAGAATTTTCAGCTGGAGATACACTTACTGTGTATTATGAAATTAGAGAGGGAGAAAAAGTACGTACTCAGTTTTTTAGAGGTGTAGTTATTCAAAAAAGAGGTGTTGGTGCTTCTGAAACTTTTACAATCAGAAAAATGTCTGGTACTGTAGGTGTTGAGCGTATCTTCCCTATTAACTTACCTGCTATTCAAAAAATTGAAGTAAACAAAAAAGGTATTGTACGTAGAGCACGTATCTTTTACTTTAGAGATCTTACTGGTAAGAAAGCAAGAATTAAAGAAAGAAGAGGTTAGGAATAACATCTGTATTCAACTTATAAAAAAGCATTGTGATTTTTCACAGTGCTTTTTTTTGGCTTAAAAAATCAAGTTCTCTTGTAAATTCAAGTGATTTTAGAGCCTGTTTAAATTTCATCTAAAAAAAAACATCACAGAAAAATAAGAAATAGAATCCGTCAACCTGAATTTATTTCAGGTTCGCATCCTGATTTTCTGTGTTTTTTAGCTTTTTGATGATTCTTGTCAATTCGAGTGATTTTAATGATTAAAAGGAATTAAAATTGTATCAAGAATTTGAATTATTTTGATTAATTGAATATAAAAAAATCTCAAACATCTTTTTTTAAAGAAAAACACCTCTCAAACTGATCTATTTTTTTATCATATTGATAATAAAGCACCACAACTATTAACATTTTATCATCAATAAACTCATAAGTAATTATTAAATTTGTAATAATTCAATATAAAATTAATAATTAGGTTGCGTGTTTTTAAGAACACCTTTCTAAAACTCTCTAAAAAACTGAAATATGAGCAAAATTGCAAAAATTATGTACACAAAAACGGACGAAGCTCCTGCATTGGCTACTCGCTCGTTTTTACCTATTGTAAAAGCTTTTACAAAATCATCTAACATAGAAATAGAAACAAAAGACATCTCGCTTTCAGCACGTATTCTTGCTAACTTTTCTGATTTCTTAACACCAGCACAACAAGTTGAAGATGCCTTAACTTTTTTAGGAGATTTAGCCAAAAAACCAGAAGCAAATATTATTAAATTACCAAATATTTCTGCCTCTGTTCCTCAATTAAAAGAAGCAATTAAAGAATTGCAAACATTAGGATATGCGTTGCCAAATTTTCCTGAAGAAGCAACCACCGAAGAAGAAAAAACAATTCTAGCACGTTACAATAAAATTAAAGGTTCAGCTGTAAACCCAGTTTTACGTGAAGGAAACTCCGACCGTAGAGCTCCGAAAGCAGTAAAAAATTATGCCCGTAAAAATCCGCACTCAATGGGTGCTTGGAGTAGCGATTCTAAAACTCATGTAGCGACCATGAATGCTGGAGATTTTGCACATACTGAAAAATCAGTAACGGTAAAAGACGCTACCGATGTAAAAATTGTACATACAAGTAATAACGGAACAATAACCGTATTAAAAGAAAAAACAGCCTTGTTAGCAGGCGAAATTATTGACGGTTCTTTAATGAGTAAAAAAGCATTAATCGCATTTTTATCAGAACAAATTAACGATACCAAAAACAAAAAATTATTACTTTCACTACACATGAAAGCAACCATGATGAAAGTATCTGACCCAATTATTTTTGGGCATGCCGTTCGTGTTTTCTTTAAAGATTTATTCGAAAAATATAACGAAACCTTTAAAGAAATTGGCGTTGATGTAAATAACGGATTCGGAAATTTATTAAGCAATTTAGAAGAAGTATCCGCAGAAAAAAAAGCAGCGATTTTAGCAGATATTCAAACTATTTACGATGCAAATCCTGACCTTGCTATGGTAAATTCTGATAAAGGAATTACCAATTTACACGTGCCTTCAGATGTAATTATTGATGCTTCCATGCCTGCAATGATTCGTACTTCTGGACAAATGTGGAACAAACAAGGAAAATTACAAGACACAAAAGCCGTAATTCCTGATAGCTCATACGCTGGATTATATCAAGAAACAATCGATTTCTGTAAAAAGAATGGCGCTTTCGATCCAACAACAATGGGAACTGTTCCTAATGTTGGTTTGATGGCACAAAAAGCTGAAGAATATGGTTCGCACGATAAAACTTTTGAAATTTCAGAAAATGGAAAAGTTACCGTAATCGATTCAAATGGAACTGTCCTGATATCACACGAAGTGGAAAAAGGCGATATTTGGAGAATGTGTCAAACAAAAGATGCACCTGTTCAAGATTGGGTGAAATTAGCCGTTACTCGTGCTAGAGCATCTCAAACTCCTGCTATCTTCTGGTTAGGAAAAGAAAGAGCGCATGATACTGAAATCATCAAAAAAGTAGAGAAATATCTACAAAATCATGATACTGAAGGTTTAGATATTCAAATTTTATCGCAAATTGAAGCCACTAAATATACCCTAGAAAGAGTAAAAGAAGGAAAAGATACCATCTCTGTTACTGGAAACGTATTACGTGATTATTTAACCGATTTATTCCCGATTTTAGAATTAGGAACTTCCGCTAAAATGTTATCTATCGTACCATTAATGAATGGTGGTGGATTGTTCGAAACAGGTGCTGGTGGTTCTGCTCCAAAACACGTGCAACAACTAGTAGAGGAAAATCATTTACGTTGGGATTCTTTAGGAGAATTTTTAGCATTAGCCGTTTCTTTAGAACATTTAGGAACAAGTACAAATAATCCGAAAGCAAACGTTTTAGCCGAAACACTAGACGATGCAACCGATAAATTATTAGATACTAAAAAAGGACCTTCAAGAAAAACTGGAGAACTTGATAACAGAGGTTCGCATTTTTATTTAGCAATGTATTGGGCAGAAGCATTAGCAAATCAAAATAAAGAAACAACCTTAAAAACTCAATTTACACCGATTGCTGAAAAATTAGCGAAAAATGAAGCCGTAATTGTAAATGAATTAAATAAAGTGCAAGGAAAAGCAGTCAATATCGGCGGTTATTATAAACCAAATGATACCTTAACAGACAATGTTATGAAACCTAGTGAAACTTTAAATACAATTTTACAAAGTATCTAAAATATTTGTAAATAAAAATAATCTATTGAAAAGTAGCTGTTCATTCAGCTACTTTTTTTGGTTTGATAATTTTGATAATAATGGGCGAACACATAGGTTCACCCCTACATTTAGAATGTATCAATTTATAAAAACGTGATAAAATATCAATTAAAAATTTATAATTCCTAAATTTGAAATATGAAATTTATAAAAACAACCGAACAAACATCAAAATATAATGATTTAGAAAAAATGAGCGTTTCTGAATTATTATCAAACATCAATAAAGAAGATAAAACAATACCAAATGCCGTAGAAAAAGCATTGCCACAAATTGAAAAATTAACAGCAATTATCGTTCAAAAACTTAAAAAAAATGGACGTTTATTCTATATCGGGGCTGGAACTAGCGGACGCTTAGGGATTTTAGACGCAAGCGAATGCCCTCCTACTTTTGGCGTTTCCCCCGAATTAGTTACAGGAATTATCGCTGGTGGAGATAAAGCCATCAGAAATGCCGTGGAAAATGCCGAAGACAACCAAAACCAAGGTTGGATAGATTTACAAAATCAAGAAATTACAGAAAATGATGTCGTTATCGGTATTGCCGCCTCAGGAACAACACCTTACGTTATTTCAGCACTAAAAAAATGCAACGAAAATAAAATAATAACAGGTTGTATCACTTGTAATAAAAATAGTCCGCTCGCTGTAACTGCCCAATTTCCTATTGAAGTTGTTGTTGGTTCAGAATTTGTTACTGGAAGTTCTCGTATGAAAGCTGGTACGGCTCAAAAATTAATCCTAAACATGATTTCAACCGCTACCATGATTCAACTTGGAAAAATAAAAGGAAACAAAATGGTAGATATGCAACTATCTAACGAAAAATTAGTGAAAAGAGCCGAAAAAATGTTAGTTGCTGAATTAAATATCTCACCCGAAAAAGCTACCGAAATATTAAAAAAATACGGAAACGTTCGAAATGCTATCAATAATTATACTATCAAAAATAAAAACGAATAACATTTAGAACCTATTTAAAAATTAAATAAACGGTCAGTTCGAGTGATTTTTTTCCTTTAAAAAAATTGTATCGAGAACTTTTTAACATATAAATCAACATAAAATAACTCAAATTCTCGATACAATTTTAATTCCTTTTAGTCATTAAAATCACTCGAATTGACAAGAATCATCAAAAAAAGGAATAACTACGGCAAATCAGGATGAGAAACTGAAATAAATTCAGTTTGACGCATTTTTATTTTTAAAACAAGGGGTTTTAACCCCTTGCCATGCTATTTTGACGTTACAAAAAAAATTGAATAAAAATATAAAACAAAAAATGACCAAAAAAACAACCAACAAAAACGTATTAAAACGGTTTTTTATCTTATTAGGATTACTATCCGTATCGCCAATTGTAATTACTATCGGGTTTAAAGCTCTTAAAATATATACCGAAAATCCTGAAAAATATATCGCCTATTTTTTAGTAGCACTTGGCGTATTTTTAATCCTGTTTAGTGTATATTATGGTTTTAAAACTATCAAAACTTTTTTAGATGCCCTTTTTGATGCCGAAAAATAATTTTTTTTTCGTGAAATTATCTCAATTCAAATACCGCTAAAATCAATTTATAAAATAACAATTAACGAATCCTGAAAATAAATAAGAATAATTATTTTTATCATAACAATTAAGCAATTTTTTAACTTTTTTAAGAAAAATCATCTAGTTTTTATATCAAAAAAACAAAAACAAATAAGCATTTTAAAATTCATTATCATATCATGATAAAAGCTTTTAACCTTATTTTATAGCGTTTTAGCGTCTAAAAAAAAATAAAACTATTACTAAATAATTAATTGTACGGTATAATTATATTAAATTTTTAAACTACTCGAAAATCGTTATAAAAAAAAATAGGAAACAACAATTTATCAAAATATAACAACAAAAAACATCGTTATATCTCGTTAGTTGTTTTATATATAAACACTTAACATCGTTATATTAAAAATAGTTTTATCATAAAATATATTTAAAAATAGTTTCATTTTACTTAAATAAAGGTTAATATTGTAAAAAATTTACACAAAAGTATGAGGTTTAAAATTTCTTTAATATTCGTTTTACTAACAAATATAACCCTTTTTGCGCAAGTGAAAATTGGCGAGAATCCTTCGACTATTAATTCGAACTCTGTTTTAGAGCTTGAAAGCCCTGATAAAGTTTTAGTGATTACGAAAATGGATACGGCTCAAATGAATGCCATACAACCTTTACAGGGGGCATTAGTTTATAACACTACTGAAAATTGTGTATTTTCATATAACGGAACTACTTGGAGAAGTTTATGTGATTCTGCGAGTTTTATCACAGATAGTGTACAACCTATAAATAATAATATTGGTGATTTTTGGAATGACAGCTCAAACGGAAATACCGTTAATATTTGGAACGGTTTAAACTGGATTTCATTAAATAGTAAAATAAAGACAGGAACAGGAATACCAACCAATATAACTGCTCCAAATCCGATTGCGGGAGATGTATATATTGATCTTGCTACTGCAAAAACGTACACCTATAACACAGCAACTTCAAGTTGGGTTACACAAACATCAACAAATACAGGAGCTTCCGTAAAAGTTACAACAGCAAACACCGCTCCTACAACTAATAATAAAGGAGATTTTTGGATTAATGATACGGCAGGTTTAAACAATCCAACAAGTATTTATGACGGTGCAACTTGGGTTTTATTAAATTCAACAAATACAACAACAGGAACAACTCCTCCTACAAATCCTAATAATGGAGATTTTTGGATTGACAATACAAATCCATCAGATAATAAAACAAATATCTGGGACGGTTCAAATTGGGTTTTATTAAATTCAACATCAACAAATACAGGAAATTCTATAAAAGTAACTCCACTAGCTGATAATCCTCCTGCAACAGATAATAATTTAGGAGATTTTTGGATTAATACAACGAACAACCAAACAAGTATTTTTGACGGTACAAGTTGGATTTTATTAAATTCAACATCAACAAATACTCAAAATCCTGTAAAAGTTATAAATAATACAACTGCTCCTGCAAATCCTAATAATGGAGATTTTTGGGTTAATCCAACAACCAACGAAACAAAAATTTGGGACGGTACAACTTCAACTTGGGTTTTATTAAATGGAAATCCGAAGAAAGGAACTGGAATACCTACCGATACAACTGCTCCAAATTCAGTGGCTGGTGATATTTATGTAGATATCGCAACAGGAACAATTTATGCTTATACGGGAACAGCTTGGATAACACAAACAAATACTCAAAATCCTGTAATAGCAAGTAATGGTTTAACTATTGATGATACTACTGACCCTACAAAAAATAACATACAATTAGGTGGAGAATTATCTGATAATACGATTATTGATACAAACGGAAAAACCTTTGCTATTAAAAATTTACAAACTGGAGATATTACAAATGATGATATTGTTACTATTGATAGAACAACAGGAGAATTAAAGAAAGTAACCTTAAATACAGTTCTTAAACAAGAAGTAACTAAATTAACAGCAACGACACTAAATCAAGATACTTTTACTAAACCAGATTTCGGAAATAATATAACCGTATATAGAAATGGCGTTCGTGTAGATTTTACACTAGAAAATAACGATACAGAAATTAAATTAGAGCCTAACGCAAAATGCTACGCAGGCGACCAAATAAGAATAGTTCAATTTTATTAAATAAAAAACCCCAAAATTAATTTTAAAATCAAAAATGATGAGAAAAACAAATTCTTTTAAATTAGCCGTAGTTGCTGTCGGAATGTTAGCAATCGGAACTGTAAGCGCACAAACAACTACTGCTACTGATTTAGTAAAACAAGCAGAAGCTGTAAAATCTGTAGATAACAAAGGTACAATTAATCATGTACAAGCTCTTAATGGTCTTACTCAAAGTACAAATGCTGATAATGTAACTACTTTTCAATTAGGTGGAACTTTAGTAGCTCCTACAACTATTACTACTGATGCAACTAATTACTTCGCTATTCAAGGAGTTGAAAGAGTTGAAATTAGTGGTGCTAACGCAGAAGTTCCTGCTACCGTAGCAACACTTGGTACTGGTGGGATTTCTTTAATGGTTAGAGATGAAGCTACAGGAGAAGTTAAAAAATTATTAGCTGAAGATGCTGCTAAATTCTTAAGTCTTTTTAATCGTGCTATTAGAGAAGAAGGTACTCCTACTACTCCTGGTACGTTTGCTGTTGCTGGTTTACCTCTAATGAATCCTGCTTCTGCAAATGCTATAGAAGCAGCTGAAGCAGAAAGTAATATAGCTAAATTATTTGTGTATAGAAACGGTGTTAAGCTAAATTATGGTACTGACTTTACTGTTCCTACTGCTGATGAAATTACTTTTACTTTAGCTAGTGCAGTTACTGATATTATTGAAGTACAATTTACAAACTAATATTACTGCATAAAAGCATTACAACTTAATTGAATTATTACTTATAACTTTTGGCATTGGTTCTTATTTAGAGCCAATGCTTAAAAGTTATAAATTACAAAAATAGTTGCTTACTTTCCCATCTAAACTATTTATAATACCCCAAATTACCGTTATCCTCCCCCTGACTAAAAACACAAATCTACTCTGATTTGGTGTTTTATATTATCATATAATTTAATATAGTAAGGACATGATAGACTACAAAAGAAATACCATTATATTAATTTTTGCCTTAATTTTTATCTCATTAAAAATAACAGCACAAAGAACTAGTGTTGTTGATAATAAAGGAACTATTAAAAATGTAAACACAAGTGTTAGTAGCGGTACATACGCTCCTGCAAATCCTTTAGAAGGTGATATTTGGTTTGAAAGCAATCCGACTAATAATAAAGTTAAAATTTATGATGCTGATGAACCAACACCAGCCAATAGATGGAAAAGTATTTCTAATCAAAATATATACACTGAAAATGGAACTTTAACGGGTATTAGAGACTTAAATGGAGCTGGTAATAGTTTATTCTATTTTAATTTAGGTTCATTTCAAGTTTATGATACAAATGAGATTCAATTAAGATGTGAAACTTATTTTCAAATAGAAGGAAAATCAGGAATCTACCTTTATAATACCACTACAATACATGAAGACCTTTCTCTTAAAAAACGTTTTATAGATGCTAGTAATAAAGCTGGTACGAGTGGTCAAATATTATCATCAACAGGAACAGGTACAAAATGGACATCTAATAATACGCATCCGATAGAAAATACTACTAATAATTTTATATTAGATGAAACTCATCATACAATTATTTTAGACAATACCACACCAATAACCATTACAATTCCTGATGCTTCTACGGCAAAAGGACGGATATATATCATAAAAACCAATACGCTCGGTACAGCGACATTATCAAGAGATTATATACCAACGGATAGAATTCCTTTAACAATACTTGCAAATTCATTAACATATCATCTACAATCGGACGGAACTAATTGGCAACAAATAAATTAAAATAATTATATTTTTTATTATTATCCATAATTAAATTATATTTACGCGATTTAAATATAACTCCCTATACGCTATTTTTTAAAAAAATAATCGTATATTATGTTCTCTAATAGTAAAAAAGATGAAAAATTATAAAAACTACTTATTTATCTTAGTATTTATTTTTATTTCGATAAAAATAAATGCACAAGAATTTAATGTTGTTGATAATAAAGGAACTATAAATTCGGTATTTAAAAATAAAGTAACAACTTCTCCGACCGCAAGTCCTCCTGCTTCAAAAATAGAGGGCGATGTTTGGTTTGATACGACTGCTAGTGAAATTAAAATTTATGATGGTAGTATTTGGAAAAAAATAACGAATATAAATACACTTTCCGACAATATATATACCACCGATGGCACTTTAACTTCGGATAGAGCTATTTTAGGAGATGGGAAAAGTATCATGTTTGATGGTCTTAATAGGTTTGATATTATTGATAATCAATATATTAGCCTTCATTCTCTTGGAGGTATTTTACTTCAAACAACGGATTCTTATGCAATTACTCTTGATGCTAATACATCGGTAGAAAAAAACCTTTATTTAAAATCAGGTCTTCTAGATACTAATTATAATTTAGGAACAACAGGACAAGTTTTATCATCAACAGGAACGGCTACTGAATGGATTGATAATACAGCATCAGTATATACAGGCTCTTTTATTATAGATGCTCCAACAACTACTACTACAGATATAAATTTTGATAAAATAATAACAGGATTGCCTTTTAAACCATCTCAAATAACTTTTGTTGCACATGCAAATATTGAAAGTTTTGACACTGATAGTAAAAATAGCGATAGAAGAAACTCAAATACTTTACAAAATTCTTTCGGTACAATGAATGGTTTTGCTAGATATGACAAAACTCCAGCAACGACTACACAATCTGTTATATTTGTAGGAGGAAGTGGTAATTCTATTAATGATATTTCAAGACTTTCATCAAATAGTAATTGTATCGGTTTAAGATACGGAGATAAAGATGCTATAGATTTAGGTAAAATTATGGGGAATTTAACATCTTTTAATAATGATGGTTTTACTATAAATGTAAAATATACTTTAGGAACTTCAGGAAATACCACTAATAAACAGCTTATTTTTAAAGAAAGTCTAATCGTTTTATACACTGCTTACAAATAAAAAACCAGCTTTTTATAAAATTGATATTGCAAATAACAGGTCAAATTACTAAAAAAAACCTTTAAATAAAAACCTAATATATTAAGAACTAATCGACAATAAATAAATTAATAATATATTTATATAATTATGTTTTTTTCAATTATATTTACCCAAAATATATGAAAAATTACACGCTTTGCTATAGGTGTGTTTTCTTGTTAAGAAAAAAAAAAATGATAAATTATAAAAATCGCTTATTTACCTTAATTGTTCCTTTTATTTTCCTTTCAATAAAAGTAAATGCACAAGAATTTAATGTTGTTGATAATAAAGGAACTATAAATTCGATATTTAAAAATAAAGTAACTACTGGCTCAAGTCCTCACCTTAATCCAATAGAGGGCGATGTTTGGTTTAACGATACTGATGGTAAAATTACCATATGGGACGGTACTAATTGGAAAAAACTTTCTGATAGTAATAATATTACTACAAACATTTACAATGCAAATGGTAGTTTAACAAACCATCGAGTTTTAACAGGGAGTACAGGAACTGGCGGGAGATATGACTTATCTTTTAACGATATTGGAAACTTTACTGTAAACACTACTGTAACGGAAATACTTAGTTCTGGAGAAACTAAGATTGGTTCTAGTGGAGCAAATACCACAATTAAAGCAAATAATACTATAGTACTAAATACTAATACAAGTGTTGCTAAAAACCTTACTGTAGATGAAAATTTTCAAGTAAAAAAACAATTTATAGATGCTGGTAATAATGCAGGAACAGCAGGTCAAATTTTAGCATCAACAAGTACAGGTACTAGTTGGATTGATAACACTAAAAATAAAGTAACAACAATTGCTACCGCACCTCCTTCTCCAGTAGAAGGCGATGTTTGGTTTGACACAACGGCTAGTGAAATTAAAATTTACGATGCTGATGAACCAATAATTGCAAATCGTTGGAAAAAATTAGCTGATAGTAATAACCTTACTGAAAATATTTATACTGCCAACGGAACGTTAACGGCTAATCGATTATTAACAGGTAACAGCAATTCATTTCGTTTTACAGATTTAAGTGATTTCTATATAGACGGTACAAATTATATCGCACTACAATCTACAGGTTTTTTAGATTTAAGAGCTACTAATGGTATTAATGTCGTTGACCATGCACGGTTCGTAGAAAACATTACTGTAGATAAGGGTTATAAAGATAGTACTGGAAGTTTTGGTGGCGATGGTCAAATTTTAGCATCAACAAGTACAGCAACTAAATGGATAGACAATGATGCTGCACATACAGGAACAACAGGTTCTATATTTTTTGCAGGAGCAGTTGGAAAACCAACAGAAAATAATACTCAGTTAAGCTGGGATGATATAAATAAGAAGCTTTATGTAGGAAACCCTTTTAACATTTCGGATACTAATAAATTAACAGTAAACGGAACAGCAAGGGCTATACGTTTTAGGAGTTCTAATGGTACTGTGGGTAATCCTGCCTTTAAATTTTCAGATGATAACAATACAGGAATGTATCGTATTGGAGAAGATAATTTAGGTTTTTCAACCAATGGTACAAATGCTTTAGCAATAGATGCGACACAGAATATTAGTATTCCGAAGAACTTATCTGTAACAGGTACTTATGCTGATACAAATGGTGATGCTGGAACAACAGGACAAATTTTATCATCAACAGCAACGGGAACAGATTGGATTGATAATCCTGCATTAAATAATTGGTTAACCACAGGAAACTCAGGAACAACAACGATTAATTTTTTAGGAACTACCGATGATAAAAAAATGCAAATACGCTCAAATAATATTCCTTTATTGGAGTTTGGTCGTAGGCAAACCCTAGGATTAACACAAAGTTATCCTGATTATACTGATGATAATCAATCAGTAGTACATATTAGAGGAAATAATGGAGTTTCAGCACTACAATTTGAATCAAGTGGTGCTAATTTTTATAAACCGATATTCTTTACTACATCAAATGGAAGTTTTAGATTGAAGGGAGCTTCTGGTAAAACTGATTTTTTCGAAATTGGTTCTGCTGGCCCAGATAATCAAGGTCGTTTAGAATTTGTTATTGGTGATGATGGTGATGAGCCAATCGTTTTTAAAAGATATGATTACAGAGGAGCTCAATTTCACCGAGAGTTATTTCGTGTTCAAGGTAGTAATGATACACAAAATGCTAAAACAAGATTTGGTATTAATTTAAATCAACAAGAAGTACCCATTTCTAGTAATTTAAATGCTAATTATAATGATGCTTCTTTTAAAAGGGCAAATTCGACCTTTCAAGTAGTAGGTTCTGTTTCAAAATCGATAACAAGTACAAATACTAATTTTACTTTAACAGAAGACAACTATACTTTGATTTTAAAAAATAATACAGCTACAAATATAACAATTACAATTCCTGATGCTTCAACGGTAGAGGGAAGAATATATATTATTAAAACAAGTGCTTCAGGATTTGCTACATTATCTAGAAATTATGTAAGTAGTAATAGCACCACGACTCTTGGACTTACAAATGCCACAGTATATCATTTACAATCTGATGGAACAACTTGGCAACAAATAAACTAATTTTCACATACATATAATACTATGAGAAACCTACTTTTTATCATTTTATCCACTACGATTACATTTGCTCAAACAGCTTTTTATAATGATGCTAGCGGAAATATTCAATTGCATGATAACGCTAAAATAGGTTTTCATACTGATTTAGAGAATAATGGAACTTTTGATACTTCTAATAACTATAAAGGTTTAGCAGGTTTTTATAACGATACCAAAACATTAACCGTTTCAGGAACTGAAAAAATAACTTTTTATGATGTTGAAATTGATGTTGCAAACGATTTAGAATTACAAAAATCTTTAGCACTTACAAATGAGTTAAGTTTTATAAATGGTAAAGTTATAACGCCTAGAAATAATCTTGATATTTCTTTGGAATTTAATAAGCATAATTTTTATGCAGGAGAAAATGATGAGAATCATATTAATGGTTACGCAACGGTAATTGGGAAAAATGATTTTATATTTCCAATTGGTGATGGCGACCGTTTACGCCCAATGATTTTGCCTATTCAAAATACGGCAACTACTTTTTTAGGAGCTTATTTCTTTGAAGATCCAAACATGCTAAGTACTTTTTCTGGTTCAGCTTTAACAAATGATAAAGAAGATTTTATTGATATTATCAGTAAAAAAGAATTTTGGGATTTAAACGGAGATTCAGCAACAAGCGTAACTTTAACTTGGGATAATTTTAGTGATATTGGTACATTATCTGATGACAGTCAAAAATTAAGAATTGTAGGTTGGAGTATTTTAGAAAATAAATGGAGAGATCTTGGTGCAAAAAATCTTACTGGAGATTTAACAAAAGGAACACTAACTTCGGATGTTTTTATTCCTGATAATTATGAAATTATTACAATTGCTTCAGGTTTTGCTGATTCAAAATCGAATTATGTAAATCTTTTAATATCACCAAATGGCGATACGAAAAACGAAACCTTAGTATTTAAAAACTTAAAGAAATATAATACAAATCGTTTAGAAATATTCAATCGTTGGGGTAATACAATTTACAAAACCGATAATTACAACAATGATTGGAACGGAATATCAACAGGACGCGCTACAGTAATATCAAAAGAAAAACTACCTGCAGGAACGTATTTCTATATTTTAAAATACGGAATCAATAATTTATCGAAAACTCAAAAAGGTTGGGTTTATATTAATCGATAAATATATATTGTAATTCGAGCTTTATAATAAAAAAAGAATAGAACAACAAGAGGTTTAAACGCCTCTTGTTCTCTTTAAAAAAATACATATTACTAACTGAAATAAAATCAGTTTTAGTAATTTTCTAGATTGTGCAATACTGAAATAAATTGTATCACTGATAATCTTTAAAAGTAAATTTAAAAAAGATAAGATGAATTATTACTTCAAAGTATTAGAAAATTATACCACATTTAATGGACGTGCAAGAAGAAAAGAATATTGGATGTTTACTTTATACAATGTTATTATTTCTTTAATATTTGGATTTATTTGTGGTTTTCTAGGTCTTCCGAAATTAGCGAACTTATACTCATTAGCAATATTACTTCCCTCAATAGCAGTTGGAGTTAGAAGAATGCATGATGTAGGTAAAAGCGGTTGGTTTTTACTGATTCCAATTTACAATTTCATCCTTGCAGTAACAGAGGGAGAAAAAGGTGAGAATAAATATGGAATAGACCCAAAAACAGCATAAATAATTTTACTGATTATATTTAAACAAAAAAATCCTCATCAAATGATGAGGATTTTTTATTTATATGTGTAAATAGATAGCTTATTTTGCTACATTTACGGCTCTAGTTTCACGGATTACGGTCACTTTTACTTGTCCTGGATACGTCATATCATTTTGTATTTTTTGTGAAATATTAAATGATAATTCAGCTGCTTTTGCATCGTTAACCTTTGCGCTTTCAACCATAACTCTTAATTCACGACCTGCTTGAATAGCGTATGCTTTTTGAACTCCTGTAAATCCAAAAGCAATGTCTTCTAAGTCTTTTAAACGTTGAATATATGAATCTAATACTTGACGACGAGCACCTGGTCTAGCTCCTGAAATAGCATCACAAACCTGTACAATTGGCGATAATAAACTCTTCATTTCTATTTCATCGTGATGTGCTCCAATAGCATTACAAACATCTGGTTTTTCACCATATTTCTCTGCCCATTGCATTCCTAATAAAGCGTGTGGTAATTCACTTTCTGTTTCTGGAACTTTACCGATATCATGTAACAAACCAGCACGTTTGGCTGCCTTTGCATTTAAGCCCATTTCTGCGGCCATAATACCACAAAGATTTGCTACCTCGCGAGAGTGTTGCAATAGGTTTTGACCATAAGACGAACGATACTTCATACGTCCAACAATTTTTATTAATTCAGGATGTAAACCATGAATTCCTAAATCGATAACGGTACGTTTACCAACTTCTATAATTTCTTGACTAATTTGTTTCTCTGTTTTTTTAACAACTTCTTCGATTCTTGCTGGATGGATTCGTCCATCGGTTACTAATTTATGCATTGATAAACGAGCAATTTCTCTACGAATAGGGTCAAAACAAGATAAAATAATTGCTTCAGGCGTATCATCAACAATAATTTCAACACCAGTTGCAGCTTCTAAAGCACGAATATTACGTCCTTCACGCCCAATAATTCGTCCTTTAACATCATCTGATTCTAAATTAAAAACAGACACACAATTCTCTACAGCTTGCTCTACTCCTACTCTTTGAATGGTATTTAAAACAATTTTACGAGCTTCTTGTTGTGCTGTCATTTTAGATTCTTCAATGGCAGTTTGTACAAATGACATGGCATCAGCCTTTGCTTCATCTTTTAAAGATGCTACTAATTCTGTTTTCGCATCTTCTGCCGATAAGCCTGAAATTTGTTCTAGTATATCCACATGATGTTTATGTGCTTTTTCTACCTCAGCTTCTTTCTTTTCTAAAATTTCTATTTTATGTTCAAAATCGGCTTCTTTCTTTTCTAAAACTTGAATTTTAGCGTTAAAATCGCTGGCTTTATTTTCTACGGTTTTATTTAATTTCCTATTTTTATCTAATTCTGATGAAATTAAACTTTCTTTATCTCTAGTTCTTTTTTCTACATCAGAGATTTTCTTTTCTCTAGATAAAATAACTTTTTCGTGTTCCGATTTTAATTCAATAAATTTTTCTTTCGCTTGTAATATTTTATCTTTTTTTATTGCATCTGCTTCAATTCTAGCTTCTTTTACAATATTTTTAACTTCTTTTTTTGTTTCTACTATCAGTTTATTCGCTTTAGATTTCTCTAGTATTTTAGCGATAATAAAACCAATTGCTACTCCTATAATTCCTGCTAAAACAGGAAATAAACTTCCATCCATAATTTTAATTTAATTGTATAAAAAAACCTACATTAATAAGGTTTTATAAACTCCGTAAAAACAGGTTTAGGACTAACTGGCTTGTCAAGGATCCGATACTAAAAATCGGCATGCTTTAAAAACCAAGACTCATCCTTTCTAAATAAATAGTGTTGAGTTTAATAAACAATATACTAATGTAGGCAGTAATATTAATTTTTTTATTTTTTAAAGAACGTTATAAATACTTATCTAACAAAGTAGTTAAGTCATTTATTTTATTGGTTACTTCAGTATTTTCTTTAGTATTTTTTAAGGATACTATTTCTAATTTAGATGCGAATTGCAATGCACTCATTGCCAATACATCTTGTTTATCTGATACTGCATAATTTCGCTCAAACTCAACAAGTAAATCATTAATATTTTTTGCAGCGGTTCGCATTCCTTGTTCTTGATTGGTATTATCAACACTTAAAGGATACGTTCTTCCTGCAATTACTACATTAACTTTTATTTTTGTCATGTTAAAGAACTTTTTATGAATTCAGAAGATTAATACAAGTATCAATCTCTCGAATTAAAGTATTTATTTTGAGTTTTGTTTCTCTGGTATTTTCTTTACTGCCTTGTATAGTTTTCGCAATTTTAAGCAATTTATATTGCTCTTGATTAATTTTCAATGCGGTTGTTTTCTCTTCTAACAAAAGGGTTAATTTTGCATTATTTTCATGCAAAATTTCATTTTCATCTTTTAAAAATTCATATTTATGTAGTAAGTTTTTCAACTTATCTTCAAGTAAATGAATTGCTTCTAAAGGGGTACTCATTTATTTTTTGAGAATAAAACTATATCTACAAAGTTATCATTATAGATTTTAAATAGCAACACTTTTTTGTTTTTTTAACAAACACCTGATTATAAACCTTCTAAGTATTTGACTTATTTTTAGTATTTTTGTTTAAAACCTCGGTGATTTGAAATTTTATTTTTCCATTATTTTATGTTTATTTTTTTATGTAGGAAATGCTCAAAAGCAGTATCCTACGGATTATTTTTCTGCTCCATTGAAGATTCCGATTATTTTATCGGGTACTTTTGGCGAACTTAGAAGCAATCATTTTCATTCTGGGATTGATATCAAAACGCAGGGAAAACAAGGGATTCCTATTTAT
This sequence comes from Tenacibaculum piscium, assembly GCF_021390715.1. Taxonomy (GTDB): domain Bacteria; phylum Bacteroidota; class Bacteroidia; order Flavobacteriales; family Flavobacteriaceae; genus Polaribacter; species Polaribacter piscius. Next base: position 185,605 of record NZ_JAJGWT010000005.1, read on the forward strand.
GCTCCTGCAAATGGCTATGTTTCTCGCTTAAAAGTTTCACAATATGGTTTTGGAAAAGCGATTTATTTAAATCATCCAAACGGATACACGACCGTATATGCGCATCTTAAAAAATTTGAAACTGCTATTGAAAAATATATAAAAAGTATTCAATATCGAAAGAAAAATTATCAGACAGGAAATATCTTCACGAAAAAAGATCTTTTTCCTATCAAAAAAGGACAATTAATCGGGTATACGGGTGATACGGGTGGTTCTGGAGGACCTCATTTACATTACGAAATTAGAGATACGGAAACAGAACATATTATCAATCCGTTATTATTTGGCATCAATCCAAGCGATAACAAAGCGCCTACGATTCAAAAAATAATGGCGTATCCGTTAAATGGTCAATCTCGAATTAATAATTCAAGTTTAAAATCGATAATTGCCTTTAAAAAAACAGCTCCGAATACCTATATTAGTGAACGAATTACCGCAAGTGGCGTTATTGGTTTTGGCGTTAGTGTTTTTGATAGATTAAATGATGCCATCAATAAAAATGGAATTTACAGCCTAGAAATGACCGTTAATGGTACACGTATTTATTATCATGATGTAGAAACTTTTTCTTTTGCGGAAACAAAATATATTAATTTATTGATTGATTATCCTCATTATAAAACCTATAAAAATAGGCTTCAAAAAACACATAAAGTATCGGCAAATCGGTTAAATTTATATGAAGATTTAGTAAATAATGGAAAAATAACTATTGAAAATGGTTCAAATTATCAGGTCGAAATTATAGCTAAAGATATTAAAAATAATACGGCAACCATTAAAATACCGATTAAAGGTGTTGCTAGTAATTTGGTTTTCAAACAAAAAGATACGACAAATTTTAAAATTATTGCCAAGGATTTTCAGAAATTTAATCTTAAAAATGTAACGGTTGCTTTTCCTAAAAACACGTTTTATAACGATTGTTTTATTGATTTTTCGGTGGATAATGGCGTGGCAAAAATCCACGATAAAACCATGCCGATAGACAAAAGATATACACTTACTTTTGATACTTCTTTTTTAAGTGATCTTCAAAAACAACAAGTATATATTGCCAATGTTAGCAACCCAAAATACACAAGATACACCCGAACAAAAAAGAAATTAAATAAAGTATATACCTCTACAAAAACTTTAGGGAATTATCAATTATTATACGATACCAAAAAACCAATTATTAAATTGACGAATTTTAAAAACGGACAATGGGTATCGAAAAATAAAACTTTAAAAGTAAAAATTAAAGATTATCAATCGGGGATTAAAGAATATACCGCAACGATTGATGGAGCATGGATTTTAATGGAATACAATCATAAAAGAGGAATACTTACTTATAATTTTAAGGATAATAAACTCGTTGGAAGTAAACATATTTTCAAAATTATTGTCGCCGATAATGTTGGAAATACCCAAACGCTTTCGGCAGTTTTCTATAAGAAATAAAAAGTGATAAAAAATATTCAGAAATTCTCAGAAATCATGAAAAACTTAAAAAACTTTAAAAAACGTTGAAAAAACTACTCTTTTTACTGCTATTTCCTTTGTCTATTTTGTCTGTTTTCGCTCAAAAAACAGCGATTATAAAAGGAAGAATTACCAATACATTCAAAATGCCGATTCAAGGCGTTTCGATTTCTTATTTATCAAAAGGAACAACCACCGATGTTGATGGAAATTATCAATTTACAATTCCGATGCATAAAACCGTAAGCGTTACTTTTAGCCATGTTTCCTACAAAACAAGCACCAAAAAATTCACTTCTCGTGGACGTAAAATATTCAACTACGCTCCTATTCTATCTTTTAAAACCGAAGAATTAGCGGAAATCAGTCTTAAAAATCATCGAAAAGAAGCACAAGGAATTACTAGAATTTCAACCCAAAAAGCAACAAAAATACTCGGTGCAAATCAAGGCGTTGAAAATATTTTGATGACTTTACCAGGCGTTAGCAACAACAATGAATTAAGTACACAGTATAATGTTCGTGGCGGAAATTTTGATGAAAATCTGGTGTATGTAAACGGAATTGAAGTCTATCGTCCTTTTTTAATTCGTTCTGGACAACAGGAAGGTTTGAGTTTTATCAATTCGCAAATGGTACAAAATATTGACTTTTCAGCAGGTGGATTTCAAGCAAAATATGGCGATAAATTAGCGTCAGTTTTGGATATTTCATACCGAAAACCAACCGATTTTAAAGCGAAAATAGCCCTTAGTTTATTAGGCGGAAGTTTTACTTTAGAAGATACTTTTTTAAAAGATAAATTAAGTGCTATCGTAGGAATTAGATACCGAGATAATAGTTTATTTGTCAATAGCAAACAAATTGATGTTGATTTTAAACCGACTTTTGCTGATGTTCAAAGTTTTTTATCCTATGATTTTTCTGATAAAATAACCTTTAATTTTTTAACTAATTTTTCATTAAATACATATCATTACAAACCTTTAACTCGAAAAACACGTTTCGGAACTCTTGATAATCCACAGGAATTAATCGTGTATTATCAAGGACAAGAAAAAGATGAATTTAAAACACTTTTTGGTGCTTTTTCAACCGATTACAAAGTAAATGATGCGTTAAAAATAACAGGAACAATTTCAAGTTTCAATACGCAAGAAGAAGAATATTTTGATATTGCCGCCTTTTATCGCTTAAACGAAACGCCAATAAATTCGGATAACAACTCGAATAATACTATAAAAAACACTGATTTTAACAATATAGATGCCGTTAGTTTTTCTCAAGGAATTGGCTCACAAATAAATCATGCTCGTAACGATTTAGATGCTTTAATCAGTAATATTCAGGTAAAAGCAACGCTTAAAGATGGAAAAAATCAATGGAAAACTGGGGTTAAATTTCAATCAGAAAATATAAAAGACCGCATTAATGAATGGGAAATGATTGACTCCTTAGGCTTTGCGATTCGTCCGCCACATCTTGCTGGAAATAACCAACCTTACCAGCCTTTTACAGCACCGATTGAACCCTTTAACAACGTAAAAGCAACAAATAATATCGATATACAACGCATCACTAGTTTTTTGCAATTCAGTCGAAAAACAACTTTGAAAAAGCAACAAGTTTGGATGAATATCGGAATTAGAACGCATCATTGGAACATAAAAAATACATTAAAAAACAATATAGCATCTTCTAAAAATCAATTAATTATAAGCCCAAGAATACAATTTGCCATCAAACCAAATTGGGATAAAGATATGCTTTTTCGAATCGCTGGAGGATACTATTCACAACCGCCATCGTACAAAGAATTACGAGATTATAACGGAGAAATTCATCCGAAAGTAAAAGCTCAAAAATCAATACATATCGTGGCTGGAAATGAATATAGCTTCAAAATTTGGGAACGTCCGTTCAAATTAACATCAGAATTATATTATAAAAATTTAACCGATGTCAATGCCTATTCCGTGGATAATGTTCGAATTCGATATCGAGCCGACAACAACACAAACGCCTACGCATACGGATTAGATATACGTTTAAATGGTGAATTTGTCCCTGGAAATGATAGTTGGATAAGTTTTGGATATTTGAAAACTCAAGAAAACACCAACAATCAAGGATATATTGCCAGACCAACCGACCAACGCTTAAAATTTGGTGTGTTATTTCAAGATTATGTACCCAATATTCCCGATTTAAAAGCATACTTAAATATGGTCTATAATACGGGCGTTCCTGGTGGTTCACCTTCCTATACCGATGTGTATCAATATCAAAACCGATTGAACGATTATAAACGTGCCGATGTTGGTATCTCTTACGTTTTTACCGATATGTCAAAAAAAATAACGAAAAATAAAACAGGATTATTAACAAACTTTAAAGAATTAACCGCTGGTTTAGAACTCTTTAACCTATTTGATATCCGAAATTCAATAACCAATACTTGGGTGCGTGACGCGTACAGCAAACAACAATACGGAATCCCTAACTATATGACCGGAAGAGTTTTAAATATTAAAATTAATATGGAATTTTAAAAAAAGAAACAAAACTCAATAGAAATAACCTAAACTTAATAAACAGGCTTAGCCCCGATTGAAGCAATTGTTTGAGCTCCTTTTTTTGATTTTTCTTCAAAAAAAGAGCGAGTGCGGAAAGCGGGAAATAGCTCCAAAAAAAAATCATATCTTTTTTGTATATTTTCGTATATTTGAAAAGCTATGAAAAATCAATCAACAGAAAAAATTACTGTTCGTGTTCAAAAAAAATTACACAAAAAAGAAGTACTCCTAATACTCCTATTTCCATATAATGACAACATAATTGAGAAAATTAGAAACCTCAAAAAACTTAGCTGGAGCAAAACTCTAAAAGCATGGGTTTGTCCTTTTTCTAAAGATATTTTGACACTTGTAAAACAAACATTAACCGAAATAGCAATCGTTAAAATAGATACTTCAATTTCTGAAAAAATACAACAACGAGGCGTTAAAACACCTCGAAAACTTACCGAAGAGAATAAACAAATTATCAGAAATTATGTGAAATACTTACGTGGAAAAAGATATAGCCAAAGTACCGTAATGACATACTTTACTTTTATTGCTGATTTTATTAACTTTAGCCAACCAATACCCATTGATAATCTTACCAATAGAAATGTTGAACTATTTATTGAAACCATCTTTGTTCAAAGAAATTATAGTATAAGCTCACAACGTCAGTTTATTAGCGCTCTAAAATTATTTGTAGCCTTTTATCCTGATTGTAATATTAATTCTCTCGTATTAGAAAGACCTAAACGTTCCAAAAAATTGCCAGCAGTACTATCTCAAGAAGAAGTGATTACTTTGTTGAGAGTTACCAAAAACTTAAAACATCGTGCTATTTTAACATTACTATACTCCGCTGGATTACGTATTAGTGAATTAATTAACCTGAAATTAGCACATATTGATATCTCTAGAAGACAATTATTTATACAAAATGGAAAAGGTAGAAAAGATAGATACGTTATTCTAGCAGATAGCTTCTTACCTTTACTTCAAAATTATATTTGTACCTATGTTCCTAAGTACTTTTTTGTTGAAAGCCCTTCCGGAACAAAATATTCCGATAGTAGTATCCGAAAATTTTTACACAATTCCACCAAAATTGCTGGAATTAATAAAAATGTTACCCCACACACTTTAAGACACAGCTACGCAACACACTTACTAGAAAATGGAATCGGATTAAGACATATTCAAGAATTATTAGGACACGCAAAACCCGAAACAACAATGATTTATACACACGTTGCAAAAAAAGATCTCCTAGATATTAAAAGCCCACTAGATACCATTTTATCAAACTTAAAAAAAGAACCAACACTACCTAATAACTTTATAGATTATGGGAAAATTTAATGTAAAACTTATCTTTTATTTTTATATATTAGTACCACTGAATTTTATATAAATGATTCAATTATATAATCATTTTGTAACTTTTAAATCCCGATAAAAAAGAACAAAAGTTCCTTTTATCCAGATAAATTTAATAATAATAGAGAACATTAATCTTTATATAACTAGTTAGTTTTCATTATTCAGAAAAAATGGAAATTTCAAGAATAAATAGAATTATCGAGAATATTTAAATAATTAAAATGAATAAATTATGAATTTATAAACTCGTGAAAAAATGTTGTTTTGCTTGAATCTAAAAAATAAAGTTTAGAATTTTAAAGAAAAAGTTCAGAAAAAAATAAACAAATTGAAAATCTTTAAACTCGTAAAAAATCGCTGTTTTACGTAAATCTAAAAAAGAAAGTTTAGATTTTTAAAGAAAAAGTTTAATAAAAAACTCTGAATTTTAAACTCGTAAAAAAAATGCTGTTTTGCGTAAATCCAAAAAAGAATGTTTAGAATTTTAAAGAAAAAGTTTAATAAAAAAAAAACAAATCCTGAATTTTAAACTCGTGAAAAAATGCTGTTTTACGTGAATCTAAAAAAGAATATTTAGAATTTTAAAGAAAAAATTTAGAAACGCAAAAAAACGTGCTTATCTGAATGTTTCATAACGAAAAACTAACAACGTATATAATTAATTGCTGGTTTTCGCCTACATACGAAAATCCCTTGGGGGATTTTCTATTCCGATTTTTTTTACTAAATTTAGTCCAGAATAACGCAACAAATCATATACAAATCCGTTGCCCGTAATTTGGCACTAGAAACTTAAAGATAATTTTTAAAAAGAAAAAAGTATCTTCGCTTTCTAAAATAAACTATAAAAAATGAAACTTTTAGAAACATTACAGGAAGAAAAATCGAGCAATCTAAAAGGCGGAATTTATCATAAAACACAAATAAGGCTTGCCTACAATACAAACAGAATTGAAGGAAGCAAATTATCTGAAGAACAAACAAGATACATTTACGAGACAAATACACTATTTACCGAAGAAGGAGAAAATACAGCAAATATTGACGATATTATTGAAACTGTTAATCATTTTCATTGTTTTGATTATATGCTAAAAATATCGAAAGAAACTTTATCAGAAAAACACATAAAAGAATTTCATAAACTCCTAAAAATAAATACTTCAGACTCTAAAAAAGAATGGTTTAATGTTGGAGCTTATAAATCAAAACCAAATATTGTTGGAGGAATTGAAACATCTAAACCAAATAAAGTAAAAGAAGATATTGATACATTATTGAAAATTTATAACAAAAAAGAAAATATTGAAATTTTCGATATTATAGACTTTCATTATGAATTTGAGAAAATACACCCATTTCAAGATGGAAATGGAAGAGTTGGAAGACTAATAATATTTAAAGAATGTTTAAAACATAATATCGTCCCATTTATAATTCAAGATGAATTTAAATTTTTCTATTACAGAGGCTTATCTGAATACCCTAAAATAAAAGGTTATTTGACAGACACTTGTTTATCAGCGCAAGATAATTATAAGGAATTAATGAAATATTTCGAAATAGAAAAGTAAAAAACTACGGGCAACAACGTATATAATTTATTGCTAGTACTAGCCTATTTACGAAAATCCTTAGGGATTTTCTATTGCGTTTATAATAACTAAATTTCGTTATTATAAACGCAACAAATCATATACAAACCCGTTAGGCAACATTAAAAACGAACCTCAAAATTATAAATGAGATCACAATTACATTCTTTAGAACTTGTATATCCTCCTATCTCAAATCAAGAAGCGGAATGGCTTAAAAATGATATTGAGGTAATAGAACAAATAAAAAAAAGTAAACTATATTTTATTGCTCAAAAAGACAAAACAGAATTCACATTCAAAGAAAATGTTCAAGATGTAATTCAAGAGAAAAAATCAATTGAATTTTCTCTAAATTCTGTTGACAATTCAATTTCTGGAAGTATTAATATTGAAAATTTATTGACACATCATAATATTCAATTTGAAGATTATGATGATATTGAAATTGAATTAGGTCCTAAGTTAGTAAGGTTATGGTTATTAATCAATAACGAAAAAGAAGTTTTAGATTGGTTTACAACTGAAAAAATATTAAACGATTTCTCTAAATTTAAAAATATTTTCATTTATGGTTTGAAAAATTATCGTGAGTTCACAAAATATGATTTACATTATATAGGAATTTCTAAAAAAGATGATAGTTTTAAAAGGCTAGTTATCAAGCCTCACGACAAAAGACTACGAATTTTATCAAATGAATATCCAAAATCTAAAAACTCAAGAATTACAGATGAAATGTTTTTATTTTTTTTCGATATTGATTCTTTAGAAATAAAGCAATATCTACAAGATACAGATTTTGATGAATTTGGAAAAAATGAATTAGAAGATAGAACAAGAATAATCGTAGATGCTGAAAAAGCATTTGTAAAGGTTCTAAATGCAGAATATAATGAAGTGAAATTTAAACAATATCCAGTTTCTACAGATGGATTATATAAAAGTTCAGTAGAAAGATATTCGTTTTCCTTAAATGAAGATATTGAATTTATGACAAAGGATAACTCAATCTATGGAGAAAGGAATGATATTACAGGTAATTCACAAGCAGACTTCATATCGATAGATAAGGAAAGTAAAGAAGTCAAATTAAATAAGATAAAAAATAACGTTGCCTAACACCGTATAAAATTAATTGCTGGTTTTAGCCAATTTACGAAAGTCCTCGCGGACTTTCTATCTGTGATTTACTTACTAAATTAGGTGCTTAAACACGCAACTAATCTTATACAAACACGTTAGGCACAAGCTGAAAAAAATCGAGAAAATTAATGGCAATTTGGCAATATCAATTAAATATCATTCCAAGAAAATCTATTATTGAAAAATATGGAAATATTCCAACGGAACTATTAATTGACGATGATTCTTGGGAGAAATATTGGGAAAATATAAAAGATATTGAAAACTTACCAGAACCTGAATTTGAAGATGCAAATACTATAAAATGGTGGAATAATATAAATCTTGACATCAAAGAAATTTCTGAACAAATCGACAAATTAGTTTCAAGAGCAAATTGGGGAAAAAATTCTTTGGATTCTATAAATTGGAAAGGAAATTCTAATATTGAAGAGGATAATGATTGTTATATTTCATTTGACCCAAATACTGAATTTATAAACGAATTTCAATTTAGAACAGATTTAAGAAATAGAGAAAAAGCAATTGTTTTTTTAAACGGAATGTTGGAATTGTGTGTAAAAAATGAATTAATGGTTTTTAATACAAAAGGACTTTTATTTGAACCAAAACCAGAATTGATTTATGAAGATTTAAGAAAATCTAACGCAATAGATTTTTTAACAGAACCTGAAAAGTTTCTTGAAAAAATTGCAGAAAAAGAAAATAAAAAGAAACCAAAAAAAGTCAGTTTTTGGTCGAAAATTAAAGCATTTTTGGAATGAAAAGCCTGTGCCTAACACCGTATATAATTTATTGCTGGCTTCTCGCCTACTTACGAAAGTCCTCGCGGACTTTCTTGGTCGGTAATTATTTACTAAGTTAGTTGCTTGAAACACGCAACAAACTATATACAAACACGTTGCAATTTATTGTGAAATTTCAGTAAAAAACAAAGTTTTGAACAATCAATTTTGTCAATTATTTCAATTATTTCAAGAAAAAAATCAAAAGAAAAAGTATCAAATATCAATAAATATTTTTAAAAATACTGATTCCTAAAACTTTGTGAATAAATTTTAAATCAAGAAAAATTAAAACAAAAAAGAAAAAGCACCAAAAATCAACAAAGATTTTAAAAAACTGACTCCTAAAACTTTGTGAATAAATTTTAAATCAAGAAAAATTAAAACAAAAAAGAAAAAGCACGAAAAATCAACAAAGATTTTTAAAAAGCTGATTACGAAACTTTGTAAATAAATTTTAAATTAAGAAAAATTAAAACAAAAAAGAAAAAGCACCAAAAATCAACAAAGATTTTAAAAACTGATTCCTAAAACTTTGTAAATAAATTTTAAATCAAGAAAAATTAAAACAAAAAAGAAAAAGCACCAAAAATCAACAAAGATTTTTAAAAAGCTGATTCTAGAAAATCGAAAAAGGAATTTTAGAGAAAAAATTGAATAATTAAAAACAACAAATAGCAACAACGTATATAATTAATTGCTGGTTCTCGCCTACATACGAAAATCCCTTGGGGGATTTTCTATTCCGATTTTTTTTACTAAATTTAGTCCCGAATCACGCAACAAATCATATACAAATCCGTTACAAGTAATTGGCAAAAATTACGCAACTAGAACCTGATTTCTAAGTAAATACAGAAATTTAAAAATATCGCTAGAAAAATATTACGAATAAAATTTAGAATCTATAAATACTTCAATTTACTCTAAATATGAAAATAAAATTGACCGAATTATTACGTGAAATTTGAATTTATAACGTTTGTAGAATTGAGAAAAATACAGAATAGAAATTGCAAAATTTACGCAAAATCTGAAAATAAAATCGACTGAATTATTATTTAAAATCTGAATTTATAACGTTTGTAGAATTGAGAAAAATACAGAATAGAAATTGCAAAATTTACGTAAAATCTGAAAATAAAATCGACTGAATTATTATTTAAAATCTGAATTTATAACGTTTGTAGAGTTGAGAAAAATACAGAATAGAAATTGCAAAATTTATA
>NZ_JAJGWT010000006.1:0-71 GCF_021390715.1 Tenacibaculum piscium
AAAGTTAAATCCGTTTGTAAAATTTAACGTGTATAAAGAAAAATTAWMRCTGTTCCAGTAGCAAAGTGAGT
>NZ_JAJGWT010000006.1:134-413 GCF_021390715.1 Tenacibaculum piscium
CGATGTTTTGATTTACTGGAGCTGTTCCAGTAGCAATGTGAGTGTTTATCAATGAATATTTTGATTTACTGGAGCTGTTCCAGTAGCAATGCGAGTATTTATCAATCGATGTTTTGATTTACTGGAGCTGTAAAAGTGARTATTTACCAATGAATGTTTTGATTTWNTGGAGCTGTTCCAGTAGCAATGCGAGTGTTTATCAATSRATATTTTGATTTACTGGAGTTATAAAAGTGAGTATTTACCAATGAATATTTTGATTTACTGGAGCTGTAAAAG
>NZ_JAJGWT010000006.1:470-663 GCF_021390715.1 Tenacibaculum piscium
GATGTTTTTATTTACTTGATCTGTAAAAGTGAGTGTTTGCCAATGAATATTTTGATTTACTGGAGTTATAAAAGTGAGTATTTACCAATGAATATTTTGATTTACTGGAGCTGTAAAAGTGAATGTTTACCAATGTTTTAAATTTGTCCGTAAAAATACCCTGGTACTTTGCCAATGAATGTTTTGATTTACT
>NZ_JAJGWT010000006.1:668-819 GCF_021390715.1 Tenacibaculum piscium
TGTAAAAGTGAGTGTTTACCAATGAATGTTTTGATTTTTGGAGCTGTTCCAGTAGCAATGCGAGTGTTTATCAATCGATGTTTTGATTTACTGGAGCTGTAAAAGTGAGTATTTACCAATGAATGTTTTGATTTACTGGAGCTGTTCCAGT
>NZ_JAJGWT010000006.1:957-1068 GCF_021390715.1 Tenacibaculum piscium
GTATTTACCAATGAATATTTTGATTTACTGGAGTTATAAAAGTGAGTATTTACCAATGAATGTTTTGATTTACTGGAGTTGTTCCAGTAGCAAAGTGAGTATTTGCCAATG
>NZ_JAJGWT010000006.1:1191-2023 GCF_021390715.1 Tenacibaculum piscium
GTGAGTATTTACCAATGAATATTTTGATTTASTKSCAGTAGCAATGCGAGTATTTACCAATGAATGTTTTGATTTACTGGAGTTGTTCCAGTAGCAAAGTGAGTATTTGCCAATGAATGTTTTGATTTACTGGAGCTGTAAAAGTGAGTATTTACCAATGAATATTTTGATTTACTGGAGTTATAAAAGTGAGTATTTACCAATGAATGTTTTGATTTTTGGAGCTGTTCCAGTAGCAATGCGAGTGTTTATCAATGAATATTTTGATTTACTGGAGCTGTTCCAGTAGCAATGCGAGTATTTACCAATGAATGTTTTGATTTACTGGAGTTGTTCCAGTAGCAAAGTGAGTATTTGCCAATGAATGTTTTGATTTACTGGAGCTGTTCCAGTAGCAAAGTGAGTATTTATCAATCGATGTTTTGATTTTTGGAGTTGTTCCAGTAGCAATGCGAGTGTTTGCCAATGAATATTTTGATTTATTGGAGCTGTTCCAGTAGCAAAGTGAGTGTTTATCAATCGATGTTTTGATTTACTGGAGCTGTTCCAGTAGCAATGCGAGTATTTATCAATCGATGTTTTGATTTACTGGAGCTGTMAAAGTGARTGTTTATCAATCGATGTTTTGATTTACTGGAGCTGTTCCAGTAGCAATGTGAGTGTTTATCAATGAATATTTTGATTTACTGGAGCTGTTCCAGTAGCAATGCGAGTATTTATCAATCGATGTTTTGATTTACTGGAGCTGTAAAAGTGAATATTTACCAATGAATGTTTTGATTTTTGGAGCTGTTCCAGTAGCAATGCGAGTGTTTGCCAATGAATATTTTGA
>NZ_JAJGWT010000006.1:2035-2356 GCF_021390715.1 Tenacibaculum piscium
ATCAATGCGAGTGTTTATCAATCGATGTTTTGATTTACTGGAGCTGTAAAAGTGAGTATTTACCAATGAATGTTTTGATTTACTGGAGCTGTTCCAGTAGCAATGCGAGTATTTATCAATCGATGTTTTGATTTACTGGAGCTGTAAAAGTGAGTGTTTACCAATGAATGTTTTGATTTTTGGAGCTGTTCCAGTAGCAATGCGAGTGTTTATCAATCGATGTTTTGATTTACTGGAGCTGTAAAAGTGAGTATTTACCAATGAATGTTTTGATTTACTGGAGCTGTAAAAGTGAGTATTTACCAATGAATATTTTGATTT
>NZ_JAJGWT010000006.1:2379-3876 GCF_021390715.1 Tenacibaculum piscium
TTATCAATCGATGTTTTGATTTACTGGAGCTGTTCCAGTAGCAATGTGAGTGTTTATCAATGAATATTTTGATTTACTGGAGCTGTAAAAGTGAGTGTTTGCCAATGAATGTTTTGATTTACTGGAGCTGTTCCAGTAGCAATGYGAGTRTTTATCAATCGATGTTTTGATTTACTTGATCTGTAAAAGTGAATGTTTACCAATGAATGTTTTGATTTTTGGAGCTGTTCCAGTAGCAATGCGAGTGTTTGCCAATGAATATTTTGATTTATTGGAGCTGTTCCAGTAGCAAWGYGAGTGTTTATCAATCGATGTTTTGATTTACTGGAGCTGTAAAAGTGAGTATTTACCAATGAATGTTTTGATTTACTGGAGCTGTAAAAGTGAGTATTTACCAATGAATATTTTGATTTACTGGAGTTATAAAAGTGAGTATTTACCAATGAATGTTTTGATTTTTGGAGCTGTTCCAGTAGCAAAGTGAGTGTTTATCAATSRATRTTTTGATTTACTGGAGCTGTTCCAGTAGCAATGCGAGTGTTTACCAATGAATRTTTTGATTTACTGGAGCTGTTCCAGTAGCAATGCGAGTATTTATCAATCGATGTTTTGATTTACTTGATCTGTAAAAGTGAGTGTTTGCCAATGAATATTTTGATTTACTGGAGTTATAAAAGTGAGTATTTATCAATCGATGTTTTTATTTACTTGATCTGTAAAAGTGAGTGTTTGCCAATGAATATTTTGATTTACTGGAGTTGTTCCAGTAGCAAWGYGAGTATTTATCAATCGATGTTTTGATTTACTGGAGCTGTTCCAGTAGCAATGCGAGTATTTATCAATCGATGTTTTGATTTACTTGATCTGTAAAAGTGAGTGTTTGCCAATGAATATTTTGATTTACTGGAGTTGTTCCAGTAGCAAAGTGAGTATTTATCAATCGATGTTTTGATTTTTGGAGTTGTTCCAGTAGCAATGCGAGTGTTTGCCAATGAATATTTTGATTTACTGGAGCTGTTCCAGTAGCAAAGTGAGTGTTTATCAATCGATGTTTTGATTTACTGGAGCTGTTCCAGTAGCAAAGTGAGTGTTTATCAATCGATGTTTTGATTTACTGGAGCTGTTCCAGTAGCAATGTGAGTGTTTATCAATGAATATTTTGATTTACTGGAGCTGTAAAAGTGAGTGTTTGCCAATGAATGTTTTGATTTACTGGAGCTGTTCCAGTAGCAATGYGAGTGTTTATCAATGAATATTTTGATTTACTGGAGTTATAAAAGTGAGTATTTACCAATGAATATTTTGATTTACTGGAGCTGTAAAAGTGAATGTTTACCAATGTTTTAAATTTGTCCGTAAAAATACCCTGGTACTTTGCCAATGAATGTTTTGATTTACTGGAGCTGTTCCAGTAGCAAAGTGAGTGTTTACCAATGAATGTTTTGATTTTTGGAGCTGTTCCAGTAGCAATGCGAGTGTTTACCAATGAATATTTTG
>NZ_JAJGWT010000006.1:3928-166060 GCF_021390715.1 Tenacibaculum piscium
GGAGCTGTTCCAGTAGCAATGCGAGTATTTATCAATCGATGTTTTGATTTACTGGAGCTGTAAAAGTGAGTGTTTACCAATGAATATTTTGATTTTTGGAGTTGTTCCAGTAGCAAAGTGAGTGTTTGCCAATGAATGTTTTGATTTACTGGAGCTGTTCCAGTAGCAAAGTGAGTATTTGCCAATGAATGTTTTGATTTACTGGAGCTGTTCCAGTAGCAAAGTGAGTATTTATCAATCGATGTTTTGATTTTTGGAGTTGTTCCAGTAGCAATGCGAGTGTTTGCCAATGAATATTTTGATTTACTGGAGCTGTTCCAGTAGCAAAGTGAGTGTTTATCAATCGATGTTTTGATTTACTGGAGCTGTTCCAGTAGCAATGTGAGTGTTTATCAATGAATATTTTGATTTACTGGAGCTGTAAAAGTGAGTGTTTGCCAATGAATGTTTTGATTTACTGGAGCTGTTCCAGTAGCAATGYGAGTGTTTATCAATGAATATTTTGATTTACTGGAGCTGTAAAAGTGAGTGTTTGCCAATGAATGTTTTGATTTACTGGAGTTATAAAAGTGAGTATTTACCAATGAATGTTTTTATTTTTGGAGCTGTTCCAGTAGCAATGCGAGTGTTTACCAATGAATATTTTGATTTACTGGAGCTGTAAAAGTGAGTATTTATCAATGAATATTTTAATTTACTGGAGCTGTTCCAGTAGCAAAGTGAGTATTTATCAATCGATGTTTTGATTTACTGGAGTTGTTCCAGTAGCAATGCGAGTGTTTGCCAATGAATATTTTGATTTACTGGATTTTTAAAAGTTAGTATTTACAAAAAAATATTAAAATCGAACTGTAAAAGAAAACTTGACTATTCAAAAAAAAATAATCTTTTAAAAAATAATTAACTCAAAAAATAAAAAAATAGACAAAAAACCGCTTTTTATTACCTTAAAATCTACCAATAAAAAAAATATATTTGTAAGTAGTCTGTTTATTAGTTGTTTATGTTATTAAGTTGTAGTTCAGATAGTACCATAATCAAAAAAAAGTACATTTTTTTAAGAGTAATATTTTTTAATTTCACTTTTAAAAATTAACATTTCATTATTTAGAAATTAACATCTTTTACAGAAACAAAAGGCGAACGCTTTAAAAATGATAATTAAAATTAACATCAAATAACCCTAAATGATGATTAACACGTTTTAAAGCCTTGTTTTTTGGTTTTGGTACTCTTTATTTTTTTTAATCTTTTGAGAAAGCTGACAAACTAAAACCAATCTTAAAAGCTAAAAAACTAATGAGGTGAATAAGCATTTTAAACGCTTTTACGGTAATTATATATTTTATTAAAGAACAAGGGAGGGGGTGCGGTTCTTTTAGCTTCTAAAAAGATTTGGTATTTCGTCTTTAGCTTTTAAACTAATTTCTAATTTCTTTAATTCTCTTTTTGCGGGCGTTCCTAAATAAGAGTGAAACGTTCTGTAACAAATTAAAAACTCGGGTTGTATAAACTTCCAATAAATTTCTTTGTAAGTTATATCTTCATCTTCGTATTGTTTCTGTAACACAATTGTTTGAACTCTTATAATTTTACGATATAGATTTTTCTGATTATATGCCATTTTCTAAATTGATTTTATTTAATAAATATCTTGCACGGTAACTGCTTAGTATAATTGGTGGTGCATTTTTTCGGTGTTCTGTTACTAAAATTTTTTGTACTGATTTAATCCAATCTTTGGAGGTTCTTATTTCGCTTTGGTGCAAAGTATCGGTATAAATCTTTTTATCTGTTTTGTAACTTATCATTAACCACATCTTGCACTTTGGTAATAATTGTACTAATTTTTTTAAATCCTTTTTTTCTTGTATTACTCTTTTTATCATTTTTAACGCTTTATATAATTTATATAAATACTTGTAATAATTTATTGATTTTCTTGTATCGCTCTTTTTTTACGCTTTATATTAATAATATTGGTTTTGTACTTTTACTGATAATCTTTGACAAATATTTTTATCAATAAGGGTTTTTTAAGTAATGCCTAAATAGTCAGCTCTTTTTTTAGTAAATAAGTCAATGTTTTAGGGGTTTGCAGTCTATCGACTGTATAAGACAAGTAGGTTAAAAAAAATATACTGACTGCTTAAAGCTTCCAGTACGTACAATATTTTTATCAATAAGTATCAAACTTTACAAGTATATTTTATTAAGTTCCTGTTTTTCAGTATTGTAAGCCGTTGCCCAAAAGGTCATTATTTCACTTTGCCCCAATTTATAAACCTTTTTATGTACGTGCCAATTGTTAATAAACTCCCTTGTTTTACGGTACATTTTAGCAGTTATTTTGCCATCTTTAAAAAGTTGTTGATACTTATTTAAAGTTATTTTTGCCGTGGTCTTATATATTTCTGTTACTAGATTAATCTTACTTTGATGCGTTCCTTTAGGTGCTACTATTGTAGGCTCAAATATTAATAAATCCCATATTTTAAAGAAGTCGTCTTGTACCTCTTTTAAATTTTTTTTCGTAAAAAAATCAATTGCTAAAACATTATTCATCTTTCTTTTTGTCGTTTCTATTCGCAAAATATTTTTTTCTGATGGTATTGCTTTGTGTCTTTTTTCCAGCATCTCAAAAACCTTATCGTACATCTTATGAATAACTCTAATATTAGAACTTCTTTCGGTTGTTTTACATCTTTTTTCCCTATAATTTGGGTCTGTCATTATTTCTTTTTTGTTCCTATCTGTTCCAATTGCTATAAAAGAATCTAAAAAATTTATTACATCAATAGAAAAAATTAAATTCATACCAATTTCAAAAGCATTGATTTTTAAATTATTGTAATCAACTCCTTTATCTATAAGAAGCCTAAAAAATGTTATTCGAGCCTGTTCCATTGTGAAACGTCCGTAATTTGTAGCGTAACCTGTTAAATTATAAGAGTAGTATTTGTGTAAACTTCCTCTAATTGTTAATCTGTTTTGTAAATCAATTTTGATATACATACCGCCTTTTAAATTCCGTTCTGTTCCAGTTTCAAAAAAATCTTTACCGCTGTTTTTATCAAAGCGTCTTTTTAATTTTGCCTTTTTTATAATATTTTCTTTTTCTGAATCAATCAGATTTATTTTTGATAGTGTTATTAAATCCATTATAATTTTCTTTTATTAATGGTTTCTTTTACTATCTTTGTAAAACTTACTACTTTATCCATTACTTGGTGGTTTTGTTTATAGTGTGAGTATCTCTAAATTTAATACCTTAAGTAAGTATTAAATACAAATACCGCCCCTGGTAAGGCGGTTTTTTTGTGCTTAATACTTTCGCTTTTACACTTTTTATTAAAACTTATATTTTTTTGAAACCTTAAAAGTAAGTTTCACTTTTTCCTTTTCGGTTTCTGAATCTAAAAACGAATACTTTAAAACTATTTCAGTACCGTTATTTTTAGCGATTAAATCCGTTGGAATCTCTAAACCTCTTAATAAAAGAAGTCTTTTAAAATCCTTAATTATTGCTTCTAAAGGACTTTTTTTACATTTTAAAAAATACGGTTCGTTATTTTCGTTAGAAATTCCGTCCGTTGTTATTTCGTAATACATATCAATAAAAATATTTTAAATCTATTAAAAAGAACTTCTTTGTGCAACAAATCGGTGCAACTCGGAACGCTTTACAGTTACTTTGCTGTACTTCTTATTTTGGTCTTTTATTACGCTTAAATCTCCATCGTGTATATATTTCTGAAACGTATTTCTACTACATCTTAAAAACTCACACGCTTCTTTTACCGTTAGATTTTCGGGTTTACCGTTGTCTTTTGTTTGCTGTAAAAAATTAGATATATCTTGAACCATATTTTTTATGTCCGTCCACTCTTGCAATGGAACTGATACAAATACTATATTATTATCCATAATTTAAAGAGTGTTTAAATGATTTTTAAATGATGTTTCAGAACCTAAAAAATAACTGAAAACAATTTTATTAAAGATTGATATTCTAATCTTAACCTGTAAAAAATCTAAATTGCTACTAACAATATTTACTTTTTCAACTTTGAAAATATTTTTCATAATTACAGATTTTCAATATTTTTAAAATTTTCTTGATTATAATCTTCTTTTATCAATAGCCTATCTAAAAATTCAAGTGGTATTTTATCCACTAATTGCTTAGTAATTAAAGCAACATTTTGAATATCATTAACCTCTAAACTGTTTTCAGGTTCGCAACTAATTGACATTGCATTTAATAAACTTTCGATGTTATGCCCTAAACTCGCATAATTCCAAAATTCTAAGTTTATGCTGATGTTACTATCTCCTTTTGGGTTTTGTGTAAAACCATCTAAAAGACCTCTTGAACGTTTTAAAAGTTCCGTATTTATTTCGGTAATTACTGGGGTTTGTTTTTCTGTACTCATAATTGTTTGTATCTCTATTGGTTAAAATCATAATTATAAGAGTTTGCTAAGTGTTTAGCGGTTTCTCTTATAAAGATGCTGTTTTGTTCGTTACTTTCTTGAATTGCTTTAAATTCATTGCTAGGGGTCGCTTTTACAAGTTCTAGTATCTTATTTTGAAGTATTACAAGTTCCTTTTTTTTATCAGAAATAAAAACCTCTTTTTCTTCCATAAGAATTTTTAAGAAATAACAATTGTCGCCCATTTTTCGGCTTTGTATCATTATTTGGTCGTATTGGTCGCCTGTAAAATCTTCTAAATCTTCTTCGGATAAATCAAAAATATTATCTATTTCAATTTGTAAATAGGTTAATTTATCTTGAAGACAATCAAACGCCATTTGCTCTTTTTCAATATCAAAAAACAGTTTGGATGCTGTTTTTGATAATTCAATTGTATTCGTGTTTTGGTGTTCTAAGAATTCCGTAAAATGTTTCATAATTGTAAGTATCTCTATTGTTTAAAAAATTACTGTGAGAAGTTTTATTTTGTTGGTTTCTAGTTTAAAAAGGTGTAGGAAAGTATTTATTTTGTTGGATTTTTTTACGCTGGGGCGGTTTGTTTTTAGGAATTTACAACCTCGTTAAGTTCCTTTAAGGCGTTGGCTTTACGTTCTTTTTCTGATTTAAAAAAGTCGGTTGTTGCTGTAATTAATTTCATTTCGGTTTCACTTTTTACCTTTCCACCGTAAAAAAAACGATTAACAGTAGCAATGTGAAGCCCCGAAAGTTTAGAAATTTCGTTAATTCCGTGGGCTGGTAGCTGTTTTTTTAATTCTGATATATTCATAGTTTAAATGTAATTTGATTGAATGATTCAAACATTTTAAAATCAATAATAATTAAATCATATCGCAAAACTACAAAAATGTTTTAGTTAATCAAACATTTTTATAGTTTTGTTTATGTAAATTATTTTAAAGAAATATTAAAACCTTTTCTTTTAGGATATTACAAGCTGTTTTTATTTCTTTTGTAGTTAAGGGAAGTTTATATTCTTTTGATTTTTCTATTATTTTATTTTCATTGTAATTAATAATAAAATCAATACAAATAGTATCTGAATACACAATATTAATTAAATTAATTACGTGCCACATTTTTACAGTATCTCTAAAGATATAAGGTTCTAAATCAATATTTAAAACCTCGTTCATAGTGTTTAAATTATAAATTAAATTGTTTTCTCTATTAAAACTGTAATAAAATTGTTGCTGTAAATGTGGGTTTTCTTTTAAATTATTATATTTTTCATCAAATAACAATATATCTTTACTTTCTTTAAAAAAGTCATTTTCAGAATTAATTACGTGCTTGTATCTATTCCATCCAATAGAATACAAACTATCTTTTAAATTGCTAAAAAACCTTTTTAACCTATCTTTAAAAAAACTATCGTAAATATCCTCGCTATTCTCATTTTCTACAATATACTTAACGGCTTTATAAATAAAAGATAATTCATTTTTTAATATTTGAGGACTTGTTATTGCGTTTGGCAAATAATTAGTTTCAAAATTTAAAGGCTTATTATTTTCTTCTAAATAATTAAAGGCTTTTTCAGTCATTACTGCATTTGTCATACTTTTAACCTTTTGTGTTTTTCTTTTATAAGTTATTGTATAATACAAAGGATGTCCTTTTTCTTCAATATCTTTATAAACAGTTATACCATTTACTTGTTTATTAAAAAACCTTTTTACTGTTATTTTGCTTTTTTTAATCATTTTGTGGTATGTAAGTGAGTATTTCTATATAGCAAAAATAACTAAAATAAAATAGTGGTTTTTAGTAGTAATGGTTTGTTAAATTTTAGGCTTTATAAATTACTGTTTAATAGCTTAATTTTTGGCAGTAGTATTTTTTAAGCGTTTAATAAATCATAATTATATAAGTAGATACTTGTATTTATAAAATTGCTTAAATCGTTTGTTTTACCTGTGGGCAAATAAATTTTGCATACGGAAACAAAGAGCCAATAAAAAAACCCTGCTGAAATTTCAGTAGGGTTTTTTATGTAATAAATTAAAAGATTGTTTAGGTTTTTATTTTAAAAATTAACTTGTTTCAGCATTTCGTACAACTCGCATCATGGCTTCGTTAAACCAATTTTCTACATCTTGCAAAGTCATTCCTTGAGTTGCACCACCTTTTAAATTGATACCACCTTTATTTAAAGCATCAATAGTAATTGAAATATTGCGAGTTTGTTTGGCATCGCCTACAACTTTAGTAACTTGTTTAGTTAGTATATTTTTAGGGTCGGTATTTCCTACTGGTTTAATTGGATTTCCGTATAAATCTGTTTTTGTGGCTTCTTTTCCGCTTTCCGTTTCCTTATCTTCTTCTGGAGGAGTTAAGTTTAAATCTTTACGGAGGTCTTGTATTTGAGATAATCCACTTTTTGCATATTTACCAATACCAGGTAACATTGCTGCTACTTTTAAAATACCTTCTAACGGACGCAATAAAACATCCAACAATACAATTCCAATACGTTTTAAACCTCCAATAATACCATCAGATTTAAAAGCATTTACAATATTATCCCAATGTTTATGTACTAATACAAAAGAACTGATTAACATTCCGATAGGACCCAAAAAAGAAAGCACCGTGGCACCCCATGAATCAAAATATTTAATTGCCATTACAACTAAAGCAACAAATCCAGCAATCCAACCGATAATAGGTATTGAGTAAATAGCGGTTTGTATAGCGTATAAGCCTATTTTAACAAAACCCAAAGCCCCCGATAATGTTACGGAACTAGCAGCCGCTAATAAAGATTGAATTTCTAACACGCCAAGTAAACCAATATATGTTCCCACCCCTATAACAAGTGCCTGAAACATTGATTCTATCGTGCTGAAATTTTCGTATATAAAGTTCAAAACCTTTGCCAAATAACCAAATACACTAGATAATATCGGTATTATTTTATCGCCTATTTTAGAAAATACCGCCTCAAGCCTATTGCTAAACATTTCTTTTATTTTACCAAAATCGCCTTCTGCATTTTTTAAGGCATCAGATAGGTTAAATTTTGAGCTATCAAAGTCATTAAAAGTTTTAATCATATCATCAGCTCCAATTTTTACTTTTGCTAATGCTGTACGTAATCCTTCGGGACCTCCAATTTTATTAATGGTATCAGTTATTTCTTTATCCGTCATATTTTTAAACTTCTGACTAATATCAAGTAATAATTTATCGGCATCTTTCATTTTGCCATCTACGCCAAATATATCAATATTTAGTTCTTTCTTTATTTTTGAACCTTGAGCCCCTAAACCATCAAAAAAGTTTTTTGTTTGGCCTGCTGCAATATCAGCATTTTTATTAATAGACGTAAACATAGCAAAAACCTTATTACCAATATCAACACTTTGCCCTGCGGCACTTGTTGCACCCGCATATTCCGTTTGTACTTTGGCTAGTTCATCAAAAGTAACAATAGCGGTTTGCACGGTTTTAGCGTTTGACGTTAATAAAGCATCAATACCGCCAACGCCAATACCAAAGGCTTTCATTGCTTTTGTAGTGGAGTTCATCGAATCACCCAAATCAGCACCTGTTGCTTGAGAGTAACGTCCTACTTTTTTAAAAATATCAATAGCATCTTTACCATATAAACCTGTAGCAGATTGTAAATCGTACATTGCATTTGTGGAATCGCTAAGATTTGTACCAATATCAAAAGCGGCATCTCTAATTTTGGAACGATAGCCCTCTAACTGCTCTATTGATTTATCTAAATTTAATTGTTTGATGGGCAAAAAAGCGGTGTCAAACTTTTCGGCGGCTTCTATGCCTTTGGAGGAGAGCCCACCAAAGGCAATACCTAGCCCCATTATTCCTGCGGTGGCTAATGCTAACGGATTTTTAAATAAGTCTATTGCCATGCCTAGCTTTGGCATTTGGTCAAAAAGCCCTTTAAACTTTAAGCTTAATTTATCTAATTTTATACCCGATTTAGTTGCAAATTTATCAAATTTGCTTTGTAGTTTTTGGAGTTTTCCTCCAAAAAGTTTAGCACTTAAATCCAGTAGCATTGTCATTTTTGATACTGCCATAGTGTTTATTTTTTATTAAGTTTTTTTAAATTCTGTTATATTCATAGTTTAAATATATCTACTAATTTTATTCAAACAAATTGTATAAAAAAATACTTTTGTTTTTTGGGCAAAGTTATGAAATTTTAGCATTTACAATTACCCTTTTATCGCTTAATTTGTAGCAGTAGTATTTTTTAAGCGTTTAATAAATCATTATTGTATAAGTAGATACTTGTATTTATAAAATTGCTTAAATCGTTTGTTTTACCTGTGGGCAAATAAATTTTGCACACGGAAACAAAGAGCCAATAAAAAAACCCTGTCCAAAGTTGGATAGGGTTTTTTATGTAATAAATTAAAAGATTGTTTAGGTTTTTATTTTAAAAATTAACGGCTGTCATTTCGTCTTCTAGGGTTTCATCCATTACGTGGGCATAAATTTGCGTTGTTGCTAGTTTTTGGTGTCCTAAAATCTTTTGTACTGTTGTTACTGCTACTTTTTTATGTAGTAAATATGTAGCGGTGGTGTGCCTTGCCGTGTGAAACGTTATATTTTTATTTTGTATTTGTGCTATTTTAGCTATTTCTTTTAATTGGCGGTTGCAGTATTGATTGGTTAAATGTTTGAAACAAAAAACGCTTTTAAAATTATTGTGTTTATCTAAAATCTTTTTAGGTTTACCGTTAAACATCAAATGTATAGGAATGCGTATTTCTTTGCCTGTTTTTTCCATTGTTTTAATAATCCAATCTTTGCCCTTTATACTTACAATATCTTTTTTTTGTAGGCTGAAAATATCGCCGTAACGTAAACCTGTATAAACAGAAAAAATATATAAATCTCTTACAGTTTCGTATTTTTTATTTTCGTTGGTTAATGCTACATTTTCAAAACATTCTATTTCTGATGGTGTTAAATATACGGTTTTGCCCTCGGTTTGTTTTATTTTGAATTTCCTAAACGGATACTTTTGTAATTCCATCAAATCTTTATTAATGGCTAAATTTACAAATCTTTTGATATTCTTAAAATACTTAGAAATAGTACCTTGAGCTAGTTTTTTACTAGGAATGTTTTTATACTTAATAGTATATTTTTTTAGAAAAATATCAAAATCATATAAAAACTCGAAAGTCATATCTTCAAAAGAAATTACTTTTTTAAATTCTTTTAATTTTTTTAAGGTCGCCAATTGATTTGCCTTTGTTCCTTTGGTGCTGTTTATGTTTTCAATTTCTATTTCCATAAACTCGGTAAAACTTTTTACCGTTGGCTTTGTAAAGAAATCGTTTAGCATACTCAAATTAAAAGATTCTCCTTTGTTTATTTTGTCAAGTTCAAAATTCTCTAAGTCCCTCAAAGTTTCAGAAATTTGTTTATTTAATTTTATTGCGTTTGGGAAATCTGTTTTAATGTTTCGGCTTCTTTTGTTCCAAAATTTAGGCTCAATATAAATTTTTGTAGTAAAATATTTATGCGAACCGTTTAAATAGCATTCTATTTGAATTAATGCAGTACCTTTTTTATTTAGGTGTTTTTTTCGGTTGTAAATCGTGGTAAATCTCGTTTTGTTCATGGCTGTAAGTATCTCTATTTACACAAACGTACAAACAAAATTTGGTATAACAATATTCAAAACGGGTAGATAACCAGTATATAAAAGAATGATATTAATTGATATTTATTTTTATCAAAAAAAGTAAAAAGCTAGTATCTAAAGGGGGTTTAATAAAAAAACCATCCTTAAAAGGATGGTTTTTGTGGTCCCACCTGGACTCGAACCAGGGACCACCTGATTATGAGTCAGGTGCTCTAACCAACTGAGCTATAGGACCGGTTAATTAGGATTGCAAAAATAACATCTTTTTTTAAATAAAAAAGTTTTTTTTAAACTTTTCTACTCATTAAATTTTTACCAAACATAAGAAGTCCGTCTTTTGCTTGTTGACTAATCTTTAAATAAGCAAGGCTCTCAAACGACTTATTCGTGTAATATTCAATAAGTTGATGCGTGTATTTAGGGATATTATTTCTGGTGAAAATAGCCGAAACAGTTCCTACTTTTTCGATGTTATTTTCCGTATTATTTTTTTGTTTTTTACTATAAAATTGTAGTAATTTTTCTTTATCCGAAGTATTTGAAACTTCTAATGCCTTTAAATAAAGAAAGGTTTTTTTATTTTCCATAATATCACCACCAACTTGCTTTCCGAAATTTTCAGGATTTCCATAAGTATCCAAATAATCATCTTGCAATTGAAAAGCAATACCTAAATTTAATCCGTAATTATATAAATGTTGGGCTTGTTCTTCACTCGCATCAGCGACAATCGCTCCCATTTTTAAAGCAGCAGCTACTAAAACAGACGTTTTTAGCGTTATCATTTTAATATATTCTGCAATAGTAACGTCGTTTCTGGTTTCAAAATCAACATCTAATTGTTGACCGTCGCAAACTTCTAAAGCTGTTTTGCTGAATAATTTTGCTAATTTTTGAAAAACAATCGGTTCGTAGTTTTCGAAATATTGATACGCCAAAATTAACATCGCATCACCAGATAAAATTCCCGTATTAATATCCCACTTTTCATGAACTGTTTTATGCCCTCTTCTTAAAGGAGCATCGTCCATAATATCATCGTGAACCAACGTGAAATTATGAAAAACTTCAACCGCTAATGCAGCTGGCATGGCTTTTTTATAATCTCCAGAAAAAATATCCGAAGCCATAAGTGTTAGCATTGGACGAATCCTTTTTCCCCCGATTTGAAGAATGTAATCGATTGGTTCATAGAGGTTTTTAGGCTCTTTTACTAGTTTTTTAGTACGTAAATACGATAAAAAGTCTGATTGATATTTTAGTATGTCCAAATCTTAAATTTTTTGTAAAAATAAGATAAACAATAATTCTAGCTCTAAACGAATGTTAAAAAATAATTAAAACGAAGGAAACTTTTATTGTTTTTAAAGTTTCCTGTTTTATATTTGCAAACTATTATGAGCAGTATGAGAGATAAAATTTTAAATAAAACAGGAGAATTATTTTTAAATCTAGGGTTTAAAAGTGTAACAATGGATGATATTGCAAGTGAATTAGGAATATCAAAAAAAACATTATATAAATATTTTTCAAGTAAAGCGATACTTGTTGAAGCAAGTGCTTCTAGACTTCATCTTTCTGTAAGTCAGGAAATTAATCGCATAAAAAAACAAGGATATAACGCCATTGAAGAAGAATTTGCAGTAAAAGCAATCTTTAAAGAAATGTTTAAAAATGCGAAAACTTCACCAATGTATCAATTAAAAAAATATTATCCTGAAACATATTCTAATTTAGTAGCACGAGAAGTTTGTATCTTTAAAAACTGTAATATTGATAACCTCACAAAAGGTATTGCACAAGGATTTTATCGACCAAATATAAATATAGAATTTGCCGTTAACTTCTATTTTACCTTGATTTTTGGCGTTTTTGAAACCGAAATCTATGGAAATCAAACACAAGAATTAATGAAAGTAGAATATGAAATTTTAGAATATCATATAAGAGCAATCGCCACCGAAAAAGGATTGAAAGAACTAGAAAAACAAGTAAATAGTATCAATAAAAATCATCAATAAAATCATCTATCAAAAAAAAAATAACCATGAAAAAATACCTGTCTAGTGTATTTATAATCTTTTGCTCAGGTTTTCTGTTTGCTCAAGAACAACTTAATTTATCAATGCAAGAAGCCATTGAATATGCTATTAAAAATAATTATCAAAATAAAATAGCCGTAAATAATATCAAGGCCGCTAAACAACGAAAATGGGAAACAACAACCATCGGGTTACCACAAATTGATGGAAATGTCGATTATCAAAACTGGCTCAAACAACAAGTTTCATTGCTCCCCGCAGAAATTACAGGAGGAGAAAAAGGCGGTTTCATACCCGTTAAATTTGGTACGAAACAAACTGTAAATGCCAATGTTACAGTATCACAATTAATTTTTGATGGCTCTTATATTGTTGGTTTACAATCAGCTAAAACATATTTGAAAATATCGGAACAAGCTAAAGAAAAAACCGAACTAACCACAAGAGAAGCCGTCATTAATTCCTACGGAAATATATTAGTCGTTGAAAAAATGCTCGGAATTTTAGAACGAAATAAAAAGGTCGTTCAACAAAATTTATATGAAACTCAAAAAATATACGACAACGGTTTAACCGAATTAGAAGACGTAGAACAACTACAAATAACGCTCGGAACAATTGAAAATAATTACAGAAATACTAAAAGAATGAAAAGCATTGCGTATCAAATGCTAAATATTTCTTTAGGAAATACGGTAAATCATCCTATCAAAATAACCGATTCATTAGATGATTTGGTCGTTGCAAATACCGACTTAAATTTGCTGACAAAAATCTTTAATGTCGATAAACATATCGATTTTAAAATGGCAGAAAATGAAAAAGTAAGTAAAGAATTGTTAATGAAACTCGAACAAAGTAAAGCATTACCAACCTTATCTGCCTTTGTCAATTACGGTGCAAATGCCAATGCTGATGATTTTAATTTTACAAATACATCCCAAAAATGGTTCGATTATTCCATGTTAGGTGTAAAATTAAAAGTGCCTATTTTTAGTAGTTTCGGAAGACACGCCAAAACAGCAAGAGCAAAAATTGAACTCGAAAGCGCTCAAATTAAAACAAATCAAATTAAAGAACAACTAAAATTACAAGCAAAAACCGCTAAAAGTAATTATCAATTAAGTATCGAAAGTTTTCAAACTGCCACTAAAAATTTAGCCCTAGCACAAAGAATCGAAAAAAAACAACAAATTAAGTTTTTTGAAGGAATCTCTTCTAGTTTTGAATTATCACAAGCACAAAATCAACTATACAGACAACAAAATAATTATGTGCAATCGATGCTAAAAGTTATCACCCAAAAAGCACAGCTAGAAAACGCATTAAATATTCCCGTAAAATAAAAAACATCTAAAATAAAAAATATAAAAAATAAAAATGAAAAAAATATACTCACTAATCGCAATAACACTACTGTTAGCTTCCTGTTCAGGAAATAAAAAACACTCCCTAGAAAAAGTGTTAGCGTCCAATGATTTAACTAAAATTCGTGCCAAAAAAACAACCTTAAATAGCGAAATTCAAAAATTATCAGAAAGCATTAAAGCATTAGATGCTAAAATTGCAACGCTAGATACTTCTAAAAAAGTACCATTAATTACTGTCGTATCAGCAAATAAAACGGTTTTTAATCATTATTTAGAATTACAAGGAGATGTAAAAACAAAACAAAATGTACTCATATATCCTGAAATGGCAGGGCAATTAGTCCAAATTTATGTTAAAGAAGGACAATCGGTAGTCAAAGGACAAGCATTAGCCAAAATTGATGACGCCGGTTTATCGAATAAATTAGCGCAAATTGAAATTCAAACAGCACTAGCAAAAACAACGTATGAACGTCAAGAACGTTTGTGGAATCAGAAAATTGGCTCGGAAATACAATTCCTACAAGCAAAAACAACTTTCGAAGCTCAAAAAAATGCCGTAACGCAACTTAAAAAACAACTCGGAAAATCAATCATAAAAGCACCGTTTTCAGGTATTATTGATGACGTAATTAAAGAACAAGGCGTAATTGTTGCTCCTGGTGCAAAATCAGAAATCTTTAGAATTGTAAATCTTTCTAAAATGTATATCGAAACTGCCGTGCCTGAAAGTTATATCAGTACTATTAAAAAAGGTAAAAATGTTGAAATCGAATTTCCAGTATTGGGCGAAAAAATGACTTCAACAGTACGTCAGGCAGGAAATTTTATCAATCCTGCAAATCGGACTTTTAATGTCGAGGTTGCTGTGGATAATAAAGCGAAAAATATCAAACCAAACCTAACCGCAAAATTGAAAATTAACGATTATACCAATAATGAAGCCTTGCTAATTCCACAAAGTATCATTTCTGAAAACGCTAAAGGCGAGCAATATCTTTATGTCGTTACAGATTTAAAAGAAGAATCAAGACAAAATTCAAAAGAGCTATTAGGTACAGCCAAACAAATAATTATTACCACAGGAAAAACACAAGGTGATGTCGTGGAAGTTTTAAAAGGTATCAAAACTGGCGATAAAATTATTATGGAAGGAGCGCGTAGTGTGCAAAATGGACAACAAGTTCAGATTTTAAATTAATTCATCAATAAAAATAGAATTATGTCTGAAAAAAATAAAAAAAAGAAACACGTAGATAAA
Source organism: Tenacibaculum piscium (assembly GCF_021390715.1). Lineage (GTDB taxonomy): Bacteria > Bacteroidota > Bacteroidia > Flavobacteriales > Flavobacteriaceae > Polaribacter > Polaribacter piscius. The sequence goes on from NZ_JAJGWT010000006.1 coordinate 18,736, forward strand.
GAATTTGCATTATCATCGTGGGCAATCAATAATAAAACCACTATTTATGTGATGATGGCAATTATCCTATATGCAGGAATTGCCGCATTTATAGATATGCCACGAGAAAATTTCCCAGAAATAAAAGATACTAAAATTTATGTTAGTTCTATTTATCCAGGAAATACCGCCGAAGATATTGAGAAATTAATCACAGATCCGTTAGAAGATAGATTAAAATCAGTTAGTAATATGACTGAAATTACATCAACTTCACAAGAAGATGTGTCGATGATTACCGTTGAATTTGACGATAAAATTACCATCGAAGAAGCAAAACAAAAAGTAAAAGATGAAATTGATGAAGAAGTTTCATCCGAAGATTGGCCGACTTTTAACGGAGCAAAAGTATCTCCCAATGTTTTTGAATTAAATATATCAGAAGAAACACCAATTCTAAATATCAATATTTCTGGAGATTATACCGTTCGTCAATTAAAAGAATTTGCCGAAATTCTACAAGATGAAATAGAAGATTTATCCGAAATAAAAAAAGCATCTATTCGAGGAGCAGAAGATAAAGAAGTAGAAGTTGCCGTAGATATTTATAAAATGATGGCCGCTAAAATTAGCTTTAATGATATTCTTCAAGCCATTCAATCAGGAAATGTAACCATGTCAGCAGGAAATATTATCACCAGCGGACAACGTAGAACATTGCGTATTTTAGGAGAAGTTAATTCACCTAAAGAATTGGAAAATTTTGTGGTGAAATCAGAAAAAGGAAATTCGATTTATCTAAAAGATGTTGCCACAGTGTCTTTTAAAGATAAAGATAAAACCACCTACGCTCGTGAATTTGGTCAGCAAGTAGTGATGCTAGACGTTAAAAAAAGAGCAGGAGAAAATATGGTAACCGCTACCGAAAAAATTAGAGAAATTGTAGCACATACCCAACAACAAATTTTTCCTAAAAATTTAAAAGTTACCATTGCCAATGACCAATCTTCAAAAACTATTGGTCAAGTTGATGATTTAGTAAATAATATTATTTTCGGAGTGCTTTTAGTAGTGCTTGTCTTGATGTTTTTCTTAGGATTTAAAAACTCGTTATTTGTAGGTTTTGCAATTCCGATGTCGATGTTTATGTCTTTAATGATTTTACATTTAATGGGCTACACCATGAATACCATGATTTTATTCGGATTAATTATGGGACTCGGAATGCTAGTTGATAACGGTATTGTGGTCGTTGAAAACGTATATCGTTTGATGGATGAAGAAGGAATGTCGCGCTTGGAAGCGGCAAAAATGGGAATCGGAGAAATTGCTTTTCCAATTATAATATCGACAGCGACTACCGTAGCAGCATTTATTCCCTTAGGAATGTGGCCAGGAACAATGGGACAATTCATGATTTATTTTCCAATTACTTTATCGGTAGTTTTAGGATCATCATTGTTTGTGGCCATCTTTTTTAATTCGGTAATGGTATCACAATTTATGAGTACCGATGATAAAGCAATGCCTTTAAGAAAGATTATTCGCATTACATTAGTGCTTGGTATACTCGGAATTTTAATTGTAATTTTTGGAGGAGCGATTCGACCCTTAGGAACCTTATTGATTTTTGCTGCCATCAATTTTTGGATATATCGTTACGCATTACGCCCGATGGCAAATGCTTTTCAAAATAAAATATTGCCTTACTGGGAACGCTTTTACGAAAGAACAATTCGTGGTTCTTTAAAAGGATGGAGACCTTACGGAATCACCGTAGTAACCATTATTTTGCTCTTTGTAGCATTTATCGGTTTTGGAGCTTCTGTAAAAAGTAAGCGAACTAAAATTGAGTTTTTTCCTGATAATACACCCAATAAAATTGTGGTTTATGTTGAATATCCGCAAGGAACAGATATTGAAAAAACAAATGCTATCATGAAAAATTTAGAAACACGAGTTTCTAAAGTATTAAATGAAGATATGTATATGGATATGGACGGAACCCATAATTTTATGGTGGAAAGTTCGATTGCACAAGTAGGAGCAGGGTCTGGAAATCCACAAACTGATGGCGGTTCAGTTGCTGAAATGCCACATCGTGGAAAAATTGTCGCTTCCATGCGAGAATATAAATATCGAAAAGGACGCGATAGTAAAGTACTTAAAAAGAAAGTAACAGATGCTTTAACAGGGATTTATCCTGGGTTATCAATTTCCGTAGAAAAAGATCCCGTAGGACCTCCTGCAGGATATCCAATTAATATCGAACTAGAAGGAAATGATTATGATGCTTTAATCGTTACTGCCGAGAAAATGCGTGATTTTATCAATACAAAATCAATTCCTGGAATCGCAGAACTCAAAATCGATGTTAATAAATCAAAACCAACCATGTTAATTGATGTCGATAGAAAAAAAGCAGGAGAACTAAAAATAAGTACTTCCCAAATTGGGAAACAATTACGTACATCTATCTTTGGAACAAAAGCAGGAATCTATAAAGAAGATGGCGATGATTATGATATTTATGTTCGTTTTAATAAAGAAAATCGTTACAACTCAAGTGCGATTTTCAATCAAACCATTACTTTTAAAGATATGGCAACAGGCGAACTTAAATCGATACCTGTTTCCGCAGTGGCAAAACAGCGTAATACTTCAGGATTTAGTGCCATTAAACACAAAAATGTAAAACGTGTAGTTACGGTATATTCTGCCCTAGCTCCTGGTTATACTGATGCTTCCGCGATTGTTGATAAAATTCAAAATGAAATGAAATCATTTCCAGAATTACCAAAAACAATAAAAGTTGATTATACAGGGCAAATTGAAGAACAAAACAAACAAATGAGTTTCTTAATGGGCGCTTTTTTCTCTGGATTAGGATTAATTTTCTTGATTTTGATTTTCCAATTTAATTCGGTGTCAAAACCTGGAATTATTATGTTGGCAATCTTTTTAAGTTTGATTGGTGTTTTTGGAGGAATTGTAGCGTCAGGTTCGTCATTTGTAATTATGATGACCATGATGGGAATTATTTCCTTAGCAGGAATTGTGGTAAATAACGGTGTTGTATTGTTGGATTATACCCAATTATTAATTGATAGAGAAAAATCGGCACGTAACTTAGAGGAAGATGAATTTTTAGAAGTTTCCGTATTAAACGAAGCCATTGTAAAGGGAGGAAAAGCACGTTTACGTCCCGTATTATTAACGGCAATTACCACTATTTTAGGATTAATTCCATTAGCAACAGGATTAAATATTAATTTTTTCACCTTATTAACAGAGTTAAATCCGCACATATATGTTGGAGGAGATAACGTAATTTTCTGGGGTCCATTAGCCTGGACGGTAATTTATGGATTATTAATTGCTACTTTTTTAACCTTAATTGCAGTGCCAATTTTATTCTTTTTAATCACGAAGTTCAAAATGTGGTTGAAAACAAAAATGTAGTATTTTAATTTTTTAAATGATTATTTAAGAATCATAAAATTAAAGAAAATTAAAGAAAGTTAAGAGTCAAAGAGAGTTAACAGTTAAAGAGAGTTGGAAATATAATTTTTCAACTCTCTTTTTTTAGGTATTATTTTAATGTTATTTTGAATTTTAATATTTTGTCAATATTTTTAGATAAATTTATATGGATAAACAAGGTTTTACAGTGAAAGAAATACAACGAAAATTAGAATTTTATTGTGTATATCAAGACCGTTGTCATAAAGAAGTGGAAGCAAAATTAAAAGAATATAATGCTGTTCCTGAAGTTCGAGAACTGATTTTGTTGAGTTTACTAAAAGATAATTTTTTAAACGAAGAGCGTTTTGCTAAAAGTTTTGCAAGAGGGAAATTTCGTATAAAAAAATGGGGAAAAAATAGAATTGTAAGAGAGTTAAAATTTAGAGATATTTCTCCATATAATATAAAAACGGCTTTAAAAGAAATCGATGAACAAGAATATATCACTACATTATATGCTTTGGTTACTAAAAAAAATAACGTAATTTCTGAAACAAATAGCTTTAAAAGAAACAAAAAAATTGCCGATTATCTGTTATATCGAGGTTTTGAAAGCCATTTAATATATGAAGCCATAAACGCACTTTAAATTCTTTTTAAAATTGAAATAGACTATCTAAATTAATTTCTTCGTTAAATTGTTTTTGCGTGTATACGGTATTTATTTTATTATTGATACTTCCAAAAAGTAACAGTATTTTAGCGACTTCAATATTTATCTCCCTTGAACTAATTGCAGGAATATATGTCATATCAGCAAGTCGTAAAACTTCATTTTCAAAAACATTCATACGCGCTTTAAAAGCAGGCGTTTTAAGTGTTTCAATTGCTAAACTATCTTTTAAATTTTTAGTCAGTTCTTTTAATTCTATCGCATTATTTAAAGCTTCGGTAGGTGTCGTTTGTTCTAATTGTTTGAGCAAATCAGCAATAATAAAATACTCTTCCCAGTCTTTTATTTCTTTAATAGCGTTTTTGTTTAATTGAACATATTTTAAATGTTTAACGCTACCATTCATGCCTGTTTTTTCAACAAGTGTATTTTTTGTAGTTCCTTCTTTTTTACAAGAAAAAATCATCAATATAAAAGAAAGTGAGAAATATAAAAGGTGTTTCATCAACATAAAATTAAAACCATAAAAATACAATTTTTAGCAATGTAACTTACATTACGAACAATTTAAATAGAAAGAAATATCTTTGTAATATCTTTGTAAAATAAATAATTTATCAAAATGAAAGAAGTGATAGCAAATAGTTTAGCAAAAGGAATTTCATATCATGAATATCGAGATTTAGTGAAAAATTTGCTAGAAAAAGGCAAATCAACTGGTGAAAATCAATCCGAGGAATTGTTAAATTACAGTGTGTTAAACGATAAACGAATGAAACGTTTGGATAAAACCATCAAATTAACTGATGAGGTTTTAGCAAAAATAAAAACAGTGAAAGCACCACAAACTTGGTTGGTTTTATCTGAAAGTTGGTGTGGCGATGCCGCGCAAAATTTACCTGTTATCCATAAAATGGCATCAGAAAATGAACAAATTCAATTAAAAATAGTGTTAAGAGATGAAAATCTAGCTTTAATGGACGCTTTTTTAACCAATGGAGGACGCTCAATTCCGAAATTAATTGCCTTAGATACCAATAATGAAGTCATCGGAACTTGGGGTCCAAGACCTGAAATTGCGACCAAAATGGTTGCCGATTACAAAAAAGAACACGGAGCATTAGATGCAGAATTTAAAGAATCGTTACAGGTTTGGTACAATAAAAATAAAGGCGTAAATCTTCAAGAAAATCTTATGTCGTTGTTAAAATAACATTTCTGTATCTTTGCACTTTAAAACCAGCAATCGTTATGTTAGTCAATTTTAATACGTTATCCGAAGAAGCAAAAGTTTGGATTTATCCCTGTAATAGAAAATTTTATCCACAAGAAATTGAAGGATTAAATGAGCAATTAAAAACATTTATCGAAGGTTGGAAATCGGATGATGAAAATTTTAAAGCCTCTTTTGAAATAAAGTATAATCGATTTATTATTTTTTCAGCAGATGAAAATTCAGTGTTATCAAATGCCGATATTGATACCCAAGTTGGTTTTATTCTACAATTACAAGCGCAGTATGAAGTGGAATTATTAGATAGAATGAATGTATGTTTTAAGCAAGGCGAATACACGCAATATAAAGAATTAAAGGACTTTAAACAGTTAATTAAAAATAAAGCGGTAACGGAAAAAACAATTGTTTTTGATAATTTAATTGAAACAAAACAAGAATTAGAAAATCATTGGGAAGTACCAATTTCTGAAAGTTGGTACAGTCGATTTTTAAAGAAAAAGAAAGCGTAATTTTCGCTTTTTTTAACTTTTTTGATAAAATAAAAACTCGAATCGCTAATTAAAATAGCCATTCGAGTTTTTTAATTATTCTGATAAATTTGCTATAAATTCATCAATACTTACGGCGTTATTTACATGAAAATCACCAATTTTAGTTCTTCTTAATGCTGATAAATGTGCGCCAGAATTTAAAGCAATTCCGAAATCATATGCTAAAGAACGAATATAAGTTCCTTTACTACAAACAACTCTAAAATCAAGATTATTGCCATCAATTTTAGTGATTTCAAAAACAGGAATCGTAATTTCTCGTGTTTTAATTTCGGTAGTTTCTCCTTTTCTTGCTAATTCATATAAGCGTACACCTTCTTTTTTGATGGCTGAAAAAATAGGCGGTTTTTGTTGAATTATGCCCGTAAATTGTTGGGTCGTTTTGTGAATTAATGCTTCAGAAATATGTTCGGTAGCAAAAGTTTCATTTATTTCGGTTTCTAAATCATAACTAGGCGTTGTTGCTCCTAAGGTGATTGTTCCCGTATATTCTTTTATTTGCGCTTGATATTGGTCAATAATTTTGGTTTTTTTACCCGTGCAAAGTATCAGTAAACCTGTTGCTAACGGATCTAAAGTTCCAGCGTGCCCAACTTTTATTTTTTTGATGTTAAAGCGTTGTTTTATATGCCAACGCAATTTATTAACGACCTGAAAAGAGGTCCATTCTAAGGGTTTATCAATTAATAAAACGTGTCCATTTTGATAATCTTCTAGTGTTTTCATACTTAAAAATAATTTGAAAAAAAATTAAAAGAATAAAGAATATCCAATAGCGATTATCCCGACAACAGCACAATATATTGAAAAATAAGATAATTTACTTTTTTTAACTAAAGCAATCATCCAGTTACAGGCAACTAAACCTGAAAGGAAAGCCGCAATAAAACCTGCAGATATTGGTATGATTTCCGAAGATTGAAAATTAATATCGCCACCAAGAAAATCTTTTGCTATTTTTCCAAAGATAAGTGGAACGACCATTAAAAATGAAAATCGAGCTGCTTTACTACGATCAATTCCTAATAAAACCGAAGTTGAAATCGTGGCTCCAGAACGAGAAATTCCAGGTAACATCGCAATTGCTTGCGAAATCCCGATAATTAATGAATTACTAAATGAAACTTCTTTATTGGTGTTTTTTGCTTTATCGGCAAATAATAATAAAACAGCGGTAACTAATAACATAACTCCTACAAGTAATATTTTTCCGCCAAAAAAAGATGCTAATTGTTTTTCAAATACTAATCCAATAATTACTGCTGGAAGCATCGAAATAATAATTTTTAAAGAAAATTTAAGTTCATCATTCCATTTAAATTGAAATAATCCACTGAAAATTTCAGCAACTTCTTTTCTGAAAACAACCAACGTACTTAATGCTGTTGCAAAATGTAAAACGACTGTAAAAGTTAAACTTTCTTCAGGTATAGAGGTATCACCTAAAATGGCTTTTGCCAGTTCTAAATGTCCGCTGGATGATACAGGTAAAAATTCGGTAAGCCCTTGGATAATACCAAGGATAATAGCTTCTAATAAATTCATGCTTATTTTTTAGGGTTGGCTAAAATAGCATAAATTTCAATACCCAACCCGATAATTACCAATGTTGGTGCAAAACGAATTCTACGCCAGCTGTAAATCTCGGCATTAAAAATAGCTGGATCGTCGCTTCCGCCACCTGCCATCAAAATAAATCCGAAGGCAATAATAGCCAAACCAAGCAACATGATACTATAATTTTTTTTACCAAATAAAAATACTGGTTTTTGGGCTGATTTTAAATCCTGTTTTGAAAGAGTCTCTTTTTTCATGAAAATTTTAGTAATATAAATCGTTTGTTCGTAAGTTTAAAAAACGCTGTGTGGCAAAAAAAGTGCTTATCCACGTAATGAAAAAAGCGGTAGATAACACGCCAATACCAATGTAAATTAAAGAAATATAATCAGTTAATAAACCTAAACTAGGAATTTTTTTATCAAGATAATAAATTACAATTGCCAAACCAGATAAAGCAATAATAGCACCTAAAAATCCTAATTTTATACTTTGCCAAATAAATGGTTTTCGGATAAAACTTTTCGTTGCGCCCACCATTTGCATCGTTTTTATATTAAATCGTTTCGAATAAATTGATAATCGAATAGAACTATTAATCAAAAGAATGACAATTAAACCTAAAAAACCACTTAAAACTAATAACCAAAAACTAATTCGCTGAATATTTTCGGTAAGTAATTCAACCAACGGTTTGTCATAATTTATTTCTGCAACAAGCTTATTTTTATCAAACTGTTTCTTGATAATATCCATTTTTTCAGGCGTTACGAAATCAGCTTTTAAATAAATATCAATCCCGTTTTTAAGTGGATTATCGCCTAAAAATTGTAAAAAATCTTCGCCTAAATCTTCTTTATAAATTTTAGCAGCTTCGGCTTTTGTAACGTATACTATTTTATTGGTGTACGCTTCTTTCTCAAGGGTTTCTTGAAATTTTTTGATATCTTTTTTAGCAACATCATCATTTAAAAAGAGTGTCATTACTACTTTTTCTTTAAAATGATTGGCTACTTTGGTCGATTTGAGAAGCATCAACCCTAAAACTCCCATCATAAATAACACTAAAGCGATACTAATCACGACAGAAATATACGAAGATTGTAAACGACGTTTTTGAAAAGATTCAAAAGAGTTAGACATTTAAAGGTGTTTTAAATAAAAAATTTTAGACTTTGCAAGATACAAATATTTTGTGAAATTTTGTAAAATTTTATAGCAGTAATATCAAAAATAACAAATGAAAATAAGGCATTTTTAGCCTTTTTTAACTGATGAAAAATAAAATTTACACTCCGTAATTTTATCCTTAAATTTGCCACATGGAAGAAACGAATAGACAACGGAAAATTGCAGGAGTTTTGCAAGAAGATTTAGTAGATGTGTTGCAACGTGCAGCACAAGATGGAATGAAAGGTGTAATTATATCGGTATCAAAAGTTTCGGTAACCGCCGATTTAGGAGTCGCTAAGGTATATTTAAGCGTTTTCCCTTCGGATAAAAGAGATGAAATCGTACAAGGAGTGGTGTCTAATACGCCATTAATTCGTCATGAATTAGCAAAACGTACTAGAAATCAATTAAGAAGAATGCCAGAATTATTGTTTTTTGGAGACGATAGTTTAGACTATATTGAAGAAATAGACAAATCGTTAAAAGGTGAAGATGTAGATCCAATTCAAAATCCAGATGTATTGCCACGTCGTCAAAAACGTTAAGTAAGTTTTACATACTTTGACTCTTATGATTCTTAAAATTTATTAAAACTTGAAATTTTCCTTATACATCGCTAAAAGATACCTGTTTTCAAAAACAAGCACCAACGCTATAAATATTATTACATTTATAGCAGTTTTTGGAGTTGTTGTTGGGGCTTTGGCGTTGTTTGTGATTTTATCAGGCTTTTCAGGATTACGAACCTTTAGCGATTCGATGTTAAATGCCTCTGATCCTGATATCAAAATAACGAGCGCACAAGGGAAATCATTTAAGTACTCTGATACTGTTCATCAAAAATTAATCGAGCATTCAGAAATAAAAACAGTTTCAAAAGTTATTGAAGAGCGAGTGTTTTTAAAATATAAAGATAAAAGTCAAGTAGCTTATATTAAGGGAGTTGATGATGATTATAACGGCATAATTTCGGTTGATTCACTTTTAACTGTTGGTACTTGGCTAGATGCTACCTATAAAAATACAGCGGTTATTGGCTACGGAATTTCGTATAAATTATCCTTAAGCGTGTTAAATTTTGGGGAACCACTGCAAATTTTAGTACCAAAACCTGGTAAGGGATTTATAAATGTCAATAATGCTTTTCGGTCAGTATCGACACAGGTTATCGGGGCGTATTCAGGTTCAGAAGAATTTCAGAATAAATACGTTTTTACAGAATTATCTTTAGCGCAAGAGTTGTTAAATTATGATGAAAATCAAATTTCAGGGATTGAATTAAAACTACAACCAACTGTTGATTTAGATGATTTTCAACAGAAATTACAACAAAATTTAGGTACAAATTTTGAAGTAAAAACCAGAGCGCAATTAAATGCGTTGTATTATAAAGTAATTAATACCGAAAATTTTATTTCGTATTTAATTTTCACTTTGATAATTGCCATTGCGTTATTTAATGTAATCGGTTCTATTATTATGATGATTATTGATAAGCGAAAAAATCTAAAAACGCTCTATAATTTAGGCGCTAGTATTGAGGAAATAAAAAAGATATTTGTCTTACAAGGTTTTTTATTGACGCTTGTAGGAATGTTTATCGGTCTTATTTTAGGTGTTTTATTAGTGATAATTCAGCAGCGTTACGAACTTTTTATGATTACTCAAAATTTAGCGTATCCTGTAGAATTTAGATGGACAAATTTATTAGTTGTTATGTTTACAATTTCAATATTAGGCTATATTTCAGCAAAAATTGCGAGTTCGAGAATATCGAAAGCTTTTATTGAGAGGTAAAAATTTATAAATTTAGTGTATAAAATAGCATTAAAAAATCCTCACATATTTTTGAAATAGGGGAGGATTGATAGTTTCTCTTTTTGATTTTTATTTTCTGAGTTTTCTCTGCTGTTTTCTTTCTAATTTTCGTTTTCTTTTAGCAGCTTTTTTTTGTTTTTTTAAATACTGATGATGTGCATTTACGGTCTTATTATTAATACGTCCTGTTACTTGAACATCATAGCCAAGAGATTTTAATTTCTCTTGATATTTTTTTAATTTGATTTTATCTTGTTCACATTTTACAAGTTCTTTTTTTGATTTTTCTTGCTTAACTTTTGAACATTTAACCTCTTTCCATTCAATTTTTTTGTCATACTCAAAACATCGTTCGTAGCATATTCCTGGTTTTGCGTTTCGAGGTAAATTAGAATTTTGAGCTTTTACTTGCATATTGAAGGCTAAAAAAGCGAGTAGTGTAATTATAAATTGCAATTTTTTCATTTTTCTTATTTTTTTTTAAAGATATAAATTTCTTCTAAATTAGAAAATAAAAGCGAAGTAAATACACAAATTAAGGAAGCTTGTAAAAATGGGGGAACACACAGATTCGCTCCTACGATTATTAATGTAGGGGCAGACCTATGTGTCTGCCCCTTTTTGATTTATTACCTAATATCAGGAATAATCATATTTCCAAATTTTGCTTCCACTTCATCAAGAGCTTTAAAAACATCTTCTGGAGCATCCGAAGTAACCATTTTCATTCGATATTCTTTAAAATGTGGGATTCCTTTAAAATAATTGGTGTAATGTCTTCGTGTTTCAAAAACACCTAAAATAGGCCCTTTCCAATCGATTGCCATTTGCAAATGTCTTCGTGCCATTTCCACACGCTGTGCGATGGTTGGTTTTGCTAAATATTCACCTGTTTTAAAAAAGTGCTTTATTTCATTAAAAAACCACGGATAACCAATCGAAGCTCTTCCAATCATACAGCCATCTAAACCATAAACATCACGCATTCGCATTGCTTTTTCAGGAGTATCCACATCACCATTTCCAAACACAGGAATGTGCATTCTTGGGTTATTTTTCACCTCGGCAATTGGCGCCCAATTTGCTTCGCCTTTATACATTTGCGCACGGGTTCTTCCGTGGATAGAAATCGCTGCACAGCCAACATCTTGGAGGCGTTCGGCAACTTCTACAATTTTAATAGAAGCATCATCCCAGCCTAAACGAGTTTTAACGGTAATTGGTAAATTCGTATGTTTTACCATGGCTTCGGTTAGGGAAACCATTAAATCGATATCTTTTAAAATACCTGCGCCTGCGCCTTTTGAAACTACTTTTTTTACAGGACAACCGAAATTAATATCAATAATATCAGGGTTTGATTTTTCAACAATTGCTACGGATTGTAGCATCGATTCTAAATTTGCACCAAATATTTGAATCCCAACAGGACGTTCTTTTTCGTAAATATCTAATTTCATAACGCTTTTTGCCGCATCACGAATCAATCCTTCCGAAGAAATAAATTCAGTATAAACTACATCTGCACCATTTTCTTTGCATAAAGCTCTAAAAGGTGGATCACTCACATCTTCCATCGGCGCTAATAATAGCGGAAAATCAGGAAGTTCTATATTACCAATTTTTATCAAAATTTTATATTTTATTTACCTAATTCGGTTATTTTTTTCTCGTATAATTTTTTACTTTCTGTAACGGCAATATTTAATTCTTGCATAATTCCGTCCACTCTTTGTTCAATACTTTTCATCTGCCCGTTAATAGAATCGAAGGAATTTAGTGCTGCTGCAACTTCTAAAGCTTTTACAATTTCAACAGCATCAGTATGTAAAAGTCTTAATTTTTGTATTGCTTTTGAAGTGTTATTTAGCGTTGTATTATAATTCTTTTTTGCTTTATTGATAGCCGATAAAAGCGTAGTTTTAGTAGTAACATCGCTTAAACTATTGCTTTGTGTTTCCATCGCCATAAATAAATTGGAAGCCTTTGTTTTTAAGTCTTCAAATTCTTTATTAAGATTATTGACTTTTCTATTAACTTTTTCCCAATCGCCATAAACTCGGGCAAATTCTTTGTCTTCATTTTTGGCATCTTCTAACGCTAATTTTAAGGCTCCTAAAGAATTTAAACCTTTGGTGATTTTTTTGTTAGCGGTTTCTTTTTTGCTTTCGAAAGTAGAAACTTGTGATTTGAATTTTTCTTTCAAGCGAATTAAATCTTCAGGACTTCTATCTTTCCAACAAGAAGTTAATAGCAATAATAATCCAGCAAATAGCAGTGTTTTTTTAAACATCTATAAAAAATTTAAAATTTAATTGCTGCAAATATACAATAGAAGAAATAAAAAAAAATTGTGTAAAAATTAATATTTTTTAATGCATAAATTTTTAATTGTACAACGTTTTTCAATAAAGTATCTTTGTCAGTCATAAGAGGTTAGAAATACGACGAATGAAGAAAATTAGAAATTTTTGCATTATTGCACATATTGATCACGGTAAAAGTACACTTGCCGATAGATTATTAGATTATACAGGAGCTGTTACTGAAAGAGAAAAGAAATCACAGTTATTAGATAGCATGGATTTGGAGCGTGAACGTGGTATTACCATTAAATCACACGCCATTCAAATGGACTATACTTTTGAAGGCGAAGATTATATTCTAAATTTAATTGATACGCCTGGTCACGTAGATTTTTCGTATGAAGTATCTCGTTCGATTGCTGCTTGTGAAGGTGCATTGTTAATTGTTGATGCAGCACAAAGTATTCAGGCACAAACAATTTCTAATTTATATCTAGCCTTAGATAATGACTTAGAAATTATTCCAGTATTAAATAAAGTTGATTTACCATCGGCAAATCCTGAAGAAGTTACCGATGATATTGTTGATTTATTAGGCTGTGAACCAGAAGATGTAATTCACGCAAGTGGAAAAACAGGTTTTGGAGTTGATAAAATTTTAGAAGCAATCATTAATAAAATTCCTGCACCATCAGGAAATCCTGATGCACCTTTAAAAGCGTTAATTTTTGATTCTGTGTATAATTCTTACCGAGGAATTGAAACCTATTTTAGAGTAATTGATGGTTCTATTAAAAAGAATCAGCGTATTCAATTTATGTCAACAGGAACGGAATATAAAGCCGATGAAGTTGGTACTTTAAAGCTAGAACAAGTTGTTAAGCAAGAAGTGAAAACAGGAGATGTAGGCTATTTAATTACAGGAATTAAAGTGGCAAAAGAGGTAAAAGTAGGGGATACGATTACCGATTTTGAAAATCCAACAGAAAGTCTTATTGATGGTTTTGAAGATGTGAAGCCAATGGTTTTTGCAGGTATTTATCCTGTGGATACAGAGGATTACGAAGAATTGCGTAATTCAATGGAAAAATTACAATTAAATGATGCTTCTTTGGTATTTCAACCAGAAAGTTCAGCAGCATTAGGTTTTGGTTTTCGATGTGGGTTCTTAGGAATGTTACACATGGAAATTATCCAAGAACGTTTAGAACGTGAATTTAATATGACTGTAATTACGACCGTTCCCAACGTTTCTTATCACGCATATACCAAGAAAAATCCGACAGAAATAGTATTATTAAATAATCCGACAGATTTACCAGATCCGTCAAGATTAGAAAAAGTGGAAGAACCTTTTATTAAAGCAACAATTATTACAAAGTCTGACTTTGTTGGACAAGTAATGTCGCTTTGTATTGAAAAAAGAGGGGAAATAGTAAATCAAACCTATTTAACTACCGAAAGAGTTGAATTAACTTTTGATATGCCTTTAGCAGAAATCGTATTTGATTTTTACGATCGTTTAAAAACAGTTTCAAAAGGATATGCTTCTTTTGATTATTCGCCAATAGGAATGCGAACTTCAAAATTAGTTCGTGTTGATATTCTATTAAATGGACAACCTGTAGATGCACTTTCAGCCTTATTACATGCAGATAACGCCTATACAATCGGTAAAAAAATTGTAGAAAAATTAAAAGAATTAATCCCAAGACAGCAGTTTGATATTCCTATTCAGGCGGCAATTGGTGCGAAAATTATCGCTAGAGAAACGACTAAAGCGTTGCGTAAAGATGTAACGGCAAAATGTTATGGTGGAGATATTTCACGTAAACGTAAGTTATTAGAAAAGCAGAAAAAAGGTAAGAAAAGAATGCGTCAGGTTGGTAATGTAGAAATTCCTCAAGAAGCATTTATGGCTGTTTTAAAATTGAATGATTAATAAAATTATCAAAATAAAAGTAAAACTAAAAAGCACTCCTTATATAAGGAGTGCTTTTTCAGTTATACTAAATGCTAAAAGCATCTGCGATACTAATCTCTATTTCCTAGAATTTGTGATCCCCAATATAATAACATGGCTAAAGAACCTAAAGCGGCAATTAAATAGGTTCTTGCTGCCCATTTTAAAGCATCTTCAGAACCTGCTAATTCCTCTCGAGTTACGATGTGTTTATCTTCTAACCAAGCCAAGGCTCTGTTACTTGCATCATATTCAACAGGCAAAGTTACAAAACTGAATAAGGTACCAACTGCCATAAATACCAATCCTGCAACAGCGATATAAAAACCAATTCCTGTATTTCCAGAAGCGGCACCAAAGGCGATTCCACCAATAACCATCCATTGCGAATATTTAGAAGTAATATTTACCATCGGTACTAATTTTGAACGCATTTGTAAATATTGATATGCTCTAGCATGTTGCACAGCATGTCCAACTTCGTGCGCTGCCACGGCTGCTGAAGCGGCATTTCGTTGGTTATAAACACCTTCACTTAAATTAACCGTTTTATTCTGCGGATTGTAATGATCGGTAAGCATTCCTGGCGTAGAAATTACTTTTACGTCATTAATTCCGTGATCATCTAACATTTTTTGTGCTATTTCAGCCCCACTCATGCCATTTTTTAAATGAACTTGCGAGTATTTCTTAAATTTTCGTTTAAGCATATTGCTTACTAACCAGCTACATAGCGAAATAATTCCTATGAGTACATAAAATCCGATCATAAATTATGTTGTTTTAAAAGTTTGTATTGTTTTGTTTGATAAATTTACAACATAAATTATTCCATAATTAAATTATTTATCAAATAATATACTAAATTTAGTATAAAAGTGTCAAAATGTCAAAAAATAAAAAAAAACCTACAATTTTAATAGTGTATACAGGAGGAACTATTGGTATGGTTAAAGATTATAAAACAGGCGCTTTAAAAGCATTTGATTTTAGTCAAATATCTAGTAAAATTCCCGAATTACAACAATTGCATTGTGAAATTTCAACAATTTCATTTGAAGAACCTATTGATTCATCAAATATGAATGTGAATTATTATGTTGATATCGCTCAAATTATTGCCGATAATTATGATAAATTTGATGGTTTTGTAGTATTAACAGGTTCTGATACCATGTCATATACATCATCAGCAATTAGTTTTATGTTGGAGAATTTGCAAAAACCAGTGATTTTTACAGGTTCGCAATTACCAATCGGTGATTTACGAACAGATGCTAAAGAGAATTTAATTACTTCGATACAAGTAGCATCCACCTATAAAAAAGGAAAACCCGTAGTGCAAGAAGTTGGGCTGTATTTTGAATACAAATTATACCGAGCTAACAGAACTACCAAAATAAATGCCGAACAATTTGAAGCTTTTGCTTCGATGAATTATCCGCCTTTAGCGATAAGTGGCGTGCATTTAAATTTTGATTATCCAGTATTGCTTAAAACATCTAAAGAAAAAGAAGATAAACAACTTATCTTTAGAAAAAAATTAGATAATAATGTAGCAATTTTAAAATTATTTCCAGGAATAACAGCGTCAGTTGTGGAAAGTTTTATAAATATTCCGAATTTGAAAGGAATTATTCTAGAAACCTACGGATCAGGAAATGCCCCCACCGAAAAATGGTTTATAAATTTGATTGAAAAAGCAATATCGAAAGGAATTCATATTGTAAATGTAACGCAATGTGCTGGTGGAAGTGTTATTTTAGGGCATTATGAAACCAGTTCGGACCTAAAACGCATCGGAATTATTGACGGAAAAGACATTACCACAGAGACTGCCGTTGCTAAAATGATGTATTTATTAGGTGAAAAATTATCAAAAAAAGAATTTAAACATTATTTTGAAACATCGTTACGAGGGGAAATTAATTAAATGACATTTTTTTAACTAAATTTATGACGATAACTACCTGAAATCGTTGTAGAAACAAAAATGTTTTATAAATAACCTTAAATTTTTTAATGTACCAACATTTTTTTGTTACTTGGCACTCTGAAAATTAAACTTTATCAAATAAATAAAAATCACTTATTTGTAAAAATTTAAGTTTTTTCTAGTAAAATTTGTATTTTTAACCCATTAACTATTTAAAATTAATTATAACAAAATGAAGAAAGTAGTAAATTTCCTAACTGTTGCAGGATTTATGTTTTTAGGGGCTATTCAGTCAACTTATGCTCAAGAAGCAGAAAAAACTTTTCACCAAGAGTTAAAACAACGTTTTATTGAAGGAGATCCTCAGTTTATGGGTATCGTATTAGTTGCATTAATTTTAGGATTAGCAATTGCAATTGAAAGAATTATTTATTTAAACATGGCTACAACCAATACTAAGAAATTAGTAGAAAGTGTAGATGAAGCTTTAAGTTCTGGTGGTATTGAAGCTGCTAAAGAGGTTTGTAGAAATACAAAAGGACCTGTTGCTTCTATCTTTTTCCAAGGATTAGAAAGAGCTGACGAAGGTTTAGAAGCTGCTGAAAAAGCCGTAGTAGGTTATGGTGGTGTACAAATGGGATTATTAGAGAAAAATGTTTCTTGGTTATCTTTATTTATTGCATTAGCTCCGATGTTAGGGTTCATGGGTACTGTAATTGGTATGATTGAAGCTTTTGATAAAATCGCAGTAGCAAATGATATTTCTCCAGCCGTAGTAGCAGGTGGTATTAAAATTGCACTTTTAACAACTGTATTTGGTCTTGTTGCAGCAATTATTTTACAGATTTTTTATAATTACATCGTTTCTAAAATTGATAGTATTGTAAATAATATGGAAGATGCTTCAATTTCGTTAATCGACTTACTTGCTAAGTATAAAAAATAATCAATCGTATGAATAATAAAATATTAACATTACTTGTAGCGGCAATATCACTTATCGGTGTTGCGTTATTTGTAAACGTTGTAATAATAGACAAAGAAAACGTAGAAGCGGTTTCTAACGCTGTTTCTCCTTTAGTAAGTTATTCATATTATTTACTAATTGTAATTGTAATTGTAGCTGTAGTAATTTCACTATTGAGTATGCTTAAAAACCCTGCCGCATTAAAGAAAACTTTATTGGGTGTTTTAGTTTTAGGGGTACTTTTAGTAGTGTCATATATGCTGTCTTCTGACAGTCAAGTATTAGGTCCTGATGCAGGAGTATTAGTTGCAGCAGGAAGTACTTCTAAATGGGTAGGAACAGGAATTAGTTTTACCTTGATTTTAGGTGCAATTGCAGGAGCATTTTTTGTAGTAGATTTATTAAAAGGAATCGTTAAATCATAAGTAAATATGGCAAGAAGAGAAAACCCAGAAATTAATGCAGGTTCTATGGCAGATATTGCATTCTTGCTACTTATCTTTTTCCTTGTAACAACAACAATGGATGTAGATTCAGGTATCCCTAAAAAGTTAGCTGAAAAATCTGATGTTGTACCACCTATTGTAAAAGAAAAAAACATTTTTCAAGTAAGTATTAACAGAAATAACCAATTGTTCGTAGAGGATCAAGGTATGGAGTTAAAAGACTTAAAAGATGCGGCTGTTAAATTTATAGATAACGGTGGAGGTGTTGGTAACCCAATGCCTGGGAAAGAAGCAGGTACATCTTGTAATTATTGTAAAGGAGCTAAAGATCCAGCTTCTTCAGATCATCCAAATAAAGCCATTATCTCTGTTGAAAGTGATAGAGGTACTGAGTTTGGAATGTATGTAGCTGTTCAAAATGAATTGTTAAAAGCCTATGCTGAATTACGTAATAGATTATGTCAAGAAAAATACGGCATGAGCTTTACAGAATTAGAGAAATCTTTTACAGCAGGAGCAAGAAAAGACGATTCATTAAGAAAAAAAGTAGAAGATATTAAGAATAGTTATCCTCAAATTATATCGGATACTGAGCCAACAAATGTTCAATAGTATTAAAACAATTTAAGTATGTCTAAATTTAAAAATAAGAAAAAAGAGATGCCAGCAGTGAATACTTCTTCACTTCCTGATATTGTTTTTATGTTATTATTCTTTTTCATGGTAACAACGGTAATGAGAGAAAGTGATTTAGCAATCGAAAATCCTCGTTTACCTAGTGCAAGTCAAGTAAAGAAACTGGAACGTAAAAGTTTAGTGAGCACTATTTATGTTGGTAAAGCTAAAGATGCTAAATATGGAAAGGGATATAATAGAATTCAGTTAAACGATAAGATTGCCACACCTGATGATGTGCCTTCTTTTATTTTCTTAGAAAGAGGAAATGTATCGGAAGCTGAAGTACCTTTTATGACCACTTCTATAAAAATGGATAAAGAGTCAAGTGTTGGTACATTATCTGATATTCGTGAGAAATTAAGAGACGTAAATGCGCTTAAATTAAGTTTATCTACGCATAAATCAGCAGATATAAAAAAGTAATTACTTTTTTAAATAAATAAAAAAAGGACAATCATTTTGATTGTCCTTTTTTTGTGTAAAATAACGTACATTTAGCGAACTTTAACAAGTATTAGTCAAGTTCCAAGATTTATTATTATGAAAAATAGTTTCATTTTATACCTGTTTTTTTTATCAATAAGTATGTTTTCTCAAAAGGATTCGCTGCAAATTGGCGATTCTTACTGGGAAGATCAACTGTATTTAAATATTTCATTTACCGCCTTAACAAATCAGCCTCAAAAACTTGATAAAAAGTTACATAAAAGTGGTTTTTCTTTTGGGTTTTCAGCTGGATATATTAGGGATATTCCTGTTGTAAAAAGCGGTAAAATTGCGATTGGTATCGGTTTAGGTTATGGTTTTGATTCTTTTAATCATAGTTTAAAAGTTATTGAAGGCGATCCTACTGGTTTTAAAATTGACAAAAATATTAGTACCAATAAACTAAAAACACATAATATTGAAATTCCTATTCAGTTTCGATTACGAACATCTACTCAAAATAGTTATGCTTTTTGGAGACTTTATACAGGAATTAAATTCAGTTATAATTTAAAAAACACCTTTAGTTATATGGAATCAGATTCAGAAATAAGTTTATCAAATTTAGCTGAGTATCATACATTTCAAACAGGTTTAACGCTGTCAGCAGGCTATAAAACGTTTAATTTTCATGCCTATTATGGAATAACGCCTATCTTGAAAAATACGTATTTACATGCTCATAAAATTAAAACTAATATTGTACGTATTGGTTTGAGTTTTTATTTATTATAAAATATAATAAGCAAAAAAAGGACTGGCTATTCCAATAAAAAAACCAAGATATACTTCTTTAACAGTATGTGCTTTTAACCGGAGTCTAGCACTTGCTAAAACTCCTGAGAGCAATATAAATACCATACTTATTGGAAGTGTGTATATGTTATGGATTTGCTGAAAAAGCATGAAATACCCAATAATTGCGCCCATTGAAAGTAGGTGTAAACTTGCTTTTATTTTTGTTACAAAAAGAATATAAATAAATCCTAAGCCAAATACAACGCCAAAAAAAAGATAGCTTAAATCTTTAATACTTGTGATTTCTAAGAAAAATTTTCCTAGTAAAAAAAGTAACGACATCATAAAGAAAACGGGTATTTTACGTTCTTCAATACTATGTACTTCATACGATTTTATATAGCCAATTGCTTTTAAAAAAAGCAATAATAGTATAGGAATAATATAGGTAGCAACAAATACAACGCCGAGCATCATATATTGTTGATAACGGCTTAAATTAATCGGTGTTAAGATAAAATATAGCAACATTCCTATTGTTGGTATCACAATAGGATGCAAAATTGTTGATATAAATTTAGCCCAACGCATTATATTTCTTTACGTAATCTAGCTACGGGAATATCTAATTGTTCTCGATATTTAGCAACGGTTCTACGGGCAATTAAATAGCCTTTTTCTTTTAAAAGAATTGATAATTTCTGATCTGTAAGAGGTTTTCGTTTGTCTTCTTCTTGAATAACGGTTTCTAGAATTTTTTTAATTTCACGAGTGGAAACATCTTCTCCTTGATCATTTTTCATTGATTCAGAGAAAAACAATTTTATTAATTTCGTTCCGTAAGGCGTTGCGACATATTTACTGTTGGCAACTCTAGAAACGGTAGAAATATCCATGTTAATTTCCTCGGCAATATCTTTTAAAATCATTGGTTTTAGCTTACGTTCATCACCTGTTAAAAAATATGCTTCCTGACGCTTCATAATAGCATTCATCGTAATTAGCAAGGTTTGTTGTCGTTGTTTTATCGCGTCGATAAACCATTTTGCGGCATCTAATTTTTGCTTGATAAACATGACGGCATCTTTTTGCGTTTTGCTTTTCTTTGTAGCATCGCTATAGCCTTTAAGCATGTTATTATATTCACGAGAAACGTGTAATTCTGGTGCGTTTCTAGAATTTAAGGTAAGGTCGAGCGTTCCATCAATAATTTGTATGGAAAAATCGGGTACTATTTGTTCTGCAAATTTATTATTTCCAGCGTAGGAGCTACCTGGTTTTGGGTTTAATCGTGCAATTTCTTCAATTACTTCTTTTAGTTTTTCTTCACTGATTGTAAACTTTTCGAGTAATTTTTTATAGTGTTTTTTTACAAAATGATCAAAAGCATCTTCAAGAATAGCAATGGCTAATGTTCTTGTTTCTTTTGCTGATTTCGCTTTTAATTGAATAATTAAACATTCTTTTAAGTTACGAGCACCAATTCCGATAGGGTCTAGTTTTTGAATTACATTTTTTAAAATAGCGATTACATTTTCTTCTGATGTAAAAATATTTTGTGTAAATGCTAAATCATCTACTAAATCAATAATTTCTCTACGGATATAACCACTATCATCAAGGCTTCCTACTAGAAACTCTGCAATAGCACGTTCTTCTTCGTTAATAGGATAGGTTGTTAATTGATTATTTAATGATTGATGAAAGCTAGTTCCTGAAGCATAGGGAATTTGTTTTTCTTCATCATCTGCCGAATAATTGTTCGCTTGTGTTTTATAACTAGGATATTCATCATCACTTAAATACTCATCAATATTGATGTCATCCGTATCTATTTTTTCATTTCCATCATCGTAATCTTCGGCATCTGTTAGGGTGTCTTCAAAGTTTTCAGGCTCTTCTTTACCCGTATCTAGTGCTGGATTTTCTTCAATTTCTTGCTTTAAACGCTCTTCAAATGCTTGTGTAGGCAATTGAATTAACTTCATCAACTGAATTTGTTGAGGCGATAACTTTTGAAGTAACTTATAATGTAAACCTTGTTTTAGCATACTTACAAATATATGAAATTAAGCACAAAAAAAAATCGTCATTCTATGAGGAATGACGATTCGTATCTTTAAAAAAGATATATATTAAAATTCTGCATTTTGTGGTGTTCTTGGGAAAGGAATTACGTCACGAATATTGCTCATTCCTGTGGTGAATAAAACCAAACGTTCAAAGCCTAAACCAAATCCTGAATGTACTGCTGTTCCGAATTTACGAGTATCTAAATACCACCATAATTCTTCTTCGTCAATGTTTAAATCGGCCATTTTAGCTTTTAAAACATCTAAACGTTCTTCTCTTTGTGATCCTCCAACCATTTCTCCAATCCCTGGAAATAAAACATCCATAGCACGAACTGTTTTACCATCGTCATTTAAACGCATGTAAAATGCTTTAATTTTTGCAGGATAATCGAATAAAATTACAGGACATTTAAAGTGTTTTTCTACTAAATAACGCTCATGTTCCGATTGTAAATCAACACCCCATTCTGTAATAGGAAATTGAAATTTCTTCTTTTTATTAGGCTTCGAATTGCGTAAAATATCAAAAGCTTCGGTGTAAGAAACACGTTTAAAGTTGTTGTTCGCTACAAAGTTTAATTTTTCAAGTAAGCCCATTTCGCTACGTTCAGCTTGTGGTTTTGTTTTTTCTTCTTGCGTTAAACGATTATCTAAAAAGGCTAAATCATCTTTACAGTTTTCTAAAACATATCCTAAAACTGATTTGATAAAATCTTCAGATAAATCCATATTGGCATCTAAATCATTAAATGCAACTTCAGGTTCAATCATCCAAAATTCGGCTAAATGACGTGTTGTATTTGAGTTCTCAGCTCTAAAAGTAGGGCCAAAAGTATATACTTTTCCTAATGCCATCGCGTAGGTTTCAGCCTCTAACTGTCCAGAAACGGTTAAATTTGTTTCTTTTCCGAAGAAATCTTGTGTATAATCAATTTCTCCTGCTTCGTTTAACGGTGCTTTATTGGTATCAAAATTAGATACGTGGAACATTTCTCCAGCACCTTCAGCGTCAGAACCTGTAATAATAGGCGTGTTTACGTAGTTGAAACCATTTTCTTGAAAGTATTTATGTACACCAAAAGATAATGCCGAACGAACTCTCATTACCGCACTAAATGTATTTGTTCTGATACGTAAATGTGCGTTTTCTCTTAAAAACTCTAAGCTGTGTTTTTTTGGCTGAATTGGGTATTCATCAGGATTTGAATCGCCTAAAATTTCTAGTTTTGTAACTGTAATTTCTACCGACTGTCCTTTTCCTTGACTCTCTGTTAAGGTTCCCGTAATGCTTACGGCAGCACTTGTTGTGATTCTTTTTAAAAGTTCTTCCTCTGTATTTTCAAAATCTACAACACATTGAATATTATTAATGGTAGATCCATCATTTAAAGCAATAAAACGATTGCTTCTAAAGGTTCTAACCCATCCTTTTACGTGTACTTCTTGTAAAAATTTATCAGAATGTAATAATTCTTTAACGCTACTTCTTTTCATCTTTTAAAAATTGAATAGCAAAGATACTTTTTTACAAAGAATTTAGCAATTTTGCTATTTAAAATAAAATAAAAATCAGTTTCTCGTTATATCGAATTTATTCTTCTTCCTTTGGCGGTAAAATTTTAAAATTAGTTTCTTTCAATACTTTTTTATTCGCAATTTTCTTTTCAAACGAAAGTAGGAGTGATGGTAATAATATTAAATTCGATACCATCGCTAATAATAACGTTACTGAAACCAAGCCTCCTAAAGCAATCGTTCCTCCAAAACTGGAAATCGTAAATACCAAAAATCCAAAGAATAAAACAATAGAAGTGTAAAACATACTCACGCCAGTTTCCTGAAGTGCGGCATAAACGGCAGGTTTGATTTTCCAATTATTTGCTAATAATTCTTGACGATATTTTGCTAAAAAGTGAATGGTATCATCGACAGAAATACCAAAAGCGATACTAAAAACTAAAATAGTAGAAGGTTTTATTGGGATATTAAAAAAGCCCATTAATCCAGCTGTTATCAACAAAGGAAGCATGTTTGGAATTAATGAAATGAAAATCATTTTATACGAACGGAACATCCATGCCATAAATATCGCAATTAATAGAATAGCTAATGATAATGAAATTGCTAAATTTTTAATCAGATAATTTGTTCCTTTTAAGAAAACTAACGCTTTTCCTGTCATCGAAACGGTAAATTTATCTTCAGGAAATTGTTTTTTGATAACGGCATTTAATCGATCTTGAATAATGTCCATTTTATCGGTACCTACATCTTTCATAAATGTCGTAATTCTGGCATATCTTCCAGTACTATCTACAAAGTTTTTAAGCATATTCGAATTACCATCGGAATTTTTAGTGTAGGCAAAAATGTGTGCTTTTTCTTGACTCGTTGGTAATTGATAATATTTAGGATTTCCTTTATAAAAAGCTTGTTTTGAGTATTTAACCAAATTGGTAACCGAAATTGGTTTGGATAATTCTGGAAAAGATTCGATGGTTTCATTTAATTTTTCCATCTTTTTTAAGGTAGAAAGTTTCATGACACCTTTTTCTTTTTTGGTATCAATCAAAATTTCCAAAGGCATGATACCGCCAAATTCTGTTTCAAAGAATTTAATATCCTTATAAAACTGCGCTTCTTTGGGCATATCTTCAATTAAACTTCCCGAAACACGGATTTGATATACGCCAATCATACTTAATATAATTACCGAAACAGTGGTAATATAAATAGTATTTCTGCGTTCTTTTACCATGCGTTCCATCCACGAAACTACATTGTTCATCCATTTATTTTCCAAATGATTTAAATGTTTTTCCTTTGGAAGTGGCATAAAACTGTAAATAATAGGAATTATCAATAGCGCTAAAATAAAGATGCTAATAATATTTATAGATGCTAAAATTCCAAATTCTCTTAATAAATTACTTTTCACAAAAATAAAGGTTGCAAATCCTGATGCAGTGGTAATATTGGTCATTAAGGTTGCATTTCCAACCTTTGAAATAACACGTTGCAAAGATTTTGCTTGATTTCGGTGTTTTTTTATTTCTTGCTGATATTTATTGATAAGAAACACGGCATTTGGCACACCAATCACGATAATTAATGGTGGAATTAACGCTGATAAAACGGTGATTTCATAGCCAAATAATCCGATAAAACCAAATGCCCAAATAACACCAATTCCTACAACGAGTAGCGTAATAAAAGTAGCTCTAAACGAACGAAAAAAGAAAAAGAAAATAACGGCTGTAATTCCTAATGCGCCTAATACAAAAAGACTCATTTCGTCAATAATATTTTGAGAATTGATCGTTCGTATGTATGGCATTCCAGACATTCGTACATCTATTTGATGGTCATTTTCAAATTTTTCAACGGTAGGAATTAATATATCTGCAATAAAATCTCTACGAGCAGGCGTGTTTACAATTTTTTTATCAATATAAAGTGCTGTTTGTAAGGTTCCTTTATCGTTGTATAATAGGTTGTCGTAAAAAGGCAGTTTTTCAAACAATTGTTTTTTAATCCTGAGAACCTCTTCATTGGTTGTTGGAGCTGTTTCAAACAATGGTTCAAGTACAAATTTCTTGTTTTTTCGGTCTGCTTTTAATTGTTTTACATCTGCAATTGAAACTGTAAAATCGACTTGTGTTGCTTTGTTTAAATCTTTAACAAGTTTATTCCAAGCATTGAATTTTACAGGCGTAAAAATAGTAGAATCCTTAATTCCTAAGATCACTAAGTTTCCTTCTTCGCCAAAAATTTCTAAAAATTTATTGTATTGTATGTTTGCTTCGTGATCTTCTGGAAGTAAATTTGCTTCGGTATAGGAGAAGCGCATATACTTCATTTGGGTGACTAAAAGCCCCGTAACAATCGCAATAGCGATTAAAACTAGATATCGGTTTCTTAATATAAATCCTGCGATTTTAGTCCAAAAAGTCATTCAAATATTTTTTGCAAAGTTATGTTAAATGAAATTATTAAACCAAAAAAAGAGTGTCTTTAAAAAACACTCTTTTTATTTATTTTTTATTCGTTGTTTATCTAGGTTCTTTATCTTTTTTTGCTGTTTTTTCAGCGGATAAAGAATCAAAATATGTTTGAAAATACGTTTAAAATATTTTCAATTAATTCTTAAACAGTCATAATTTCTTTTTCTTTCACGACTACTTTTTCATCAATAATTTTACTGAAAGTATCGGTTAATTTCTGTACACTTTCTTCGGATATTTTTTTAACATCATCAGAAACATCGGCTTTTTTGATATCGTTATTAGCATCTTTACGTGCATTACGTACGCCAACTTTAGCGTGTTCAGCTTCAGCTTTACATTGTTTTGCTAATTCTTTACGACGTTCTTCTGTTAAAGCAGGAACGTTTATAATAATAACATCGCCATTATTCATTGGATTGAATCCTAAATTAGCGTTCATAATTGCTTTTTCAACTTCTTGAAGCATATTTTTTTCCCAAGGCTGAATGGTAATTGTTCTAGCATCAGGAGTGCTTACGTTGGCAATTTGCCCTAAAGGAGTTGCTGCGCCATAATAATCAACTTGTACATTTGCAAGCATTGCAGGTGATGCTTTACCAGCTCTAATAGTACGTAATTCTTTTTCTAAATGTGCGATTGCATTATTCATTGCCTCTTTGGCAGCATCTAAAATAAAATCAATTTCTTCGTTCATTTTGCTTGTGTTTAGTGTCCTCTGAAAAAATTAAGAGGTTGTATTGCTATTTATTAATTATCAACGATTGTTCCAATTTGTTCTCCAGAAACTAATTTTAATAAGTTTCCTTTTTTGTTCATATCAAAAACGATAATTGGAAGTTTATTTTCTTCACTTAAGGTAAAAGCGGTCATATCCATTACTTTTAATCCTTTGTCAATAACGTCTCTAAAGGTGATATTATCGTATTTTATGGCATTTTTATCTTTTTCAGGATCTGCATTATAAATCCCATCGACTCTAGTTCCTTTTAAAATGGCATCGGCATTTACTTCGATAGCTCTTAAAACTGCTGCTGTATCAGTAGTGAAATAGGGATTTCCAGTACCTCCGCCAAAAATAACGACACGACCTTTTTCTAAATGACGATTTGCACGACGTTTAATATAAGGTTCTGCTATTTCTTTAATTTCGATTGCTGTTTGTAAACGGGTATGAATTCCTTCAGCTTCTAAAGCACTTTGCAAAGCTAAACCATTAATACAAGTTGCTAACATTCCCATGTGGTCACCTTGTACTCTGTCCATGCCTTGGCTTGCTCCAGCAACCCCTCTAAAAATATTTCCACCGCCAATAACAATGGCAATTTCAATGTTTTTAGCTATTACTTGTTTTATTTCTTGGGCGTATTCTTTAAGTCTTTTAGGATCAATACCATATTGAAGGTCGCCCATTAATGATTCGCCGCTTAATTTTAAAAGGATTCTTTTATATTGCATAATCTTGTTGAAAGTTATGCAAAATTACGCATTTTTTTTGAGTTTGAATTTTGATAAAACAAAAAACCATCCAAAAAATGGATGGTTTTAAATATTTTGTGATGTTTAAGAATTATCCTAAAGTAACTCTTACAAAGTTTTTAACTTCTACGTCACCAAAAGAAGAAACATATTCTGCAACAGTTTTCTTTTCGTCTTTAATAAACTTTTGATCTAATAAACATTGTTCTTGATCTAAAGTTGTGTTATCAGAGATAAATCTTTCCATTTTTCCTGGTAAAATTTTATCCCAAATTTTTTCTGGTTTCCCTTCTGATTTTAATTGCTCTTTGGCAACTTCTTCAGCTTGTGCTAAAGCAGCCTCAGTTAATTGTAATCTAGAAACATATTGAGGAACGTTTTTTAAAGTTTTACCTAAACGTCCTAATTCGATGTTATCTTTAGCGATAACAGCAATTCTTGCTTCAGTTTCAGCTTCTACATAAGCAGGATCAAAATCTTTGTAAGACAAAGAAATTGCACCCATTGAAGCAGCTTGCATTGCTAAGTCTTTAGCTAAAACAGCAGCATTATCTACCGCAGCAGATAAACCAACCATAGCAGCAATTTTACCAATGTGTGTATAAGAACCTACGTAAGGCGCTTCTAATCTTTCGAAAGAAGTGATGTCGATTTTTTCACCGATAACACCTGTTTGTTCGATTAATTTTTCAGCAACAGTTACTCCACCGAAATCAGCAGCTAAAAATTCTTCTTTACTTTTAGTATCAAAAGCAATAGCAACAAATTCAGCAGCTAAATCTTTGAAAGAATCATTTTTAGAAACGAAATCTGTTTCACATGCTAATACAATAGCAACCCCATAAGTATTATCATCACTAATTTTAGTGATAGCAACACCTTCAGTAGAATCTCTATCGGCTCTTTTAGCAGCGATTTTTTGTCCTTTTTTACGTAAAATATCAATTGATTTATCAAAATTACCTTCAGCTTCTACTAATGCATTTTTACAATCCATCATACCGGCTCCGGTAGTTTCTCTTAATTTTTTTACGTCTGCAGCGCTAATTTTTACTGACATATCTATTGTTATTTTTTAGTTGTGAATTTATACTTGTAAAAATAGTTAAAGGTTTCAAGTAAATGAAACCTTTAACGGAAATAAATTGAAATTATTTAGCTTCTTCTTCTTCTTCTTTAGCTGGTGCTTTAGTAGCAACAGTTTCAGTAGTAGTAGCTTTTACTTCTTTAGCTTCTTCTTTAACAGGAGTAGCTACTTTTTCTTTGTCAGCCTTTCTTTCAGATAAACCTTCAGCAATAGCATCAGTTACATAAGATAAAACTTTATCAATAGATTTTGAAGCATCGTCATTTGCAGGAATTACGTAATCTACTGGTCTAGGATCAGAGTTCGTATCAACTAATGCAAAAATTGGAATGTTTAATTTTGTTGCTTCAGCAATTGCAATGTGTTCTTTTTTAACATCGATTACAAATACAGCCGCAGGTAAACGAGTCATATCAGAAATAGAACCTAAATTCTTTTCTAATTTCGCTCTCTGACGGTTAATTTGTAACTTTTCTCTTTTAGATAAAGCGTCAAAAGAACCATCTAACTTCATTCTATCAATAGTAGCCATTTTCTTAACAGCTTTACGGATAGTTACGAAGTTTGTTAACATACCACCAGGCCAACGCTCGGTAATAAAAGGCATGTTAATATTAGTTGCTCTTTCAGCTACAATATCTTTCGCTTGCTTTTTAGTTGCAACGAATAATATTTTACGTCCAGAGTTTGCTATTTTTTGTAAAGCTGCAGCAGCTTCGTCAATTTTAGCAGATGTTTTATACAAATCGATGATGTGAACACCGTTACGTTCTGTATAAATGTATGGAGCCATGTTTGGGTTCCATTTTCTAGTTAAGTGACCGAAGTGCACTCCGCTTTCTAATAATTCTTGAATATTTGCCATTTTAATAAAATGTGTTTACGTTCTGTTTTCACAATATTTCAGTAGTTGTAAAAAGTCTGAAATATTTAGATACTAAACTGTTAAAAATAAATGTATAAGTAACAGTCTCTTTTTGAAAATAAATTAAAAACTATTAACAATATCTTTTGCAAGGCATTGTTAATAATTTGAAAATATATATTAACGTTTAGAGAACTGGAATTTCTTACGTGCTTTTTTCTGACCGAATTTCTTACGTTCAACCATTCTAGGGTCACGAGTTAATAAACCTTCTGGTTTCAATACTGCTTTGTGCTCTTCGTTAATTGCTACTAATGCTCTAGTAATTGCTAAACGAATTGCTTCTGCTTGACCAGTAATACCACCTCCAAAAACGTTTACTTTAATGTCATAAGACTCTAAGTTCTCAGTTAACATTAAAGGCTGTTGGATTTTGTATTGTAAAGTTCCTGTTGTAAAGTAGTTCTTAAAGTCCTTCTTGTTAACAGTAATGTTTCCTTTACCTTCTGAAAGATAAATACGAGCAACTGCTGTTTTTCTTCTACCTATTTTGTGTACAGTTTCCATTATATAAGATCTTTAAGGTTAATAGCTTTTGGGTTTTGAGCAGTTTGTTGGTGCTCAGTACCTGCATACGCATATAAGTTTTTGTATAAAGCGCTTCCTAATTTATTTTTAGGTAACATTCCTTTTACTGCTTTTTCGATTAATCTTGTAGGATCTTTTTCGAACATTTCTGTAGCAGTTAATGATCTTTGTCCACCTGGATAACCTGTATGACGGATATAAGATTTATCAGTCCATTTTTTACCAGTTAAAACAATTTTTTCTGCGTTGATAACAACCACGTTATCTCCACAATCTACGTGAGGAGTATAATTTGGTTTGTACTTACCTCTAATTAGCATTGCTATTTTAGAAGCTAGACGACCCAACGTTTGCCCGTCCGCATCAACTAAAACCCACTCTTTATTAACAGTGTTTTTGTTTGCTGATACTGTTTTGTAACTTAATGTGTTCATAATTACACGATTAGTTTTTGTTTATTAATATATGATTTTATCCTTAAAAAAGGTGTGCAAATATACGGCTAATTATTTGATTGACAAATAGTAGGTTTGTTTAATTTTTTCTAATAAAAAAACGTGCAGTTGCACGTTTTTTTATTTATGAAATAGTATTTTGAATAAAAATGCTCTAATTTTTATTCTATTTTTCAGGTTATTTTACTCTGTTTTTTGTTCTAATAATTCAAAAAATTGATTTAAACGTGGTAAAATAATAATTTTTGTTCGTCTATTTTTGGCTTTATTATCAGGAGTATCGTTTGCTACTAATGGCACATAACTTCCTCTACCAGCTGCGATTAATCTTTTAGGAGCAACGCTGTATTTATTTTGTAATTCACGAACAATAGCTGTTGAACGTAATACACTTAATCCCCAGTTATCTATTAGTCTAGATCCTTTCGAAACAGGTGTATTATCAGTATGTCCTTCAATCATTATATCCATTTCTGGCTGACCATTTACAACCGTTGCTACTTTTCCTAAAACTTTAGAGGCTTTATCAGAAATTGTATAGCTTCCGCTTTTAAATAATAGTTTATCAGAAATCGAGATAAAAACCACTGTTTTTTCTACGTTAATAGTGATATCTTCATCATCAATACCTTGTTGTAATTCTTTTTTCAGATGAAAAGCAACGACTAAATTTAACGAATCTTTTTTAGAAGCTGCTGCTCTAATTCGGTTAATATATTTGTCTTTTTTGCTTAATTGCGTTAAGGTTTCTTTGATGTTATCATTTGCTCCTTTGGTTAAAACGGTTAAGTTTTCTACTTGTTGAAGCGTATTTTGTTTGTCTTGTTTTAAATCACCAACGGATGATTTTAAGGTATTTACTTTTTCTTGACAACTTTCTTTTTCAACTAAACATTTCGTTAAATTTGCCTTTACAGCTAATAATTCATCTTTTGTTTTTTCGTGCTTAGTTTTTAAAGCGTTTAATTCTTTGGTAGAAACACAAGATGCTAGTAAAAAAGAAGCGGTAATAACTAAAAATATTTTCTTCATTTTAGGCTGTTTTTAAGTGGTGAATTAGTATTGTTTTGAAAAATACAAATTTATGAAAATCAATGCGTAAAAAAACAGAATTAACAATCTTTTATGAAGCGATAATGATTTATTTTTGTCGTTACATTTTAAATATTAAATTTTTACGATGATTCAAAATAGAATTTGCACAGTATTTTTAAGATTATTATCAATAATATTTCTATTATTATTTTTGATTTCTTGTAATCAGAAAAAAGAAATAACTCCTACGAAATTAGCAGGTTTTGTATTTGGAACAACGTATCATATTACCTATTTTGATGCTCAAAATCAAGAAATCGCTCAAAAAACAATCAATAAAACGACTACTAAAACGAGTGAAAAATTAAATAAAAAGTTGCTTCAAAAATCAATTGATAGTTTATTTAATTTAGTGAATAAATCATTGTCTACGTATTTACCAACTTCCGATATTTCTAGGATTAATCAAGGCGATACCACGGTAGTTGTTGATGCGATGTTTATCGAAGTTTTTAAAAAAGCTAAAAAAATTCATCAACAAACCGATGGTTATTTTGATCCAACGATTGGAAAATTAATTGATGCGTATGGTTTTGGAGCGGGAAAAGAGATTAAAAATTTAACATCCGAAGAAATTAAAAAACTAATGATTGGCGTTGGTTTTGATAAAGTAAAATTAGAAAATAATAAGGTTTATCGTGAATCAGATCATATTGAATTTAATGTAAATGCTTTTGCAAAA
The DNA here is from genome assembly GCF_021390715.1 of Tenacibaculum piscium. Taxonomy (GTDB): domain Bacteria; phylum Bacteroidota; class Bacteroidia; order Flavobacteriales; family Flavobacteriaceae; genus Polaribacter; species Polaribacter piscius. Next base: position 51,039 of record NZ_JAJGWT010000006.1, read on the forward strand.
GGTTATGGAGTTGATATTATCGGTCGATTTTTAGAGGATAAAAACATTGAAAATTATTTGGTAGAAATAGGAGGGGAGATTCGAGCGAGAGGAAAAAAGAACAGTAAATTATGGAAAGTAGCGATTGAAAAACCAAATATTGATGGCACACGTTCGCTTCAAAAAGTTATTTCTTTGGATAATGAATCGATGGCAACTTCTGGGAACTATCGAAAGTTTAAAATCAATGAAAACGGCGATAAAATTGTACATACGGTAAATGCAAAAACAGGTTTGGCAAGTCAAAGTAATTTATTGAGTGTTTCGGTTCGTTTAAAGGGCGATTGTGCCGATGTTGATGCCTACGCAACCGCTTTTTTAGCCATGGGATTAGAAAAAACGAAAGCATTTTTACAAAAATATCCTGAATTAAAAGTAGTCCTATTATATAATGACGAAAATAATGAGTTAAAAGAATTTGAAAATTAAGAAATCGCATCCGTCAACCTGAATTTATTTCAGTTTTTTTCATGATTTTTGTCAATTCGAGTGATTTTAATGACTAAAAGGAATTAAAATTGTATCGAGAATTTGAATTTTTTTATGTTGATGAATTTTGATGCTGAAAAAGTTCTCGATACAATTTTTTGAAGGAAAAAATCACTCGAACTGACAGTTTATTTAAAGGCTCTTAAAACAAACAGGCAGAATTTCGTCTTTCATCAATGCAAATCGTGCTAGTTTTTCTGGGGCGATTTTTTGTGTCAAATCAACCTCATCAACCTTAAAACCTACGGAACGAAGTTTGTCGAAATAATCACGCCCATACACGCGAACATGATCGTATTGACCGAATATTTTGGTGCGTTCCTTTTCATCGGTAATGGAATCGTCTTCAAAAGTTTTTTCTCTTGATAAATCTTGAGGAATCTGAAAAATTCCAAATCCGCCAACTTTTAAAACCCTGTATAATTCTTGCATTGCTTTGGTATCATCAGAAATATGTTCTAAAACATGATTGCAAAAAACAACATCAAACTCATTATCTTTAAAAGGTAAATCGCAAATATCGGCTTTTACATCCGCAATTGGAGATTCTAAATCAGCAGTAATATAGTCTAAGTTTTTTTGCTTTCTGAAGATATCTAAAAAGCATTGTTCAGGCGCAATATGAAGTACTTTTAGTTTTTTATCCGAAGAACTATTTAAGTTATTTGAAGCTAAAAAATTTGTTTCATTTTGTAAATATAACCATAATAAACGGTGTCTTTCTAAGGATAAAGTAGAAGGAGAAAGGGCATTTTCTCTTTGATTTTGATATCCGTAAGGCAAAAATTTGCGAAAAGATTTTCCATCAATAGGATCTGTAAAAACATCGCCTTGTAACCACCAAGAAATTACTGGGCGAACCCAGTAACTTGCTTTAATTAATAAAGGTCTTGGAATGGTGTTTAATATGATTTTGAATATTGACAAATTATATTGTTAAAGGTTGTTGTCTAAATTCGTCTTCTTCATTTGTTTCAATTCCTAATGCTTCATGTATATATTTGAAGGTAGAAAGTAATTCTGGTTTTCCATCAACAATAGCAACATCGTGTTCAAAATGAGCGGAAGGTTTGTTGTCTAAAGTTGTAATTGTCCAACCGTCATTATGTTGTAAAATTTTATGTGTTCCTAGGTTTGTCATCGGCTCGATGGCAACAACCATTCCTTCGATAAACTTTTTCCCACGACCTCTACGACCGTAATTTGGCATTTCAGGATCTTCGTGCATTACACGTCCTAAACCATGACCAACCAATTCACGAACTACACCGTATCCATGTTTTTCAGTAAAGTTTTGAATAGCAAAACCAACATCACCGACACGATTTCCTACTTTTAATTCACGAATACCAACATATAAACTTTCTCTGGTAACGTCTAATAATTTTTGCGTTTCAGGAGCGATTTCACCCACTGCAAAAGTATAGGCGTGGTCGCCATAAAAACCATTTTTAATCGAACCACAATCAATGGAAATAATATCTCCTTCTTGCATTGGGTTTTTATTCGGAATTCCGTGTACTACTTGTGAATTTGGGCTCATACAAAGGCTATTCGGGAAATCATACAATCCTAAAAAACCAGGAATTGCTCCTTGTTCACGGATAAATTCTTCGGCAAGTTTGTCTAAATATAAAGTGGAAACACCAGGTTTCACTTCTTTAGCTAACATTCCTAAAGTTTTTGATACTACTAATGCACTTTCACGCATTAACTCTATTTCTTCTCTAGTTTTTGATTTAATCATCTTAAAAATATTGAAGGACAAATTTACGGTTATTTTTGATAAGGATGTGTGTATGGCTTGCCAGAAACTATTTTTAAAATATCTTCTTCGATAGTACTACCATCAAGTGCATGCTCAACAAAACGACCAATTTCTTTTCCATCTTTATAAAAAATGAAGGTTGGTATTCGAATAATATCAAGTCCTTTTTCTAATCCATTTCCTTTTTTCTTACGGTTAACAGCTACTATTTCTGAATTTATATAGTTAAAATTAGCTTGATCTAAAATTTTATAAAAATTAGGAAGTACGCGTTGGCTATCTCCACACCAAGTTGCTACAAAACCTCTAATAGTAACATCTTTTAGATGTATTTTCAATTTATTAATCGTTTTTTTATCGGTTTGGTAATACCTATAAAAATCATTAAACCATTCTGAGGCATAAGGTTCTTGTTTAAAATCTTTTTTGGTAGCAATTCCGACTAAGTCATTCTGATTATTTTTAGTAGCAGGCTCTCTTGATATTGATGCACAAGAAGTAACTAATAATACAATAAATAAGTATGTTATTTTTTTCATCGGTATAATTTTAAATTAACGAATCTTGTGTCATTTCTTTAGGTTGCGGTACGTTCATTAAGTGCAAGATAGTTGGTGCAATATCACCTAAAACGCCATCTTTTATAGTTTTTAAATCGTTATCGATTAAAATCATCGGAACAGGGTTCGTGGTGTGCGATGTATGTGGTGAACCATCAGGATTCATCATTGTTTCACAATTACCATGATCAGCAATTACAATAGTGGTATAATCATTTTCTAAAGCCGTTGTAATTACATCTTTTACGCAATTATCAACTGTTTCACAAGCTTTTACTGCGGCATCAAAAACGCCTGTATGTCCAACCATATCGCCATTTGCGAAATTTAAGCATACGAAATCAACAGTGTTATTTTTTAATTCAGGAATAATAGCGTCTCGGATTTCATACGCACTCATTTCTGGCTGTAAATCGTAGGTTGCTACTTTTGGCGATGGACATAATAAACGTTTTTCGCCTTTAAATTCTTGCTCTCTTCCTCCAGAAAAGAAAAAAGTTACATGTGGATATTTCTCCGTTTCCGCAATTCTAATTTGCGTTTTACCTGCGCTTTCTAAAACTTCACCTAAAGTATTTTCAATATTATTACTATTGTAAATTACTTTAATATCTTTAAAAGTTTCATCATAATTTGTCATGGTAACAAAGTATAATGGTAATTTTTTGGTATTAAGTTTTGGAAAATCTTTCTGATTCAGAATTTCGGTTAATTCACGACCTCTATCAGTTCTAAAATTAAAAAAGATAACAACATCATCTTCTTTAATAGTTGTTTTAGGTTGATTTTTTTCATCAACCATAATAATAGGTTTTACGAATTCATCCGTAATATTTTCATCATAGCTTTCTTGAATACTTTGGGTCGCATCTGTAGAAAAACTTCCTTTTCCGTTTACTAAAGCATCGTGAGCTAATTGCACTCTTTCCCAACGATTATCTCTATCCATAGCAAAATAACGCCCTGTAATTGTCGCCAATTCACCGGTGGTTTTTTGCATATGTTCTTCTATCTCATTGATAAAATATTTTCCAGATTTAGGATCACAATCACGACCATCAGTAAAAGCATGTAAAAAAACATTGTCCAATTTTTGCTCGTTTGCGATGGATAAAAGTCCTTTTAAATGATTGATATGAGAATGAATCCCACCATTAGAAACCAATCCTAAAAGATGAACATTTTTATTGTTTTTTTTGGCGTAATCAAAAGCTTTTAATAATTCAATTTCTTGCGCTAAAGTTCCTTGTTCAACAGCCTTGTTAATTTTAGCAAGATTTTGATATACAATTCTACCTGCGCCTAAATTCATGTGTCCAACTTCCGAATTCCCCATCTGTCCTTCAGGCAAACCGACATGTTCTCCATCAGTACGTAATTGTGCGTGTGGAAATTTATCATATAAAGAATTTATGAAAGGCGTTTTGGCGTTGTATATAGCAGAAACTTTTGGATTTTGGGTAATTCCCCAGCCATCGAGAATCATTAAAATTACTTTCTTGTTCATTTTTGTTGAATTGAACGGTAAAAATAAGAAAGATTTTATCGTTTTATAAAAAATAAACAAATGTATTATTTGCTATAAAAATTATTTGAAGTTATTTCCCGCTTTCCGCACTCGCTTTTTTTTAAAGAAAAATCAAAAACAGCCCTCAAACAATTGCTTCAATCGGGGCTAGGATTTAATTTTCTGCAAAAAAAAATGCTTTTATAAATTATTTAAAATCATTTTGAGTTATTATTTTATCAATATTTATTTACGATACTTTCGAATCGCGTTTTTAATTTTTTCGATTCTATTTTCAGGATCGGGATGTGTACTTTGAAATTCTGGAGTTCTGTTAGGTCCTGCGGCAGCTTTTAAAATTTGCATAACGCCAATTAAACTCTCAGGATTATAGCCTGCATCAATCATTAATTTAACACCTAATTCATCACTTTCTAACTCATCGCCTCGACCATATTTCATGTTAATAACATTGGCAATTCCTGCCATTCCTTGTGCAGTACTTGGGTCAAAACCGACAGAAGCTCCTGAGAGTAATCCTTGTGTTAAATCTTGTTTTGCCATGCGAGCCGCAGAATGTCGCCCGATAACATGTCCAATTTCATGTCCTAAAACGCCCGCTAACTGATCTTTATTTTTCAACTTTGAAAACAATGCATAGGTAATAAATACTTGTCCTCCAGGAAGTGCGAAAGCATTAATAGTTCTTTCATCTCTTAATAAATGAAATTCAAAAGGATAGCCAGATTCTCTAGCAATACTATTGTCAACTAATTTTTTTCCAATTTGGTCCACTAATTTTTGAGCATCTATATTCGGATGTAATCCACCGTGTTGTTGTGCCATTTGAGGAGCGCTACTTAAGCCGATTGCAATTTCTTGTTTCGGAGAAATAGAAATATGTTGTTTTTGACCTGTGTACGGATTTGTTTCTGCACTAGCGCAGTATTTTACCAAAGCAAAAAGTGCGATTGCTGCACCAATTAAAAGTCTAATTTTTAAACCTCCGCGATTTCTCATAATTTTTCTTTTTTTAATTTTTTTGATAAAAGTAAATATACAATTTATATATTTTAACGAATATCGATTTTTTGTAAACGATAAAAAACTTAATTTTACCTTTACAAAATAGTTACAAAATAATTGAAAATATGAAACCTCATTTCGAGTTAAATGACGTAACAAAAAAATTACCAAAACATCTGCATAAATTTGTTGTTCAACAACCGTATGATGAATATACAGCTCAAAATCAGGCGGTTTGGCGATATGTAATGCGAGTAAATGTTGATTATTTAGGTAAAGTTGCTCATTCATCATATTTAAAAGGATTAGAAAAAACAGGTATTTCTGTAAATAGCATTCCGTATATGGAAGGAATGAATCGAATTTTAAAAGAAATCGGTTGGGCGGCAGTTTCTGTTGATGGCTTTATTCCGCCAAATGCTTTTATGGAATTTCAAGCCTATAATGTGCTGGTTATTGCTTCGGATATGAGAACTATCAATCATATTCAATACACGCCTGCTCCAGATATTATTCACGAAGCCGCAGGACATGCTCCAATTATTGCAAATCCAGAATATGCAGAGTATTTACGAAGATTCGGTGAAATAGGTTCAAAAGCAATTTCATCCGCAGAAGACTATGAAATGTATGAAGCAATTCGATTATTATCGATTTTAAAAGAAGATCCAAATTCAACCCAAAAAGAAATCGCCCAAGCGCAAGAAAAAGTTACCTATTTACAAGATAATATGGGCGAATTATCTGAAATGGCACAAATTCGAAATCTGCATTGGTGGACAGTCGAATATGGCTTAATCGGAACACTTGAAAATCCGAAGATATACGGCGCAGGATTGTTATCATCTATAGGAGAAAGTAAAGGTTGTCTGAAATCAAAGGTTAAAAAAATAGCCTATTCGATAGCTTCTGCAACGGTTAATTTTGATATCACCAAACCACAACCACAACTTTTTGTAACCCCAGATTTTGCCCATTTAAGCTTCGTTTTAAATGAATTTGCAAATACGATGGCACTTCGTACTGGAGGATTATCTGGAGTTCAAAAATTGATAACATCTAAAAATTTAGGAACTGTTGAATTAAGTACAGGAATTCAAATTTCAGGGATGTTTAGCAACGTAATAAAAGATGAAAATGGGAAAATTGCGTACTTACAAACAACAGGAAATACTGCTTTATCAAACAGAGATAAAGAATTAATTGGACACGGAATTTCGTATCATGCCGAAGGTTTTGGAAGCCCAATTGGGAAATTAAAAGGTATTAATTTGCCGATCGAAAATATGAGTCCGCGCGATTTAGAAGCCTACGGAATTTATGAAGGAAAAAATATCAAATTAGAGTTTGAAAGTGGCGTGCTTGTTACAGGAAATATCATCACGGGAACACGCGATTTAAGAGGGAAAATTTTAATCATCTCTTTTAAAAACTGTACAGTTACCTATCAAAATGAAACATTATTTGAACCTTCTTGGGGAATTTATGACATGGCAATCGGTAAAAAAGTGGTTTCCGCTTATTCAGGTCCTGCCGATGTTACTTCTTTTGAAAATTTAGGGAAAGTTTCTGAAACGAAAACACATAAAATAACATATACTAAAAATCAGCAAGAATTATATACATTATATGCCGAAGTTCGAGAAATGCGAGAACAAAAACAAGCCACAAATAGCAATATTGAAACCATTTTTCAGCGCTTGAAAAAAGAGTTTCCAACAGATTGGTTGCTCGTTTTAGAACTCTATGAACTATCCGTAGAAAATAATTTTAGCATCAAAAATGAACTGGAAAAATATTTAGAAAACTTAAAAAGTAACAAGAGTTACAAAGCTTTAATAGAAAACGGACTACATTTGTTGCCGTAGAAACACGCAAACAAATGGGATTATTTAACTTATTTAGAAAAAAAGATATGACAAACGAAATACAAACGTATTTAGATAATGGCGCAATTATTTTAGATGTACGAACTTTAGATGAATGGAACGAAGGACATTCACAAGGAGCAAAACATATTGTTTTAACAACAATATCGGCACGAGTTGCTGAAATTAAAGCATGGAAAAAACCTGTAATCGCAGTGTGTAGAAGTGGTGCTAGAAGTGGACAGGCAACCGACTTTTTACATGCACAAGGTGTCGATATTATTAACGGAGGACCTTGGCAAAATGTCGATAAACACTTAAAATAATTTTTGATTTTTTAAGTGTCTATACGTTTTTTTAAAATTGAATAAAAGGAAATGCTTTTTGAAGTGTTTCCTTTTTTTGTGCGATATTTTGTAAGAATTTTTGATGGGCTTCTGATGTTGGATTAAAAGAACGATGCGCCAATCCTTTTTGAATTATTTCAATTTCCTTCATCGTTTTTTGGGTGTTTTCAGCAATCCAAACGGCTATGAATTTTTCCCAAATATAATTTATTGCAGTAGCATTTGGATGAATCATATCTTGGGCATAAAAACGATAATCACGCAATTCATCCATCATAATTTCATACGAAGGAAAATAATAAACGCTCTTTTTAATATCGATAATTGAATGAATTGCCGATATTAAATGCGATTTACTTTGCTGATTTTCAATAAATCCATCTTTTAGATGACGCACAGGCGATACGGTAAAAAGAATCGCAATATCAGGATTAACGGATTTTGTTAAAGTAATAATTTCTGATAAACTTTCAGTGATTTCAGCAATACTTAAAATCTTTTTTGTAAAGTTTTTCTGTGGAATTTTATGGCAATTCGCTACAATTGTATCCGAAGGAATTTCACGATAAATCCATGAAGTTCCCAAGGTAATTATCAAATGACTAGCGTTTTTTAACTGCGTAAATGTTGCCGAACTGGCAGTGTTTAAGTTTTCTAAAACTTCATTTTTATCCAAAGAACTTACACTAGAATGCGCATCAAAACAATGCCAAGATTCATTGTGAAAAAAAATAGCTTCTTCTGTATATTTTTTTTGATTGATAGCATCCGTAATTAATTTTTCAATAGCCTTTGGATGAAATAAAATTCCAAAAGGATTCTGTGTCGATTGAAATTTATAATACGATAATTTATCGCCGATATTTTCAGAAAAACAAGACCCCAATAAAAATAATTTCGAGTTATAATCAATTAAATGATGCGCTTGTTTTTTTAAAGAAAGTTGTGTTTGAAGTTTCATTTTATAAAAATAGTATCAAAAGCATAAACATCAAAAATAATTATAAAAATAGTCATAACTATACTTATCAAAAATGATTCTAAAAATAAAGTCAAACCAAAACTAAAGACAAACTCCGTAAAAATGTATCTTTGTTTATCTTAAAACATAATAAATTGAACAATATTAAAAATACTTTTACCATTAAAGATCTTGAAAATATTTCAGGAATCAAAGCACATACCATTCGTATTTGGGAAAAACGCTATAATTTATTATCCCCCGAAAGAACCGATACGAATATTCGGTATTATTCTTCAAAAAATTTATTGAAATTATTAAACGTTGTTCTACTGAATAAAAACAATTATAAAATTTCTAAAATAGCCGCAATGTCTAACCAAGAAATATTGATTGCTTCAAGAGAATTAGCCTTAAAAACAGCCTCTAATGACCAAGCAATGAACTCCTTGAAATTAGCAATGTTTCAGTTTGATAAAGAGTTATTTAACAATACTTACAATCAATTGTTGGATAAAAAAACGTTCCGAGAAATCTTCAAAGATGTTTTTGTACCTTTTTTAAATCACATCGGTTTATTATGGCAAACAGACACCTTACTTCCTGCTCACGAGCATTTTATATCAAATTTAATTACTCAGAAAATTCAAATAAGTACCGAAAGATTGCCTTATAATATTTTAAATTCAAAAGTATTATACGTATTGTTTTTACCAGAACATGAAATACACGAATTAGGTTTGATGTACTTAAATTATGAGTTAGTGTTGCGTGGTTATAAAACGATTTACTTAGGGCAAAGTTTGCCGTTAAATAATTTGAATTATTTCTTTGAAAGTGATACGGAAATTCGTTTTGTAACTTCATTAACCGTACAGCCCTACGACGATAAAATAACCGATTATTTTAAGGAAATAGAAGCTATTTTAAAAGATACAAAGCATCAATTAATTGCGATAGGAGCAAAAACAGCCAGCGTTAAAGAAATAGATTTTGAAGCAAATATTTCGCTATATCCTTCTATTATTGAGTTTTTAAAAATAATGTAGCTTTTTTTTGATTAATTTAATTTTGTTTAACTCTTTTTTGTTTTAATTAAACAAAAGTTGTAAATTTGGGTATTCATAAAGAGCCTTCTTTAATTTTTTATATTTAATTATTTTTAGATGTTTTTTAATTCTTAAAAATCCTTAAATTTATCAGAAAGTATTTTGTGAGTATAATTTTGTGAGTGTATTAGTAATCCTACTAAAAAAAAAATAAAATTGAAATTGAAAAAGAAAATACATATAATAGGTTCGGGTTTTTCATCATTATCAGCTTCGTGTTATTTAGCAAAAGCAGGATATGACGTTGTAATTTTAGAGAAAAATGAAACACTAGGAGGTAGAGCACGTCAGTTAAAAAAAGATGGTTTTACTTTTGATATCGGACCAACATGGTATTGGATGCCCGATGTTTTTGAGAAGTTTTTTGCCGATTTTGGTAAAAAACCATCTGATTATTATGAATTAGAAAAGTTAGATCCAGCATATCAAGTTTATTTTGATACCGCAGATTCGATTACAATTCCTGGTAGTGTTGAAGAGATTTACGAAATTTTTGAAGCAGAGGAAAAAGGAAGTTCAGTTCATTTAAAAGCATTCTTAAAATCTGCCGCCTATAATTATGATGTTTCGATAAACGATTTAGTCTATAACCCAGGAGTTTCTCCTTTAGAATTGGTAACGCCTGTTACGATTGGAAAAATAATCCAGTTTTTTTCATCCATAAGAAAAGAAGTTCGTAGAAAAATTAAAAGTAAAAAATTAATTCAGATTTTAGAATTTCCTGTCTTATTTTTAGGCGCAAAACCAAGCAATACACCCGCTTTTTATAACTTTATGAATTATGCCGATTTTGTTTTAGGAACTTGGCATCCAAAGGGCGGAATGTACAAAGTGATTGAAGCAATGCATACTTTAGCTAAAGATGTAGGCGTTGAGTTTAAAACCAATGCTAATGTTGAAGAAATATCGGTTAATGAAGTAGGTGAAGCTATCGGACTTATTGTAAATGGTGAATTTATTGCTTCGGATATTGTGTTGAGCGGTGCCGATTATCATCATACAGAAACATTATTACCTCAAAAATATAGACAATATTCTGAAAAATATTGGGATAAAAAAGTTTTTGCACCATCGTCATTATTGTTTTACGTTGGTTTTGATAAAAAACTAAAAGATGTTTGTCATCATACCTTATTTTTTGATACCGATTTTGATATACATGCGGCATCAATATATGATACTCCAAGTTGGCCAAAAGATCCGATGTTTTATGCAAGTTTCCCCTCCGTAACAGAGGATTCTTTTGCGCCAATTCATAACGAAGCTGCCACTTTTTTAATCCCGATAGCGCCAGGTATTGAAGATACTCCCGAGCTTAGAGAAAAGTACTTTGATTTAATTATCAACAGATTAGAGAAATTAACACAGCAATCTGTCAAAGAAAATGTTATCTTTAAAGAGAGTTTTTGTGTCAAGGATTTTGTAAAAGATTATAATTCGTACAAAGGAAATGCCTACGGATTAGCAAATATTTTAACACAAACTGCTTTTTTAAGACCAAAAATAAAAAGTAAAAAAGTAAAGAATTTATTCTTTACAGGGCAATTAACGGTTCCAGGACCAGGCGTGCCACCGTCATTAATTTCGGGTAAAATAGCTTCAGATTTAATTTTAAAACACCATTAAAAATGAAACAATTATTTGATGAAGTTTCTTATGCTTGTAGTAAATTAGTTACTGAAAAATACAGTACTTCTTTTTCTTTAGCAACTCGAATGTTATCGCCAAAAATACGTGCCGAAATTTATAATATTTATGGTTTTGTCCGTTTTGCTGATGAAATAGTCGATTCTTTTCATCAGTATAATAAAGAAGTTTTATTAACACGATTTGAACAAGAATATTATAACGCAAAAAAAGAAGGTATTAGTTTAAATCCGATTCTAAATGCATTTTTACATACTGTTGAAAAATATAAAATTACCGAAGATTTAATTCAAGCTTTTTTAAAAAGTATGAAAGCCGATTTACATCAAACAACATACACTACCCAAGAAGAATATAAACAATATATTTATGGCTCGGCTGATGTTGTTGGGTTAATGTGTTTAAAGGTTTTTGTAAATGGTGATGCAAATCAATATAACGAATTAAAAGATGCCGCAATGCGTTTAGGTTCTGCGTTTCAAAAAGTAAATTTTTTAAGAGATTTAAAAGATGATTTAGAACTCTTAAACCGTTCTTATTTTCCAAATATCAACCTTAAAGAATTAGATCAAGCATCCAAAGAAATTATTATTAAAGATATTGAAGCTGATTTTGATTATGCCTATGAAAATGGTATTTTAAAATTACCTGTTGAAGCAAAATTTGGTGTTTACATGGCGTATCGATATTATAAAAAATTGCTTAATAAATTAAAAGCAACGCCATCATCAGAAATAATGGACACAAGAATTAGAATCTCTGACCCGATGAAAATTAATCTTTTGGCAAGAAGTTACGTAAAATATAAACTAAACCTTATTTAAAAATGTTATTTGCAATTACAACTTTACTGGTTTTTATAGGGATGGAAGCCGTTACTTGGTGCACCCATAAATATATAATGCACGGTTTTGGATGGTATTTACACGAAGACCATCATCAACCAGGATATCCGAATGTATTTGAAAAAAATGATGCTTTTTTCGTGGTTTTTGCCATACCGAGTATCTTGTTGTTTTACTTCGGAATTAATCCAGCATTAAATTATTTGTTTTTTATAGGCTTAGGAATTTTATGTTATGGAATCGCTTATTTTTTAGTGCATGATGTGTTAATTCATAGGCGTTTTAATTGGTTTAAAAATACGAATAATCAATATTTAAAAGGACTTCGAAAAGCACATAAAATACATCACAAGCATTTAGGGAAACCTGATGGAGAATGCTTCGGAATGTTGTTCGTTCCGTTTAAATATTTTAAGAAAAGACAATAAAAATAATTAAATTAATCTAGCTAATAATACTAAAATAATGAGTGAATATCTATATCTCTTATTGAATTTAGGAAGTTTAAGTATCCCTTTAGGTTACAGTATTTTTGAGAAAAAATTTCATTTTATACAGCATTTTAAAAGTGCTTTAATCAGTATTTCGTTAGTCGCTTTACCGTTTATAATTTGGGATGCGGTTTTTGCTCAGATGGGAGTTTGGGGCTTTAATACTGATTATTATTTAGGAATAAAACTATTTAAATTACCTATTGAAGAATGGCTATTTTTCTTTTGTATTCCGTATGCTTGCTTGTTTACGCACGAGGTTTTAAAATATTTAGCACCTCAATTTAAGTTATCAAAAACTCCCACAGTATTGTTGAGTTTTTTATTGATTTTGATTACTTTTTTATTATTGATTTTCAATTTTGGAAAATGGTATACGACTGTAAATTTCATTCTTTTTATTGTATTGATGCTTTTTTCATTAAAAAATAATTTATCGGAACTACAAGCGTATTTTCCAAGTTTTTTGGTGATTTTAATTCCGTTTTTACTAACAAATGGAATCTTAACAGGAAGCTTTATTGAGCAACCTGTAGTTTGGTATAATAATACAGAAAACTTGAATTTTAGAATTTTTACAATTCCTATTGAAGATGTTTTTTATGCTTTTACGCTATTGTTTTCAGTACAATTAATTTTTAATCATTTAAAGAAATCTAATAAAAAAATAAAAGATGAAACAAAATAAATACATACGATTTTTACTCTTTTTAGTAGTTAATTTTTTAGCCTTAGGTATCGGTGTTATATTGATGGAAAATGGTCCAAAAAGTGAGTGGTATCTATCATTAAATAAAGCACCTTGGACACCCGCAGGTTGGGTTTTTGGAGCAGCTTGGTCAACAATTATGCTGTTATTTGCTTTTTATATGACAAAATTGAGTTTTAAATTTCCTTTTTTAGATAAAAAATTAACAATCCTTTTTAGTGTTCAGTGGATTTTAAACGTCGGTTGGAATTACTTGTTTTTCAATCAACATTTAATGGGAATTGGCTTGCTTGTTATTACCTTATTATGGCTTTTAATCGGGTATTTTACTTTTAAATATCTGAAAGAATTAAAAATAAACACGCTATGGATACTGCCTTATTTAATTTGGATGACCATCGCAACAACATTAAACGCATACACAGTACTTTATAACTAATATATAGTGTTAATAATTAAATGATTATGGCAAAAAAGAAGAATATTACCCAAGATAAAATTATAGAATTATACATGAATTCAGTATTAATTTCAGGAAAACCGAATTCTATTTATGCTTTTGCCCTTCAAAATAATTTTGAAGAAACCGATTTTTATAAACATTTTTCAAGTTTTAAGAGTTTAGAAAAATCAATATTTGGAATTTTTGCTAAAGAAACAATCCATTTATTGCATAAAACAGAGGCTTATCAAGAATATTCATCAAAAGATAAATTACTAAGTTTTTATTTTACTTTTTTTGAATTATTAACTGCAAACAGATCCTATGTTTTGTGGCAATTTCAAGATATGAAATCGGATTTTTCAAAACTAGCAGTTTTAAAAGAATTACGTTCAGAATTTCTAAAATATATCAGTGAAATTGAAATAGAAAAAATTGATTTTAAGAATGATAAAATCAATAAAATTCAAGATAAAACAATAACAGAAGCTTATTGGATGCAATTATTAATGATTCTGAAATTTTGGATTGATGATGAATCTTCAAACTTCGAAAAAACAGATGTTTTTATTGAAAAATCAATTAAAGCTGCTTTTGAAATTCAACAAATAACTCCCGTAAAAAGCGTTATTGATTTAGCGAAATTTTTATGGAAAGAAAAAGGAATGTCAACATAAGAAAATATGAAAAGACTCGATAAAATACCAACATCAAAAATAGAAAGAACAACTAAATTAGTTACTACAGGTTTAAAACTTGGTGTAAACTATGCAAAGTATTACGGAAATAAAATCACAAAATCAGAAGAAGAGGCAAGAGCTCAGTTAAATGAAGATAATGCAACTGATATTTATGACGGTTTAAAAGAATTAAAAGGTTCGGCATTAAAAGTAGCACAAATGCTGAGTATGGAAAAGAATTTATTGCCAAGTGCGTATGTTGAAAAATTTTCGTTATCACAATTTTCTGTTCCGCCACTTTCAGGACCTTTAGTAGTTAAAACTTTTAAAAAATATTTTAACAAAACACCTGAAGATGTTTTTGATACGTTTACAGCAGAATCTGTAAATGCAGCAAGTATCGGACAGGTTCATAAAGCTACGATAGGCGAAAAAATATTGGCTGTTAAAATTCAATATCCTGGTGTTGCAAATAGTATTTCTACGGATTTAGCATTGGTAAAACCGATTGCGATGAAAATGTTTAATATAAGAGGCGAAGGTTCTGATGAATATTTTAAAGAAGTTGAAAGTAAGCTATTAGAAGAAACAAATTACGTTTTAGAATTAGCACAGAGTAACGAAATAGCGAATGCTTGTGCACATATTCCAAATTTAAAATTCCCAAAATATTACGAAGAATTTTCTACGGATAGAATTTTAACTATGGATTGGATGGACGGAATTCATTTGTCGGAATTTACATCAAAAGGATATGATCAGCAAACGGCAAATAAATTAGGACAAGCATTATGGGATTTTTATATGTATCAAATGCATGTGTTAAAAAAAGTACATGCCGATCCGCATCCTGGTAATTTTTTGGTATCCAAAGAAAATGATTTAATTGTTATCGATTTTGGATGTATGAAAGAAGTACCAATGACTTTTTATACGCCATATTTCGAATTAGCCAAACGAGAAAATATTGAAAATCCTGCTTTTTTTGAAAGTAAATTATACGAATTAGAAATTTTAAGAAAAGATGATTCCGAAGAAGAAAAAGCCTTTTTTAAAGAATTGTTTTATGAAATGTTGTATTTATTTACATCACCTTTTCAGCAAGAAAATTTTGATTTTTCTGATGGAGTTTTCTTTGGTAAAATAGCTGATTTAGGACAAAAATATGCAAAAAGTACTGAGTTGAAAAAAATGAACGGTAATAGAGGTTCAAAGCATTTTATTTATATCAACAGAACATTTTTTGGTTTGTATAATTTAATGCACGATTTAAAATCGACTCATATAAAAATTAATAATTATAAGAATTTATAAATGCATTTATCAAGAAAAGCTATAGATGATATGAATCATCTGTATAAAATAAATTTGATGAACAGTATTTCTGGTTATAAACCAGCAAATTTAATTGCTACAAAATCGGAAGATGGAATTAGTAATGTAGCTGTTTTTAGTTCAGTTGTTCATTATGGTTCTAGTCCTGCAATTTTAGGATTTGTTTTGCGTCCTACAACCGTGGCAAGAAATACCTATGACAACATTAAAAAAACAGGTTTTTATACGATAAACGCTATTAACGAAGCCATAATTGAAGATGCACATCATACATCGGCTAAATATCCGTCAGGAGTTTCAGAGTTTGATAAAACCGATTTAACTGAAATTTATAAAGATGATTTTTTTGCACCTTATGTAGCTGAATCGCCTATAAAAATAGGAATGAAATTTTTAGAAGAACATCATATAAAAGCAAACGGAACTATTTTAATTTTAGGCGAAGTAACCGATTTGTATTTTAAAGATTCAATGCTTTCTGAGGATGGTTTTTTAAATTTATCCGAAGAAAAAATTGCAGCAATTAATGGTTTAGATACGTATATGGTTGCAAAAGAATATCAAAGATTATCATACCAAAGACCAAAGTAACACAATAATTAATATGTAAAACATCAAGAAAATGAAAATTTTAATCACAGGAACAACAGGATATATTGCAAAAAGATTGGTATTAAAATTACTAGATGCAGGTCATGAATTAGTATGCTGTGTCCGTGATTTAAAACGAATTCCTGATGAAATAGAACATAAAGAGAATATCTCCTTTATAAAAGTTGATTTTTTACAAACCGAACAAATTGTTTTTCCTTCGGATATTGATGTTGCGTATTATTTAATTCATTCAATGGCTACGGATGCTACTAATTTTGAAGATTTAGAGCAAACTTGTGCCAAGAATTTTAAAAATATTGTCGAAAAAACAAACTGTAAACAAGTCATTTATTTAAGTGGTATTGTAAATGATAGTTCTTTGTCTAAGCATTTGGCTTCTCGTTTTCAGGTAGAGAAAAATTTAGCTTCAAAAAAATATGCATTGACCACTTTTAGAGCAGGAATTATTGTTGGAAGCGGTAGTGCATCCTTTGAAATTATTAGAGATATTGTTGAAAAATTACCCGTAATGGTTACGCCAAAATGGTTGAATACAAAATCGCAACCAATTGCAATTAGAGATGTATTAACTTTTTTAGAACGTGCCGTTGGAAATGAAAAACTGTACAACAAATCGTTTGATATTTGTGGTACAGAAGTACTTACTTATAAAGAAATGCTTTTGCAGTTTTCAGAAGTAAGAGGCTTTAAACGTTACATACTTACACTACCTCTTTTAACGCCAAAATTATCATCGTATTGGTTGTATTTTGTAACTTCTACATCTTTTAATTTAGCACAAGCTTTGGTAGATAGCATGAAAGTTGAGGTAATTGCTAAGCCAAGTAATATTAATCAAATTTTAAATATATCACCTATTTCTTATAAAGAATCGGTCGATTTAGCTTTTCAACGAATAGAACAAAATGCTGTAATATCAAGTTGGAAAGATGCTATTAGTAGTGGTGTTTTTCAAGCTCAATTATCGGATTATATTCAAATACCACAATATGGTTGTTTTGTAGATAAACGTACTGTAAAAGTTACCGATGATGCTTTTACGCTTGATAAAATTTGGTCAATTGGAGGGAAAAATGGATGGTATCGTTTTAATTGGTTATGGAAAATAAGAGGTTATGCTGATAAAATTTTTGGAGGAGTTGGTTTGCGTAGAGGAAGAACACATAATACATCTTTAGAAGCTGGTGACCCATTAGATTTTTGGCGTGTTTTATTGGCTGATAAAAAAGAAAAAAGACTTTTGTTATTTGCAGAAATGAAATTACCTGGAGAAGCTTGGTTAGAGTTCAAAATAGTAAATGATACTTTACATCAAAAAGCAGTTTTCAGACCCAAAGGAGTTTTAGGACGCTTGTATTGGTATTCCGTTTTACCGTTTCATGCTTTTGTATTTAAAGGAATGATAAACGCTTTGGTAAAAAATAATCAAAAATTATGAATCACAGAGATATAGATAGAATAATAGAAATGGCTTGGGAAGATAGAACCACATTCGATGCTATAAAGTTTCAGTTTGGTTTAAAAGAACAACAAGTAATCGAATTAATGCGTAAAGAGTTAAAGCTATCTAGTTTTAAATTATGGAGAGCAAGAGTTCAAGGACGTTCAACTAAGCATCAAGCAAAACGAGCTTTTGAAAAAGGACGATTTAAATGTACAAGACAAAAAAGTATTAGTAACAATAAAGTTTCTAAGCGATAAATAAAATAATTGCTAATCATAAATATATAAAATATGAAAACAATTGTAGTAGTAGGAGGTAGCTCAGGTATCGGAAAAGCTATTGTAAATAAATTAAAAGATACACATAAAATCATCAATATAAGTAGAACAGCACCCGAAGAACATGAAAATGTAACTCATTATTCATGTGATGTTTTAAATGATGAATTACCCGTTTTAGAAGATATTAATGGATTGGTATATTGTCCTGGAAGTATCAATTTAAAATCATTTACGCGACTTAAAGTTGCCGATTTTAAAACAGATTTTGAAATAAATGTTATAGGCGCAATCAATACTTTAAAAGCATACGAAACTAGTTTGGCAAAAAATAACGGAAGCGTGGTCTTATTTAGTACAGTTGCTTCTGTTTTAGGAATGCCTTTTCATGCAAGTATTGCTACAAGTAAATCGGCAGTTGAAGGCTTAACAAAATCGTTAGCGGCAGAGTATGCAACTAAAATTCGTTTTAATGCCATTGCTCCAACGGTAACAGATACGCCACTTGCAAAACGTTTGTTAAGAAACGAAAAACAGCAAGAGAGTATGCAAGAAAGACATCCGTTAAAAAAATATTTAACGCCACAAGAAGTAGCAGGTTTGGCTAGTTATTTATTATCAGATGAATCTGGTTCAATAACAGGGCAAATTATTCCTATGGATGCAGGAATTGTAAGTGTAAAATTATAATTGTACTCGAATGAAATGGCTAATTTTATTCACTATTTTTTTATGTATGAATGATGAGGTAATAATTTTTGATAAAAATACAATTCCCAAAAACTGGATTATAACAAATGATGATGTTATGGGAGGCGTATCGACATCATCTATGAAATTGAATAACGATAAACAACTTGTTTTTTCGGGAGCTGTTTCTTTAGATAATAACGGAGGTTTTGCAATGACAAGATTACCTATCGCTATTAATTTTGATGATAAAAAAACAAATCTAGTTATAAAGTTAAAAGGCGATGGTAAAAAGTATCAGTTTAGAATAAAAGCCAAAGAAGATCAACATTTTTGGTATGTTCAGCCGTTTGAAACGACCAATAAATCAGAAGAAATTGTTTTGCCTTTAAACAAGTTTTATGCTTCGTCTAGAGGTAATTTAGTTGATGTGCCAAATTATTCAGCAACTACTATTTCAGAAATTGCAATTCTGATAGGTAACAAAAAGAACGAAAATTTTAATATATCCATAGAAAAAATAACACTTCAATAAATGAAAACACTTAAAATAACTTTACTTATAACTTTATCAATACTAGTAATTATGGCATTATTTAGTTTTTTATCAAATTCGGAAACAGTATCTCCTAATCAATCTTTATACGATATAGAAATTAAAGGAATTGACGGAAAAAGATTAGATTTAAATCAATATAAAGGTAAAAAAATATTATTTGTAAATGTGGCTTCTAAATGCGGATTTACCAAGCAATATGATGGTTTACAAGAATTATCATCAAAATATTCTGATAAATTAGTAGTCATCGGCTTGCCATGTAATCAATTTGGAGCTCAAGAACCTGGGGAAGCATCAGAAATAAAATCGTTTTGTAGGTTAAATTTTGGGGTCGATTTTCCATTAACCGAAAAAATAGCCGTTAAAGGAGAAGAGAAACATCCGTTATATCAATGGTTAACTGAAAAAGAAAAAAATGCTAAAATGGATTCGTCTGTAAAATGGAATTTTCAAAAATATTTAGTTGACGAAGAAGGAAGATTAATTGATGTTTTCTATTCAATTACAAAACCAATGAGTTCTAAAATAACAAGCCTTTTATAAATGATGAATTTTAAAAAACACTCAGGAATTTATACCCTAGAAACAGCACAAGAATTAAAAATGCCGTTAGCAAAAGCGTGGGATTATTTTTCATCACCAGAAAATTTAGCTAAAATTACGCCAAAAAAAATGGGTTTTAATATCACTTCAAAAGTTGATAAAAAAGCATATCCTGGGCAAATAATAACGTATAAAGTATCGCCTGTTCCGTTTGTGAAAACAAATTGGGTAACAGAAATAACACAAGTAAAAGAACAAGCTTTTTTTATTGATGAGCAACGTTTCGGACCTTATTCAATGTGGCATCACGAACATTTTTTTGAAGCCTTGCCAAACGGAAATACCTTAATGAAAGATAAAATTTCCTATAAAATACCGTTCGGTTTTTTAGGACATATAGCACAAGCTCTTTTTATCAAAAAACAATTAACAAGTATTTTTGAATATCGATTTATAATTTTAGAAAAAATGTTTAATGGTAAATAAAGTAGCGATATTTTGGTTTCGTAGAGATTTGCGTTTAGAAGATAATGTAGCCTTATTTAATGCTTTAAATTCATCAAATAAAGTACTGCCGATATTTATTTTTGATGAAGAAATTTTAGATAAATTGCCAGAAAACGATGCCCGAGTTTCCTTTATTTATCAAACATTACAGCAGTTAGATACCGATTTAAAAGCAGTCGGTTCATCTTTATTGATAAAAAAAGGAAATCCTCTTGAAGTTTGGAAAACAATAATTTCAGAATTTGATATTTCAGCAGTTTATACAAATAAAGATTACGAACCGTATGCTTTGCAAAGAGATGCAAATATTTGTGAATTTTTAAAATCAAAAAGTATTAATTTTTTAAGCTATAAAGACCAAGTTATTTTTGAAGAAGCTGAGGTTACTAAAAATGATGGTTTGCCATATACAGTTTATACGCCGTATAAAAATAAGTGGTTGCAGAAATTTAATGCCGAAGAAGATTTAAAAAATCATGAAATAAATTTTAATAATTTTCATCAATTTACATCAGAAATACCTTCTTTAAAATTCATAGGATTTAATGAAAGTAGTATAAAAGTAACCCCTTATAATTTATCAAATTTAACAAATTACGATGAAGTTCGTGATTTTCCTTTTATCGATAAAACATCTTATTTGTCGCCTTATTTTCGTTTCGGATTGGTCAGTGTTCGTAAAATGGTGCAATTTGCTTTAAAAACCAATGCAACTTTTTTAAACGAACTGATTTGGCGAGAATTTTTTATGCAAGTATTATTTCATTTTCCCAAAGTGGTTACGAATAATTTTAAGCAAAAATACGATGCCGTTCCGTGGAGAAATAACGAAGCCGAATTTGAAAAATGGTGTAAAGGAGAAACGGGTTATCCGATGGTCGATGCAGGCATGCGACAGTTAAATAAAACGGGTTATATGCACAATCGGGTACGCATGATTACGGCAGGTTTTTTATGTAAACATCTGTTAATTGATTGGCGTTGGGGCGAAGCGTATTTTGCCGAAAAACTATTAGATTACGAATTATCAGCAAACAATGGAAATTGGCAATGGGCAGCAGGAACAGGTTGTGATGCTGCACCATATTTTAGAGTTTTTAATCCTGAAGCACAATTAAAAAAGTTCGATAAAGAGTTACAATATATTAGAAAATGGATTGAAAATTTTGATGAATTAACCTATCCACAGCCAATGGTTGAACATAAGTTTGCCAGAGAAAGAGCAATTTCGACTTATAAAGAAGCTTTAAATTAATTGCGAAAAAAAGGTTCAAAGAATTAAATCTTTGAACCTTTTTTTGAGTTTATATTTTAGTGATTTATTTTAAACAATATATTCTTTAGCACCTTCTATCGCTTTTTCAATTCCGTTAGGATTTTTACCACCAGCAGTAGCAAAGAATTTTTGACCACCACCGCCACCGTTGATTAATTTTCCTAATTCTCTAACAACTTTACCAGCATCATAACCACGTTCTGCAGCTAATTCTTTCGAAATATAGCAAGTTAACATAGCTTTATCAGCTTTTTCAGAAGAGGCAAAGAATAAGAATAAATTTTTAAAATCTTTACCTAAAGCAAACGCTAAATTTTTGATTCCGTTGGCATCTAAAGCAACTTTAGTTGCTAAAAACTGAACACCGTTTATTTCTTGTAATTTATTTCTTAATTCACCAGATAAGTTTTCAGCCTTTTCTTTAAGTAACTGTTCTACTTGCTTTTTTAAAGCAGTGTTTTCATCTTGTAAATTAGTTACCGATTTTACAACATCTTTAGGATTTTTAAATAGTTGTTTTATATCAGTAAAGTTACGTTCAACATCTTCAAAATAATCGCCAACAGCTACATTTGTAATTGCTTCAATTCTTCTAATTCCTGAAGCAACAGCGCCTTCCGATTTTATTTTAAAATACCAAATATCACCAGTTTGTGGAACGTGAGTTCCTCCACATAATTCCATTGATTGACCAAATTTAATGGCTCTTACGGCATCTCCATATTTTTCGCCAAATAAAGCAATTGCGCCTTCATCAATAGCTTGTTGCATCGGAATATTTCTTCTTTCAATTAAAGAAAGATTTTCACGAATACGAGCATTTACAAAATCTTCAATTTCTTGTAATTCATCCGAAGTAACTTTAGAGAAATGAGAAAAATCGAAACGTAAATGTTTTGGACTCACCAACGAACCTTTTTGTTCAACATGAGTTCCTAAAAT
Source organism: Tenacibaculum piscium (assembly GCF_021390715.1). Classification (GTDB taxonomy): domain Bacteria; phylum Bacteroidota; class Bacteroidia; order Flavobacteriales; family Flavobacteriaceae; genus Polaribacter; species Polaribacter piscius. The sequence continues at coordinate 73,716 of NZ_JAJGWT010000006.1, forward strand.
TGTACGTAATGCTTGGTGTAATAAATGCGTAGCAGTATGATTACTTGCAGATAAATTTCTACTATTTTTATTTACTACAGCTTTAAACCTTTCTGTTAAATTTGAAGGTAAAGTTTTAGTATAGTGAATAATTAAATTGTTTTCTTTTTTAGTGTTTACCACGTAAATTAAATCTCCGTTAGAAGTTTCAATATGTCCAACATCACCAACTTGTCCACCACCTTCAGGATAAAAAGGAGTCATGTTAAAAACTAATTGATATTGTTCACCATCTTTTTTAGTGGTTACTTTTCTGTATCGAGTTAATTTAACATCAGCAGTTAAAGTGTCATATCCGATAAATTCCTCTTCATCATCTTCAATTAAAACATTCCAATCATCAGTTTCAATAGCTGTTGCAGCTCTTCCTCTGTCTTGTTGTTGTTTTAAAGCTTCTTTATATTCTTCTTTATTATAATCTAAACCTTTTTCAGATAAAACTAATGCCGTTAAATCTTCAGGGAAACCGTAAGTATCTTTTAATTCAAATACTTTTTTACCAGAAATTACTTTGTTTCCAGCATTAGCTGTCATAGTATCTAGTAATAATAAACCTTGTTCTAATGTTTTTAAGAAAGATTGTTCTTCTTCTTTAATAACATTTCGGGCTAATTGTTCTTGTGCTTTTATTTCAGGAAAAGCATCGCCCATTTGGTCGCTTAAAGTGGCAACTAATTTATAGATAAAAGGTTCTTTCTGATTTAAGAACGTAAAACCGTAACGAATAGCTCTTCTTAATATTCTTCGGATGACATAACCTGCGCCAGTATTACTAGGTAATTGACCATCGGCAATAGAAAATGCTACAGCACGAACATGATCGGCAATTACACGAATTGCAATATCTGTTTCATCACCAGCAATTTCAGTATTTTCGTATTTTACGTTTGTAATAGTTTCTATTTCTCTAATAATCGGAGTAAAAACATCGGTATCATAATTAGATTGTACGCCTTGTAAAGCCATACATAAACGCTCAAATCCCATACCTGTATCGATATGTGTTTTAGGTAAATTCTCTAAACTTCCATCAGCTTTACGGTTGAATTGCATAAAAACTAAATTCCAAACCTCTACAACATGCGGATGATCTAAATTTACTAATGATGCTCCTGAAACTTTTGCTTTTTCATCCGCAGAACGAATATCAATATGAATTTCAGAACAAGGTCCACAAGGTCCTTGTGCGCCCATTTCCCAGAAATTATCTTTTTTATTTCCTAATAAAATACGATCTTCGGCAATGTATTGTTTCCAAATATCATATGCTTCTGTATCTTTCTCTAAACCTTCTTTTTCATCACCTTCAAAAATAGTAACATATAAAATGTCTTTATCTATTTTGTAAACTTCAGTAAGTAATTCCCAAGCCCAAGCAATCGCTTCTTTTTTGAAATAATCGCCAAAAGACCAATTTCCAAGCATTTCAAATAATGTATGATGATACGTGTCTTTTCCAACTTCTTCTAAATCGTTATGTTTTCCAGAAACACGTAAACATTTTTGAGAATCGGCAACTCTAGCATCAACTATTTTTTTTTGTCCTAAAAAATATTCTTTAAAAGGAACCATTCCCGCATTTACAAACATTAAAGTAGGATCGTTCTTTAATACCATTGGCGAAGATGGAACGATAGCATGGTTTTTAGATTTATAGAATTCTAAAAATTTTGATCTTATTTCTTGAGATTTCATATGTTTTGAGCTCGAAAATTTTGTTAAATAATCATTAAAAAACAGCTAATTAGAAGTAGTTTTAAAATAGTTATTATATTAGTTGCTAAGTATTGTATTTTTATTACTTACTTGAAAAAGACAAAAATAAGATATTTAGTAGTATGAAAGCAAAATGTTTTTTTAATCAGCTTGAATAAAAATAAGATTAATTTAAGTTTATTTAAAAGAACATATTAAGTGAATTTTTAGCATTAAAAATTGATGAAATTAAAAGAAAAGGTAGATTTTTCAGCATTGTTTGATACACATTATGAAAAATTATATAACTACGCTATTAAAATAGTGAAAGATGAAAGTATATCGAATGATTTATTACAAGAGACTTTTATAAAGTTATGGGAAAATATCGATTCGATGAAAATAAATCATCGATCTATAGAATCTTTTTTGATTATAACGTTAAAAAATAAAATTATAGATCATTTTAGAAAAGAAAACGTAAAAAATAAACATTTAAATCTGTATGTTTTAAATAAAGATATTGAAGAAGAAATAAATAATGAATGGGATTTACTAAAAACAATAGAAGATATCTATACGTTACTTCCTCAAAAAACAATTGAAATTTTTAAGCTTTCAAGAGATAAAGGGCATACTTATGCTGAAATAGCATCTATCAAAAATATATCAATAAAAACTGTAGAAGCTCATATTTCAAAGGCTTTGCAAGTTTTTAAAAAAGAATTAGTAAATTTTTTATAAAAAAAATAGGGTACTTGTTGTTCAGAAACGTTTTATAATAAATCTCATATTATTATGAAGCGAGACAAAATTGAAGAAACAGACCTTTGGGCTTATGTATCAAACACAGCAAGTGTTGCTATTAAAGCTAAGGTTGAGCGATGGAAAAACTCAACAGAATATGATGAACAATTATTTGAGGAAATCAAAAAAATAAATCAAATTACTAAAGAAAATAGTAGTGTAGCTACACCTAATATAGAAAAGAATAAAACCAACTTTTTCAAAAAGATAGAAAGTAAGGAAAAGAAAAATAACTTTAAAAAGCTTTTCTTTAAATATGCTGCGGCAGCAATAATAGTATTAAGTACTTCTTTTTTCGCCTATTTTATAACACAATCTAAAGAAATATTTATAGCAACAACTTACGGAGAACAAAAGGAAGTAACGCTTTCAGATGGATCTGTTGTTTGGTTAAATGCTTCGAGTAAAATTTCATATAAAGAGAATTCTCCAAGAACGATTCGTTTAGAAGGGGAAGCTTTTTTTGAAGTCGCAAAAGATAAAAAACATCCGTTTACGGTAGAAACTCCAGATAATATTATAGTTAAAGCATTAGGAACTAGCTTTAATATTAAATCTTACAAAGAAAATAATTATTATGAAACAGTTTTATTTACAGGCAAAGTAGCAGTTAATGTTAAAGATTCTGAAAAAAATAAAATGATAATGTTACCTAATGATAAAATAAGAATTCTGAAGAAAAATAAACATGTTTTAAAATCTGTTATCAAAAATAAAATGAATACTATTTCTTGGAGAGAAGGTAAAATTCAATTTAAGAACAAAACATTTAAAGAAATAGCAACAGATTTTAAGAATCAGTATAATTTGAAGTTTCATTTTGAAAATGAAAAAATATCAAATGTAAAATTTACAGGAACTTTTGAAAAAACAATGTCTATAAGAGAAATTTTAGAAATATTAAAAATAACAAAACCTTTTGAGTATCATTTTAATACTCAAAAAAACACTTGGATTATCAAATAAAAAATAGGAGAACGGCAATTCTCCTATTTAAAAATGCTGATAAATTTAATTTTAATTGAACAAAACCATCTAACAACAGTCAAATCTATGAAAAACAAACAATTTATAACCTCATTGGGGTTAAAAAATGTATCCCAAAAACATGCGTTTTTAATGAAACTCACCTTATCAATTTTTTTATTTTGTTGCTTACAAATAGCAGCAACGAATACTTTTTCTCAAAAAAATGTAACACTAAACTATGAAAACACAACTTTAGAAGCTATTTTAAATCAAATAGAAAAACAAACTAATTATAACTTTGTTTTTAATAATGATGAAGTTAATATTCAACAAAAATTTACGATTAATGTAGTTAATAAAGAGCTTAATAAAGCTATAAAACTATTGTTTAGAAATACAGCAATAAAACATCAGGTAAAAAATGAATTGATAATTTTATCTAAAGATAAAGAAACTTATCAAAAGAATATTTTAAAAAAACAGCAACAAAAATATACTATTAGTGGAACCGTAAAAGATGCTACAACTGGTGAAACATTATTAGGCGCAAATGTTGTAATAAAGGATGCTTTAAAAGGAACTATAACCAATGAATATGGTTTTTATTCGATGACCATTTTAAAAGGTATTTATGTTTTAGAGATTTCTTATGTTGGGTACAAAAGCAAAGAAATTAAGATAAACTTAAATAGTGATATTAAGAAGAACTTTGAATTAACTTTAAGTGAAAATGCCTTAGAAGAAGTTGTTGTAAAATCAACGAATACTAGTAAAAGTCAACTAAAAACAATTTTAACGGGCGTTTCTAGTTTGAAAGCTTCTGAAATAAAAAAGCTTCCTGCATTTTTTGGTGAACCAGATATTACAAGAGCAATTTTAACACAACCTGGAGTTAGTTCGGTAGGAGAAGGCGCTAGTGGATTTAATGTTAGAGGAGGTAATATTGATCAGAATTTATTATTATTAGATGAAGCACCATTATATAATTCATCTCATTTATGGGGACTTTTTTCGGCAATTAATGCCGATGCGTTAAAAGATATAAAATTTTACAAAGGAGGTATTCCAGCACGTTTTGGAGGTAGAGCTTCTTCGGTATTAGATATGAGACAGAAAGAAGGTAGTTCTAAAATTTTTAAAGCAGAAGGAGGCGTTGGTTTGTTATTTTCAAGATTAACCCTAGAAGGACCGATAAAAAAAGATAAACTTAGTTTTTTAGTGTCAGGGCGTAGAACTTATTTTGATTTGTTTTTTCCATTAGCAGGAGAAGACCTGAAAAAACAAAAAATGTATTTTTATGATTTAAATACAAAATTAGCGTGGAATATAAATGATAATAATAAATTGTTTTTATCAGGATATTTCGGTCAAGATGTAATGAAGTTTAAAGCTGAAGAAGAACTTGTATATGATGAAAAAACAAAAGAAAATAAAAAAGAACCTGGAGGGAAAATAGACTTCTTATGGAATAATGCCACTACAAGTTTACGTTGGAATCATATATTTTCGAATAAACTGTTCATGAATGTATCAACGATTTATAGTTCTTATAAATATTCCTTAGCTGCTGAAAATGATGGTCCTTCACAAACAGATTCAGGAAGTGCATTTGAATGGACATCATCGGTTGAAAATTATATTTTTAAACCAGATTTTACCTATTATTTGAATCCAGAAACAAAGATGAGGTTTGGAATACACGGAACGTATTATAGATTCACACCAGCAAAGATTACAAGTACTGAACAAGGAATAAGTAATATAGATTTTTCTGTAGAAAAAGGCTTGGAAATAGCACCGTATTATGAACTAGAAAAAAAATGGAATAAGTTATCTCTAAATTTAGGAGCGCGTTATGCTATCTTTAGAAATATTGGACCCTATGAAGTTGCTTCTTATGCTTCAGGATTTCCGAAAACACCAAGTACAATAACAGCACAGGTAAAGTATAAAAATGGAAAAACAATAAAAGAATATGCTGGTTTTGAACCGCGTTTGTCTTTGAAATATGATATTGATAATCGAAAATCATTAAAAATTGGGTACAATAAAATGTATCAATATATACATTTAATGAGTAATAGTAGCGCTGCATTACCTTTTGATATTTGGAAACTTTCAGGAAAACATGTAAAGCCATTAGCGGTAAATCAATATTCTTTTGGGTTTGCATTTGACAATCAAAATAGAACCTATAATTTTTCGGTAGAAGGCTATTATAAAGATTTTAAAAATTTAGTAGAATATGTAAATAATGCCGATTTATTTATCAATAAAAATATTGAAACACAATTGCTTCCTGCTAATGGATATGCTTATGGAACAGAGTTTGCCGTTTATAAAACAAAAGGAAAATTAACAGGTAATTTAAATTATACGTACTCGGTTTCTAAAAGAAAAACTGTTAGTGAGTTTTCATCAGAAAATATAAATAATGGCGAATATTTTTCATCAAATTATGATAAGCCTCACATATTTAATGCAACTGCCAATTATAAATTTAGTGATAAATGGACGCTGGGAACTTTTTTTACTTTCCAATCAGGAAGACCAACTACATTAATAACAGGAAGAGGTGTTTATGGTGAAAATCAAGATAAATCTATTTTTACCTATTCTGATAGAAATGCATACCGAATGAAAAATACACATCGATTAGATGTTTCATTAACATATACACCAGAATCTAGTTTATATTCAAAATGGAAAGGGAGTTGGAGTTTTGGAGTTTATAATATTTATGGAAGAAAAAATGCTTTTTCTAATTATTATACTTTTTCTAATAAAGAAAATCAAAATACAGGAATTTCTAAAACATTAAACAAGAAACAGTTTTCGCTGTTTGGAGCTCCAATACCATTTATTACGTATAATTTTAAATTTTAAAAAAATGAAATTACTATATATATTATTCATACTTATCATAAATATGGTTGCTTTTTTAAGTTGTTCACAAACCATTCCATTAGATGATATACACGAACCTAACATAATAATAAAAGGAGGAATAACAAAAAATAATGTTGTTTATGTTGATATACAAGAAACTGTTCCTGTAGATGTAATAACGAAAAAATCAATTAATACAGCAAAAGTTTCTTTGTATGCTAAAGGAGAAAATAGTTTAGATACAAAAATTGCTGATTTATCAATTTTAGATGAAAGAGACGGAATATATGTTATAGAAAATCAATTTAATCCGATAGTAAATAATTATTATTGGATAAAAATAATCTTAGAAGATGGAACTGTTTTAGAATCATATCCTGAAGTATTTAAAGAGAAAGTTGAGGTGAAAAGTATCACTATAAATAATGAAAATACACGCGTAACTTTTAAGGATTCTTCAACAGATCAAAAAGATTTTTATTTGATAGTCTATCGATTATATAATGAACAAGGAGATTTTATTTTTACTGATTTTTTTGTTCAAAATGATATTCTTTTTGAAGAAGACCAAGATCCTTTTTCTGAGATAGAGGATACTGCAAAAAGTATAGAAGTTGAAATTTCAAACATTGGTTATAATAATTATAACTTCTTCAAAAATTATTTATCTCAGGTAGAAGCACAAGATGTTGAAGGTGGTGATTTCTTTTCACAATTATTCTCTGGTCCACCAGCGAATTTAGAAGGAAATATTATAAATAAAACCACAGGGAAAAAGGCATTAGGTTTTTTCGGTTTGTTCAATCCAACCATTAAAAAACAAGATTTTTAGTTTTTTATAAAAAAATAATTAAATAAAAATAAAAAGGAGCGTTTTAAAAAAACGTTCCTTTTTTTGATTAGACTTTTTGTTAAATTATCATTAAAAAACAACTAATTAAAAGTAGTTTTAAAACATTTTGTAAATTTGTGTGTTTACAAACAATACTTTATCAATCAAAATGTAAATAAAGTAATGAATAAAGTAGTTTGTTTAAAAGAACAAAACAGTACATTTAGTAGTATATAGCACTATGGCGAAAGTAAAATATTATTACGACCCTGATACCTTGTCGTATCGAAAAATAGAGTCGAAGAAAAGTGAAAAATATAAAAATTCTTTTTTAGGAATTATAGGAGTATTATTAATTGCCTTTTTTGGATTTATTGGTTTTAGTCAATTTTTGATGTCGCCTAATGAAAGGGCTCAGAAAAGAGAACTTGAAAATTTCAAATTGCATACAGAATTAATGTCAAAAGAATTAGGAATGTTATCGGAAAGATTGACGGAACTACAAAAACGAGACGACAATATTTATAGAACCTATTTTGAAGCAAGTCCAATCCCTGATGAACAACGCAAAGCAGGTTTTGGTGGAGTAAACCGATACAAACACTTAGAAGGCTTTAAAAATAGCGCCATGATTACTAACGTAACGAAACAGATAGAAATGTTGTCGAAACAAATGGTCGTGCAATCGAAATCATTAGATGAAATTGTAGGATTAGCCAAAGAAAAAGAAAAAATGCTAGCTTCTATACCTGCAATTCAACCTGTAAAAAATCAAGATTTAAAAAGAATGGCATCTGGTTATGGAATGCGATTGCATCCTATTTTAAAATCGTGGAGAATGCATAATGGTATGGATTTTACCGCACCAACAGGTACGCCTATTTTTGCATCAGGAAATGGAAAGATAAAAAAAGCACATCGTAGTGCCTCTTTTGGAAATGTTGTATATATCGATCATGGCTACGGATATGAAACTATTTACGCACACATGAGTAAAATTGCAACCCGAGAAGGAAAACAGGTGAAACGTGGCGATTTAATAGGATATGTAGGGAATACAGGACGTTCTGCTGCACCACATTTACATTATGAAGTACATAAAAATGGCAGACCTGTAAATCCTATTTATTATTATTATGGCGATTTAAGCCCTGAAGAATTTATAGCAATGCAAAAAGCATCACAACAAAAAGGACAATCATACGATTAAAAATAGTTCAAAATAATTAAGATAAAATATGCAATGAATGTATGTAGAATTTCCCGAAAAAAGATATTATAAAATAGGAGAAGTTTCTAAAGCATTTGGGGTAAATGTATCCTTAATTCGGTTTTGGGAACAAGAATTTGAGGTTATCAAACCTAAAAAAAATGCTAAAGGAAATAGACTATTTACCAAAGAGGATATCGAAAACTTTAAATTGATATACAATTTAGTAAAAGAAAGAGGATTTACATTAGAAGGTGCCAAAAAAAAACTAAAGAGAAATCCTGAAGATGTAATTCGAAATCATGAAATTATTAGTAAATTAGAAGCCGTAAAAGCCGTTTTACTAAACATAAAAAATCAACTATAAAATTAATTATCTAAATAATTTAAAATAAAGTAAAAATCAAAACATGAAAAAATTTATACCTATAATTATAATCGTTTTAATTGCTTTCTCAATATATAAATGGGCAGTAGGATTTCAAAATACCGCCGTAGAATATCAAGAAAATGCAAAAACAGCATGGTCAAATGTAGAAAGCTCGTATCAACGAAGAAATGATTTAATCGGAAACTTAGTAAAAACAGTACAAGGAGCTGCCGATTTTGAAAAAAGTACCTTAATCGGAGTTATTGAAGCTAGAGCTAAAGCAACTTCTGTAAATATCAACGCAGGAGATTTAACGCCTGAAAACATGGCGCAATTTCAAAAAGCACAAGCAGGATTAAGTGGTGCTTTATCTAAATTATTAGTGTCTGTAGAGCGCTATCCTGATATCAAAGCAAATAAAAATTTCTTAGAATTACAAAGCCAATTAGAAGGAACTGAAAATAGAATTAATGTCGCTCGTGATCGTTTTAATGAAAGCGTAAATATCTACAATAAATTGATTAAGAAATTTCCGAGTTCTTTATTAGCTGGTATTTTTAATTTTGATGAAATGAATCGTTATAAATCGGATGCAGGTTCTGAAAATGCACCAAATATCAATTTTGATTTCAATAAAAAATAAGATATCTAAAATATAAAAACATGTCTAAAGTAGAAGATTTTTTGACACTTCAAGAAGAACAAGAAATTATTGCTGCTATTCAAATTGCAGAGAAAAATACTTCTGGTGAAATTCGAGTTCATATCGAAGCATCTGCTAATAAAGATGCTTTTCAGCGTGCATTAGAAGTATTTGAACTGCTCAAAATGTTTGATACCAAAGCCCAAAATGCTGTGTTATTTTACGTGGCGGTAAATGATAAAAAATTTGTGGTTTATGGCGATAAAGGAATCGATAAAGTAGTGCCTGAAAACTTTTGGGATACTACAAAAAATACTATGAAAGCACATTTTATAAAAGGAGCTTTTAAGCAAGGAATTGTTGCTGGTATTTTAACCGCAGGAGAAGAATTAAAAGTTCATTTTCCTTGGCAAACTGATGATGAAAATGAATTATCTAACGAAATATCTAAAGGATAAAAAAAGTTTGAAGAACACGACACGTATTTTATTTTTTATTCTTGGACTCTTTTTTATTCAAGCAACATTTTCTCAAGGATTTAAAATCCCTGAAAAACCGAAATTTGAAACAAGTGTTTACGATTATATTGGCTTACTTTCTGCAGAACAAAAATCTCGCTTAGAAGATAAGTTAATTCAATATTCTGATACTACATCAACACAAATAGTTATTGCTATTATCAATTCTACCCAAGGAGAGAATATTAATTATTTAACTGCAAATTGGGGCGAGAAATGGGGAATTGGACAGGCAAAAGAAGATAATGGTGTCTTAATTTTATTAGCACAACAAGACCGTAAAATATCGATTCAAGCAGGAAAAGGAACAGAACATTTATTAACCGATTTTGCTTCTAAAAGAATTATTGAAAGAGCAATTATTCCCGAATTTAAACGCGGCGATTATTATGCAGGTTTAGATAGGGGAGCGGATGCTGTTTTTAAAACCTTACAAGGAGAATATTCAGGAACTCGTAAAAAATCCGACCAATTTGATCCAAGTTTTATCATCTTTATCATTATTCTTGTGGTGTTTTTTATCATCATCTCAAGAGGAAATAAAAATAGTGGCGGTCGTGATGGGAACGATAATGGTTCGAATAAAAGAAATATTGCAGGTAGTATTTTGGAAACCATTATTTTAAGCAGTGCAGGTCGTGGTGGTTTTGGCGGTGGCGGAAGCTTTGGAGGAGGTTCTTCTGGAGGCGGAGGTTTCGGTGGAGGCTTTGGCGGTGGTAGCTTTGGTGGTGGTGGTGCATCAGGAGATTGGTAAATTAAACTTTTTAGCATAATATTCACCTAACAATTTAAACAACTACATCTTTTACTTTTGCTTGATAACAAAACAAATTAATAAAAATTAATTAAAGTAAAAATTAACGTAAAAGATGGCAACAAATATTAAAAGGAGAAATTTTTTAAAAAATACTCTTTTAGCAAGTGGAGGAATACTTTTGGCAACCAATTTTATCAGTTGTAATGATGATGACGAAATAACAAATCCTATTCCTGATAATTTATCCGAAGAAAATTTTAAAGAAGGTGTCGCAAGTTTTGATCCTACAAATTCTCAAGTAATTATCTGGACACGATATACAACCGATAAATCTTCCGTAGCAATCACTTGGCAAGTAGCAACAGATATCAAATTTAAAAATATTGTACGTCAATCCGAAGTAATTACAGATGCTTCTAGAGATTATACAATCGCTATCGAAGTAAAAGAATTAGCCGAAAATCAAAAATTATATTACCGTTTTATCAATATAAAAGATAAAACAACTTCTGTAATCGGTGAAACATTAACTTTCGGAACGAAAACTTCTGATGTGAAATTAGCCGTAACTTCTTGTGCAAATTATGCCTACGGATATTTTAATGTCTATGAAGCAATTAACAAATCGGAGGCTGAAGTTGTCGTGCATTTAGGCGATTATATCTACGAATATGGCGAAAATACGTACGGCTCATTTAGAATGCCAAATCCAAAAGGTGAAATAATTTCTTTAGATGATTATAGAACTCGTTATCGCCAATATCGTTCGGATAATAAATTAAAAGAGTTGCATCAAAAGAAACCATTTATTTGTATTTGGGACGATCACGAAGTTGCAAACGATTCGTATAAAGATGGTGCTGAAAATCATCAAGAAAACGAAGGAAGTTACACCGTTCGAAAAAATAGTGCGTTACAAGCATACAGCGAATATTTACCAAATACGACTAATATTGTTGATAATGCTATCATTTATAGAAATCTGAAAATAGGAAATTTAGCCGATTTAATTTTATTAGATACTCGAATTATAGGACGAGAAAAGCAGTTAAATTATGCAGATTTCTACACTTCAAAAGGAGAATTTGATATTCCTAGTTTTCAAAAAGAATGGCTGAATCCAAATAGAACGATGTTAGGAACTACGCAAAAAACATGGGTTACGAATCAAATAAAAACATCAAATGCGAGTTGGCAAATTATTGGGCAACAAGTTTTGATGGGGAAAATGTTAATGCCCGCAGAATTATTACCGATTTTAGCACGTGTTTCGGCAGAAGCTGAAACGAAAGGTGGCGCATCGGCGGAAACTTTTGGTGCTTTTCAAAAAGCAATTACCGAATTGGTTATTATCAAAACAAGATTTTTGAAAAAAGATCCAAGTTTAACGCCTCAAGAAATAGCCAGAATAAAAACCGTTTTACCATACAATTTAGATGCTTGGGACGGTTATTTTATGGAAAGAGAAGCACTTTTAGCAAGTTTCAAAAACAAAAAAGTAGTTGTTTTAGCAGGTGATACGCATAATGCTTGGCAAAGTGATTTAACCAATGCAAATGGAGATAAAGTAGGTGTAGAATTAGCGACAAGTTCAGTATCATCACCAGGATTAGAAAAATATTTAGGCGAAGGAGCATTACAACTCGAAAAAGCATTACAACTTTTAGTCGATGATTTAAAGTATAGCGATTTCTCACAAAGAGGTTTTATGGAATTACATATAAATCAAGCATCGGTAGTTTCGAATTGGAAATATGTAAGTACTGTAATTAGCGAAACTTATACCACAAAAACAGGACACAGTGTAACGGTTTAAAATCAGTCTATTAAATATCAAAAATATTAAAATCATATAAAATAGTTCCTTGAAATTTATTTTGAGGAACTCTTTTATTTTAAATATTTTTTGGAGCTATTTCCCGCTTTCCGCACTCGCTCTTTTTTTGAAAAAAATCAAAAAAAGGAGCTCAAACAAAGCTTCAATCGGGGCTAGGGGTATTTGCAAATTATTGAAATTATGTAAAAAAACAAGTTACTTCTCTAAAAAATAAAATCGTATCATTGTGTTTAATAACAGTGTGTTTTTATGAAAAAATTAATAGGATGTCTTCTTTTTATTTTACTAAGTAACTGTAAAAATTATGGCGAATTAAAGCTTCAATATAATTTACCTAAAAAATTAGCAGAAGTTTCAGGAATCGAAAAAATAAACAATAGTAATTTACTTTGGATGCATAATGATAGTGGTAATAAAGCCGTTATTTATGGTGTTGATTCAAAAGGAAAAATCATCAGAGAAATCGCTATCAATGCCAAAAATAATGATTGGGAAGATATGACATCCGATGAAAAAGGAAACTTATATATTGCCGATTTTGGAAATAATGATAACACTCGGAAAAATTTAAAAATACTTAAAATTAAGCATCAAGATTTAGTAGAAAAAGAAGCTGTTGATGTCGATAAAATTAAGTTTTCGTATGCTTCTCAAACAAAATTTCCTCCTAAAAAGAAACATCGTTTTTTTGATGCTGAAAGCTTATTATATAATGACGGATTTTTATATTTTTTCACCAAAAGTAGGGTTAAAAATAACTACGGAAAAACAACTTTGTATAAAATTCCTGCCCAAAAAGGAACACATATAGCACAGCGTATTTCAAGTTTTGAAACTTGTAATGATTTATCTTGTTCGATAACTGCTAGTGCGATTGCTCCTAATGGAAAAAAAGTGGCGTTATTAAATCATCAATCGGTTTTTATTTTTAGTGATTTTAAAAAAGATGATTTCTTTTCAGGAAAAATTCAGGAATTTCCCTTAGGTTTTGTTTCGCAAAAAGAAAGCATCACTTTTAAAGATCATAATACGTTGTATATTGCTGATGAAAAAGCACATGGAAAAGGTGGGAAATTATATGAGTTTTCGCTTAAATAAATGCAACTAAAAGCAGTATCCAGCCGATAACTAATAACAAACCGCCAAGAGGTGTAATTGGTCCTAAAAATGACATTTTTTTTCCTTTGGCATCGGATAAAACTAATCCGTAAATACTAAATGAAAAAAGAAAAGTTCCGATAATAAAAGCAAAACTCATCAAGGTATTTGCTGTTGAATTTAATATTGAATTTGACGTTGAAAAATAATTCCCTATAAACAATAAAACAAGGGCGTGATACATTTGATATTTTACGCCTGTTTCAAACGATTTTAATTGTTCTTCGGATAAAATTTTCTTTAAAGCGTGTGCGCCAAAAGCTCCAAAAATTACGGCTAATCCGCCAAATAAAGCGCCTGATATTACTACTATTTGTTGTGTTATCATTTTAAAAAATTAAGAGAATAAAATATTAAAAATTAAAGCCCATTGCAAAAGACCATTGCAAACCATCTTGGCTATGAAATGTAGCTATATTTGCGGTCATCATGTTTGTCATATTAAAGAAAATTCCGCCACCGATCGAGGTTTTTATATCCTGTAAAGTAAGCTCATTAAGCCATACTTTTCCATAATCAAAACCAGCATAAATACCAAGATGTAAAGGTAGTATACTTGTCTTTAATTTCTTTATGTTTACTCGAATATCGGTACTATGATATGCCGAATTTTTACTTGTAAATCGTTCGTTTCTGTATCCTCGTAATCCGTTATTTGCTCCTAGATTTGCTCCTTGATAAAAGGCAAAAGTATCCCCAAAAATAAAATGACTTTTCACTTTGGTTGCCAATACTACTTGACCGCTCGGAATTAGTTTATAATCAAAAGAAATCGCAGGAATTAGATAACTAAAATTATTGTTCTCATTTATAGTATTCAGATTTGCTGTATAACCAATTCGAAATAACATTTTCATTCCCATGGTTGTAAAAGCTTTGTTATCCGTGTTTTCAAATTCGTAACTGGCTTCGGCATTCACAAAGTCTTGACGCTTAAAAGTAACTGATTCTAAAGGTGTTGTAATAAAACGATGGTTTGTTTTATCGATTTTAAAGGATTGAAAATTAATGCCTAATTTTACTTCGGCTTCTAAATCGCCTTTCCAATGTAGGGCAGTTCCTGTTATAAATTTCTTTATTTTTACTCGATTATAATTTTTATCTTTAAGGTTATTTGCTTCTAAATTGATGGAATTATTCCCAAATCCGAAGAAATTAATAGCATAATTTGGGCTTGTATATAAGGCGTTTACACTTACATTCCAATTGCCAATAACATTGGCAAATTCGCTGGAATAGTTTAGTTCAAAACCATCAGTAGCAAAATAATAAGCACCTGAAATTTTATGTTGTGAGGTAAACGGATTTCGTTCAAAACCGTTGATAGTATACGTATTTGAAAAGCCTATTTTTACACGGTCATCAGGGTTCATTCCGATAACGGGTTTGAGAACATTTGCGTTATTTTTCAGCTTTTTATAATTGTACGTATTTGTTTGATAATCGTCCGTTAATTTTTTGTGAATATTTGTACTATTCTTGGTCGTAAAGGTATTTTTGGTTGATTTATGATCGTATATTGTAACTTTTTTAGTGTTTAAAATCGTGTATTTATCGTTGTTTTGTCCTCCGATAATTCGCAGTTTAATCAAATGATTTCCGGTACCTTTTACCATAAAAACATCATCATCTGCCAAGCCATAAATCCATAATTCTTTTGTTTGTTTTTTATCATAAATTCTTTGATGAAAAATCGTTGCTTTTTTTCCTTTTTTGATGCGATACGCTGTTACTTTGGTGCGTCCGTTTGGCAATCGAATGATATCAAACCAATCGTCTTTTACAGTTCCTTTAATTACTTGAAATTTATTGATATGTTTAAAATAAGCATCGGATATTTTCTGCAAATTTTTTCTTCTTCCAATTAGTTTTCGTTTGATTTCTTGGGTATTTTTTCCTTGAATTTCTTTTGGGAAATTTTCAAAAGCGTTGTCGATAATTTCATCGGTAATATTATTGGTAATATGTTTTACTTGTGCGTCCCAAATGCTTTTATCAGATTTATTAATTAGTGCCATATCCAACGGATATGGTTCTAAATTAAACCATTTTGGGCTTTTTAAGGTTTCTTTATAGGGTTTCATTAATCGCAAAGCGGGAATAATTCTAGTAGCGATATTTAACAAAAATCCATCACCCATAATTGAAAAAGCCTGGTCTCTATCTCTTGGAACGGGGCGATAAATAGTACGTTTATTTTCTTTGAAAACAGCCCATCGCCATTGATCTTCATGTCTATCCCAATCACCGATTAGCATGTCAAATAAACGTGCTTTTATGTAAGCAGATTCGTCTAATTGATGTTTTTCATTTTTTGATAGATTGCTTAATAAATCATCGGTACTAATTATTTCATTTGAAAATCCAAAGCTACTTTTATCCTGATGTCCTGAAGAAGCTCGTTCTTCAATCATGTATAATTCATTGCCGAAATCGGCATTAAAAGCACCCAAGACATGTTGTTTTGGAACGTAATATAAAACAGGATTTGCGTGATAAATTCCCACGGCATCGCTTAAAGTTCCGATAACAAATGGGGCGTAAGGATGCGCACCTGTAAAGGCATCGAGCAGTAAATTCTCGGTGTAGGTATCGTTAAATTGTCCATCTAAATAATAGTCTTTAAAGGCAACGGCTTGTAAGTATTGCACGGCATTTTTTCGCAAAGCACGCATTACATATTCTCGTCCTTTTTTATCTTTTAATCGCAATGATTTTGATTGATTTCCACCTCCTTTTCGAACGGGTTTTAATCCGCCAAAAAGCGTGTCTAAATTTACGGTAGGTGCGGTTATTTTTGTGCCAAAATCTTTTCGATAACGTTTTCCCCAAAAATATTCAAATACTTTTGTTTTTTCAACTTCCTTATCGGTGTAAATACTTGCTTTTTTTTGAGTGATATTTCGATGCGGATACGTAGTAAAATTCTTTTTTTTATCCGCAGGAAAAATAGCTGTTTGATATACTTTTTTAGCTTCTTTTTCTGAATAAAAATGAACTTCTGAACTTCCATCAGTATAAATATTTAATTGTGCAAAACCTTGACTTGCATAGGTAAATTTTGCTCCACCTGCCAATTTGGTTGGTGTAGTTTTAGAACCTGAACCACTAATAATTTGAACAATATTATTTTGTTCAATATATTGTAAACTGTGTTCATGCCCAGAGATAAAAATGGTTTTTTCATTTTCTTGAGCCAGTGTTACCAGATGCTTTTTAAGTTCATTATATTTTTTATTTTGCAAATCGGTATTGGTAATTCCTGTTGTTTTTCGTAGGATATTTTTTAATGTTCCTAAAACAGGAAGTGGACTCAAATGACTTTTAAAAGAATAATAACCACCATGAGAACCGTTGGTAAATAACGGGTGATGTATGGCAATTAGGGTTGTTTTTCCGTTGGATTTTTTGAGCAAACTTTTAAATTCTTCTAAAAATTTTGCTCTTGTTTTGATGTTGCAATTATCATTTATTTTAGGATGTTTATTCCAATTTGTTACATACCAATGCGAATCAACAATAATTAAAACAACTTTTTTACTGATAGTTACTTTTTTTAAAGGACAGCCATTCTCGGGGAGAAAAGTGTTTTTTCCTAAGGCTTTTTCGACTAATTTTTCTTCTCTTTTTAAGCCTTCTAAACCGTTGTACCAATCATGATTTCCTGGGATAAAAATAGTATTACCTGCAAATTTTTCAGCAATATCGGTTTGTACTTTAATTCGATGTTTTGCTAACGGATATTTTTTAGAATTTTCGGGAGGAATACCAGTTTCATAGACATTATCACCTAAAAAAAGCAAGGTTGAATTTTTAGGAGCTGTGCGAATATGTTTATTTAAATATTTTAATGCAGGCGATATTTTTCCTAAATCAGAATTTCCAGCATCGCCAATTAAATAAAAAGTATGGGCTATTTTTTTATCAGAATTTGGGTTGTTTTTTTCTTTTGCAAGATTTTTTACGGTATTTTTATCGGCATATTGAGCTTTGTACGTTGCACAATTATTGAACAGCGTACTTATAATCACCAGAAAAAAGAATACTAAATATCTAAAATTTCCCCTAAAATTCATCTCTCTTTAATTAGGCTGTAAAAATACTTTATATTCTTTTAATTCAGATGAAAAACACTCTTTTTAAGAACTACAACTTAATGCAGAACATCCAATTTTATTACGAGCCCATTCTGGACGTTTTACAAACCATTTTTCATGCTTTGGTTGCTCATCATAAGGGTTTTTTAATAACTGATATAATTCCTCAATTAAATTATAATCATCTTTATTGGCAGCATCAATAGCTAATTGTGCCATATAATTTCGCAATACATATTTCGGATTTACAGCATTCATTTTTTCTTTTCTTACTGAATCAGATAAAGTTTCTAGTTCTAATCTTTTTAAATAACGCTCAAACCAATCTTGCCAATGATTTTTTATTTCATCTTTAACTTCGATAATCGTATAAAATGCAATTTTTATGTTATCGAAAGCAGTTTCAAAAGTATCATCCGAAGAAATTAATGCTAAATTTCTAAAGAAAAGTGTCATATCGGTTTCTGTTAATTGCAACGTTTCTTCTAAACGACCAATTAATTCATAATCATTAGTATCCTCAGAAAATAAACCGATTTTCGATTTCATCATTTTTAAATATTTCTTTTGATAAATATCAGCATATTCATCTAAAATTTCTTGTAAAGGTGGCGCTTCTTCGATAAGCGGAAACAAGGCATTTGCCAATTGAAATAAATTCCAAACCCCAATTTGTGATTGATTTCCAAAGCGGTATCGCTTGTGCTGATTGTCGGTTGTATTTGGTGTCCAGCCAGTATCGTAGCCTTCTAACCATCCGTAAGGACCGTAATCGATGGTTAATCCGAGGATAGACATATTGTCGGTATTCATAACGCCATGCACAAAACCAACACGTTGCCAATCGACAATCATTTCGATAGTTCGATTTCTTATTTCGGTTAAAAAATCAAGATATTTTTGTTTTCCTTCGGATGTAATTTCAGGATAAAAATGAGTAATCGTATAATCTGCTAATGTTTTTAAAGCAGGATAATTTTTTCTAGATGATAAAATTTCAAAACTTCCAAAACGAATAAAACTTGGAGCTAAGCGGCTTACAATTGCACCTTTTTCATAGGCTGCATTTCCGTTGTATAACATATCTCTTAATACATTATCACCCGATAAACTTAACGATAAAGCTCTAGTTGTTGGAACGCCCAAATGAAACATTGCTTCGCTACATAAGTATTCTCTTATTGATGAGCGTAAAACTGCTAAACCATCCGCAGTTCTTGAATATGGAGTTTCTCCAGCACCTTTTAATTGTATTGCCCAGCGTTTTTTGTTGTGTACAATTTCGGTTAAATTGATGGCTCTTCCATCGCCTAATTGTCCTGCCCAATTTCCAAACTGATGTCCGCCATAACACATCGCAAATGGATGCGTGTTTTCTAAGACTTTATTTCCTGTAAAAATATTTACAAAATCTTCTGATTTTGCATCTTCTTTAGTTAATCCAATTGCAGTTAACATTTCTTCTGAAACATGAAGTAACTTCGGATTTGCTGTTTTTTTAGGTTCAACAAACGAAAAACAAGCATCTAAAACTTGTCTTCTGGTGTTTTCTAAAATTTTATCGGCAGGTAATTCTTTTGTAAAAGTATCTTGAATGTTAAGCTTCATTTGTGTTTGGATAAATGGATTGACAAAATTACGGTAAATTACTTTAATTTATGAGCATGTAATTTTCGAAGTGTTGCTAATTTTGGCGAAATAACAAAACTACAATAACCTTGTGTTTGGTTTTGTCTGTAATAATTTTGATGAGCTATTTCTGCTTCGTAAAAAATAGAATATGGACTAACTTCTGTAACAATTTTATCTTCATAAAAAGGAGCAACTTCAGTTAAAACAATTTCTGAAATTTCTTTTTGAGCTTCATTATGATAAAAAATTACAGAACGATATGCTGTTCCTTTATCCGCTCCTTGCTGATTTAAGGTTGTCGGATTGTGAGTTGTCATAAAAATAATTAAAATATCTTGATACGAAATAATATTTGCATCAAAAGTAAGTTGAATTACTTCGGCATGTCCTGTTAATCCAGAACAAACTTCTCTATATGTTGGATGTCCTGGTACATTTCCGCCAGCATAACCAGAAACTACTTTTTCAATACCTTTTACTTCCTGAAAAACGGCTTCTATACACCAAAAACATCCACCGCCTAAGGTGGCTATTTGTAAATTTTTACTTGTCATTAATTGATTTTTTTTAATTTTTATCTAAAATCATTGATTCCGAATTGATGCAATATCTTAAACCACTTGGCTCAGGACCATCAGGAAAAACGTGTCCTAAATGTGCATCACAAGTATTGCATAAAACTTCTACTCGTACCATTCCCAAAGTACTATCTCTATGATATTTAATGGCATTTTCGGCAATTGGTTGGGTAAAACTAGGCCATCCTGAGCTTGAATCGAATTTAATAGTAGCATCAAATAAAGGCGTATCGCAACAAGTACAATTGTATTTTCCTTCATCATAAGTAGTACATAATTCTCCAGAAAAAGGACGTTCCGTTCCTTTTAAACGGGTAATTCTGAATTGTTCATCTGTTAATAATTCTTTCCATTGAGTTTCAGTTTTTTCAACTCTTTTTATTGGTGTTGGATTGCCATTTACAGCAAAATGAATGATTTTTTTCCAAGTAAGTATCATTGTCTTTTTAATTTAAACGAAAGATAGTTAATAATTATGGGTAATAAAATTCAAAAAAGTATCTGTAATTTTGTAAAAAAAATCTGATGGAAAAATTAGTACTGAAAGTAGAGAATTATGTAATCAGTCTTTTAAATGAAAAATTACCTGCTTCCTTTTTATATCATAATATATTTCACACACAAAGGGTGGTGGAGAAAACAAAAATATTAATTGAAGAATTAAAAATTGATGCAAAAGACGCTACTAATTTGCTGTTATCGGCATGGTTTCATGATACTGGCTATATTTTTTCCATTGAAAATCATGAAGAAGAAAGTGTTCAAATAGCATCGGATTTTTTGAAAAAACAGGCCGTTTCAGCTGAGCTTATTTCGGAAGTTTCGAGATTGATTTTGGCTACAAAAATAGGTGCAATCGCTACTGATGAACTACAAAAAATAATGAAAGATGCCGATTGTGCTCATTTAGGAAGTAAAAATTTCAGTAATTATACTTCTTTATTGCGAAAGGAGTGGGAATTAACCAAAAATGAGGTCGTTTCTGATGACGTTTGGAATGCTGGAAATATTGAATTTTTATCGAAATTTCGATTTCAGACAACTTTTGCGATTAAAAATTGGGGTAAAATAGCGCATAAAAATTTAGCTGAATTATTAATATATCAACAAAAAACAGCACATAAAAAAGTACAAAAAGCACCCGAAAGAGGCGTAGAAACAATGTTTCGGGTTGCTCTTCGAAATCATATAACTTTAAGTGATATCGCCGATACAAAGGCAAATATTTTGTTATCGGTAAATGCTATTATAATTTCGATGACCTTATCAACATTAATTCCGAAACTCGATAATCCGACCAATCATTATTTAATAATTCCGTCATTAATTTTCGTTTTATTTACCGTGGCATCTATTATTTTATCGATAATGGCAACCCGCCCAAATGTAACGCAAGGGAAATTTACTAAAGAAGACGTAGCAAATAAAAAGGTAAATTTATTGTTTTTTGGGAATTTTCATCAAATGAATTTGCCCGATTTTGAATGGGCAATGCAAGAAATGATGCAAGATCGTGATTATTTATACGGTTCATTAACCAAAGATTTATATTTTTTAGGCTTGGTTTTAAACCGAAAATACAAATTATTACGCGTAACCTACACCGTTTTTATGATTGGAATTATTGTAAG
Source organism: Tenacibaculum piscium (assembly GCF_021390715.1). Classification (GTDB taxonomy): domain Bacteria; phylum Bacteroidota; class Bacteroidia; order Flavobacteriales; family Flavobacteriaceae; genus Polaribacter; species Polaribacter piscius. The sequence continues at coordinate 95,378 of NZ_JAJGWT010000006.1, forward strand.
TGTACTCGCTTTTGCAGTGGCTTTTAAAATACAAGACATGGCAAGTATTTTATAATTTTATAAAATTATGAATTATTTGTTTTTAGGATTTAAACTGCTTGGTTAATTCATCCATCGTGATGGTTTTTTCACTGTTAAAATCATCTTGATAAATGACCGTAACACGTAACGCTTTTAAACCAGAAACGCCTTGTAAGTCTTCTAATTCAAGGGTTTCTACGTTGCCTACTAATTTTTTAGATTGCAAGTAATTAATATATTTTAAATATTCTTTAGCTTCTTTATCTTGCGAATATACAATGGCAATTTTCCCAGGAATGGTAAGGCGTTTTTTGGTGTTTTTGAGATGTACTTTATCAATTCTTTTTTTGATGATTTCATAGCGAATATTGTATGCGCCATCTACGTCGAATTGTTTTTCATCCATTCTAAATTTTATGGATAAGGGCGTACTATGCACCAAAATTAACGATGCCACTTGTAGGTCGTGTTCCATCGATTTTCTAGCAATATTAGCTACATTTTCCATCTCGCACATTGTTTGTAATTGCCATAACCGAAGATTGTACAAATAGACTTCATCAAAGGTTTTATCTTTGGTTAAAGACTGCCCGATATACATATTATATTCGACGCCATCGGTTTTATAACGCTCAAAATAATGCGGAAACATTGCTTGTGCATCTTCTTGTTTCGCATCAATAAATTTGGCTAATTTATCATTTAAAAAAGTAACACTTTGCTCGTATGCTTTTCGTTTTTCATAGACGACATGCAAATTACTATCAATTCGATTCATGTACGTATTTACGGTAGTTTCCAAGCTGTTGTTATTGCTTTTGATGTGTTTAAAAACAGGATAAATCTCTCGTTTTAAAAAATCTAAAATTCCAATTTCATCGCCTGTTTTTAAGCCGTTGATAACGTTGTTTAAATATACTTCCACACGAAACATCAGTTCTTTATAAATGGGTAATTTCTCTAATATATAGGCTTTTTTAAGTACATAAATAGCCATGTTAAGTTGTGTTATTAAATCTTCTTTAATGGCTTCATTTCTAGCGAAAGAGGAACCTTTTATGTCCGATTGTCCGTATAACGGATATACATTTTTAAAGATTATTTGTTCAATTTTTAAGTTTTCTTTTTTGCTATAAATTCCTGCTTGATATTGTTCTGCTGCTTCATAAAATTTCCATTTTACAGTAGGATGTAGGGCAGTATAATGTTCTTGTATGGTTGCTTCTAGGACGTTTAAATATTCTTCGGATGAACGATTTATAGCGGCTTTAAAAACAGGAATAATATCTTTTAATTTTTGTTGATTTACCGAATTTAACTCATAGGCTCTTGGTGATGCGATTTCTAATAAAGCTAAATCATTATTGCTACTTGCTTTGATGGGAATCAATAAAATACTACCAATATTTTGATTTTTTAATCTTTTTGAAAATTCATTATATTCAGAGGCTCTTCCATAATTTTCCGTATCAGATATGGCTATAATTTCTTGTTTTTCAAAAACTTGAGAAATTACATGATTACAAAAAAAACTATTACAGGCTATTTTTTTTTCATTATTAGGAAAAAGAAGACTTTCTGATTTTTTAATACGTGTGGTTTGTAACGAAAGTGTAGCGGTATCAAAAATAGAAAATCCTACTTTTAAATCTTTAATATTATAAAATTCACTTAAATCTTTGCGTAGTTTTTCGATAATTGTTCCGTTATCTTTTTCAAGCAAGGTGGTTCTTATAGATGAAATATTTTCATCACTAGTAACATCAAACAAATTCATGATTCCAAATCCTTTAAAAATATAGCTGTTTGTCGGAAATTTTTCTTTCCAAATAGCGATATCTTCATAATTATTTAAGAGAATTTTAATGTCTTCTTTAGTGATTTTTGGTGCATTTTCAGTGGGTATAATTTCCATGAAATCGGCATTAAAAGCCACCCGATAATGTTTTATAATATTTAATGTTTTATCAGGAATATCAAAAAAAAATGGACGTTTTAAATCGATATTATATTGATAAACAGTATTTAAAATAAAAGTACATGCCATGATGTACATTTTATCATTTTCAAAATCTCGCACTTTAAATTGATATTCATCTCCTGCATTTTTAAGAATATCTTCGAGTCTTTTTGTAAATTTAAAAGAGGTAAATGAAAAAGGAATTGTGGCTACTTTAATTTCATTTAAGGTAAGCATTTCTGGAAATAATGTTTCTAGTAAAACATCGATAATCGCTTCGTGTTTTTTTAATAATGAAACATCAGAAAAACCATTAATAAGTTCAGGATATTTAGCAACTTCTTTTAAAATGATAGTTGCCGAGGCATTAAAAGGGTGTTTTTTGGCAGTATCACTGGCATACTGCTTAAGCATATTATATATTTTCTGAAAACTAATATGTAGTTGTAGTGGTAATTCAGGATTTTTAAAGGCGTTTAATTTTCTAATTTTCATAAAATGATGATTAATCTATTACAAATTTACGAAAATCCAGACAACGTATGGGCAGACCTGTGTGTCTGCCCTATATATTGTGTGTCTGTGCCAAATGTTTAACAAGTTCTTTTAAAAGAATTGTCGTTGTTTATTTCTGTCTGAAATAAATAATAATTGGTACGCCATTAAAATTATAATGTTGACGTAATTGATTTTCTAAATAACGTCTGTACGGATCTCTTACATACTGCGGTAAATTGGCGAAAAACGCAAATTGTGGCGTGTAAGTAGGTAACTGCATACAGTATTTAATTTTGATATACTTTCCTTTAATTGCAGGTGGCGGATTTTGTTCTAAAATTTCTAACATCGTTTCATTCAATTTACTTGTTTGAATACGGCGTTTTCTATTTTCAAAAACTTCTACGGCAGTTTCGATGGCTTTAAAAATACGTTGTTTTGTTAAAACGGATGTAAATACGATAGGCACATCAGTAAAAGGGGCAATTTTTCTTCGGATTTGTGCTTCAAAATCACGCATGGTATTGGTTTCTTTTTCGACCAAATCCCATTTGTTTACTAAAATAACGATACCTTTTTTATTTTTTTCAGCAAGCCAAAATATTTTTTCATCTTGTCCTTCAAAATCACGAGTTGCATCGACTACTAAAACGGCAACATCACAATGTTCGATTGCACGAACGGCACGCATTACAGAATAAAATTCTAAATCTTCTTTTACTTTTGATTTTTTACGAATCCCAGCAGTATCTACTAAGTTAAATTCAAAACCAAAACGATTGTATTTTGTATCAATAGAATCACGTGTTGTACCTGCAATATTGGTTACAATATTTCTATCTTCACCGATTAAAGCGTTGATAAACGACGATTTTCCAGCATTTGGACGTCCTACAATAGCAAAACGAGGAAGTTCATTTTCTTCTTCTTCTTCTTCAACAGGAATTTCTTCAGCAACGGCATCTAATAATTCACCTGTTCCACTACCATTTATTGAAGAAATAGTGTGATATCCTCCTAAACCAAGGTTATAGAATTCAACGGCATCTGCATCACGCATTGCATTATCTACCTTGTTAACAGCCATAATAATAGGCTTTTTAACTTGGCGTAAAATTTTGGCAACTTCAGCATCCATCGGTGTAATTCCTTGTTCCACATCAACAACAAAAATAATGATGTCAGCTTCTTCAATGGCTAATTGTACTTGTTTGCGTATTTCTTCTTCAAAAATATCATCAGAACCGACAACATATCCACCAGTATCAATTACCGAAAATTCCTTTCCGTTCCATTCTGATTTCCCGTAGTGTCTATCTCTTGTAACTCCACTTACAGAATCAACAATAGCTTCACGGCGTTGCACTAAACGGTTAAATAACGTGGATTTACCTACATTTGGTCTTCCAACAATGGCTACAATACTACTCATTTATACTAAAATTTGTGCAAAGATACAACTTAGGGAATTAAGTTTTGATGGAATTTTAAAGAGTATCGTATTTTTAGTACATTGTGGCACAATTACTTTTAAACGCTCTTATATATTATGAATGATAAATTATACAATCAAATTTTTTTAAAACCAAGATTTCAGTTTGATTTTGAGATGAATTCACAGGATTTATTAAATAATATAAAAGCGCATTTATTAGATGATAAACGTTATAAAATGGCAATTATAGATGCTCATATAATTATAGATGTTCCGATAAAAGATGCGCATCTTTGGTCGCCACAATTATCATTAGAAGTAGCGGAATTGACAAAAACAAGGTCAAAAATAAAAGGATTATTTGGTCCAAAACCACAAATTTGGACTTTTTTTATGTTCATACATTTTGTGGTTGCATCGGCTTTTTTAATTTCTAGCGTGATGGCGTATAGTAATTGGTCGTTAAAAAACGGGTCGATATTTCCTATTGTGATGTTGGTTGTTTTGCCAATTGTTTGGGTATTGCTATATCTTGTAGGCGCAATGGGGAAGTCTATCGGGAAAAAGCAAATGGATGAATTAAAAGAGTTTACACAAGATTTATTAATTAAAATAAATTAAGCGCTTGTTTAAATTTCATCTGAAAAAATATGGTGTCAAAAAATGATGCCAAGGATTTTTTAACTCCTTGGCGTATTCTTTTGATATTATAAATTTTTTTTTGATTAAAATTTAAATATATTTTTAATCTTTGTAACCGAAACGTTTTAATTGTCGGTCGTTGGAACGCCAATTTTTATTGACTTTTACGTATAATTCTAAAAACACTTTTTTATCAAAAAAGATTTCTAAATCTTTACGCGCTTCTGTTCCTACACGTTTTATCGCCATTCCTTTATGTCCGATAATAATTCCTTTTTGGGTATCGCGTTCTACCATAATTACGGCACGGATTTTTATAATATTTTCTTCTTCGAAAAACTCTTCAGTTTCCACTTCAATAGCATATGGAATTTCTTTTTTATAGTGTGTTAATATTTTTTCACGAATTTTTTCATTGACAAAAAAGCGTTCAGGTTTGTCGGTTAATTGATCTTTCGGATAAAAAGCGGGCGCTTGAGGAAGTAATTCTATAATTTTAGTAAAAACGGAATCCACATTAAATTTCTCTAAAGCTGAAATTACATATACAAAAGCATTTGGCACTTTATTTTTCCAGTACTCAATTTTTTCTTCTACTTCATCTTGTGATGATTTGTCAATTTTATTTAATAATAAAATCACAGGAATTTCACTATGAATAATTCGCTTAAAAAAAGCTTCATTTTTGAGTTCTTTCTCACCAACTTCGACCATATAAATCAGTACATCGGCATCATCAAAAGCTGATTTTACAAAATCCATCATTGAATTTTGTAGTTCATAAGCGGGTTTTATAATTCCAGGAGTATCGGAAAAAATAACTTGATGATTTTCATCATTTACGATTCCTAAAATACGGTGTCTGGTGGTTTGTGCTTTAGCGGTAATTATTGATAATTTTTCACCAACTAATGCGTTCATTAAGGTTGATTTCCCAACATTTGGGTTTCCGATGATGTTTACAAATCCTGCTTTATGTGTCATAGGGCAAAGATAAGCTGTTTAAATTAAAAATTAATTTTTTTATAGTACTGTTATTGTAGTAGTTAAGAAATTTTTTATTTAAAAGTTAATTTTATTAGGTTAGCTAGTATAAAAGAACGTATCTTTGCACTCGAAATCGCGGGATAGAGCAGTAGGTAGCTCGTCGGGCTCATAACCCGAAGGTCACTGGTTCGAGTCCAGTTCCCGCTACTATTTTACCTAAAACTCCTTACAAATTGTAAGGAGTTTTTTATTTTAGATTATTTTTTCCCAAATTTGATCAACATTTAAATAAAAGCTTCCTAATGAGTTAAAGTCACATTCTTCAGGAGCTATTATCGAAAGAAAAGACTCTCCATTTTCTCTTTTATAAAGATGGTATATTTGTCCAATAATTGGCTCAAAAGTAAATTTTGCTTCAAAAATGATTTTATTATATTCAAAATCTTGCATCATTTTATCATATTCGGCTTTTAGTTCTAAATATTTAGTAGCTACTTTATGATTTATTTTATTGATACTTCTATTTTTCCAAGCAATTGTATCGGTTGTTGTAATAACGGGTGCACCTACAGAGGTTGCGTAAGGTTTTAGTGAAGCGTCATATTTTTGAGTAGTTGTATTAAAAACTACGTTATCTGGTTTTTTATCTTCTGTCATTTTATTGAAATGGTTTAGCTCAGTTCTTCAATTTTTTTAAGAATTTCGTTTGCTTCAAAACTTTTTTGGTCGCTCATTTTTCTATTTGTTGTTGATAAGCTGTGCGCTTCTTTGAGTAATTTTTCATACTGAATTTGAAGTTTTTCTTTGGGTGTTTTGCTTTTAAATATTCCGAACATTTTTTGTAGTATTTATCGTTGTCATAAGTTATCGATAGATAAGCCTAGACAATTTTTCGGATAAAGATAGTAAATGTTTAACTATTTCAGCTTTAAGTTAAACAAAATGTTGGGTTAAATTTTAAATAGATTTTTATTTTTGATGTTAATTCTTTAGAAGTTCTCTTTCTACATACATGAATTTCAGTCAATTTTATACAAAAAGATAACAAATTATTAAGATTAATTTTAACCTTAATAATTTAAAATATAATAATAATGATATTTTGATGTTTTTTTGATAAAAAAGTGTATCTTTGCCATTCAAATCGCGGGATAGAGCAGTAGGTAGCTCGTCGGGCTCATAACCCGAAGGTCACTGGTTCGAGTCCAGTTCCCGCTACTATTTTTATCTAAAACTCCTTACAAATTGTAAGGAGTTTTTTGTTTTTAATCATTAAAAGTGTCTTTTTATTTTTTAAGATTCTAAATTATCAGAAAAACTTCAAAAGACTTTAAAAATCATATTTTTTATGCGCATCTAAGCGAATAAAAATAAATAAAAGTACCGTAAATCCCCATAAAGACGAGCCTCCGTAGCTAAAAAATGGTAGTGGAATTCCAATAGTTGGTAATAAACCGATAACCATTCCAATATTTACAACAATATGAAAAAAGATAATAGAAGCAATGCCATAACCATATATTCTTCCAAATTTATTAGTTTGATTTTCAGCTAAATAAATAATTCGATATAGTAAAAACATAAACAAAATAATAACAAAAGTACTGCCTAAAAAACCCCATTCTTCGCCAACGGTACTATAAATATAATCAGTTTCTTGCTCTGGAACAAATTTCCCTTGTGTTCTATCGCCTTGTAAAAAACCTTTGCCTAGAAAACCTCCAGAACTAATCGTTAATTCAGATTGATACGTGTTATATCCTTTATTTTTAAGGTCGGTTGTTTTCCCTAAAAGAATGTCAAATCTATCTTTTTGATGCGGTTCTAACACGTTTTCATACGTATAACCGATACCGTAAATAAATAAAGTCGTAAATAAATATAACGATATAACTTTTAATGTATTGAATCGAAAAAAGCGTTTATCTTTATAAAGTCCGTAAAAAACTCCTAAAGTTATCAGAAATAAACAACTAAAAAGAATCCAATTTGCACCAAAATAGATTGTCAGAATAAATAAAATAATTGAAACAGTTCCAAAAACAATATAATTTAAGGTTAATCCTTCTCTATTTAAAACAAAAAAGAATGAAAAATAAATTAAAACAGATCCCATATCAGGTTGTAACGCAATAAAAAAAGCAGGTAAAAAGATAAGTACAAAAGCTTTTAATTGATTTTTAAGTAACTTAAAATTATACTTTCTATCACTAATTAATTTGGCAAGCGCTAGGGCTGTAAATGCTTTTGAAAACTCGGAAGGTTGTAAGCCGATGCCTCCAAAATTATACCAAGAAGTTGCGCCGTTAATTTTTTTTCCGAAGATAAAAACCCCTACCAATAACACTAAAGAAAGCACGTATAATACGCTGGCAAATCGTTCATAAAATTTTGAATTAAAAAATAGAATCAGAATTATTAATGGAATACTGAGTCCTATAAAAATAAATTGTTTGCCGTATTTTGTTGAAAAATCAAAAATAGCTCTACTATCTTCTGTTGATGATGAGGCATAAATATTCATCCATCCGAAGCCTACAAGCACTACGTATAGTAGCACAAGTAACCAGTCGATGCCTTCAAAAATATTATTTCGTTCCTGTCGCAAGGGTATCGTTCTTTTTAATTAATTTATCGTATTCTTTTTGAAGACTCATGTTAATCATGCGTTGTTCGAGATGTTTATTGGTAATTGAACCTCTTAAGTATTTTTCAATTAATAAACTAGTTACTGGACCTGCTATTGTAGAACCATATCCACCATTTTCAACAAAAATTGCGATGGCTATTTTTGGATCATCTTTTGGGGCAAAAGCAATAAATATTGAATGGTCTTTTGCTTGTACTTTTTTACCATCCACCATTTTGGTTTTATTCTCAGAAGTTCCTGTTTTTCCACAAATTTCAATATCTTTTACTTGATATCTTCTAGCAGTTCCTTTGGTGAACACTTCGTGCATTGCTTCAATGGCAATTGGAAAATGTTTTGGGTCTATAGTCGTATTTCTTTTGATAGTATATGTGGTATCTATAATTGCTTTATTATTAATTTTTTTAACGATATGAGGTGTATGAAAATAGCCTTTATTCGCAATAGCGGCGGTCATATTGGCTAATTGCATTGGCGTGGTTAATATTTCTCCTTGTCCAATCGCATTTGAAATTGTATAGGTAGATCGCCATCTGTTTTTATACCATTTATTATAAAATTCAGCATTAGGAACCATACCTTTTCTTCCAACGGGTAAATCATATCCTAAAAAATTTCCTAAGCCAAAACTTTCCACATGTTTGTTCCAAGTGTCCATTCCTTCTTTTGGATCGCCCGATTTATCAATAATTTTCTTATAGATGGTTGCAAAATAACTGTTACACGATTTTGCAATGGCTGTTTTTAAGTGAATCGGTCTTCCTGTGATACCACAATGACATCCCATAAATTGGCTTTTACCTGAACCATATCGGTATCCGTGGTGGCAATACACACCAAAATTTTCATCAATAACTTCTTCCTGTAACCCGATTAAACCGTTGAGTATTTTAAAGGGGGAACCAGGCGGATACATGGCTTGTAATCCTCTATCAAAAGTGGGCATATTAACGGTATCGTTAAATAATTTGACAGAATTTGGCGAGCGTTTTCTTCCTACTAATAAATTTGGATCGTAAGAAGGAGCGGTTACAAGTGCCAATATTTCACCAGTTTTCGGTTCGATAGCTACAATACCACCTCTTTTTCCTGTCATTAATAATTCTCCGTATGCTTGAAGTTCACTATCAATAGTTAATGTTAGATCTTTTCCTGTAACGGCAAGGGTATCATATTTTCCATCTTTATAAGAACCTGTAATTTTATTTAGATTATTTCTTTTGAAAAATTTCCGACCTTTAACACCTCGAAGTACGGTTTCATATTGTTTTTCAACGCCAAGTTTTCCTATTAACTCTCCTTGTTCGTAATAATTATTTGTTTTTGCTTTTTGTTCATTTACCTCAGCAATAAATCCTAGAATATTAGCCCCAATTTTAATAGGATATTCTCTAATAATCCGCTTTTGAATATAAAAACCTTTGTATTTTGGTAGTTTTTCTTGCAGATACGCAAAATCTTCTTTCGCCAATTGTTTCAAAAATACAGATGGCAACCAGCGTGCAAAATTTTCAGCTTTTTTATAGCGTTTTTTAAAACTTTTTTTATCGATTTTTAACAGCTTACAAAATTCTAAGGTATCGAGCGGCGTTACATTTTTAGGAATTATCATCACATCGTACGATAATTGATTGGCAACTAGTAGTTTATTGTTTCTGTCGTATACATATCCACGTTCAGGATAATCATATTCAATTTTAATGGCAGAACTCTGTATTGGATTAGGATTTGCTCCACGAATAATTTGTAATTGAAATAATCGACCAATATAAATTAATCCAACAAGGGTAATTAAAAAGAGTAATAAAAAGCTTCGTTTCATGTAGTATTTGACCTTGTTTTATCTATTTAGTCACTTAAATTTAATAAAAAAGGCTGTTTTTTGTTTGATAATTAATTTTTAAAGTTTTATTTCAGTTTTTTTCTAAAGATAAAACTTCCTAAAAAATACAAAATCAACGTAAAGATACTTGAATAAAGTGTGTTTAAAAGTACTTTAGAGATATTGTAAAAGCTAAAATTAATCAAACTAAACAAAATAAAGTGATGAATACCTGTTAAAATTACGGTATAATTAAAAACTTTTCCAAAGGATTCCAATTTTAAGTCGAATAATAAATAATCGCCTTCATTTTTTTTGAAAATTGCTTTAATAAACCAAAGTCTTATATAGGCGATAAATAATATTGAAAAAGCATGTATTCCGCCAGAATTTGAAAAAGCATCAACACATAAACCTAATAAAAAAGAGATGCTTAAAAACGGAATTCTATTGGTATTTAAAGGGTATAAGAAAACAAAAATAATGTATACATACGGATTAATGTATCCTAAAAATAACACATTATTTAGCACAAGAACCTGTAGCAGCAATAAAAAAACAAATAAAAATAAGAGGTAGATGGTTTTATTCATTTATTAGTATTTATTTGTGAATATTTTCTAGGTTTTTGATTTCTTTTTTATCAAGATTTGTAACGATATAGATATGTTCTAAATTAGCCATATCATTAAATAAGGTAATATCAATTGTGTAAGAAACGGCTAATTTATCAGGAATTTCACGAACAGTTCCCACGGGAACTCCTTTTGGAAAAATGGTCGATTTTCCACCAGTAATAATCGTATCTCCAACTTTAAAAATTGCTTGCCGAGGAATATCTGTTAATTGAACGGTATTATAATTTTGTCCATTCCATTTTAAGGTACCGTAATAATTATTGTTTTTAAAGCTTGCGTTAATACTACTTTTGGCATTTAAAATAGATTGAACTCGCGCATATTTACCGCTTGTATTATCTGTAATTCCAATAATTCCTTTACTATTGATAACCGCCATTTCAGTCGTAATTCCATCATTTGTTCCTTTATTAATCGTTATAAAATTATTAGCTTTATTGTAAGAATTGTTAATAATTTTACCATTGATATAAGTAAATTGTTGCTTATTTTTTAAAGAATCAATATTGGTCTTCATATCAGCATTAAGAGATATCATTGCTGTATCAGCGATATTTAGAGTACTGTATAGGGAGGCTATTTTATTTTTTAAACGGGTATTTTCTTCAGAAAGTATTTTATTATTACTTTTTAAATGTAGATATTCAAAAATATTGGCGGATTGTTGATAAAAACCACCTGTAATATAATTGGTAGAACTAATAAATTTACTCCTGTGAAAAGAATGATTGTTAATCATTAATGCAACAGCAATAATTTCTAGAAATAGAAAAAATAAGAAATTCTTATACCTCTGAAGGAAATAAAGAAGCTGTTGCATAAATAATCATTCAAAATTTATTTGATTAATACAGATTTGTATTTTTCAAGGTTTTTTAAGGCAATTCCTGTTCCACGTACTACGGCACGTAATGGGTCTTCGGCGACGTATACTGGTAAATCTGTTTTACGAGATAAACGCTTGTCTAATCCTCGAAGCATAGAACCTCCACCAGCTAAATAAATACCGCTATTATAAATATCGGCAGCTAATTCAGGTGGTGTTTTAGACAATGTTTCCATTACAGCATCTTCGATACGTAAGATTGATTTATCCAATGCTTTGGCAATTTCTCTGTAAGAAACCTGTACTTGTTTCGGCTTTCCGCTTAATAAATCACGTCCTTGCACCATCATATCTTCAGGCGGACTTTCTAAATCTTCGGTTGCAGAACCTATTTGTATTTTGATTCTTTCAGCCGTAGTTTCCCCTACATGTAAATTGTGTTGCGTACGCATATAATACATAATATCACTGGTAAATAAATCTCCAGCAACTTTTACAGATTGGTCGCAAACAATGCCTGCAAGTGCGATTACTGCAATTTCAGTAGTTCCTCCACCGATATCAATAATCATGTTTCCTTTTGGTTCCATAATATCAATACCAACTCCGATTGCTGCTGCCATTGGCTCGAAAATTAAATAAATTTCCTTGGCATTCATATGACGTCCAGAATCAATAACGGCACGTTTTTCAACTTCCGTAATTCCTGAGGGAATACAAATAACCATTCGCAATGATGGTGGAAAAAATTTCTTTTTGATGGCAGGAATTTGTTTAACAAATTCTTTAATCATTTCTTCAGATGCCTGAAAATCTGCAATTACGCCATCTTTTAACGGACGAATTGTTTTTATATTTTCATGAGTCTTCCCTTGCATTCTGCTAGCTTCATGACCAGTGGCAATAATTTTACCTGTCAATCGGTTACGTGCAACAATAGACGGGTTGTCAATGACAACTTTTCCATTGTGGATTATAAGTGTGTTTGCAGTACCTAAATCGACTGCAATATCTTCCGTCATAAAATCGAAGAATCCCATATAAAGTCCGTTGTTTTTACTTGTGTTTTACTTATTTTGAATGTAATCTCACAAATCTAATCAAAATCTGTGGGTAATTTACATTGAATATAAATTAATGTTTAAAATGTCTTGTTCCTGTAAACACCATAGAAACATTGTTGTTGTTACAGTAATCGATACTTAATTGGTCTTTAATAGAACCTCCTGGCTGAATTACACTTTGTATTCCTGCGTTTTTTGCAATTTCTACACAATCAGGAAATGGGAAAAAAGCATCACTTGCCATCACGGCTCCGTTTAAATCAAAATTGAAACTTTTTGCTTTCGCGATTGCTTGTGTTAAAGCGTCAACTCTACTTGTTTGACCCGTTCCACCCGCTAATAATTGCTTGTTTTTTACTAAGATAATCGTATTCGATTTGGTATTTTTACACAATTTAGAAGCAAATAATAAATCATCTAATTGTGCTGTTGATGGTTTTGTATTTGTAGGATATGATAAATCTTCTAATTTATCCGTAATCATGTCTTTATCTTGAATTAAAACACCATTTAAAGCTGTTCTAACGGTTTGTGTAGGTAAAGCGATTTCTTTTTGAACTAAAATAACCCTATTTTTCTTTCCTTTCAAGATAACTAAAGCATCATCATCAAAAGAAGGAGCGATAACTACTTCACAAAATAATTTATGAATTTCTTCGGCAGTTGCTTTATCTATGTTAGTATTTGAAATTAAAACACCTCCAAAAGCTGAGGTTGGATCGCCTGCTAAAGCATCGGTATATGCCTGAGAAATAGTGTCTCTTTGTGCAAAACCACAAGCGTTATTATGCTTTAAAATTGCAAAAGTTGGTGCTTCTCCTTTAAATTCGTTCATTAAATTAATCGAAGCATCAACATCTAATAAATTATTATAACTTAATTCTTTTCCGTGTAATTTATCGAACATTGCGTCTAAATCTCCAAAGAAATAGCCTTTTTGATGTGGGTTTTCACCATATCTTAATGTTTTAGAAGTCGTTTCACTTGCTTTGTAAACAACTTCATCTTCATTAAAATAGTTGAAAATTGCTGTATCATAATGAGAAGAAACATTAAATGCTTTTGCTGCTAATTTCTTTCTATCAGAAATTGTTGTGTTTCCGTTAGTTTCAGTAATTAAATTTAAGAAATCACCATATTGTTCCATTGAAGAAACAATAATTGTGTCTTTAAAATTTTTAGCTGCTGCACGAATTAATGAAATTCCACCGATATCAACTTTTTCAATAATATCTTGTTCAGGAGCTCCAGAAGCTACTGTTTTTTCAAAAGGATATAAATCAACAATCACTAAATCTAATTGCGGAATGTTGTATTCTTTCATTTCGGCAACATCTCCTTCATGGTCTTGACGATTTAAAATTCCTCCAAATACTTTTGGATGTAATGTTTTCACACGTCCGCCTAAAATAGAAGGATATGAAGTAACTTCTTCCACAGGTACTACGTTTATACCTAATTCTTTGATGAATTTTTCTGTTCCACCAGTTGAATAAATAGTAACGCCTAGGTCGTTTAATTTTTGTACAATTGGAGCTAATCCATCTTTATGAAATACCGAAATTAGGGCAGATTTGATTGTTTTTGTGTTGTTCATTGTTGCAGTGTTGTTAAGCGCGCAAAGCTACTAAAAGCGTGAAGCTTATACAATAATTATTTTGATTTGTTATGAAATAAATAACGCTACTTTTTTACAGGCGTATTCTAATAGATTTTCGTCATCTGCTGTAAAAACATTTGCGGTATGTGAATCGATATCAATTTGACCGATGTTCTGATTATCAACAAAAATAGGAATTACAATTTCTGATTTCACTTTCCAGCCACAAGAAATATAATTGTCTTGTTCTTTCACATCTTGCACCACAAAATTTTCATTACTAACGGCAACTTGTCCACAAATTCCTTTTCCGAAAGGAATAATTGTATGGTCGGTAGGTTCGCCATTAAATTGTGCTAATTTTAATTCGTCTTTATCGCCATTTTTAAAATAAAAACCGACCCAATCATAATATGAAATTTCGGATGCTAAATAATCACAGATTTGTTGTAATTTTTCTTCTTTAGAATGATTGTTTTCTGCAATGTTATTTATATTACTTTTTAATTCTTGTAAATTCTGTAAGCTCATTTTGATATTTTTTTAAGTAAAAGGTAAGCTACAAAAATAGTTTTAACAATTCTTTTAAATACTGATTTTTCGTATCTTTTCGTATCTTTTCGTATCTTTGTTTCCAATGAAACAACTATTTACAAAAATAACGACCCTATTATTAGCTTTGCTAGTGATGTTTTCTACCTTTTCTTTTACGGTGGCAAAACATTATTGTGGTGATTTTTTAGTAGCTGTTTCTTATGTCGGCAAAGCAGATACTTGTGGAACATCAGTAGTAAAAGATACTTGTGAAACGGTTCTTAAAAAAAAGAAATGTTGTAAAGATGAACTTTCTCAAATAGAAGGACAAGACAATATTCAAAAAGTTTCTTTACAAAAAATAAGCTTTGATTCCGTAAAATTATTTATTGCGTTTAACACTTTTTATACATTATTTTTTCAAGAAATTGAGCAAGAAAAGGCTGTTTATAAGCAATATTTCCCACCAGATTTTAAGGTAAACTTTCAAATACTTCATCAAGTTTTTATTATATGATTTAGCAATTTTTATTAAGTATTTACGTCAATTTTCACGTCATTTTTATGAGGTGAAAAGTAAATATGTAACAAATTATTGTTGAATTTAATACTATAAAATCATGAAAATAAATATATTCGGTATTTTTATACTGATTTCTACTGTTGTCTTTTCTCAAAATGAATTTAAAGGCATGATTATGAACGAACATAATCCAAAAAATAATTTAGGCGTTTACGGCGCAAGCGTTCACTGGTTAGACACAAGTGTAGGTGTTACCACTAACGAAAAAGGTTGGTTTACGATTCCGTATAAAAAATCATATAAAAAATTAGTCGTGAGTTTTGTCGGATTCAAAACCGATACAATTACGATTAATGCTACTAATAATTTAAAACCGATACATCATTTTTTAACGGAAAATAGCACGTTAGAAGAAGTAACAATTAATTCTAAAAAAAAGGGAATTGAAAAATCATATTTTCATTCTCAAAATTTAGTAACGATTAATAGTGAAGAATTATTAAAAGCGGCTTGCTGTAATTTGGCAGAAAGTTTTGAAACAAATCCATCAATTGACGTTAATTATTCGGATGCTTTAACAGGAACAAAACAAATTCAAATGCTTGGATTAACTAGTCCATATTTGTTAATTACTCAAGAAAATATTCCTTCTATTCGAGGTGCATCACAGGCTTTTGGATTGTCTTTTACGCCAGGAACTTGGGTCGAAAGTATTCAAATAACTAAAGGAGCGGGGAGTGTTGTTAATGGTTTCGAAAGTATTTCAGGACAAATAAATACCGAATTAGTAAAACCATTAACCGATGCTAAATTTTTTCTAAATACCTACGCATCCGCAGGAGGAAGGCTGGAACTCAATACACATTTCAACCAAAAAATAACAGATAAATGGCAAACAGGAATTTATATCCACGGAAATTCTAGAAATGAAAAATTTGATAAAAATAACGATGGTTTTTTAGATAATCCACTGGCAAAACAAGTGAATATCATGAATCGTTGGCAATATACAGATGCCCAAAAAGGTTGGATTAGTTTTATCAATTTTAGATATTTAGATGATGAAAAACAAGTAGGGCAGGTGGCTTTTAATCCTGATATACATAAAGGTTCAAGCACTTTTTGGGGAAGTGAAATTAAAACAAAACGCTTTGATACTTCGGCAAAAGTAGGCTATGTTTTCCCTGATTTACCGTTTCAAAGTATCGGATTTCAAGTGGCGTATAATAAACATAATCAAGATTCTTATTTTGGATTAAGGGATTATAATATTGAACATCAAAGTTTATTTTCTAGTATTATTTTTAATTCAATTATTAGCGATACTCGTAATAAATTTAAAACAGGAATCAATTTTACTTTTGATGCTTACGATGAGTTTGTGAAAATTTCCACGCCTCAAAATTTCAATAGAAATGAAAAATCCTTGGGAGCTTTCTTTGAATATGGGTATGATAATGCTGATAATTTAAGTATTACTGCGGGTTTAAGAGCGGATACGCATACGATATTAGGAACTTTTTTAACGCCACGTTTGCACGTTCGATATACGGCTTGGGAAAAAGGTGTTTTTAAAGCATCGATAGGAAGAGGAAAAAGAAGTGCGAATATTTTTACAGAAAATCAACAATTTTTTGGTTCTTCAAGGCAATTAATTATTGATAAAAAAGGAAATGATACCTATGGTTTAAACCCTGAAATTGCATGGAATTATGGCGTGTCATTTTTACAAGGCTATACATTATTTGATAAAAAAGGTGATGTAACATTCGATTTTTATCGAACAGATTTTCAAAATCAAGTGGTTGTTGATTGGGAAAATCCGCAGGAAATAGCCTTTTATAATTTAGATGGAAAAAGCGTTGCAAATAGTTTTCAGTTAGAAATAAATCAAAATATAGTACCGCATTTAAATACGCGTTTTTCGTATAAATATTATGACGTAAACACCGATTTTAAATCAGGAAATTTAGCGAAACCATTGCAAGCAAAACATCGATTTTTTGCCAATATCTCCTACGAAACGCTTCAAAAAGAAAACCATGCACAGTGGAAATTCGACCTAACCTATAACTCGATTGGTGAACAACGCTTGCCTAATACAGTGTCAAATCCGAGTGCGTATCAACTGCCAAAATATTCGGAAAGCTACAATTTATTAAATACGCAAGTTACCAAAGTGTTTTCAAAAAAGTTTGAAATTTATGCAGGAGTAGAGAATATCACCGATTATACACAGAAAAATCCTATTCTTGGAAGTGAAAATCCGTTTGGAGAAAATTTTGATAGTACCATAATATACGCACCGATGTTTGGACGAAATTTTTATGCAGGATTGCGATTTAAAATAAAATAATCATAATAAAATTAAACCCAAATTAAACCAAAATAAACATGAAAAAAATAGCCATAATAATTACCGTTTTATTAATGAGTATCTCTTTATCAGCACAAAAAAAACAGAAAAATGCTAAAGTTTCTATTCAAATTGACGGCGTTTGTAAAATGTGTAAAAATCGAATTGAAAAAGCAGCTTTAAATTGCAAAGGCGTGAAATATGCAAATTGGAATGTGAACACCCACGAACTAAAATTAATTGTCGATAAACGAAAAACAAACGAACAAATTATTCAACAAAATATTGCCAATTCAGGACACGATTCTAAAGAAATTAAAGCAACTTCCGAAGCTTATGAAAGCCTGCATAATTGTTGTAAGTACAGGGATGAAGAAGTAAAAGAGGAACATAAAACAGTTGAAAAATAGTACTACTTTTTTACTGAATTATTTTTAAATTTTTAGAATAAAAACACTAAAACTCAAGTTTTAAACTTGAGTTTTTTTTATGATATAATTTATAATAACATCAAAAACAGATTAATTAACTATTAATTTTATGATAATAAAAGGCTAATTGTCAGTAGTTAATTGTGAGTTATTACTAAATTATTATTGTTTTTAAGTAACTTTCAAACGTTATGAAAAAACTTAAAAACTATCTGCCATTTCATTTTTTAATCTGTGTGATTATTGGAGTTTTAACACAATATTACACGCATATTTGGCACTATAATTTTATATATTTAGCAATTTTGATGCTTTTAATAACGGGCGTTTTATTGCTTTTTAAAAATAAAATAGCAAGTAAAATTTATTATACAATTACTACTTTTTTATTTTTCATACTTCTTGGAATTTCGACTACTTTTTTAGATAATCCAAGAAATTTAAAAAATTATTATCAAGAACATCTTCGTGAAAATAGTGAAAATTCGGGTGCAATATTGCAAATTCACAAAGTTTTAAAATCGGGAAATTATGCCGATAAATATATTGCAAAGGTCATTCAAATTGATACGAAAAAAACAACAGGAAGTATTTTAGTAAATATCAATAAAGACAGTATTTCAACGCCTTTACAGGTTGATGAACGTCTTTTTATTGCGTCAGAATTTCAAAATATAAACATTGCTTTAAATCCTCATCAATTTGATTATGCCGATTATTTGGCGAAAAAACACGTATATCAGCAAGTTTTTTTGAATCAAAATAATTATAAAAAAGTTCCAACAGCAAGGGTTTCTATTTATGGTTTATCTGCCGATTTTAGACGTAAAATTCAAACATCTTTAAAAAAATACGACTTTACTAAAAATGAATTGTCTGTAATAAATGCGCTTTTACTAGGACAGCGAAAAAATATTTCTAAAAGTCTTATCGAAAGTTATACTGATGCGGGAGCGATTCATATTTTAGCGATTTCAGGATTGCATATTGGAATAATTTTAATGATGCTAAATTATTTTTTAAGTCCGATCGAACACCTTAAAAACGGGCTACTTTTTAAAACAATATTACTCGTTATATTACTTTGGATGTTCGCTTTTATTGCAGGATTATCGGCATCGGTGGTTCGGGCAGTTACGATGTTTACCTTTGTAGCGATTGGCGATTCTTTTAAAAGGAAAAAAGTTGTTGAATTTTCATTAATAAGTTCGATGCTTTTTTTATTGTTGATACAACCATTATTTTTATTTGATGTCGGTTTTCAGTTGAGTTATTTGGCGGTTTTTGGAATTATTTGGGTACAACCGTTGTTATTTAATTTATGGAATCCGAAAGGGTGGTTTTTGAGTAAATTTTGGAGTTTATTAAGCGTTTCCATAACAGCACAAGTAGGAATTTTGCCACTTATTTTGTATTATTTTCATCAATTTCCTGGATTGTTTTTTGTGTCAAATTTACTAATTATTCCTTTTTTAGGAGCAATTTTGATGGGCGGGATTTTAACAATTACATTCGCATTGTTACATATATTACCAGCTTTTTTTGTTGATTTTTATGGATTCATAATTTCATTAATGAATGAAATTGTTACTTGGGTTGCCCAGCAAAAACAATTTTTATGGCAAGAAATCCCGATGTCATTTATACAAATGTTGGTTTGGTATTGCCTTATTGTTTTCACGTATCAACTGATTATCAGTAAAAAAATGAAATCGCTTATTTTAGTACTTATTGCGATGATTTCCTTACAAATTGTTTTTATTTTTGATGAAAAAAAGCAACAAGAAACACGTGAATTTATTGTTTTTCATAAAGGAAAAAGTACTTTATTAGGCATTCGAAATGGCGATAAGTTGCAAGTTTTTCACAATACAAATCACAATAAGAATCAAAAAAATATAAAAACTAAAAAGAGTATAAATACTCAAGATTTAGAAATATCTGAAGAAAAAAATATAAAAGCGTATCAAATAAATGAAGGCGTAACTAGTAATTTTTCCTCAAAAATACCTGCTATTTTTTCTTTTTATTCGGATACAATTTTACTTGTTGATAGTTTAGGAATTTATGATATTTCGTTAAAAAAACCGATTGTAATTTTACAAAATTCGCCTAAAATTAATTTAACTCGATTGTTAAAAAAACTAAATCCGAAGCAAATAATTGCTGACGGAAGTAATTATAAAAGCTATGTGAATAGGTGGGAAGCTACTTGTAGTCAACAAAAAACTCCGTTTCATAGTACTCGAAAAAACGGAGCGTTTTATATCAAAAAATAATAATTTTACATCGCACTTTTAAATTCTTTCTCAAAAGTTGTCCATTCTGTGGTTTTGTAATGGTCTTTCGTGAAGAAATTTATGATTTTTTCAAAACGTTGCTCGCTTAAATATCCGGGAACAGTTTGAATTAATCTTTTCTCTACATCAAAAAAAGCAGTAGAAGGATAACTCATTTGTCCTTTCATAATTTGGGCGGCTAATTCATGATACTTAACGCGTCCTTGCTCGATATATTTATAAGTTTTACCGTTGAAGAAAATATCATCCTTTCCTTCGCCGTCCATTTTTACAGCGTAATAATGCTCATTAAGATATTTTATAATACTATTATTTTCATAAGTTGTTTTATCCATTTTTTTGCACCAACCACACCAATCGGTGTATAAATCGACTAAAATAGGTTTCGGATTTTTGTCATTTTTAGCAATTGCTTGTTCAAAAGTTAGCCAATTAATTTTTTCTTGTGCCTGTACATTTATCGAAATAAATGCGATTATTACGAATAATGTCGTTAAAATTGTTTTTTTCATGGTTGATAAATTTCAAAAAAAGTATCTCAATAAGTGTTCCAAATTTACAAAAAAAACCTATCAATATTAATACTGTATTAATATTGATAGGTTTTTGAATTATTTTGACTTAATTTGTTGTAAATTAATTATTTAACTCCGTGCATTAATTTTTTAATTACAGGACTTAAGGCTAAAATAATAAGCGCCGCAATAATTGGAACAATTGTGAAAATTAAGAAAAATGTAGATAAACTATATTCTTCTGCAATATTTTCAATTTCACCTCCAATAACCGCTGCTACTTTATTTCCTATCGCAATGGCCAAATACCACATACCAAACATAAAAGCAATCATACGAGCAGGCACTAATTTTGATACGTATGCCAATCCGACAGGCGATAAACAAAGTTCTCCTAAAGTGTGTAATAAATACGCTAAAATCAACCAAACCATACTTACTTTAACGCCCTCTTGCATTCCGTAAGAACCATACGCTAATAAACCAAAACCTGATGCCATAATAACTAAACCTAAAGCATATTTTCCCGTTACTGATGGATTGTATTTACTTTCCCACCATTTCGAAAATAAAGAAGCAAAAGCAATGATGAAAAATGAATTTAATACCGAAAACCATGATACGGTAATTTCAGAAATATCCGATGAAAATTCACGACCTAACATCCAAAGAGCAATTGCCCACATAAGGCTAAAACAGATTACTAGAACAATGTTTGAACCTGGTATTTTTTTAAAAGTCTTTTTCCAAAGGATAAATAATACATAGGTAATTATTGCTAATGGAATTACAGTAATTAAAGCATTTATTGTATTGAATATTAATGCACTATTACCAGTTAAAACTCTATCGACATTATCTCTAGCAAATAATACTAATGAAGAAGCTCCTTGTTCAAAACTCATCCAAAAGAAAACCGTGAAAAAAGCAAAGATAATAAACGCAATCATTCGGTCTCTGATTACTCTAGTGTAACGACTAATTCTGCTGATTACTAATACTAAAAATGCACCTAATCCTGCTAATACAGCAATGTATTGTCCTTCTAGGCTTCCCATTTTTAAAGCTGAAAACATATCAAAACCTGCAATTTTTGAAATTGGGTCATTTAAGGCATATCCTAAACCTAAGGTTCCTGAAATTGCGATTAAAATTTTATCAATTTTTGTAAAAGGATTTAATTGCTCTTCTTCAGAACGATTTTTATTAATTTCAAGAGCTTCTGTTTCAGAAATAGCAACTGGTTTTGCACCAATTTGTCCGAATAAATTTCCTGACATCCAAAATTGGATAGTTCCTAAAAACATGAAAATTCCTGCTAATCCGAAACCATAATGCCAACCTACTTTTTCAGCTAAATATCCACATAATAACATTCCGAAAAATGCTCCTGCATTTACACCCATATAAAAAATGGTGTATGCACCATCTTTTTTATCGGGGCTTTTCTTATACATTTCAGAAATGATAGCCGTAATATTCGGTTTAAAAAAACCTGTTCCAATTACTAACAATCCTAATCCTGCGTATAATGAAATCTCGGTATCAAATGCCATTGCGGCATGTCCTAAAGTCATAATTAAAGATCCGATAACAACAGCTCCTCGATATCCTGTTAATTTATCAGCAACAACACCACCAATAATTGGGGTGATATATAATAACATGGCATACGTACCAAATAAAGCTCCTGCATTTTCAGCAGACCAACCCCATCCTGGATTATCGGCACCAACAATAGCCATGGTTAAAAAATTTACCAATAACACACGCATTCCGTAAAATGAAAAACGTTCCCACATTTCCGTGAAAAACAACACAAACAATCCCGCAGGGTGTCCTAAAACTTTGTCTTCAAATAAATTTTCAATATCTGTATTCATCTTTTGTTATATAATTTTTATTTAAGCGATTCTTTATTGGTCGTGGTTAATTAATTTAATGTTCTAAGGCTCTTTCGTTATCTTCAGCACCGTGTGTTAAGGCTTCTAATTTATTTCGGAAGACTAATACTAAAGCACCGAAAATCATACAAAAAACAGCGATTCCAGTAAAAATAGTACTTTCACCTAAGCTTTCTGCAGATTCTCCTAATAATCCTGCTAATTTATTTCCTAAACCTGTCATGGCAAAATAAACACCCATCATAATAGAAGCGTATTTTGTAGGTGATAATTTCGTGATAAACGATAATGCTACTGGAGAAATACACAATTCTCCTGTAGTATGAAGCATGTACGCCAATACTAACCAGTACATAGCAGAAGAACCTTCTTCGTTAAATTGAGCAACAGCACCTGTCATAAAAAAGAAACCTGCACCCATAATAATAAGTCCAATAATCATTTTAAATAATGATGTTGCTGTTTTCCCTTTTAGTTTTCTTTTCGCCCAAAAACCAGCAATTAAAGTTCCTAAAGTGATGATAAATAACGCATTTAAGGATTGAAACCAAGAAGCAGGAACTTCAAAGCCCATTAACATTCTATTTGTTTTTTCTTTGGCATAAATATTCATCAATCCACCAGCTTGTTCAAAAGCTCCCCAGAAGATAATTACTAATAAAAAGGAAATAAATAAAACAATAATTCTATCTTTTTCTATTTTAGTTAAAGGTTTGTCCATTAGTGCTTGTTCTGCTTTGTTTTCAGAACTTCCTAAAAAATTACCTACATGATTTAAATGTTTTTGACCTATAATATACTGTACCAAACCTAACGCCATTCCGATACCTGCAATTCCAAAACCATAATGCCATCCGTAAGTTTCTCCAACATATCCAACGACTAAAGCCGATATAAATGCACCGACATTAATTCCGATATAAAAAATAGTAAAACCTTTATCTCTTCTGATATCTCCTTGTTCATATAAACTTCCTACCATGGTAGAAATATTGGGTTTTAATAAACCAACACCCGCGATAATTAATCCTAATCCTGTGTAGAAAGCCCACATTTGCTCAATTGCCAAAACACTATGTCCGAGAACCAGTAAAATACCACCATATAATACTGATTTTTTTTGTCCTAAAAATTTATCAGCAATCCAACCTCCAGGAATTGACGCTACATATACGAGCATCGTGTACCAACCATATAATGACAACGCTTCTCCGTTGGTCCAACCTAATCCTGCGTTTTTATCAGTGGTTTGTGCAACTAAATATAATACCAAAATTGCCCTCATACCATAGTATGAAAAACGTTCCCACATTTCTGTGAAAAACAGCACATATAGCCCTATTGGGTGTCCGAATAATTCTTTTTGCGTACTAGATGCTGAATTTGTCATATGTTTCCTATAAATTATTTTTAATAAAGTTTGTCATTTTAGTATATAAGTGCAAACGAGTATTACCACCGTAAATTCCGTGGTTTTTATCAGGATACATTCCCCATTCAAATTGTTTGTTGGCTTGAATTAGTGCTTCTGCCATTCTATACGCGTTTTGAACGTGTACATTATCATCACCTGTTCCGTGGATTAATAAATATTTTCCTTTTAATAATTCAGGATAATTTAAGGGCGAATTTTCATCATAACCTGTTGGGTTCTCAGAAGGTGTACGCATATAACGTTCAGTGTAAACGCTATCATAAAAACGCCAAGTAGTTACAGGTGCTACTGCAATTGCGGTTGTAAAAATATCATTTCCTTTTAAGATACAATTCGTACTCATGTGTCCTCCGAATGACCAACCCCAGATTCCAATTCTATTGGCATCAACATACGGTAAATCAGCTAATTTTTTCGCTACTGAAATTTGATCTTCTGTTTCGTATTTTACTAAGTTTAAGTAGGTAACTTTTTTGAAATCTCTTCCTTTAAAACCAGTTCCTCGACCATCAACACAAACAATAATATAACCGCTTTGTGCTAGCATTTGATGCCAATAATCGTTCGAATCATTCCAGCTATTTTTTACACTTTGAGAACCTGGTCCTGAATATTGATACATCAAAACAGGATATTTCTTGCTTGCATCAAAATTAGCAGGTTTAATGGTGTACATATTTAAGTCGTTTCCGTTTATATTAATGGTAGAAAACTCTTTTTTACTTAAATTATACTGCGAAACTACTTGTTTTAAATCAGCGTTATCTTTGATGGTTTTTAACACTTTTCCTGTGTTATCTCGTAATGAATATACGGTTGGTGTAGTTGCATCAGAAAAAGTATTGATAAAATAATGCCTATTTTTACTAAAAGAAGCATTGTTTGTTCCTGATGGATTACTGATTAATTTTTTATAATCACCCGATAAAGAAATACTGTAAACACCTCTATTTATCGAGCCATTTTCTACGGATTGATAGTAAATTGTTTTTTTATCGGCATCAAAACCGTAATAATTGGTTACTTCCCAATTTCCTTTGGTAATTTGATTGATTAATTTTCCTTTTTTATCATAATGATACATATGATTGTAGCCATCTTTTTCGCTTGACCAAATAAAACTGTTATCTTCTAAAAAAGTTAAATCATCATTTACGGCAACAAATGCGTTGTCTGTTTCGTTTAAAATTAAGGAAGTATCGTATGTTTCGGCATTGATAAAATACATTTTCAAATCATTTTGATGACGATTTAAAGTACGAACAGCTAGAGTATTTGCATCTTTTGTCCAGTTGATTCTTGGAATATATTCATAATTACCAAACAGTACTTTAGCGGTTCCGTTGGTGTTTAAATTGTAAATATGCACGGTAACTTTTGCATTTTCTTCGCCTGCTTTCGGGTATTTAAAAACCTCTTGCGTTGGATATATTTCGTTTCCATATACATCCATAGAGAATGTTTTTACAGCACTTTCATCGAAACGTAAATATGCTAAATTTGTTCCATCAGCACTCCATTCAAAAGCTCTTACAAAGGCAAATTCTTCTTCGTAAACCCAGTCGGTGATACCGTTGATAATTTTATTTTTCTCACCATCTTTTGTTACCTGAACAAGGGTGTTATTTGAAAAATCTCTAATAAACAAATTATTATCTTTTGCGTAGGCAACTTTATTGCTATCTGGCGAAAAAGTAGGACGTTGAATATCTTCTCCTATTAATGTCAGCATTTTTGATGAAACATCATATAGATAAAATGTTCCTAAAAATGAATGACGAAAAATCGGTTTGAAATTAGTTCCTAAAATTAGTTTTGTTTCATCGCTATTAAAGCTGTATGATTGAAATGTTTTTAAACCGTTTAAAGTAGCGCCATTTACGATGCTTTCAACTTTTTCTAAGGTTTTATAACTGTATTTATCAACTGTTGATGTTCCATTTTCCGTATTTAATAAGGAATAAAAATCACCATTCATTGAATTTAATGAATTCATGTAATCGGCTCTAAATGTGCCTTTTCTCCATATATCTTCTAAGGATACCTCTTTTTTTTGTGCTTGCAAAAAAGTAGATATTCCTATGAAAATTATTAATATTTTCTTCATGTTGAATTGTTGTTTATCTGAAAAGTTTGCCAAGTTTACGGAAAAATCAGCAAAAAACGTGTCAAAAATATCATAAATACTAAATAAGCCCCCTATTTTAACAGGATTCATTTATCTTTGAACGATCTAAAATTATTAAAAAATGTCTAAAATTATTGCTGGATTTTCTAAACTTTCCAAAGAAGAAAAAATAGAATGGTTAGCGAAAACGTATTTTTCTAAGCAACCTAAAATTACTCAAACCTTAAAACAATATTGGAATGCTGATGAAAAACTGCAACAATTACATGATGATTTTATAGAAAATACCATTTCTAATTTTTATATGCCCTACGGAATTGCGCCCAACTTTATCATAAACGGACGTGATTATGTAATTCCGATGGTAGTTGAAGAAAGCTCTGTTGTTGCTGCTGCTTCGTTAGTAGCAAAATACTGGAGTACTCGTGGTGGTTTTAAAACTGAAGTTGTCTCTACAACCAAAATTGGACAAGTACATTTTATGTATGAAGGCAATAAAGAAGATTTAAACATCTATTTTGATAATCAAAAAGAAAATTTATATACAGCAACAGGTTCCATCACTAAAAATATGGAAAAACGTGGCGGTGGTATTTTAGATATTCAATTAATTGATAAAACCGATAAACTTGCCAATTATTATCAACTTCATGTCACTTTTGAAACAAAAGATAGCATGGGAGCAAATTTTATCAATTCTTGTTTAGAAGCTATTGCTAAAACTTTTCAAAAAGAAGATATTGAAATTGTAATGAGCATTTTATCAAACTATGTTCCTGAGTGTTTGGTACGTGCTGAAGTTTCTTGTAAAATTGAATATTTAGGCGGAGAAAATCCTCAGAAATTTGCTCAAAAATTTGAACAAGCTGTTAAAATTGCTGAAATAGAACCTTACAGAGCCGTTACGCATAATAAAGGAATTATGAACGGTATCGATGCGGTGGTTTTAGCTACAGGAAACGATTTTAGAGCTATTGAAGCGGGCGCACATGCTTACGCTTCAAAAGATGGACAATATCGTAGTTTAACACATTGCGAAACAAAAGACGGAATCTTTAAATTTTGGATTGAAATTCCGCTTGCTCTTGGAACTGTTGGTGGTTTAACGGCTTTACATCCGATGGCAAAATTATCGTTAGATATGATGCAAAAACCGTCAGCAAAACAATTAATGGAAATTGTTGCAACCGCTGGTTTAGCTCAAAATTTTGCTGCTTTACGTGCTTTAACAACCAAAGGAATTCAGCACGGACACATGAAAATGCACTTGCAAAATATTTTAAATCAGCTAGAAGCAACATCCGAAGAAAAAGAAATTGTTACCACTTATTTCGATAACAAAACTGTTTCTCATAGCGCCGTAGTTACTAAAATTAACGAATTAAGAAACTAAAATTTTGGATACATTTTATAGTAACGGAAAATTATTATTAACAGGCGAATACCTTGTTTTAGACGGCGCAATATCATTGGCTGTTCCAACGAAATTTGGGCAAGATTTAACAGTTGAGCCCATAAAAGAAGAACAACTTATTTGGGGAAGTTTTACCAATACTGGCGAATGTTGGTTTGAAGCTACTTTTGATTTACCAAAATTACGTCTAAATTCTGCCACTTTTAATTCTGATAAAGAAGGAAATGCGGAGTTTATCGCAGAAACTTTATCGGATATTTTACAGGAAGCTAAAAAATTAAATCCTGATTTTCTAAACGATGAAAATGGTTATGTTATAAAAACAAACTTAACTTTTCCTCAAAACTGGGGATTAGGAAGTTCATCAACTTTAATAAATAATATTGCAACTTGGGCAAAAGTAAATCCGTTTATTTTATTGCAAAATGCTTTTTCAGGAAGTGGTTACGATATTGCTTGTGCAAGTAATAATACACCGATTTTATATCAACTAGAAGCAAAAAAACCGATTGTATCAAAAGTAGAATTCAATCCTAATTTTTCTGATGAATTATTTTTTATCTATTTAAATCAAAAACAAAATAGCCGAGAAGGAATTGCACAATATAAAGAACACAGAGAAAGTGCTAAAAAATTAATTCCTGAAATAAACGATTTAACAGAAGCATTTTTAAAGGCAGACTCTACTAAAAACATCAATAAAATAATCGTTGAACACGAACAAATAATCAGTTCAATTATTAAACAAACACCTGCAAAAAAACGACTTTTTCCAGATTATTTTGGAGAAATAAAAAGTTTAGGTGCTTGGGGTGGCGATTTTGTTTTAGCTACAGGAAATGAAAATACCATAAATTATTTTGAAGAAAAAGGATACAACACAATTGTACCTTATCAAAAAATGGTTTTATAATCGTTTTCAGAAAAATATCAAAATTATTCAAACGGATAAAAATAAATAATGAAAAAAGTAATTATTATAGGTGGTGGTGCTGCAGGACATTTTACAGCAATTAATGCAAAAGAACAAAATCCTGATTTAGATATTACCATTCTTGAAAAAGGAAAAGAAGTTTTACAAAAAGTAAAAATTTCTGGTGGAGGACGCTGTAATGTTACACACGCTTGTTTTGAACCGAAAGAATTAGTGAAATTTTATCCTAGAGGAGAAAAAGAACTTTTAGGTCCTTTTCATCAATTTATGACAGGCGATACTTTTGAATGGTTTGATGACAGAGGCGTTCCGTTGAAAATTGAAGATGATAACAGAGTTTTTCCTGAAGAAAATACTTCGCAAGCAATTATTGATTGTTTTCAAAATTCTATTGATAAATTAGGAATTAAAGTCTTAAAAAATCACGGTGTAAATTCTGTTGAACAAAAAAATGAACAATGGATTATCAACACAAAAGAACAACAATTTGAAGCAGATTATTTAGTAATTGCTGCTGGTAGTTCTAAGAAAGTTTGGGATTTATGCAAAACTTTAGAGCATACTGTTATTGAACCTGTGCCTTCATTATTTACTTTCAATATCAAAGATAAAAGAATTATAGATTTAGGCGGAATATCTGTTCCAAATGCAGATGTAAAATTAGTAGGAACAAATTTAGAAAATTCAGGACCTTTATTAATTACACATTGGGGATTGAGTGGTCCTGCAATTTTAAAACTATCAGCTTTTGGAGCACGAATTTTAGCTGATAAAAATTATCAATATAATGTTTTAGTAAATTGGCTAGGACAAGATTTTGATGACACTTTAAACGAATTAACAGCTCTAAAAAGTTCGGAAGCTAGAAAACAAGTGAATTTAAAATCGCCATTTGCTGATATTCCTCGTCGTTTGTGGGAACGTTTTGTTGCTGCTGCTGAAATTAAAACAACCCAAAACTGGGGAGATTTAAGCAATAAACAATTACATAATTTAGCTACGCAATTAACAAAAGGATTGTTTAATGCCAACGGACGAACCACTTTTAAAGATGAATTTGTAACTGCTGGAGGTGTTGATTTGAAAGAAATTAACTTTAAACGTTTTGAAAGTAAACTACATAAAAACTTATTTATGGTTGGTGAAGTTTTAAATATTGATGCCGTTACTGGCGGATTTAATTTTCAAAATGCGTGGACTGGTGCCTTTATTTGTGCAAAAAGTATTGCGGAATAATTAAAAATATAAACAATAAAAAAGCCTTTTTCGAATTTGAAAAAGGCTTTTTTTATATAAATTAACAACAAAGTGTTAAAGCAAATTTTTAAGCGTTTGCCATTGCTTTTTTCGACTTTCTGTAGATGAAAGAATTGAAAATATTTCTTTTTCCGAAGTTGTTTATCGATTTTGCATTTACAAATTTGATAAATAATTTTCTACTAACACCAAAGTATTCATACGTATTACCATCAGTAAAAGTAACCTCTAACAACATACTTTTATGTTGATAATCAGCAACTCTCGATTCTGTAATCGTTACTTTATACGCATCAGCATGTGCTTCTTTAGTTTCAGGAGCAATACTTACTAAAAAATGATATCCATCAATAATTTGAGTACTTACTTCTTCCGCTTCTAATTTCTTATCCTCGTCTTGAAATTTATCTGGATGCCACTCTTTTACCAATCCTCGGTACGTGGTTTTTAATTCTTTTAAAACTATAGCGCCTTCTACATTAAAAAGCTTCTTATATTCTTTTATACGTTTCATCTGTATGAAATAATTTAGCCCGCGAAATTACTCAAATTATCTGAATATGAGATACAAAGCTGTTTAAATTTAAAAATATTTTATTTTATCCAACGAATATTTTAGCTAAATACTTCAAAAACAATTCTTAATTAATAACTCATAACCGTACCAAAATATAATAATTGAAATGTTTTGACATCTAAAAGTAAACAATTCATTGCCATCATGATTCCGTAGTTTGAAGTATCAAAAAAAAGATATTCAAAATAATTTAATTCATGTTCATCGAAATCATAAAAAATAGTATCTGTTTTAAAATGACCCTTATAAAAATTTTCTAATTGCGATAATTGATGCCCATTAATTTTAACAGCATAATTATACAAACTATCAATTTTTATTTTAAGCTGATTCCCCTTAAAACTTAGTGTTTTATCATTTGCAAAAAGTAGGTTTTTATAATGATTTTCCGCTAACATTTCATATAAAATCTGTTCGGTATTTACTTGATTTTGAAGTTCCTCAATATATTTCGATACATTATTAGAAAGTCTATTTAATTGTCCTATTTTAACGCTAGTATGTTGAAACATTAGCGGTTTTTCTTGTGCTTGTTTTTCAAAGAACAATGTTCTACCGAGAATCATTTTATCACTAAGCGTAATAGCTTCCGTTATCGATTGATGCGCTGTGTAAGTCGCAAATTTATGTTGCGAAAAACCATTCAAAGAACCACTAAAACAAAAAATAAAAGGAATAATGAAAGTGAAAAAATACCGAAGGTTCATAGCATAAATAATTTTAGTGAAAAATAGTAAATTTCGGTTGGTTTTTATAGATTAAAACATCAACTTATAAAACCAACCGAAATTAATCAGAAATGATTATTCTTCCTCTTCGTAACAATTAAACACCATTGTATACCCGTATTCTAGGGCTTCTTCATAGTGCTCTTTTTGATCTTCATCAACATCATCTGCAGAGTTTAATGTAAAATATTCTTCTTCTATTTCAGTAACTTTCCAACCTTCGTCTTTTATATAATGTTTGGCAAGTTTTAAAGCTCCTTCGATATCTTTATAATCGATATACAAACTTACATAAGCTCCTGCAACTTCATCATAATGTTCAGACGATTTCTTTGGTTTTGCTAAGGCATTTATTAAAAACATAATTCTATTTTTTTAAATTTAATTAAACAAGTTCGCCTCGGTGAGGCTTTAAGGCATCTCTAAAAATTTTCATAACGCTTTCATCAATATTGATAAAAGCAATAGCATGCATCGGGTGTAACTCCTGAAAATTTACTTCATCATACGCTAAATTATCAATTAAAGCAAATTCCTTTAAATGAATGCAATGATGCTTGGCAGTAGCTAATCCGTCAGGACCTTTAAAATCCCATATTAATTTTATTTTTTTACCCATAAATTTATACGGTTTTATATCCACAAAAATACCAAATTTAAACATACTAAATCGCCTTACTACTAGCGTTATTTTAAAAACACTTTTTTATAGGATATATTGTTAATCAGCTGATAAATAATTACTATTTAATAATGAATTTTACAAGCTTTAAATTCTTTAGAAACATTAAATAAACATTTAGTTTAGTGTTTTTTAACATTGAAAGTAAGACAGTAATAAGTAATCAATAATAAATGACTTGATAAATTATATTTTAACTAAAAAAAACATTGAAATATAATTTTTTACCATAATAAGATACCTTATTACCATTAATTAGGGAATATGAATATTATTTAAGTTATTTGAGTAAATAATTTAAATTTTAAAACATGAGAGTAACATTATTATGGCTGCTTTTTCTTATCACGCAAGTTACATTTGCTCAAGAAAAAATGATATCTGGGGTAGTCTCAGATGAATCTGGAGGGCTTCCAGGTGTTAGTATTATTATTAAAGGAACCACAACCGGTGTAGAAACCGATTTTGATGGTAATTATGCAATTAAAGCAAAACAAAATGACATTCTTGTTTTTAGTTTTGTAGGAAAAGCTACCGTTCAAAAAACAGTAGGAGCTTCAAGTAAAATTAATGTTACATTAGCTGACGATCAAAACTTATTAAACGAAGTTGTTGTTACTGCCTTAGGTATTAAAAGAGAAAAGAAATCTTTAGGGTATGCAACGCAAGAAGTTAAAGGAGATGATTTATCTAAAGTAGCAACTTCTAACGTAGCAAATGCGATTTCTGGTAAAGTATCGGGTGTTGCTATTAGAAAATCAGGTAACATTGGTGGTTCAACGAATGTTGTAATTCGTGGTACTACTTCTATGACAGGAAATAACCAAGCGTTATGGGTAGTTGATGGTGTGCCAATGAATAATGATAACACAAATAGTACAGAACAAAAAACTGGTGGTTCTACTGGTGGTTATGATTATGGTAATGCTGCATCGGATATTAATCCTGATGATATTGCTTCTATGTCTGTATTAAAAGGAGCTGCTGCAACTGCATTATACGGTTCAAGAGCTGCAAATGGAGTTATTATCGTAACAACTAAAAAAGGTAGAGAAGCAAAAGGATTTGGTGTTACCGTAAATAGCGGTGTTACAGTAGGTTCAGTTGATAAAGAAACATTACCAGAATACCAAAAAGAATACGGTTCTGGTTGGGGAGGATTTAAAGCAAATCAAGATTTCGGTTCAGGAAGTCATCCTGTTTTACCTACAGATGATGCTGCTTGGGGACCAAAATATGACGCAAGTTTATTAGTATATGGATGGGAATCTTTTTACCCTGAATTAGCTACCTATGGAAAAGCAAGACCTTATGTTGCTTCAAAGAATGATGCAAATTCATTTTACCAAAAAAGTACTACTTTTACAAATTCGGTTTCTTTACAAGGAAGTACCGATAAAAGTTCTTTCCGTTTAGGATATACGAAGTATGACCAAAACGAAGGGATTATTCCAAATAGTAATTATAAAAAAGATAACTTTAGTCTTTCTGCTTCTCATAACTTATCTGAAGAAACAACAGTTAGCGCTAGTGCAAACTACATTAAAACAGATGCTTTAGGATTGAATGAAACTGGTTATGGTGCTGGTGGAAATAACCTTGCAAGTGCTGTTAGACAATGGTACACAAGTGATGTAGATTTTTCAACAATGAAAGATGCTTATTTCAAAACAAAACGTAACATGACTTGGAACGTATGGGGACCTATTGGAGCAGATAGAGTAACTGCTTTTCATGATAATCCTTATTTTCAACGTTATGAAAACTATAACAATTATAACAGAGACCGTTTCTTTGGAAACTTTAGTATAAATACTAAATTTAACTCTTGGTTAGGTGCTTCTGCAAGAGCAGGTATCGACACGTATAGTCAAGTTCAAGAAGAACGTATTGCTATTGGTTCTAAAAGAGCTGATAACTTAAAAGGACAATACTCTAGATACGATAAAACTTTTAGAGAGTTTAACATGGATTTAATCCTTAACTTTAATACTGATATTACAGAAAATATTAGCTTTACAGGTTTAGTTGGAGCAAATGCAAGACGTTCTAAAGATAGAAATATTTATTCAGTTACCAACGGAGGTTTGTTAGTTCCTAATGTATATTCTCTTAAAAACTCAATTGAAACACCTAATCCAGCATCGGAAAATTTAGCAACCATTGGTACTAACAGTGCGTATGCAAATGCTTCTTTCGGATTTAACAATACTTTTTACTTAGAAGGAACTTTTAGAGTTGATGAATCATCTACGTTACCTTCAGAAAATAATGTATATACCTATCCTTCTATTTCAGGAACTTATATCTTTAGTAAGCACCTTAAAGCTGACTGGTTTTCTTTTGGTAAATTACGTTTGAACTATGCTGAAACTGGTAACGATGCTAATTTTGCTGTAATTCAATCTACCTATACTAAGCAAACAAACTACAACGGAAAACCTCGTTTTACTATCGAAGGAACTAAAAAGAACCCAGATTTAAAAAGTGAAAGCACAAGTGCTTATGAAGCAGGTGTAGAGCTTAAATTTTTACAAAACAGAGTTGGTTTAGATGTTTCTGCGTATAGAACAGTAACCTCTGACCAAATTATGGATATTGCTGCAGCACCAACTACGGGTTACTACAGATATTATGTAAATGCTGGTGAAGTTGAAAACAAAGGTCTTGAAGTAGGACTTAGTTTAGTACCTGTAAAAACAGATGATTTTACATGGACAGCAAACATTAACTGGTCTAAAAATAAAAATAAAGTACGTAGTCTTATTGGTGATTTAAAACAATTTGAAACTGGTCGTTTCCAAGGAGTTAAATCGGTAGCTCAAATAGGGAAACCTTTAGGAACAATGGTTAGTACAGGTTTCAAATACAATGAGAAAGGACAGCGTATTGTAAAAGATAAAGGTTACTATGAGCAAGTAGAGGATGTAATTATTGGAGATGCTAATCCTGATTGGACAGCAGGTATTAATAACTCATTTAGCTATAAAAACTTTAATTTTGGTTTCTTAATTGATATCAGACAAGGAGGAGATGTTTTCTCTTTAGACCAGAAATTCGGAGCTCAAACAGGTATTTATGCTAATAGTGCAGGAAACAACGATTTAGGGAATCCTAAACGTGATGCTGCTATAAATGAAGGAACAGATGCTGAAAAGAGCAAAAGTGGAGGTGTTATTAATCCAGGTGTTTTAGCGGATGGTACTAAAAACACAAAAAGAGTTCCTGTAGGATACTCGTACGGAGCTAATAAGCCAGATGAGGCGTTTGTTTACGATGCTTCTTACGTAAAGTTACGTGAAGTTTCTTTAAGCTATAGTGTACCTTCTAAATTCTTAGAAAATTCATTTATTAAAGATGTTACATTATCGGCAAGTGCTAGTAACTTATGGATTATCAGTAAAGAATTACCGTATGCAGACCCAGAAGCAACTGCTTCATCAGGAAACTTACAAGGATTCCAAACAGGAGCGATGCCAAGTACGAAAGAATATAATTTTAATGTAAAATTTAACTTTTAAGATGAGAAAAATATATAAACAAGGGGTTTTAGCCTTAGCTATCTCTTCATTATTAGTAACGAGTTCTTGTGATAACTTAGAATCGTTAAATACCGATACCAAGGCTTATACAACGCCTATCCCTGAAGCTTTAATGACTTCAGCTCAAGTAAATTATAATTATTTTTTACACAATGCTGAGGTAAATAATAACAACTTCAGAAAATATGTGCAACAGTGGGGTGCTACAACCTATCAAGATGAAGATCAATATAATCAAGCTAAAAGAGATTTAGGAAGTAGCTATTATAGTTCTTTATATACGGCAACATTAGCAAAGCTATATGAAGCTAAAAAGTTTATTGAAGCACAAGATACTTTTTCAGCAGATGAGGCTAGTATTAAAAAGAATAAATTAGCCATTATTGAGATTCAAATTGTAAATGTGTACATGACATTGGTAGATATTTTTGGAAATGTACCTTACACAGAGGCACTTGATTTACAAAAATTCCCTACTCCTAAGTATGATGATGCAAAAACTATTTATTTAGATTTAGCAAAAAGAATTACAAATGCTATTAATTCTTTAAATACAAATCTTGATAGTTTTGGAGGTGCTGATTTAATTCATAGTGGTGATGTTGCTAAATGGAAAATGTATGGTAACAGTCTTAAATTAAAAATGGGACTTCACTTAGCCGATGTTGATGAAGCTAAAGCAAAAGAATTAGTGGAACAAGCGTATGCTTCTGGAGTTATTTCATCAAATGCTGATAATACGGTTATGAGATACTTAGATAAAGAGATTGAACAAAATTCTCTTTATGCTAGTTTAGTTTTAGAAAGCCAATTAGTACCTACGTCTTTTTTAGTAGATGATTTAAATGCTAAAGAAGATCCAAGAAGAGATTTCTTTTTTGACCCAACAAGTAAAATTGAAGGAGAGTATAAAGGAGCTATTTATGGAGAAGGAGCTGTAACTTATAATCAATATTCTACCCAAGGTACAGCTTTAAAGAAAAAAGATACGGAAGGTGTAATTTTTGATTATGCTGAAACTTCTTTTCTATTAGCAGATGCTGCTAATAGAGGTTTTTCAGTAGGAAATACTGCGGCTCATTATTATGAGCAAGGTATTAAAGCTAGTATGAATTACTGGGGTGTTGCTGAAGCAGATGTTACTACTTATTTAGCTAGAACTGATGTTGCTTTTGCAACAGCTACAGGTACTGCTAAAGAAAAAATAGCATACCAATTATGGATTGCTTACTATAACAGAGGTTTAGAGTCTTGGATAGAATACAGACGTTTAGATCACCCTGTGTTAATTGCTCCAGGAAAAGCAGTTGATGAAGCAGAAGGAAAAGTACCAGTTAGAGTTATTTACCCATCTTCAGCAAGAGTACGTAATGCTGTAAATTATGCAGATGCGGCTTCTAAAATTGGAGGAGATAAAATGACTACCAAAGTATTTTGGGATAAATACTAATAAAATATAATTATTTGAATTAATAGTATTTTATTTATTACTGAAAAAGGCTGTCTGAAAAGACAGCCTTTTTTTATTTTTTATTATTTATTACAAAACATATCTTTGTTTAAAACATTCAAAAATTGAACACAGCTTTATTCATTCCGAAATCAATAGACAAATCATTAAAAAAAGCCACTTATACTTGGCAAACACCGAGTAACATTGCTTTAGTAAAATACTGGGGAAAAAGTAATCCACAAATTCCTAAAAATGCTTCTATAAGCTTTACACTGAATAATTGCCATACAATAACAAGCATTCAATTTGAAAAAATAGCAGAAACATCAAAAAGTAATAAAGCAATTTTTGAATTATTTTTTGAAGGAAAAAAGAAAGAGGATTTTAAACCTAAAATTGCAAAATTCTTCGAAAGAATACAAGAATACTGTCCGTACATCTTAGACTATAAAATGATTATTTCTTCTGAAAATTCATTTCCTCATAGTAGTGGAATTGCATCATCAGCAAGTGGAATGTCAGCAATTGCCATGTGTTTATTGAGCTTAGAAAAAGATTTAAATCCTAGTTTAACTTCGGATTTTATCCATAAAAAAGCCTCTTTTTTAGCTCGTTTAGGTTCTGGAAGTGCCAGTAGAAGCATCGAAGGAAAATTAGTCGTTTGGGGAAAACATCCTCAAATTGAAGGAAGTTCTGATTTATTTGCCGTTAAATTTCCGTATAAAATACATCCGATTTTTGATAATTATTGTGATACTATTTTATTAGTCGATAAAGGCGAAAAACAAGTTTCATCCACAGTCGGACACAATTTAATGCACGAGCATCCGTATGCCGAACAACGTTTTATCCAAGCAAATGAAAACCTATCGAAATTAACTGATATTCTTCAAAATGGAAATATCAAAGAATTTATCAATTTGGTAGAAAGCGAAGCATTAACCTTGCACGCAATGATGCTTACTAGCAATCCGTATTTTA
Organism: Tenacibaculum piscium; assembly: GCF_021390715.1. Lineage (GTDB taxonomy): Bacteria > Bacteroidota > Bacteroidia > Flavobacteriales > Flavobacteriaceae > Polaribacter > Polaribacter piscius. Next base: position 133,215 of record NZ_JAJGWT010000006.1, read on the forward strand.
TTTTGATGAAACCAAATACGCTAGAAGTCATCAATAAAATATGGGAATATAGAACTGAAAATAATAGTAATATCTGTTTTACTTTAGATGCTGGGGCAAATGTTCATGTATTGTATCCTGAAAACGAAAAGAAAGACGTGGAGCTTTTTATCAAAAATAATTTAGCAGAGTATTGTCAAAAAAATCAGTATATTACAGATGTTGTTGGGCTAGGGGCAAAACAAATAATAGCGTAATGTATCAAAATATGAAAACCTCAACAGTAATACTACTACTATTTATAGGATTTTTAAGTGTATCTGCAACGGCTCAAAAAATAACTTGGCTTGATAAAAATAAACAAGAAACATCTAAAAAAAATCATGAATATTATCGTATTCAAGAATTTGAAGGAACACTAAAAACATTCTACAAAACTGGCGAACTCTTTGAGCAAGGGAACTATAACAATCAGAAAAAAGAAGGCGTTTGGAAAACCTTTTATAAAAATGGAAAAATAAAAACCAAAGGAAAATACCGAAATAATGAAAAAGTAGGTGTTTGGAAAACTTTTTACAAAAATGTGTACTAGTTTGTAAACGAGCACTTTTACACGTACTTTTGTATCGTAATAAAAATAGCAATGAAAGGACCTTTATTTTACGCAAAAATATTACTCTTCGGAGAATATGGAATTATTAAAGACTCAAAAGGATTAGCAATTCCTTTTAATTCTTATAAAGGCGTATTAAAATCAGCCAATACTTTAACAGGAGAAGCTGAAAAATCAAACGCTAATTTAGCGAGATTTCAAGAATATTTAAGTACGCTAAATTCTGATATCGTTTCTTTTGATACAACATCTTTTAAAAATGATATTGATAAAGGAATGTATTTCGATTCGTCAATTCCGCAAGGCTATGGCGTTGGAAGTTCAGGTGCGTTAGTTGCCGCTATTTACGATAAATATGCCGCTGATAAAATTACCGTATTAGAAAACTTAACCCGTGATAAATTATTAGTACTAAAACAAGTTTTTTCTTTGATGGAATCTTTTTTCCATGGAAAAAGTTCTGGTTTAGACCCGTTAAACTCGTATTTAAGTTTACCGATTTTAATCAATTCGAAAGAACATATTGAAGCTGCCGGTATTCCTTCTCAAAAACAAGGAAAAGGTGCTGTTTTTCTATTAGATTCCGAGCAAGCAGGCGAAACCGAACCGATGGTAAATATCTTTATGAACAAGATGAAAAATGAAGGATTTCGAAAAATGTTAAGCGAAGAATTTTCATTACATACCGATGCTTGTATTGATGATTTTTTACAAGGAAATGTAAAATCGTTGTTTGGAAACGTTAAAAAATTATCAAAAGTTGTTTTAACCAATTTTAAACCGATGATTCCTACCGCTTTTCATAAAATTTGGAAAAAAGGAATTGAAACCAACGAATATTACTTAAAACTTTGCGGTTCTGGTGGCGGTGGTTATATTTTAGGATTTACCGAAGATTATGAAAAAGCAAAAACAAGTTTAAAAGACTATAAATTAGAATTAGTATATCGATTCTAAAATTAGAATTTAAACAAGATTATTTATGAATTTATGAGCCGTGTATCAGCAAAAATAATCGTAAAAAAACTATTCAGTCTTTTATCAGTTGTTAGAGGATACAATATTTTAGTACTAATAGCAGCTCAGTATTTGGCTGCTATTTTTATTTTCTCGAATCATAAATCTATAAAATCAGTACTTTTTGACTGGCATTTATTATACTTAGTAATCGCTACTATTTGCGTGGTTGCTGCAGGTTATATTATCAATAATTTTTATGATAAAGATGCCGATAAAATAAACCGTCCTATTAAAACAACCTTGGATTCCTATGTAAAACAAGAAACCAAATTATCGCTCTATTTTTTTTTAAATTTCACAGGTTTTGCCTTCGGATTATTGGTTTCTTGGCGAGCGGCTTTCTTTTTTTCAGTATATATTTTCGGAATTTGGTTATATTCTCATAAGCTTAAAAAACATCCTTTTATAGGATTAATTAGCGTTACTATTTTAACAATACTTCCTTTTTTTGTGCTTTTTGTACATTATAAAAATTTTTCAAAAGTAATTTTTGTACATGCAATTTTTTTATTTTTAATCATTCTTATTCGTGAATTAATTAAAAATTTAGAAAATATTAAAGGAGCAATTATCAATAATTATAACACGTTTCCTGTAAAATATGGCGAAAAAAATACCAAAAAATTAATCATCTTATTAATGGTCTTAACACTGATTCCAATTGGTGTTTTATTTAAGTATCCTGCTATTGAATACATGAAATATTATTTCTATTTAGCTGCGATTACCTTAGTTTTTATCGGTTTTTATACTTGGAGAGCAACCAAAACAAATCAATATCGTTTGTTGCACAATATCTTAAAAGTGCTGTTGTTAATCGGTGTATTTAGCTTGCTTTTTATTGATAAGTCTTTAATTTTAGATAAAGTAGTTACTGTTCTAGATTAAATAATTACCCTATATTTGCACCCTTATTTAAAAATAAATTATGAATTCAAAAAACTCGTCGAGAGGACGACAGGCTGACAAGAACAGCAATCCTCGTGAAAAAAAATCATCTGACAGAAATAGAACATCTTCTAGATCGGATAGAAGTTCTTCTGATAGAAATAGTGGTTCTTCAGAAAGAAACAGATCTTCTTCTGATAGATCTGACAGAAACAGAAGCTCATCTGATAGAAGTAGTAGTTATTCAGAAAGAAAATCATCATCTACCGATAGAACTTCTTCGGATAGACCTGTTAGAAAATCATCAGAAAAACCAAGATTTGCAACTAGTGCTTCGGATAATAAAAAACAGTTTAGAAGTGATGCTAGAAAACCAGCTGTTGAGCAAGTAAGCAAAGATGATACTGCAGGGATTCGCTTAAACAAGTACATTTCTAATTCAGGAATTTGTTCTCGTAGAGAAGCCGATACGTATATTGAACACGGAAGTGTTTTTGTAAACGGAAATTTAATGACACAAATGGGCTACAAGGTACAACCTACCGATGAAGTTCGTTTTGATGGTACTTTAATTTCAATCGAAAAGAAACGTTATATCTTATTAAACAAGCCTAAAAACTATATTACTACCATGGAAGATGAACGTGGTCGTAAAACAGTGATGGAACTTGTAGATAATGCTACCAAAGAACGTATTTATCCTGTTGGAAGACTAGATAGAAACACGACTGGTTTATTATTGTTTACAAACGATGGTGAGTTAGCTAAAAAATTAACACATCCAAAACATAATGTACGTAAATTATATCAAGCTTCTTTAGATAAGAAATTATCTATATCAGATTTAGATAAATTACGTGGTGATGTTGTTATTGAAGGAAAAAAAGTTTTTATTGATGCTGTTTCTTATGTAGAAGGTGAACGAAAAACCGAAGTAGGAATTGAAATTCACTCTGGAAGAAACAGAATTGTACGTAAAATATTTGAAAACTTCGGATACGCAGTTACAAAATTAGATCGTGTTATTTTTGCAGGAATGACTAAACGTAATTTACCTCGTGGTAGATGGCGTGAATTAACCGAGCAGGAAGTAAATACCTTAAAAATGTTATAAATATTCTTTTTAAAACATAATCTAAAATCTCATATAATAGCTATATGAGATTTTTTTTTACCTGAAATTGAAGTGATTAATAATTTAAAATACCTTAAAAATAGGCTGAAAAAAAGTATATTTTTTTATAAAAGAAGTGTAAATAGAGTTTATTTTATATTAAAATAGTATCATAAATGTTGATTTATTCTTAATTTTAAGTAAATTTTCTTTAATTTATGATTCAATAACCAATTATATACTGCTACTTATTTTTATTTTAATTCGTAATTTTTTTAATTTATTATTCTTCTAAAATATCAGTATTATGAAAGAATAATCAATGATAAAAAAAAAGTCTTTTTTATCAAATAAAACTAATATTATACTCTTAAATAATAAGATGATAATTTTTTTTAAGGATAGATCTGTAATTATATATTTTTATTTAACTTACTATTAATTAGGTTTTTGAGTGTTTTTAAAAGAGTCCTAATAAAAGTATATATACATTTTTTATAGCCTTTTTTTCTTTGTTGATAGAAAAAAATAAGCCTTTTTTTTAAGATATTTTTAGTGTTTTATTTGTTGTTTTTTTTGAAAGAATTAACAAAATTAATGTTGTTTTATTCGCAATAAAAAGAAACTGAATTTAAAATAATTTATCTTTTTTTAAGATTATTTTATGATTAAAGTTGTTTATGACATAAAAAAATAGCAATTTTGGCATAATTAATTCAAATAATTATATAATGAAAACAAAGTTTAATGGAATTTTAACGCTATTGTTAGCGTTGGTTGTGCAAATTTCCTTTGCCCAAGACAGAACAATTTCAGGTACTGTATCAGATGAGTCAGGACCATTGCCTGGAGTAACAGTATTGCGAAAAGGTACAGCGAAAGGTACGGAAACTGATTTTGATGGAAAATATACCATTGCTACTAAACAAGGTGAAGTACTTATATTCAGTTTTGTAGGAATGAAAACCGCTCAAAAAACAGTGGGAGCTTCAAATAGTATTAATCTTGTTATGCAAAATGACAATGTTTTAGACGAAATTGTGGTTACTGCCTTAGGTATTAAAAGAAAATCTGATGAAATTACAACTGCAAATCAAGTTGTAAAAGCATCTGAAATCACTAAAGCGGAAGTACCTACGGTTACTCAAGGTTTAGTTGGTAAAGTTTCTGGTTTACAAATTAACACGACAAGTCAAGGTGCAAAACCAACTTTTGATTTAAGATTACGTGGTAACAGATCTTTAACAGGAAACAACAGTGCTTTAATCGTAATTGATGGTGCTATTTCTTCTAGTGTTGTATTAAATGCTTTAGATCCTAAATCTATCGAAAGTGTAAACGTTATAAAAGGTGCAAATGGTGCTGCTTTATACGGTTCTGACGGAAGTAACGGGGTGTTAATCGTTACTACTAAAAAAGGAAATAATGACGGTAAATTTAGAGTAACAATTGGTACTTCAGTACAAGTTCAAGAATTAGCGTATTTACCAGAAAGACAAACTACTTACGGTCAAGGTTGGGGTACTGGAATTAACTTAGCTGAAAATGGTGGATGGGGTCCTGCTTTTGATGGTTCAATACAACCAGTTGGTGTAGCAGCTCCTGGATTTGAGCAAATGTATGCGCCATACGTTGGTGATGCTGATAATATCAAAAGTTTCTTTAAAAAAGGTTTCCAAAAGCAACATAACATCGGTCTTTCAACAGGTAGTTTAGAGCAAGGATATGTGAACTTTTCTGCAGGTTTATTAGATGTAACTTCTATTATTCCTAATGAAAAATATAAGCGTAGTTCTTTTAATTTCAAAGCTGGTAAAAAAGTAGGAAAAGTTACCGTAGATGGTGCTATTTCTTACATTGTTGATAGTGAAAAAGTAGCAAGTTCTGAAACTACTCGTGGAGATAACTCTGTGTATGGAGCTTTATTACAAACACCAACAAACGTAAATCTTGATCAATTTAAAGATTTTACAGGAAACGAAAGAAATACACGTCACTGGAACTCATATTATTTAAGTCCTTACTGGGTATTAGATAATGTAAGATCTACTACTAAAAGTGATATTGTAAACACAACAATAAACTTAGGATATGAAATTAATGACAACATTAATTTTACTGTTTTAGGAAATGCTATTTTCCGTCAAACAAATACAGAATACAAAAGAAATGCTTTTACAGAGCCAGTAGTACGAGTAGGAGATAGAACAGCTTCTTCACGTTATACAACTCGTAACAGAACGACAAGAGAAATTTATAGTAACTATAAATTTAATTTTGATTATGATTTAACAGAAGATATTACCTTTAAAGCAAACGTAGGGGGAGATATTAGAGAATTTAACCGTAAATATTTATATTCAGGGGTAAATAATTTAGCAATTGAATCATTATCAAATATTGCTTCTGGTGCTTCTGCTCCAACAGTTACTGATGCGAAATATAAGAGAAGAGCAATTGGTCTTTTTGGAAATTTTGATTTCGGTTTTAGAGATTATTTATTCTTAAACATGACTGCTAGAAATGACTGGACTTCTAAATTATCGAAAGATAACAATTCATTCTTTTATCCATCAGCAGGGGTATCTTTTGTACCAACAAAAGCATTTCCTAGTTTAAAAACGAATGTGTTAAATAAAATGAAATTATCATACTCTTTCGTAAAAGTTGGTAATGATGCTGCAGGGATTAACGCAATTAATGCTATTTATGAAAAGCCAGCTGCTTTTCCTTATGGAGATTTAACTTCATTTCGTCCTGATAGAACTATTACAGATCCTAACTTAACACCAGAATTTATAGCGTCTCATGAATTTGGATTAAATGTAGATTTATACAGAAGTCGTGTAACTTTAGATTTTAGTGCATTTACCTCTAAAAATACCGATCAAGTTGTGAAAGTAGCCTCTTCTAGAGCAAGTGGTGTAGAAGAAGCAGGAATCAATATTGGAGAAACATCTTCTCAAGGTTTTGAAGTAGATTTAGGATTCGTTCCTATTAAAACGGATGATTTACGTTGGGATCTTAGAGTTAGTTATGCAACAAATAAAACTGTAGTTGATAAAATTTCAGATTCTTTAGATGAGGTTGTAATTTCTAATGATACTGATGTTGATATTGTAGCTAAAAAAGGAGAAGAATTTCCTTTAATCAAAGGTATTGCGTATCAAAGAGATGATAAAGGAAGAGTTATTGTAGATGCAAGTACTGGAAACCCATTACAAACAGATGCAAAGGTAGTATTAGGAAAAGTTACTCCTGATTATGTTTTAGGATTAACGTCTGCATTAAACTACAAAGGATTTACGTTATCTACAACACTTGATTATAGAACAGGTCATAGTATTTATAGTAGTGTAAAGAAAGAATTAGTAAGAAATGGTTTAGCTGTTGAAACAGTTCAATCAGGACGTAAAGGATTTATACTTCCTAACTCTGTAATATCAGATGGTAAAGGAGGATATGTTCCTAATACAAACGTAATTACTGGAGGAACAACTTCAAATTCTATTACAAATTATTATACAGGAAACTTCGGTGATAGTGCTGAAAACTTTGTTCTAGATGCAACTGCTTTAAAAGTACGTGAAATTTCATTAACGTATGATATGCCAAAAGACTTCTTAAAGAATACAGGTGTTAATAGTTTACAGATAGGATTAAGTGCTAGAAACCCTTTTGTTTTATTATCAAATGATAACAGAGGATTTACGGATCCAGAATATAATTCTGCTGGTGGTGATACTTCTAAAGCTGGTGATAGTTTTAACAATGCAGGTGGAGCTTCAAGGTATGACTTATTACCTCCAACAAGGTATTATGGTCTTAGTGTTAACTTATCATTATAAAATTAAATTATGAAATTATTTAGAAATATATTATTAGGAACTGCCGTTGTAGCATTTGGCGCATGTTCTGATTACTTGGATGTAAATAAGGATTTAAACAATCCTACTGAAGTAACAAAAGGAATTCAATTACCTGCTGCTTTACTTGATTCTTATTCAGGAAAAGTTGTAGATGGTAACATTTACGGAAACGTTTTAATGAATAGTTGGTCTGGAAATATTCTTAATTTTACGGGTGCTTATGACCCTTGGACTAAATTAGATATTAAAACAGAAGATGTTTCTTTTTTATGGAATCGTATGTATTTAGGGATTGCTGAATTAGATAATATTATTCAAACAAGTACGCCTGGTACTGATGATTATTATAAGGCGATTGCGTTGATTAATAAATCTTTTTACATGCAAACAATTGTTGATTTATGGGGGAATGTTCCTTATTCTGAAGCTTTTAAAGGTGGTGAAAATTTAGCACCTGCTTATGATGATCAAAAAGAGATTTATCGTGGATTAGTGGCTAACATAAACCAAGCTGTAGCATTAATTAACAATGCTGATGCTACTATGGTATCGGAAGTTAAAGCTGAAGATGTTGTTTATCAGGGAGATATGACCAAGTGGCTTAAATTAGCAAATACGGTTAAATTACGTCTTTTAGTAAGACAGTCTGATTTAACAGATGCTGAAACGAAAGCGTATATCAATAAAGAAAAGGCTTCTTTAACTCAAAATGGTGGTTTAATCAGTGTAGGTGAAACGGTAACGATAAATCCAGCATTTGATAAAACAAATGAAGATAAAAATAGTCCGTTTTTCAATCGTTTTCATGATTCTGAAGGGAAAACAAATGGTTGGTATGCACAATCTGCTGCTGCTGAACATGCTATTAAATTCTTAAAAGGAGATTTAACAGGTGTTGCCGATCCTCGATTAAAAACACTTTATAAAAGTATTGGTGATGATAAATACGAAGGTATTAAGCAAGGAGCTTTAAAAGAAGAATCTCCTAAAAAAGTATCTAGTATTGGAGAGATCCCTTTTAAAGGAGGTGCTGAAGGTGATGGTATTTTAATTAGTTCTGCACAATCATTATTCTTACAATCAGAAGCTGTTTTAAAAGGGTTAATTCCTGGTGATGCAAAGGCATTATTTGAAAGTGGTATTAGAGAATCTTTAGCTTATCATGGTGTTAGTGCTGAAGATGCAAATGCGTATATGACTTCATCTAGTAGTGCTAATAAAATTGGTTGGAATGGTTCTGCAAATAAAGTAGAAGCAATTATGACTCAAAAATGGATTGCTTTAAATAGTATCAATGCTATTGAATCTTTTATTGAGTATAACCGTACAGGGTATCCTGTTACTCCGATGCCTTTAAGAGCAACGAATAGTAAAAAACCAAATCGTTTTCCTTATCCTGATTCAGAGTATTCTGGTAACACCGCTAACGCAACTGCTCAAGGAATATCTCAAAGCAATATTTTTACTGAAACGATATTCTGGGATACTACAAAATAATTTAAAAAATTAGAAAAAAATGAAAACATTTAAAATAACAATATTTTTTATAGTAGCGATACTTGCTTTTTCTGCATGTCAAGAAGATCAAGATTTTACTACTGTAGATAAAAATGGACCATCTATTGTTGGATTTCAAGAATCAAGCAAAACGATTTCTCATTTTGAAGATAAAGGGGCTGTTGTATCAAAAATTCCTGTGGCTTATTTAGGCGGAGGAGATGGTCAATTCTTAAAGAAAGATGTAGATTTAACAATTGCTGTTATTGCTGATAAATCATCAGCAAAAGAGGGAACAGAATTCTCTTTAGCAACAAAAAAAGTAACGCTTAAAGCAGGTGCTGAATTTGTTGAATTACCTTTAACAGTAAATACAGGTTCTTTAGATTTATCGAAACCTTCAAACGTTGTATTACAAATTAGCTCTAGCGACCCTCAAACAGTGGTAGCTGCTAAAAATGGACAAGTTTCAATAACTTTCGTTGGATGTAAAGCAAATGTTGAAGATTTTACTTATGATAATAAAATGGTAGGTGCTGAATATGACGGAACTCCAACATTGAGAGATTACCCAGCTGAACCGATTATTTTACATGATGGAACTCCTAACTTATACAGAACAGCGACAACTTTTAGATGGGGTGTCGGTAGTTTAACTCCTACTGCAAAGTATGATGGTTTTGTATTTGAAGTTATCTGTGGAGATGTATTTATCAAAAAACAAAGTTTGGGAGCTGTTTATTCTAACCAAGTAGAGTCTTTAGATGGTGATGAATCAACACCAGCAGGTAAAGTTGATGCGGATGGAAATATTACTATCGAATACAGAGTTATTGTTTCTGATGGAAAATTCCGTAAGGTAAAAAGTACATATACTAAAAACTAAATTAAAATAATGATGAAACATATTTTATATAAAACAGCTTCGCTTGTATTTCTTGGGTTAGCGATGGCATCATGTGAACCAGAATTCACAGAAACAGGAATGTTAACTACCGAGGATAAAAGACCTGTTGCTACTGCTTCTGTTTCTTCTTTACAGATAAAAGAAGGGAAATCAGGTAGTGTTAAATTTACACTTGATAAAGCAATTGGTGAACCTTCAATATTATTAGTTTCTGTTGTAGGCGCTGAAAATGATGAAGAAAACAATCAAGTTTTAAACGGTTTTACGTTTAACAGTATTGATAGCGAAGGAGAATCAACCGCTCTTGAAGCATCAAGTTCACTTGAGTTTGGTAGAGGTTTTGAATTAAAGATTCCTGCTTATACAACACAAGTAGAGCTTAGTATTGAAACATCAGTAGAAACAAATACAACAACGGATCAAAAGTTTGTTGTGCGTATTGAAGATCATACTTACAATTATGTAAAAACGAATAAAAATGGAAATCCTATTTTTATTCCGGTTATTATTAAAGATACTCCTTCTTTAGATTTAACTTTAGATTTCAATACTTCAGGACCTAATGGAACTGATTTATGTGAAGCAGGCGTTAAATTTGAGTTCTATTTAGTAGATGCTCAAGGTAACTATACTGATCCTGTAAAAGGAGACTGTACAAGTGAGATGAAGCTTAATATCAACACGATTAAAAGTGGTACGTATACAATTGAAGGTTATTTAAGTGATTATGGAGATTTCCCTAAAGCAGATACTGACCCTGTTGTTGATTTAACAATTCCATTTCATATTGCTACAGCAAATAAATCTAAATCAATAGATTTAACATTCAATACAGCAAATAATGCTTGGGATCAAATTATACTTCCTGGAATTGTAACTGTAAATAATGATGCTACCTTTACAATAAAAGATACTGATGGTAAGGTTTTATTTAGTAGTGCTAAATAATTATTTCAAAAGTATATTTTAAAATAAATTAAAAGTATTTTACAATTAAAAGGAGCTGTTTTATAACAGCTCCTTTTTTAGTTTAATAGAGATTTATATCATAAAAAAAGCAACCTGAAAGGGTTGCTTTTTTTATGATATGTAAGAAAAAATTATACTAATTCAACAAATAAACCTTCTTCAGTTTTTTCAACTTTTGCTAATTTATTTTTAGTTAATCCTTTAATTGTTTTATCCCATTTTTTGTTTGATAAAGAAGCTTGTATTTTTAAGTTATTTAATTCAATTTTTTCAGCTTTTTCGATGATTGCTAAAACAGTTTTTTCATCTTCGGTTAATTCAAGAGTAGGTGCTTTTTTCTCGGGTCTCATTTGCGGGAAAAATAACACTTCTTGAATAGATGGATTATTAGTTAAATACATAATTAACCTGTCCATCCCGATTCCTAAACCAGAAGTTGGAGGCATTCCGTATTCTAAAGCACGTAAAAAATCGTGGTCGATAAATTCAGTTGCTTCGTCATCGCCACGTTCGGCTAATTTTAACTGCGCTTCAAAACGTTCACGTTGGTCGATTGGGTCATTTAATTCAGAATATGCGTTGGCAATTTCTTTACCACAAACCATTAATTCAAAACGTTCTGTTAGTTCAGGATTATCTCTATGTTCTTTACATAAAGGCGACATTTCCTTTGGATAATCAGTAATAAAAGTAGGCTGAATGTAGTTTCCTTCACATTTTTCACCAAACATTTCATCAATTAATTTTCCTTTCCCCATGGTTGCATCTACTTCGATACCCATTTCTTTGGCAGCCTCAAAAAGTTCACTTTCTGATTTTCCATTAATATCAAAACCAGTAAAATGTTTGATAGAATCTGCCATGGTAACTCTTGCGTATGGCGCTTTAAAATCAATTTTATGTTCTCCAAAAGTTGTTTCACTTGTTCCATTTACGGCAATGGCACAATGTTCTAATAACTTTTCGGTAAAGTCCATCATCCAGTTGTAGTCTTTGTAGGCTACATAAATTTCCATGGCTGTAAATTCAGGATTATGTGTTCTATCCATTCCTTCATTTCTGAAGTTTTTAGAGAACTCATAAACACCATCAAAACCACCAACAATTAATCTTTTTAGATATAATTCATTGGCGATACGCATATATAAAGGTACGTCTAAAGCATTGTGATGCGTCATAAAAGGTCTTGCAGAAGCACCACCAGCAATAGGCTGTAAAATGGGTGTTTCTACTTCAAAGTAACCAGCATCATTAAAGAAGTTACGCATTGCGGTAAATAACTTTGTACGTTTTACGAATACTTCTTTTACGTGTGGATTTACTACTAAATCAGCATAACGCTGACGGTAACGCATTTCAGGATCTGTAAAACCGTCAAAAGTATTTCCTTGTGCATCGACTTTTGGCAATGGTAATGGTTTTAAGGATTTACTTAAAAGTTTAAAATCTTTTACCATTACGGTTTTTTCACCAACTTGTGTGGTAAATAACGTTCCTTCAATACCGATAAAATCACCGATATCTAATAATTTTTTATATACTTCGTTGTATAAGGTTTTATCTTCTCCCGTACATATTTCATCACGATTAAAATAGACTTGAATACGTCCTTCGCTATCTTGTAATTCGGCAAAAGAAGCTTTTCCTTGAATACGACGACTCATTAATCGACCAGCAATTATCACCTTTTTTCCTTCTTCAAATTCTTTTTTGATAACGTTCGAATTTGAATTTAAAGGGAATAAATCAGCAGGATAAGGATTGATACCTAATTCACGTAATTTTCCTAATTTTTCTCTACGTACAACTTCTTGTTCTGATAATTGCATTGATTTTTATATAATTTTTAATGAAGCTACAAATATACAATCAATTACAGCATTAAACAACGATTAACAAAATGGGCTTTTTTGTAAAATATCATAAAAAAATTATAAATTGATGATTGTTTTTGTGAAGCATAAAAAAAGAAGTATATTTGCAGGCTGATTTTTTTATAAATATCAGCGATTTAGTTGTGTTGTTAGGCACTTTAAATAGTGTCATGGTTTTGTTAACCAATGGAAAGCTTCCCTGAGATGGGTCGCTTTTTTTTTGTGCTAAATTTCAATTTTTGGAGCTATTTCCCGCTTTCCGCACTCGCTCTTTTTTTGAAGAAAAATCAAAAAAAGGAGCTCAAACAAATGCTTCAATCGGGGCTAGGCATTCAGTTTTTCAATTTTAATACGAATTAATTTCATATAAAATACGTTATTTAAACAGTGTAAAAAACTGATTGAAAGTAGTTTGCTATTTTTATTTTAAACTAAATAATTAGTTACAACTAATTATTTAGTTATATTTGTAGTAAACAAATAGATTATCTAAAAAAATGAGCAAACAATTAACAAAAGCAGAAGAGCAAATAATGCAGGTATTATGGCATTTAAAAACGGCCTCGGTAAAAGAAATAATTACTGAATTACCAAATCCAAAACCTGCTTATAATACGGTGTCAACGATTATCAGAATTTTAGAAACCAAAAAATTTGTAGGGCATCAGCAAAAGGGTAGAGGTTATGTATATTATCCGTTGGTAGAAAAAACGGCTTATAGTAATGATAGTTTGCATAAACTAATGAATGGTTATTTTGAAGGTTCTTTTAAAAGTATGGTGTCTTTTTTTATGAAAGAAAATAAAATGGATATCCAAGAATTGGAAAGCATTTTAAAAGAGGTTGATAAAAATAAAAAATCATGTTAAACTATAGTATTCAGGTAATTTTATTTCAAGTATTATTTGTAGCTGTTTATGATTTGTTTTTAAGTAAAGAAACATTTTTTACTAAAAACAGGTGGTATTTGTTAAGTACTTCAGTTATTTCATTTTTGTTGCCATTTTTTAAAATACCAACCCTACAAAAATCAGTAAGACAAGAGTATCGTGTTTTATTACCAGAAGTAGTTTTATCACCTCAAAGTGTGTTCGAAAAATCAGCAATTTATCAATCTATAAATTATGTAGAAGTGTTTTTTTCTATTGGATGTTTACTGTTTTTTGTAATTTTCATTATAAAGCTACAACGAATAATATATTTAATTTTTAAATATGGAAGCGAAAACAAACGAACCTACAAATTAGTTTTACTTCCCGAAAACTCAAAAGCATTCTCATTTTTTAACTATATATTTTTAGGTGCTGGAATTTCTGAAGAAAAACAAGAAAAAATAATTCAACACGAGTTGGTACATAGTACACAAAAACACACATTTGATTTATTATTCTTTGAAATTCTTAGAATAGTGATGTGGTTTAATCCGATGATTTACGTGTATCAAAACCGAATAACCTTAGTACACGAATATCTTTCAGATCAAGAGGTTAGTAAAAATATTTTAAAAGAAAATTATATAAATAATTTATTATCAGATGTGTTTCAAGTAGATAATATTTCCTTTATCAATCAATTTTATAAACATTCATTAATTAAAAAACGAGTTATTATGATGACAAAAGAAAAATCAAAAGAAGTAAAAAAAATGAAGTATTTGATATTAATTCCGATGTTAGTAAGCATGGTTTTATACACTTCCTGTAATGTTGAAAAAGATAATGAAAATCAGCAAATTATCAAAGATCAGGTAAGCGTTTATAAAATGATAGATGGTAAAATAACGGCTATTCCTTCTAGTGGTTATCAAAGTAAATATCTTGACATTTATCTAGGTGATAATAAACCTAATGCCAAAGAAGTTTTAGTATCAGAATTAACATCCGAAGAAAAAGAGGAATATCAAATTTTATTAAATAGCTTAGAAAATCGTTCTCTACCAATTAAAATGACAATTTTTGAAACTAGTAATAATAGAAAAATGATTTTTTATGAATCTAAATATAAAAGATTAAAAAAATTAGTAGATAATAATAATATTACTTTTTCAGATTTAGATAAAATACCAACATTTTCAGGTTGTGAAAAAAATGATAAAAAATGTTTTAATAACAGTATTTCTAAGTTTATACACAAAAATATTAACGCAAAACTAGCCAATACTTTAGGTTTATCAGCAGGTGAAAAGAGAGTTTATGTTCAGTTTAAAATTGATGAAAAAGGTAATATTATTGATATTAAAGCACGTGCCCCACACCAAAAATTACAGGAAGCAGTTATAGCGATAGTACAAAAATTACCCAAAATGATACCAGGAGAAGTAGCAGGAAAAGTGGTCGAAATAGGTTATGCTTTACCAATTCTTTTTAATGTTGAGTAAAAAAATACTTAAAAGCCGAGGTATATACTTCGGCTTTTATAATTCGAGTAATTCTTCAATAAAATTACGAGAATTCGATAAACGAGGAACTTTATGTTGTCCTCCTAATTTTCCTTTTTTGGTAAACCAATCATAGAATAAATTTTCACGAGCAATATGTATTTTCGGCATTGCTAAAGTCATATTATGATATCGTTTGGCTTCATAATCCGAATTAATTTCTTGTAATGAACTGTCTAATAATTTGGTAAAAAGTGTTATATCTTCTGGTTTTTCATTAAATTCGATAATCCATTGATGTCCGCCACTTTTTTTATCTGCCATAAAAATAGGACCAACGGTATAATCCTTAATCGTTGCTTTTGTTTTTTTACAGGCTATTTTTAAGGCATCTTCGGCATTTTCGATGATTAATTCTTCTCCAAAAACATTAATATGATGTTTGGTGCGTCCTGTAATTTTTATGCGATACGGATTTGTATTGGTAAAACGGACGGTATCGCCAATTAAATAGCGCCATAAACCGCCATTAGTGGTAATAACAACGGCATAATTAATTCCTATTTCTACTTCGGATAATGGAATTGCAATAGAATTTTCGCCATCATATTGGCTCATCGGAATAAATTCATAAAAAATACCATAATCCAACATTAAGAGTAGTTCATCGGAATTATTAATATCTTGAATGGCAAAAAAACCTTCGGATGCATTATAGCTTTCGTAATATTTAAAATTTTTCTTCGGAATTAATTTTTTGTATTGTTCTCGATACGGATTAAAATTTACGCCTCCATGAAAATAAACTTCTAAATTAGGCCAAACCTCTAAGATATTATCTTTACCAGTTTTTTCTAAAACCCGATTTAAAAGTACCAACATCCAACTAGGAACGCCAAATAAACTGGTAATATTTTCATCAATAGTTTCATCAATAATGGCTTCAATTTTGGCTTCCCATTCATTCATTAATGATACTTCTTGGCTAGGAGCAGAGCTAAAATCTGCCCAAAAAGGCAAATTTTCTGTTAAAATCGCCGATAAATCACCAAAATAAGAATTGTTATTTTCATAAATTGCTGTGCTACCGCCAAGTTTTAAAGCTTTACCAGCAAACATGTTGGTATTTTCATTGTTCGAAACATATAAGCAGAGCATATCTTTTCCTGCTTTCAAATGACAATCTTCAATTGCTTGATCGCTTACAGGAATAAATTTACTTTTTGCATTGGTTGTTCCACTACTTTTTGCAAACCAACGGATAGGTGTTGGCCAAAACAAGTTCTGTTCGCCTTTTCGGCAACGTTCGATAAGCGGTTCAATACTTTCATATTGTTGAATAGGAATATTTTTAGTAAAATCGGCATATTTTTTAATAGATGAAAAATGATGTGCTTTTCCAAATTCAGTACTTTTAGCAGTCTGTATTAATTTTTGAAGCAATTCATCCTGAACATCAATAGGATATTTTAAAAATAATTCGACTTGGTGTTTACGCTTTTTTAAAAACCAAGAAATAATAGAATTTATAAATGGAAACGACATAGGTTACGACTTAATGATTTTTTTTACAGTTTTTTACAGTAAGTTTGTGAAGCTAAAAGTAATAAAATTTAAGACATGGAGTACCAAGGAATTTTAAAAAAAATGTCCACCGAAAATTTAGAGACCGTTCAATATTATTTAGATATGGGTTCGGATTTTATTAATATGAATCAGTTGTTAAACAGGCAAATAACATTAAGTTTTGTAGGGTATTCGTGTTTAAATTGTTCTTCTTCACAAGAAATATACCGTCAGGGTTTTTGTAAGAAGTGTTTTTTCGAAATGCCAAATGCAGGCGATTGGATTATGCGTCCTGAATTAAGCACGGCACATTTAGGCATCGAAGATAGAGATTTAGCCTATGAAAAAAGTGTACAATTAAAACCTCATATTGTATACTTAGCAAATTCGAGTAGCGTAAAAGTTGGTGTTACCAGAAAAGGACAAGTGCCAACTCGTTGGATAGATCAAGGAGCACATGAAGCCATCGAAATTGTGGAAGTACCAAACAGGTATTTAGCAGGAATTACGGAAGTTGCTTTAAAAGCGTATGTTGCTGATAAAACCAATTGGCGAAAAATGCTAAAAAATGATGTTGTTGATGAAAGTTTGGTCGCTTGGAAAGAGAAATTAAGCGCTTTTATTCCTGAACAAGCCAAGCAATATATTATCGAAAATAATGAAGAAACGCAAATTAATTTTCCTGTTGATAAATATCCGTTGAAACCTAAAAGTTTAAATATTGTAAAATCAGAAACATATACGGGTGTTTTAGTAGGCGTAAAAGGACAATATTTAATTTTTGATGATGAAACGGTTTTTAATGTGCGTTCCAATGAAGGGTTGATTGTAACTATAAAAATTTAAAAATTTAAGAATTTTAATATTTTAACGATGCTTTTATAAGATGAACAAGGGATTTAAAATCCCTTGTTTTTGTCTTATTTTTTGTGTTTTTTTTGCTTTTATTTTTTGTTGAACTTTAACATTATTGTTTGATAATTGTATAATTTTCTGTCATTTTAAGTTCACTTAATACGTTTAGTGCTTCGTTTAAGTAAATATCTTTTTTCAGATTTTTATGCCAAACAACGCGTTTTTCTTTTAAGATGGTATCTTTTGAAAACAGCTTTAGTTCATATTTAGGCGATTTAAATGCTAAATCAGAATCGAATTTAAAGATATCTTTAAACTTTTTACTTTCCTTAATTTTGGTTTCGCTTTCTTTTTTAAAAGTGCTATATTTTAAGGAATACACATTTTCTTCTTGATTTTTCTTCAACCATTTAGCATAATTATTAATTTCGTTAAATTTCTGATTATGCAATACACGTTGCTGACTATTGTACACGGCATCGCTAAAATTACGATAAGAATTTGTAGGATGATAGTTTGCTTGTTGTACTTTATCCCAAGGCAAAGCACCGTCTAAATCACGTTCACCAAATTCCATATAACTATATTTTGATGGCAATGCGATATCGGAATACACGCCTTCAATTTGAGTTGAGCCACCATTTATGCGATAAAATTTTTGAATAGTCATTTTTAACGCTCCTAAATCGCTTGGATATTTTTCATAAAAACGATTGATTGGCATTACATTCTGTACCGTTCCTTTTCCGTAGGTTTGTTTTCCACCGATAATAATTCCTCGTTTATAATCTTGCATAGCGGCGGCAAAAATTTCAGAAGCCGAAGCTGAAAACTCATTAACCATCACGACTAAAGGACCGTTCCATTGTGTTTTGGTATCGGTATCATTTTTAACAAGTGGTGCTTCTCCACGATATTTCACTTGTACAATTGGTCCTTCTTTGATAAATAATCCACCAATTTCGATAGCTGTTTTTAACGATCCACCACCATTGTTTCTCAAATCGACAATTAATCCTTTTACGTTTTCATTTTTCAAACGGTCGATTTCTTTTTCCATGTCTTTAGCGGCATCTCTACGGCTTAAATCATTAAAATCAATATAAAATCGAGGAAGATTGATAACGCCATATTTTTCGCCATTTTTTTCAACAATGCTCGATTTTACAAAAGTTTCCTCTAGTTCAACAACATCTCGAATAATTGGAATTGTTTTAATAGTTCCGTCAATTTTTTTCTTTACGGTTAAACGCACTTCTGTTCCTTTTTTTCCTTTGATAAATTTAATAGCATCGTCCAAACGCATTCCTACAATATCTAGTGGTTTTTCATCGGATTGTGCAACTTTTAAAATAATATCGTCAGGTTCAAGTTCTCCTTGTTTCCAAGCAGGACCTCCAGAGATGAGTTCTACAACATGCGTATACATTCCTTTTTTTTGTAAACGAGCGCCAATTCCTTCTAATTTCCCTGACATTTCTTGGTCAAAACGAGATTTTATTCGGGGTGACATATAGGTTGTATGTGGATCAAAACCACTTACGACACTATTTAAAAAAGTAGAATACCAATCAGAATTTTCAAGTTCATCAATGCGTTCATATAGTTCATTCATGTTGGTTAAAACTTCTTTTCGGGCTTCAATTTCTAATTCTTTAAAACTCTTTTTAGTTTTATTTTTAGTTGATTTTTCAAGTTTTTCTGATTTATCCTTTTTTTCTGATGAATTTTGAGCTGTTTCTGCTTCTTCAATTCTACTTAAAATAGAAAGTTTTAATTGTTTTCTCCAGTAATCAACTAATTCGAGTTCATCTTTTGCAAAGGGTAAGTTTTCATAATCAACATTAATTACTTCATTTTTTTTATAATTAAAAGGCTGTGCTAACAATGTGCGATAATTGTTTTTAGCGGCTGTTAATTTTTCTAAAAATCGATGATAGACTAATTTATAAAAGTCAATATTAGTGTTTCGTAATTGGTCGTCTATTTGATATTTAAATTGAGAAAATTCTTTTAAATCTTCTTGGGTAAAATATCTTTTATTAGGGTCTAAACCATCAATAAAGCTGGTGTAAACATGTTCTGAAAAATCATCATTTAATTCTTTTTTAACATAATGATATCGGCTTAAAATATTTTTTAAAACATAGACAATAACTCTGTCTTTTTCAGGATCTTTGCTTAGATGTCTGTTGACATATTTGCTAGAGTCTTGTGCTTTGTTTTGGCTTGATTTTTTGCGTATTTTTTCATCAAAACTACTTGAGTAAATAGAGCTTGAAAATAATACTATACTTGCTATAAATGGAATGATAAACTTCTTCTTCATATATCTTCTGTATTTTAATGGGAATATCAGCAATGCTAAACTACTAAAATAATGCCATTTTTTTACTTTTAATTTTTATTTCGATTTGATGTTGTTCTTGTTGTTTATTTTATAGCGATATTCTGAGGTTTTATGGTTTTTGAGTTACAATTTTACGCATAAAACATAGGATTCTATCTTTAATAAATGTTAAAATAAGAGTGCTTTTTTTATGTTACATTTGTTGTAAAACAAACACCCTATGCAAAAAAGACCTTTAATTTTGGTAACGAATGATGATGGAATTACCGCGCCAGGTATTCGAATGTTAATTCAAATAATGAATGAAATAGGCGATGTAATTGTGGTTGCCCCAGATAATCCACAAAGTGGTATGGGACACGCGATTACAGTAAATAATGTATTACATTGTAATGCTATTGAAATAGATCAAGGACCCCAAATAGAATATAGTTGTTCTGGTACGCCTGCCGATTGTGTTAAAATGGCGAAAAATGAAATTTTAAATCGTACGCCAGATTTATGTGTTTCAGGAATAAATCACGGAGCAAATTCATCGATAAGTGTTATTTATTCGGGAACAATGAGCGCCGCTGTAGAAGCTGGTATTGAAGGAATTCCTGCTATTGGTTTTTCTTTATTAGATTTTGATTGGCATGCCGATTTTGGTGCTGCTAAAGAATCGATCAAAAGAATAGTAATCAATGTTTTAACAAACGGATTGCCTGATGGCGTTGTTTTAAACGTAAATATTCCGAAGTTAAAAGAAGAAGAAATTAAAGGAGTTCGTGTTTGTCGTCAAGCAAATGGTTTTTGGAAAGAAAATTTTGACAAACGAAAAAGTCCAAACGGTAAAGAATATTATTGGTTGTCAGGAGAATTTATCAACAAAGATAAAGGCGAAGATACCGATATTTGGGCATTAGAAAATGGCTATATATCTATGGTGCCTGTACAATTCGATATGACAGCACATCATGCAATTCAAAAAATAAATTCATGGGATATATAACAAAAGAAATAATAATTGGAATTTTTGTAGCCATACTAGCCACCATTGCTGGATTTTATCTTTATTTAGAATTTATATCTGTAGGCACACTTAGCGAAACATTCATGAAAATACGAGAAGGTGGCGTTTTAGGATCGGTATTAGCATTGGCGAGTATTCCTAATTTAGTCGTTTTTTGGATTTTTTTAAAGAAAAATCAAGAATATAGAGCTAGAGGCGTTCTAATAATTACCGTAATCATAGCGTTACTAACATTTATTTTGAAATTTTTATAAGATATCATTTATGAAATATTACATTCTTGTAGGGGAAGCTTCTGGAGATTTACACGGAGCTAATTTGATGAAATCGTTATTAAAAGAAGATCCAACAGCCGAAATTCGTTTTTGGGGCGGTGATTTAATGCAAGAAGTAGGCGGAACGCTTGTAAAACATTACAAAGAACGTGCTTTTATGGGATTTATTGAGGTATTCTTAAATTTGAAAAAAATTCTAGGAATGCTTTCTTTCTGTAAAAAAGATATTGCAAATTTTAAGCCTGATGTCTTAATTTTTATAGATAATTCAGGGTTTAATCTTCGGATTGCCAAATGGGCAAAACAACAAGGTTTTAGAACAAATTATTATATTTCACCTCAAGTTTGGGCAAGTAGAGCCAGTAGAGTACAAGATATAAAACGAGATATTGACCAAATGTTTGTCATTCTTCCGTTTGAAAAAGAATTTTATCAAAAATATAATTATGAGGTAAATTTTGTTGGACATCCGCTAATTGACGCAATTGCTGATAGAAAATCATTAAATGAACAGGATTTTAGAACAAAATATCAGTTAGGAGATAAAAAAATTATCGCTATATTACCTGGAAGTAGAAAGCAAGAAATTACAAAAATGCTGTCGGTAATGCTGTCGTTAGTGCCTGATTTTTCAGAATATCAGTTTGTAATTGCGGGAGCTCCAAGCCAACCTTTTGAGTTTTATAAAACATTTATCGATACTTTTGAAGCTCGTTTTCCCGAAGGTAAAAAAATCAAATTTATCAACAATAAAACGTACGATTTATTAAGTGTTTCACACGTTGCTTTGGTTGCTTCGGGTACCGCAACCCTAGAAACAGCTTTGTTTAAAGTACCTCAAGTAGTTTGCTATAAGGGAAGTACGATTTCGTATCAAATTGCAAAACGAATTATTACCTTGGAATATATTTCGCTTGTCAATTTAATAATGAATCGGGAAGTTGTGAAAGAATTGATTCAAAATGAGTTTACAAAAGAAAATTTATCCAATGAATTACAACGAATTTTAATGCCCGATACACGACAAAAATTACTTTCAGCATACACCGATTTAGAACAAAAATTAGGTGGAAAAGGCGCATCAGCAATAACTGCAAAATTAATTGTAGAAGGATTAAAAGAAGCTAAAAATTAAAAAAAACAATTAAAAATAGTATTTATGATGCTTCAAAAACTAGGATTCTTTTTATTTCTTTCTTTCTTATTCATTTCTTGTGGAACTTCTAAGAATATATCGAAGTATCGAAAAATTAAAAATAGTGCTAATAGCGTCATTTATATACATAAAAAAATCAATACAAAATCTGGAGGTAAATCACCTAAAAAAGTATCTAAAAAATCAACAAACAATTCAAAAAATACGCCTTCTATTGCCGATAAAATTGTTTGGACAGCTGTAAGTTATAAAGGAGCTCCGTACAAATTTGGCGGAACGACCAAAAGAGGAATGGATTGTTCGGGTTTAATTCATACATCTTTTAGTTTTCGGAAGATTTCAATGCCAAGAACATCACGAGAAATGTCTCGAAAAGGCTATGATATTTCACTTGGAAAAGTAAAACGAGGTGATTTAGTATTTTTTAAAACATCAAGAAGAAGAGCAGGCATAAACCATGTAGGTTTGGTTACTTCGGTAAAACGGGGCGATGTTCGTTTTATACATGCAAGTACTTCTAGTGGTGTTATTATCAGCTCATTACGTGATAGTTATTGGCGGAAATCATTTGTAAAAGCTAAAAGAGTTTTGTAATTTTCTTAAAATAATTTAAGAATTAAAGCAAAAAACCTGAACAATACTGTTCAGGTTTTTTTATAAAATATTTTAAATCAGCTACTAAAATTATTTTTTAGCTTTAATATCAAAAGAAATTTCCATTAAATCATTAATGAATTTATCTTTTAAAGCTGCATCAATTTTTTTAGATTTATAAGTAACACCAAAATCTGTTCTATCAATATTAAAAACCTCACTTTTAAAAGTTACTACGTCTTCATTTTGAGTAACGGTTGCAGGAATTGTGATACTTTTTGTAGTTCCTCTAAGTGTTAAATTACCAGTTACCTGTAATTTTCCATCTTTAGTTTCAGAACTTGCGATTTCAAATTTAGCGGTAGGGAATTTTTCAACATCAAAAAAGTCTGCATCTTTTAAATGTTTTTCTAATTTTTCTTTACCATCAGCAACTTCTAAATCGCTACAAGAAATTGAAGTCATATCAATGGTAAACTCACCTGATTTAAGCACTTCATTTTCAATATCAAACACACCGTTAGTAATATTAACAACGCCATTATGTGAACCTGTAGGCTTATTTCCTTTCCAAGTTACGGTAGATTCAGCAATATTTGCTTTGTACGAATTAAGTACATTTTCTACTTTTTTGATGTCTTTAACTTCTTCGTTAGCCGTAACTTTATTTTTTTCTGATTTACAAGAAACCGCTGTAATTGCGATAAGAGCAATTGCTAAAATTGATTTTTTCATGTTGATTGATTTTTTTAGGATTGATTATTAATAAACTTAAATAATTACGGCAAATATACTTTAAAAATAGTTTCCGTGGGAATTATTTTTTTGTTAAGATTTTGTTAATAACATAAGAACTAGCTTGTAAGCCAAAAGCGGCGGGCATATAACTGATTGTTCCATAAAAAGATTTTTTAAAATTATTTCCATCGGTTAATTGTAAACTTTCCGGAATTTGGATTTCTTCGGAATAGACAGCCATAACACCTTTATCGACTTTTCGTTCTTTTAATCTTTTTTTAAGTGCTCGTGCCATTTTACAGTTTTTAGTTTTGCTGATATCTTTAACGACTATTTTACTGGCATCTAATTTTCCGCCAGCTCCCATGGCGCTTATCAATTTGACTTTTTTTCTTTTAGCGGCAACGATTAAATTAATTTTCGGTGTGATACTATCAATACAATCTAAAACATAATCATATTTTGGGTTTACAATTTCAAAAGCTCTTTCTGGCGATAAAAATTCTTGAATTTCTGTAAGTTCGATATTGGGATTTATATCTTTAATTCTTTGGGCAACTACGCTAACTTTCGATTTTCCAATCGTACTATTTAAGGCGGGTAATTGTCTGTTTATGTTTGTTTTATCAAAATCATCCCCATCAACAATGGTCATTTTTCCAACGCCTGCTCTTGCGATAAATTCGGCAGCAAATGAGCCAACGCCTCCTAAACCAACAATTAAAATATGTGCTTTTTGGAGTTTTTCAATGCCTTCTTTTTTAACTAATAATTCCGTTCTTTCTAACCAAC
The DNA here is from genome assembly GCF_021390715.1 of Tenacibaculum piscium. Lineage (GTDB taxonomy): Bacteria > Bacteroidota > Bacteroidia > Flavobacteriales > Flavobacteriaceae > Polaribacter > Polaribacter piscius. The sequence continues at coordinate 157,660 of NZ_JAJGWT010000006.1, forward strand.
TCATTGTATAAATATCGTATTAAAATTTTGATGTATTTTTTCTTGTATTTTTTTGATGTTACTATTTTTGATGCTACTTGCTTTTTGATAAATTTCGATAATATCAATTTCTGCGTCATCGGTTTCTAAAAATATTTTATCGATCGGAATATTTTCAAACACTTTTTGTAGTTTATCGGAATATAAAAGGGCTTTTCCGAAGGATAAAAAACAATCATTTTTTATAAGTTCTAAAGCAATTTGATTATTTTTATGAAAACCGTGAATCAGCCATTTTTGTGAAGGTTTCAGTTCTTTTTTAATTTGAATAATTTCTTGAAAAGATTTTACACAATGAATAATCAGTGGTTTTTTAAAGGCTTCGGATAATTGAATATGTTCTTTAAAAACCTTAATTTGAAGTAGATAATTTATTTTTGATAATTTATCTAAACCACATTCTCCAACGGCATAACAATTTTTATGAAGTAGTTTTTTTTTGATAAAGATAAGTTCATCTTCAATTTTTTCTTCAAGAATAAACCACGGATGAATCCCGATAGAAAACGGCGTATTAAAATCTGTTGAATTAGGATAACAATTTAAAATATTGAAATCCTTTTTGAAATTTTGATGCGTATGAATATTTATAAATTTCACAAAAAAGACCACTAATTTTCTTGTTCAAAAATAATACTTCTTTCCATATTTTTCTTATAAACATTCTTAGGAACAAGCTCTTTATTATTTGTATCTAGCATACATTCAATTTGATGGGCAATCATTTTTTCAAAAGGAAGCAAAAAACTCTTGGTGTCACATTGTTCTAAATTACTTTGATTAAGTAAATTTAAAACGGTGTAAACAGATTCAATAGTACTAAGGCAAAGCGGCGCAGGTTGTTGCTTAATAGTAAATTTCGATTTTATTTTATTATCAAAACTTACTCTTTTTAGTTTTTGTAAGTTTTTACTCAATTTAAGCATTTTACGAGCGCAAGGCCATGTTCCATCGAGAATAAAAATGTGTGGATTATCCCCCATAAAGGAAATTATTTCTGAACTTTTCTTTACTGATAAGTTGAAGCTATCTTCTCCTGGATAAAGTAAAAAAGAAGAGTTTTTTTCATTATTCAGTATTTCATTTACACGTTTATTATTTGTAAAATCTACCCCAACGATAATTTCTGAATTTTCAAGCTGAAGATTGGTCATACGTCCCGTTCCGTTTTTTTCTTTTTTGTACTCTTTCGGGTGCATAAGAATAATAAAACGAGTCTTGGTTTGGATATGATTAATGTGTTTACAAATACATGAAGATGAAGGCATCATGCATTTGTAACATTTGCTTCTTGGATTTTTCATTTATACTTTTAAAGTGAATATCTTTTTGTTGAATTGCTACTAACTATAAAACAGCAGTTTTACACTTTATTTTTACTATCAATAATAATTGTAACAGGTCCATCGTTTAAAAGTTCGATTTTCATGTCGGCACCAAATTCTCCTGTTTGCACTTTTTTTTCTAAATTTCCTTCTACTTTTTCAATAAATGCTTCATATAAAGGAATGGCAATTTCAGGTTTTGCCGCATTCATATAACTTGGTCTATTCCCTTTTTTGGTGGATGCTTGTAACGTAAACTGACTTACAATAATTGCATCTCCTTTGATATCAATTAATGACTTATTCATCACATCATTTTCATCATTAAAAATTCGAAGATTCGTTATTTTTTTAGATAACCAATTGATATCTTCTTGTGTATCTTCATTGGTTATTCCAATAAGAATTAGTAAACCATTTTGAATATCGGCAACTTTTTGATTTTCAATTGTTACACTTGCTTTGCTTACTCTTTGAATTACAGCTTTCATTTATTCTTGATCTTTTTCCCAAATATCGGTTCTATAATGTTCTTCTTCGCCTTCTAAAATTTGCAAATAACTTTTATAGCGTTCCCAAGAAATTGTATCGGCTTCTAGGGCATCTTTCACGGCGCATTTCGGTTCATTTACATGAATACAATTATTGAATTTACAATCTTGTTTTAGGGCAAAAAACTCTGGAAAATAATCGCCTAATTCTTCTTTATCAATATCAACGACACCAAATCCTTTAATTCCAGGCGTGTCAATAATTCGTGCATCATTTGGGTTTTCGAGGTTTAAATCGAACATTTCGGCAAAAGTGGTGGTATGTTTTCCTTGATTATGTTGGTCGGAAATTTCTTTAGTTTTTAGGTTTAAACTAGGGTCAATGGTGTTTACCAGGGTTGTTTTTCCAACGCCTGAATGCCCTACAAACATAGATGTTTTTCCGAGCATTATTTTTTTAATGGCATCGACATTATTATTTTCTTTTGCTGATACTTCAATACAGGTATATCCGATATTTTCGTAAATATCTTTAAGGTATAAAATTTCGCCACGTTCTTCTATTTTATAGGAATCTATTTTGTTGAAAACTAAAATTGTATCAATTCTGTATGCTCTTGCGGATACTAAAAATCGATCAATAAAAGTGGTAAAAGTGGGCGGATTATTAATGGTAATTAGCAAAAAAACTTGGTCAATATTTGCGGCAATAATATGTGTTTGTTTCGATAAATTTACCGATTTACGAACGATAAAGTTATTACGTTCATGAATATTGGTAATTACTCCTGTTTCTTCATTATTTTTGGTTTCTAGGTCAAAATCAACGATATCTCCCACGGCGATTGGGTTGGTACTTTTGATGTCTTTTAGTCGAAATTTTCCTTTGATACGGCATTTGTATAAAACGTCCTCAGACTTTACCCAATACCAACTTCCTGTAGATTTATATACGATTCCTGTCATGCTACAAAGATGCAGAAATTAATTCTTAAAATTAATTTTTTAAGTTTGATTTATTTGTCGCTATTTTCTGTTTTTTGCGGGTTCTTTTTTTTGAAGAATATTTTATTGGGATATTTAAATTGAATCACATATAATTTTGGCGATTTACGATAGGGCGAAGCTAAAATAGATAGGGGCAGACCTGTGTGTCTGCCCCAATATTGTATTTTTTTAGGTTTTGATATTTTGAGTACTTATTAAAAAATCAGAAAGAATTAATTTATCCTTTGATAATTTTTTCTTGATGATTGATAGATTCTTGATGAACAGCTTTAAACATTTTGAGTACAAACTCTTCGCTTAAACCTTTGCTTTCTCCTTCAAGAATCATGTTTCCAAGAATTTCGTTCCAGCGTCTTGATTGTAGCACGGCAACATTCATATCTTTTTTCAAAGCTCCGATTTTATCGGCAACTTTCATTCTTTTGCTCATCATATCGATTAATTGTCCATCAATCACGTTAATTTGAGCTCTTAAATTTTCTAAAGATTCTCTGTAACTAGAATCGGTTTCGGTTGCTTTTCTAATTTTCAAATCTTCCATGATTTGTTTTAATTTATCAGGCGTAACTTGTTGAGCGGCGTCGCTCCAAGCATTTTCAGGATCGAAATGCGTTTCAATCATTAAGCCATCAAAATTCAAATCTAACGCAGTTTGACACACATCAAAAATCATTTCTCTATTTCCTGTAATATGCGAAGGATCACAAATTAATGGTAAATCAGGAAATCTATTTTGAAATTCGATAGCAATTTGCCATTCAGGAATATTTCTATATTTCGATTTTTCGTAGGTAGAAAACCCTCTATGAATAGCTCCTAAATTTTTAATTCCAGCGGTATATAAGCGTTCGATTCCACCTAACCATAAGGCTAAATCTGGGTTTACAGGATTTTTAACCAATACAATTTTATCCGTTCCTTGTAAGGCATCGGCAATTTCTTGCATAATAAATGGCGATACCGTTGAACGTGCGCCAATCCATAATAAATCAATATCGTGTTCTAAAGCCAATTTTACGTGTGCTGCGTTTGCCACTTCGGTACAGGTTTTCATACCTGTTTCTGCTTTTACTTTTTGCAACCACTTTAAACCTAACGCGCCTACGCCTTCAAAATTCCCAGGTCTTGTTCTTGGTTTCCAAATTCCTGCTCTAAAATAGTTTACATCAGAATCTTTTAATTCGTGTGCAATTTTTAAAACCTGTTCTTCGGTTTCTGCACTACAAGGCCCTGCTATTACTAGTGGATGTGCTAAATTCATATCATCCAACCATGTTCTTAATTCTTTTGTATTCTTCATTTTAATTATTATTGTGGCTATTATTTTATGCCGTTTAATATTTGTTTTATATGATTTGTACTTTCCATTTTGTTATAAATTTCTGTAAAATCATCTTTTTTCATTAGTTCTTTAAATTCTTGCAAATTAGTTATATATTCTTCTAAAGTTTCTATAACATTATTTTTATTTTGCTTGAAAATTGGTGTCCACATTGCGGGCGAACTTTTTGCTAAACGTACTGTTGATGCAAAACCTGAACCAGCCATATCAAAAATATCACGTTCATTTCTTTCTTTTTCGATAACGGTTTTACCGAGCATAAAAGAGCTAATGTGCGATAAATGTGATACATATGCAATATGTTTATCGTGTGATTCTGCGTCCATATAACGTATTCTCATGCCTATTTTCGCAAAAATCTCTAATGCTTTTTCTTGTAATTTAAACGCTGTTTTTTCGACTTCACAAATAATATTTGTTTTTTGTTGAAATAAATTTTGATGCGCTGCGGTTGGTCCAGAAAATTCTGTTCCTGCAATTGGGTGCGTTGCTAAAAAATTTCTTCTTTTCGGATGCGTTTTAATTTCGTTGCAAATTAATGATTTTGTTGAACCTACATCAAAAACGAGACAAGTATCTGATACGATTGTTAATATTTTCGGTAATAATTCGATAGTTACATCAACAGGAATTGAAATAATAACGATATCGGCTTTATCTAGTTCTTCGAAGGTTGCTTTTTTTTGAATAACGCCAATTTTCAGGGCTTCTTCTAAGTGATTATCGTTGGCATCAATGCCGTATATAGTTGCTTCTGGATATTCTCGTTGAATATCCAAGACCATACTTCCGCCAATTAAACCAACGCCAATTACAAATACATTCATATTTTTTATTTTAGATCATTTCGTTGCTTTTTTTGCTTGAAATGTTATTTTACGATGCCTTTTTTTTAGGCAAATCGACTAATTGCTTCTTGAATTACTTTTTTTGAGATACATAATGAGAAGCGAATATATCCTTCTCCTTGCGAACCAAAAACCGTTCCAGGGGTAATAAATATATCTTTTGTATATAAAATTTCATCGGCAATTTCTTCGGATGTTTTTCCTTCAGGAATTTTCGCCCAAACAAATAATCCTGTGGAATTTTTATTGTAGGTACATTTTAGGATATCGGCAAGTTGAAAAATTAATTCTCTACGTTCTTGGTATGTTTTATTTTGAGTTTTAAACCATTGATCGGACAAATGTAATGCTTCAATTGCGCCTTTTTGAATTCCGTAAAACATTCCAGAATCCATATTACTTTTTACTTTTAATATTTGGTTGATAAAATTCGGATTTCCTAAAACCATTCCAACTCTCCAGCCCGCCATATTAAAGGTTTTGCTTAATGAATTTAATTCTAAAGCGATGTCTTTTGCGCCATCAACTTGTAAAATACTGATAGGATTATCATTTAAAATAAAACTATACGGATTATCATTTACGATTAAAATTTGATGTTTTTTTCCAAAGGCGATTAATTTTTCAAAAGTATCGAGTGTTGCATTTGTTCCTGTTGGCATGTGTGGATAATTCACCCACATAATTTTCACGTTTTCTAAATCTAACTTTTCTAATTCTTCAAAATCGGGTTGCCAATTAGAGACATCATTTAAGTTATAAAAAATGGGATTTGCTCCGACCAATTTGGTAACGGAAGTATAGGTTGGATATCCAGGATTTGGAATTAATACGGCATCGCCTTGATTCAAAAATGCCATAGAAATATGCATAATTCCTTCTTTACTGCCCATTAGCGGTAATATTTCATTTTCAGGATTTACTGAAACGTTAAATTTTTGTTGATAAAACGTAGCAATAGCGTTTCGTAATTCTGGTAATCCTTGATAGCTTTGATATTTATGTGCAACGGCGTGTTCAAAACTTTCCTGAATTGCGTTTATTACGATTGGCGGCGGCAATAAATCGGGGCTTCCGATTCCCATATTGATAATTGGTTTCCCTTGGGATGCTAATTCTCTAACTTCTCTTAATTTTTTAGAGAAGTAGTATTCTTGTACGGTATTTAATCTTTTTGCTGGTTGAATCATTTTCTTCCGTTTTTGTATGCTCCTAATATTTTCAAATTTTCCGCCATTATTTCTATAATTGCGATTGCTTTTTCATAGTGTTGATATTCATCAAAAGTAACATCAACGAAGAAGGAATATTTCCATGGAGCTTCTATTACTGGTAGCGATTGAATTTTTGTTAAATTCATTTTACAATCGCTTAATACGTTTAATATGGTTGCTAAACTGCCTCTTTTGTGGTCTAGTTGAAATTTAAGTGATGCTTTATTGCTATTTTTGATAGTATTATCGCTATTATTTTGGTGATTTCTTTTTTTGGTTTCTAGTATTACGAATCGGGTTGCATTTTCTTTGATTGTTTGAATGCTGTCTTCGATAATGTTTAGGTTAAATATTTCTGCGGCGATTTTTGGAGCAATTGCAGCGACTCCTTTTAGGTTATTTTGAGCGATTCTTTTAGCGACTTCAGCGGTATCGACATCTTCGATTAGTTTTATTTTCGGATATTTTTTAAAAAATTCTTTACATTGCAGGAGTGCCATTGGATGTGAGCAAACTTCTTTGATATCTTCAATTTTCTGATTGGGCAATGCCATTAAATGGTGATGAATATTTAAATATTGTTCACCTATTATTTGTAAATTATGGTTATCGATGAGTGCATAATTCGGAATAATCGAACCAGCGATGGTATTTTCGAGTGCCATAATTCCGATAGTTGCTTTTTCATTTAGCAGATTATCTACTAAAGTATCAAAGGACATACATTCTATTATTTGTGTTTTTCCGTAAAAGTCACGAGCTACTTTATGATGGTTAGAGCCTTCTGCTCCTTGAATTGCTATAATTTCTTTCATTTTTAGTCAAAAAAAAAGCCTCGATATCGAGACTTTATAATTATATATGTTATTTAACATTACGATACAAAGTCTCAGTTCTTATTAAAGAAATAAAAATAGAAATAGAATCCTTTGTTATTATTTTGTAATGTCATTTTTGTTTTTGTTGTGTCTGACAAATCTAAAGATTAATCTGATAAAAACAAATTAGTTCGGTTATATTTATTAAATAGGGTTCATTATTGTAGTTTTTGTTTGATTTTTTTGGAGCTATTTCCCGCTTTCTGCACTCGCTTTTTTTTGAAGAAAAATCAAAAAAAGAGCTCAAACAGATGCTTCAATCGGGGCTAAGTCTATTTACTATGTTTGTTTTTAGCTATTTAGTTTCGTTTTTTATACGCTATCGCGAGCATCTTGCTTGTGCCGATAGTAATAAGAGTTAAAAATGGGGAAATTGATGTCGTTCAAATTTTGTTTATGATAAATAATAATTAAGGTTTAATGCTTTGAAAATCAGCGATTAGTAAAATACTTTAAAAATAAACAAATAAAATCCCTTGTCAGTCCAATAAAAGGGCGTAGATTTGCAACCGCTAACGGAAAAACACAAGTTTAAAAGTTAACAAGGTTCATTAAAATGTCGTTAAGTATTACATTAATAAAATGTAAAAAATAAGTTAAGTTTATCTTGTTTAAAACAAATTAAAGAATGTATATTTGCAACCGCTTTAAGAAATGCATTAAAGCAAAACGATCAAGAAATTTTGGAATGATTTTTAAGCTAAAAATCAGTTAGTTCAATTCTAGCATTTCTACAAAAAATGATAAGAGTAAAATCTTATCTGTAACTAAATAAGTTACGTTCATTGAAAATATTGAAATTGACAGCGTAAATAAGAGTAGAATAACCATAACTTTTAATTAAGTTAAATTCTTTTGAAACTTATTCATTCATATTATTTAAAATATACAATGAAGAGTTTGATCCTGGCTCAGGATGAACGCTAGCGGCAGGCTTAACACATGCAAGTCGAGGGGTAACAGGTAGCTTGCTATGCTGACGACCGGCGAACGGGTGCGTAACGCGTATAGAATCTGCCTTGTACAGGAGGATAGCCTTTAGAAATGAAGATTAACACTCCATAATATAGTGATTCGGCATCGAACCACTATTAAACATTTATGGGTACAAGATGACTATGCGTCCTATTAGCTAGATGGTAAGGTAACGGCTTACCATGGCAACGATAGGTAGGGGGTCTGAGAGGATTATCCCCCACACTGGTACTGAGACACGGACCAGACTCCTACGGGAGGCAGCAGTGAGGAATATTGGT
>NZ_JAJGWT010000007.1:0-151 GCF_021390715.1 Tenacibaculum piscium
CATCAAGTACAACAGTTAAAGTCGAATATTGATGCCATTAAAAATGCTTTTAATACCAAATTTAATGACTTACTAACTCAAAAAAAAGAAGCCTTTTTAGCCGAAGGTGGAAATGTAATTGACTTTCAGTTTTCGAGCCCAGTTACCTTAC
>NZ_JAJGWT010000007.1:171-248 GCF_021390715.1 Tenacibaculum piscium
CCGTAGGAGTCTGGTCCGTGTCTCAGTACCAGTGTGGGGGATAATCCTCTCAGACCCCCTACCTATCGTTGCCATGG
>NZ_JAJGWT010000007.1:295-135351 GCF_021390715.1 Tenacibaculum piscium
CCATGGTAAGCCGTTACCTTACCATCTAGCTAATAGGACGCATAGTCATCTTGTACCCATAAATGTTTAATAGTGGTTCGATGCCGAATCACTATATTATGGAGTGTTAATCTTCATTTCTAAAGGCTATCCTCCTGTACAAGGCAGATTCTATACGCGTTACGCACCCGTTCGCCGGTCGTCAGCATAGCAAGCTACCTGTTACCCCTCGACTTGCATGTGTTAAGCCTGCCGCTAGCGTTCATCCTGAGCCAGGATCAAACTCTTCATTGTATATTTTAAATAATATGAATGAATAAGTTTCAAAAGAATTTGTTCTAATTTAATAGAACGTGGTTATTCTACTCTTATTTACGCTGTCAATTTCAATGTTTTCAATGAACGTGTCGAGTCGACATACACAAGTATTTTACTACTCGTTTTTCTTCTCAAACTTCTTTTGTAGAAACGTTAGAATCGAACTAACTGACTTTTTACAGCCATTCCAAATTTCTTTATCGTTTTACGCTTTAGTGTATTTCTGAAAGCGGTTGCAAAACTACAAACTATTTTTAAACTGACAAAATTTAATTTAATTAAATTTAAAAAGTTTTTTTTAGTTTGTTAATGAACTTCAAAACAAGGAACTAATATAGATACATTGTCGACTGCAAACATACAACTCTTTTTTATGTTTTTAAGCTTTTTTAGCTTTTTATTTTCAAACATCTATCAATTAATTGATAATCAATAACTTATTTATTATTATTCTTGACTATAAAGTATATAAGATAGACAAAATTTAGTAAGAATTATCAAATGAACGAATATATAGGTTCGCCTTCTACAGGATTTAGATGTTTAGCAGAAATTATATTGTCACGAGCAAGATGCTCGCGATAGCGTATAAAACATATTAGCTTCACTTTTTAGACTTTTTCAAATGAATTTAAACAAGCTAATTATCAAAATAAATAAAAACGAAACTAAATAGTTAAAAACAAACACAATAAATAGACTTAGCCCCGATTGAAGCATTTGTTTGAGCTCTTTTTTTGATTTTTCTTCAAAAAAAAGCGAGTGCGGAAAGCGGGAAATAGCTCCAAAAAAAAATATCGAGAATTATTATCTAAAATTCTCGATACATTTAATATAAACACTTCTTAAAACTATTTTTCTACTTTACATCATTATAATTATCATCCCAGTTTTTAGGTTTTGGATCGCCTAATTTACCTACCGATTTCGCAACTAAAGTTGCTACAGTAGCATCTCCCGTTACATTTATAACAGTTCTACACATATCTAAAGGGCGATCAACAGCAAAAATTAACGCCAAACCAATTGCTAACTTATCCGCAGGAAAACCTACCGATTCCAAAACAATAACCAACATAACCATTCCTGCTCCCGGAACCGCAGCTGAACCAATTGACGCCAATAAAGCCGTTAAAATAATCGTTAATTGATCGCCAAAAGACAAATCAAAACTCAAGGCTTGCGCTATAAAAACAGCCGCAACAGCTTGATATAAACTCGTTCCATCCATATTTATAGTCGCACCAACCGGTAAAACAAAACTTGAAACCTCCTTATCAACTCCTACATGCTCCTCAATTCGTTCCATCGTTACAGGCAACGTTGCAGCACTTGAACTCGTTGAAAATGCCAATAATTGTGCAGGACTTATCTGTTTTAAAAACCATATCGGGTTTTTCTTGGTAAATACACTTATTAAAGTCATATAAAAAACAACCATAATTAACAAACCGCCAATTACCGTAAACGCATATTTTAGTAAAGCAAGTAACAAATCAGGATCTTTTGAAGACACTACAACACTCGCCAACAAAGCAAAAACTGCAAAAGGTGCCGATAACATAATTAAATCAACCATCTTTAAAACAGCTTCATTTAAAGAATCAAAAAAACTTTTTAAAGGCTTTGCCCGATCCTCTCCTATTAATAACATCGAAATCCCTAAGAAAATAGTAAAGAAAATTACTTGTAACATTGACTTGTTACTTCCCATTGCTTTAATAGCATTGTCAGGAACCATATCAATTAAAAATTGTAAAGGACCACTTGATTGTTGCTTATTTGCTTCCGCAATTTTAGCCTGTACACCACCACTATTTGCATACGTTTCCGTTAAACGTGTAATGGTTTCTTCGGATATTCCTTCACCCGGTTTTACAATATTCACCAATGCCAAACCGATGCTAATTGCAATGACTGTTGTACCTATATATATTGTCATGGTACGAATACCAATATTTTTAAATTTAGAGATATCTTTTAAATCTGATATTCCTTTTATTAAAGATGCAATAATTAAAGGTACTGCGATTAATTTTAATAATTTCACAAAAATAGTACCTATCGGTTTTATCCAACTTCCAACAAAAGAAGCGCCTCCATCTGTAAAAATCATTCCTATTCCAAATAAAATACCCAGAATCATTCCTATTAAAATCTGCCAGTGCAATGCTAGTTTTTTCATGTAATCGTTTTAGTTTTTTTATTTTTTAGTGAGGGCGATAAGGTAAAATAAAAAAATTAAAAAATTGTGACCTTTAATTCGTAACTTGTGTCAAAGAATTAGAACATATTACGAACCTTAACTTAAAAACAAAAAAATGGCAGGAATTTTAGACTTATTAAACAGCGACTTAGGAAAATCAATTATATCTGGAGTAGCAGGATCAACAGGACAAGACACCAACAAAACAAGTAACGTTTTAACAATGGCATTGCCTGTTTTGATGAAAGCAATGCAACGTAATGCTTCAACACCTGAAGGTGCTGAAGGATTAATGGGAGCTTTGAACAAACATGATGGTGGTATTTTAGAGAATCTAGGAGAGTTATTTAATGGAGGAGCAAATGCCGATGTTTTACAAGATGGTGGTAATATTTTAAACCATGTATTAGGTAGCAAACAACAAGGAGTTGAACAAGTTATAGGACAAAAAGCAGGTATGGATAGCAGTGCTGTTGCAAATATTTTAAAAACAGCAGCTCCTATTTTAATGGGTGTTTTAGGACAACAATCTCGTCAAAATAACATTGGTAACTCTAGTGATTTAAGTGGATTATTAGGCGGATTACTTGGAGGAAATTCAGCAGATAAAGAACAAAACTTCTTAGAACAAATTTTAGACGCAGACGGTGATGGTAGCATTGTTGATGATGTTGCTGGTATGGTTTTAGGAAATAGTGATCAAAAATCAGGAGGTGTACTAGGAAATATATTAGGAGGACTTTTTGGAAAATAACAATTTATAATTCTTGATTTTTTTTAAAACAAGAAATTAAAAAAGAGTAAACACTTGTTTACTCTTTTTCTTTTAAGTTTTTGTTGTTTTTGTTTTAACTATTTTTAACTATTTTTGCATCCATGGAAAAATTAAAACAACGTTGGGGCTTAAAAACTAACTGGGATGTAATTGCTGTAATAATTGTATTTTCGATAAATGGTTCGTTTGCCTCTTGGGTTGCCAAACCGATTACCGCTTTTTTAGGAATCTCTTCAGAGACAACTTCTCCTTGGATTTATTGGCCTTTACGTATTTTACTTATTTTCCCTATTTATCAAACAACATTGCCTTTAGTAGGTTGGTTGTTTGGTCAATTTAAATTCTTTTGGGCTTTTGAAAAGAAATTTTTAAGCCGTTTAGGATTCGGATTTCTGTTTAAAAAATAATATTCAAGTAAAAAATAATTAATTTTATATTATCCTTGTATAATTTTATACATCGGGATTGGCAACGCAACTCCTTCAGATAAAAATCGTTTATGAACAGCTTCTTTTAGCGCACATTTTGTTTTAAACTCCTGAAAGGGTTCATTTAACCAAACATAAGCACGCATATGAATATGGTCTGTATGTACATCAATTACTCGAACATCTACTTGTTCAACGTCCGTCATCACTTGTTCTGATGTTCTAAAATCAATAACCGTTGGTAATTTAATAGCTTCTTCTTGAATTATCTTTCGAGCTAAATCGATATCTGCTTTTATCCCTAATTTAAAATTATTAAAACTAAGCACATGCGAATCTTCAATTGTATGATTCAAGACAGAATCCGTGCTAATTACCGAATTAGGAATAATTAATCGTTTATTTTCAAAATTATTAATAACCGTATGTCGGAGTGTAATATCTTCTACAATTCCTACACGAGTTTCATCTAATTTGATATAATCTCCCACTCGAAACGGACGAAAAATAACAATAAACGCTCCAGCAATTAAATTCGATAATGCTGCTTGTGCCGCAAAACCAATAATAGCGGCTAAAATACCTGCCCCAGAAAAAATCAAAGTAGCTTTACTACGAAAAGCAGGTACAGTCGTGATGATATAAACAATACCGAAAAGCCCTAAAAAAAACTTTACCGAATTTCGAAAAAATAAAATACTAGTTCCTCCATAACGGTCTGTTTTTCTGCGTTTCATGATTTGAACAATCGCATATCGGATAACTCTAGAGAGAATCCATGTAATAAACACAACCAACAAAACATATCCAAGAATGCCTACAAAGGAATCTAAATTAAAATGATATTTGAATATTTTATCCATTTAAAAGTCTATTTTAAAATAATGCTGTTTGACTTTCATTATCTTTTGTGTTTTTATTCTTTTTTTGAAGCGCTCGTTCTAAGGCTTTTTTTGCCTTATCTTCTTTTGAACTTAAAAATTCTTTTGTTGGCTCAGTTTGTTCAATTCGTTGAATTGGTTCAATAGCTAAAGGCAACACGTCTTTTTTATTTTTATCTTCTTGATTATTTCCTGTAGTATTCTCTAGATTATTTTCTGAATTATTCTCCAGATTACTCTCCTCTAAAGATGGTTCATACGGTAATGATTCTAGTAAATTAACGGTACGAATTTTATCAATTGTTAATTGATTTCCTTGTGCTTTTATTCCTTTTATGGCGATAAAATCTTCAAAATTAACAGTAATATTCTCTAAGCTACGTTTTGAAAAAACAACCTCAGCCATTGGACGATACTCCGTAGAAATAATTTCTAATTTTGATTTTTCAGCTTCAGAAATAAAGATTTCTTCTTTATCTACCGTTTCAATTAAGAAGCGTTTTACATAATAGCGTTCTTTTTCGGCATCAAAATAAATGGCCGAAATCGGTTTTTGAGGTTGCCATTTTTCTAGGATAATCATATCGTTATCAAAACGAGTGGATAAACTTGGTGAAATAGCTTTTATTTTTCCTGATTGTGTAGCGATTAAAATTTTATCTTCGGCACTAAATTCGCCTAGTAATTCTCCTCGATCATCAACATTTAAACGTTGAACAGTATCATCAAACCAAATTTTACGAGGTTTTAAAGTAGATACTCCTGCGGATTTAAATTCTACTTTTCGAATACCTAATTTTGTTATTTGATTCCCACGAATTGCACGTCCTTTGATTGCTAATTCAGCAAAATCGACATCCCATTTAAGTTTTGTAATTCCAGCAACGGGTCTTAAATTAATGGTAACAGTTTCAGCTTCTCCATTCGGATTGACACTAAAATACCATAATTTTGAACCTTTAACTCCTGTGGTTAAATCATATTCTTTATCACGTGTTACGCTTAACACATTGAAGCGTTTCATATAACTAGCACCTCTTGTTCCATCGCGATATATCATATTATAAACGGTTCGTTTATCTTTCTTTTTAAAGATAGCAATATGAATAATATCTTTACCGACAAAGGTTTTTGGAGCGACTTTGGTAACCATCATTGTCCCGTTTCCTTTAAAGATAATAATATCATCAATATCGGCACAATCATCAACGTATTCATCTTTTTTAAGTGATGTTCCTACGAAACCTTCGGTTCTATTTACGTATAATTTGGTATTTCGCATAACGACTTTTGTCGCTACAATATCATCAAAAATTCTAATTTCAGTTTTGCGTTCTTTTCCTTTACCGTACTTGGTTTTTAAGCCTTTAAAATAGTTAATTGCAAAGGTGATTAAATTTTCTAGATGATGCGTAACTTCGGCTATTTTAGCTTCTAATCCTTCGATATATTGTTTTGCTTTATCGATATCAAACTTCGAAATTTTCTTAATTCTGATTTCGGTTAATCGGGCAATATCTTCGGATGTTATGTCTCTTTTTAGATGCTGAATATGTGGTTTTAATCCTGTATCGATTGCTTTAATGACCCCTTGCCAAGTTTCTTGTTCTTCAATATCTCGATAAATTCTATTTTCAATAAAAATTCTTTCTAAGGATGCGAAATGCCATTGTTCTTCAAGTTCGTGTAATTGAATTTCGAGTTCACTTTTAAGTAATTTCACGGTTAAATCCGTAGAATGTTTTAGCATTTCAGAAACGCCTACAAATACGGGTTTATTATCTTGGATTGTACATGCTAAAGGTGATATCGCATTTTCACAATTGGTAAAAGCATACAGCGCATCTATGGTTTTATCTGGAGATATTCCTACGGGTAAATGCACTAATATTTCGACATCTGCGGCGGTATTATCTTCAATTTTACGGATTTTTATTTTTCCTTTTTCATTGGCTTTTAAAATGCTATCAATTAACGAAGTTGTGGTTGTTCCGAATGGAATTTCGGTAATTACGAGTGTTTTTTTATCGAGTTGTGAAATTTTTGCACGCACACGAATTTTCCCACCTCTTTTACCGTCATTATAATTAGTAAAATCGGCAATTCCGCCTGTTAAAAAATCAGGATAAATGGTAAAACTTCTACCTCTTAAATATTTGATAGAAGCGGCAATTAATTCGTTAAAATTATGCGGGACTATTTTGGTTGATAATCCTACGGCAATTCCTTCTGCTCCTTGCGCTAATAATAGCGGAAATTTCACAGGTAAATCGATTGGTTCTTTTCGTCTACCGTCATAGGATTGTTTCCATTGCGTAGTTTTCGGATTAAAAACAACATCGAGGGCAAATTTTGATAAACGTGCTTCAATATATCTTGATGCTGCCGCTCTATCGCCTGTTAGGATATTCCCCCAGTTTCCTTGCATATCAATCAGCAATTCTTTCTGACCGATTTGCACCATAGCATCGGCAATAGAAGCATCTCCATGTGGATGATATTGCATCGTATGTCCGACAATATTGGCTACTTTGTTATAGCGTCCATCGTCCAGATCTTTCATAGAATGCATGATTCTACGTTGTACAGGTTTGAGCCCATCTTCTAGCGATGGCACGGCTCTTTCTAGAATTACATACGATGCGTAATCGAGAAACCATTCTTTATACATTCCTGTTACTTTGGTAATGGTTTCTGTATTTTCTTGATTTTCTTGAGAATCTATAGAATTATTTAATTCTTGCTCGTTTAATTCGTTTACTGATTCGTTTACAGATTCGTTTATTGGTTTATTTTCTTGTTGATTCGTTTCTTCTATTTCTTCACTCATGGCTCGTACTGCTTGAATTAACTAAAATTGACTAAAGATTATTTTTGATTTTCGCTTCACTTACTTATAAATTTTCACTTATAAAATATGAGTGATTTTATTCTTCAAGTGTATCTACTTCAATTTTTAAATTTTGGATGATAAATTTTTGTCGATCGGGTGTATTTTTGCCCATATAAAACTCCAACATTTTTTCGATAGGCATTTCTTTATCTAACATAATCGGATCTAATCGAATATCATCGCCAATAAAATGTACAAATTCATCTGGAGAAATTTCTCCTAACCCTTTAAATCGGGTAATTTCTGGTTTTCCTGTTAATTTTTTAATGGCGTCTTTTTTTTCTTCTTCGGAATAACAGTAATAGGTATCTTTTTTATTTCGAACTCTAAACAGTGGTGTTTCTAAAATATACAGATGTCCTTCCTTGATTACTTCTGGAAAAAATTGCAAGAAAAATGTTATTAGCAATAAGCGAATATGCATTCCATCGACATCGGCATCGGTTGCAATTACGATATTATTATAACGTAAATCTTCTAAACCATCTTCAATATTTAGTGCTGCTTGTAATAAATTAAATTCTTCATTTTCATAGACGATTTTCTTACTTAATCCGTAGGAATTTAGAGGTTTTCCTTTGAGGCTAAAAACGGCTTGTGTATTTACGTTTCTAGATTTTGTAATAGAACCAGATGCCGAATCTCCTTCGGTAATAAATAGCGTCGATTCTAAATAGGCTTCCTTTTGTGTATCGCCTAAATGGACTCTACAATCTCGCAATTTTTTATTATGAATACTTGCTTTTTTGGCTCTATCTTTGGCTAATTTCCGAATTCCAGAAAGTTCTTTACGTTCTTTTTCTGCTTGTATTATTTTACGTTGTAATTTATCGGCTATTTCGGTATTTTTATGTAAAAAATTATCGAGTTGTGTTTTGATAAAATCATTGATATAGGTTCTAACGGTTGGTAAATCATCGCCCATTTCGGTAGATCCTAATTTTGTTTTGGTTTGACTCTCAAAAACAGGTTCCATTACTTTTATGGCAATTGCCGATATTATTGATTTTCGAATATCGGAAGCTTCAAAAGATTTCCCATAAAACTCTCGAATGGTTTTTACAATTGCTTCTCTAAAAGCCGCTTGATGCGTTCCACCTTGTGTGGTATGTTGTCCGTTTACAAACGAATGATATTCTTCAGAATATTGGGTTTTACTATGTGTAATTGCGACTTCAATATCATTGCCTTTTAAATGAATTATTGGATATAACATATCCTCTTTGCTGTTATTATTTTCCAATAAATCTTTCAGTCCATTTTTAGATAGATATTTTTCACCATTAAAAACAATTGTTAATCCAACATTTAGATAGACATAATTTTTAAGCATTTTAGAAACATATTCGTTTCTATATTTATATTTTTTAAAGATTATTTCATCGGGGATAAAGGAAACTTTTGTACCTTTTCTTCGAGATGTTTGTTCTAAAAATTCTTGGTTAATTAAAACTCCTTGTTCAAATTCGGCTGCTGCGGATTTCCCATCTCTTGATGATTCGACTCTAAAAAAAGAAGAAAGTGCGTTTACCGCTTTTGTACCTACTCCATTTAGCCCTACGGATTTTTTAAATGCTTTGGAGTCGTATTTTCCTCCTGTGTTCATTTTAGAAACGACATCGACAACTTTTCCTAGCGGGATTCCACGACCATAATCGCGCACGATTACTTTATTTCCTTGTATCGAAATTTCGATAGTTCTCCCAGCTCCCATTACATATTCATCAATAGAATTATCTAATACTTCTTTGACTAAAATATAAATTCCATCATCTGCTGATGAGCCGTCACCTAGTTTACCGATATACATTCCTGGACGCATTCGGATATGTTCTTTCCAATCAAGCGAGCGTATATTATCTTCGGTATATTTTGTTTCTTGAGTCATAAAATTTAGGCTATTTATATCTTTGCTAAATTACTACATCCGTTGTCAAAATAAAAAAGTCTATTGCTTTAATTATCAACATTTGACTATTTATTTTTTTGATGTCCCCCTTTATTTTCTCTTTATTTTAAACGAACTATCACTAATTTCACACTAATTATTTAGTGATTATTTCAGCTATAAATATCATAAAAAATAACGTATAAGAGCCTGTTTAAATTTCATCTGAAAAAAATTATCACAGAAAAATAAGAAATCGAATCTGTCAAAGGAATTTTATTTCAGGTTCGCATCCTAATTTGCTGTATTTTTTAGCTTTTTTTGATAATTCTTGATGATTATTGTCAATTCGAGTGATTTTAATGACGAGAAGAAATTAAAATTGTATCGATAATTTGAATTATTTTATCTTGATGAATTTTAATTGACTTTATTACGATTAAATAAGTTCTCGATACTCTCGATACCTTTTTTTGAAAGAAAAGAATCAAATTCTAGGCTATCGGCTATCGCGAGCATCTTGCTCGTGACCACGTAAAAACAACGTAGAAAAATCACAAAAAAACCGCTGTTAAATTAACAGCGGTTTTTCAAAAAATATATTGTAGGCTAAAATTATCTTCTACTATAATTTGGAGCTTCTTTGGTAATTGCTACATCATGCGGATGACTTTCATTAATTCCGCTTGCGGTAATACGTACAAATTTACCTGTATTTTTCAATGTTTCAATATCTTTAGAACCACAGTATCCCATACCTGCACGTAAACCACCAACAAATTGATGAATACTTTCTTCTAAGTGTCCTTTATAAGGAACACGACCAACAATACCTTCTGGCACTAGTTTTTTAATATCGTCTTCGACATCTTGGAAATATCTATCTTTAGAACCTTGTTTCATTGCTTCTACAGAACCCATTCCACGATATGATTTAAACTTTCTTCCTTCGTAAATAATCGTTTCTCCTGGCGATTCTTTTGTTCCTGCTAATAATGATCCTAACATCACACAATCTGCACCTGCGGCAATTGCCTTTGGGATATCACCTGTATAACGGATTCCACCATCAGCAATAACTGGAACTCCAGAACCTTTTATAGCTGCGGCAACTTCTAAAACTGCCGAAAACTGAGGAAAACCAACACCTGCAACTACACGAGTTGTACATATTGAACCTGGACCGATTCCTACTTTTACTGCATCTGCACCTGCTTCTACTAAATATTTAGCTGCTTCTGCTGTAGCAATATTTCCTACAATAACATCTAATTCAGGAAACTTTGATTTTACTTGCTTTAAAACAGCCACCACGCCTTTAGTATGTCCGTGAGCGGTATCAATAATTACAGCATCAACACCTGCTTTTACTAAAGCTTCGGCTCTTTGAACAGCATCTGCCGTTACGCCTAATGCGGCTGCAACACGTAAACGCCCAAAAGTATCTTTGTTTGCAATTGGTTTCTGCGTAACTTTTGTAATATCTCTAAAAGTAATTAATCCTGATAATTTATAATTTTCATCAACAATTAATAACTTTTCAATTTTCTTTTCTTGTAAAATACTTTCAGCTGCTTTTAATGAAGTTCCTACCGATGCGGTTACTAAATTCTCTTTAGTCATTACCTCAACAATTGAACGTTCATTAACATGCTCAAAACGCAAATCTCTATTGGTTACGATTCCTTTTAAAATACCGTCTTGATCAACAATAGGAATTCCGCCAATACCATTTTCTTTCATTAACATTTTAGCATCTAAAACGCTCGCTGTTAATGGCAAGGTTAATGGGTCAATAATCATTCCTGATTCTGCACGTTTTACCTTACGAACCTCTTGAGCTTGTTGCTCAATGGTCATATTTTTATGCAATACACCAATACCTCCTTCTCTAGCCATAGCGATTGCCATTGCAGATTCAGTAACGGTATCCATAGCAGCAGCTACTATTGGTACATTTATCGTTATATTTTTTGTAAATTTTGTTTGAATTGAAACTTCTCTTGGAAGTACGTCAGAGTAAGCCGGTACTAATAAAACGTCGTCATACGTTAAACCTTCTCCTACAAATTTTGATTCGTGAGCTTGCATGTGCAATTAATTTTATGTGTGATGTTAATTAATTGCGTGCAAATATACTATTTATAATACAAATTAACCCTTATTTTAAGGTTAATATATAGAGAAGTTTCAATAATTATCAAAAAAAATAGCTAGTTTAAAATTAATCTTAATAAGTTTTGGTAAATTCAAAAACTCGATTACATTTGCATTATTATACTTAATCAATCTAAATAAAAGAATTAAAAATAAATTAAAATGAAAAAAGTACTAGGATTATCATTATTACTTGCAACCTCTTTTGTGTTCAAATCATGTTCTGATGACACACCAACTCCAGATAGTAACAAAGTTTCCCAAAAAGAAGTTATTGAAAATTATGCCACTATCGTGCATCAAAATTACTTAGATAGCTATACCGCAGCTCTAAAATTACAAACAACTATTGCTTCTTTTACAGATAATCCGACAGAAGAAGGTTTTAAAGCAGCAAAAAAAGACTGGTTAGCTGCAAGAGATATTTACGGACAAACAGAAGCATATAGAGGTTCAAATGGTCCTATCGATTCTGAAAAAAAAGAAGCCTGGGTTATCAATAATGAAGGACAAATGAATGCTTGGCCTTTAGATGAAGCATATATCGATTATGTTACTGTTGCCTCAAGCGCTTACTCAGGCGGTGAAGCTTATAAAAGTGGAATTATCGCAGGTAAAGACGCTATTACAGAAGATTTATTAATCGGTAAAAATGAAGGCGTAAACGATAAATCAATTTCTACAGGTTGGCACGCTATTGAGTTTTTATTATGGGGACAAGATGAAACGAATCCTAAAGAATTAAAAGCTGGACAACGTTCTGTAACTGATTACACAACTTTAGAAAATAACGATCGAAGAAAACAATATCTAAATGTTGTTACGGCTATTTTAGTGAAAGATCTAAAAGCATTAGTAGATACTTGGGCTAAAGGTGGCGCATATCATAAAGTTTTTATGGGATTATCAGAAGAACAAGCTTTGATTAATATTATTTCTGGTCCTTTCTTTTTAGCCAATGAAGAATTATCAGAAGAAAGAATGTTAAAACCTGTTGATTTAACTGATGGAATAGATGAATGTGGTCAAGAAGATGAGCATTCTTGTTTTTCTGACAACACACACAGAGATGTTTTAATGAATGCACAAGGAATTGTAAATGTGTTATTTGGAAAATATAGCACTATTTCTGGAGCTTCTGTATATGATTTAGCAAAACAAAAAGATCCGAAATTAGCCATTGCTTTTAAAACTGTTGCCGACGCAATGATGACTAAAATAAAAGCTATCGATACCAAAGCAAAGAATAAAAAACCTTTTGACCTTTTATTATTAGAGGAATCAATTGCAAAACCTGGAACTATTGTAGCTGGAGGTACCGCTTTGAAAAATTTTGGAGGAAAAATTAGTGAAATCGCTACCAAAATTGGAGCGCCTGTTCAATAATTTCAATAATTTATTGAAAACTATCTAAAAAAGGAACTGAATACGATACTAGTATTTAGTTCCTTTTATTCTTATTAATACTCTTATTAATTTAGACTTAATAAAATCATAACTACTTTTGTGAAAAAATTTGTACAATGAAAATACTTTACCAAACTAGCCAAAAAAGTATCCGTATATTAATAACAGCGGCTGTAATACTACTATTTAGTAATTGCTCGAAAGATACCGTGATAACTGACCAATATAAAGTTATCAATAAATATCAAGAAGGAGAAGAAAATTTAAGCGATGATTTAAGTGTTTTAACCACCAATAATAATTCGTTTGGAAAAGAAATTCCTGGATTAAGCAGAATCGATAAAATTAGATTTGCCTCTGGAAATTCATTATTTAATCAATCGTGGGTTTCTGCCCCTGCTTCAACAACGAGTTTAGACGGATTAGGCCCTACTTTTAACGCCAGAGCTTGTGCTAGTTGTCATTTTAAAGATGGACGTGGAAAACCTTTTGAACCTTCAAATATTGGTTCTGTTGGTTTTTTAATTCGATTAAGTATTGCTGGTAAAAATGCACACGGTGGCCCGATGCCTGTTCCTAATTATGGATTACAATTACAAAATCATGCGAATTTAAACATTCCTAAAGAAGCCGATATTCAAGTTAATTTCACCTTAATCAAAGGAACATATCCTGATGGAACTCCGTATGAATTACAAAAACCAACGTATTCTTTTATTAATGAAAATTTTGGTTCATTAAGTGGTGTTTTAATATCGCCTCGTGTAGGACAACAAACTATCGGACTTGGGTTTATAGATGCTTTATCAGAAAGTGAAATCCTAAAAAATGCAGACGAATTTGATACAGATAAAGATGGAATTTCAGGAAAACCAAATTACGTTTGGGATGCAATTCATAACAATACCGCTCTTGGAAAATTTGGTTGGAAAGCCAATGAACCTACCTTAAAACAACAAATTGCAGGTGCTTTTTCTGGTGATTTAGGCTTATCTACAAGTATTTTCACACAAAAAAACTGTCCTTCGCCACAACAAGATTGTAATAAAGCACCTAATGGAGGTTCACCAGAGGTAACAGACAAACAATTAGATAGAATTGTTTTATACCAAACTTCTTTGGCTGTTCCTAAAAGAAGAGATTTTAAAAACCAAACCGTTTTAAATGGTAAAGTATTATTTACCAAATTAAAATGTATTGTATGTCATGCAACCAATCTTAAAACAAGTAAGTATCCTTTTAATTCATTGGTGGAAAATAAAGAAATTAGTCCTTATTCTGATTTTTTATTACACGATATGGGAGCTGATTTAGCCGATGACAGACCCGATTTTTTAGCTTCAGGTAAGGAATGGCGCACCCAACCTTTATGGGGAATCGGATTGATACAAACCGTAAATAAACACAGTTTTTTATTGCATGACGGAAGAGCTCGTAGCATTGAAGAAGCTATTTTATGGCACGGTGGAGAAGCTGAAAAACCAAAAAATGATTTTAAAAATTTATCTAGTAAAAAACGTAAAGAATTGTTAGCCTTTATCGAATCTTTATAAAGTTTATCATGATAAAATTGAAAATAATAACCTTGAAAAATAATAAAAATGATGAAAAAAAATAAATTTATAGTACTGCTATTAATTAGCATTTTTATTGCCTCTTGCTCAAAAGAAGAAACAACATCCGTGGCTTATGAAACAGAGATTGCCAATACTATTAGCACCGAAATTATTAGCCCAAAAATACGTGATCTTGTTAAAAAAACAGCAGTACTTAAAACTTCTTTAACTAATTTTTCTACTAAAACAAATGAAGAAAATTTAAAAATAGCACAACAGAAATTAACAGAAATTACAAAATTATACGCACAATTATACACCTTTAATATCGGAGAAGTAAAAAATAATTTCATAAACAGACAACTTAATTTCTGGCCTGTTTATAATATTTCTATTGAAAAAAATATCAAAAATGATTCTTTTAAAATAGAAAATATCGAAAATTTAGGAAGTGCCACTAAAAATTTACCTGGATTAAATTATCTATTATTTAAATTCGAAAATCCTGCGGATATTATTGCAGAATATCAAAAAAACCCGAATAGAATCAAATTTTTATTAGGCGTTTTTGACCAATTCAATCAATTAGTTCAGCAATTAAATGATATCTGGTTTTCATCAAAAAACGCATCAAAAAATACTTTTGAAAATCAATTTAGAAACAATACCGACAAAGGTTTAGATAGCTCTTTTAATCAATTATTCAACGGTTTATATAATGTTATTGACAACTGTAAAGTTACTAAAGTTGGAAAACCTGCTGGTTTAGAAAGTTCATCACACGTACATCCTGAAATTGTTGAAAATTATTATACAGGAAATTCTTTAGACTTAATTTATGAAAATATCCTTTCTGTAGAAGAATTATTTTTCAGTAAAAAAATTACTTCTATTGCCGATTATATAAAATCAGTAACTAAAAATGATACGCTTAATAATACTATTTCAGCAAAAATTCAAGAGATAAAAAGCATCCTGAAAAATGATATCAAACAGCCTTTAAAAGAAGCGGTAACTACGGATAAAAAAAATGTAAAAAGACTACACACCGCCTTAAAAGAATTACTTGTTTTGCTACATAATGACGTGCGAAGTTCATTATCGATTATCATTACAGGTACCGATAATGATGGTGATTAATCTTCTTTATTTTATGTATTTTAAAAGATTTTGTAATATCAAAATAGAAAAGCAAGGGATTAAAACCCCTTGTTTTTATTTAAAATAAAATTTTAAATAACCTTTACACACTTTCAAATAATAATTTCACATAACCTTCTTTAGGATTTTCAGATACTTCTTTCGTGTTTCCTTGTTGTAAAATAACACCATTTTGCAAAACTAACATTTCATCAGAAATAGCGATGGCATCTTTTATATCATGCGTTACAAAAATTGCGGTTGTATTGGTTTCTTTCAATATTTTTAAAATGTCTTTACGCAACTGATTTCTTAAAATAACATCTAAATTACTAAAAGGTTCATCTAAAATTAGAAGTTCTGGTTTTGGAGCTAAGGCTCTTGCCAAAGCAACTCGTTGTTGCTGTCCTCCCGATAATTCATGCGGATAACTATTTTCTTTTTCTGATAAACCGACTAATTTTAAAACTTCTTTAATTCTCTCTTTTTTAACTTGAGCCGATAATTTAGAAAGTCCATAGGCGATATTATCAGCCACTGAAAAATGAGGAAATAACGCATAATCTTGAAACACCATTCCTACATTTCTACGCTGTGGCACTACAAATTCCGATATTGATGAAACTACTTTTTCTTTTAATAAAATCGTTCCTTCGGATACCGTTTCTAAACCTGTTATCAAACGAATTAACGTTGTTTTTCCGCTACCACTTTCTCCTACAATCGCAACTATTTTTCCTTTTTTCAATGAAAAAGAAACATTTTTTAACGCAATAACTTTTCCATTATCGAAGATTTTCCCAACCTTTTTTACGGATAACAATTCTGTATTCATGCTATTTAATTTTCTTTGGAGATTAAGCTATTTAAAAATAAAATAGGAATAATTCCTGTTAAAATAATACATAATGACGGCAAAGATGCCTCTGCAATTAACTCATCACTAGCATATTCGTAGGCTTTTACCGCCAAGGTATTTATATGATACGGTTTTAAAATTAAGGTTAATGGCAATTCTTTCATTACATCGACAAAAACTAAGATAAAAGCACTTAAAATCGCTGATTTTAACAATGGAAATTCCACTTTTAAAAAGGTACGAATATTCCCACTTCCCAAAAGTTTTGAAGCTTCGGATAAGGATTTCCCAAACTTTAAACTACTCGATTCTATCGGATTATATGCTACGGCTAAAAAGCGAACTAAATACGCATATACCAAAACTGTAACCGTTCCATTAATGATAAAACCTATTTTGATATCGAACGTATTTTTCATAAAAGTAACCAACCATTTATCCAATGATAACGTTGGGATTAAAACACCTACAGCAATGACTGCTCCTGGGATTGCATATCCTAAAACACCAATTTTAGCAATTGGTTTTATAAAAGATAATCGATTCCATTTTGATAAAAATATCAATAATAAAGCAAAGAATACGGTAGTAAATGCTGAAATCGTAGCAATTCCAAAACTCTGAAGCGATATACTGATAAAACTTGGCGTAAACACGTCTTTATACGTTAAAAAAGCCCAATATAATAACTGAAGTAACGGTATTAAAAAACCAAATAAAACAGGTATAAATGCGATGCTAAAAAAAGTTATTTTCAAGCGTTTCGAAACTTGTATTCTTTTTATTTTCTGATGATTTTTAGTGGCATTAAAATAGCCAATTCGTCTTCGTTCCCATTTTTCGATACTTATCAACAAAAAGATAATCGCCACCAAAATTGCGGATAAATAAATGGCTGTTTCAGGTTCTTCCAAAGAAAACCAAGCTCTGAAAATCCCCGTAGTAAAGGTATTGATTCCGTAATATTTAGCCGCTCCATAATCGTTTAAAACCTCCATTAATACTAAAACCAATCCGCCAATAAATGCAGGACGTGCTAAAGGTAACAGCAACTTGAAAAAAGTTTTTCGCTCACTCGCTCCTAATAATTTTGAAGCTTCCACAATATTACTCGATTGATTCAAAAAAAAGGCTCTCGAGGCAACATACACATACGGATATAACGAAATACTAAGCACAAAAATTAATCCTGAATGATTCATAATATCGATTTTAACCCCTAGTATTTTATCAATAAAACCGCCGTAATCAAAAATACCAGCATAGGCATACGCTGTGATATAAGACGGAATCGCCAATGGAAGAATTAATAACCATTCCAATTGTTTTCGAAACGGAATATGATAACGAGCCACAATCCAAGCCGATGAAATACCAAAAAATAACGTTAAAATTCCAGTTCCTACAATCAATAGTAATGAATTTTTAATATAATCGGGTAATAAATGAACCATTAAATGATGCCAAGTTTCGCCAGGTCCGTAAAATAAATTTACAAATACGGTTAGTATCGGAATGGCAACTAACAAAACAATGGTCAATAAAAATATTGACCATTTACTTGTATCTCGCTGTATGTTTTTAATATAACTCTTCATAAAAGTATATTATCTATTGTACTATCTTAGGATTATTTATCTTTTATTTCTTTGAGTTGTTCTTTGGATTCTTCTTTAGGTTTTTTCCATAAAAGTAAACAGACTCCCATCCAAAGTAAAATAATTATAAGCATTCCTATAAAGAATATATTTTCTCCACTATGTATTGAATAACCTTGTATTCCAAATATATAATATGCAAAAAGAGCTATAAATATGACCTGCCCAATAAAATAAATAATAATTCCTTTTTTTGTTAAATATTTTAATAATAGTACTTCTAACATGCTTTTTTATATTTTAGACTCTAAGAGCATCCTGATTTACCACATTTTTTAGCTTTTTTGTGATTTTCAGCTCCTTTTAACAAGGGGTTTTTAACCCCTGCCGTCATTTTTTGACATTATATTTTTTTCAGATGAAATTTAAACAGGCTCTAAGTATAAGAAACTATATTATTTCCAACTTGCTTTATCAAAAATCAGGACTGCTTTTTTATTATTTTCACCTAATTTGGTTAAGGATAGGGTATCTTCTTTGAAAGTTCCCCAAGATTTTAACAAATCAGAAACCTCCACTTTTTTATTTACAGGATATTCATAATTCGAATTTGCAAATTTTTCTTGTGATTTTTCACGTACTAAAAACGCTATAAATTTGATTGCATTTTCTTTATTCGGTGCATATTTTGCGACTCCTGCTCCACTTACATTTATGTGTGTTCCGTTAGTGGTTTGATTTGGAAAAAACACTTTAATTCCTTTTCCTGCTTTTATTTCTTCAGGATTTTTTGAATGTACTAATTTCCCGATATAATAGGTGTTTACAATTGCTAAATCTCCTTCACCAGCAACGACTACTTTTATTTGGTCACGGTCATTTCCTTTTGGGGAACGTGCCATGTTTTTAACGATACCATTTGCCCATTTTTCGGCTTTTTCCTCGCCATTATTTGCAATTATTGATGCCAATAATGATTGATTATAAATATTACTTGAAGAACGAACTAACAATTTATTTTTCCATTTATTTTCGATTAATGCTTCATACGTTGATAATTCTTCAGCACTTACTTTTGCTGGATTATACACAATTACTCTAGCTCTTTTTGTGAGTGCAAACCAATGATTATCGACATCTTTTAAATGTGCTGGAATTGTTTTTTCTAAAATTTCTGAATTTACAGACTGCAACAATCCTTTATTTTTAGCTCTTACTAATCGCCCAGCATCTACGGTTATTAAAACATCGGCAGGCGATTGTGCTCCTTCAATGGTCATTTTTTGCATTAATTCATCTGCCTTTGCATTTACAACATTTACTTTGATGCCTGTTTCTTTTTCAAAATCAGCAAATAATTCTTGATCAGCTTTATAATGACGATGTGTATAAACGGTTACTTCTTCTTGTTTTTTGAGTTGATTATCTTCTTTTTTTTGTGCTTCTTTTTTACAAGAAGCAAAAAGTATCGTGATTACTAAAATGGTTAGTATATTTTTCATTCCGAATGTTATTTATTGATTAATTAAAAGTAAACAAATATACTTATTTAGATTCATTCTAGCATAATGAGAATCGAAATTTTAGAATTTAAATTCTAATGTTACATAATAACTTCTTGGTGATGATGGCAAAATACCAGGTCCAGGATATCCTGTAGCTCTTCTGGTAAAATAATTTTTGTTTAATAGATTATTAACTCCAGTTTCTAGTTTCCAATTTTTATGTGCATATGAAAAAGAAGCATCAACAATACTATAACTAGGAATTGGTCCTACTGTTCCTTCTCTTTTACTTCCTTTTTCATCGATATTAGCATTGGTTGCATCGGTAAATTGTTCTGATAAATGTGTAAATTGCAGGCTTGATAAAAAGTTTTTATATCCAAATTTAGCACCTGCTTTCAGGTTTACAAAAGGAATAAATTCTACTTCATTTCCTGCTACATTTTTAAAAATAGATTCAATATATTCTGATTTTGTAAACGCCAAATTATTAAAAACACTCAATGAATATTCTTTATTAAAGTGTAGCATATTTGCCATATTTAGCTCGACTAAACTCTCGAATCCGTAGATAAAAGCATCTCCAATATTAGTACGTAATCGGTCTCCTTTATTTTTACCTTTATCGGCAACGACCAATCCTATTCGATTGTTATAATAAAGTCCGTATCCGCTAATATCGTACGATATACTATTATTCCAACGTCCTCGAATACCGATATCGGTAGTAGCTCCTTTTTCATCGTCAATAAATTCATCAACAACAAAAGAAGGACTTACAGTACGAATATCATTAAATGTTACTGAACGATAATTTTGAGAAATATTTCCATACATTTCAAAAGATGTTGAAGGTTTATAACTTGCTCCGATTCCTAATAAAAGAAAATTTCGTTCCTTTATTTTGGCATCTATTCCATTTAGCACACCGCCAACAAGTGGATTTCCTGCGCCATCTCTATCAATACTTTTATATGTTCCGTTGCTTTCTGTTTTGATGTATTCAAAACGAACTCCAGGAGTAATGGCTATTTTATCTGTAATATTAAAAATATGTTCTCCAAAAACGGCAATATTTTTATTAGGGAATACAAAATCTGAATTATGATATCCTTCAGATTTCACTAAATTAAAATCAGCATCGCTTCCTCTTGTTCCTTGTCCTTGTTTTTCTGAATTTCTTGCTTGATAATATTTAATTCCTAAGAGGTAAATATTTTTTTGATTTCCAAATTTATATTTTGATAAGAATCGCGTTTCAACGCCCCAGTTTTTAAATTCCCCAATCACTAAATCTCGCACATCGTAGTTATTATCGGCTAATAATTCATCGGAAACGGCTATTGGATTTAAGGTTTGAAATTTATATTGTCCTCTATAACCGACGGCTTTTCGGGAAGCATCTAATCCAAAAAAGTTGACATTTAACACTGAATTTTCATTAAATTGATGGTCTAATTTCACTGCCCACAAGTTCCAATTTACTCGAAACCAGTTTCTTGTACGATTACTTTGTGTTGGATTTTCATCAAACATGGTATCGGTTAATCCTCCTGATTGTTTTGCTAAATAATTCAGATAAGTTGCTTCAACGGTTAGTGTTGTTTTTTCTGATAATTTATGGTCTATATGCGCATAAATATTGATTGAATTAAATTTTGAATTGGGTCTAAATCCGTCGCCTGTTTTATAGTTTGCGTATGCGTAATATCCTGTTTTTCCAACAGTACCGCTTACGCTATTAAACGAATTTATCAATCCGTAAGAACCTGCAGATTGTCGTGTAACGAGTTCAAATTCTTTTGTTTTGTGGGGTTGTTTGAGTTTAAAGTTTAGCAAACCACCAAATTGAGTTCCGTATTGCAACGAGGCAGCACCTCGAACTACTTGTATTTCTTGCAATGCTTCGGCAGGAGGCGTGTAATAACTCTCAGGATATCCTAAAACATCGGCACTAATATCATAGCCATTTTGACGGGTATTAAAATTTGAAGTTCTGTTAGGATCTAAGCCTCTTCCTCCGATATTTAATTGCAAACCAGCATCATCATTTTCATAAATATTTAATCCGACTACTTGGCTATAAATTTGACGTGCATTATTGGCAGCCTTATTTCCTACGGTTTCATTAAGTAAAACTACTTCGGATTTTTTCCCTGCATAAATTGCCGTTCCTTCTACGGCTTTTAATCTTTTCAAAGCAAAAACCTTTCTTTTTCGTTGATTTATCACCACTTCGGATAATTCTTCTCCGATATAATCTAGGCTAATATTTAGGGTTTTATTATTGATAAGTTTAATTTCTTTTTCTACAATTTTATAATTATAGGAAAAGAAAATTAGTTTTAAAGTTCCTTTTGATACATCATTAATTTGATAAATTCCTTGTGTATTTGTTTTGGTTATCACGCCATTATTTGCGTTATAAACCTCAACATTTTCGACGGGTATTCCTTTATTATTTACTACTTTTCCTGATATTTGATATTGTGCAAACGTAGTTGAAAAAGCAAATATTGCTATAATAAGAATGCTATAATCCTTTAATTTTAATTTCATGATTAAATGGTATAATCCAATTTTTGTGCTTAAAACTTTCTTTTTGTTGATATAAATCTACTTTTGAATTGACAAACGGCATGCTTAATCTTCCGTTTAGAGTTACGTAGCTATCAACAAAAACTTGTGGGTTTTTGATGCCCTTTTTTTTATAAGTATCTCCTAAAAAATGTGCAAATTCTAATATAAAATCTGGCTGAAAACTCATTTGTTTTTCTTGTGTGGTTGATAAATATTCTTTGTTATCAACATAAAAATACTTGTTAGTATCTTTATCGACTATTTTAAATTCTGCATATCCTGCTTTTTCGATAAGCATTACTCGCCACGAAAATCGATAACCTTCTTCTGTCCAAAATAATTCTCCTGGATATAATAAATATCGAAAAGGAAAGAGCAGTTGAAGGACAAAGAAAACAGTCATTATTTTTAGTATTACTGCTTGCTTTTTTATCTTGATTAATGTGTTATTTTCATTATTTTGATGATTATTTTCATCAAAAAATGCTTTTGAAATTTTAAATATTCGAGCTATTACAGCCAGTATTTTATGATGAACTTTGGCATCAAAAAAGATAATTGTAGCTACAATCATGATAAACGGAAACATGCCAATAGGAAACAATATTCTGGTAAAAACATGAAATATAACCACGGCTATAAAGGCGAATATTCGGGTTCTTTTATAGTATAATAAAAATGGAATTGTTAAATCATAAATAGCTCCAGACCAACTCATCGCATAATGAAACCATGTTTTAGACATCAAACTTCCTATAATGGGCAAATCATTTTGTATGGGAAGCCAAATATTTAATGGCGATGCTCTAAATAACCAATCAGAATTTAATTTTGCCAAACCTGCGTAAAAATAAACGATCGCTAACATAAACTTTAAACAATCAATAGTCCAAAGGGGTATTTTCTGATATGCTAATTTTTTATTCAATCTTGCATCGACTGAAAAACAGGCATTTGCGGGTAAAAAAAACAGGATAAAAGCCATTAAACTCACAAAATAATAATGATTTAAATAATATGTTTTATCCATCAATTCGATGTATGAAAAACTCAAAAAGAAAACAAAAACGGCATATTTATATTTGTAACCAATCGTTATGAAAATTGCGGCAATAGCACAGATTAAAAATATAAAATACGTGTATTCTCCTATGGGTTGCACCCATTGAAATCCGTAAAAAGAAAAGAAATTTTTAGGGTTGATATATAATTGTTCAATCCAACCATTGTATGTAAAACGTACCAGACTTGAGAGCATCATAAAACCAAAAAAAATACGGAAAACTGCTAATGGAGCAGCTTCCGTATTTTTTTGTAAATATAGTTTGATGTTTTTAATCATTATCGGCGTCTGTAGAGGTATTTTTAATACTTAAAGCACTCATCATATCTGGTTTAAAACTTTTCAATAATGATTGCATTTTGTCATATGTATTTAAAAAAGGTGTTTTATCTGTTTTTATTTGACTTGCAAAATCAGTATTTAAAGCCTTTGTGCTATTTTGAATCGCTGTAAATTTAGCATCTATTAAGGTTGCTAAATCCTTACGATTTAAAAATTCTAAATATTGATGTAAACTTTTCCCACTTGTTTTATCATATCCAATTCCTTTGTAAAAGTTTTTGGTTGCTGTTAAAGCGGTTGTAAAAAGTTCTTTTGATAATTCTTTTTGATAATAATATGCTTCTACTTTTTCAACGGCGATTGTTCCTGATCTAGCTCCTGAAGGCGTTGCTATTTTATTATCTCTTAATTCTTTTTCATAAAAAGGGATTACATAAAAATTCACTAATTTATCAACGCTACTAACATCGGTGTATCCATCTTTTGCGATAAAAAGTTCTTTGTAACCTCCGTTCCAATCGTCGATAACGGTTTTGGTTAAATCGGCAATTTTTTTGGTGATATCATTTAAGTAATTTTTAAAATAAACGGCATTTTTAGCGGTTGTATAAAAGGTAATTGTTTCGATATCTGTCCCTTGTCCGTTTAGCAAATAATCTAAGGCAGGAAAACCTTGTACGGCGTATAAATTAGGAGATTCTAAATTATATTGCACCTTATTTTCTTTATTGGGAGTTGCATATTTTTTTAGATTCTCAACATTAGTAGGAACGGTATTCATACGATTAACCATATTTAATTCCTGTGCTTTTCCTACTTGAAAGATGGCAACTTTTTGCCAAGAAATATAGGCGTTTTTCCAGGCATCTCTAGCGGTATTTAAGGTTGCTACTGTTGGTTTTTCTGAAAACGCATCAACGGATTCTTTTAAAGTTACTGTTTTGGTATTAAAATCGGAATATGCAGGAACAATGATATGATTTGCCCAAAAAGTCAGCATTTCTTTTCGTTTAAAATCATCTGGATTTGTTGGATTGTTTCCGCCTCCATTTTCTCCACCACAAGCCGATAAAAGAAAAATAAAACTGATGTATATTAATTTTTTCATTGTAATTAGTAAATTAAGTATTGATTATTTAATTTTTTATTAGTCTAAATAACAACTGCAAAAGTAAAAAAAAATAGCTATTTTAAATAGCTATTTTTTATATAAATTATTTCACTAATTAATTTTTGTTTATTTGCATTTATTTACAAATATTACAATGCTTCTGCTACTGTAAAACCGTAATAACTTGCTAATTTTTTTGATAAAACATCTAATGTTTCATCTTTTACAGACCATAAACCATCTTTTTCTAAGGCTTCAATCGTGCTGTTCATCATTGTACCGACTTGTTGTATCCCTGTTGGTCCGTTAGCGTGTGCAAACATCATTGCGTGTGCAAAACCATAAGCTTCCGACAATGCGTGTAATGTACTTGCATTTTTAGCACCTTTTCCTTTCACTAAATAATGTACCGTTCTAATAGCGATTACTTTAGACAATTCCATTCTTAAAATTGCTGCTTGTTCGTGCATTACCTCGTAATTTTTAACAACAATTGCTTGTCGTCCTTTTTTAAAGGCATTGTTTACGTTATCGAAAATTCCTTTAAAATCTTCATCAGCTTCTACTGATTTTAAATATGAATTTAAAAATCCTTTTCTAGCATCGGTACTATTTACAGGTTTTTTATAATCATCTTCTAAACCAAAAACATAACCATATGCTTCATCCCAACCATGTTGTAATTTAGTATATTTAGCGCCTTCTTTATATGGTTTATCTGCATCATTATCAGCAGTTGCACCTGCTAAATATTCTTTTGATACATATTTATTTACAATTTGGTCTAACATAATAGCACCAATCATTGTTTTAGCAACCGCTTGATTTACCTCAATACCTTTTGCATTTACGTATCTTTTATTCTCTAAATTACCCGCAATACCTTTAGATGCATCGTTTGTTTTTGCTGGTACAACATTTTGTGCAAAATCTTTAATCCAGCCGTCTATTTTTGTACGTAATGCATCACTTTGAACGCTTGTTAAAGTAGAACTACTTCCTGATGCAATCGTTTCTCTTAATATTTTACCTTTTAATGTTGCATCAGCAAAACCAGTTCCCTTAGCAAACATATTGGTTAATTTTGTTAAAGCAACTTCAGCAGAAACGTCTTCTTTAATAGCAAAACCATCTTTTCCTAAGGCGTTTTTAAATTCACCTGCCATTTTTAAACGAGTAACTTGTCCTGAAAAACTTACGTTTTCAAAATTATACGTTGCTGGAGCTTCAACATTTACAACTGGGTCGGACTTGTCTTCTGAACAAGAAGCAAAAAGTAACGTTGAAAGCACTAATGTTGATAGAAATATTCTTTTCATTTTTTTATTTTTTAACTTATTAAGATTAAATTTAAACAATTATTTGTTTTACGAGTGCAAATGTAAAATAGATAATCATTTAAACAAAACTTATTAAGACTTATTTTAAATAAAAAAACAAACTTTTAGTTCTAATGATTTTTTTCTTTCAAAAACCTATTTCAATTTGATCTGAAAAAATATAGTGGCAAAAAATGACGACAAGGGGTTAAAACCCCTTGTTAGAAGGAGCTAAAAATTGTGGCAAATCAGGATGAGAAACTAAAATAAATTCCCTTTAACGCATTTTTATTTTTAAAACAAGGGGTTTTAACCCCTTGTCTTGAGCTTACTCTCTTACCTTCAAATTACCTTCAAACTCTAGAATGTAGTTATTGTTTTTTAAGATATTGAATAACCGCTTTTCTAATATCGTAACTTACTTCTGATGATTTTGGAGTATGTATAGAAAGTACGTCTGGATTTTTTTCGGATAACATTGGAATATCATATCCTTTTAATAAATAATCTGAAAAAGCAACCGTATATATTTTATTATTATTTATTTGCTGATTTTTTATCTTCCAGATATCGCCTATTTTTGTTGCGTTATAACGCTGTAAATAAGCGCCAGTTCCTGCCGAATTTTCGCCAAATTCTAATACTTCTTTTAGTAATTTTCCTTTTATTTTCACTTTCAGAATTTGTCCTCCATAAGGCAATACTCTAAAAATATCAATAACGCTTATTTTTCCTACTAAAGCATCATCAATACGAACAGAACCACCATTTACCAAAGCACAATCAACCGTATTATTGTAGGCAAAACTCATTGATTTTGCGATAATTTCACCCATATTTGTTTGTGTACTTCTAATAGGTGTTTCTCTAGCATCTAAAGGAATTTTTGTTTTATAAATCACTTCGTACGGATTCGATACAATATCTTGAATTTTATTTTTTAGAATCGTTTGCCATTTATCAACAATAACGCCTATTTTTTGATCGGTAGGAATTTTGTGATTAATTTCTTTTAAT
Source organism: Tenacibaculum piscium (assembly GCF_021390715.1). GTDB lineage: Bacteria > Bacteroidota > Bacteroidia > Flavobacteriales > Flavobacteriaceae > Polaribacter > Polaribacter piscius. Next base: position 27,258 of record NZ_JAJGWT010000007.1, read on the forward strand.
TCTGATTTTAGTTTAATTTTTTTAGTGGTTGGATCGTATTCAAATCGATGAATATAGACTGTTTTAGCATTGGCATCTGCTTTGGCTATAACAACATTTCCGATTTCATCATAACTATTCGTATGCTCATGTCCGCCCATTATTAACGGAAGATTTGGTAATAATTCGGCAACTTTTTTATCTTGTTCTAAGTTCAAATGTGTTAGTCCAATAACGACATCTACCTTGTTTTTTATTTCATTGTAAGCTCTTTTTATCTCCTGATATACATCGCCATAATACACATAACTTTTTGGGTTTGATGCAATACAAGCACTTATAAAACCAACTTTTAAGGTCGAACCGTCAGGATTTAAAAATTCTCTGATATATGAATCTTCTAAGCTTTCTTTTTTTCCGTTGATTACTTTATGAAAATAATGATGTTTTCCATTTTTATGATGCAATACATTTGATGAAATCCAATCAAAATGACTTTCATTTAATCGTTCTTGTAAGTTGGTGTAACTTAGGTCTAGTTCATGATTACCAAAGGCGACCAAATCAAAATTCATCGCATTCATTACCTCCACCATTTGCTGACCTCTCACACGAGCTCCATCAACTTTCATAGCTCCTATTAATGATGGATTTAAGAAATCACCTGCCAAAACGAGCATGGTATTTTTATTTTCATTTTTTAAGTTTTGATGCACCGTTTCTACTCTTGCCATTCCGCCAAACTTACCACTTTGAATCGGAGCGATTTCGTACACATCGTTTAATTGTAGAATATTAAAGTATGTTTTTGTGGAATCTTTTTTAAATTGATAAACAGTTTTCGAATTATTTTTCGAGTTGTTTTGTGTATTTTTTTGAGAACCACAGCTACTAACAAGGACTGTTAGTAGGACGATTATTAGTAGTTTAAATTGTTTCATTTATATTTTTAATCTATTTTTTTGATAATTTACAAATCTTTAATGAAGATATTTACGGGTATTTTGTCTGATTGTTTTACGATATTCTACTAATTCTGGAAATTGGTAAAAAAAATTTCTTTTTTTATGAGCGATTGTTCTTGGTTTTTTAATTTTTGGTCTTAAAACGAATGCAGTCCAACTCTCTACGATATCTTCTTCAGGACTTTCTGCGGCGTAATCTGTTAAAAATTCTGTAGAATTATTTTGATATAAATCGTATAATTTTTCCACACAATTTGCTTCAGTATAGCAATAATCTCGTTGAATTTTATCCCATCGAGTCAATAGATTTCCTTTCCAGAATAGGTTTACAAATCGGTTGATATAACTTTTTCGATACGCCTCTCCTTCATGTGTTAAATAAAGTTCACCTTCTCCTTGTTCTATTTTTGTAGTTGGTCTTATTTGTGTTTTATTGAGTGTTAATAAGTGTCCAAATTCATGCACCATCGTATAAATAGATTCGTGTAATCTTTTTTTATTTCTAGTTTTAAGATTTACATCTTTTACATCTATTTCGAGTTGCCATTTATCATTTCTAGCATTTAAAGACACTAATGCACCGACTTTATTATCTACGCCATCGGTCATTAAAACGATTCGTTTAACATATTTTGTAGTTAATTCTTTTGGGAAAATACGGTAAAATTCTTTCCAATAATCGTTCGCTAAATCATTTTTATTCGAATTATTGATAATTAAAATACCGTCTTTAATTTGCCACACTCCTATTCGCTCATCAGTTATAGATTGGCAAAAAACCGTTTGACAAAAAACAATTAGAAAGAAGAAAAGTATGTTAATTTTAAATTTCATAAGCTTTAAAAAACTTCAAGAGCTTTATTATAAGCACTCTCAAAACTCATTGGTTTTATATTTGTTGCTATTTTTTTTGCAGTAAAATATGACAATAATTTTTCTGTTGGCATATTCCCTGTTAATTCATCTTTTGCCATCGGGCAACCTCCGTATCCCATAATTGCGCCATCAAAACGTTTGCATCCTGCCTTAAAAGCACTGTCTACTTTTTCGTGCCATTTTGCGGGAGTCGTATGTAAATGAGCTCCAAATTCTATTTCAGGATAACTCGGTATTAAGTTGGAGAATAGATAATTGATATCTTCAGGGGTTGAACTACCAACGGTATCTGATAAAGATAAAATTTTAACGCCTAGTTTGGATAATTTTTCCGTCCATTCTCCTACTATTTCTACATTCCACGGATCTCCATACGGATTTCCAAAACCCATTGACATATATGCCACAACTTCTTTATTACTTCTATTGGCGATTGATAAAACTTCTTTTAAAGTATCCACCGATTGTTCAATTGTTTTATGCGTATTTCGCATTTGAAAATTTTCAGATATTGAAAAAGGATATCCTAAATAATCTATTTCTTCAAATTGAGCGGCATCATTTGCGCCTCTCACATTTGCTACAATTGCTAATAATTTACTACGTGTTTTTGACAAATCTAACTTCGATAAAACAGCGGCAGTATCTCTCATTTGAGGAATTGCTTTGGGCGACACAAAGCTTCCAAAATCAATCGTATCAAAGCCTACATTTAATAGTGAATTAATGTATTTTACCTTAGCTTCTGTAGAAATAAAACGATTTTTTATTCCTTGCATTGCGTCCCTCGGACATTCTATAATTTTTATAGTCTCAACCATTGTGCCAAATATACATATTTTGATTTAGTTTATAAATCTTCTTTTCTTTAGATACTATTAATTAACATTTCTTTTATTAAATAAAAATGAACTCTTTTTATCATTATTCAAAAAGAAAAAAAACAATTAACTATTTCATAAAATCAATAAAAAAATAATTAACATTTAGATAAAAGCGGTTTTTTAATTTTGGAACTCAACCTTAAATAAACTGTAATGTTAAATTATAAAGACGCTATTTATATTTCGAAAAAAGAAGAATATGATAACTATCTTAGTTTTTTAAGTTCTTTTATTAAAAAAAACCTCATCCTTTTTTTATCAATAGTTATTATTCTTTCTACTTTATTTTTCTCTAGCACAAGTATGCCTAAAGGAGATTTTTTAATTACTTTTAATAAATATCACAATTCGTTTTTAGACTTTTTTTTTAAATACATTACCTATTTAGGAGATGCTCTATTATACTTGCCTTTAGCTATTTTATGTTTTTTTATAAAAAAGAAAAACATAAAATATTTAATTTACTTACTACTGATACAAACAGGTTTTTCTTGGTTTTTAAAAAAATTAATATTCAAAGGTGCACCGCGACCAAAAGCATACTTTAGTAATGATTTATTTAGCTCTTTACATAAAGTACCCGAAGTAACTATTCATAGTTATAATAGTTTTCCCTCAGGGCATACGCTAACTGTATTTTCTTTATTTTTCTTTACGCTATTTTTTTTTAAGATAAATAAAAACTGGCAATTTACGTTACTTCTTTTAACTTGTTTAGCAGGTTTATCTAGAGTTTATTTATTACAACATTTTCTAATAGATGTAGCGTTTGGTGCTTTTTTAGGATTTATTTCAACATTTATTGTTTTAGTCATCAAAAAAACTTAGAACTTTAAAATTAATGTTGTAGGATTTTCAAACAAATCTCTTTCTCTTGCAACTTCTATTAAACCTAAAGATTCAAATAATACTTCATTCTTTTTATGAGCCCGAGTAATAACCATTCCTCCTTTGGGATGATTATCTATATGTGTTTTTAAGTCATCAATATTTTTAAAAATAGGAATTTCTTTTTTCATTTTAAAAATAAATGCTGAATTTATAACTCCATAACCTACTACATTTTGATTTTCTTCAAATAATGAAATTGTTTTCTCTACAGGATTTTCTTTATCAATAATAGGAAAAACTCCATAAAAAAATACCAAAGCCATCAAAAGCCAACTAGCACTTAAAGCATGAATCCATTTGTACGTTGTGTTTCGTAATTTGTAAGCAATCAATGCTCCTATAGTAATTATAAAGAAAGATGTTCCCAAAAGATAAAGATTATAAATAACTTTATCTTGCTGTATTCCTATAATTATTCCGATAGGCAAAATAATTGACACTACTAATATTGCGATTAAAAAAGGTTTTTTATTTTGAACCTTCATCAATATTGCTGAGAGCAACATAAAAATCCACGGATAAGCAGGAACGGTGTAATTTGGTAATTTTGTTCCTGAAATCATAAAAAAAGCAACAATACTTACCGAAACACAAAAACTGAATAAAAGAAAACTGTTTTCTTTTATAATTATCTTAATTAATTTATATTTTAATAAAAAGAAAAACCAAGGAATTAAACCTAAAATCACAAAAAGTATGGTTAATAAAAAAACACCTCCATGCCCTTCCATTTCGCTGGTAAAACGCTCAAAATTATGTTTAAAGAAAAAATTATTTGTAAACTCACCTTTTGTAGCCTTATGAACAGCATAAAACCACGGAAAAGCAATACTTAAAGACAATGGAATCCCTAAAAAAGGATTAATTTTTTTGATTGTTTTCCATTTAAAATCTTTCATTATAATTAAAAATAAAAAAACCGCTAAACTTAATAAAACAATACCTACCGGACCTTTGGTTAAAAATGATAAGCCTAATGATATATAAAATATAAACCACCATTTTCTTTTCCCTGTATTATAAAATTCATAAAAACTAAGCCCTGAAAGTGTCATTAAAAAAATAAAATAAGGATCAGGAACACTCCAGTGCATTTGTATATTAAAATGTAAAGAACTAACTAAAAGTAAACTTGCATAAAAAGCGGTTTTAGTTCCTACATATTTTTTTGAAAACAAATACAAACAAACAACCGTTAACACCCCCATTATTGCAGAAAAAAATCTGGCAGCAAAAGGATTTACGCCCCAAATTTTATATGACAAAATCATAAAGTAATAATGTAAAGGAGGTTTATCTGATCTTAAAACACCATTATACGTTGGTATGATATAGTTATTATTTTGCATCATTTCTCTGGCACAAATAGCATTTTTAGCTTCATCTAAAAAATAGATATCAATACTACCAATACCTGCTGTAAAAACTATTAGCGAAATAATTAAAAGTATATAAACGTTTTTATGTTTCATAAATACAACTTGTTTTTAATACAAAAACAAATGTATCTATTCTACTTTTAAGGAATTATTAAATATATAAAGCCATTTATTAACATTATCAACTAGAAAGATTCTTATTAAGATAATAAATAAAATGATATTCATATAATTATAAAATACAAAAAACCCGATAATTTTTTACAATCATCGGATTTATCTTTTTATGAGAAAAAAATTATTTTAAAGAAGCTAAACTACTTTTAATCGTTTCAATCTTCGCTAACGTATCTGATTCTTTTTTACGTTCAATAACAATTACCTGATCTGGTGCATTGCTTACAAAACGCTCATTTGATAATTTCTTTTGAATTCCGAATAAGAAACCTTCTGCTCTTTTTAATTCAGCATTTAACTTAATAGTTTCAGCTTCTACATCAATTTCTTCTTCCGCTACAGGAATAAAATATTCGTTCGATTTTACTCTAAACGAAGCTCCATCAACTTTTTCTGAAACATACTTAATTTTTGATGCGTTGGTTAATTTTTCAATTAAAACATCAAATTTATTGGTGAAATTTTCATTATTTACTACTGATAATTCAACAGCATCTTTAAATGAAATATTTTTATTTTTTCTGATAGTTCTAATTCCTGATACAACATCCGTAGCAAATTCGAACTGACCAAGTATTGTTGTATCTACTTTTTTAAGTTCAGGATATTTTGCAATAATTAACGCTTCTTCTGGCGTTCTATCCGTAATATGTTGCCAAATTTCTTCGGATAAGAAAGGCATAAATGGATGTAATATTTTTAAATTATCTTCAAAAACAGCAATTACGGCATCAAATGTTTTTTTGTCAATTGGTTGTTGATACGCTGGTTTTACGGCTTCTAATAACCATGATGAAAAATCATCCATAATTAGCTTATAGATAGCCATTAAAGCATCTGATAAACGATATTTAGAAAAATGATCTTCAATTTCAGCTAACACCGTTTGAAATTTAACAGCATACCATTCTAAACCTATTTTTGCTGATTCAGGCTGTTCGATAGTTTCGTCAATTTCCCAACCTGTAACTAAACGGAAAGCATTCCAAATTTTGTTTGAAAATCCTTTTCCTTGCTTACATAAGTCTTCATCGAACATTAAATCGTTACCTGCGGCAGCACTTAATAATAATCCGACACGAACACCATCGGCACTATAATCTTCAATTAATTTTAAAGCATCAGGTGAATTCCCTAACGATTTCGACATTTTTCTACGTTGTTTATCACGTACTAAACCTGTTAAATAAACGTTTTCAAAAGGACGTTCATCTTTATATTCGTATCCTGCAACAATCATTCTTGCTACCCAGAAAAATAAAATATCTGGTCCTGTAACTAAATCGTTTGTTGGATAATAATATTTGATTTCTTCATTTTCAGGATTATTAATTCCATCAAAAACAGACATTGGCCATAACCAAGAAGAAAACCACGTATCTAACGCATCTTCATCTTGTCTTAAGTCGGACGCCGACAGCGAAGTATTCTTTGTCTTATCTTTTGCTAAAACTACCGCTTCTTCAATACTTTCAGCAACTACAAAATCTTCTTTTCCATCGCCATAGAAATACGCAGGAATTTGTTGTCCCCACCATAATTGACGCGAAATATTCCAATCACGGATGTTTTCCATCCAATGACGGTACGTATTTTCAAATTTCTTCGGATATAATTTAATTTCGCTATCTTCTCCTAAAACAGCATCAATAGCAGGTTTTGCTAACTCTTCCATCTTTAAAAACCATTGATCTGACAATCTTGGTTCGATAACAGCATTAGTTCTTTCTGATGTTCCTACTTTATTAATATGAACTTCTGTTTTTACTAAAATTCCTTTTTCTTCTAATTCTTTAACGACTAATTTACGAGCTACAAAACGATCTTTTCCTTGATACTGTAATCCAAAAGAGTTTAAAGAAGCATCATCATTAAAAATATCGATTACTTCTAATTTGTGCTTATCTCCTAAAACTTTATCATTTTCATCGTGTGCTGGAGTAACTTTTAAACATCCAGTTCCGAATTCAACGTCTACATATTCATCTTCAATAATAGGAATTACACGATTACATAAAGGAACAATTGCTTTTTTACCTTTTAAATGTGTAAAACGTTCATCATTTGGGTTGATACAAATTGCAGTATCTCCGAAAATAGTTTCAGGACGTGTGGTTGCGATGGTTAATTTTTCGTCAGAACCTTCAATTTTATATTCTAAATAATAAAGATTTCCTTGTTTTTCAACATGAATAACTTCTTCATCAGAAAGGGTTGTTTTTGCTTCAGGATCCCAATTTACCATTCTATAACCACGGTAGATTAATCCTTTATTATATAAATCAACAAAAACTTTAATTACAGATGCTGATAACGCAGGATCCATTGTAAAGGCAGTACGTTCCCAATCGCAAGAAGCACCTAATTTTTTCAATTGCTCTAAAATAATTCCTCCGTATTCATTTTTCCATTCCCAAGCGTGCGCTAAGAATTCTTCACGAGTTAAATCATTTTTATCGATTCCTTGTTCTTTTAGTTTTGCGACTACCTTTGCTTCGGTTGCTATTGATGCGTGATCGGTTCCAGGCACCCAACACGCATTTTTACCTTGTAAACGAGCACGACGGATTAACACATCTTGAATCGTGTTGTTTAACATGTGTCCCATATGCAATACTCCCGTTACGTTAGGTGGCGGTATTACAATGGTGTAAGGTTCTCGCTCATCTACTTCTGAATGAAAATAGTTATGTTTCATCCAGTAATCGTACCATTTTCCTTCTACTTCTTTAGAATCGTATTTTGATGGAATATTCATATGTTTTATGTATATTTATGCCATAAGTTTTTTCAAATTACTTATGCTTTGGCATTGTTTTTGAAATTAAAAAAACAAAAATACAATTATCTATAGTGGTATAAAAAATTAGATGTTGGTTTTTTTTAACTAAAAAAATAATATTAAATTTGTAACGGATTAATTTCCTTAAATAACGTATCAATTATGAAAACCATTTTATCATTTGTAGCTGTTCTTTTTATAACATTAACAGTTAGCGCACAAGAATTTAAATTTGAAACAGAAACTATCGACTATGGTAAAATAGCGGTTGGTTCTGAAGGAAAACGCACGTTTGAATTTACGAATATCGGTGATGAGCCTATTATTATTAAAGATATTATTTCTGCTTGTGGTTGTACGGTTCCTAAAAAGCCTGAAGCGCCAATTATGCCAGGTCAGAAAGGGAGTATCGATGTTTCTTACGACACCAAAAGAGTTGGAGGATTCTCTAAGGCGTTAACGATTGTTTCGAATGCAAAGAACACCAGAAAGCGTGTTAAAATCAAAGGATTTATTTCGAAAGATGTAGCTTCTGTAAAATAATTAAGACTAAATAATAGTTCTTTTTAAAGTCTTTTTAAAGTGTCAATATTGCATAAATATTGACACTTTTTTTTTGGAGCTATTTCCCGCTTTCCGCACTCGCTCTTTTTTTGAAGAAAAATCAAAAAAAGGAGCTCAAACAGATGCTTCAATCGGGGCTAAGTCTATTTATTGAGTTTCGGCATTATCTAAAGTTCTTTTTATTTATATATAAGCTCTATTTTTCGAAATATATTTTGCAAATTTGCATTAAACAACCATAAAATTATATCCTATGCCTACTATTTCTTTAAAAGGGAATTCTATGCCTCAATCACCAATTCGTAAATTGGTTCCCTTTGCAGAGGCTGCTAAAAAAAACGGCACAAAAGTGTATCATTTAAATATTGGTCAACCTGATATTAAAACGCCTAAAGTAGCGTTAGATGCAGTTAAAAACAATACTATTGAAGTATTATCATACGCTCGTTCGGAGGGTTCTGAACAATACCGAACGAAGCTTGCAAATTACTACGCTAAAAACGACATTCATGTAACGGCAAATAATATTATTGCCACTACGGGAGGTTCTGAAGCGTTATTATTTACTATCGGAAGTATTACCGATCCAGGTGATGAAATTATTATTCCTGAGCCTTTTTATGCGAATTACAATGGTTTTTCTACGGCTTCAGGAGTAAAAGTAGTTCCTGTAATTTCTAAAATAGAGGATAATTTTGCCTTACCTGCTATTGAAGATTTTGAAAAATTAATTACACCGAAAACAAAAGCAATTTTAATTTGTAATCCAGGAAATCCGACTGGATATTTATACAGTGCTGCTGAAATTGAAAAATTAAAGCAAATTGTTTTAAAGCACGATTTATTTTTAATTGCTGATGAAGTATATCGTGAATTTACCTATGATGGTGCAAAGCATCATTCAATAATGACTTTAGACGGTTTATCAGAAAACGCAATTATGATTGATTCTGTTTCAAAACGTTACAGTATGTGTGGTGCAAGAATCGGTTGCATTGTTTCTCGAAATGAGGAATTTATGAACACTGCAATTAAATTTGCACAAGCACGTTTAAGCCCACCAACCTATGCTTTATTAGCTAGTGAAGCGGCTTTAGACACCCCTCAAAGTTATTTTGATGAAGTAATTGAAGAATATCAAGAACGTAGAAATACCTTAATTTCTGAATTACAAAAAATTGACGGCGTAAAAGTTGCGAATCCAAAAGGAGCTTTTTACTGTGTCGTAGAATTACCTGTTGCCGATGCTGATAAATTTTCACAATGGCTTTTAGAAGAATTTAATGATCATAACGAAACAGTTATGGTAGCTCCTGCAAGCGGATTTTATTCGACAGAAGGAGAGGGAAAAAATCAAGTTCGTATCGCTTATGTATTAAATAAAGTTGATTTAATTCGTTCGGTTGAAATCTTAAAAATTGCTTTGACAAAATATCCTAATAAATAAAAGCATCAATAAATTCATCAAAAAAATTGAAATTCATTGAAAATTTTGAAAATTCAAGAAAATATATCTTTAAAAAACTACAATACGTTTGGCATTTCTGTGAATGCCAAACGCTTTGTTAGTATTGATTCCCTTTATAATTTACAGCAACTTTTAAAATCAGAAAAAGAGTTATTTTTAATTTCTGGTGGAAGCAATATGCTATTAACAAAAGATATTGAAAAATTAGTGGTTCATCTTAATATCAAAGGGATTTCTATTGATAGTGAAACTGAAGACAACATTTTTATCACCGTAAATGCGGGTGAAAATTGGCACGAATTTGTGCTTTGGTGCGTTTCTCAAGATTATGGAGGACTTGAAAATTTATCGTTAATTCCTGGAAATGTAGGAACTTGCCCGATTCAAAATATCGGAGCATATGGCGTGGAAGTAAAAGATACGATTACGCGTGTGGAAGCCGTAGCGATTGAAACCCAAAAATTAGTATCCTTTTCAAATGAAGATTGTAATTTTGGCTATCGAAATTCTATTTTCAAAAATGCTTCGAAAGGCAAATATATTATTACTTCTGTTTGTTTTAAATTGAGTAAAAAAGAACATCAATTACATACTTCTTACGGTGCTATCGAAGCCGAAATAAACTCTAAAAACATTGTAAATCCAACGATAAAAAATATTTCTGATGCCGTAATTGCTATCCGAAAAGAAAAACTTCCCGACCCTAAAAAAATCGGTAACAGCGGAAGTTTTTTTAAAAATCCTATTATTTCAAAAGAACTTTTTGAAACGCTTATCAATCAATTTCCGTTAATGCCGAATTATGAAATTTCAAAAAATCAGGTTAAAATTCCAGCAGGTTGGTTAATTGAACAAATCGGATTTAAAGGTAAAAGATTTGACAGTTGTGGCGTTCATGAAAAACAAGCCCTCGTTTTAGTAAATTACGGAAATGCTACTGGAAATGAAATTCTAAAACTAGCACAAAAAATTCAAAAAATTATTCTTGATAAGTTTGATATTTCTTTAGAAATTGAAGTCAATATTATATAAAAGTCTATTTAAACTTCCGTGAACAAAGTAAAAACAAGATTTAGCACAAGCAAGATGCTTGCGCTAGCCAAGGATATTCTGATAAAAAACTATTTAAATTTCCTGTAAAAATTAGATATCGCTATCGCGAGCATCTTGCTCGTGAACAAAGTTAAAAACACAAGAAATAAAAACTGTTTTAGCACAAGCAAGATGCTTGCGCTAGCCAAGGATATTCTAAAAAAAATCTATTTAAATTTCCTGTAAAAATTAGATATCGCTATCGTGAGCATCTTGCTCGTGAACAAAATAAAAAACACAAGAAATAAAAAAACAGTTTTAGCACAAGCAAGATACTTTCGCTAGCAAAGGATATTCTAAGAGCCTGTTTAAATTTTATTTAAAAACATTTTATAGTTGAAAAATCGAATCCGTCAAACTGAATTTATTTCAGTTTCGCATCCTGATTTGCCGTAGTTCTTCTCTTTATGCGATTCTGAAATAAATTCAGAATGACGAGAATTTGGTTTTTTATTTAATTTTTAAACAGGCTCTAATAAAAAACTATTTAAATTTCCTATAAAAATTAGATATCGCTATCGTGAGCATCTTGCTCGTGAACAAAATTAAAAACAAATAAAAAAACAGTTTTAGCACAAGCAAGATACTTTCGCTAGCAAAGGATATTCTAATAAAAGTCTATTTAAATTTCCTGTAAAAATTAGATATCGCTATCGCGAGCATCTTGCTCGTGAACAAAGTAAAACACAAGAAATAAAAAAACTATTTTAGCACAAGCAAGATGCTTGCGCTAGCCAAGGATATTCTAATAAAAGTCTATTTAAATTTCCTGTAAAAATTATATATCGCTATCGCGAGCATCTTGCTCGTGAACAAAGTAAAACACAAGAAATAAAAACTGTTTTAGCACAAGCAAGATACTTTCGCTAGCCAAGGATTCTTTGTTTTAAACGAATTTCTATAAAAAATAAGAAAATTATAAGAGCCTGTTTAAAAATTAAAGAAACTGTCAGTTCGAGTGATTTTTTTCCTTCAAAAAAATTGTATCGAGAACTTTTTTAGCATCAAAATTCATCAAGATAAAATAATTCAAATTCTCGATACAATTTTAATTCCTTTTAGTCATTAAAATCACTCGAATTGACAAGAATCATCAAAAAAAAAAGGAAAGAACTACGGCAAATCAGGATGCGAAACTGAAATAAATTCAGTTTGACGGATTCGATTTTCTGTTTTCATGCTATAAAACTTTTTTTTGATAAAATTCAAACAAGTTCTTAAATTGAGAACTAAATATCATACCAATAGAAATCAGCAAAAAACAACTGACAATAACTAAAAATTCAAAATAATAGTTACATATATCAAATTGTAACCAACCGATAATTCCTTTATAAAAAATTACAATTTCAGTTAAAAAAAAACCAATTAAATAAAACAAAATGCTTTTTTTAGTGAGTTTTATCAACTTAAATTGATGTAAAAAAAGAATGATCGAAAGGCTGATAATCCCCAGAAAAATAAAATGCAAATAACCAATTATAAAATCAATATTTGAAAAAATAATGATTGAAAAATAAGGAATTGTAGCAATGAGTTGAAATACTAATTTTAACATCAAAAAAACAACCACTATTTTTAATAGTTGAAAAGTTACTACCGAAAATCTCGAAAAAATACTTTTGATTTGCTGTTGATAAACCATTAAGTTTTTAATCAAAAAAGAAAAAGAAATCAATTGTAACAACGCACCAAAACCACTGATTAAATAAACAAAAATACTAGGTTTCATCCATAAAAGTGAAATTCCAAAAGTTAAAAAAACACCGCTGTTAAACATCCAAAAAAATACTTGAAATTGCTTTTTTGATAATGTAATTTTAGCTTTTTTATTTTGCTGATTATCTTGTTTATAATCGTTATTTTGTTCTAAAATATAGAAGAAAATACCAAAAATTGCTAAAATAAACCAACCATTATATTGAAAATGAAGGTAAAAATAAATAGCATTTTTATATAAACTACTGCCAATTCCTTCCGTTTTTATAATGATTCCTAACGCCCAAGGTCCTAAACTTGAAAGCATCATATACCATAATGAAATCCGAATACATTTGTATGAATTTGTTTGTTTTTGAAGGGGTGAAGTATGCTTGAAAATAAAATATCCGAAGAAATAAGAGGCAATTAAAAATAAGGTAGAAAATAAAATCGAAAAAAAGGCGTAGCCCATAAAAGGAAAACAGATAAGCATACCAATAATGCTTATCTGTGTGGCGAAAAATATTTTTTGATACTTTTTTTTAGAACGAATATCAAGCTCATTTTTCTTGAAATACATCGCGTAAATAAGCGTCGTAAATGCCGTGTAAACCCAACCCAGTAAAGCCGTGTGAGAATGTGCGTGTACCATAAAACGATAATTTATAGGCACATCAATTACAGCAAATAAGCGAAGTAAAACACCTAAAAAAGCAATGATTAAAAAATATGCTAAAGCAATTTTACCATGTTTCTGTAAGAAATTAGACGAATTTTCGGCATTAAAATCGAAAATCATACGCGAACCGCACCAGGAACTAAACCTGTATAATCACCATTATTTCGGATAACATCACGAACAATAGACGATGAAATATAACTTTTTCCAGACGATGTCAATAAAAAAACAGTTTCTATTTCTGATAATTTTCGATTCGTGTGCGCAATGGCTTTTTCAAATTCAAAATCCGCAGGATTTCGCAAACCTCGTAATATAAATTGAGCCTTTTCTTCCTGACAAAATTTTACGGTTAATCCGCTGTAAATAACAACCTTAATTTTTGGCTGATTCTTAAATGTTTCTTCAATAAAACGCTTGCGTTCTTCCAATGAAAACATATATTTTTTATCGGCATTTACCCCGATAGCAATCACTAATTCGTCAAATAAGGTAACGCCACGCTCAATAATATCAACGTGTCCTAAGGTAATCGGGTCGAAAGACCCAGGGAAAACTGCTTTTTTCATATTTTTAATTAATTAACGTCATTTTTTAATGTGTTAAAGCAGTTTCAATGGCATCACCAAATAATTCAGTTAATGAAATACCAGCATGTCTTGCTTGTTGCGGTAAAATACTCGCTTCGGTTAATCCAGGAACCGTATTCATTTCTAAAAAATGAGGCTCATCATTTACAAAAATATATTCCGAACGAGAAAAACCACGCATATTTAATACGTCATATACTCGTTTTGAAATTTCGATAACACGATTTTCTTGACTTTTACTGATGCGTGCAGGTGTTATTTCTTGCGATTTTCCTTCGTATTTTGCCTGATAATCAAAAAAATCGTTTTCAGAAACAATTTCCGTAATCGGCAAAACCCTCGTAATACCTTTGTGCTGAATTACACCAACCGAAACCTCGGTACCATCTAAAAAACTTTCAATCAATAGTTCCGAATCTTCTTGATACGCCATTTCTAAAGCAGGCATAAATTCAGCTTTTGTATGTACTTTTGAAATCCCAAAACTAGAACCCGCATTATTAGGTTTTACAAAACATGGTAAGCCAACTTTTTTAATGATTTCATCAACATTAATTTGATCACCTTGGTTTAAATATACCGAAATGGCTGTTGAAATTCCGTAATTTTTTACAACACTTAACGTATCTCGTTTGTTAAAGGTTAATGCCATTTGATAAAAAGGAGCAGACGTATGTTTAATTCCGATTAAATCAAAATAAGCCAAAATAGTACCGTTTTCACCTGGATTTCCGTGAATTGCATTGAAAACAGCATCAAAAATGACTTTTTTACCTTTTATATCCGCAGAAAAATCATCCTTATTAATAGGGAATTCTAGGTTTTTTTTATCAACTAAAACCCATTTGTCTTTTAAAATATGTACTTTATATACATTATATTTTTCTTTGTCGAGATGCTCGTAAACAACCGCACCACTTTGTAAGGATATTGCTACTTCAGAAGAATATCCACCCATAATAATAGCTATATTTTTTTTCACTTTTACTGTGTTTGAATTTTTTATATTGTAAGAAATTGAACATCTAAAGATGCAAACTTACCAAAAAAACTAGTTTAAGTCTTTATGAATTAAAAATACTAATATTTTTACTGTAAATTTGCAAACGTATCAAAAAAAAATACAAAAAATTATCTCCAAGAAATAGATCAAAATATATCAAAAAAAATATCAAAAAATAATATGAGTAATTTTTCAGAAAAACTTAAAAATTTATTGCAATTCCTAAAAAGTAAAACCTTTTTTATACAAATAGGAATCGCTATTGTTTCATTACTGATACTTGTCTTTGTATTGCAATGGTGGTTAGGTGTGACAACAAATCACGACCAAAAAATACAAGTTCCTAATTTGCATAAAATGTCGTTATCGGCAGTTGAAAAAAAATTAGACGAACTTAATTTAGATTTTATCATTATTGATAGCGCAACCTATAATCCTGATTATCCAAAGAAATCAGTCATAGAACAAAATCCAGAAGTAGGTGATTTTGTCAAAGAAAAAAGAAAACTATACTTAACATTAAATCCGTCTAAATATAGAGATATTGAAGTGCCAAACCTAAACGGACGTACCAAAAGACAAGCAACAACACACTTACAATCGCAAGGTTTTATTGTCGGAAAAGAAGTTACACTGGTAAACGATATCGGAAAAGATGTTGTTAGAGGATTGAAATATAAGGGCGAAAAAATTACGCCAGGAACAAAATTACCTAAAAAAACAACCATCACTCTAATTTTAGGAGATGGAAATGGTAACTAATTGATATAAAATATATATAAGAGATTCATGCAGGAAGACACAAATTTAGAAATAGAAAATGACGATTTATACGAACATCACAAGTTTGTAGCAACCGCTGGGCAAGAGCCTTTAAGAGTTGATAAATTTTTAATGAACTTCATTGAAAATTCAACACGAAGTAAAATTCAACAAGCCGCTAAGGCAGGAAATGTATTGGTAAATGAAGTGGCTGTAAAAGCGAATCATAAAGTAAAACCAACCGATATCGTTCGTGTAGTTTTGGCATATCCGCCTGCGGAAAATTTATTGGTAGCTGAGGATTTACCAATCGACATTGTCTATGAAGATGATGATGTAATTGTGGTTAATAAAGTCGCAGGAATGGTCGTGCATCCAGGACATGGAAATTATTCAGGAACCTTGGTGAATGGATTAATTCATCATGTTGAAAATTTACCAAAAAACTCTAACGAACGCCCTGGTTTGGTGCATCGTATCGATAAAGATACTAGCGGATTATTAGTTGTCGCTAAAAATGAATACGCAATGTCGCATTTATCAAAACAATTTTTTGATAGAACAACCGAACGCTTATATTATGCCATCGTTTGGGGAGATGTAAAAGAAGATACAGGAACTATTGAAGGAAATATCGGACGTAGTTTTAGAAATCGCTTGCAAATGGACGTGTTTCCAGAAGGCGATTACGGAAAACATGCCGTAACACATTATAAAGTTTTAGAGCGTTTAACCTATGTTACCTTGGTGCAATGTAAGTTGGAAACAGGAAGAACACATCAAATTAGAGCGCATTTTAAACATATCGGACATACCTTATTTAATGATGAGCGTTATGGTGGTAACGATATTTTAAAAGGAACAACCTTTACAAAATATAAGCAATTTGTAAACAATTGTTTTAAAGTATTGCCAAGACAAGCATTACATGCCAAAACATTAGGATTTACGCATCCGAAAACAGGAGAATTTATGCAGTTTAATACTGAAATTCCTGCAGATATAGAAGCCTGTTTAGCAAAATGGCGTACCTATTCTGAAAATTCTAAATTACAAGAATTAGACGAAGAATAATTTCTTATTTTAAATGAAATTATATAAAAAATACAAGGGGTTGAAACCCCTTGTTACTTCATGAAAACGTTATAAATACTTTATCAATTAAAATAAATTTTAGTGTAATCTCATTTCAACTAGTGTCATAATTCGTTCAAATTGGTCTTTTAATCCCATGTTTGAGTTGTCAAATTCAATCGCATCATCGGTAAGAATCAGCGGAGAATCAGCTCTAGTTTCATCAATTCGATCACGCTCTTGAACATTGTGTAATATCTCTTGATAAGTTACTGTATCACCGCGATCTAATAATTCTTTATAACGGCGTGTCGCTCGTTTATCCGCAGAAGCCGTCATAAATAACTTTAACTCGGCATCAGGAAAAACAACCGAACCGATATCACGACCATCCATTACGATTCCTTTATTTTTTCCCATTTCCTGTTGTTCGCTCACCAGCTTTTTTCGAACTTCCGAAATCGTAGCAACTTTACTAACCAAACGAGAAACTTCAATACTTCTTATCGCTTTTTCAACATTCAGACCATTTAAAAACATTTCTGCAAAACCTAAGGCATCGTTATAAACAAAAGAAACCGAAATATTTTGTAAATCAGCAATTAAATCATTAGGGTTGAAATGCGTATCTGAAATATAATTTTTTTGCATTGCATACAGCGTAACAGCTCGGTACATAGCTCCTGTATCAACATAAATATAGCCTAGTTTTTTGGCCAATTGTTTGGCGATAGTACTCTTACCTGTTGATGAAAAGCCATCAATAGCTATGGTGATTTTTTGTGTCATATTAAAAAAATATATAAATAAAAAAATATAAATATAGTTACGAATATACAATAGATTTTTATTTTTTAAGAAAGGTTTTTTAAAATAATAATGTTCATTTTTATTCAAGATTTAACATAAGTTTAAGTTTTTTTAAGAGAAGCTAAGTGCTTATTTTTTATGGTTTTATTTGCTTTTTTGAGTTGTTTTTTGTATGTTCGAGATAGATTTTAAATATCATTATAATTTGTTATATTAAAAGTTTATATTTGCTTTCCCTTTCCCCTTAAGTACAATATTTTTTAAGTATAATTTAAAATGAAAAGAATAATTAAAAGCATACATATACTTTTAGGGATATTCCTCTTTTTTGCCAGTACGATACTATTTTCTCAAGAGCTGTTAAAGCCAGAAATACAGTTCGTGTCAGCTTGTGATACAGAGATTCCTACAGATTATAAAGTTGTTTTTAAATATTCAACGACGGTATTTGCTTCGGATAATGAATTCACAATAGAATTATCTGACGGTAATGGAACTTGGGGTGCTCCCGTAAATTTAGCGACAGTAGCCACAGAAAATGAAACATTTACCTTTTCAAGAAGTTTTCAATTACCTGATAATTCGTACGGTAAAAATTATAAAATTAGATTAGTTGCTACTTCACCAGCGATGATTAGTCCCGAATCGGATTCTTTTGAAGCTTATAAAATGATTTCAGGAACATTTATTTTAAATGATTTTAAAAATGTGTTTCTGTGTGATGGTGATACCTCTGAATTAACATTAAACACGAATCAGGAAGGAGATTATAAATGGTTTAAAGATGGCGGTATCGTTGCTACAACAACTCAGCCTGTATTGGAAGTTTCGACACCAGGGAAATATCAAGTTAAAATTGATTACGGTGCGTGTGGTTTTAAAGAATCAACATTAATAGATGTTTTTGTTGTTACCGAATCAGAAAAAAAAATAAAAGGACCAGATGTCGTTGAAATTTGTGGCGATCAAGCACATACGTTCGAAGCAAATGTTGAAAATCCATCGTATATCTATAATTGGTACTTTAATACCAACTTAGTGCAATCCTCATCATCAGCAACATATACAACACCAACAGTAGGGCAATTGGGAAATTATTATTTAGAAATTGATACAGGAACTTCTTGTATTACCGCTTCAAATGAAGTAGAATTAACATCAAAAGTTACAGCGACAGTAACTGTTTCTAATGAAACACCTTTAGTATCAGTACTGTTGTTAGGAGAAAAAGTTGATTTGTCGATTACTGTAAACGGAACAGCCGATTATACTATTGAATGGTATAAAGATACCAAACGATTATTTGGTATTGGAGGAACTTCTATCGAAGTTAGTGTTCCTGGAGAATATATCGCAAATATTGTAGAAACAAGTACTGGAGGATGTACCGTATCTACGGCTTCAAAAATAATGAGCGTATTAGGTGTGAAATCTTTTTTGCCTGTTATTATTGCTGATGAAAATTATGAAGAATGTAATGCGTCAGGGGTCGATTTGAGTCTGAAACAAGTAAATGTTGTTGCCTCGGATGATGAAATATATGTTTTAACACCCGAACAATTAGCATTATTATCATACCAATGGACGTTTAATAAAGTTGATATTCCATCGGCAACCAATAAAGAATTAACACGTAGTTCACATACACAATCGGGTGTGTACACGATACAAGTTAGTCACGGTGGTTTGGATAAAATGCCCTCCAATGAATTGGATATTAAAATGATCGCTAAAATCCCTACGACAACAGCAAGTTCAGCATCAAATTCATTATGTTCAGGAGGTAAAATTATTTATACGATTGATGAATTAGTAACAGGATATACCTATGAATGGTTTCAATCAGTAGCAGATTCAACAGAAAAAACACTAATCGCTACCAATATTACTGATTTAGAAGTTACCGAAATCGGAACTTATAGCTTGAAAATGAGCGGTTTTGGTTGTTCAAAAATAATTGAAGAAAAAATAGTAGTTTTGTTTGATGATTCTGCGATAACGGTAACGCCTTCAGAAAAAATAGTCCTTCCTGAAGGAGAAGAAGTTGTTGTAACCGCTAGCGGAGCAGAATCGTATAAGTGGTATAAAGGTACAGGTGAAAATCAAAATAATGCTAATTTACTAGGAACAACTGAAAATTTATCCGTAAATACGCTAGGTTTTTATACCGTAATTGCGACAGTAGGTTCTTGTTCTGTACAAAAAACAATTGAAGCAATTGAACAGGATAATCAGCAAGTTGTACCAAACGTAATAACTCCTAATGGAGATGGTAAAAATGATTCTTGGAAAATATCCAATAGATATGCTTTTCAAGAAGAAATAACTGTAGAATTGTATGATTCAACAGGTAAATTAATAGTAAAAACAACCGATTATAAAAATGATTGGCCGCTAGAAGATTTAGGAAATCAAGTAATTTTTTATTATAAAATTATTCGTGATAATCAAATTATAAAAGCAGGAACAATATCCGTGTTATATTAATGAAAATGATAGTCAACATATTAAAAAAAATTAGTGTACTTTTTATTTTTCTAATTAGCGTAACATCAGTAGGGCAAATATTAGGGAATAATGGACAGAACTATAATTCTTTTAGTGCTCGAAACTTTATGAAATTTAACCGTTTTTTAACGGTGCCTACTTTTTCCGCTTTGCGAGAAAATAAAACGGCTTTAACAGGAATTGTGCGCAATAGTAATATCGATTTTGAAGATAATCCAAGATTGCATTTACTTTCCTATTCAGGGAAAATGCGTGAAAGCGTAGGAGCTGGTTTTGTAGTGTATCAACAAGAAGTTGGAGCAATGAAAGATTTTGGAGCAATCGCAAATTATGCACAAAAAATCCAATTAAATCAAAATATGGATTTAACTTTTGGATTTAATTTCTTATATAGTAGAAGTAGTATTGATTGGGCGAGAGTTCTTGTAAATGATCAGGATGATTTGTTTTTATCAAACTTTCAAGATATTCCTATGGTGATGTTACAACCTGCAGTAACACTATCTTTTGGTAGTTTTGATGTTGGTCTGTTCTTTGAAAATTTAGTCGATTTTAATTTGAAAAAAAGTGAAGTAGCGACCGATTTTGGTCAAAAAACCTTTTCGGCACACGCTATGTATTCTTATGAATTTAGCTATGCCGCAGGTATTTTTGAACGTGCCGATTTAAGAGCTTTAGTAGTCGCATCAAAAGCAGGTAAACAAGGATTTAATGGTTCAGGAAGTCTTATTTTAGACCTACCAAAAGCAGGTTGGATAAAAGCAGGATACGATAAAACATATGGAATATCCGCAGGTTTAGGTGTTAATATTTCTGATGAATTATCCATCGGTTTTAGTTACGAAAAAAATGAATTTGCAGCAACCAATGAAGTTGGATTAACCTATAATTTTGGACAAAAAAATTATATCAGAAATAGACCAAAAAGAAGAACAGGTAACGTAAATGTAACATTGCCAAAAAGAACACCTAAAAAAACGAAAAAGAAAACCGATTATAAAGATGAAGAACATCATGATTTATCAGATGAACTTCAACAGGCTCAAGATTCTATTAATGTATTAAATGAAAAAGTAGATGAGGTGCTTCGAATTTTGAAAAATCAACCACCATTAATCAAACAAAAAATAGAAGAACCAAAAACATTTATACCCAAAGAAATCAAAGGAGATGAAAAAGATACTTCCTTAAAAAGAAGAAATAAAGCACCTTGGCGTGAAAGTACAATTACACATTCTGGAGGTGGAGGTACGATGTATTACGTGGTTTCCGATAGATACAGAAATAAAGAAAATGTCGATGCTTTAATAGAAAAATGGAGTAGATTAGGCGCAGAAGCTAAATATATCTTCGATCCTACCGATAAATGGTATTATGTGTATATTGACAGATATGCTAAAAAAGTAGATGCTATCGAAAAAGTAGACGATTTTAACGATAAAACACGTTTATTTGAAAGTAATGATAAAAATGATCAATCATCAATAAAATTAAATAGCGGAAAAGATCCGGTATATGTGGTTAAATTAACCATCGGTGAAGCAGGTGATTCGTATAAAGAACCTAAAAAACAACCACCCGCTAGAGTAAGAACCATGTCGAACTCACAAGGAATTGAGCCAGGATATTATTTACAAGTATATGTAAATTCAAAAAAATCATTAGCCGATAGAAATGTTGATGAACTAAGAAATGATGATATCAAAGCAGGATATTTTATAAATCCGACCACAGGATATATGCATGTATATATCGCTAAAGTAGATAGCAAAGAAGAAGCTATTCGTTTGTATAACAATAATTTAAACGGCGCGTTTTACGATCGTAAAACCATAGTACGTATAAAATAATTTTAGATTACCCCAACAATAAATTTTCATAATATGATAAAAAAAATACTTTTATTAGCTAGTTTATTCTTTACACTAATTTCATTCTCGCAAAAAATAGATGCTTCATTAGAGCATTTAAGAGAAGGTGAGAGTGTAATGATGGAAAGAACAATGCCTTTGCCATTAGGGCAGAGACCTTCAGGTTTTACGCAAAGTGATATTGATAAAAGCTCAGCAGGTATGGATTTAACTTTGCGAGGTAATATGACTTTTATAGGGAATAATAACCTTAGTGTTGATGTTAAAAAAACTAGAGATTTTAGAGAGTTAAATAAAGCATTTGATTTATATCGCTATCCTTATATTTTGAATAATGGTAGTGTTTATACAGGAAATGAGACGCCAAATGACTCATATGATTTAGATTTGTATATATATCAAAATGGTAATATAAGACAAGATTTAGGTAATGGTTCTGCTTACATGGATTATGTTGATGTTGATGGTTCTGTTGATGAGAATGGAGATGGAAAAGATGATACTTTTTCATCAAGCACATCTACTTTAAGTTTACCTAATTGTTCACGTGTAGCTTATGCAGGGTTGTATTGGGCAGGTGTATATCCAAGAGAACATTGGCTTACAACAACGAATCCCTTAAGGTCGGATGATTATGATAAGATAAAATTCAAATATCCTTCATCAACTACGTATAAAAATATAACAGCTGATGAAACTATTTACAATAACAATGAGCCTTATATCTGTTTTAAAGATATAACGACTGAAGTACAAGCAGAAGTAAACCCTAACGGAGTCTATACAGCAGCAAATATTAGAGCTACTAGAGGAGTCGATCATTATAGAGGTTTAGGAGGTGCTTCTGGTTGGGTAATGATTGTAGTTTATGAAAATGATAATGAGTCAAGTAAGAAGTTTTCAGTTTTTGATGGATTTGCAGATATACATGGAGAAACAAAAGATGCTAGTGGTAATGTAATAACTCCAGCAAATGAAGCGGAAATAACTTTTTTGAATTTTAAAACCATACCAAAAGGACCTGTTAATGTAGAGTTAATAATGGCTGCCTTAGAAGGGGATAAAGCAATTCCAGGGGATAATTATCAAATTAAAAATGCAGCAAACAATTATGTAAATGTATTTAACACTATTAGTCCTCAAGATAATTTTTTTAATGGGTCTATTAGTGTTTTTGATACTTATTTAGCTGGCAGAAACCCAGCGAGTACCAATACCCTTGGTTTTGATATAGATCATATTAAAATAAATAACCCAAATAATAGTATTATAGGTAATAATGAAACATCTTTAGATGTTAAGTTTACTACAGGAGGAGATGTTTATTGGCCATTTTTAAATGCGATGTCTGTTGAGGTTGTAGAGCCTGAAATTAAATTAGTGAAAACAGCCGTAGATGCTACAAATACACCTATTACATCAGAAGTAGCCTTAGGAGGTGAGGTGTATTATAATATTACCTTTCAAAATATTGGTACTGATAATGCGAAAAATACCGTAATCGTTGATGAGTTAAAAACAACAGTAGATTTTAAAGATATTCCTGGCAATATTGAAGTTTCTGATTCTCGTATAAGTTATACCTACGAAGCATCAACAACTTTAAATGGAGGCGGTGGAAAATTAACCTTTACCGTACCCGATGATTTAGTTAAAATAAATGGTGCAGAATATACTATCAAAATAAAAGTAAATGCAACTTCTGATTGTAGTAAATTAAGAGATGCTTGTTCGAATAAAGTAAAAAATCAGGCATTTGCTACTTATGAAAGAGATGAATCAAAGTTAAGTACTTCGAACCCTGGTTATGTTGATGGTTACAATGAATTAACAACAGCAAGTTATGCCGGTTTAGAACCTACGTGTAATTTAGGAGTTCAAGGAACAACAAATTTTGTAATAGATACAAGTAACTGTAAAGGTTCTATACAATTACTTTGTGGTGGCGATGTTGAACTAAGTGCAGGAGCAGGTTTTGACTCGTATGAGTGGATAAATATTGCAAAACCAGCAATAGTATTAGCTACAACTCAAAATTATAAAGCAATAGAAGCAGGAACTTATCAGGTAACGGCAATAGCACCAAGTGGTTGTACCGATAGAATAGAAACTATAGAGGTAATAGGTGATAATTTAGCGACAAATCCTTTAGAACCTTTTGCTGATCAAATTTTAACAAGCTGTACAAGTAATACAGAAGAACTTGCTGAAATTTATTTATGTGGAACAGCTGATTTTAGAGAGATAATTTTACCTTTTGGGGCAAGTTTAGCAACGACCGTAAAATGGTTTAAATTAGATGAAAAAAAACCATGTGATCCAACCAAACCAACAGAATTACCAACAACAACAAGTAATTGTGCGAATATTGCAACAGGCTGTTCTTGGGATGAAATACGTACTAAAACAGGTAGAGAATTATCAAAGAAATTCGATAAAAAAGGACAATATAAATTAGAAGTTTTATACGATGGGCAATGTCCAAAAACGTATTATTTTAATGTGTTTTCTGGAGCTTTAAAACCTAAGTTTGATAAAAAAAATATTGTTTGTGGAGCTAATGGAAGTATTGTCGTAAATGGTGTGCCAGATCGTTATGAATATCAATTAACGTATCCTAGTGGAACTACTACGATTGGTTTTCAAGATAGTAATGAATTTAAGAATTTATCTGAAGTTGGTAATTATGATATAACAATTAAATTAAAAGGATCAACACTTGCATCTTGTAGTTTTGATTATATAGTAAAAATAGATGAACAAGCACTAGGTTTAACAGTTGCCCCTGAATTTAATGCTGGCTGTGATGGAAAAGCAATAATAACAGCACAAGTAAACGGTACCTTACCAGGTAATTATATTTATACATTATTAAATAGTGTTGGTGGAGTTATTGAAACAAAGGCAGCAACTCCTGACAGAAGTGTGACTTTTGAGGTAACAAATGCAGGATTGTATAGTGTAAAGGTAGCAACTACTACGACTACTTGTACAGAGACAGTAACAACCAGAGTTATTAAACCAACTCCGCTTACATTAACCGCAGTAGCAACTAAAAATATTACCTGTACTGCAGGTTCATCTGATGGAATAATAACTTTAGCAGGAGCTAATGGTGTACCAAATGCTACAGGCGACAAATATTCATACGCATTATTATCAATAAATGGAACAGCCGTTAGCCCAAAAACCTATTTTACAGATACAACATATAATGTGGTAAATGGTAAAGAAGGAATTTATGTTTTTGAAGTTATTGATAGTAATAATTGTACAGCAACTTCAACCGCTAAAATTAGTGTAGAAGCACCTTTACAATTTACACATAAAGAAACTCAAGTAAATTGTAATAAGAAAGGAACTATAACAGTTGATGTTACTAAAAATACGGGTTATAAATTAAAATATAGTATTGATAATAAAGTTACTTGGCAAAGTTCAAGTTTTTTCGATGGTTTAGATGTTACAACAGCAGCAACATTATATACCGTTTATATTAGAGCAACTAAAGGAACATATCAATGTAATTATCAAATATCAGATATTGAAATTACAGAAGCAACAGGTTTAACTAATGGTTCAGCAGTTGCAACAGGTTTATCTTGTGGTACTCAAAATAATCCAGAAGGAAAAATTAAATTTACTGCACCAACAGGTGGAACAGCACCTTATACTTATTTTTATAAACATTCTTTGGATACTAATTTTACATCAACAGGAAATACAAGTGTTAATGTATCTAAAACGGGAAAATATGAAGCAAAAGTAGAAGATGCAAATGGTTGTTCTTTAGATTTAATAATTAAAGATGAAATAACAGCGTTACCAACACCGCTAACTATAGAGCATGAAATATTAATTTGTGGTAATACAGCAACAGTTATTATAACACCAAAAGATCCTTCTTATACCTATAGTATTGATGGTACAAATTTTCAAGCTAGTAATGTATTTAAAAATGTAGCTCAAAATTGGTATAAATTTAGCATAAAATATGGTAAATCGTGTACTGTAGAAAGTCAGTATGTATCTCTTTATGGGCAACCATTTACTGGGCGTTTTATCAGTAAAACAGACAGTGATTGTTCTGGTTCTGATAATGGAACAATAACTATTAATGCGAGTAATATTCAAGGAGGAAGTTATGAATATTCTACTGATGGTGGAACTACTTGGGAAGAAACAGGAGATAATCCGTATAGAATCGTAGGATTAGAGGCAAAAGAACATCATTTAAAGATTAGAGAAGTAATAGGAACAGCACCTAATGTGATTAGTTGTGAAAAAGATTTAGGAAAATATACCATAGGCGAGCCTGATAAATTAGAGTTAATAGAACCTAAAATTACAACAGATGCAACTTGTACAACAGGAGCAACAATTACTGTAGAAGCAAAAGGAGGAAATCCACCTTATAAATTTAGTATTGATGGTGGTGCTTCTTGGGAACCTGAAAATGGAATATATGCAAGTGATAAATATAAATTTACTAATGTAAAAGCTGGTGATTACCAAGTAATGTTATTGGATAGCAAAAAATGTGATGAATGTGGTTGTACCGATAATCCTTTTGAAAATGGAAGTTTTGAAAATCATTATTATGCAAATTCATCATCAGCGGGTTATTTAACAACTCGTGAAGAAAATATTCCAGGTTGGGATACGACAGAACCTAAAAGGAATGAAATAGAAATTTGGTATAATGGTTTTCAAGGTGTAAAAGCTTTTGATGGCGATGATTTTGCGGAATTAAATGCCAATGAAGTAGGTTCTTTATATCAAGAATTTTGTACAAAACCAGGGGATAAAATTACTTGGTCGGTAGCTCATAGAGGTAGAAGTGGTACTGATGTTGCTACGGTAAAAATAGGAAAAAGTCTTGCTACTGCCGATATTAAAAAAACAATGTCTGATGGTAATACTGCTTGGGGAGAATATTCAGGAACTTATACGGTACCAGTAGGACAAACAACAACGGTAATTGCTTTTGAAGCTGTATCTTCAGTAGGAGGTGCAAGTTATGGTAACTTTATTGATGGCGTAAAAATAGAAATTAACAGGAAAACTTGTGTTCTTAAAGATATTGAGGTAAAAGCACCAGCAGGTGTAACACATAGTGCAGAAGTTACAAATAGTTGTTATGATAATTCAAAAAATCCAGAAATAAAAATTACAGCATTAACAGGAATTGCACCGTATCAATTTAGTATTGATGGTGGAACGACTTGGGAAACTCCAACAGATGTAAATGATACAGAATTTATATTTAACAATACAAACGGATTAATTTTACCAACAACTACCGCTAAAGATTATACCATACAAATAAAAGATGGTGGCGGTTGTGAATCGCCAGTTAGTAAAGTTACTATTAATCCGAAGGTGAAAATAACAACAGCAAAAACACCTAAAAACTGTAAAGATGATGCAACAATTACAATAACAGCATCAGGCGGAGTTGGGAATTATGTATATGAAATAAACCCAAGTGCAGGAACAACAATTGCAGGAAATAAAATAACAGTTACAAATGCCGATATTTCTTACACCGTAAAAGTTAAAGATAATAACGGAAATACCGAATTTTGTACAGCAGAAGAAATTGTAAAAATTACTGAAATTAAAAAACCTGTAATAACAAATATAACTGCAACAGAATTAGATTGTACAGTAAATACAAAAGCGAGTATTTCTTTTGAAGTATCCGAAGGAAAAGCACCGTTTAAATATACCGTAAATGGTGGAACATCAAAACCAATAACAGGAAATACACATACAATTTCTGGTTTAGATGCAGGAACTTATAAAATTATTGTAACCGATGCGAATGGTTGTAAATCTTTAGAGAAAATTCAAAAAATTAAAAAATTAGTTGCTTTAACTGGTGGTTCGGCAGTGGGGACGGATTTAGGTTGTAGTGGAGATATTGATGCTATAAAAAATTATGATGGAACTGGTTTTATTTGGAGTTTACCAGGTATTTGGAGTTCAGGAGCAATCACTTTTACTGAACCAACAACAGGTACAGCACCTTATACCTATTATTATAAAAAAGATGGAGATACTGATTTTACACTAGTACAAGGAGATTCAGTTTCTGGTTTGCCTTTAGGTTATAACCCAAAAGATACTACCTATAACACCAAAGTAGTAGATGCAAAAGGTTGTAGTATTCCTTTAGATGATGTTACTATAAAAGTGCCTGAAGATACAGGAAATAACAATCATACATATACACATAATTGTGATGGAAGTGTTGATGTAGTCCTTCAACCTTATGACCCTACTTATATTTATATAGTTGACGGAAAACCTGCTCAATCAGGGAATAATGTTTTTGAAAAAATACGAAGTAATAATCTTTATTATATGATATTTTCACAAGAAGGTTGTTTACTTTATATGAGTCTAACTTGGGATGGCGTTTTTTTTGAAAATAAACTTCTCCAAGCAAAAATAGTTGAACAGAATAATGTACCTGTACCTGTATGTGCAGGAGGAAAAGGAAGCGTAAAAGTAGAAGCTTTTACTAAAAATGGTTCTACAGAAGTTCCATACCAACCAAATTTTGAATACTCATTAGATGACGGAGCAACTTGGGCGGAATCTGTTGGAAATCCTTATACAATTACAGGTCTTAGTATAGGAGATAATACAATAAAAATAAGAAAAAGAAAAGAAGATTTAGCCGTAGGAGAAGAACATTGTAATAATATAGAATTAAAGAAAACCGTAGTTGAAATACCTGTTATAGAAATAGAAGCAACAGCTACACCAATTGGTTGTTTAACATTAACAAGTACTATTACGCCAAAAGTGAAAAATAGTAGTTATTTTAAATATTTAGATTATGAATTATTAGATAGTTTAGGAAATTCATTTACACCTAAAAAAATAGCAGAGCATAGGGATAGTACTAAGCCTAATTTTACAAATATACCCGTAGGGAAATATAAAATGGTAGCTAAGTGGTTAGGAAATAGTTATGAAAGTTTCCTTTTAGGTTGTAAGTCAGCACCAATAGATGTAGAAGTTGAAGCACCAAAAGACATTAAATTTACCGCAACACCATCAGTTTGTCATAAAGGAAGTGATGCAACAATTACCGTAGATGTTACAGAAGGAAATGGGAATTATAGGTATGTTCAATATAATAAGAATGGTATAAAACCTCCAACACAACAGCAAACCTCCAATGTGTTTACAGGATTATCAGCAGGAACACATACTATTACTGTTTTTGATGGTAAGGGTTGTTCAAAAACAATAGAAGATATTGTAATTAACCCACAATTAAAAGTATCAGCAACAACAACACAAGCAAGTTGTAAAGATGGAACTTTAACAATTACAGCATCAGGCGGAAAAGATACAAATTATGTATATGCCGTTGTAGCAAAAGATGCAACAGCTCCAACAGTTTTTAGCGCAACAAAACCAACCGAAATTAAAGAAGGAACTTGGGATATTTATGTAAGAGATAATGGAGGAACAGGAACTTTAGGAACGGATTATTGTCAAGCAAAATTGACTACGAATGAAGTAACTAAAATACCAAACCCGACAATAGATACTGTAACGGCTATACAACCTAAATGTTTTGGTGAAAAAGGAACAATAAATGTAACAGTTTCAGGAGGAACAACAGATTATACAGTAACTTTAACAGGTTTATTGGGAACAACATCAGTGCAACCACAAACAGGAAATTCATTAAACTATGAATTTAAAGATTTAGTTGCAGATACTTATACAATTAAAGTTGTAGATGCCAATACTTGTGAATCCGCAGAAAAAACACAAGAAATTAAAGTTCCATCAGCATTAAAAGATGGTAAAGCTATAGCTACTGATTTAGCTTGTGGCGTATCAGGAGGAAGTATTACGTTTACAAATCCTACGGGAGGAACACCAGACCCAACAACAGGAAATTATACTTTTTATTATAAAGAAAACATTGCTTCTGTTACAAATTATACACCAGTTTTAGGAAATAATACAAATACGGTTACAGTAACAAATTTATCGGCAGGAGATTATTTAACGAAAGTAGTCGATTATGAAGGTTGTTCTTTAGATTTAAACACAGTTACAAATCCAATTACAATAAAACCATTACCAACTGTACCAATTTTTGACCCTACAACAATTACCTATAACTGTGATGGAACAGCAACTATTCAAGTAACACCAACACCAGCATATAATTATATGCTAGATAAAGATAAAACAACGACTAATAATACAGGAGTATTTACAGCTGTAACACCAGGTTCTCACACGGTTTCTGTAGATTATGGAAGTAATTGTTCTACGGATATTATTGTTGAGGTTAAAGCAAATCAGGGATTTACGGCAATCATAACAGGGGAAACAAATCCTGTGTGTAAAGGTGCCGCAAACGGTAAAATTGAAGTAACGGCTTCTTTTCCATCAGTAACACCAACATCTTTTGAATATTCTACGGATGGAACAACTTGGATTACTGTAAATTCAAATAAAGTTACAATTGATGGATTTAATGCAGGAACTCCTGATATTACTCACACGATAAATGTTCGTCCAACAGGAAAAACATCGCCATCAGCTTGTGATGTTACTTTAACTAAAATATTAACAAACCCAACGGAAGTAAAAGTTACAAAAGCACCGCATACAAAAATTACGTGTACTTCAACAACAAGTACGATAACACCAACAGCAAGTGGCGGAAATGGTGGAACTTATACTTATACTGTTGAATCTTTGGATAATTTAGGAAATTCATTAAGTCCTAAAGTTATAAGCTCAACTCTTACAGGTTTATCCGCAGGAAAATATAATGTTGTAGCAAAAGATAAATTAGGATGTCCATCAGAAGCTCTTGAAGTTGTTATTGCTGATAAAGAAGATGTTGAATTTACAGCAACAGCATCAGCTTGTCATACAGGAAGTGATGCGTCAATTAAAGTTACAAATATTACAGGAAATGACACGAATTTTACTTTTAGTATAAATGATGGAGTAACAACAAAAACACAATCATCAAATGAATTTAAAAATTTATCCGCAGGAGATTATAAAATAACAGTTTTTGATGGTTTTGGTTGTAAATTAGAAAAAGATGTTACAATTAAAGAAAAAATTACAGCAACAGTAACTCAAATAGATGAAACTTGTACTAAAGGAAGTTTAACAATATCAAATGCAAAAGGCGGAAGCGGTTCGGGTTATGTTTATGCCGTTGTAAAAGATGGAAATACACTTGGTGCTTTCACTCTAATAACAAATCCAATAACAAAAATTGAAAATTTAGATGCAGGAAAATATCATATTTATGTAAGAGATAATAACGGAACAGGAACTTTAGGAACTGATTATTGTGAATATCCAGAAACAAAAGAAATAACTAAAATTGCAGAATTAAAAGCAACAGCAAAAACGCCAATACAACCAAAATGTAATGGTAAAACTGGTAGTGTTGTTTTTGAAATATCAGGAGGAAAAACGCCTACTTATGTTTTAAAGAAAGGAACAACTGTAATAAATTTAGTATCACCAATATCAGTAAATATAACAGGAAATACACATACAATTTCTGGTTTAGCTGATGGAAATTATACAATTACTGTAAAAGATGAAAATAATTGTTCTAAAACTATAACTCAAATAATTGAAGCTCCAGATAAATTAACTGGCGGTTCAGCAACACCGATAGATTTTACTTGTAAAACACTAAAAGGAGGAATTGATTTTGTGAATCCTAACGGAGGAACAGGCGTTTATACTTTTTCTTATAAATTAGACACAGCACCTGTTACAGATTTTCAACCAGTTGTAGGAAATCAGCAGTTAGGTCTAGATGCAGGAACTTATAATATTAAAGTAAAAGATGCTAATAATTGTGAAATATCTTTAAACGATGTTACAATTAATCCAGAACCAATAGCACCAACATTAACAAAATCGGTAGCTTATAATTGTGATGGAAAAGGAACGATTACAGTAACAGCAACGCCATCGGCAGTATTGCCAATAATATATACGTATAGTTTAGACGGAGCAACGCCACAAACAGGAGCTAATCCAAATGTTTTTGCTGATTTAGATGCAGGTTCTTATACGGTATCTGTAGGTTATGGAAGTGATTGTTTTACAGATATTGATGTAATTGTAGCGGTAAATCAAGAATTTACGGCAAGCATAACAGGGCAAACAAATCCTGTGTGTAAAGATAAAACGAACGGTAAAATTGAAGTAACGGCTT
This sequence comes from Tenacibaculum piscium, assembly GCF_021390715.1. Lineage (GTDB taxonomy): Bacteria > Bacteroidota > Bacteroidia > Flavobacteriales > Flavobacteriaceae > Polaribacter > Polaribacter piscius. The sequence goes on from NZ_JAJGWT010000007.1 coordinate 59,559, forward strand.
CTTTTCCATCAGTAACACCAACATCTTTTGAATATTCTACGGATAATGGAACAAATTGGAATACAGCAACTATAAACCCATTTATAATTGATGGATTTAATGGAGGAACTCACACAATAAAAGTTCGCCCAACAGGAGAAACATCAACAGCTTGTGATGTTACTTTAACTAAAACATTATCAAACCCAACAGCGGTAGTTGTAAGTCTATTAACAAAAGTAACTAAAGAAATTACTTGTGATCCAGCAACAGGTGCTACCATAACATTATTCGCGGGTGGTGGAAACGGAACTCCTTATACTTTTGAATTGTTTGATGGAGCTACTTTAAAAGAAACGACATTAGCAGGTGTAAATACATTTACTGATGTTGCAGTCGGAAATTATACGATTAAAGCAAAAGATTCAGCAGGTTGTAAATCAGATGCTTTCCCGATAGAAGTTAAAGCTAAAAAAGACATCGAATTTACATTAAAACCACAATATTGTTATGATGCAACTATCGGAAACGGAACTATCATTGTTGAAATAACTAATGGAAATGGCAATTATCAAATTAAAACAAATACAGGTACTTGGCAAAATTTAACGCCAACATCAACTACGCCTTTACAATACACACTTACAGGTTTATCGCCAAAAGAACATACAATTACAGTAAGAGATAAATCGAATTGTGAAGTAGAAAAAAAGGTAACTATTTATCCTGAATTATCGGCTAAGGCAACACCAACAAATATTAGTTGTAACGATGGTAAAATTACAATTACAGCAAAAGGCGGTGATGGAAATTATCAATATACGGTAACATCAGCAACAACGACAGATATTGTAAGTAATACTAATGAAATAACAATAACAAAGCCAGAAACTTATACGGTTACTGTAAAAGATAAAAATGGCGGTACAAATGCGTGTTCAGTTTTTTTATCAATACCTATAAAAAATATAACGCCTGTTGCAATTACAACAACAGCAAATCAACCACAATGTAACGGAAATAAAGGAAGTATTGATGGTAAAATTACTGCAAATACTGGGCAAGCTCCTTTTACAATTACATTAAAAGATAATTTAAATGCTGTAATAGAAACTTTAACCAATCACACGTTACCAGAATTTAGTTTTAATAATATTCCTGCGGGAACAGGTTACAAAGTAGAAATTACAGATAATCTTACTTGTACAGATATTAAAACATTTGATTTAATAGAATTACCATCAATAGTTCTTAATATTGAACCTGTCTTACCAGATAATTGTACTACAGATATAGCAAATACAGGTTTTGACTTTAATTTTGGAAGTTTAACTTTAGCTGATTACGCTCCTTATACTTTACAATACACTTTAGATGGAGATAACGGTACAGGTTGGACAAATATGAATACGCTTACGTCTTCATTAAGTGTAGCACCACATCCAACACCTGGAGATAATTTATATAGTATAAGAAATTTAGCCCCAGGTTCACAACATACACCAGCAATTAGAATTTTAAATGCAGATGCTACTGTACGTTGTGAATTAAAAAACGGTGTTTTTGTGATGCCTTATAGTGTAAATGGTGTAAAAATAGATATTCAAGTGGTTGCGGGTGATTGTACAACAGGATATACTATAACAGTTGAAGCAATTGATGGAGTTGGTCCTTTTGAGTTCTCTTTAACGCCAGACCCTATTTATCCATCAACACTTCCAGGTGATTTAACTTGGTATGATGCTGAAGACACTACTTTATCACCAACTAATACAAATGCCCCTGGTTCTAATTATAGAAGAAAAATATTTACAAATATAATTCCAGAAGTCGAGTATGATTTTTATGTAAGAGATAAAAGTACTAGTTGTATTGCTGAAGCAAAAGATCAGGCAATGACTCCTGCATCAGATTTTGATGTTGCTATAACACCAATAGTTACAAGTCAATCATGTCCTGGAATTACTAATAACGGTGAATTATCATTTAAAATAGAAGATACTGATGGCGTTTTAAATGGTAAAGAATTAAATTGGCAATTATATGATGGTCTTAATGATATTCCTTTAACAGGAATAAATGGTACAATATCAAATACACAAGGATATCCTTTTACATTAAATACAGTATTAGCACCAGAGCCTTTATTACAAGGGTTGTCATCTGGTTTATATTTTATTGTTATTGAAGATGCAAATAACGGTACAGCTCCTAATGTTTGTAAGTGGGGAAGTAAAGATGTCCAAATATTTAAAGGAACTCCTTTTGTTGGTAACTTAAATAAACTAAAAGATATTACCTGTGCTTCACCTGGTCAAATCAGAATTGATGGCGTAACAGGAGGTTTTGGAGATTATACTTATACCGTTACAGGAATTACAAATTCAACACAAGTAACGCCAATAACAATTCCAACAGGAAAAAGTACTTTTGATGTTACTTATGCCGATGTAACAGATAAATCTTTAGATGTTGAAGTTACTATTTTAGTTACTGATAAAAATCAATGTTCTTTTGAATTACCTAAAGTAACCTTAAAAGTAAGCGAAAACCCAACAATTAATTCTGTAACGGTAAATAGTTGTGGAGCTGTAAATTCTATTGATATTAATACAACAGGCGGATTAGCTCCTTATCAATATTCATTAGATGGAATTAATTTTCAAGCACCAGTAAGCACAGCAGACCATACAATGAATGTTGTTGATGGAAATCAAACATTAACAGTAAAAGACGCAAACGGTTGTATTGCTACTGCTACATTTAATGTTCATCCTGATATTACTTTTGATATTGATAACATAACAGTACCAGATTGTAATACTATCAATAATTCAGCGGATAATGCAACAGCAACGATAACCGTAAATACAGGTTCAGGAGATTATCAATATAGTTTAGATGGTGTTTTACCGGCTGTAGATATTACAGGAACTACGGTTACTTTTCCTACAACTTTAACACCAGGGAATCATACTATTAAAATTATTGATAAACTGAATATTGCTTGTACATTAGAGAAAACATTTACAGTATCAGAACCGATAAAACCTAGTTTTAAAGCGAATATCACAAAAAATAACAGTTGTAATGGAGCTAATGGCGGGGAAATAACGGTAACAAGTACTGAAGCTTTAACATATACTATAAATCCAGCAGTAGTAGGAAGTTTTGATAATATAACAAATATATTCTCAGCTTTACCACCAAATACCTACACTGTAACAGGAACAGGAACTAACGGTTGTACAACTGAAATTAAAGATATAATAATAACAGAATTTAAAGCAATAAAAGTACCTACACCAACAGTAGCAAATGGAGGTATAACAGAGTTTGCGTGTACAACAGGAAACACAAGAAACAGTGCAATTGTAAAAGTTGATAAAACAGCCATAACAGAAGGAAGTGGAACTTATACAAAAGCAGAATTTGTATTTACGCCAAACGGTGGAGGAGCAGTAGTAACACCACCCGCTTCATCAAACTTTGAATTTACTACGGATAATGTTTTAGGTGGAACAGTTGATATTACTGTTTATGATGACCAAGGGTGTAAAGGAAAAACATCAGCAACAATAGCTGCTTTTACACCGATTGCAGATTTATTAGCAATACCAAAAACAGCAATCACTTGTTCAACAAATGAAAGTATTGAAGTAACATTTACAGGAATTGCAACGGAAATTAAAGTCGTAGATGCTAATGGAATTAATTATGATTCAACGCCAGCAACAGCAACAGCAACAGCATCAGTATTTACAAATTTACCAGTAGGAAAATACACGATAACTATTAAAAATGATAAAGGTTGTGAATTAACTACTTATCATACAGTAACGGCAATTCCTGCTTATACTATTCTTCTTTCAGATAAAATAGATACATCTTGTATAAATTCAAGTACAGGAAGTATTAAGTTTGATGTTAAAGATTATGTAGGGAATTATGATTATACAATAACAGGAGCTACATTAGGAACTGCAATTACAGGAACAGGAACAGGGACAATACCAGCAGGAACACCAAAAGAAATTACAGGTTTAAAAGCTGGAGATTATACTGTTAATATAACAACAGGAACTATAAACTGTACAGTTACTCCAATAGATTTTAAAATTGAAGATGCTCCAGCAGTTTTAAGTGTAGAAGCAGAAGAAACATCAGCAGTACAATGTAAAGATGATGCAAATGCAACAATTACTGTAACCGAAACAAAAGGCGGTTGGGGTCGTTATGAATATCAATTAGAAGATGCTTCGGGAATAGTTTTAGGTTATGATTTCACAACAAATACAACGAATAAAATATTTACAGGTTTATCTCATGGAACTTATAAAGTTAGCGTAAGAGATGCTTTAGGTTGTATTGTTCCTTCTAATGATATAATAATTACAAACCCAACAGAAGTTAAGTTTACAGTAACCAAAGATGATACGGTTTGTGATGTAAATATCGCAGGAAGTATTACTGTTGATTTAAAAGATGCAGTATCAGGATTAGCAGGCGGAAAAGCTCCTTATACTTATACTTTAACAGATGATGCCTCAACGCCAAATGTAAAAACAGTAACTATAACCGATACAGAATACACATTTACAGGTTTATCAAAAGCAAATTATACGGTAAGCGTAAAAGATGCGAATTTATGTAAAGGAACAGGTGCGGATATAAAAATCTTTGATGATATTGTATTTACATTAGAAGAAACAAAGAAAATTGATTGTTCAGTATCGACTGACGCAGTTTACAATATAAATGTAAGTGGCGGAAGTGGAAACTTTACCTATGAAATTAAAAAAGGTACTGATGTAAAAGTAAAAGCAGGAACAACTTTATCAACATCAACAACAAATCCTCCAACTTTTAAAACAAGCGTAGCGGGAGATTATACGATAACAATTACAGATACAGACGCAGCACCAAACTGTACAATAACAAGAGATTTTACAGTTCAAGAATCTGTTAAGCCAAAATTTACAGCAACTCCTTCAGATAAAATCTGTAACGGAACTGCAACAGGTGTAATTACAATTAATGAATTACCTAAAGTTGGAATTAATTCTGTAACATACGTAATCAATAATGTAGCGAATACATTTACAGCAACACCAGTAGGAACAGAGTTTAAAAATTTACCTGCGGATGATTATATTATTACAGCAACAGGAGATAACGGTTGTACATCAACTCAAAATGTAACAATTGGGGAATTAGATGAAGTTAAAATTGGATTAGATGCAATTGATGTTGCATATAGTTGTACAAATCCAATGGCAAAGATAACTGTTGATAAAGATAGTATATCAGGTGGAAATCTAAATAAAAATTATAATGTAGCATTTGTGTTTACGCCAACAAGCGGAACAGGAAAAACTCAACCCGCTTCATCAAACTTTACATTTACTACGGATAACACTTCAGGAGGAAAAGTTAAAATTATCGTTTCTGATGACCAAGGATGTTCATCTGCGGAAGAAGAAGTAACAATTCCAGCTTTTGCACCGATTGGAGATTTAAAAGTAACTCAGAAAACTCCAATAACTTGTTCAGTAAATGAAAGTATTGAAGTAACATTTACAGGAACTGCAACGGAAATAAAAGTTGAGCAAATTCCAACAATAGGAACTGGTTATTCACAAACAAAAACTCCAGTAAGTCCTGCAACATCATTAACATCACCAATAGAATTTACAGGTTTACCAGTAGGAAATTATACCATATCAGTAACCGATGCAGTAACAAATTGTGTTGCAACAACATTCCATACGGTAAGTAAAATACCAGTTTATGATGTTGTTCTTTCTGATAAAAAAGATATAGCTTGTTTCAATGGTAAAGGAAGTATCAAAATTGATGTTAAAGATTATACAGGAAATTATAATTATGAAGTTGTAGATTCTGTAACAGAGAGTTCATTGAATACTTCAAAAACAGGAACAGGAACATCAGGAACATCAGAAGAAATTACAGGTTTAGAAGCAGGAAAATATAAAGTTAAAATAACTTTAATAGATTCTAATGACAAAAATTGTAGCGTTAATTTATCTGCAGAATTTGAAATTATAAAACCTGCAATTGCTTTAAGTGTAACAGCAGATGTTACAACAAAAATTAGTTGTACTGATGAAGCAGATGGAACAATTACTGCAACAGCAACAGGCGGTTGGAAAAATTATGAATATCAATTAGAAGATACTTCGGGAACTGCTATTACAGTAAAAGATGCTTTAGGAGCTGATGTTATTTATGATTTTGCAAATAACGGAAGCAACAACATCTTTAAAAACTTACCTGAGGGAACTTATAAAGTTAGCGTAAAAGATGCTTTAGGTTGTGTTTTTGAATCTGCTGAGGTAAAAGTAGAAAATCCAAAGAAAGTAGAATTTACAGTATCAAAAGATGATACTGCTTGTGATAATAAAATCGGTGGAGAAATTACGGTAACAGGTTCTGGCGGAACAGGAACTTATACCTATACCTTAACAGATGATTCAAATCCTGTAAAAGTAACAACACAAACAGGAGTTACAGGAGCTTACACATTTACAAATTTACCAGCAGCAGTATATACGGTAAGCGTAACAGATACTAATTTATGTGTAGGAAAAGAAAACCCAACAAGTATAAATCCAATAACAATTAATCCTGATATTGAATTTACATTAGTAGAAACAAAGAAAGTTGATTGTTCAACATCTCCAAATGGAGAAGTTACTGTTACTTTAAAAAATTGGGTAAATGGAATATCAAATTATAAAGTTGTAGATTCAAATAGTAATGCGTTGAATATTGGAGGTAATATTATTAATGATGTTCCTAGTCAAATATTTACAATTTCAATTCCAACGGCAGAAACTTATACTGTAATTATTAGTGAAAAAGGTTCAACCTGTGGGATTTCAAATACAATAACAATAGCACCGAAATTAGAACCAATTTTTAAGGCAACTCCTTCAGATAAAATCTGTAACGGAACTGAAACAGGTGTAATTACAATTACGGATGAAGTTTTTAACGGAATTAAGAATGTAACTTATACAATAAGTTTAAATGGTGGAGCTTTAACTCCAGCTCAAGAAACTTTTGATGCAGCAACAAAAACTTTCTCAGGTTTACCAGTAGGAACTTATACAATAACAGGAACAGGAGATAATAAATGTCCGACATCTAAAAAAGATGTGAAAATTGAGCAATTAGATAAAGTTACAATTGGAGCAAATGCAATACAGAACGTTACTTATACTTGTGATGTAGCAAACCCAAAGGCAACGATAACTGTTGATAAAACAGATATTAAAGGCGGAAACGGAGATGTAAATAAAAATTATAATGTAGAGTTTGTATATGATAATGGAACGCCAACGGATAATACAGATGATGTAACACAAATCGCTTCATCAACCTTTACGTTTACTACGTATAATGTTTTAGGAGGAACAGTTGAAATTAAAGTTACAGATGACCAAGGTTGTGATTCAGATACAAAAACAGTTACTATCCCTGCTTTTACACCGATATTACCAAGCGATATTCAAATATCACATACACCAACTTGTGAATTTGAAAAGCAAAGTGTTACTGTTAAATTAGATAATTTAGACGCTTCAATAGCTCCTGTTATTTTTATTGAAATAACAAAGCTTGATGGAAGTATTTTGTCTAAAAAATTACCAAGACCACAAGATGGTAGTGGAGTAGTTTTTGATAAATTACCTTTAGGAGATTATGAAGTTTCAATTACACATCCAATAACAAACTGTATAATAACAAAAACCTATACAATTAAAGAACCAGTTTATAATGTTCTTTCTTCTAGTGTTGAAAACACAACTTGTGTAGGTTCGCCAACAGGAAGCGTGGTTATAGATGTTCAAAAAGGAAACGCATTTACATCAGCATTTTATACAGGAAAGTATGATTATGAAGTTTTCAACTCGATTGGAAATTCATTAACACCTGTAAAATCAGGAAATGTACAACCAGCAACAGGAACAACAAACCCGCTTACAATTTCAGGTTTAAAAGCGGGAAGTTATGTTGTGAAAATTACAGATATTGATAATGCTACAGCGTGTAGTTTTACATCCGCAGTATTTAAAATTGAAGATGCTCCAGATGGAAAATTAGAAGTAACAGCAGATATTTCATCAGAAATAACTTGTACTAACGATAACAATGCAACAATTACTGCAACAGCAATTGGCGGTTGGGGAGCTACTTTGTATCAATTAGAATATGCTGTTACCAAAACAGGAACTTATACGATTGTAAAATCTTTTGAAACAAATAAATATAATAACAGATTTACAAACCTAAAAGAAGGATTCTATATCGTAAAAGCAAAAGATAGCCACGGTTGTAGTGATGCAATTTCTGATGTAAAAGAAATTATAAACCCAAAACCTGTTACTTTTGAAACGGAAATGATTGCCAATATTTGTTCAGATACAAAACCAGCAATTAAAGTAACCGCAAAAGGAGGTTCAGGAACGTATATTTATATTTTAACAGACAAGGATGGAAACGAAATAGAAAATATCAAAAAAACTTCTTTAACACATACTTTTGAAAATTTATCTGTAAATAATAACGAAGATTATACGGTAAGCGTAAACGATGTAAAAGGTTGTATCGGAACTCCTGAAACAGGAAGTACAGCTGTCGTAACAATTTATCCTGAACTTCAGTTTTATTTAACTCCAGATAAATTAAGCTGTCAATCTGATGGAACAACTACTGAAAGTGCCGTGTATAAAATAAATGTAACAGGCGGAAGTGGTGATTTCAGTTATTCAGTTGTTGATAAAAATGATGCGACTAACATAGTTGCAGTTATAAAAACAACAAATCCACCAACTTTTAGCATCGCAGATGCAGGAACGTATATTCTGAAAATCACAGACAATAAAGCAGAAATTACCTGTAATTCAATTGAATCATCAGAGATTGTAGTTGGAGAACCGATAAAACCAGCTTTTGAACCAGAAGCAATTGTAAATAATATTTGTTTCGGAAGTTCTGATGGTGTTATTTATATTCCAAACGGAGCTAATCCTTTAACATATACGATAAATTCAAATCCAGTAATAGGTTTCAATTCAACAACAAATAAATTTGAAGGTTTATCAGCAGGAACTTATACTATTACAGGAAAAGGAACAAACGGCTGTACAACAACTAAAGATGTAACGATTATTCAAAAATCAGAAATTAAAATTAATCCTGATGATATTAAAGATAAAATAACCGTTACTGATTTTACTTGTACAACAGGAAATACAACAAATACCGCTTCTGTAAAAATTGATAAAGAAGCAATTCTTGGTGGAATTGTAGGAACAACAAAACCTAACTTTAATAGAGTCGTTTTTGTGTACGATAACGGAACAACAGATACTGCAGACGATATCAAACAAGATTCAGAAAGTTTTGATTTCTTTATTTATGATGAAAATAACAATACATCAGGCGGAAAAGTTGCAATTACCATTTATGATGCACAAAATTGTTCGTCAGCAAAAACAACAATTATTAAAACAATAAAAGGTTTTGAGAAAATAACAGATGCAACAATTACACAAACTCAAAAATTAGATTGTAGCAATAAAGAAACAATTACGGTAAAAGCAAATCTTGATATTGCAAATTTAAAATATACCATAATAGGAACTGATAAAACATCAAACTATACTGATGAAAAAACAATTCCTTTAGGAACAGATTCTGCAATATTTACTGGTTTAAAACCTGATAATTATATCATAAAAATTACAAACCCGATAACAGGTTGTGTGTATCCTACTTATAATACTGTAAAAGATGTACCATTATTTTTAGTGGAAATTGATAGTCAAAGAACTTGTTTTGACCAAGCAACAAGAAAAGAAACAGCATCGGCACCTTTAAATGTGAAAACTATAATTAGAGATGCTTTAGATGTTCCATATACAGGAAATTATACTTATGAAGTTGTAGATGCTATAACAGAAAGTTCATTAACAGCTCCGATAACAGGAACAGGAATTGGCGGAACTCAAAATATAATTTCAGGTTTAGAGAAAGGAACTTATAAAGTGAAAATAATTATGACGGATTCTCCAGAATGTGAAGTTTTATCTGAAGAATTTAGTATAACATCGCAACCTGAATTAACTTTAGAGGAGAATAGTATTGTAAATCATATCAGTTGTAATTCTAGTGAAGGAAGTGTTATTTTAAAAGCCGATGGCGGTTGGGGTAATTATGAATATCAATTAGAAAAAACCAAAAATAATATAACAACAATAGAACAAGTCTTTGGTAAAAATTCTAAATTTGAGGAACTAGAAGAAGGAAGCTATACCGCAACGGTAAGAGATATCAATAATTGTGAAGCTACGCTTAGTTTTGTGTTAGTGAAAGGAATAAAATTAACTGCGGAAACTAAAGTAAATAAAAATGTTTGTGAAGGCGAACAAAATGCGAGTATTGAAATTATAAACGTAACAGGCGGACAAATACAAGATGCTGGAGTAACCTATAGTTATATTTTAAAATATCCGACGGAATTAGGCGGATTAGAAGTAGAACAATCGTCAAATATTTTTGATGGCTTATTAGCAGGAAATTATCAAGTAAGAGTTATTGATAATAAATATGGTTGTAACACGGGTAATTTTAAAAATGTTAAAGTTACAATTGAAGATCCAATTAAAGTAGAAGCATCTGCAAATATTACAGCAGATATTACTTGTGATATTACAACAGCAAGCGTTGAGGTTACAGCAAAAGGCGGAAAAGCACCATACGAATTTAGTATCGATGGAATTACTTATAATCCATCTAATACATCAACAAGTACTATGTATGAATTTACAGGGCTTACCGCAGGATTACAAACATTTTATGTAAGAGATGTTGAACAATGTGTAACAACGACAACCGCTACAATTGGAGCTTATGTGGCTTTAGATGCAACTTTAAATGTAGTTTCAGGATTTATTACGTGTAAAGATGATAGTAATGGTGTGTTATCTGCGGATGTAACAGGTGGTTTTGGAACTTATGAATATCAATTATTAAATGAAGCTGAAACTCCAATTACGGGAGATTGGCAAACATCAAATACTTTTGGAGGTTTAAATATCGGAACCTATAAAATAAAAGTAAAAAGTACGAATAGATTTAGTGAAGTTTGTGAAACAATAACCACAAATAAACATACCATAAAAGAACCAACAGTTTTAATTCCTGATGCAAAGGTAACTCAACATGTAACCTGTGCTGGAGGTGATACAGGAATTATTCAAGCATCGGCAACAGGTGGAAATGGACAATATGAATACAATATTTTCACGATTCCATCAAACCCTGAATATCCAGAGAATAAATTTATTCAAAATGGCGAGTTTACAAACTTACCTGCAGGAACATATTATATTATGGTAAAAGATGTCGTTGGTTGTATTTCACCAGATACCGATAAAGCACCGATAAAAGTTGTTATTAAAGAACCAAATGGATTAACCATGAACTTAACAAAAGTTGTTGAACAAACCTGTATCAATGATGATACGCCAACAATTACAGTTGATGTTCAAGGAGGAACACAGCCATATTATATCAGTATTAACAATGTGGAATTACCGAATCCGTATTCTTTAAATGAAATTAAATTAGGAGCATCCGAAGGAATTAAAGCTGGGGGAGTTTACTTAATAAGTGTTCGAGGAAAAGATAAAGGTTGTTCATCAGTAGCGTTGCCATCGGTTATAAAAATAGTAGAACCGATTGATTTACAATTAACAGTCGATTTTGAATATACTTGTGAATCAGGAAATATTATCAAAGCAATTGTTGATGATTTATATAAAGATGCCGTAAGTTTTACGTTATTTAATGAATCGGGAATTGCCATAGCAACCAACACAACAGGAGAATTTATCGATATAGAAGCAGGTGATGGATATAGCGTAACAGCAACGAATACGGCTTCTGGTTGTTCGGAAAGTTCTACGGATGTATTTGATATTCAAGATATCCGAGCTTTAGAAATGACCATTGATGATACGGAGAAAAATAAAATAATCGCTAATGTAGCTTTCGGTTTACCGCCATATAATTTTACGCTTGATGGCATAGATTATGGAACAGATAATGAGTTTACCTTGTTACAAACCAAAGATTATGAAATTAAAGTAACCGATGCAAGAGGTTGTGAAGTAACTTTAACTGTAACAGGTGAATACATCACGATAACTGTGTTAAATTTATTTACACCAGATGGCGATGGAATTAATGATTTCTGGTATCCATTAGAGGTGGAAGGTTACCATAAAATAAAAGTGTATATTTATGATAGATATGCTCGTAAAATAGCAAATTACCAAGGACAAAACCAAGGTTGGGACGGAACGTATGATGGTAAACCATTACCAGCAGGAGATTATTGGTATACTATTTATTACAGTGAGTTATCAGGAGAACAGAAGAAAATAATGGGTCATTTTACATTATATAGGTAAATTGTAAACAGAATGTAAGATAAGTTTACAAGTAAAATAATAGGAAAATGATAAGTAAGATGACAGGTAATTAAAGAATGAGAAACAGCATGAAAAAAATAATTATAACAATATGTTTACTGATACTTAGTAGCGTAAAATTAGTGGCTCAAGAGATTAATTTACCTCAGTATATAACTCATATGGCGGATAATCCTTTTTTAATATCGCCAAGTTATGCGGGAATTGGAGCAGGTTTTCAGGTTCGATTAAATGGCGTGAGTCAATGGGTTGGCGTTAAAGACACACCTGATACACAATCTTTAGTAGTAGAGGCACGTATTGCTGATAGATTTGGAGGAGGAATTACCGTTTTTAATGATAAAAATGGCTATACCAGTCAAAAAGGAGCAAAATTTTCGTTAGCAAGTCATTTAACGTTAAGCCAATTTCATGATAGTTTTTTATCCTTAGGAATGAGTTTTAAATTTGTTCAATTCGGAATTGATACTTCTGAAAATAATTCAGGACAAACTGTTGAAAATAGATCTTTAACAAGTTCAAATTTTGATGTAGGTTTGCTGTATCGTTACGAACGCTTTAGTTTTAGTGTAAATGCCAATAATATTTTAGATAAAAAAATAGAAAATTTTTCAACCAATGAGCCAGAAGGTTTAGGACGTTTTACATTGTATACATCTTATGTTTTAGCAAGAATTAGTAATATGATAGAGGTAGAACCGTCTCTTTTTGTAGAATATTATGCCGAAGATGGGCGTTCAAGAACCGATTTAAACATCAAAGTTAGAAAAGGAATTGATAACGGATATATGTGGGCAGGATTGAGTTATACCTTTTTAAATGACCAATTTTTTGTGCCCAATGCGATTGCGCCATTGGTCGGAATTAAAAAAGATAATATTTATATGTCGTATGGTTTTAGCGTAAATTTAAACGAATTACAAGATTTTAATTACGGAACTCACATGATAACACTCGGTTTAGATTACGACAGAAGACCAAGTTTAGCACGTTGTACACAGGATATGATTATCTTTTAAAAATCAAAAATACTCAAGAGTAATTAAGAGTAACCCTGAATAATTAAATTAAGAATAAACAAATATAATTAAACGAAATAATTAAAAAAGAAGAATCAAGAATCATAAAATAAAAGTATCCTCAAGCTATAACTTGAGGATTTTCTTTTTTCTTTACAGCATCAGCAATGGAAAATAAAAGCAATAAAAATACCCAAAATACGCAAAGTAAAACGAATAGCAAATCGATAAATCTTAATAAATTTATCAGTAGTACAGGGATTTGTTCTCGTAGAGATGCCGAAAAATTTATAAATTCAGGAAGAGTAACGATTAATAAAAATATCGCGCAATTAGGAAATAGAGTTTTTAAAGGTGATAAAGTTCGAGTTGATGGACGCTTATTAACAGTCAAAGAAACGACACTTTACATCGCATTATACAAACCTGTTGGAATCGTTTCTACAACCGATAGTAGAGAAAAAAATAACATCGTAAAGTTTGTCGGACATCCTGAAAGATTATTTCCAATAGGACGCTTAGATAAACCATCCGAAGGCTTAATTTTTTTAACCAATGATGGCGATATTGTTAATAAAATTTTACGCGCAGGAAATAATCATCAAAAAGAATACAGCGTTACTGTTGATAAAAAAATTACCGATGAATTTATAACCAAAATGAGTAACGGAATCCCGATTTTAGGAACGGTAACCCAAAAATGTAAGGTCGAAAAGATTACTGATTTTAGTTTTAAAATTATTTTAACACAAGGTTTAAATCGTCAAATCCGTAGAATGTGCGAATATTTAGAATACGAAGTTACCAAGCTAAAACGTGACCGTATTATGAATGTTTCTTTAGGAAATTTAAAATCGGGCGATTGGAGAGAATTAACCGAAGAGGAAATGAAAGAAATTAATGAAATGATTTCAAGTTCTTCTAAAACCGAAGAAGCATCAGAAACAGCTTTTAAAAACAATTCTAAAAAAACAGTAAACGCTACTAAATCAACCAACAAATCAACAAGTAAGTCAACAAATTCAAGAAAAAAAACAGCTGAAAAACCAGACAGCTTTAATAGAAAAAGTGCTGCTTTTAGAAAAAATTCACCCAAAACAAAACGAAACGCAACTTCTTCAAAATTTGGAAGAAAACGTACCTAAAAACTTATTTTTGATGCGATGTTTAAAATAAACTCAGCATGGCCGATACCTAAATTGATTGTATCTGTAGAAAAAATAGTAAAGAAAAAGTAGTAAATAAATGTATCTTTGCCAATTATGGAATTTGACTTAAAAATAACCGACCCAAAAAGTAAAGCTCGAGCAGGAGTTATTACTACCGATCACGGAACTATTGAAACACCAATTTTTATGCCCGTAGGTACTGTGGGTACTGTAAAAGGGGTGCATCAATCTGAACTAAAAGACGAAATAAATCCTGATATCATTTTAGGAAATACCTATCATTTATACTTGCGTCCGAAATTAGAAACCCTAGAGGCTGCCGGAGGTTTGCATAAATTTATGAACTGGGATCGTAATATTTTAACCGATAGTGGCGGATATCAAGTATATTCATTATCTGGAAGAAGAAAAATTAACGAACAAGGCGTAAAGTTTAAAAGTCATATTGATGGCTCAATGCACTTTTTTACGCCCGAAAATGTTATGGAAACACAACGTACCATTGGAGCTGATATTATCATGGCTTTTGATGAATGTACGCCTTATCCATGTGATTATAACTACGCAAAACGCTCGATGCACATGACGCATCGTTGGTTAACACGTTGTATAAATCATCTGGAAAAGTTGCCTTTTAAATACGGACACGAACAAACTTTTTTCCCGATTGTACAAGGAAGTACGTATAAAGATTTAAGACAGCAATCTGCAGAATATATAGCATCCGTAGGAGCGCAAGGAAATGCTATCGGTGGATTATCCGTAGGAGAACCCGCTGAAGAATTATACGCAATGACCGAAATTGTAACCGCTATTTTGCCTGAAGATAAACCTCGTTATTTAATGGGCGTTGGTACGCCAATTAATATCCTAGAAAATATCGCATTAGGTATTGATATGTTCGACTGTGTAATGCCAACTCGAAATGCTCGTAACGGAATGCTATTTACAGCACACGGTTCTATCAATATTAAAAATAAAAAGTGGGAACAAGATTTTTCGCCTATCGATGAAATGGGAATTACCTATGTTGATACGATGTATTCTAAAGCATATTTACGTCATTTATTTGCCGCTAAAGAAATGTTAGGAAAACAAATTGCGTCGATTCATAATCTAGGATTTTACCTGTGGCTGACAAGAGAAGCCCGAAAGCATATTATTGCTGGAGATTTTACGCAATGGAAAGATAAAATGGTCAAACAAATGGACAATCGTTTATAAAATTTTATAAAACATATTTTTTGAAAATACTTGATTGGTACATACTAAAACGTTTTTTGGTAACATTTTTGTTTACCTTATTAATATTGATACCCATTGCGGTAGCAATCGATATTGCCGAAAAAATAGATAAATTTTTACGTGAAGAAACCTTAACTTTTTTTGAAATTGTTAATGATTATTATGTAAATTTTATTATCTATTATGCCAATACTTTTATGCCGTTGGCATTGTTTATAGCGGTGATATTATTTACCTCAAAATTAGCAGGAAATACCGAAATTATCGCTATTAACGGCGCACAAATATCGTTTACACGTTTTTTATATCCGTATTTTATAGGAGCGACGATTGTTTGTTCGGTTGCTTTATTGATGAATCATTTTTTTGTGCCATCAAGCAGTAAAACACGTAAAACTTTTGAAAGAACCTATCTGAAAAAACGAAAATATTCAGATACAACCATTAGAGAATTTAGTTTACAACTAAATGATAGTACGTATATTTATGTTCAAAGTTTTGATTTGAAAAGAAATACAGGCTATAATTTCACCACAGAAATTTATGACGGAATCCAATTGAAACAACAATTAACCGCAGATAATATCAATTGGAGTGAAAAAGATAGTACTTTTAAACTCTATAATTGGAAAATTAGAAAAATTTTTAAAAATCGAGATAGTATTTTTTCAGGGAATAATATCGATACCACTTTTGCTTTTACGCCTAAAGATTTTAATTACAAAAATGTAATGGCACAAGAAATGAAAACACCTGAATTAATAAAATTCATAGAGATTTCTAAAACACGAGGAATTAAAAACTTAAATATTTACTTGGTAGAATTGTATAAACGTACGAGTTTGCCAATTGCTTGTTATTTTTTAACCTTAATTGCCGTCGCATTGGCGTATAAGAAAAAACGTGGAGGTGTAGGAATAAACTTAACTTTAGGTATTTTCTTAATGTTTTTATATGTTTTCTTTTTAAAAGTAGCAGAAGTTTTAGGAGCAGTTGCTGGTGCAAATGCGTTATTAAATGTATGGGTTCCGAATATTGTCTTTGGATTATTTTCATTTTATTTATATTTTAATGCAAGAAAATAAATTAAAAAACTATCTTCATTTACATCTTATTGTATTTATTTGGGGATTTACTGCCATATTAGGTGCGTTAATTTCGATAGATTCCGTACCATTAGTTTGGTATCGAATGTGTTTGGCGGTGGTTTTTATAGTTATTTATTTTTTATTTCGAAAAATATCGTTTAAAGTTGATAAAAAAGGACTTCTGAAATTTGCTGTTTCAGGAGTCATTATAGCAGTGCATTGGGTTACTTTTTTTGAAGCCATAAAAATATCAAATGTTTCGGTAGCCTTAGTAACGATGAGTACCGGTGCTTTTTTTGCCGCACTTATTGAACCGCTATTTTTTAAAAGAAAAATTGCATTCACAGAAATCATCTTAGGATTGCTAATTATAGGCGGTTTATACCTAATTTTTAATTTCGAAAGTCAGTATACTTTAGGAATTATCTATGCCTTGATATCGTCTTTTTTATCAGCATTATTTGCGGTTTTAAATGGACTTTTTATCAAAAAATATGATGCTAATATTATTTCATTTTATCAATTATTATTCGGAGCTTTAGGCATTACGCTATACTTGATTTTTGCACAAAAATTTACCGTTCAGTTTTTTCAAATAACAACAAACGATTGGGGCTATTTAATACTATTGAGTAGTATCTGTACGGCGTACGCCTTTATTGCATCTGTAAAAGTGATGAAGTATATAACGCCTTATACCGTAATGCTAACGATCAACTTAGAACCTGTTTACGCAATTATTTTAGCCTTATTTATATTTGGAGAAAAAGAACAAATGAGTCCCGAGTTTTATTACGGTGCTTTTATTATTTTAATAATCGTTTTGTTAAACGGAATTTTGAAAAATAAGACCATCATAAAAAACAAAATCAGTAAAAAATAGTATTTTAAGAAAAAGTAGCACACTAAAGAATACATTTTTTTAGTATGTTTGCCTCTACAAAGAACTAAATGATATAATCAAACTATATATAATGGAATATTTAGATTTTGAATTGCCAATAAAAGAATTAGAAGATCAGTTGGTAAAATGTGTTGCTATAGGAGAAGAAAGTGAAGTTGATGTAACAGAAACCTGTAGTAAACTAGAAAAAAAATTAGAAAAAGCTAAAAAAGAAATATACAAAAATTTAACTCCTTGGCAACGTGTACAATTATCGCGTCATCCGAATCGCCCATATACGTTAGATTATATTAACGCTATTTGTGGAGATACCTTTATGGAGTTGCACGGAGATCGTAGTGTAAAAGATGATAAAGCAATGATTGGTGGATTAGGTAAAATAGGCGATCAATCGTTTATGTTTATCGGTCAGCAAAAAGGATATAATACTAAAACACGTCAATATCGTAATTTCGGAATGGCGAATCCAGAAGGATATCGCAAGGCATTACGATTGATGAAAATGGCGGAAAAATTTGGTATTCCTGTAGTAACTTTAGTTGATACGCCAGGTGCATATCCAGGTTTAGAAGCTGAAGAGCGTGGGCAAGGAGAAGCAATTGCACGTAATATCTTGGAAATGACTCGTTTAAAAGTACCTGTTATTACTATTATTATTGGTGAAGGAGCATCAGGAGGAGCTGTTGGTATTGGTGTTGGAAACAGCGTGTATATGATGGAAAATACTTGGTATACGGTAATTTCACCAGAATCATGTTCTTCTATTTTATGGCGTAGTTGGGAATATAAAGAACAAGCTGCTGAAGCTTTGAAATTAACTGCAGAAGACATGAACCGTTTAAAATTAATTGACGGAATAATTAAAGAACCAATCGGTGGTGCTCATGCTGATAGAGCAGGAGCTTTTAAAGCAGTAGAAACTCATATCATAAATACTTTTGATGCTTTAAAAGATTTAACTGAAGCAGCATTAATCACTCAGCGTATGGAGAAATATGAAAATATGGGGATTTATAAAGAATAATAAAATCGTTATTTTCTAGATTTAGAGAACAAAAAAAGCAATCAAATTTGATTGCTTTTTTTGTTTTACTATGTGAATACTAAGGAATATTTAAAAATTTATGCGTTTGCAATGAAATTCGCCATTTTGGATTTTTCATTACATAATCAATAATTAAAGGCGTCATTTCTTCTTTTTTACTCCATTCAGGTTGTAAAAATAGTTGACATTTTTTTCCTACTTTTTCCGCTTGTTCTTCTGCAAATTGAAAATCATGTTTATTATGAACAATCATTTTCAACTCATCTGCTTCTTTATAACATTCCTTTGTAGGTAATTTTGTTTTTTTAGGAGATAAGCAAAACCAATCCCAAACACCAGAAAAAGCATACGCTCCTGAAGTTTCAATATGCGTTTTCATACCGTTATCTTGCAGTTCTTTCGTAATATAATCTAAAGACCACATTAAAGGCTCTCCACCCGTAATTACTACAGTTTTAGCTTGTTCTTTAGCATTAGAAACAATAATGTCGGTTTTAGTTGGCGGATGTAAACTAGCATTCCAGCTTTCTTTCACATCGCACCAATGACAACCCACATCGCAACCTCCAATTCTAATAAAATAAGCCGCAGTACCTGTGTGCGATCCTTCTCCCTGAATAGTATAAAATTCCTCCATTAATGGAAGCATTTCACCTTTATCAATTAATTCTTGTACTTCTTTTTTCAACATAAGATTGCAAAGATAGTCAACATTAAAATTTTATGAATCATTTTTGTTACTTTTACGTTATTTATCAAGAAAAAAGAAAAAAATAAAAAAGAAAAAAAAAGCGATAATAATGAATAAAGCGAACGATTTTTTCAATTACATTAACCAAGGATATAAAAGTAACGGAGATTTTATCACCTTAGGAGCAGGAATGTTAGGGGAACAAACCATTATAGATGCTCTGGTGAAAATTCCTTTAAAAACGTTAAATCGTCACGGATTAATCGCAGGAGCTACTGGTACAGGAAAAACAAAAACCTTACAAATACTGGCAGAAAATATGTCTGAAAAAGGAATTCCCGTACTATTAATGGATATTAAAGGTGATTTAAGCGGATTAGCAGAACTAAGTCTTGGGCATCCAAAAATTGAGGAACGTCATCAAAAAATAGGAATTCCTTTTAATCCAACGAAGTTTCCTGTTGAAATTTTATCTATTTCGGAACAAGAAGGAGTCCGTTTACGTGCAACAGTATCGGAGTTTGGTCCTATTTTACTATCTCGTATTTTAGATCTAACTGAAACACAATCGGGAATTGTAGCTATTATTTTTAAATATTGCGATGATCATAAATTACCATTATTAGATTTAAAAGATTTTAAAAAATTACTTCAGTTTATAACCAACGAAGGAAAAGAAGAACTTCAAGCAGAATACGGACGTATTTCGAGCGCAAGTACAGGCGCTATTTTAAGAAAAATAGTAGCCATAGAACAACAAGGAGGTGATTTGTTTTTTGGTGAAAAATCTTTTGAAGTAGATGATTTAACTCGTGTCGATAAAAACGGACGTGGCGTAATATCAATATTACGTTTAACCGATATTCAAGATAAACCTCAATTATTTTCTACTTTTATGATGCAATTGCTAGCCGAAGTTTATGAAACTTTTCCAGAGCAAGGCGATAGCGATAAACCTGAACTAATTATCTTTATTGATGAAGCACATTTGGTTTTTGAACAAGCATCAAAAGCCTTATTAAATCAGATTGAAAGTATTGTAAAATTAATCCGTTCAAAAGGAGTTGGATTGTATTTTGTAACCCAAAATCCGAAAGATGTTCCAGAAGATATTTTAGCACAATTAGGAATGAAAATTCAGCATGCTTTACGAGCATTTACAGCAAAAGATAGAAAGGCAATTAAATTAGCTTCTGAGAATTATCCCGATTCGGAATATTACGATACTAAAGAGGTATTAACACAATTAGGAATTGGTGAAGCATTGGTATCGGTATTAAATGAAAAAGGAATTCCAACGCCCTTAGCTAGAACAATGTTGCGTGCTCCCATGAGTAGAATGGGCGTGCTTACTGATGCAGAAATTAAAGCAGTTTTAAATAAATCAGCTTTAATAAAAAAGTATAATAATACTGTTGATAGAGAAAGTGCTTATGAGTTATTAAATCAAAAAATTGACGTAATTAATACCCAAAAAAATACGGAAGCTCATCAGCAAGAAACTAAAAAAATAAGCCAAAAAGCAACAACAAGAACCAGTACACGTCAAAATCCACTAATTAAAGTACTAACAAGTGCTACTTTTATCCGTAGCGTATTTGGTATTTTAAAAAAAGTATTGAAATAAAATAAAACAAATACCCTCTTAAAACGTTTTGTAAAAAATAACTAACTAAAATCAGAATAAACAACTAATCCAAATTAAAAAGTAAATTAAAAAGTAAATGAAAAACATAATTAAACCATTAATAATCGCTTTAATCTCCGTAGTATTTATACAATGTGAAAATAGTAAATATGATATTTCGAAAGGAAAAATAGGTGAATTAACCACCAAAACAACCATGCAACAAGTAGAGGCAATTTTTAAAAATGATTCAATTGTAAAAGTTTTAAGCGAAGGAGCAAAGGGAAATAACTTTTTTCAAGAAGATGATAAATACTTAGTTTTTGAAAAAGGAGGAAAGCATTTAATAACGATTGTTCCAAAAGAACAATTAGATTCGATATCAACTATTAAAAGTGTTGAGGTTTTTGACGCCCGTTTTAAAACCAATACAGGGTTGAATATTAATTCTTCATTTCAAGAAATTAACTCGAATAATACGATTAGTAAAATTGAATCGTCATTTTTATCCGTAACCTTATTTATTGATGATTTAAACGCAACAATCTCTTTAGATAAAGAAGATTTAGGATTAAAAGATTTCAGTACTCAAAAAGTAACTATCGAGCAAATTCCTGATTTAGCAAAAATTAAATCATTCACAATTTGGTTTAATTAAATCTTGATATCAAGCAAAAAAACAAGGAGTTTAAACGTTTAAACTCCTTGTTTTTTATTTTATATAATCTTTACATCAAAATTAAACCGTAAAAATGGTGAGCAAAACACCTAAAAGAATTGCGGTAAATTTCTTTACATTAAATTTATGATTTTCAGAACTTTCAAAAAGTATAATCGTTGAAATATGAAGAAATACTCCGATAATTAAAGCGGTAATTTCTGTATGATATTCAGTAAAAAAAGGAACTTTATCAGAAACTAAAACGCCTAACGGACTCATTATCGCAAAAATACTTAAAAATAAAATTATTTTAAGGTTACTATAATTCGTTTGTAATAAAAAAGTAGTTAGCACAATTGCAATCGGAATTTTATGGACAATAATTGCACCAAGTAAATTGTCGCCAGCATGATGTATCGGCAAACCTTCCGAAAATGCGTGAATACATAAACTTATAAATAACAACCACGGAAATTGTGATTCATCTGAATGTAGATGAATATGTCCGTGTTCCGCTCCTTTCGAAAAAGACTCTAATATCGATTGAATAATAATTCCAACTAAAATTAAAATCCCTATTTTTTTAGCATTTTGAGTGTGCATATAAACCTCAGGAAGCAAATGTAAAATTGTTACTGATAATAAATAAGCGCCACTAAAAGCAAGTAATAAACGTACGTGTTTATTGTTCGGTTTTAACAGTAAAACGAGTAAAGCGCCAACTAAAACCGCAATAATTAATAATATATAACTCATTTTATAATTATTCTATAATTATTCTGCAATTAAAATTAATCTATCCGAAGTGTTTTTATCAAAGTCATTTAAAGCATAATCACCAAAAACATGCTTGATTTCTAAACCAGCTTTTTCAAAATAAACTTCCATTTTATCAAGCGTTAAAAATTTTACTTGTTCGGTATAATTATGTTGTTTTTCATCTGCAAAAAAAGAAATATGCTTTAAAATAAAACCGTCTTTAAGTTCTCTTTTTATATGAAATTCAATGCCATCGATCGTTTTTATTTCATCAGTAACTAATGAATTTTTAACTTTTTCAACATTTAAAAAATCGAGAACACAAACGCCTTTTTCTTGTAAGCCATTTTTGATGTTTTTTAAAATAGCAATATCTTCTGAATCATCATCAAAATAACCAAAACTCGTAAATAAATTAAAAATAGCGTCGTATTTTTTGGATAAAGGCGTTCGCATATCCCAAACTTCAAAATGAAGGGTTTCATTTTCAAATTTTTGGGCATATTCGATGCTATTTTTACTTAAATCTCCTCCAGTAACCTTGTATCCTAGCGAATTTAAATAGACCGAATGTCGTCCTTTTCCACAAGGCAAATCAGCAATATGACTGTGTTTTGGTAGTTTTAAAAATGAGGTGATATTTCGCATGAAAAATTGCGCATCAGCATCATTTCTATGTTTGTATAAGGTGTGATAATAAGTTGTGTCGAACCAAGCGGTAAACCAGTTTGTTGTTTTCATAAGTATAAGGTCTGCAAAAATACATAAATCTTACGTTTTTTAGATTGAAACAAGAAAAGATTCCTATCAACCCAAAATAAGCTGTACTTTTGCAATGAAATTTTACAATTATATGGAGAAAGATTTTAAAATGACCGCCATTACCATGGCAGGTTTAGAAGGCGTATTAGCAGATGAACTAAGAAAACTAGGGGCTCAAGACGTTAAAGAAGGAATACGTAATGTTTCTTTTAAAGGAGATACAGGATTTATGTACAAAGCGAATATTGCGTTGCGTACGGCAATTCGTATTTTAAAACCAATTAAAAAAAGTAAAATTTTTGATGAAGAAGATTTATACGAAGCAATTCAGCGTGTAAAATGGGATAAATATATTGATGTTGATGGAACTTTTGCTATCGGTGCAGTGGTAAATTCTAAAAATTTTACGACCAATTCACATTATATTAGTTTAAAATCGAAAGATGCCATTGCTGATTATTTTGTCAATAAATATAAAAAACGTCCGAATGTTGATTTAAAATATCCAGATGTTAAAGTTCATATTCATATTCATAATGAATGGCTAACAATTTCCCTAGATTCTTCAGGAGATTCTCTACATAAAAGAGGCTACAGAAGTGCTACGAATATTGCCCCAATTAATGAGGTTTTAGCCGCAGGATTGGTGTTATTATCAGGATATAAAGGCGAAGAAAATTTTATCGATCCAATGTGTGGTTCAGGTACAATTTTAATTGAAGCCGCTATGATTGCTAATAATATTCCTGCAAATATCAATCGAAAACATTTTGCGTTTGAAAATTGGAAAGATTATGATGAAGAATTATATTTCGTAATTCAAGATGCTTTGTTGAAAAAAATTACCAGTTCACATTTTAAAATAATGGGATTTGATAAAGCACCTTCAGCTGTTACCAAGGCGAAACAGAATGTTATTAATGCGAATTTAGAAGAATTTATAGGAATACATCATGTAAACTTTTTCAACTCTAAAAAAGAGGTATTTGGTAACACGACTATTTTATTTAATCCGCCTTATGGTGAGCGTTTAAATATTGATGTTGAAGAATTTTATACCAAAATTGGAGATACCTTAAAACATAATTATCCGAATTCAACAGCTTGGTTAATTACTTCGGATATGTTAGCGTTAAAACACGTTGGATTACGAACTTCAAAAAGAATACCGCTTAAAAATGCCGATTTAGATTGTCGTTTTGTAAAATATGAACTTTACGAAGGAAGTAAAAGAGTCAAAAATGATTTTGTTGATGAAACAACAAAAGAAAGAGATGATGAATAATCTTAAAATTATATAAAAAAATCCGCTGAAAATTTCAGCGGATTTTTTTGTTATTTACTTAAAAAGTAAAACTTGATTAAATGTAAATTATGAGTTTTTATTATTTTTGTTCTTTGTTAAAAAGTAAATTATCTCGGGTGTTTTTTTGAACGGTAATTGCTCCGAAAATACCTAATAAAAATGCAAATGCATAAAAACCTTTTTCACTAGGTAATAAAGTGGCATTATAGAGTCCAACGATTAATAGTGTGATTGATAAAATAGTTCCAAACCAACAAATTCCATAGTAAATGTCAGTAACAGGGTATCCTTCAATTTTATCTCGAACACTTTTTTGAAGAGAAACAACGGCAAAAAGACCAAACATTAATACTGTAAAATAATATCCTTTTTCATTTAATGGCATTTCAGCCCTAGATAATCCAATTAAATAACCAATGATACCTGTACTTAATGCAACCCAAGAAGCTATGACAAATGCTTTTGATGTTTTTTCCATTTTTTTAGTTTAATTTATTTTAAAAAAAAACAGCATTTAGTTTCCTAAATGCTGTTTTAAATATATTTAATAAAAAATATTAGTTGTTTACAGAATCGCTTAAACCAGCACCTGCTTTAAACTTTACTACATTTTTAGCAGCAATTTGAATTTCTTTTCCTGTTTGAGGGTTTCTACCTGTTCTAGCAGCTCTTTCAGAAACAGACCAAGTTCCCCATCCAACTAATGCTACTTTATCTCCACTTTTTAAAGAATTAGTAACGTTAGACGTTAAAGAGTCTAATGCAAGTTTCGCAGAAGCTTTAGAAATTCCTGCATCAGCAGCCATTGCATCGATTAAATCTGATTTGTTCATAATTTGAATACGTTTTAAAATTAACTTTTGTTTTTTGCTTTATAGCTCAACAAATATAGTAGGAATGCGGTATTGTACAAGTTTTTAGCTTAAAAAAACATCAGATTGTTAATAAAATATCATAAAATGTTAATAACCTTGGTTCTTTTTTCTGATAATCTATAAAACCTTATAAATAAAGGGTTACAGGGCTTTTGCATCTTCATTAAAATGAAAGCCATTTAATAAACTTTTAGCGTCCATTAATTTTTTCCCTGAAATTTTAAGTTGTTCAATAATAAGGTATCCATCTTTCACGGCAATTTTAAGTTCTTTTTTGGAGGCTACAATTTTTCCGTTTGCTAAATTATGTGATGTAAATTCTTTCGTAACGCCATATATTTTAGCAGAAATTTCAGTTTCTCCATTTTGAATAGTGGTCCAAGCAGCAGGATACGGATTCAATCCACGGATATGATTGTAAATATCAGTTAATGATTTTGACCAATCTATTTTACAAGTATCAGTAAATAATTTATAAGCTGTTTTTTCTTCTAATTCGGGTTGTTTGGTCGTTTTTACAGTTCCTTTAGCAATTAAATCTAAGGTTTTAGCAACTAAATTTGCACCGAGATACATTAATTTATCATGTAATTCGCCTACAATTTCATCTTCTTTAATTTCCACGGATTCTTGTAAAATAATTTCACCAGTATCAATTTTATCATCAATAAAAAAAGTACTAACGCCTGTTTTTGTTTCGCCGTTGATAATTGCCCAATTAATCGGTGCCGCACCACGATAATCAGGTAATAAAGAAGCGTGTAGGTTAAAAGTTCCAAATTCAGGCATTGCCCAAACCGATTTTGGCAACATTCTAAAAGCGACCACAATTTGTAAATTAGCATTCCAATTTTTTAACGCAGTTTGAAATGCCTCATTTTTTAAATTTGTTGGCTGTAAAATGGGTAAATCTTGAGAAAGTGCATATTTTTTTACCGCCGATTCATTTAATTTACGACCTCTTCCAGCAGGTTTATCAGGAGCGGTAATAACGCCTACAACGGTATAATTATGTTCAATAAGATGTTTTAAAATGGTTACTGCAAAATCGGGCGTTCCCATAAAAACGATGCGTAAATCTCTCATTTCTTAAATTTTAGTAAGTTTTAGTTAATTTTTTAGTAATTTATGCTGATTTTTTTGAAAAAAATAAATTAACATAAAGAATAATGATTATTTGAAATCGTTATTTTTTCCTCGGATATTAATGCTTGTAAAAGTATTAAAATCTGTGCTTCTTTTTGAGCGAGATGCAGGGCGATTTCAGAAACTGTTAAGGTATTTTGTTGCGATAAAAGTTTGATAATATCCGTAGAATTTACTGTAAAAGTACGTTTTTCTTGTAGGCAAACATCACAAATACCACATTTTTCAGTGCTATTTTCATCAAAATAGGCTAATAATTGAATACTTCGACAACGTGTATTGTTTTTAATAAAACGAATTAATTCTTTATTTTTCCGTTTTTTTTGATTCAAATATGCCTTTATATTTTTAGAAACTCGATTAATTGTAGTGTCATCTTCCCGTGGATGCAGAAAATATAATTCAGTCGTATCGGTTTTTTTATGATATTCTAATAAATTATCAGCAACCATTCGTTCGAGTTCTTCGCTTACTTTATCCGAGGTAATTCCTGCTTTTTTGGCGATAAAAAACTCATCAATTTTTATTGGATTTTCAAAAACACCTGTGTATAAACGTAAAAGTGTTTGTATAAAATTTTTACTTGCCAGATTTTTGTGTGTTTTCTGTACGTGTAAAATTTGTTGGCTAGTCACGGTAAACAAAATACTTGATTTCTGATTAAAGTTAGTATTTAATTCAATAATTCCGTGGCTATTTAAAATTTGTAGAGCGTTGTAGGTTTTTTTGGGTGCTATTTGATATTTATCACAAAATTCGAGTAGGTTAAAACCGAAAGGTGTTTCAATAAGTTCGCCATTGGTAATTTGAAAATGTTGGTATAATTGTCGATGAATACTCTTTATTTCCTTGATTGTTGGTAATGATTTCTCTAATAAAATTTGACTGTCTGTAAGTTCATTTTTATTGGTTAAAACCACTGAAAATGCTTTATTTCCATCACGTCCGCCACGTCCTGCTTCTTGAATATAATTTTCTATCGATGCGGGAAGATTTACATGAACCACGACTTTTACATTCGGTTTATCGATTCCCATTCCAAAGGCATTGGTCGCAACGATAATAGGTGTTTTTTCGGTCATCCAATTATCAAAAGCCCGTTGTTTATCTAAAACAGATAATCCTGCATGATAAAAACTACTTTTAAAACCATTGGCATTTAAATATGCCGAAATATTTTTGGTTCGAGCTCTCGAATTGGCATATACAATCGCAGGAGCTTTTGTTTTGATGAAAATCTGTTTTAATTGATGAAGCGTATCTTGGGTATCAAAAATTTGATACGCTAAATTTTTTCGATAAAAAGATTTTTTAAAAATTTTGGGCTTGTCTAACGTTAAAGAAATAACAATATCTTCAAGTACTTTTTGAGTTGCCGTAGCTGTTAATGCGATAAAAGGAACATTTGGTTGTAGTTCTTTTAAAAGTGCTATTTTTTGATAGGAAGGACGAAAATCATGCCCCCATTCTGAAATACAATGCGCTTCATCAATAGCAATTAAATTGACGTGTAACTGTTTTATTTTATCCTGAATAAATCGAGATTGTAAGCGTTCGGGAGAAATATATAAGAATTTTATATGCCCAAATCGGATATTATCAAAAAGGGTAATAATAGCATCTTGAGAACTTCCAGAAGCAATTGAAGTTGCTTTAATACCTTTAGCAACAAGACTTTTTACTTGGTCTTGCATCAAAGCAATTAAGGGCGAAATAACAATACAAACACCATCACTCATTAAAGCAGGAACTTGAAAACAAATCGATTTTCCACCGCCAGTAGGCAATAAAGCAACCGTATCTTCGCCCGCTAAAACAGCCTCGATAATTTCTTGTTGTGGCGTTCTAAAAGAGTCGTGTTTCCAATACTGTTGTAGTATCGCTGTTGATTTTTCAGACATCAATCTAAGTTATAACTTATAAGATTTAAAGACATTAGAACAATTATAACGATTGTAAAATAAAATCACATCGCTCTTTTACAGGTGCAAAAGGTACTTGAATAATATCGTAGCCAACCTCTAGATACGTTTCTTTTAAAAAGTTATCGATTTTAACGGCTTGATCAAAAGTTTCATATCGTTCATTATCCGAAGTATAAATACTTTTCCAAGGTGAACACATAAAAACTTTGTTATACACATATTGTTGACTTTTCTGCTTATAAATAGGCGGATATTCACTACCTAAATAATTCATATATGCATGTATATCAGGGATTCCTCTATCAAAAAAAACAAGATCAGTATTGTATTTTTCAGCCTCTAAATATTGTTGTTCTCTGCCTTGTAATAACATTTCACTAAAAAGTAAGGGTTGCTCTAAAAACAATTGGTCAATGCCTTCTTTTTGTGCTTTTTGTATTACTTCTCTTGAAATTTCAGGCATACAATTATAGCCGAGGTTTATAAACTCGTTTAAAATTGAAGACTTACCGGTACCAGGACCTCCTATTAAAACTATTTTTTGTTGCATGATGCAAAAATATACGTTTCAATTTATAAATGTAACAAATACTGCAATAAATAAGCAATTAATAATGTAATTTTGTGATAAATCATTTTTAAAAACTACTTTTCAGCTATTTTAATTGATTTTATTCTGATTTCTAAATTTTAGAATTAAACAAGTAGAAATAAGCATAAACAAGTACAAAACAAACAATATTATGTCAGATAGAGACGCATTTTACATCAAATTAAAAGGACAATTAGAAGATACGACCAAATTTCCAAGTAAATACTTATTCAAATTTATTGTACCTACCGATGAAAATCAGGAAGAAGAAGTAAAAGAAATCTTCGATACAGCAGGCGCTGTTATTGAAACAAAAATGTCAAAAACAGGAAAATATCATAGTATTTCTATCTTCTTAAATGTTAAAACTTCCGAAGAAGTAATTGAATACTACAAAAAAGCAGACGTTATTAAAGGAATAATCTCTTTATAAATACCAAATAAAATAGATTCATAAAGAAAATTATATCATCAATAAAAAATGAACAATATTCAAAAAATTGAGAAAATAATCCTTTTATTTATCAGTGTTTTTATCGTTTCCTGCGATTTTATTAGCCTGAAAACACAAAAACAAACACAACATACACCGATTGCAACCGTTTATAATAAAAATCTTTATAAAAAAGATATTCAAGAATTAGTT
This sequence comes from Tenacibaculum piscium, assembly GCF_021390715.1. GTDB lineage: Bacteria > Bacteroidota > Bacteroidia > Flavobacteriales > Flavobacteriaceae > Polaribacter > Polaribacter piscius. The sequence continues at coordinate 89,525 of NZ_JAJGWT010000007.1, forward strand.
CCTAAAAATATCAGTAAAAAAGATAGCTTAATCGTCGTAAAAGGACTTATTTATTCATGGGCAAAACAAGAACTATTACTCACCAAAGCTGTTGAAAATATCTCCGATGTTAATACCGAAAAAATAGAAAATTTAGTAAATAGTTACAAAAAAAGTCTATACATAAACGGCTACAAAGAACGATTGATTAAACAACAATTAGATACGGTCGTATCTGAAGAAGCAATAACATTATATTATCAAAAAAATAAAGAAAATTTTAAACTAAATCAAGAACTATTACAATTCGAATATGTGTATTTTGGAAAAGATTTCTTAGATAAAAAAGAAACTATCAAAAATTTTAAATCGACCAAAGAAGAAGATCGAGAAGAATTAGAACGCCATTTATTAAACTTTAAATCGTACCGATTGCAAGATACTACTTGGGTGCCTTTTTCTACTTTGAAAAAAATGATTCCGCCTTTTAGAACAAAAACAAAAGAGGGTTTGTTAAAAATTTCTAAATTCGTACAAAAAGAAGATAGTTTAGGAGTATATTTGGTGGCTGTAAAAAATAGGTTGCCAATAAACGCAACCGCACCATTAACTTTTGTAAGCCCACGGATTAAACAAATAATCTTACACAAAAGAAAATTAGAATTAATAAGAGACATAGAAAAAACGCTGATAAATGATGCCATTCAAAACAAAAATTTTAAAGAATACTAGTATTTTATGTGCCTTTCTTTTAGCAAATTTAACTGCTATAAATGCCCAAGAAAATACACAACAAACCAAAATAGACGGCGTAGCAGTAGTAATCGGTAAAAATATTGTTTTAGATTCTGATATCGATAAATTTAAACAAGAAGTTGAGGTTAGAAGCGAAGGGAAAATAAAAATTACCGACTGTGAAATGTTAGAGGAATTAATGCAACAAAAATTACTCGCACATCACGGTGTAATTGATAGTGTCGTAGTTGCTCAAGCAGATATTGATAGCAGAGTAAAACGAAGTATCGCTTACTTTACCAATGAATACGGAAGTGAAGAAAAAGTAATTAAAGCATACGGTTTTAACGATATTGAAGATCTTAAAAAAGAATTATCAAGAGTACAAAAAGAAAATCTTCTTATTGAAAAAGAACAGTTGAAAATCACCGAAAAAATAGCCGTAACTCCAGAAGAAATACGTGTTTATTTTAAAGGATTACAAGATAAAAATGAATTGCCAGAAATTCCTGCAGAAGTAGAAATTGCACAATTAGTGTTAAAAGCAAGTCCTACAGCACAAGAAATAACACGTGTTATCGATAAACTTACCGAAATTAAAAAACAAGTCGAAGCAGGTGCAAGTTTTAAATTAAAAGCAATTATAAATTCTGATGATCCTAGTGCCGCACAAAATAGCGGAAATATGGGAATTATCACCAAAGAAACAAATTTTGTAAAAGAGTTTAAAGAAGTCGCTTTCTCCTTAGAAGAAGGACAAGTTTCTGAACCTTTTAAATCACCTTTCGGATACCATATTATTTTATTGAACAAAATAAGAGGGAATGGACGTGAAGTTTCTCATATTTTATTGCAGCCAGAAATTGCCGATGAAAAATTAAAAGAAACAAAAGAAACGATTCAAAAAGTGGTAAAAGAAATTAAAGATGGTACGCTAACTTTTGAACAAGCCGTTAAAAAATATTCCGAAGAAGAAGAAACTAAAAGTAATGGCGGATTAATTATCAATCCATATACCCAAGAAACAACCTTCGAATTAACTAGAATGGCTCCCGATTTATTTGGTAGAATTAGCGAACTTAATCAAGGAGATTTATCTGATATTTTTTACGATGAAACTCGTGAAGGTGAAAAAATGTACAAAGTAATTCACTTGAAAACAAAAACAAAAACGCATAAAGCAAACATTATTGACGATTACGTACGAATGCAAAAATTTGCGCTAGCAAAAAAGAAAGAAGAACAAATTACGAAATGGTCAAAAGAAAAAATTAAAGAAACGTACATTAAATTAGCCAAAGATTATAAAAAATGTACCTTCAAAAAAGATTGGAAAAAAGAAATAAATACCAAATAATAAATTCTTTTACGAAATAGTATTCTTTTTTTTTAAGATTATTCAAGATTCCTGCTTTTTAGCGGGAATCTTAGTTTTATAATAAATTTTATTAATTTGTAAATCACTATTTTTGAAATTATTCAAAATTATTTAAACATATTTATCTAAAACTTAAAAAATACTATGTCTGATGTAATCGCTGTAAATAATTTAGTAAAACAATTCAACCAATTACAACAAGAAATAGGTAAAGTGATAATCGGTCAGCAAGAAGCGGTTAATTATACCTTAGTTTCCATTTTTTGTGGCGGACATTCGCTTTTAATTGGCGTGCCTGGTTTGGCAAAAACATTATTAGTAAATACGATTTCAGAAGTACTTGGCTTGGAATTTAACCGTATTCAATTTACACCCGATTTAATGCCTTCGGATATTTTAGGAAGTGAAATTTTAGATGAAAATCGTCAATTTAAATTTATAAAAGGTCCTATTTTTTCAAATATTATTTTAGCTGATGAAATTAACCGAACGCCTCCGAAAACACAGGCAGCATTACTTGAAGCAATGCAAGAAAAATCAGTAACTATTTCAGGAAATCAGTATAAATTAGATACGCCTTTCTTTGTATTAGCTACTCAAAATCCGATAGAACAAGAAGGAACGTATCCGTTGCCAGAAGCGCAGTTAGACCGATTCATGTTTTCGATTCATTTAGAATATCCAACATTTGAACAGGAAGTTCAGGTGGTTAAAAATACGACATCAACAAAAAATCAAAAAATAAAAACAATTCTTTCTTCACAAGAAATTTTAGAAATTCAACAATTAATTCGAAAAATTCCTGTTGCCGATAATGTAATTGAATATGCGGTAGGTTTAGTAGCTAAAACACGTCCGAAATCAGCAAAAGCAACCACACTTATTAAAAAATATATCGATTGGGGAGCAGGACCAAGAGCGTCGCAAAACCTCATTTTAGCCGCAAAAGCATATGCCGCTATAAATGGTAAATTTTCTCCAGATATTGAAGATGTTCAAGCAGTTGCAATCCCGATATTATCGCACAGAATTGTTAAAAATTATAAAGCCGAAGCCGAAGGAATTCATATTAAAGAAATTATTAAATCGTTATTTTAATACTTTAAATCAAAACTAAAATATATAATTATGAAAAAAATACTGCTATATACCATCTTATTCGTAAGTATGATTTCTTGTCAAGTGGCATCAGAAAAACAAGAAGAAAAACAAGAAGAAAGTGATAAAAATAACAAAAAAGACATTCTAAATGTTTTGAAAATGCAAGAAAAAGCATGGTCAAAACATGATTTAGAAGGCTATATGCAAGGATATTGGAAAAATGATTCCCTAAAGTTTTACGGAAGTAACGGACTTACTTACGGCTGGAATAAAACATTGGAAAATTATAAAAAAGGCTATCCAACAAAAGAAGATACAGGAATTTTGAAATTTAAAATCAATGATGTTTCTAAAATTAATGATAATTCATATTTTGTAATGGGAGCATATTATTTGACTAGAAAAACAGGAAATGCAAACGGTGTTTTTATGATTATTTTCAAGAAAATAAACGAAGAATGGAAAATTATTGCCGATACTTCTTGCTAATTAAAAACCCCCACTTTTAAAGTGGGGGTTTTTGGTAAGCGTCAGATAAACCTGAAAAAATTATCAAAATAAATTATTAGATTGATTATTGTTTACTTTCTTCTTTTCTTGAAAGTATCAAATTTACTTGTTTTCTGCTTTGGCCAATGATTGTTAGTAGTATCAATATCGGCTGTTTCTAAATCTGGATCTACAACAAAACTCTTTATTTCTTTATCCGAAGTGAAAACACGAAACACTTTAGTATCATCTTTCATCCATATTTTTGCAGGAAATTTTTCTCGTTTTTTGCTACCATCAGCATAGGTTAATTCTACAATAATTGGCATTGGCAAACCTCCTGGTTTTTCAAATTCAACCTGATATATATAGTCAGGAATCGTTTTTAAACTTGCTTTTTTATCCGAAGATAATGAATTAACATATCTTTTTACAGAATAAGAATTCGCATCATTTTTATTGGTCGTTAAAAAAACTAACTTTCCTAAACCTGCAAAATAAGAAGGATATTGTTCTTGTAATTTCTTTGTTTGTTCGTTCGGTTTATCGCTTAAATATAAAATTTTAACATCTTTGATACCAATATCAACATAATCAGTTGCGTAAAACCAACCTCTCCAAAACCAGTCTAAATCCATTCCTGAAGCATCTTCCATTGTTCTGAAAAAATCAGCAGGAGTAGGGTGTTTAAACATCCACCTTTTAGCGTAGGTTCTAAAGGCAAAATCAAATAATTCTGGTCCCATGATGGTTTTACGTAACAAATACAAGCCCGCCGCTGGTTTGGTATAAGCGTTAGGTCCGAAGTTTTTTACGTAATCGCCTTGCGACATAATCGGTGTTAATTTATCCTGATCTAAACTCATATAACGCACAATATCTTTGGGTAATTTTTTAGTATTGAAGTTCGGATCATAGTCTAATTCAGCTAATATTTCAACAAAAGAATTTAAACCTTCATCCATCCAAGTCCATTGACGCTCATCAGAATTTACAATCATTGGAAAGAAATTATGCCCAACTTCATGTGTAATTACGCCAATCATTCCATTTTTAACTCTATCAGAATATGTTCCATCAGGGTTTGGTCGTCCGTAGTTAAAGCAAATCATCGGATATTCCATTCCTTGGTCTTTTGCGTGTATCGATATCGCTTTTGAGTACGGATAATCAAAAGTCATTTTAGAATATTCTTCCAATGTATTGGCAACAACTCGGGTAGAATGCTCTTCCCATAACGGATTTCCTTCCTTAGGATATAACGACACCGCCATCACATTTTTACCGTTAATATTTACTGCCATTTCGTCCCAAATATATTTTCTTGAAGATGCAAAGGCATAATCACGCACATTAATTGCTTTAAAATGCCATGTTTTTGTTTTGGTACTTTGTTCTTTTTCATTTTCTTCTGCTTCTTCTTGCGTAACAATAAAAACAGGATCTTTATAAGATGTTTTTGCTTTCTCTAAACGGTTTCGTTGTTGTTTGGTCAGTACATTTTTTGCGTTTTGTAATTCACCAGTTGCCGCTACAATATGATCGGCAGGTACGGTTAATTTAACATCGTAATCACCAAATTCTAACGCCCATTCACTGCGTCCGTAAAACTGCATATTTTGCCAACCCTCTACGTTATCATAGACTGCCAATCGAGGAAAAAATTGTGCAATGGTATAATTTTTATTGCCATCAGGAAATAATTCAAAACCAGAACGTCCGCCATCAATTACCGAATTATTAATTAAATAATTCCATTTGATTCTAAATTTAAAAATTTCACCAGAAGCAATCGCTTTTGATAAATTGATACGCATCATCGTATTGTTGATAGTGTACGATAATTCGGTACCATCGCCATTTTTTACGGCTTCTATTTTAAAACCAAAATCTTTTGGTTTGCTCATGTTGGTCGCAACGAATTTTTCAGGAGTTTGAAAAGCACTTGCACTTGTCGATTCAATTAAAGGACTTTGAGAATCGGGCGCACGCATATTTTGATCCAATTGTATCCATAAATATTCCAATTTATCTTTAGAATTATTATGATATGTAATTGTCTGATCACCGTATAATTTATCGTTTTTTTCGTCTAAATGCAACACCATTGCATAATCCACTTTTTGTTGCGTGTATTGATGCCCAGGAGCTCCAGATGCGGTGCGTTGGTCATTTGGAGTTGGTAATAGGTCTTTTAATTGACGAAATTTATTTTGATCCGTATGACCTTTTTGAGGTGTTTTTTGTGCAAATATTGTCGATGAAGCAAAAATAGCCACCACCAACAGGGTATAATATTTTCTCATTTTTTATTTTGAGTTTAATTAAGTTTGATTTTTAGACTTTTAGTTTGATATTAAGTTTGATTTTTTATAATTTATGATAAATTCTATGATTTTTTAAATGAGTTTTTAAAATATTCCGAAAGTTACTAAATTTGCGCTTTACAAAATAAATTTGTTCCATAATTAACATAGCTTTATAAAATTTAAAAGATGTTAATTAAAAATTTAAGATATCGGTATCCTTTTTTTTAGTTAAAAATAAACTTTTACGTTCTTTATTTACAGATGCTTTAATTAAATTTTGTTGTTCCGAAAAATGCCTCATTAATACATTATTTTGTATTTCGATGGTTTTAAAATCAGCAATATTTTCTATTTCTAAGTAAAAAAAGACAATATCACCATCATATTCTTTACCGATAAAATTATAATGTACTTCTTTTTGATTGATTTTTAGTTTAAAATGTTTTTTTAAATACTTGAAAAACAAAGTATCAGAATTTTTTAATTCATTTTTTGATACGAGCTGTAAATCTACATTATATTCTTTATTGATGGCATTTTCGATATCATCAATAAAAACATTCATAATTATTTGTACCGATTTCGTTTCTGGTTTATAGTCGATTTCTGTCAGTGAAATATAATATTTATGAACGCTAAAAGAGAGTAGCGGAAGTATCAATAGTAGAATTATAAATTTTTTCATGGTTGTTGTTTTATTTCGTTTTAGAAGCTGTTATAATTGATAATCGGCTGGATATTGTTTTTTAAATAATTCGGCTTTGTTTTTTAAAAATCGAATCATTGTTATCGCTGTTGAATTATAAATTTGATTGAATTTTTCATCAGTAGTGCAAAAGTAAATGAATTTATAAACGTGCGTTTCTTTGATGTTATATTCTTTTATAATCGATAAAGTATAGGTGTTTTTTATTTTTTTGACTTTTTTTTCTAAATTTTCAATAGTTTGTAATTTTTGTAATTTTTTTATTCTTCCAGAAGCACTATTAAGTAAATAATCTAGAGAAAGTATATTTTTTGCACCCATAGCGGTATATAATTTTCTTTCTGTGGATGTTAAAATTTTAGAACCTGCGTAGGGTAAATTTAGTGTTTTTGCGTTTATGATTTGCGTGTTCTTAATGTTTTTGATATCCGAAGTTAAAGAACCTGTTAAAGAATGTTTTTTTAGATATACTTCATCTAATTTATATTTTTTTTTATTTAGGATAAATATGTTTTTTTGCATTCCGAAATGTATGTTTTTCACTTCAAAAATAATTGTTTTATAACCGATACATGATATTTTTAAAGAATCTGTTGGTTTGGCTAAAATTTTAAATTCGCCATTTATAGTGGTGAAAGTCCCTTGTTTTGTGTTTAAATTAATGATGTTTACATTTTCTAAAAGAGTTGTTTTATTACGAACATCGGCATATAAAAATTTTCGATATGTGTTGTTTTCTTGAGCTTGAATCTTAAAAAAAACTCCAGAAAAAAATACTAGAAAAAATCTTATAATTAGTAATTGTTTATTTTTCATGATTTTTTATTTTTTAGTAATTTTTAATACATCAAGAAATAAAATAAGTGTAAAACAAAGAACTTTTAATTTTCGTTAAAAAATCTTAAAAATAATTTAAAGTAATGATAAATTTTGTTAATTTGACCTATGAAAAAATTAATAATCGCAAGTACATCAACAGTTCACGGGAGTGAATATTTAGGATATTTATTGCCAACATTAGCTGTTTTCTTTGAAAAAGCACACACTATTTTGTTTATTCCCTACGCAAGACCTAGCGGGATTAGTTACGATACATATACCGAAATTGCCCAAAAAGCATTTGCTAAAATTGATAAAAAAGTGAAAGGAATTCATGAATTTGAAAATCCGAAGCAAGCATTACAACAAGCCGATGCTATTTTTACAGGAGGCGGAAATACGTTTGAATTAGTCAATCAACTGTATAAAAAAGATGTAATTGACACGCTGAAAAATGTGGTCGAAAACGGAACTCCCTATTTAGGAACAAGCGCAGGAAGTAATATTTGTGGCGTTACCATGATGAATACTAATGATATGCCAATTGTATATCCGCCAAGTTTTAAAACCTTAGCATTTATTCCTTTTAATATCAATGCACATTATTTAGATCCGATTAAAAATTCGAAACACATGGGCGAAACTCGTGAAACCAGAATAAAAGAATATCATATTTTCAATGAAACGCCCGTTTTAGGCTTACGAGAAGGAAGTTGGTTAGCTGTAACAGGAAATCAAATCGTTTTAAAAGGAAATTTACCAGCACGGTTATTTCAAAAAGATAAAGAACCTATCGAATTAGCCATGAAAACGGAACTAAATGTATTGCTAAACTAAAATAGGTGTCAATTTTTAATGGTTTTTAATGGTTTTTGATAGTTTTAACAAGATAAATTCAAATGAGTTACAATCTAAATCATATGAGCAAAAACGAAACGTAATAGCCTTGTATTTTTGTGGTGTACTAATTAATTAAAAGATGTTAAAACGGTAAGCATCTAAAAAATAATTTGCCACTAACTATTAAATTAAAAAATTATGTACAATTACACAGAAGAAGTAGCAAATCAATTAAACAGTTTATTAGAAAAAAATTATGATGCAGAAAAAGGATACAGAACTGCCTCAGAAAATGCTAAAAATAATAATCTGACGCTTTATTTTGAACAAAAAGCGAATGAACGTAAAAATTTTACTCAAGATTTAAAAGCTGAAATTAAAAACTTTGGCAAAACTCCAGAGCAAAATGGTAGCTTAACAGGTTCTGTTCATAGAGTTTGGATGAATACAAAATCTTTTTTATCACCTGAAACAGATGAAGCAATGCTTGAAGAAGCATTAAGAGGTGAAAAATCAGCACTTGAAGAGTATGACCAAGTAATTAATTCGAAAGAAGTATTGCCTAAATCGACAACACTTATTTTAGAAAATCAGCGTAATATGATTTTAAAAGATGCCGTAAATATCAAAAGATTAGAAGATCTAAAATAAAATTCCGGATCAATTTTTAATTTAAAAAACTCAAATCATCTGATTTGAGTTTTTTTTTTGAACTTTTTTGAACTTTTTTAAACTGATATCATGACTCTTTAATTTTTTAGATGAAAAACAATAGAATATTTATCAAACATAGTATTTTTGTTGGATGAATAAGAAATTTTTATATATCAGTTTATTGTTTATTTTTATCATTTTTGGAAGTTGTAAAACATCACAAAAAATAGTAGAAGAAACAAAAACATCCGAAATACGCCTGAAGTTTTTAAATGAATTTATTGTGAAAGATTCCTTGAATTTTAAAAATACCATCATCGGAGGAATTTCAGGAATTGATTTTGCGAATAATCAATATTATATGGTCGTGGATGATGCCAAAAATCCACGAGTTTTAATTGGTGATATTATCATCAAAAATGACAGTATCAAAAATGTAAACTTTAAAAATTGTATTCAAATAAATAAAAATAGCCACTTCTATAAAAACAATATTTTAGATTTAGAATCGGTTTTTGTAACCCAAAATAAACTCAATTTAGTAAGTGAAGGAAGTATTCGTAATGGCAAAAACCCAACAATTTTTACCGTGGATACGGTAGGAAATTTTCAAGGAAAAATAACAATTCCCGATTATTTTAACGCAAATTCAAACGCAAAACCAAAACATAATGGCACGTTTGAAAGCTCGTCAAAAAGTTTCGATAAAAAAGGATTTTGGGTCGCTATGGAGGCGCCACTAGAAACAGATGGCGAAGAACCGACATTTCATAAAACACAATCGCCAATACGAATTACGTATTTCGATAATCAAACCAAAAAAGCAACCAAACAATTTGCGTATCAGCTAGAAAAAATTGATAAACCCGCAAAAGGAAACGTCAATTTAAACGGCGTTACCGCAATTCTGGCATACAAAAAAAATACCTTTCTTATTGTGGAAAGAAGCTATCAAAGCGGTTATGGAACTCTCGGAAATACCATCAGAATTTTTAAAGCAACAATCAATGAAAACTCAACAAATACCTTAGAAATTCAATCGCTGAAAAAAGAAAAATATATCCCACTTAAAAAAGAATTAGTGTTCGATTTTAAATCAATTCAACATCAATTAACCCATGAAATTATCGATAATATTGAAGGAATTACCCTCGGAGAAAAATTGTCGAATGGAAATAATTCGCTAATTTTAGTTGCTGATGATAATTTTCAAGTATATGGAAAGCAATTAAATCAGTTTTTATTGCTCGAAATTCAAGAAAAATAAGACCAACATGATAAGCAAACTTAAAGAAAAATCAATCCAAAAATTTTATAATAAAACGATTCTAAAAGCACAGAATAAAGAACAACAACAATATAAAATTAAAAAAATCGCTGTTTTGCTGGATAATCCATCCATAGAAAATAAAATTATTGCTGATTTAACAACTAAATTTCCCTTTCAAAAAGAAAATATAACCGTACTTATTTACAAACCTTTTGAAAAAAAAGACAAAAATAAAGAAGAAAGTCAAGAAGAAAGTCAAGAAGAAAATCAACAAGAAAATATAAAAATTTTTACAGAAAAAGATATTGGCTTTAAAGCAAGTTTGAAATCAGACAATTTAAAAAATTTCGTTAAAATTGACTATGACGCACTGATTAATTACATAAAAACACCAAACTTATATACCAATACAATAACTTTGCTATCGCAAGCCCGTTTAAAAACTGGTTTTGCAAATATTGATGAACGATTATATAATCTCATAATTGCCGATGATGGCTTTGATGAAACGATTTTAAATCAGGAACTAAAAAAATATTTAACCATATTAAATAAAATATAATGCAAAAATTTGTTGGTACAGGAGTGGCTTTGGTAACGCCTTTTAGCGAAGATTTAAGTGTCGATTTCGACGCACTTAAAAAATTAGTAAATTATAATATCGATAACGGAACAACTTATTTAGTTATCAACGGAACTACGGGCGAAAGTGGTACGATAACAAAACAAGAAAAAAATGAAATTATTAATACTATTGTAAATGAAAATAAAAATCGTTTGCCATTAGTATTAGGCGTTGGAGGAAATAATACGCAAACCGTAATTGAGGAGTTAAAATCATTAGACTTATCAGCTATTGATGGAATATTATCCGTCGCTCCGTATTACTCGAAACCAACACAAGAAGGATTTTATCAGCATTTTAAAGCCATCGCTTTAGCTACAAAAAAACCAATTATTTTGTACAACGTGCCTGGTAGAACCGCTAAAAATATGGAACCAGCAACCATTTTACGATTAGCAAACGATTTTAACAACATAATAGGCGTTAAAGAAGCAGGAAATAATCAGCAACAATATTTAGAATTACTAAAAAATAAACCCAACGATTTTTTAATAATATCTGGTGATGATGATTTAGCATTAGGTGTTGTTTTAGCAGGTGGAGCTGGCGTAATATCCGTAATAGGACAGGCATTACCAAAAGAATTTTCAACCATGATTCAGTTAGGATTGGACGGAAAAAATAAAGAAGCCTATCAAATTCATTATCAATTAATGGATATTGTTAGTTATATTTTTGAAGAAAATAATCCCGCAGGAATTAAAGCCGTACTATTAAAAAAAGGTATTTGCGATGATGCCGTTCGTTTACCATTAGTAAAAGCATCCGAAGAATTACAAACAAAAATATCAGATTTTATAGACGCATTATAGTATTTTAGAGATAAATAGATGATAAATAATTGTTTATTTACATAAAATCTAAACAAAAATTACACTTATAATAGACTACAGTTTTTTAATTGTAGTCTTTTTTTTGCATCTTTGTATAAATAGTGCGTTATTTATAATCAATAAAAATAATCAAAATAAAAAATATGTTATCAAAAGTAATAGAAAGTGCCTTAAACAAACAAATTCAAATAGAAGCACAATCTTCACAAGTATATTTATCAATGGCTTGTTGGGCAGAAACACAAGGTTTTGAAGGAGTTGCACAATTTATGTACGCTCATTCTGATGAAGAACGTATGCATATGTTGAAATTAGTGAAGTTTGTAAACGAAAGAGGAGGACACGCAAAAGTTTCTGAATTGGTGGCGCCACCAAGTGAATTTGGCTCGTTTAAAGATATGTTTCAGACTTTATTTGACCACGAAGTAATGGTTTCGGAATCAATTAATGACCTCGTACATATTACATTACAAGAAAGAGATTATGCAACGCATAACTTTTTACAATGGTACGTATCAGAACAAATAGAAGAAGAAGCATTGGCAAGAAATATTTTAGATAAAATTAATTTAATTGGCGACGATAAAGGTGGTTTGTATTTGTTTGATAATGATGTAAAGTTAATCGTAGCGCAAGGAGCAGCCGCTAACAACGCGTAATAATCAACAAATAACATTAACAAACAATTAGTAGTTTTTTCAAAATTGTATAACTTTTTTATGCTTTATTGCAGTATGCTATACTTAGCGTAAAAAATCGTTTTAATAATCCATAATTAATCACTAATTTTGCAAGATGCAAAAAATTAAAAACTTAGCGTATTTAGTTCTAATGCTATTGATCTTATCTTCATGTGGAGAATATCATAATGTATTAAACAAAGGAAGTGTTCAAGATCAATATAAAATGGCAGTGAAAATGTACGAAGCACAAAAGTACAGCAAAGCTATCCGTTTATTTGAAAAAGCAACACCTGCATATCGAGGAAAACCGCAAATGGAACGTATTCAATATATGGTTTCTCAAGCTAATTTTAATGAGAAAAATTATAGTTTAGCAGGATATTATTTTGATAGATTCTCGAAAAATTATCCGAAAAGTTCTAAAAAAGAAGAAGCTGCTTTTTTATCAGCATTAAGTTATTATAAATCGTCACCAGGTTTTAGCCTAGATCCTACGGGAATAAACAAGGCATTAGAATCTTTTCAAGTATTTATTGATGCGTATCCTGATTCTGATAAATTGCCAGAAGCAAACAAATATTATACAGAATTACGTGGTAAATTAGAGAAAAAAGCATTTGAAATTGCTAAAACATATTATAATACAGCAGGGTATGATTCTCGAAATTATCGTGCAGCAATCGTAGCTTTTGATAATTTATTATCTGATTATTTAGGAACAAAATATAAAGAAGAAGCGCTATATTTTCGATTAAAGGCAGCGCACGATTTTGTGATGAAAAGCACGCAACGTAGAAAAGCTGAAAGAATTAAAGTAGCCATAAAAGCATACGACAAATTAAAAAGAAGTTTTCCTAAATCAAAATTTTTGGAAGATTCGAATGAAATGTTAGCCGCTTTAAATAAAGAACAAGAACAATTAGTTAAAAGTTAAAAAATGGATTATAAAGAAACGAAAGCACCCTTAAGTACTATTACTTATAATAAAGAAGCTATCGAAGCTCCAACAGAAAATATTTATGAAGCTATTTCAATTATAGCGAAAAGAGCGAATCAAATTAATGCAGATTTAAAAAGAGAATTAGTTGATAAGTTAGATGAATTTGCTACTTATAACGATAGCTTAGAAGAAGTTTTTGAAAACAAAGAACAAATAGAAGTTTCTAAGTTTTACGAGCGTTTACCAAAACCTCACGCTATTGCTGTCGATGAATGGTTGAACGGAAAAATTTATTACCGAACTCCAGAAGCAGAATAATATGCACGTACTAGGCGGTAAAAAAGTTTTACTTGGTATTACCGCAGGTATTGCGGCATATAAAACAGCGAACTTAGTTCGTTTATTTATAAAATCTGGCGCAGAAGTTAAAGTAATAATGACTCCTGCGTCTAAAGATTTTATAACACCACTTACACTTTCTACACTTTCTAAAAATCCTGTTCATTCTACTTTTTATGAAAAAGAAGCGGAAAATGAATTGTGGAATAATCATGTTGATTTAGGACTTTGGGCAGATATTATGCTCATTGCTCCAGCAACCGCAAATACCTTGTCGAAAATGACAAATGGTACTTGCGATAACTTGTTGTTAGCAACTTATTTATCTGCAAAATGTCCTGTGTATTTTGCTCCCGCGATGGATTTAGATATGTATCAACATCCATCAACCAAAAAAAGTTTAGCAACCCTACAAGACTTTGGAAACATTTTAATCCCAGCAACTTCTGGTGAATTAGCTAGCGGATTAATAGGCGAAGGACGCATGGCTGAACCTAAAGATATTGTTGCTTTTATCGAAAATGATTTTTTGTCGAAATTGCCATTGCGTGGAAAAAAAATACTAATTACCGCAGGACCAACCTATGAAGCTATCGATCCTGTACGTTTTATCGGAAACCATTCTTCAGGAAAAATGGGGTTTGAAATCGCTAAAACAGCCGCCAATTTAGGCGCTGAAGTTTTTTTAATCGCAGGACCTTCGCATCAAAAAGTAACACATTCTTTTATTGATAGAATTAATGTGAAATCAGCACAAGAAATGTATGATGCTTGTCATCAGTATTATAAAAATGTTGATGTCGCAATTCTAGCTGCTGCAGTTGCCGATTATCGACCAAAAAATATCGCTACGCAAAAAATAAAAAAGAAAGATGCTGCTTTAGTTATCGAATTAGAACCTACCAAAGATATCCTAAAATCTTTAGGACAAGAAAAAACAACACAATTATTAGTCGGTTTCGCCTTGGAAACAAATAATGAAATCGAAAATGCAAAAAGTAAAATCGTCAAAAAGAATTTAGACCTAATTATACTCAATTCATTACAAGATAAAGGCGCTGGTTTTGCTACCGATACCAATAAAATTACCATTATTGATGCCGATTTTAATCAAAAACCATTTGAATTAAAATCTAAAAAAGAAGTATCTGTCGATATTATAAACGAAATTCTTAAAAGAGTTTTGTAAATTGTCAGCTCAAGTGACGTTCAGTTAAATCACTTGACCTAACAAATTAAACTTATAATAAATGCGTATTTTTTTATTTTTAATGATGATTTTATCATCAATTTCTGGGCAATCGCAAGAATTAAATGCGTTGGTAACCGTAAATACCGATAAAGTTCAAAGCAGTAATAAACAAGTCTATGAAACACTTCAAAAATCATTAACCGAGTTTATTAACGAAAAACAATGGACAGATAAAAACGTTAAACAACAAGAACGTATTAATTGTGCTTTTACCATTATTATTAATGAACAAAAGGGAAATAATTTTAGTGCAAGTTTACAAGTACAATCCACACGACCTGTATATAATACAAGCTATGCAACGCCTATTTTAAATATTAATGATTCCAATTTTAATTTTAAATATACCCAATACGCTCCATTAATTTTTAATCCAAATAGCTATGATAGTAATTTAGTGTCTACAATCGCTTTTTATGTGTACACAATTTTAGGTGTTGATGCCGATACTTTTGCTTTAAAAGGTGGTACGGAATCGCTTAAAATAGCTGAAAATGTCCTATTACAAGCACAAGCTAATGGAGAAAAAGGATGGCAAAATAAGGTCGGAAAACAAAATCGTTTTGCGTTGATTGATAATTTATTATCTTCAAAATTTAGTGCTTTACGTAGTATTTATTACGGATATCATAGAAATGGACTTGATAATTTTGCTGATAAAGAACAAATAGCAAAACAAAAAATCGCTGAAAATATCATCAATTTACAAAAAACACATAATATCGCGATAGGAAATTATATGATTCGTGTCTTTTTAGATGCCAAAGGTGATGAAATATCAAGTGTTTTTACCGGTGGTACATCAGTAGAAAATACCCAGAAAATGCTCGCTGTTCTAAATAAAATTGCGCCTACCTATAAAAATAAATGGAAAAATATCAACTAATTTAGCTACAATAAATAAAAGAGTAGGTAGTTTTTTAAGTATCACAATTGCGTATTAATTACTACGGATTAGTGTTAAAATAGAATTCAAAATTTTATGCATTATTTATAATAAAACGCTAAAATGAAAAAAGAAACATCAAAAGAAGTATCAAAAGAAACTACAGAAAATACAGGATTAGAACATTATTTAGACAATCATTATATACATAGAAGTAATTGGTTGAGAGCCGCTGTTTTAGGGGCAAATGATGGAATTTTATCAACCGCAAGTATTGCAATTGGTGTGGCCGCAGCAAGTAATTTTAGAGAACCAATTGTATTGGCAACATTAGCAGGATTAGTTGCTGGAGCTTTGTCGATGGCAGCTGGAGAATATGTTTCGGTAAGTTCGCAAACAGATGTTGAAAATGCAGATATCGAACGTGAAAAACTAGAATTACAGGAAATGCCTGAAATTGAATTGCAACGACTTGCTGAAATATATCAAAAAAGAGGACTCAAAGTAGAAACAGCACAGATCGTAGCAAAAGAATTAACCGAACATGATGCATTAGGAGCACATATTAGAGATGAATTAGGAATTAACGAAATCAGTCAAGCCAAGCCGATGCAAGCCGCATTAGCATCTGGAGCCGCATTTACCATTGGAGGATTGCTCCCTTTTTTAGTAACAGTTTTTCTTCCATTAAAAAGTATGGAATATTCACTCTATGGTTTTGCATTGTTTTTTCTGATAATTCTAGGAGCATTAGCCGCTAGAGCAGGAGGTTCAAGTATTGTAAAAGCAGTTTTAAGAATTACCTTTTGGGGAACAATCGCTATGGGATTAACAGCCCTTGTTGGATACCTTTTTAATGTAAATATTAATTAATTTTTTACTTATTTCGTAGTCTTTCTAGTAAAATTAAATATGTCTTTTTTTAGAGCCTGTTTAAATTTTATCTAAAAAAATAGATGCAAAAAATTACGGAAAGGCGTTAAAGTTTCTTGTTAAAAGGAACTAAAAATAATACTCAAAATAAATTTACAGAATATCTAAAATATTTAGCATAAATAATTGATGCTTTTTAATAATTTAATTTATTAAAATTACATACAAAATCCGTACTTTTAGTTCTTATAAATCAAGAAATTTGCTTACACACTTATCTATACATAATTACGCACTAATCAATCAGTTATCGATTGATTTTAATAAAGGGTTATCAATAATAACAGGAGAAACAGGTGCAGGGAAATCAATATTATTGGGCGCTTTAGGCTTGGTGATGGGAAATCGTGCCGATTTATCATCCTTGAAAAATACCGAAAAAAAATGTATTATCGAAGCCAAGTTTGAAGTCGGAGAATATGATTTGAAAAACATATTTCAAGAATTTGATATTGATTATGAACAAGAAACAATCATAAGACGGGAGATTCTTCCTTCTGGAAAATCAAGAGCTTTTGTAAATGATACGCCTGTTCGATTATCAATTCTAACAACCTTAAAAACAAGATTAATCGATATTCATTCGCAACATCAAACAGCCGAATTATCCGATACAAGTTTCCAGTTTTCCGTTATTGATGCCTTGGCTAAAAATAAATCAGCAATAATTGCCTATAAAAAAAATCTGAAAATTTATACCCAATTAAAAAAAGAACGTAAAATTTTAGAGGAAGAAACCTTAAAATCAAAAGAACAATACGCTTATAATTTACATCTTTTCAATGAATTTGAACAAACAGCATTAGTTGCTGGCGAACAACAAATCATCGAAGAAAAATTAGAGAAACTAAATAATATTGAAGAAATAAAAGTTAGCTTATCCGAAGCACTAGAAATTGCTGTAAACGATGAAATTGGATTGCAAAATCTATTGTATTTATTAGAAAATAATCTGCAAAAAATAAGCGAATATTCAAAAAGTTATCAAGAAATAACAAGTAGAGTTACCAGCATCAAACTAGAATTAGACGATGTTGTTACCGAATTAGAAAACGCTAATGAAGATATAGGTTTCAATCCCAATGAAATAGAAGAATTAAATGACCGATTACAAGTAATTTATAATCTTCAGAAAAAACATTCGGTAGCATCTATCGAAGAATTACTCGTTATTTATGAAGCATTGGCGAAAAAGGTAGCTCAAGTGGAAGATTCTGGTACTTTAATTGACGCTAAAAATGCTGAAATACATAAAATCGCTCAAAAATTAGACGAAATTGGACTTGTAATCACAAAAGCTAGAAATAAAGCAATTCCAAAATTACAAAAAGAATTAGAAGGTTTGCTTTCAGAATTAGGAATGCCAAATGCTCGTTTTTCAATAACATTAAATCAGTCGAATCAGTATTTTTCAAATGGAAAAGATAGCCTAGATTTTCTGTTTTCAGCAAATAAAGGTGGGAATTTTGGCGAACTTAAAAAAGTCGCTTCTGGTGGAGAATTATCGAGAATTATGCTATCAGTAAAGAAAATTTTATCAGAAAATATACAACTTCCAACCATTATTTTTGATGAAATTGATACAGGAGTTTCTGGTGAAGTTTCCAATAAAATTGCCAAAATAATGCAAGATATGAGCCGAGAAATGCAAGTAATAACCATTACGCATTTACCGCAAATTGCCAGTAAAGGATTGCAACATTATAAAGTGTATAAAGGTGAAGAAAATGGCGTAACAACTTCTAATTTAAAATTACTTTCTGATAAAGAACGGATTATCGAAATTGCAGAAATGTTAAGTGGAAAAGAGGTGTCTGAAAGTGCGTTAATTCACGCAAAAGAATTGTTGAATTAGAAAAACAATTTTAAGAAAAATATTATAAAAGCATAAAATAATAGCATATAAAAGTATAAAATAAATATGTACAATTTATTAAAAGGTAAAAAAGGTATTATTTTTGGGGCTTTAGATGAAAATTCTATCGCTTGGAAAGTTGCCGAACGTGCTTGTGAAGAAGGAGCAGAATTTGTATTAACTAATTCTCCGTCAGCAATACGTTTAGGAAATATTGAAGCATTAGCCGAAAAAACAGGTGCATCACTTATTCCTGCTGATGCAACTTCAATCGATGATTTAACCCATTTAATTGAAAAAGCAACCCAAATTTTAGGCGGAAAAATAGATTTCGTTTTGCATTCCATAGGAATGTCGGTAAACGTGCGTAAAAAGCGTCCTTATACCGATCCAAATTATGATTTTACCGCAAAAGGTGCCGATGTTTCTGCGGTTTCATTTCATAAATTAATGAATGTTTTATATCATAAAAAAGCCATGAATCAGTGGGGAAGTATCGTTGCGTTAAGCTATATGGCGGCACAACGTGTGTTTCCAGATTATAACGATATGGCGGATAATAAAGCGTATTTAGAATCAATTGCTCGTAGTTTTGGCTACTTTTTTGGACGAGATTATAAAGTACGTGTCAATACGATTTCGCAATCGCCAACGCCAACTAGAGCAGGACAAGGTGTAAAAGGTTTCGATGGATTTATTGCCTATTCCGACAAAATGTCGCCACTAGGAAATGCAACCGCTTTAGAATGTGCCGATTATACCATATCATTATTTTCTGATCTAACAAAAAAAGTAACGTTACAAAATCTATTTCATGATGGCGGATTCTCTAACATGGGCGTAAGTACTGCCGTTATGGAAAAATTTACAGAAGAATAATTCTAATAACTTTAACAATCCTTAAAAATAAGATTAAAAGGCAAATCGTTAAATTTGCATTTTAATATTTTAATATGAAGCATATTTTAGACATAGCACAAATAGAACAGGAATTAACAACTCTAAGAACCCAATTAAAAGAACATTCTTTATATCATTCCTTAAAAAATATTAATGATGTAAAAACATTTATGGAATCACACGTTTTTGCAGTTTGGGATTTTATGTCGCTATTAAAAGCGTTACAACGCAACTTAACGTGTACAACTTTGCCGTGGCTTCCTGTTGAAAATCCTAAAACAGCACGGTTTATTAATGAAATAGTTTTAGGTGAAGAAACCGATGTAAATGAACTAGGCGAACCTAAAAGTCATTTTGAAATGTATATTGATGCCATGAATCAAGCAGGCGCAAGTACGCAAGAAATAGCTGTTTTTATCGACCAAATTATCGAAGGAAAATCCATAGAAAAAGCATTAGATAAAACATCAATATTACAAGAAGTAAAAGATTTTGTCTTATTTTCTTTTGAAGTTATTCAAACCAATGCACCGCATATTATTGCCTCGAGTTTTACCTTCGGACGAGAAGATGTAATTCCTGATATGTTTCTTGAAATTGTTAAAAATACTCAAGAAAATGAAAATTCAAATTATACAAAATTAAGCTATTATTTAAACAGACACATCGAATTAGATGGCGATGAACACGGTCCTTTGTCCTTAAAAATGATTGAAGAATTATGCGGAAATGATGCCCAAAAATGGCAAGATGTTTTATTTTATGCTAAAGAATCGTTACAAAAACGTGTAAATCTTTGGGACGGAATTACAAGACAAATCAATCAAATCAATCAAAATTCGTTGCATTAATTTTTTAAGTACATTTAAGATGTAAATTAAGTTTAAAATATCAAATGACGTTGAAATTTTCCATAATAGTTCCTGTTTATAATCGCCCAAAAGAAATTAAAGAATTATTAGAAAGTCTGACAAAACAAACGTTTTTAGAGGATACTTTAAAAGAGACTCTAAAAGAAAATTTTGAAATAATTATTGTTGAAGATGGTTCTGAAAAATCATCTGAAAAAATTGTAGCGAAATATAAATCAATATTAAATATTGCCTATTTTTATAAAGAAAATAGTGGGGCAGGAGCAAGCCGAAATTACGGAATGCAACGGGCTTCAGGAAATTATTTTATCATTTTAGATAGCGATGTAATTCTTCCCGTACAATATTTATCCGAAGTAAAAAAAGGCTTAACAAAAAAATATACCGATGCTTTTGGAGGTGCCGATACCGCACATGAAAATTTTACAGCTTTGCAAAAAGCGATTAATTATTCGATGACATCGGTGCTGACAACAGGCGGAATTAGAGGCAAAAAAAAAGGAATTGGAAAGTTTCAGCCACGGAGTTTTAATTTTGGAATATCAAAAAAAGCCTTTCTAAAAACTGCTGGATTTTCAAAAATGAAAGCAGGTGAAGATATTGATTTGACTTTTCGTTTGTGGGAAAATGGTTTTGAAACACAGTTTCTAGAAAACGCTTTTGTGTATCATAAACGCCGAAGTACGATTCGTCAATTTTTTAAACAAACCTTTGCTTTTGGAACAGCTCGTCCTATTTTAAATGCAAAATATCCCGAAACAGCCAAAATAACGTATTGGTTTCCGAGTTTGTTTATGGTCGGTTTTCTGATGAGTATTTTGTTTCTTTTCTTCGGATTTTGGCAATTTTGTGTTTTTTATGTAGGCTATTTTACGGCTATTTTTATAGATGCTTATCTGAAAAATAAAAATTTATATATTGCTAGTTTAAGTAAATTAACAACATTTGTACAATTTCTAGGCTATGGATTGGGGTTTTTACAATCTGAATTTAGGTCATTTATGTCAATATTTATAAAAAAATAAAGCACTCAATTTAGTTTGAAATATTCTTTGTTAAATTTTCTTTTGAGTGCTTTTATGTTGAGTTTAAAAATCACTTTGTTCAATAATATATTCCATTAGAGAATTATAATTTTCTTTTGTGTGGGTTACTTTTTCAAAGTTTTTAGAACTATTAAAATAATAAGTTTCTTGATTTTTTGTAGCCACAGACCAAAAATTTTGACCTTGATATTCAACGCCTTTATTAAAAGAAAAATTAGATATTTCTTTGTTAGAAATTTTTTCTTTGCTGATTTTCAGAGCAGCTGTTATTTGTGAGGCAGAAAATTCAAGATACGAATCATTATTGTCATTATTTTGAGCACTTAATTTAAAAGTTGTAGCTAAGAAAAAAAGAGCAAGTAGGTATATTTTAATCATTTTACTTATTTTTACTCGTGTTTATGTATTGTTTTTTTATTTAAATTATTGTCAAAATATTTTCTGTTGGACGTCCGATTACAGCCTTGTTTTCTTCTTTATTGATAACAATTGGACGTTCAATTAGTTTTGGATTTTCTACCATTATTTTGATAAGTTGTGTGTCTGATAATTCGTTGTTTTCAAATTGTTTTTTGAAGTTCTCTTTCCAGATTTTTTCATTTTTACGAACCAATTCAATCGGATTTATATTTAAAAGTCCTATAATTTCTGATAATTCTTTTTCAGAGGGAACATTTTCTAAATATTTAATAATTTCGAATTCTTTTTTTGAATTTTCTAGTACTTCAACGCCTTGGCGAGATTTTGAACAACGTGGATTGTGGTATATTTTAATCATTTTATTTAAAGTGATTTTGAGAGGTTTCGTGTAGTTATATTTATTTTTTTTGTCCGTTTAGCATTAAATATGATTTTAAAAACGGATTAATATTTCCATCCATAACGGCATCAACATTTCCTGTTTCGTGTGCTGTTCGTACGTCTTTGACTAATTTATACGGATGCATTACATAGTTTCTAATTTGGCTTCCCCATTCGGTTTTTAGTTTTCCTGCTTCGATATTTTCTCTAGTTGCTAATCTTTTTTGCAGTTCGATTTCGTATAATTGTGATTTCAGCATTTTTAAAGCGGTTGCTCTATTATCGTGTTGCGAGCGAGAATTGGAACATTGAATTTGAATACCGCTAGGTTTGTGAGTCAATTGTACTTTTGTTTCTACTTTATTCACATTTTGTCCACCAGCTCCGCTAGAACGTGCGGTAACAATTTCGATATCCGCAGGATTAATATCAATTTCAATAGTGTCATCAGCCACAGGATACACGTACACCGAGCCAAAAGTGGTGTGTCGTTTTCCGTTGCTATCGAAGGGGGAAATTCGTACCAAACGATGTACGCCATTTTCTCCTTTCAACCATCCGAAGGCATAATCGCCAATAACTTCAAAAGTAACTGTTTTTATGCCAGCAACATCGCCTGCCTGATAGTTTAATGTTTTTAAGGTAAATCCTTGTTTTTCAGCCCACATCGAGTACATTCTCATCAGCATTGCTACCCAATCGCAACTTTCCGTACCGCCAGCACCTGCGGTAATTTGAATAGTTGCACTTAAATTATCACCTTCATCAGATAGCATATTTTTAAACTCGATATCTTCTAAAAAAGTACTTGTTTTATCAAATTGTTCGATAACTTCTGAGGCATCTACGGCATCTTCTTTGTAGAAATCGTATAATACAGCGAGGTCTTCATTCATTGAAATAACTGATTGATAATCACTTACCCATTTTTTTTTAAAACGGAGTGATTTCATTACCTCTTCAGCTTCTTTTGGATTACTCCAGAAATTAGGATTGGCTGTTTTTTCTTCTTCGTTATTAATTTCAATCAATTTTTTATCAATATCTAAATATTTTTTTAGTTTGCTGATGCGTGTTGTTATATTTTTAAGCTGTTCTTGTGTAATCATACGGCAAAAATACATTTTAAAATGATAGTTAAAAACAGTAATTAGGTAATAAATAATTTGATTTGGAGCTATTTCCCGCTTTCCGCACTCGCTTTTTTTTTGAAGAAAAATCAAAAAAAAGAGCTCAAACAGTTGCTTCAATCGGGGCTAAGCTTCTTTATGGTATTTTTTTTTAGCTATAAAATTATTTTTAATCAAGAATATTTATGACAAAAAAAAATCAAATACAATTGAATGTATTTGATTTTCATTAATTATTTAAAATTCAGGAAAAATTTAGAAAAATACTCTTACAAATGGCGAAAATGCATTTGCGTAAATACTTTTATTTTCTTTGTGTAACACATTATATTGAACGCCAAAGGTAATTTTTCCTTGAATATAGGCAACGCCTAAATTTAAAGCAGGATAGCTATATTTTTCATCATTATTATTTTTGATGGTATTATTATTAAAATTTTTATTGATATAAGATTGTGATAATTCCGAAGAAAATTCGATATAATTGATAGGTCTGTATAAACCGATAATACTTACCGAATACATATTTGCAGTATAATTATTGCTTTTATTGTGTAAATATCCAAGGCTACCACCGATTGAAAACTCTTCATTAAAATCGTACACAGCACTTGGTGAAACACCAACAGAAGTATTATTACCTCCTAAACTTAAATCGAAGCTTCCTCCAAATCGTACCGTATCCCAGAAGCTATCTTCTTGAGAAAAGCTAGTCATTGCGAATAAAAAAAGAGCAATTGTTATTATTTTTTTCATAAAACTTAATTTTTTAATTTTTCAAATTTTCAATTTTAGTTATTCAAACTTAGTTAATTCTTTATAATTTTTATTTAATTTTCGGATTAATGTTCCGTAAATTATTCGATAAAAAATCCATAAAAACCCAAACATAACACTTAATAAAGTTACTGCTCCTATTATTAAAGTCATTGATAGCTGATTTTTATTGGTCGGAGGTGTTATTCCTTGATTTTTATAGTAAGCGATTAAGACATCTAAATCTGTAATAATACAATACAAGAGTACAATATAAACTAAAATCATATAGATTAAATTAAAATATACGTAGTATTTTACTGTTTTTCTGGTGTTTAAAATTTTCTTGATAAGAATTTTTGTAGTATCAGATATTGAAATAGAGGCATAATTTTTATAAAAAGCGTATAAAAAAATAGCGATAACGGTGTAATGAATATAATATGTAATATCAATTATCGTGGTTAAACCTAGTTCTTGATAAATTTTCAGGTATTTACTATTGGCAGTAAAAAGGTTTAAAATCAGCCAAAATAAAAACTCTAAAATTCCAATAATAAAAATCCATTTTACAATAGAAGACGACCTAGCATGTGCCATTTTATAAATAGCCGTTTTAGAAACGTTATTTGTTTCTTTCGACTGATTCCTCCACGCTTTTTTATATTTATCTAACTCCATTTGTTATGGGTTTAATACTTTTTTTAATTTATCTTTCGCTCTGTTCATTTTTACACGCGCGTTTACCTCACTAATTCCTAATGTTATCGATATTTCTTTGTAGGGTTTGTTTTCTAAATACAAGAATATAAGCGCTTTATCAATATCATTTAATTGATGAATTGCTTTATATAATTTTTCTAATTGTAATTCTTGGGTATCGTCATAATCTATCGCTTTGATTTTAAAATTATAGTCGGCAATATTTTGTGTTTTAACCGTTCTTGTAGATTTTCGATATAAAGAAATAGCAGTATTTAAAGCAACTCGATACATCCAAGTACTAAATTTAGCATCTCCTCTAAAAGTATTGTAGTTTTTCCATAGCTGAATAGTTATTTCTTGAAACAAATCGTTATGCGCTTCTTTATCTGTAGTGTATAATCTACATATTTTATGCACAATATTTTGATTTGCTTCAAAATCAGCTAAAAAATGATGTTCCTGTTCCTTTTTCACTAACGTGGATGCTTGGCTTATAAAATGTTAGTAGCTCAAAAATAAAATATGTTACAATTTTGTTACAATTTGTTGCCGTTTATTAGAGTTTGTTGCAAATTATCAGAAGTTATAATAAATTATTTTATAAAAAACCAACCATGACTTCCTGCAACAGCCCCTGCAGTTGTTAGTAGGCTTAGTATCAGTAAAAACCAATGGGCTTTATGAATAAAAGAAAATGTTTTCGTAGGATTTTTTTCAACATATTCTTTAAATATTTTATGTAAAATAAGCGGTTCGAGCACATATAAAATAAGTGTGAAAAGTACCCAAACGAGTGTCATTGCGTGTATCCACCAAAATTGATATTCTAAATATCGTTCCCATCCTTCTAGGGCGTATAACATATAAAATCCTGATAATCCAGTTAATAATGTTGTTACTTTTGCCTGTGTTGCAAAACGACCTTCGATTTGTTCGAATGTTTTTATTTGAGCATCTTTAGTTGTTAAATTTTTAACAGCAGGAATTATAACCGTAGTTACCATAGCGACTCCACCAATCCATAAAATAACAGAAATTACGTGAATTATTCGTGCAAATGTGAAGTATTCCATTTTTTTAAGAATAAAAATTGTTTATAGTTTTGTTTTATTATTGGTAAAATAATTATACTAAATTAAAAGATTCTTTAATTCCATCAATAATATTAGCAACTGCAACTGCTGTTAAAATCAATCCCATTACCCGACTAATTATACTAGCACCAGCATCACCAATTATTTTATGCACTTTTCCTGCTAATAATAATAGAATAAGCACAATGATAAGAACCATAATTAATATCAAACTTGACTGAAATTGTTCCCAAATACTAAATTCTGAATTTTTAGTTAATAATACCACAGCAAGCATCGCTCCAGGACTAGCAATTGACGGCATTGCTATTGGAAAAATAGCTGTTTCTGTAGTGCTTTTTATTGTTTTTATCTCCGATTCGGGTTTACTATCTCCAAATATCATAGATAGTGCAAAGAGGAAAAGAACAATTCCTCCAGCGATTTGAAAAGCAGAAAGTGGAATGTTAATCACATCAAGAATTAGTTCTCCTACTACAATAAAAAATAAAAGAATTAAGGCGGATACAAGAACAGCTTTAAAAGCAATTCTTCTTTTTTCTATTTCATTAAAATTAGTTGTTGCGGCAATAAATACAGGTATTGAACCGATAGGATCAATAACAGCAAAGAAAAAAATAAAAGTAGCAATAAATTCACTCATATATAGTATCTAATTTTTTATTTTGATTTATACAAATTTATACAAAGAAATTATAAGAAATTGGTTTTTACCAATCTCTATTTCCAGCTAATATTTCAATATCAGCATCATAGCCATATATTTTTGAGATATTTTGAAAGTCACACATTATTGATTCTCTAGCTACAGTTTCAATTTCACTTTCATTTTTGTAAAACTCTTCTTGAATTTCATTAAACTCTTCAGTATATTTTTCGCCTAATTTATATAAACTATCTAAATTATTTGGGTTTTTAAATTCAATTTCTCTACAAAAACTCAACAAAATATTTTTACATTTATCCACTAAGAAATTAGGGAAATAATTATCAGAATACATATCTTTTAAAAATATATATTCTTGTGCTTTTTTGTTTTTTAATTTTAGTGTTTCCATTATCTTTTTAAATTTTTTTATTCAAGGAGAATTATTTTTGTTTAAATTTCCACTGACTAACCTTTAAGTTTAATTCTTGTAACATTGATGGAGCTTCTGACATTGGTTGATTTTTAGAGTGAACTTTTAATATTACTTTAAGTTCATCGTTGCCATCATATTTTATTGAGTTAATTATAACTCTATCTCCTAAGAAATATTCATCAATTTGGCTAATATCTTTAGAAAGATAATCTATTTTAAACATTCCTAAATACTTAAAATATCCGCTTCCTTGGTTTGAGATAGAAAATGGAATCATTATATATGATATATTTTCTGGAGATTTATTAAGTGTAATAATCTCTATGTTATCGATAAATACAGTTCCTTTTTCATCTCCTTGCGTATAATTTCCTTTAGCAAAACGTAATGAATCGAATTCATTTATTTCACATTTTATATTGGTGTCAGGTATTTGGATATAGAAACTATTAGAGGTATTTAAATTAAACCATTTTAATAGAATTTCCGATTTATGTGTTTTTTCTATTTTGTTCCCATCAACATCGTATCCAGGTTGATTGGCTAAGTAATTAAATTTATAAATACCAGCGATTATCACGATAAGTATCACTAGTACGATACTAATTAGTATCCATTTTATTTTTTTATTCATATCTTTAATTTGTTGTTTGATTTTTTATATATCCAAGTACCTAGTAAATAAAATACTATTAAATAGCTAATTAGTAGTATACTTCCTAAAAATAATCCAATATTACCCATTGTCCAGGAGAAACCAAAAAAGTATATTCCAAGACTTTCAATCGGTTTAATCGAGATTCCTATATTTGATGGTTTACTAATAATATCAATTATTAATACAAATAAAAAGTATCCAACTAAAAGGCTTAAAAGTCCAAAAAACATCTTTTTTATCTTCATAGATTTATGTTTTAAAAATCACTTTTTAATTTACTGTAAACCTCTAAATCCGTGTAAATATTTCCAGAAAGTAATTCTCCATTATGTTCAATTCTCTCCAATTCAAATCCAAGTTTTTTAGGGATGTTTGAGCTTGCTCTATTTTTTACAGCACATTTTATTTCTATTTTATAAAATCCCTGTTCTTCAAAAGCAAAATCACAAAGCTTTTCTACGGATTTGCTCATAATTCCTTGTTTTTGAAATTTTTCAGAAAGCCAATAGCCAATTTCTGTTATTTTGGTTGTTTTGTTGGTGTTTTTTAATCCTATTAAACCAATAAATTGATTTTGTTTTCTAATTGTGAAAGTGTGTTCAAGTTTTTCTTGAGGTGCGTTAATAATTGAATTAACAAATTTTTCAGTGTCCTTGATTTCTTGTGTAAATGAAACGAATGGTAACCATTTACCTAAATATTCTCTTTGATTATTGATTGTATTAAAAATATCAGCAGAATCTGATAATTTTAAGAGTCTTAATTCGATATTTGAATCTATTTTAATTGTCATTTATTTCTTCTATTTATTCAAATCAATAAATTATATAGATGTTATAAACTAAGATAAACTAAGGGACATATTGATAACATCAGGTTTATAGTTTATTTTTTTGCTTTAATAACAAAGAATGAAAAAGCAATACGATAACTAAATAATTTTTTTCATATTCCTAAAAATAGGATTGAGCATTTAGGTCAAAAATATAATAATATGATTTAAAAACTGTTAAAAATGCTATGATTTAAGTTAAATTAAACATAAAATAGGTGAATTTAAATCAATTTAAGTTAAAAAAATATCAATACGTCCAGAGATGTCTCCAAGGTAAAGATATCCATTGTGTTCTTCGACTGAAGTTGCTTCTATTTATCTAGCATCAGAATTTTAAAGTTGATTAATTGTTTTTTCAATCTCCATTTGATAAACTTCATCAAATAATGCAACATAGCCATCAGAAGTTTTATATCCTTTTGTTACTAAATCTAATGCTATATCCAGATTTTTACGACCAACTAACGAATCATTAATTTCGATTTGAGCAAGACCTTTATAATAAAAAGATTCACTACTTTTATTCCACAATTTAATTGTTTTGTTATAGTATTCAATAGCTTTATTATAATTACCATTTTTTGTATTTTGAATTGAATATATGATATCCTGATGCACTAAAATTTTTTATTTTTTTTATTGATTTATCAATCATTTCATTTCCTTTCCTTCTAAATTATATCCAAACCATTGTA
Organism: Tenacibaculum piscium; assembly: GCF_021390715.1. Taxonomy (GTDB): domain Bacteria; phylum Bacteroidota; class Bacteroidia; order Flavobacteriales; family Flavobacteriaceae; genus Polaribacter; species Polaribacter piscius. Next base: position 118,725 of record NZ_JAJGWT010000007.1, read on the forward strand.
TTTGGTTACCTATAATACAATTAATGATGTAATATGGTTTTGGTTTAATTACTATTAACAGTAAAATTAATATAGTAATTGTACTTAAAAATCCAAGTATGATTCGTTTAATCCATTTTATCATTTAGGTAGTATTTCTTTAATTTCTCCATTAATTAATTTGATTGCTATAAATTTGAATGAATTAATATTTTCATTGTCATCATTTGTACCAGGAATCCAATGGTCTAATTTTTTTGCAATGGAGATTGTTTGATTAACAATAGAATTATTTATCGTTGTTGATTTATAATTTATATCATTGAATGTGTTTATTGTTTCGTTTTGTGCGTTGGTTGTTAAGTGTCAGTAATTAGTTGTATAGGGTGTTGTGTTTTTCGTACTTTTATATATCTTTTTTCGATCCACTTACTATACTTGAAATAATTCCTTTTTGGTCAGTAAATTCTGCTATTAGTACACCAGCCAAATGTATTATAATAAAAGCGATCAGGTAGTAAATACTTAATACGTGTATTTCTTCCATTGACTTTTTAAATTCTTTTGGTCCTAATTCTATAATAAGTCCGGTAACAAGCGAAACAATCACACATAAATAAAATATAATGTATATCCATTTTTGAAACTTTATTTTTGTAGATAGGGTTTTATCAAGAGGATTTTGAATCTTCATATGTCCGAATGTAGGAAGTATCAAACGAATACTAAATAGTCCTACCAAAACATAACCAATGTAAATATGCCAATTCCACATTGGTTGTCTTATCTTTTTTGCTAAATTAATGAGTTGTTCTTCAGATAGAAACTGGTCTGTACCACTCAGGTAATCCTTTATTATCGCTGCCATATTATATTTATTCATCCACGTTAATCGTAAAAAAATTGTAATTAATAATAGCATAAATGAAACAGCAATTGTCCAATGAATTATTCGATATACTTTAGAATACTTTGTGTTTTCCATAATTTATTTTCCCATAATGATTATGCTTTATGAAGCATAACAGCGTTGTTTTATATTATTTGTTGCGGATTTCAAGTTCTAAATATAGTATATAAAAACAGGATAAAATCCCTTTAAATTCTACAAAGAATATTTTTCTAATTTGTGGATATTCTTCAGATTTTTATTAATTATCTAAATTTAAAAAATTAAATTGCTTCATTAACTGGTTCTGTTACTGGTTCTTGAAAATCACAAGGTACTTCTTGGAAACTATCTATAAAAGGCGATTCATTTCCATTTGGATTATTAGGATTATAATTAGGGTTTGATACGGGAAGGTTTACGCTTTTAGTACAATCGTCTTCACAACTGAAAAATAGAGTTAGAGTAATTGTTAAAATTAAAATTTTATTTATAGTTTTTATTAATTTCATTTTATTCTTTTTGAATTTAGTTTTCTATTTCAAAACAAAACTTGTTTTTGTGTTTTAGAGCCTGTTTAAAAATTTGGTTTTAATTTAATTTTTTCAAAAATTTAGTGATTTCACTTGGTTCGGCACGGTTTCTATAATCGACATCTAAAAACGCATATTCAATTTTACCATCTGTATTAATAATATAAGTTGCAGCTAATGGTAATTCATTGCTTGTATCTCCGTTATGTGAATTTAAATTAAATTTTTCATTATATTTTTTTGCTACATCTTTGGTGAGTTTAAATACCACACCATATTCTTTTGCAATTTTATTATGAATATCACTTAATACTTCAAATTCTAAATCGTGTTTTTCAGATGTATTTATTGATTCATCAGGTAATTCTGGAGTTAAAGCCAATAGATTTGCTCCTTCTGCTTTAAAATTAGGTAACTCTTCTTGTAAATGATGTAGTGTAAGGTTACAATAAGGGCACCAACCACCTCTATACCATATTAGTACAACAGGACCCTTATCTAAATAGCTTTTTAAAGAAACAGTTTCACCAAGGGCATTTTTAAGTTTGAAATCGGGAGCTATATCTCCAATATTTTTAGCAGATTCCAATATACCACTATTAATTACTGCATCTAAACCTTCTTTATACTTTTTTTTAGTTGTAGAATCTACTTGTTTATTAAAATTAACTTTACGTAGTTCGAGTTCTGCAGCTAAAGTAGGTTTTTGTTCTGTTTTCATTTTTGGATTGTTTAATGAAGTTGTAGTGTTTTTTTTATCTGAATTGTTTTTACAGCCTATGATTAGTAAAACAATTGTACCTATTATTAAAAGTGGTTTTATATTCATCATCATTTATTATTTAAGTGTTATTTTTTTTATATATAGAAGAATTTATCATAAATAAATTGATTACTGAGAAAATAATTTTTTATAATTTTTTAAATATTTGGTTTAAATAATTATTCAGTTGTTTTGGGCTAAAAACTTTCGTTGCAGCTGAAAACCCAAATTTTGAGATTAACAAATAATCTGCTTTAGCCTCAATTTCTGCTTCTTTAAAGCATTTTTCTTCTCTTAATTTATCAGCAAAAATATTTTTCAATTTTGTAGTGTTGGCTGCTAGTAGGTTTTTGATTTTAGGTACATCACTATTTTTTAGTTCGGTAGCAGTATTTCCTATAAAACATCCCTTAAAGTCTTTATTTTCTTTAGAAAATTCTAATGAATCTATAAAGTACTGTTTTATGGCTTCTATTCCGGTATTGCTGTTTATCATTTTGTGGAATAAACTATCTAGCTTTCTTCTATAACAGATGATACTTGCTTCTAATAAACCTTCTTTGCTACCAAAACTTGAATATATAGAAAACTTATTAATACCCATTTCTTTTTCAAGCATTTGCATTGAAGTAATTTCATAACCATTCCGCCAAAAAAGGTTCATTGCTTTTTCTGTCACCAAATCTTCGTTATATTCTTTTTTTCTCGGCATGCTTTTTAATTATAGTACAAATCTAAACAATCGGTTAGATATAAAAAACATTTTAACTTTTATTTTGAAAATTAATCGTATTTACTTTAAATTGAGAGGTATAGTTGTGGTTTGGGTTAATTAGGTATAGCGATTTTGTATATGATTTGTTGCGTATTTTAAGGAATTAATCGCTATTGGTGAATTATATATGGTGTTGTGTGTCGTTTTTTTTTCTTTGTTTATATTTTCTTTTTGTTCGGATTAATTTATATCTCAAATCGTTGTAAAATAAACTTGTCGATAAAATTATTGCTCCAAAAATTAGAGTGTTCAATTTCAAGTTAAGCCTTGAGTAGAGAAATCCAGCGATTATTCCACCAAGAAAGAAGGAGCAAATGATATAAATTCGTAGTTTTATAGTCGCTTTTATTTTTTCTCTATTCGGATGATATTTAGGAAATAATAGTTGCGATAGTTCAATTCCTAAATCGGTGAACAGTCCTGTCAGGTGTGTTGTTCTTACAACTGCATTTGAAATTTTTGTTACAAAAGAGTTTTGAAGTCCCATTGCAAAAAGTAGTAGACAAACAATTATATTAGGGTATTTTAATTCTCCTATATTACTTATTATTGAAATTGATACTAAAATGAAACATTCAATGATGGTTGGTAAAACAAAACCATTAAGTTTTTCACTTTCCTTAAATTTTTCGATTAGGAAGCTTGATAAAAAAGAACCAAATAGAAATGAAAAAATATAAAGAAAATAAACTGTTCCTTTCCATAATTCGAAATTTGCAACGTCACTAATAAAAAGAGCAAAATGACCAGTTACATTGGTTGTCAGTTGTTTGAAAGCTAAAAATCCTGTAATATTCACAATTCCAGCAACAAAAGACAAAATCGTAGCAATTCTAAAGTTTTGTTTTAAAGTTCTACTTTTACCTTGATGTCTAAACATTTTATTTCTATTTAGTGTATTACCTTGAAATAGGTTCTTCTTTTTATTGAATCTATAAGGCTAAAAATTCTAGATTTTTTTTATTTGATAGGAGTGATGTATTCGTTTTTCATTATGGTATTTCTTGCTTTTAGCGTTGGCTATTCTAATATTCCCGTGAAAATTGAAATATAATACAATCCAGTCAAAATAAAAACAACACCTGCAATTGTTCGCATTATTTTTTCAATTTTCGTAATTCTGTTGTAGAATACACCGACCTTTCCTGCTGTAAAAGCCAATAAATAAGTAAAAAGAATTACAGGTAATCCTGTTCCAAATGCGAATACAATGGGTAAATAGAGTCCGTTAGCTGATGCAATTGTCATAGGAATTAACATTCCAAAAAACAATGCTGCACTGTAAGGGCAAAATGCCAAAGCAAAAACAATACCTATCAAAAAAGAACCTAAAAGTCCTTTGTCTTTAAATTTTTCAGATAGTTTTTCTTGAAAATTTAATTCTCCTAAAAAATTTAGTTTGATAATACCTAGCATAATCAACCCAATGATTATCAATAATGGTCCTAAATATTTCTCTCCATTTTGATTTAAAAATCGAGCTATATGAAATTTACTTGCACCAAAATATAGTATCAAACCAATTACAGTATAACTAAATCCTCTACCCAAAGAATATAGCAATCCACTTAAAAATACTTTTCGTTTACTCGAAATGTTTTTAGAAATAAAAGCTGTTGCAGTTATGTTGGTCGCCAAAGGACACGGGCTAATAGCTGTCATTAGTCCGAGTATCAATGCTGATAAAATAGGAATATTATAATCCTCTAAAAGTGATTGCAAAAAATCCATTTAGAGCATTTTTAATTCTGCATTTATTTTGTCTTTCAATTCTTTAGAAAAAGCTTCTTGGTCATTCCCGTTCATAAAAGCAAAATCCGTTAGATTTATTTGAGTTTCTTTTCCGTTTTTAATTACGTTTAAGATTAAAGAAGTTCCTGATGCCTCAAATTTTTCGGCAATCTTTTCATTCTTCTTTTCATCTACATTGATAACCAGAAACGTAATCTTATTTTCTTTAAGTTCCTTTGCAAAATAAGTATTCAACGTGTATTTAGTGTTGGCTTCAATCGCATTGCAAGTCATACATCTATGAGTGGAATGAAAATCTAAAACTTCTATTTTTGAAACGGATTTATCTAATGAAGTTGTTTTGTTTTTATCTTGACCATTGCAAGATGTAAGTATTAATCCGATTGCTAAAACTGTAAAAAAATTGATTATTTTATTCATTTTTCTTTGATTTTATGTTTTATAATATGATGTTGAATAAATATCCTGAAATGATAATGCAAAGTGTAACAACTCCAAAAAAGATAGCAATTAGCTTTAGAGTCATTACTTTTTTTAATAACATAGCTTCTGGTAATGAAAGTCCAACAACTCCCATCATAAAAGCGATTGCAGTTCCTAATGGAATTCCTTTGGCAACTAATACCTGAACTACAGGAAGTATGCCTGATGCGTTTGAATACATTGGTACTGCTAAAATCGTAGCAATAGGAACAGCAAAAAGATTGTCTTTGTCCATATATTTCTCAAAAAATCCTTCTGGAATATAACCGTGCATAAGTCCACCAATAGCTATGCCTACAATTACATAAGGAATGATTCCTTTAAGAATTCTTATTACTTCTTCCCAAATAATTGATAAGCGTTTTTTAAAGGGTTGTTTTTCTTCTTGAAATATATTTTGTTCTCTTTGAGCGTTTTCTAAAACTTCTTTTACCCAAGGTGTTAAATAGGATTCTAATTTTAATTTTTGAAGAATTACACCAGAAATAGTTCCTAACAAAACACCACTAATCACATAAATTATGGTTGTTTTAATTCCAAACAAGCCAATAAAAAGTCCTATTGCAACTTCATTAACCAATGGCGAAGTAATCAAAAATGAAAAGGTTACACCTAACGGGATTCCACCTCTAACAAAACCAATAAATAACGGAACTGAAGAACAAGAGCAAAAAGGTGTTACCACACCAAAAAGACTTGCCATTAAGTATTCCAAACCGTATAATTTATTTCTTGACAAATAGTTTTTAACCTTGTCTATGGGAAAGTAGCTGTTAATGATTCCCATAAAAAAGATAACAACAAAAAGTAAAATTAGAATCTTTGTGGTGTCATAAATAAAGAAATTTAAAGCTTCTGCTAAATGTTGCCCTTTTTCTAAATTTAGAACGCTATAAACAAACCAATCTGCTATATTTTGTATCCAATCAAACATTTTCAATTGTATTAATAGTACCAGAAATTGAACAAGACAATTTTACGGTATTGTAAATAGTGCCAAACTTTTCAATATTCTTTTTAAGTAAATCAGGGTTCAATTTTTTATCGTTGCTGTAAATTGTCAAATTGTAAACGATATTTTCCATTCTTGGCGGATTTTCAAGACGTGTTGCATTGACTTCAATGTTCGCTTTTGAATAGGTAAATTTCATCATAGCCGAAAAACGTTCCACATTTTTCAGTATACAGGAAGCAAAAGAACCTAAGAATAATTCGGCAGGATTTGGTAAGGTTTCAGCAGATTTTGAAGTTGTGCCAAAATCTATATTCGTTTGTTTTATATGAACAATTGCATCCTGATTTGAAGTAGATGAGGCTTTGATATGGTAATTCATAGTTGAGGTGAATTAGTTTAAAAGAGCCAATACTTCGTCTTTTGAAGGCACTCTACCTTTTATTGTAATCACATCATCTATTACCAAAACTGGTGTTGTCATTACGTTAAATTTCATAATTTCCATTATATCCTCAATTTTTTCAATAGTTGCATCTATATTGTTTGCTGAAACTACATCTTTAACTACATCAGTCATTGATTGGCATTTTGGACATCCTGTCCCTAAAATTTTGATTACTTTAGTCATAATACTTGTATTTGTTTATCGTCAATAAACGATAGATTAGTTAAAAAAATATCAATTAAAAAATTGCTGAAATAATGTTTTTGCAATTTTCCAGTTTTCTTGATTGATACAGTACTTTATTTTTGGCGGTTTTAATTCTCCTTGAATTAAACCAGCCTTTTTTAATTCTTTTAAATGTTGTGAAACTGTTGATTGAGAAATCGGTAATACGTCAACTAAATCTCCAGTAAAACAACACGATCGATTTTCAAGATGTTTTAAAATAGCAATACGTGTAGGATGTGCTAAAGCTTTAGCAAATTTTGCCAATGTTTCGGTATCTTGCTTATATTCTATATGTTCTAAACTTCTTTTCATATTATTTACCACAAATCTAAGATAGATATTTAAAATGAAATGTGATAAAAGTCACATTTCACTTATTTTTTATAAATAGTATTTTTTCTTCAACCAAAAGGAAACTCGAACCAATAAAATCAATGCAGGAACTTCAACTAATGGACCAATAACTCCTGCAAATGCTTGACCAGAATTCAATCCGAAAACTGCAATTGCAACTGCAATCGCTAACTCAAAATTATTCCCCGTTGCTGTAAATGCTACTGAAGCTGTTTTGTCATATTCTGCTCCTGATGCTTTGGTTAAGAAAAAACCAATTATAAACATTACAATAAAATAAATAAGTAAAGGAACAGCAATAATCAAAACATCCATTGGTATTTCCACAATCAATTCTCCTTTTAGTGAAAACATAATTATAATTGTAAATAAAAGTGCAAGTAAGGTTATTGGTGAAATTGTCGGAATAAATTTATTTGTGTACCAGTTCTCGCCTTTTAGTTTTACTAAAATTAGTCTGCTTAAAATTCCCATTACAAACGGAATACCTAAATAAATAGCGACACTTTCTGCAATTGTTCCGATTGAAATATCTACAATTGCTCCTTTAAAACCAAAATAGGGCGGAAGAACTGTAATAAAAAGCCAAGCATAAAAACTGTAAGCAAATACTTGAAAAATACTATTTAATGCAACTAAACCTGCTCCATATTCGCTACTTCCTTCTGCGAGATCGTTCCAAACTAAAACCATTGCAATACAACGGGCTAAACCAATAAGAATTAGTCCGACCATATATTCTGGATAATCGCGTAAAAATGTAATTGCTAAAAAAAACATTAAAACAGGACCAATTATCCAATTAAGAATAAGTGAGATAGAAAGGATTTTTGTATCTCTAAAAACCTTTGGTAATAAAGCATAATTAACTTTTGCTAAAGGTGGATACATCATTAAAATCAAACCGATTGCAATCGGAATATTTGTAGTTCCACTATTAAAAGAGTTTATAATATTAGGAAACGTTGGAATAAAATATCCAAGTCCAACACCAAAAGCCATTGCAATAAATATCCAAAGCGTTAGATTTTTGTCAAGAAAACTTAATTTTTTTGAAGCCATTTTTTAAGAATTTATTTGAGAAAAAACGTAAAACATTTCAGTTGCTATTTGTACACTTCTTTCGTTGTATTTTTCTGCTTGTTGTGGTGTATTATCAAATGCTTTAGGATCTTCAAAAGTTATTGGAATACGTTTTTCTGCACCAGCAACAAATGGACAAGCTTCGTTTGCTGAATCGCAAGTCATAATTGCAATAAATTCAGACTTCGGGTTAAAATCATCATCCAATTTTTTTGAAAATCCTATTATTGGATGTTCGTTCTTAGAATACTTAATGCTGTAAATAGGATTCTCGTTTTTTGAAATTTTGCTTATTTGGAAACCTGAATTTTGTAAAGTTTCTGAAACTATTGGAAAAAGTGCTGTTGCCTCTGTTCCTCCAGAATAACAAAAAACGTTTTTAATATTGAAGTAACTTGCCATTGCTTGTGCCCAAACTTGCGATAAATGACTTCTTCGAGAATTGTGAGTACAAATGAAATTGATGCGAATTTCTTTCTTTTCAGAAACCTTTGACTCAATAAAATCAGTTAGCGGTTTTAAAACCTCTTTTCGTTCATTTGAAATTGTTTGAGGGTTTAATTCTTTCACTAAATTTTCTATTTCTAAAAATAGATTTTGTTTCATTGTTCCCATTTTTTTTATAAAATTTTAATTTGTTTATTCCGTCAAAATCAAGTCTAAAACCCCGAACTATCTTCCTTGCTTTGAGTTCCACCACAATCGATAAAATGTTTTGTTGTTTTACCAACTTCTGTAACATGAAAGTGATTTGGAACTAATGCTTTTAATACTGATTTTATTTGTGATAATTTCACACTTTTATTTGTTTATTGCTATTATACGATTAATAGGTTTAATTTTTTTAACAGCAATCTTGTTTTTCTGTTAAATCTTGATTTAAAAATTTGTTCATTACTGTTTTCATTGCCGTCCAATTTTCTGTATGAATACAGTAACAAACACTTGTTCCTTCTACATTTCCTTTAATTAAGCCTAAATGTTTCAGTTCTTTCAAATGTTGTGAGATTGTTGGTTGCGCTAATCCAATTTCATTTACCAAATCTCCGCAAACACAAGAGTTAATCTTAAATAAATGTTGTAAAATTGCTACTCTTGCAGGATGTCCGAATACTTTCGCAAAAAGAGAAATTTCATTTTGTTGGTCGGTAAACATTTCAGTTTTAGTTAATCCCATTTTTACCCTTCATTTGTTTATTGCAATATTACGATTAATAGAGTTACTAAAAAAATATTTTAATATTTTTTTAGTAACAACTTTTATTTTCAATATAAAAATTAGCTCCTCAAGCTAAACAAGCCTAATCTATTTCTAAACCTTGAATATCAAACTTCTTGCACCTGAAGAAGCGATATTTTTTTTAATACTTCCACCATAAAAAGAAACCATCAACTTGAGTGCTTAAAGGTATTTTATTTTCGTTTACCATTTTTGATTTATCATTCCACCAACCTTTTTGTAGTTTGTTTTTTGAAATGCTGAAGCTTGCATTTATTTCATCTACAGTTAATACAATGTGTTCTCTTGTTGGCACAATTTCGTTGATTGTATATGCTTTTTTTATATCGCCATAAGTAGATTTAACATTAATGCCCTTATTCGTTTTAAAGAATGGGCTATTAACCAAAATTCTATTAATTTTTTGCTCTGTTTTAGCAGTGTCTTTTGGTGTTAATGTATAAAGGAGTTTGTGGTTTTGAGTGAATATTTCATAATCATCATAAATATCTCCAATATATTCTCCAGAACCTACTTTTTTATGAACTTGAGCAAATGGTACTGTGTGTAATACCTCATTTATAGAAGTTTGACTGTTAAAAACCCCAATATTATTACTGGTAATAGTATTTTTAAAATATTTCCCTGCCAAAGAAGCACCGCCTCCGCAATAGCTCATCATAGAAAAACGTTCTTCGAAATTAGGAGTAAAGACTTCTACACCTAAATTGTCATGAGATGGAGCAATATACATTAGTATTTCTTTATCTTTTTTATTAGCGATATTTACCCAAAGTGTATCTTTTTTAATTTTCCCAATACCAGATAATTGACACCCTGCTCTGTCTTTCACCTTTGATGCCGAAAAGTTTACTTCATAATTTTTTCCTTTTTGCAAGAGAGAAAGTGTTTGTTTATAATCATCTTCTAACTCGTAATAGGTTTCGTATTTTCCTTGGTAGATAAATTTTCGTTGTTTTTTTAGTTGATAATGTTTAGCTAATTTACCTGTATTTGGTTTTAAATTTTCATCTAAAAAAATTAGTGAACTCTCTCCAACTAAAAAGTGTTTAGGTTTACGATTTTCTTTAATAGTTAACACATTTTCATTAACGGAATAACTTCCTTTATGTACAGAGCACCCATCTTTTTTGTTTATATTAATCGTTTCATAGATAAAGGTTTTATCGTGACCTAACGTTAGAGTAGCTTTAATTCCACTGCAATCGGCACATGGCAAAGTACCTTTGTAAACACCTTGGTAATCCAGGGCATACTCTGCAGAATGTTCATCGATTACTGTTTTTTTATTTTTGTTTGATTGACAAGCATTAAACAGTAATACAGTTACTAATATATACAATAGTTTATTCATAGCTTTATAATTTTTTATTCTGGAATACTTGACATCAAAAATCGAGCCCAAAAAGCAATATTTAAAAGTATAATTATAAGATACCTAAACTTTATTACTCGTTCAGGAATTAGAGTACTAATTAGCGATAGTACTAAGACTCCAAGTAATTCAATAATATTTGAAATACTTTGTGCTCCAAATCTTAATGCTGTTAAACCTATCCAAAAAAGTGATGGAAGGAAAATAATGCTGAGGTTTTTTTGTGTTTTATTCATTGTTGTAGTTTGTATATTTCTTAACTTATACCTAAGGTTTCTTGTGTGCTGGAGTACATATTTTAACATATCGACACCCAGTAATGATTTCCATATTTGCTTAATTCTACAAACGTTATAAATTCAGGGATTTAGTAATAATTCAGTCAATTTTATTTTCAGATTTTGCGTGAATTCAAGCTTGAATGGTACATTATTTTTAATACAGTTAGTTTTTAGCATTGATATAGCGTTGTTGTGCTTCAGTTATTGCTAATTTAGACTTTAAAAACTAGAAATTTATGAATTTGTCTTAATCTCAATAAATGAATTAGGTCTAAGAATTATTTTGTTACTTTGATTTTTTGAAATAACCAACTATATGTTTTTTATTATTGGAATTTTTATAGCTATTTTCCTTTCACTTCTTTTATTAATGAAAGCTAAAAAATCACGTGCAGATAAAATTCTTTTTGTCTGGCTCATTTTAATTTCTTTACTTCAAATATTTCGATATTTTCTAGAGTCTGGTTATTTTTTTGAACACCCAAATTGGCTTGGAGTTGAGCTAGTATTACCAGTTTTACATGGTGTTTTGTTATATATGTATGTTATTGAAATTACTGGAAATACCATTAGAAAAAAAAGTACTGTATTTCTGCATTTTATTCCTTCTATCATTTTAGTCGTATTAATAATCCCTTTTTTTCAATTAACGACCGAACAGAAAATACTTGTTTATCAAAATAATGGAGAAGGTTTTGAGTGGTTTGTATTAATAGAAGGATTAACAGTTGTTATCTCTGGTTTGACTTATTCTATTTGGTCTTTGATAATTATAAATAGACATCAAAAAAACTTAGAAAATATATTTTCGAATAAAGAAAAAAAGAAATTACAGTGGTTAAAAATCTTATCCATAGCTAATGGTGTTATATTCATGTTAGCTCTTTTTTTTGAGACAAATGTCACTTACACAGCAATAGTGCTCTTAGTTTTGTTCATTGGATTTTTTGGAATTAACCAATTAAATATTTTTTATTCTAATACATTAGATAAGGAGCTACTTATAGAAAATAAAAAAGTAAAAAAGCAAGAAGTTTCTAGAAAAAGTGTTTCAAGAAAAAAGTATGCTAAGTCTGGTTTAACTAAAAATAATGTTTTGGAGATTTATATTGCACTCAAAGAGTTGATGGATAACAAATCATATTATAAAAATTCAGAACTCACTTTAGTAGAATTAGCTAAAATTTTAGATGTACATCCTAATTATTTATCGCAAGTCATTAACGAGGTTGAAGGAAAAAATTTTCATAACTACATTAACGGTCTTCGAATAAAAGAGTTTATTAAGTTAGCATCTATAAAAGAAAATAAAAAATACACAATAATTTCTCTAGCTTATGATTGTGGTTTTAATACAAAATCTACATTCAATAAGAATTTTAAACTACAGACAGGAAAAACACCAACAGAATTTTTCAATTCTTAACTTTTTTTGTAAATATTTTATTTCCCTTGTAAAAGTATACTACTTATATTATAAATGTAATTCTCTATAAAACACAGAAAAACCAATGGTTCTTTAGTAAGAACTTGTAAGCACGTACTTTTTACTTAAATACTAAGCCTTTTGATATTAAAAACGAGTACATCTTTGTGAGAAAATTATGTGCAATGAAATAATTCATTCGCTAACAAATAAAAATATAAAAATGAAAACAATGAAATTTTATTTATTTATTACGGTTTTTAGTATGCTTTTAGCATTGAATTCATGTAGTCTTGGTGACGACGATAATAATATTGTTGAAAGAAATGATGATGATGGAGACGGTGTTGTAAATGTTATTGATAAATGTGCGCATACACCTGAAGGAGTAGAGGTTGATGCTGTTGGCTGTCCTGTTAAAGAGGATTAATATTTTATAGAGGTTTTATTTATTCTAAATAGACCTTATTGTGCTGAATCAAGATAATACTTTAATTTTGATTCAGCACGATTTTTATTCCGAATTCTAATAACCGTTAAAAGATTGTATTATACTGATATAGGTTGACCTTTTTTTAGATTAATTTATATCGTTCAAATTATTTTTTTAGCGGTTTATAATGCAAAAAATAATTTGAACTAGCTTTGTTTTTAAATTGTTAGTTCATGTAAATTTACATTATTTCTTCGATATGATTTATATTTTATATTCGGATTTAAATGTACTTCCGCAGGTTTTCTTAAATTTAGGCTAAAATGTGTTCTTAAATTATTGTATATATCTACCGCTTGTTTTGTGATTTCTTGAGCAATAGCTGTGTTTTTAATTATTTCTTTTAAAGCATATTCGTACTTTAAAGTTCTGTTGATTCTTTCAGCAATAGCATTTTCGTACGGATCATATTGTTCCGTCATACTCATTATAATTCCGTTACTTTCAGCAAACTCAGTGTATTTAGGATTACAATATTGGAATCCTCTGTCAGAATGATGGATAAGTTTTTCATGAGGGTATTCCCTATTTTTAATAGCCATATCGAGCGCATCGGTACAAAGTGATGTCTTCATGTGGTTATCGAGTTTATATCCCATAATTTTCTTGGAATAGGCATCAGTAACGATTGCTAAGTAATTGTGTCCATTTTCAGTTTTGATGTATGTAATATCAGCTACCCAAAGTTGCTCTGGTCGAGTAGGAACGTGGTCTTTTACAATGTTTTTATATTTTCTAAAAAGATGTTTTGAATTTGTTGTTGTTACATAGTTTTTTCTTTTAGGAATAAGTAAGTTATGAAGCCTTAAAAATCGATAAAACTTATCTCTACCTATGTTAATATTCTGATTAACCATGTCATTTTTCAATTCGGTATAGAGTTTAATCCCTCCAGTTTTAGAACCTACAGTTTTACGATATTTTTGCACCATTTTAATTAGTTTTTTATCATTTAACTAGTTTGTTTTCTTGTTTTTTAATTCTTTTGTAGAAGGCTTGTTTACTAATCCCAAAACACTGATAGAACCATTTTCTTTTAAAATATTTTTCTTCTTTATTTCTATCTCTTTTGCTAATGTTTCGGGCAACGACTTTTTTGACATATCGACTCCAGTAATGATTTCCATATCCGCAATAATATCTTGCTGAAAGTCTTTTACAAACTCCAGTTCTTCAATTCGTTCCTTTAGTTTTTTAATTTCATCTAATTTACTCATACCATTATTTTGTTGAGCTAAGGTAGTATATTTTCTAATCCAATATGAAATAGTAGTTCTAGGAACATCATATTTTTTGGCAGCAAAGTTTGTAGAGATTTGACCATTTTGAATTTGGTCAACGATGAATAATTTGAGTTCTAATGTTACTTTTTCGTACGTTTTTTTTCGCCAGGGTTGTTTTTGTAATTTCATAAGTGACTATCAATAATTGATGAATTTTTAGTCAACCTATTTCAGTAAAGTTCAGCGTTTTAATGTTTTACAACGTTGTTGTATATGGTTTGTTGCGTATTTCGAGCAACTAATTTAGTAAATAAAAAAGGAATAGAAAATCCCCTAAGGATTTTCGTAAGTAGGTTCGCACTAGCAATAAATTATATATGGTGTTGTACACCGTTTTTATCTTCCGTGATATTCCATATTTGGTAAAGTTCCATCGTTCTTTAAATACTTATCAAACCACTTTAGAACATGTTCATTGACTTCTTCTTTATGTTCAGAAATTCCGTGGTCGCCACCTTCAAACATTATGAGTCTGTACGTAACTCTATTCTTTTCAAATTCCAACGCTAGATTTAAGCTTTGTTCTGGTTTTACTCGCCAATCAGAATTTCCGTGTAACATTAAAATTGGAACATCTTTTGGAAATTTGTCAGCCCATTTTATTGCAGACCTTTTTTCTAATTCAGCATTTTTATTGTCAGCATAGTTTGGAATAAGTTCTGATAAAACACTAGTTTCCATTTCAGGTCGGTCTTTAATACAACTAAAACTATCAGAAACTGCTCCTCCAACTACAACTGCTTTTATCTTGTCAGATTTAGTTAATGCTATATAAGTCATCATTCCACCACGACTCCAACCATACATTCCAATTTTACTCGTGTCAGCATCTTCTATTTCTTGCAAGACTTCCGTTAGAATTGTTACATCATTAACATCTTTTCCTCCAAATTCTTCTTGTCCTTCGCTTCCCCCATTTCCACGATATTGACTTGCAATTACAACATAACCTTCTTTTGCAATTTGACCAAGTGTAATTGCTCCGTGAACAATTTTAAGTGAGCCAAAATTCCTATTTCCACCACGATTATATATTACACAAGGATATTTTCCTTTTTTCTTTGGCTTAACCATAAACCCATTTATTTTCAAACCATCGCTTAAATAACTGATTCCATAAATTTCAATGCTATCTAAATATTTGAAATCTTCTTTCCATTCAGTTTGTCCATTTACTTCTTCTGTTAATCTTGGAAAAATTGGTGTTTCTGATAAATCAGATATTAATTTTTGACTAAGTAGAAGTTTCGTTTCTTGGGCTTCACAATTCGTAAATATTAATAAAAAAGCAAATATTGTAATGTATTTCATAGTTTTCTCAAATGGTGTACAACGTTGTTGTATATGGTTTGTTGCGTGATTCGGGACTAAATTTAGTAAAAAAAATCGGAATAGAAAATCCCCCAAGGGATTTTCGTAAGTAGGCTAGTACTAGCAATTAATTATATACGTTGTTGTAAATAGTAGCTTTTTGTTTATTCCTAACTTTGATTATTAAATTACTATTCAAAAAACCGATAAAATTTAAAATTCTACAAACGAGTTAAAAAACATTTCAAAACTCTTTTTTAAAAACTAGAAATATTCTCAATTTTTTCTTCTTTTTCTTAAWTTWTTTTTGATTCAGATTCTACAAACGAGTTAAAAATATTTCAAAACACTTTCTTGAAAACTAGAAATATTCTCAATTTTTTCTTCTTTTTCTTAAATTTTTTTTGATTCAGATTTTACAAACGAGTTAAAAACATTTCAGAACTTTTTCTTGAAAACTAGAAATATTCTTAATTATTTTTCTTTCTTAAAATAGTTTTATTTAAAAGATTACAAATGAATTAATGTTTTTATTTATTTGAAAATCAATTATTTATTTTATTTTGGTTAGTTTTTTTTGCTATTATTTACAACGGTTTGTATATGAAAAGTGCTGTTTTGTGTGCGAGGATTTTCCGCAGGAAAATCAGATGTAGCAAAACGGCACTGACTTTTGTATTATGACCAAATTAAGCATTTTTTATATACGTTGTTGTAAGTAGTTTGTTTTTTTTTCAGTTTATAATTCTGATTTAACTTTCTATTTCTTAATTCAACATTTGAGTAATTTCGACAAGTTTTTAATTCAGATTTTACGTGATTTTTGAATTCTTATTTTCTGTATTTTTCTCAATTCTACAAACGTTATAAATTCAGATTTTACATAATAATTCGGTCATTTTTATTTTCAGATTTCGCATAAATTTTGCAATTCCTATTCTGTATTTTTCTCAATTCTATAAGCGTTATAAATTCATAT
>NZ_JAJGWT010000008.1 GCF_021390715.1 Tenacibaculum piscium
CCACGTTGATAGGCTATAGGTGTAAAGGCAGTAATGTCATAGCCAAGTAGTACTAATAACCCATAGGCTTATGTAGAAGTCTTGCGCTCGAAAGGGCGCAAGCACCAACTCTTTTGATTATTTACGATATAATTTTTACCAATATGTTAACTTATACAGTTGCAATATACTGAAACATTTTAAGGTGATTATCGCAATGGGGCTCACCTCTTTCCATCCCGAACAGAGAAGTTAAGCCCATTTGCGCCGATGGTACTGCCAATGGTGGGAGAGTAGGTCGTTGCCTTTCTTTTAAACCTCAATCTATAAAGATTGAGGTTTTTTTTGCTCTAAATTGAAATTATATTATCTATTTTTTAAAATTTTTAAAAGGTAGGCTTAATAGACTAGGTGGCCAGACACATAGGTCTGCTGCCCTTACAATTAAAATTAGATAACAAAAAATCTATCTGTTCTCAAAAAAAAAATCTCCTATATTTTTTAAATAATTATTGAGTAATTCTAAGCCTGTTTAAAAATTAAATAACCTGTCAGTTCGAGTAATTTTTTTATTCAAAAATGTATTGAGAACTTACTTATTCATCAATATAAAAGAATTCAAATTCTAGATACAATATACAATTTTAATTCCTTTTACTCATTAAAATCACTCGAATTGACAAGAATCATCAACAAAAAATCAGATAAAATTTAAAATAGACTCTAATAATTACTACGCGTATCTCTTAAAAAGATTCTTTGAAATGACTGGCTTTCATAAAAAAAAACTAATTTATAAATTTACCAAAACTAAATAAATAGACTTAGCACTGATTGAAGCAATTGTTTGAGCTCTTTTTTGATTTTTCTTCAAAAAAAAGCGAGTGCTGAAAGCGGGAATAGCTCCAAATAAAAAATACTTTACTTACCAATAATATTTTTTAATCGAATACCAAAATCAGCTAATTTTTTAACCTCTTTAATTCCTGCCAATCTTTCAGATCCTATAACTAATAATCCATCATTAGTTGCCTCGATATGATAATACGTATTACTCTCAAAAAATAAAACAAGATCATCCGTGAAGAAACTTCTTATCTCAGTAGAATTTTTACCAGAAAGATAAAAACGTTTCGAAAAATCAGAATGGTTTTTAATATCAATATCCTTAAAACCAGAAAAATGATAAATGTATTCAAATATTCCTTCTTTATCTAAAGTAAATTCAGGAATATATTTATCAACATTAATATACATCATCGTAACTTTTATAATCTGTTTCGCTATTAATTCTCCCTCAGAAAATTCAACATCAAACAAAGTACAATTTCCATTCGATAATGTATTTGATATTTTACTAATATGACGTGTTTTAAAATATCCAAAATTATATATTTCATCAATAGAAAATTTTGGTGAAACAGTATAATTCCATTTTAAATCATTACAAATACGCTGTAAAGACTTTTGTCGCTTCGTTAAATTTTTTTGTGAATTTAACACTCCTCTTTTGGTTTCTAAAACTTCAGAAACCAAAAGAGGAGTGTTTTTACGCAAAGCAAATGGATGATTACTACGTGTCTTATAACCATCTAAACCAATAACTTCAAAATGTCCTCCTTTACGCTTAAAAGTTTCAGCGTAATTATTAAGATTTTCCATTACAGAATGATCAATAAAATCACATAAAGAAAAATCAATAATAGCTTCCTCACTTTCAGGAATCTGATCTAATTTCATTTTTAACTTCGTGAAATTTAAAAAACTAGAGAAATTTTTAACCGAAACGTAATATTTATCTTCTTCTTTAAACATTAAAACATTTGGTTTTAATAAATTACGAATAAAAAACATACTATTCTTTTTAATAATAATATGAATAATAAACGTAATAAAAATTCCAGCTAAAATTCCTGTAATCAAATTAGTAGTGATAGTAGTTAAAAGAGTTACTAAAAATATAATTAATTGCTCTTTACCAATTTTAAATACTTTTACAATATTTTCAGGAGATGCTAATTTATAACCTGTATATACCAATATCGCGGCTAAAGCAGGCAAAGGTATTTTTCGTAATTCACTAGCAAAAATTAAAATAAAAAATACTAAAAAAGATGCATGGAAAAAATTTGCAGAACGATTACTACCCTTATTATTTACATTTACCGAACTTCTAGCAATTACTGTAACAACATTTAATCCTCCTAAAAAACCACTAATTACAGTAGCCAAACCCAAAGCACGAATATCTTTATTTACATTCGAACGTCTTTTTAAGCTATCTAATTTATCAACAGCTTTAATACTTAATAAACTTTCGATACTTGCAATTAATGTAATCGAAATAACAGCATTTATAAATTCAAATTCATGAATTTTACCGAAATCAGGAAAAGCAAAATTAGATAAAACATCATCAGGTAATTCAATTAATAAACTTTTATCAATAGGGTATTCTAAAATAGAAAATAAATCATAATAATAATACATTCCAACACTTAAAACAACAATCCACATAGGAGCAGGGATTAATTGAAAATATTTGTTGCGAATCTTACTGTAAAAAATCATGATTAATAAACTGATAACACCAACTAAACCAGCATAAAAAATACTTGTATCTGGTGTTTTCATAAAATCAAAAATTCCAGTAGGTATCTGTAAAATTAAATCAACAATACTTCCTTTTGCACTTAAATTCCCCAACATTACATGTATCTGTTTTGCGAAAATTCCAATTCCAATAGCCGCTAACATTCCTTGAATTGCTGAAGAAGGAAAATAATCACCTAAGGCACCCATCCGAAGAAAACCTAAAATAACCATAATAATTCCAGAGATAACAATTGCAGCAAGTGTATATAAATATCCTTGATGCATATCGCCAGCTCCTAGAGTTGTTATTGCAGCAAGGACAACGACCACTAATCCATTACCAGGACCTGTAATTGTTACATTAGAACCTCCTAAAATTGAAACAACTGTACCGCCAACCACCGCAGCTATAATTCCTGATATTGGAGGAGCTCCCGATGCTAAAGCCAACCCAAAACCTAAGGGAAGTGCAATTAATGATACTACAAAACCAGCAAAAATATTCTGCGGAATCTCACTTAAAAATGTTTTAAAGTATTTTCTTTTTCCCATTTATTTAACAATTAAAACATCAGTTGGTAATTCGGATAAAATATATTCTAAATCATGTGGAAAAATTCGGTCTAAAATACCTGTCTTTTTACAGGAACTCATCACTAATAAATCCGCTCTTTTTACTTTCGCATAATGACCTATAGAATAGCCACTACGACCGAAAATACCTTGAGTTTTTATGATAATATCACTTGTATCTATATGTTCTAACATCTTGTTAACCCGTGCATCTTCACGTTTTTGCATCCGCTCTTTTGTTATTGTTGTTTTACGTAATGATACATCATCACTAACGTTTACTTTTAATGTTGCTTGATCAATTTCTTCAACAATTGTTACTCTTTTACATGCTAATTTTTTTGAAAAATAAAATCCAGCTTTTATAGTTTCTTCTGTTTTTTCATCTTGCAAACCACTGATAACAATATGTTTACAAGGATGTCTTTCAATAGATGGTTTTATCAGTAATAATACCGAACAGAGAGCTTTACGAGTCAGTTTTCGAGCAATAGAACCTACATAATATTTGTATATTTTTTCTTTTTGCAAAGCACCGAGTATTAATAAATCGATGTTTTTGTGTACTGTCGTTTCTAAAATAACATCTACAGGTTTTCCTTCTTGCCAAATTACTTTTAATGGAAATTTTAAAGTAGGAACTTCACTTAATAAATTATTTAATTGCGTTTCTTTTTTAGTAGATTTTTCTCCAACATGCACGCCAAATAACTGCGCATTAAACATGTTTGACAATCGAATCGCTTCACATAAATTTGCTTTTAAATTAGGAGAAAAAGCAATACCAATAAGTATATTTTTTATCAAAGTATAAAAATTTAAACGTTCGAAGATATAATTTTATTGTTGTTTAAAAAAAAATTACTTTTACACAAAAAGATTTAGATGATAGAATTAGCAGGAATTATTATACTTGGAATTTTAGCACAATGGTTTGCATGGAAATTTAAGATTCCAGCCATATTACCTTTAATTTTAATAGGACTCCTTGTAGGTCCTATTGCTGCTGAATTTTTAAGCGAAGATGGAAGCAAATGGATAGAGCCAATTTGGAATGGTAAAAAAGGGCTTTTTCCTGGTCAAGGGTTATACTATTTTGTTTCATTATCGATAAGTATTATCCTTTTTGAGGGAGGATTAACACTCAGAAGAGATGAAATTAAAAATATTGGTCCCGTAATTACAAAGTTAATTACCTTAGGTTCTAGTATTACTTTTTTTGGAGCAGGAATTATAGCACATTATACTTTTGATTTAAGCTGGGAATTATCTTTTCTATTTTCAGGATTAATTATTGTAACAGGTCCTACGGTTATTACACCAATTTTAAGAAATATTCCTCTTAAAAAAGATGTATCAGCAGTTTTAAAATGGGAAGGAATTTTAATTGATCCTATTGGCGCATTAGTTGCTGTACTTGTTTTTGAATTTATTAGTGTTGGTGGAGGCGCAGGTTTTACACAAACAGCTTTATTAGAATTTTTAAAAATTATTTTATTTGGATCAACATTTGGATTTACTTTTGCACATGCTTTAATTTTTATCATTAATAAAAAATGGGTTCCTCATTATTTATTAAATGTAGTATCGCTGTCTGCTGTACTTTTGGTTTTTGTACTCTCAGAGTTATTTGCACATGAATCAGGCTTATTAGCGGTTGTCGTAATGGGAATGGTATTAGGAAATAGCAAGTTGAAAAACTTAAAAGAAATACTTTATTTTAAAGAATCATTAAGTGTTCTCTTAATTTCAATCTTATTTATTTTGCTGGCTGCAAATATGGATATTAAAGAGTTAATGTTATTATATCGATGGGAAACAGTACTCCTTTTTACACTGATAGTATTTGTAATTAGACCATTGGCAGTGTTTATAAGTACTTATAAATCAAACTTAAAAGTAAACGAAAAACTTTTTATAAGTTGGGTAGGTCCAAGAGGTATTGTGGCTGCAGGTATCGCTTCATTATTTGGGAGTAAATTACTTAAAGAAGGTGTCGAAGGAGCAGAATACATAACTCCACTTGTTTTTATGGTTGTCCTAGGAACGGTATTATTAAATGCAACTACCGCAAGATTCTTTGCTAAAGCAGTAGGAGTATTTTTAAAACGTTCTAACGCTATTATGATTATCGGTGCTTCGGATCTTGCAATTCTTATAGCGGTATATCTAAATGAAAATAATAGGAGAGTAGTTGTAATAGATTCGAATAAAGACAATATAGAAAAAGCTAAAAATAAGGGTTTAGAAGCTTTTGAAGCTAATATTTATGATGATGAATTAACCAATAATATAGAACTTAATGATGTTGGTTATTTACTCGCCTTAACAGGTAGTGATTCAATTAATAAACATACGATATCAAATTTTTCATCTGTTTTTGGAGAGCAAGGTGCTTATCGTTTGGCAAGTTCACAAGAAGTAATTACCAAAGAATACGAAAATAAGGAACAATTATTTACTGTTCACGATGATTATTTAAACTTAATGGAAGCCGTAAGAGAGTTTCCAGAAATTAATGAAACTCCTGTTAATTCTATTGAAGAATATAAAGAAAAAATCAGTAAAATTTATGCTGAATTAAAATCGACACCTATTTTTGTGAAAAATAAAAATAATGAAATCTTATTAATTGCGGAGTTTGAAAAAAATACTACAATAATCGAAGATTGGAAATTAGTTTATATCGGTAAAAGATTAAAGATCTAAACCAAAGATATTTTTTAATTTTTCTATTAATGGATTTTTCTCTTTTAATTTTGCGTATTTTTCTTGAGGAGTGTAGGCAAACTTTTTTTCAGAAACTTCATTGATTATAATTTCGATAGTAATTCCATAATTATTTAATTTTTCACGTAAAAACTTTGTAAGTTTTGGTTTCACACGTTCTAATTGAATTTTCATTAAATCATTAGGAAGTGAAAAAAGAATTATAAAGTTTTTTGTGTTTTTTGATAATTGTGGTTCACTAGAAGATAAAACGGCAGAAATACTACGTTCTCCAAGTTTTTGTATTTCTAAAGAATAGGTATTCCACGCATTTTTAAGTTGTTGTTGGGTAAAAATTGTTCTTGGATGATTTTCGAAATTTTCATCAATATCTAAGGACGTTTTAACAGTTGTTTTTTGATGAATACTTTTCAACGATAATGCTGATGAACGTCGTTTTATATCTTTTATAAAAGGTTTTGATGGAGTTGTAGCTGTTGTTTTTACTACATTTTCTATTTTAACTGGTTTTACTACGGATGAATTAATTTCATCCGTATTTTTTATATTATTTTTTGTTACTTTTTTTATTGTTGGAGATAAAGAAGTAAAAAAAGTAGCTGGAATTATGTAGTTGCTAGATTTTTTTTTTGCTCCATCAAAATTGATAGAGGCTATTTTCATTAATGTTAATTCCACCAGCAATCGTTGATTTTTACTACCTCGATATTTTAAATCACAATCATTTGCTTTATCAATCGCGGGAAGTAAAAATTGAATGGTTGCTTTCTTTGATTGCTCAAAGTATTTTTTCTTAATTGAATCACCAATTTCTAACAAAGCAATTGTTGCAGCATCTTTAGCCACTAATAAATCTCTAAAATGAGATGCTAATCCGTTTATAAAATGATGTCCTTCAAAACCTTTGCTTAAAACATCATTAAAAGCCATTAAAACTTGCGGAATTTTTTGTTCAATTAGTAAATCAGTAATATTAAAATATACTTCATAATCTAAGACATTTAAATTTTGAGTAACCGCTTCACGTGTTAAATTTTTTCCCGAAAAACTAATAACTCTATCAAAAATAGACAAAGCATCACGCATAGCACCATCTGCTTTTTGAGCGATAATATGTAATGCATCATCATCCGCGGTAATATTTTCTTTGATACAAATGGTTTTTAAATATTCTTTTGCATCTAAAACACCAATGCGTTTAAAATCAAAAATTTGACAACGAGATAATATCGTAGGAATAATTTTATGTTTTTCTGTCGTTGCTAAAATAAAAATAGCGTGGGCAGGTGGTTCTTCTAACGTTTTTAAAAAGGCGTTAAAAGCCGCTTGAGAAAGCATGTGAACTTCATCAATAATATACACTTTATATTTTCCTGTTTGCGGCGGAATACGAACTTGATCCGTTAAATTTCGGATATCATCGACAGAATTATTGGAAGCTGCATCTAACTCAAAAATATTAAAGGCAAAATCTTCATCAGGATTTATAACATTTTCTTGACTTTGCTGATTTATTTGTTTTGCTAAAATACGTGCACAAGAAGTTTTACCAACGCCTCGAGGACCTGTAAATAATAAGGCTTGTGCTAAATGATTATTTTTTATAGCATTTTCTAACGTGTTTGTTATCGCCTGTTGCCCAACGACATCTTCAAAAACTTGAGGACGATATTTACGCGCTGATACTATAAAATGTTCCATTTAATTGCTCCTTTTTATACTCACAAAAATAGAAAAACTCCGCTATAATAGCGGAGTTTTTTACATTTATTTAGAATAAATTATTAAATTTAAGCTGATGTTTAAAAAAATTAAATAGTAAAATCAATTCCAAAAACAATATTTCTACCAGAATTTAAAATAGCGTCTGATTTTAAACGAGATAAATGATTTATATATTTTTTATCGAAGATATTTTTAACAGTAACGGAAGTTCTAAATTTATATTTATTGATAAAAATATTACCACCAATGCCAAAATTAACCAAACTATAGCCAGGTGTTTTTGTTTCAAAAGAGCTTATGTTTTTTTGCTCAAAAGAAGAATGAATACTTAACGAAGTATATCCATTTTGTAACCATTTAGTGTTTAAAAATTCGGTTCTAAGCGTATTTTTTAACGTGTTTGCAGGAATTAATGGCAAATACGTATTTTCATTTTTCGTATTATCTCGTTTACCGATAACGGTTTCAAAACTACTTTCTAAATGCAACCAATCTAAAGGGTGTGGATGTAAATGAACTCCAAATTCACCACCGTATAATTTAGCATCTTCTTGTAAATAGGTATAAACAGGTGCTTCATCTTCAATTTTACCCGTTGGCGATAGATAAATATAATCATTTATTTTATTATAAAATCCGTTTGCAAAAACTTCAAAATGTTTCGATTTATAATCAAAAGAAATATCTAATTGTACATTTTTTTCGTTGGATAAATTATTATTTCCTTCTTCAAATCGATTTGTTCCGTGATGAACGCCGTTTGATGTTAATTCGGCTAAATTTGGTGCTCTAAAACCGTTAGCGATATTAATACGGGTATTTATTTCTTTAAAAAGTAAAGTTTTAAAACCTAAAGATGCAGTAAAACTATTAAATTGTTTATCTATTGGATTAAAAACATGCACTTCATCTTCATGTTTAATTTCATGTTTTTCGGTTTTTATAGCTCTATTATCGAAACGAATTCCTCCTTGTAGTTTAGTGGTTTCGTTTACATCAAAATTAGCTGTTGTAAAAATACCAAAATCATTAATAGTTGCATCAGGAATTAATAATTCTTCACCAAAATTAGTGTTTGTTTGATGCAAACCTTGTGTTCCTAAAAGAATTTCAAAATTTTTCATTTTAGGAAAATGATATTTCAAATTATAGCTAAATGTTTTTAGCTCCATATTTAAGGCTGGCTCATTACTTGCGTGTTCGTCGTGCTCCTCATGTTCATCGTGTTCGTCGTGTTCATGATCTTCGTGATTCGCATGGTCATCATCATCATCATGGTCATCGTGTTCATCTTCATGATGTTCGTGTTCATCTTCAAATTCTTTTCTACTATTGATTGTATATCCTAAATCGATATCTAATTTTGAAGCATTAAAAAAAATGTGATTATGCAAACTTATAATATGATTATTAATATCTTGATACGGTTTTTCGAAACTCGTTTCTTTGGTTTGCGTGCCAATTCCTTCTGTTAAACCTAATTTTGAGTTATTAAAATTATAACGTAATTCTGAAAAAAAGTTTTTTTGATGAAAACCAACGCCTACTTTTAAATCTTTTTCTTTAAAACGAGTATTAGTAACACGATATGATGGTGTTTTATAATCGGAATGAATTCCATGAGTTCCACGGGCTAAAAATTGCCAGTTTTTAAGAGATGATTTAACACCTAGCGACACATTACTTCCCATAGTATTGCTAAAATAACGCTGATTAACATTGATTTTAGTGGTGTTTTCTGATGCAAATTTTTCTGGTTGAATATATAAAACTCCTCCTAAAGCATCGGAACCATAAAGGAGCGATGCTGGTCCTTTTATAACTTCAATTCCTTGAATACCTGCCTCATTAATACCTAAGCCATGTTCGCCACCAAATTGTTGATTTTCTAATCGAATTCCTTGTGTATACACTAAAACACGGTTACCACTTAAACCTCTAATTACAGGTTTTCCGATAGATGCACCAGTCGATATTTGAGAAACTCCAGCAATATTTGTAATTCCTTCGGATAAAGTAATAGCACCTGTTTTATGCAATGCTTTTGCCGACAATCGCTCGACTTTCATTACATTTTCAGATTGTAATTTATTAAAAGGCGTAGAAATAATTATTTCATCAATTTTAAAAATAGCTTCTTCTAACGAAGGATTAAATGTTTGATTTTCATTATTAAAAATAAACTCTTTTGAAATGTTTTTAAAGCCTAAATAATTAAATGTAATGGTTATTTTTCCGTTCGGAATAGTATTAAAAGTATAGTTTCCTTGCGCATCCGAAGTAACTCCTTTATGTAATTGTTCGGCATAAATTTCAACGCCTAATAAAGGAGTTTTATTGATATCTGTAATTTTTCCTGATAGACTATTTTGTGCGTACGAGTTTGACATCCCTATTAAAAATAGGAAAAATATAATTTTTTTCATTAAATGTTTTTTATAAATATTTTTTACTGATAAACCCTTTATAAGTCAAATAATTATTCATTATTAAAATTATTTAAAATCATTTAAAATGATTATAAAGTGTTGTAAATGGTGTAATATGTAATAATGAAGCATCATTTTACTTTTTTTTTGAATTTAAAAATCAAAAAAGAAGCAAAATCAAGTTCAAAAAACTAGATTACATAAAAAGACTATTTTAAACAGTAAAATAGGGGCGGACCTCTGGTAAGTTTTTTATCCGTATAAACAACCGAAATTACTTGTGGTTGCTCATTATATTGCTTTTTGTAAAAATGTTGAGGAATTACAGCATACTTTGAAATCGCTGTATATGAAAATATTTGAAGATGAAAATCATCTAACGAACAATCTAATTCTTGTTCGTGAAAATGATGCTCATCAGTACTGGTACAAACAGTATGTTTATGGTTCTCAAAAGTATGCGCAAGTTGTATTACTGACGGAAGCAGTAATAGCAACAAACTAAAAAAGGCGATATGTTTTTTAAAACGATACATTAAGTTTGCAAATGTAATAAAAAAATAAAGACCTGAGAGTTACGTATAACTATTCAGGTCTTTAAAAAATCAAAAATAATAAATTCAATAAATTTTTTACTGATTTTATCTGATTTATTCTTTTATATAAACTGTTCCGTTTTGTTTGAAATTTGAATAGCCAATTTTGGCGGTAAAGCTATAAGAAGTATCCGTAACTTTTGTTATTTGTACAAAGATAGGATCTTTATCCAAATCAGTTTTTGGACTTTTCATTCGCAATGAATAGGCAAAATTATTTTTCCATTTGATAAAAAGCGTATCAATATGTTTTTCTTGCTTTTCCGTAACTGAACCATCAGCAGAAGAAACACTTATTTTTTTAGTGTATTCTTCAATTTGTAAACTATCGGTTCTCACAATCGTTGTTGCACCGTAGTTGTCGCTTCCTGGAATTTGAAAAGTTCCATATTTAAAACGCGTAGGATTTCCTTTTTTTTCAGGAGTACACGAATAAACCAAAAAAATGACTAAAAAAATAAGTGAATATCTCATTAAATTCCTGTGTAATTAGCGGGTGTAATTGCTTTTAATTCTTCTTTAATTTCTGATGAAACTTCTAAAGTATCAATAAAATTAGCAATTGATTTTTGATTGATTTTTTCATTCGTACGAGTCAACCCTTTTAAAGCTTCGTAAGGATTCGGATACGCTTCACGACGTAAAATTGTTTGAATCGCTTCGGCAACAACTGCCCAGTTATTTTCTAAATCTTCGGCAAATTTCGATTCATTTAATAATAACTTATTCAATCCTTTTAAAGTAGATGAAAAAGCAATTAACGTATGTCCAAAAGGAACTCCTACATTACGTAAAACCGTACTGTCGGTTAAATCACGTTGTAATCTTGAAAGTGGTAATTTTGCTGATAAATGCTCAAAAATAGCATTTGCTAACCCTAAATTTCCTTCAGAATTTTCAAAATCAATAGGATTTACTTTATGTGGCATTGCTGATGAACCAACTTCTCCTTCTTTAATTTTTTGCTTGAAATAATCGTTAGAAACGTAGGTCCAAATATCTCTATCTAAATCAATTAAAATAGTATTGATACGTTTTAAACCGTCATATAAAGCCGCCATATGGTCGTAATGCTCTATTTGAGTTGTTGGAAAAGAATGGTGTAAACCTAAAATATCTTCAACAAAATGCGTTCCAAAATTTTTCCAGTCGATATCTTTATACGCTACTTTATGTGCGTTAAAATTCCCTGTTGCTCCACCAAATTTAGCAGCGTGAGGCGTGTGTTGAATATGAATTGCTTGATTGTTAATTCGCTCTACAAAAACAAAAAATTCTTTTCCTAAACGAGTAGGAGAAGCTGGTTGTCCGTGCGTACGTGCTAACATTGGAATATCGTCCCATTCTTCGGCTAAATCAGCTAATTTAGAAACCAATTCATCTAAAGCAGGATAATAAACTTCATCCATCGCATCTTTAATAGACATTGGAATTGCTGTATTATTAATGTCTTGAGAAGTTAATCCGAAGTGAATAAATTCCTTGTATTTATTCAAGCTTAACTTGTCAAATTCTTCTTTGATAAAATATTCAACCGCTTTTACATCATGATTTGTAATCGCTTCAATATCTTTAATTTTCTGAGCATTTTCGGTAGAAAAATCTTCGTAAATTTTACGTAAATTAGGATATAATTCTTTGTTGAAATCGGCTAATTGTGGCAACGGAATTTCACATAAAGCGATAAAATATTCAATTTCAACTTTTACTCTATATTTAATTAAAGCTTCTTCAGAAAAATAGTTTGCTAAATTGGCTATTTTATTACGGTATCTACCATCAATAGGAGAAATGGCGTTTAATTGTGTTAAGCTCATGATTTGTGCTATTTTATGTAATTTTGTTGTGAATTTGTTGTGTTGTTTGGCAAAAATAGAAAATACTATTCTTTTTTAACGGATTATAATTGATTAATAATCGTATTATTTTGGTATTCTTTTTATTTGTGAAATAAAAATTATGACACTTGTCATAGAATAATATCATATAAAAAGATATTTTTGTATTTTATTAAATAGAAATTTAAGAAAATAATGAATAGTAAAGTAGATACAAAAGAAATTGAAAATAGGGACGATGTTTTTTTATTAGTGAGTACTTTTTACAATAAAATAAAAGCAGATGATTTTATTGGTCATATTTTTTTAAAAACAATTCCTGCGGATGCTTGGGATGCTCATTTAGAAAAATTAACTGATTTTTGGGAATCCAATCTTTTTTTCGTTCGAAAATTTAAAGGAAATCCGATGAAAGCCCACAAAGATTTAGATGCTCATTTTAATCACAGCATTTCACAAGAGCATTTTGGAAGATGGTTGCTTTTATGGTTTGAAACATTAGATGAAAATTTTCATGGCAATAAAGCCAACGAAGCCAAAGAACGTGCTAGAAACATCGCTTCTATGTTGTTTTTTAAAATGTTTGAAGATAAACCGAAAGAAACTAATTCATAATAAAATAAGTGAATCTATTTTTATTTGATAGCTTTTTTTATCTTCACAAATTAAAATATTTTTTGTGGAAAAAATAACTATCATTTATATTGTTTTAGCTGTTTTATTGAGTGTAGCAATCGCTTATTTTCAATATTTCTACAAAACAACATCGAAGACAACATCGAAATTTAGCTTAAAACTTAAAAGAAAAACGCTTCTTTTTGCTCTAAAAGCATTGAGCTTATTTTTACTGTTTTTATTATTGATAAATCCTGAAATAAAAACCGTTGAAACTCAAAATATAAAACCTGTTTTAACTATTTTAGTTGATAATTCATCATCAATAAAATATTTTAACGAAGACAAAAAAGTTAAAAATATCATTCAGAAAATAAAAAAGTCTGAAAAAATAAACAATAAATTTGACGTTGAATCTTTTTATTTTGATGAAAAAACGGCTGTTTTAATTGCTGATAGTTTAAATTTTTCAGGAACTCAAACAGCTATTTATCAAGCAATAAATTCGGTTAATGAATTGCAAAAAGAACGTTTAAATGCAACTATTTTAATTACTGATGGAAATCAAACCAAAGGAAATGAGTATCAAGATATAACTTCAAAAAATAAGATTTTCCCAGTTGTTATAGGCGATACCACTTTATATAAAGATTTACAAATATCGCAGGTAAACGTAAATAAATACAGTTATATAAAAAATAAATTCCCTGTTGAAACATTACTATATTATCAAGGAGAATTTAACGGAAAAGAAACTGTAAACGCTACTTTTTCAATTACACATCAAGGGAAAAAAGTATTTTCTAAAAAAGTAGCCTTTTCAGCAGAAAATCCTACAAAAACAATCACGACTACTTTAACTTCGGATAAAAAAGGAATCCAATATTATAAAACGTCAATAAGTCAAATTAAAAACGAAAAACACACCAAAAATAATTACAAAAATTTTTCAGTAGAAGTAATTGACGAGCAAACAAAAGTGTTAATTTTAAGTGCTTTTTTACATCCTGATATAGGAGCGATTAAAAAATCGATAGAAAGTAATAAACAACGAAAAGTGGATATCGCTTTTATAAATGATAAAAATATTAAATATAATGACTATCAGTTTTTTGTTTTTTATCAGCCAAATAGTTCTTTTAAAAAGGTTTTTGAAAAAGTAACATCTAATTATTTAATCGTTTCAGGAACAAAAACCGATTGGAATTTTTTAAACACACAGAATTTAGGCGTTCAGAAAGAAGCAATTAAGCAATCTGAAAATTATACGGCACTTTACAACGCCAATTTTTTACCTTTCTTACAAAAAGATATCAATTTTAATGATTTTCCGCCACTAAAAGATGTTTTTGGAGATATAACAATAACAGGCGAAGCACAGGTTTTATTACATCAAAAATATGCAGGTTTTAAAACCAAAGAACCCTTATTGGCGACTATCGAAAACTTTAAAAATAAAAATTCTAAAACTGAAAAATCGGCAAAAAACAATCAAAAACACGCCGTTTTATTTGGAGAAGGAATCTGGAAATGGCGTTCAGCTAGCTTTTTAGAATCACAAGGATTTGAAAATTTTGATGCTTTTTTAGGCAATTTAGTACAATATTTAGCATCTAACAAAAAAAGAAAAAGACTCGATGTAAAAAGTAAATCATCGTATTCACAAAATGAATACGTAACAATTTCAGCATTTTATGTTAACGAAAATTATACCTTTGATAACAGGGCGTCACTAGAAATAACGATTACAAACACCCAAACAAAGCATCAAAAAATACTACCTTTTTCATTGGTCAATAATTCGTATCAAGTTTCAATTTCTGACCTTTCTTCTGGCGATTATTCATATAAAGTTGCTGTAAAAAATCAGAAAATAAACAGCTACGGAAAATTTAAAATTACCGAGTTTAACATAGAAGAGCAGTTTGTAAATGCCAATTATCAAAAACTACATCAATTAGCCTTAAAAACGAAAGGAAACTTGTTTTATCCTGATAAAATAAATACTTTAATTACTCAATTATCCGAAGATAAAACCTATTATACTACTCAAAAATCAATCACAAAAAAAGAAAATTTACTAGATTGGAAATGGATATTATCTTTAATCGTTGTTTTACTTTCTGTAGAATGGTTTATCAGAAAATTTGATGGCAAAATATAAAAAACGAATTGCTTTTAATTGTGTAACTTAGCATTGTTCCTGTAATTTGTATAAAATAACTAAAACTAAAAAAAACATGAAGTTTCACACAAGAAAATGGATAAAACCAGAAGATTTAAACCCAAACGGTACTTTATTTGGCGGTCGATTATTACAATGGATCGATGAAGAATTAGGAATTTATGCTATTATTCAATTAGAAATACCTCGAACAGTTACTAAATTTATGTCTGAAATAGATTTTGTAAGTTCGGCTAAACAAGGCGATATTATTGAAATTGGTATTGAAATTGTTAAATTTGGAAACACCTCAATTACTTTACATTGTCAAGTACGTAACAAACTGACGCATAAAAAAATTATCGGAATTGATAAAATTGTAATGGTTACTTTAGATGAAAATGGAACGCCAATGGCTCACGGAAAAACGAAAGTTGAATATGTTAAAGACCGATTAAATCCGATTAAATAAATAATCTAATTACTTTTTTTATATATTTGTCATTTAGTATTCTTTTATTATTTCTGAAATAAAAATAAGTAAATCATTTGAAAATTATTAGCATCCTCATATTAATATTATTACTGTTTGTGCCTCCTGTTCAGGTGCATTCGGATGCTATTATTTTTAATGATGGTAATGTAATAGTTAATGATGGCGATGTAATTCACCATATTAACACGATGGACTATGCGCATTCTGAAACGCATCATAAAAACAATACCGAAGAAGAAAGCAAGGAACACCATCATATTTGTATTTTTTCAGGTATTTCAAGTGCCATTATTACGGAGGAATTTAATTTTAAAATTGTTACATTCTTTCAAGAATACTCGAAAATTCATTTTCATAAAGTGTTAAATACCGCTAGTTATTTAGCCCAACTTTTTCACCCTCCAATAGTTTAATTCTTTTTTTATTATTCGATAATCGTATTATTTCAGCTGTTTAAAACAGTCGAAATGATATTATTATTTCGTGTAAATTTTTATCATTTTCATTTATTTTTATTGACTTTCTTTGAAGCAATTTCCCGCTTTCCGCACTCGCTCTTTTTTGAAAAAAATCAAAAAAGGAGCTCAAACAATTGCTACAATCGGGGCTAGGCATATCGGTATTCAACATTATTTAGAATATTAATTCATAAGAAGTTATATCAATATAAAAATAAATTACAGGTGAGAAATTACACTTCAAAATTTTTAAAAATCAAGAATTAAACACATAAAAGATGTTAGATAACATTATAAAATTTTCAATTAAAAACAAATTGATTATTGGTGCTTTTGTATTGGTGTTAATTGGTTGGGGAATTTATTCGCTAAAACAATTACCGATCGATGCAGTGCCAGATATCACCAATAATCAGGTGCAAATTATTACTTCGGCACCCTCACAATCGGCACAAGATATTGAACGATTAGTAACATTTCCTATCGAAATGACCATGTCTAGTATTCCTGATATTGAAGAAGTTCGTTCTTTTTCTCGTTTCGGACTAAGCGTTGTTACTATTGTTTTTAAAGACGATGTCGATATTTATTGGGCACGACAACAAATTAGTGAACGCTTAAATGAAGCAAAAAGCAATATTCCAGCTGGCGTTGGTTCACCCGAAATGGCACCTGTAACTACTGGTTTAGGAGAAATTTATCAATATACGTTATTGGTAAAAGATGATTTTAAAGAAAAGTATTCCATTATGGAATTACGTTCTCTTCAAGATTGGATTGTTCGTCGTCAATTATTAGGCATCGAAGGAATTGCAGATGTGAGTAGTTTTGGAGGATTTTTAAAACAATATGAAGTTGCCTTACAACCCGAAAGATTGCAAACATTAGGCGTAAGTATCAATGAAGTTTTAGAGGCTTTAGCTAAAAACAATCAAAATACAGGAGGTGCTTATATTGATAAAAATCCGAAAGCATATTTTATAAGAAGCCAAGGATTAATTCAAACACCTGAAGATATTCAGAATATTGTTATTAAAAATACCCTAAATGGTACGCCAGTTTTAATTAAAGATATCGGAAAAGTACAATTAGGAAGTGCCATCAGATACGGCGCAATCACCAGAAATGGCGAAGGCGAAGTTGTCGGTGGAATTGTAATGATGCTAAAAGACGCAAACTCATCAAAAGTAATAAAGCGTGTAAAAGAGCGAATTGCGCAAATACAAAAAAATTTACCCGAAGGTGTTGTAATCGAACCTTTTTTAGATAGAACAAAATTAGTTGATAAAGCAATCAGTACGGTATCCACCAATTTAATTGAAGGCGCTTTAATTGTAGTTCTTATTTTGGTATTATTATTAGGAAATTTACGTGCGGGTTTAATTGTTGCATCTGTAATTCCGCTGGCAATGTTATTTGCAATTATATTGATGAATCTTTTTGGCGTTTCAGGAAACTTAATGAGTTTAGGAGCCATTGATTTTGGAATTATAGTCGATGGTTCGGTGATTATTGTGGAAGCAACATTACATTATTTAGTGCTAAAAAAATCAGGAAAAAAATTAACACAATCCGAAATGGATGAAGAAGTCTATCAATCAGCTTCAAAAATTAGGACAAGTGCAGCTTTTGGAGAAATCATTATTTTAATCGTATATCTTCCTATTTTGGCGTTAGTCGGTATTGAAGGAAAAATGTTTAAACCCATGGCGATAACCGTAAGTTTTGCCATTTTAGGAGCTTTTATTTTATCTTTAACCTACGTTCCGATGATTAGTGCCTTGTTTTTAAAGAAAACAATTAGACATCATAATGACAAAAAAAATATTTCTGATAAAATAATAGGTGCATTACAAAATGTTTATACACCTGTATTGGAATTTGTTTTAAGTTATAAAAAATCAGTACTTATTGGCGCTGTACTTGTTTTTATAGTAAGTCTTTTTACCTTTAAAAATATGGGTTCTGAATTTATTCCATCTTTAGATGAAGGAGATTTAGCCGTGCAAGCAACGGTTTCTACAGGAAGTTCATTATCATATACGATTGATGTGACAAATAAATCTTCAAAATTATTATTAAAAGAATTTCCAGATGAAATTGAACAAATTGTAAGCAAAATTGGATCCTCAGAAATACCTACAGATCCGATGCCTGTTGAAGTTGCTGATATTATTATCATCTTAAAAGATAAAAGTAATTGGACAAAAGCAAGCAGTAAAGACGAGTTAACGGAAAAAATGAATCATTTATTAGATGAAAATATGTTAGGCGTTAATTACGGATTTCAACAACCGATACAAATGCGTTTTAATGAATTGATGACAGGAGCAAGGCAAGATGTTGTTCTAAAAATTTACGGAGAAAATTTAGATAAATTAGTAAAATACGGAAACGAATTAGGGAAAATTATTCCTGATGTAGCTGGTGCTGAAGATTTATATATTGAAAAAATGACAGGTTTAAAACAAATTGTTATTGATTATAAACGAAATCAATTAGCGTTATATGGTTTAAATATTTCTGATGTAAATACGGCTGTAAATACCGCTTTTGCTGGGCAAAGCGCAGGTTCAGTGTATGAAGGCGAACAACGTTATGACTTGGTTGTTAGAATGTCAAAACAAAATAGAACAAGTATTCAAGATATTCGTAAACTGTATGTAACTACATCGAATGGAACGCAAATTCCATTAGAAAATGTTGCGGATGTAAGCTTTAAAACAGGACCAAATCAAATACAAAGAGATGACGCAAAACGAAGAATAACAGTCGGTTTTAACGTTCGAGGGCGTGATGTAGCAAGTATTGTTGCTGAATTACAAGCTAAAGTTAGTGAAAAAATACAATTCGATACAGGATATTATATCACCTACGGTGGAACTTTTAAAAATTTGGAAGAAGCACGTACACGATTAGGAATTGCAGTTCCTGTTGCCTTATTATTAATCTTTTTATTATTGTATTTTACTTTTAAATCGATTAAACAAAGTTTCTTAATTTATACGGCAATTCCAATGTCGGCAATTGGTGGAATTTTCGCTTTATGGTTTAGAGATATGCCTTTTTCAATATCCGCAGGAATAGGATTTATAGCCTTATTTGGTGTCGCTGTTTTAAACGGAATTGTATTAATTGCCGAATTCAATCGTTTAAAAGAAGCTGGAATGACCGATACAAAAGCAATTATAAGAAAAGGAACTTCTGTTCGATTACGTCCCGTAATTATGACTGCAGCAGTAGCTTCACTAGGTTTTTTACCGATGGCAATTTCAGCATCAGCAGGAGCAGAGGTTCAAAAACCATTGGCAACCGTGGTGATTGGCGGTTTAATATCAGCAACCTTATTAACTTTATTAATTTTACCAGTTTTATATCTGTTTTCTGAAAGTAAATCAGGAAATAAAACAGCTAAATCAATGAAAATAAACTCAAAAATACTCAGCTTATTATTTATAGTAACGGGAAGTTTATGTATTCAGGCACAAGAAAATACACAAGAAATAATACAAATAAATATTCAGAAAAATCCTCAGAAATTAAGCGAGCAAGACGCAATTAATATCGCTTTAAAAAAATCAGTAGCTCGTTATAAATCAACTTTAAATATCGCTAAAAATAAAGCAGGGATTGCAAGTGCAATTACTTTAGATCCTATTGCTGTAAAATATCAAGATGTTGGAGTTAGTACTGGTTTATCAGAAAAAGAATGGTCGGCTACTCAAAATTTAGGAGCTGTTTTAACACATCTTCAAAAAAGAAAATTAGCGATTGCAAAACATGAATTAGCCATTTTAGAAAATGATATTTCGAGAAAAGAAACGATTCGAACTGCTCGAAGTTTATATCAGCAATGGCATTATTTATATGGACTTATTTCATTACTTGAAGAACAAACTAAAAATAGTAATCTGATAAAAAGTATTTCTAATAAATTATACGATGCAGGAGAAATAGGAGGCTTAGAAAATGATTTAACAATCTTACAATCGTTAGATATTCAATCTAAAAAAAGCACTATTTACAAGGATTTTATACAGATAGAAAATAAACTAAAAGAAGTATTACAATTGAAAAATTTGATAGTTCCTGAAACAAAATTTCCTATAAAAAAGCTAGTTTCACTTCAAAATAAGAACGAAAAAGATAGCATTTTAACAGCCTTTTTAGAAATTTTATCTAAAAGAGAAAAAGTAGCTCAAAAGAATATTTCAGTAGCAAAATCATCTTATTTCCCAGAGATAACCGCAGGGATTATCAATAGAAAAACAGGAAACTTAACCGATTATACAGGTTTTAATATCGGTTTAAATGTTCCTATTTCATTTTGGGCTAACAATGCTAAAATTAAACAGCAAAAAATAATATCCGAAGAAATAGCTTTTGAAAATGACGCGCGTAAAATAGCAATTCAGAATAATTTTAAAAGTTTACAAGAACAATTAACGTATTTAAAAACGGAATTAATTCCTATTGATACAATGAAAATAAAGGCTGAAAAATTTATCAAAAAACTAAAAATAGCCTATACAACTGGCGAAATAGATGCGTATCAATATAATCAAAGTTTTAACACCTATTTTCAGGTGATGCAAAATTATTTGTTATTGATTCATAATTATAATCAAACAGTAATTAGCTACGAGTTTTACACAAAAAAATAATTAAAAATTAAAAAATACCCGACTTTTATTTAGTCAATTTAGTCAAGATTTAGTCAGGTTAAAAAATATAAAAAGATGAAAAAAATTATCAATATAATCAGTATAATCAGTTTTGTAGTATTCATATTATCGGTTAGTAGTTGTAATTCTAAAAAAGAAAATCATACAGGACAAGATCATACATCCGAAGAAAAAGAAAAAAAACAGGAAAAATCAGAAGAAAAATACACCGAAAATGAATTGCATTTAACAACCGAACAAATAGCATCTGCAAATATAAAAGTAGCCGAAATTACACAACGAAAAATACGCAATAGCATTGCCGTTACAGGAACTATTGAAGTGCCTCCACAAAGTAAAGCAACTATTTACGCGCCTTTAGAATCGTTTGTATATAAAACATATTTATTGCCTGGAGATAAAGTGAAAAAAGGACAAACCGTAGCTGTATTACAGCATCCAAATTTTATAAAATTACAATATTCATATTTAGAAGCAGTTAATAATAATAAGGTTACAAAAGCAGATTATGAGCGTAAAAAAATGTTATTAGCAAACGAAATCACTTCAAAAAAATCGTTTCAAATAGCAGAAGGAATATATAATTCTTCAAAAAGTTTAGTGGAAAGTTATGCTTCACAATTAAAAATGGCAAATTTATCGCCAAATACGATTTCAAAAAATGGAATTCAACAATATGTGTACATAAAAGCACCGATTTCTGGCTATGTGGTAGAAAATAACTTAAATAAAGGAATGTTTTTAGCAGGAAATTCAAAAATGATAGAAATTATTGATACCGATCATATGCACGCCGAATTAAATGTTTTCGGAACCGATATTACCAAAATTAAAAAAGGCGATTCATTTGTTTTTAAACCTTCAGGAATTGATACCGAATATAAAGGATATATCAAATTAATTAGTCAGAAAGTAAATGACAAAACAAAAACAATAAATGTACACGGACATTTTGAGGATGAAAAAAATAACTTAAAATCAGGAATGTTTATTAACGCAGATGTATTATTAGGCGGTGAAAAAATAATGGCTGTTCCTCAAACCGCAATTATAGAAAAAGAAGGCGAAAGCTTTGTTTTTATGGCAAAAAGTACTGTTGAATTTATTCCTTTAAAAGTAACGTTAGGGAATAATGATGCTGGTTTTGTAGCCATAAAAACAATTGAAGGAAATAATTTTGATATTAAAATAGTTACGCAAGGTGCACATATTTTAAAAGGAAAATTATTACAACAAGCAGGTGGCATGGAAGGTCATGCACATTAAAAATATAAATCAATTTTATTCAAATATCAAATACAAAAATGGCAACAAAAAGTTCAGTGAAAAACTCAGAAGAACATTCACAGCAGCATCAAAATAACCATCAAAATCATGGTGGAATATTAGGCGAAAAATCAGAATTATATTTCGCTATTTTAAGTGGAGTTTTCTTCTTTATTGGATTAATTATCGAAAATTTCACTTCTTTATCAATAAAGTATCCAACTTATATTGTCGTCAGTTTTATGATTTCCATCATTTTAGGTGGGTGGTTCACGACAATCGAAGCTTTTAAGAAAATCAAAAAAGGAGAATTTGAAATCGATTTTTTAATGTTAGCCGCAGCCGCTGGAGCTATTTATATCAATAAATGGGGAGAAGGCGCTTTGCTATTATTTTTGTTCAGCTTAGGACACGCATTAGAACATTTTGCCATGAACAAAGCCCGAAAATCAATAGAGAATTTAGGAAAATTATCACCTAAAAAAGCATTAGTGAAACGTAACAATAATCTTGTTGAAGTTTTAATCAATGAATTAAAAATAAATGATATCATCATTGTAAAACCAAATACCAAAATTGCTGCCGATGGCGTAATTATCAAAGGAAATAGTAGCATTAATCAAGCATCGATAACAGGAGAAAGTATGCCTGTTGATAAAATAGCAATTAATTCAATAGAAAATATTGCCAAATATAAAGATTTTAACGAAATACCTAAAAAAAATGTAGTATATACCGGTACAATTAATGGAGATAGCGTACTAGAAATTCAGGTTTTAAAACTAAGTAAAGATAGTACCATTTCTCGTTTAGTCAAAATGGTAAGTGAGGTAGAAAATCAAAAATCACCAACGCAATTAGTTACTAAAAAATTTGAAAAATGGTTTGTGCCAATCGTACTTATTTTGGTACTTACATTATGTTTTGCATATCTGGTAATTAATGAATCTTTTGAACAAAGTTTTTATAGAGCAATTACCGTATTAATAGCCGCAAGCCCTTGTGCTTTAGCAATTTCTACACCAAGTGCTGTATTGAGCGGAGTCGCACGTGCTGCAAAAAGTGGCGTGCTGATAAAAGGAGGAAGAGCCTTAGAGAATCTGGGAAGTTTAACAACCATCGCTTTTGATAAAACAGGAACACTAACACAAGGAAAACCAAAATTAACCAACGCAATTGCTCTTAATAATTTTGATGAAATCGAATTTTTAGAAATAACGCTAGAAGTCGAAAGTTTAAGCAATCATCCATTAGCAAAGGCAATATCTAAAGATATTAGTACAAAATATCAACTGAAAAATAACAATAATGCATCTGATATTAAAGCTATCCAAGGAAAAGGTATTAAAGCAACCTATAAAAATAAACCTGTTTTTATCGGAAATAAAAAATTAATGACCGATGAAAATATAATCGTTTCTAATGCAATCGATACTCAAATGAATACGCTTCTTTTAAACGGACATACCGCCATGTTAGTCGGATATCAACAGCAAATAATAGGATTGCTAAGCGTAATGGATATCCCGAGAATTACAGCTAAAGAAACCTTGAATAAATTAAGAAAAATAGGCATCAAAAAAATGGTTATGCTTACTGGAGATCATCAAAATGTAGCAAATTCAATAGCATCACAAATAGGTTTAACTGCCGCCAAAGGAAATTTATTACCCGAAGATAAAGTTATCGAAATTCAAAAATTAAAAGCAAATAATAATAAAGTTGCCATGGTTGGCGATGGCGTAAATGATGCTCCCGCAATGGCAAATAGTACCGTTGGTATTGCTATGGGAGCCGCTGGTAGTGATGTCGCATTAGAAACAGCAGATGTTGCTTTGATGTCCGATAAAATAGAAAAATTACCATTCGTAATTGCATTAAGTAGAAAATCAAAAACTATTATCAAACAAAATATTTGGATTAGTTTAGGAGTCGTTGCAATATTAATTCCCCTAACATTATTCGGTGTAACATCAATAGGATATACCGTATTGATTCATGAAGGATCAACATTAGTAGTCGTTTTAAATGCCTTGAGATTGTTAAGATTTAAAGAAGAATAATCAAAAATAATGAAGACAACTGAAGACAACTATTTAGAGCCTGTTTAAATTTTATCTAAAAAAATATCACTTAAACTGACAGTTCGAAATGACAGATTATTTGCCAAGATTTTACACTGAAATTTATTAACTATAATTTAAAATAAAATAGTAAAAACAAGAAGTAGGCTAGAAGCAAAGAAGAAGAACTATTAAAATCGTATATTTGGTATATATATAATGACATCATTTTATAATATATCATCAACTTAAATTCAAAAAATGAGTAACAACAGACAATTAGATTTTCAATTACCAAAAGGAGGACTTCTTATCGGAATAATTGGCGTACTTGCAATTATCGGATTCTCAAAATCAACAGTAACTATTAAATCTGGTCAGGCAGGAGTTTTGTACAAAACCTTTGGAGGCGGGGTCGTAACAGATCAAGCTCCAATGGGAGAAGGATTTCAAGTAGTCGCTCCATGGAATAAAGTTTTTATTTATGAAGTTCGTCAGCAAGAAATATATGAAAAAATGCAAGTTTTATCATCTAACGGATTAGAAATTCAATTAGAAGCTTCTGTTTGGTTTCAACCACAAGCTGAAAAAATAGGTTCGCTACATAAAGAAAAAGGAGAAAATTATATTTCAAGAGTTATTCAACCTGTTATCCGTTCCGCAGCACGTAG
The DNA here is from genome assembly GCF_021390715.1 of Tenacibaculum piscium. GTDB lineage: Bacteria > Bacteroidota > Bacteroidia > Flavobacteriales > Flavobacteriaceae > Polaribacter > Polaribacter piscius. Next base: position 24,884 of record NZ_JAJGWT010000008.1, read on the forward strand.
CGTTGTAGGACGTTATACACCCGAACAATTATATTCTAGCAAAAGAGATGTAATACAAGTTGAGATTTTTTCCGAAACAAAAAAGATTTTAGACGAACAATACATTCAATTAAATGAAGTTTTAGTAAGAGATGTTACCTTGCCTCCAACTATTAAAATGGCAATTGAACGTAAATTAAAACAAGAACAAGAATCGTTAGAATATGAATTTCGATTAGTAACCGCTCAAAAAGAAGCCGAAAAACAAATTATTGAAGCAAAAGGAAAAGCCGATGCTAATAAAATATTAAGTGCTTCTTTAACTGATAAAATTTTGCAAGATAAAGGTATTGAAGCTACACTAAAATTAGCTGAATCACAAAATAGTAAAGTCGTGTTAATTGGTTCTGGTAAAAGTGGAATGCCAATTATTTTAGGAAATCAATAATCTAAAAATCAATACTTTTCTACTTTCCTAAGTAAAAGTTCAGTAAAAAAATAAACAAAACCCAGCTTGATACACATCAAGCTGGGTTTTTTATTTATATACATTGTCTGTTTAAATTGTCTGTAATTTATTAAAAATTATCAAATAAAATTTTTATTTATTTTTATTGTTATTTTTTAAAAATTAAACACAAATTGTTATATTTGTCTTTCGTAAATCGAATTTTAAAAATCTTGATTGACTTTGTTTGACATAATAAAACTATTCTAAAATAATTTAGCCTATAACTAAATTATTATTTAAGGTTATTATTATTGATGAGGTTATTAAGTCAGTTCATTTTTTGAAAATTTATCAATAAATTCTTAGCCTATAACTAAATTTTTAATTGATGATTTTTTAAAAACTTAAAAATTATACATAGAAATAAATTTATCTCTATGTATTGATAAAATTTAGATTTTTCGACAAGAGAAACAAAAAGACTAAAGAACAGAAAAAGAATGAAACTTTTAAAAGATAAAACAGCCATTATTACAGGAGCTACCAGAGGAATCGGTAGGGGTATTGCATTAGAATTTGCAAACCAAGGATGTAATATTGCGTTTACTTATAGTTCATCAGTTGAAGCAGCGAATGCTTTAGAAAATGAATTAACCGCTTTAGGAATAAAAGCAAAAGGATACCAATCGAATGCCGCAAATTTTGATGCCGCTCAAGAATTAGCAAAAAATGTTTTAGAAGAATTTAAAACAATTGATGTACTTGTAAATAATGCAGGAATCACCAAAGATAATTTATTGATGCGTATTTCAGAAACTGATTTTGATAAAGTTATTGAAGTTAATTTAAAATCTGTTTTTAATTTAACGAAAGCTGTTATCCGACCAATGATGAAACAACGTTCAGGTTCTATCATAAATATGAGTTCTGTTGTTGGATTAAAAGGAAATGCAGGTCAGGCAAATTATGCAGCTTCAAAAGCTGGGATTTTAGGTTTTTCTAAATCAGTAGCCTTAGAGTTAGGATCAAGAAATATTAGAAGTAACGTAGTTGCTCCTGGTTTTATTGAAACTGAAATGACTGCAAAATTAGATGAAAAAGTAGTAGATGCTTGGCGCAATGATATTCCTTTAAAAAGAGGAGGAACTCCAAAAGATATCGCAAACGCTTGTGTATTTTTAGCATCAGATATGAGTAGCTATATTACAGGACAAACATTATCTGTTGATGGTGGAATGTTAACCTAGAAAAAATAAATTTTATTTTTTAACTTTATTTTATAAAACCAAAAAAGCAGCAATTCTAGAATTGCTGCTTTTTTGGTTTTATAATTATTATTGATTGAATTCATTAAAACTACCATCATCATATAAAAGTACGATTTTTACTAATTTTTTATTTCCAGAATTATTAGGCTCATTTTTTGAATTATTCTCGATAGAAGTAGTGCTTGTAGAGAATAGGGTAGGGCTAATTTCTGTTTTTTCTTCTTGAATAATTTCTTTTGTTGAAGTTTCTTCTTCGGTTACTATTTCCTCTTCAGGCTCTATTTTTGGAAAAGTTCCTTCACCATATAAGAACCAATACAAATCAACTTCAGGAAATTTATTAATTGTCTTCATAACAAAATCTAAACTTGGCTTATTTCTACCAGATAAAAGGTGAGATATGCTAGAACGTTGAACATTTATAGCGTCAGCAAATGTTGATGAAGTTAAATTATAATGAGAAATAATCTTTTTTAAACGAGTAAGTATATCATCCATAGTTTATTTTTTTACAATTGTAATTATATATTTATATGTAGCAAATATATACATTTGTCAATTAATTACAAATTATTATTTAAAATTTTAATTTGTTTTTTTGTATTCTAAAAATAATTACAACAGTTTACAAAAGAGAATTAAGTAATAATTATGAGAAGTAAAACAAGTATACAAATGTAATTAGTTAGTAATCGTTGCTGTTTATTTCTACTAATTATATTTGTATCAAGCATCAATTTAATAAAAAATAAGCATTAAATTTAAGCTTTAAGCAATCATCGTTTTATCCTTTTGCTTTATATGAAAAGAGATTATATTATCACAGTAGAGTAGGGAGAAGGAACCTAACGAACTAAGTAGGACAGGCATAATTAATTAAGAATAAAATTAAGATTATATAATGTTTGTTTTTCCTCAATCAATAAAGATAGAGTACGAGGTTTAAACAACACATAATTACATTTTACATATGTAATAGGCTTGCTATTTAATTAATAAGGTTCGCTGAATATTTAGTAAGATTACATTTGTATACGACTAGATTATGATTAACTACCTGTTTAATTTCTTAAAAGAATATTTTATTGTTTACAATTGTGTATCAGCTAATTGACGAATACTAATTTACTTTTGTATAAATAATATAAAGGAAGAGGAGATTCTATTCTATTGACTAAAATTAAAATCTGTTCAAATAATTTTACTTTACTCAAAAGTTTTATAGATAATCGAACTCGTCATGATAATTTATTTCAGCTTGACGTTGATGGATTCAATTTCTTATTGTTCTATTTTAAGATACATATGAAAACTTAATTTACTTCTCTAAAATATTAAGTTTTGTTTAAGGCACAAGCAAAACACTTCCGCTAGGGATTTTTCTTAATAAATAAATAGAGAGTAAAAGAGTAAAATAAAAAAAAGCCTGAACAATTTGTTCAGGCTTAATAAGAAACAATATAACTAAAATTTAAAATAAAGTATTATGAATAACAATTATTTTATCCATTAAAAGTAATAAAAAAACTGATAATTTGTTTGATTTATTTCTTATTTTCAATCCAAGTTTTAGCATTTACAAACGCTTCTAACCAAGGTGAAACTTCGTCTTTTCTACCAGCAGGGTAGTTTGCCCAGTTCCATTGAAAAGTAGATCGTTCAATATGTGGCATTGTTACTAAATGACGACCTGTAGCATCACATAACATTGCGGTGTTATAATCTGAACCATTAGGATTATTAGGGTAACCTTCATAACCATATTTAGCTACAATACTATAATTAGTTTCAGCTTCTGGTAAGTTAAATTTTCCTTCACCGTGAGAAATCCAAACACCTAATTCAGTTCCTGCTAGAGAAGATAGCATTACCGAGTTATTTTCTTGAATTTTAACAGAAGTAAATGAGCTTTCATGTTTCTTAGAATCGTTATGAACTAATCTACCATGTACTTTATGATCAGGATTGATTAAATCTAATTCCATCCATAATTGAGCACCATTACAAATTCCTACAGATAAAGTGTCTTCACGTTTAAAGAAATTCTTTAAAGCCGTATTTGCTTTTTCATTATATAAAAATGCTCCAGCCCAACCTTTTGCCGAACCTAAAACATCAGAATTAGAAAAACCACCAACAGCTCCAATAAATTGAATATCTTCTAAAGTTTCACGTCCAGAAATTAAATCTGTCATGTGAACATCTTTAACATCGAAACCAGCTAAATACATGGCATTTGCCATTTCACGTTCAGAGTTAGAACCCTTTTCACGAATAATAGCTGCTTTTGGTTTGTCTTTTTTATCTGCTGATGAATTATCGCCTAAAACATCTGCAATTTTTCCTGTAAAATTAGCAGGGAACGTATATTTTAAAGGCTGATTTTTATAATTATCAAACCTGTTTTTAGCTAAACCATTTGCAGTTTGCTTGTCATCTAATAAATACGAAGTTTTGTACCAAGTATCTCTAACTTCTGAAACATCAAAAGAGAAAGTTTCTTCATTATTTTTGATAGTAACTTTACCCGAATCATTTGCCGTTCCGATGGTAAAAAACTCAATATTATTTTCTGATAAAATTGTTTCTACTGAAGCATCTGCTTGAAAAACAATTCCTGCATTTTCAGCAAATAATACTTTTAATGAATCTTCCTCATTTAAGCTAGAGATATCAAAATCAGCTCCTAAATTAACATCAGCAAAACACATTTCTAATAAAGTAGTTAATAATCCACCAGAAGCAACATCGTGTCCAGCAGAAATTTTATCAGCTTTAATTAAGTTTTGAATCGTATTAAAAGCATCTTTTAAGAAGGCTGGATTTGTAACATCTGGCGCTTCATTCCCAATAGTATTTAATACTTGATTGAAAGAACTACCACCTAATTTGAAAGAATCTTGCGAAATATTGATGTAATAAATGCTTTCTCCGTTCTTTTGTAAAACAGGTTCTATTACTTTAGATACATCATTACAATTTGCTGTTGCAGAGATTATTACAGTACCAGGAGAAATCACTTCATCTTCCTTGTATTTCTGTTTCATTGAAAGAGAATCCTTTCCTGTTGGCACATTGATACCTAAATCAATAGAAAGGTCAGAAATAGCTTTTACCGCTTTATATAAACGAGCATCTTCACCTTCATTTTTACAAGGCCACATCCAATTTGCTGATAAAGAAACCGAAGCTAAGTTATCTTTTAAAGGTGCCCAAATAATATTTGTTAATGATTCTGCAATAGAATTTCTACTTCCTGCAGCTGGATTAATTAACGCAGAAATAGGCGAGTGCCCAATAGAAGTTGCAATTCCTTCTTTCCCATTATAATCTAACGCCATCACTCCGACATTATTTAAAGGGATTTGTAACGGACCAACACATTGTTGTTTTGCTACTTTACCACCAACACATCTATCAACTTTATTGGTTAACCAATCTTTACATCCTACAGCTTCTAGTTGTAAAACTTGTGCTAAATAGATGTTTAAGTTTTTAGTTTTATATCTTGAATTCTTGTAATTTCTTACAATAGTTTTATCTGTTAAAACAGTTTTAGGAGAGCTACCAAACATATCTTCTAAAGCTAAATCCATTGGTTTATCACCTTTAGTTTCAGATTCAAAAGTAAAACGATTATCACCAGTAACATCACCAACGGTATACATTGGAGAACGTTCACGTTCAGCAATTTTTTGTAAAGTATCAATGTGTTTTTCAGCGATAACTAATCCCATTCTTTCTTGAGATTCGTTTCCGATAATTTCTTTTGCTGATAAAGTAGGATCTCCAACAGGTAAACTATCTAAATTAATTTTACCTCCAGTATCTTCAACTAATTCTGATAAACAGTTTAAATGTCCACCAGCCCCGTGATCGTGAATAGAAACAATAAAGTTTTCTTCGCTTTCTACCATACCACGAACGGCGTTAGCAGCACGTTTTTGCATTTCAGGATTCGAACGCTGTACGGCGTTTAATTCAATTCCTGAAGCAAATTCACCAGTATCTGCAGATGAAACCGCAGCGCCACCCATACCAATTCTATAATTTTCACCACCAAGAATTACAATTTTATCTCCTTTTTTAGGCGTATCTTTTAATGCTTGATCAGCTTTTCCGTATCCAATACCACCAGCTTGCATGATTACTTTATCAAAACCTAATTTTCTAGGTTTCGCATCACTTGAAGCAGCATTTTCTTCATGTTCAAAAGTTAATACAGAACCTGTAATTAACGGCTGACCGAATTTGTTTCCAAAATCAGAAGCTCCATTAGAAGCTTTTATTAAAATATCCATTGGAGTTTGGTATAACCAATCTCTAGCTTCAAATTTATTTTCCCAAAATCTTGTGTTTTTAACTGAATCTATAGAAGCTTCTAAACGAGAGTAAGAAGTCATATAAACTGCTGTTCCTGCTAAAGGTAAAGAACCTTTTCCACCAGCAAGTCTATCTCTAATTTCTCCACCTGAACCTGTTGCAGCTCCGTTAAAAGGCTCTACAGTAGTAGGGAAGTTGTGAGTTTCTGCTTTTAATGAAATTACAGATTCAAATTCTTTTGTTTCATAAAAATCAGGTTTATCAGCCGTTTTAGGCGCAAACTGAGTTACTTTAGGACCTTTTATAAAAGCAACGTTGTCTTTATATGCAGAAACAATATCATTAGGAAATTGTTTAGCCGTTTCTTTTATCAATTTGAATAAAGATGTTGGCATTTCCTCGCCATCAATAACGAAAGTTCCGTTAAATATTTTATGACGACAGTGTTCAGAGTTTACTTGACTGAAACCAAAAACCTCAGAATCTGTTAATTTTCTACCTATTTTTGTTGCTACACTTTCTAAATATTCAACTTCTTCATCACTTAAAGCTAAGCCTTCTGCTTGGTTGTAAGCAGCAATATCATCAATGTTTAAAATTGGTTCTGGTTGAATATCGATTGTAAAACTATCTTGATTTAAACCATCGTATTTTTGAGAAATCATTGGGTCGAAATCTGAAAAATCTTCAGAAACAACGTCAAATTCCTCTATTCTGATAATATCAGAAATACCCATATTTTGGGTGATTTCCACAGCATTAGTACTCCAAGGAGTAATCATTGCCGCTCTTGGACCAATAAAAAAGACATCTAATGATGTCGCATTTATTTTGGGTTGTTCTCCAAATAACCAGGTAAGTTTTGAAATAGTTTCGGTAGATAATTCTTTTGTTGTTTGAACAGTAAATATTTTACTGCTAACGTTTCCAAAGAAATGAATCATTATTTTGTTGTATTAAGTGTGTTGTTTCTAATCAATTTTAATTGACAAATTTACTTTTTTTCAATTAAATAAAGGCTACAAAATCCTATAAAATCACCAAAAACCTATAAAAATGATATAAAATTAAAAAAATAACAAAACAGTTATAAAAACAACAAAATAAAAAAAGTAGCTTTTGGCTACTTTTTTATTAATTTAAAGAATATTAAATAATATTATTCTTGATAAATATTATTATTTTGTATCAGGAATTCTATTTAGTTCAATTTTGCCTTTTTGAAGTGCTTTATAATTTTCATAACAATTTAAAACAGCTTCAATCATCTGTAAATCACTTGCTTTTTTGATAAAATAATCAGAATATTCACAGTCAATAAGTAATTTAGAAAGTTGTTGTTTATCCATTTGTAGATATTCCATCATTACTTCACGGTCGAATTTTCCTGCTAACATTTTACGTAAATCGTCTTCTTTCTTTAATTTTTGAAGCTTTTTAAGTTGTTTCGGCTTTCTTCCAAAGAGATTATACATTAAATCGACAGGTTCAAATAATTTTGCAATTGGCGATGTTATTTTTTGAGGTTTTCCAACTTCATAGGTTTGCGGAAGCCCGTTAATATGGATTCGTGTAAATCTATCTTTCGGAACTTGTTTCACATCGACTTCTAAAACACCAATCAGTTGGGTTGATTTGATAATAATTTCTTTAACTTCTTCGGGTTTTTCTCGTAATGATATTACGACTTCATTTCCTTTTAACAAATCGTTGGTCACTTTTAATTTGATAGAAGAGAATCCTAAAAACGATACTAAAACGGTATCATTTGCTTTTGCGATCAGTTCAAAAAAACCTCTTTCGTTGGTGATTGTTCCTGTAACGGAATTTAAATTTAAGATATGCGAAGCACTCAACGGTTTTTTGGTTTCAACATCAATAACTTGTCCTTTTAGTTGATGTTTTTGATGTTCATAATTTTGAGAAAATCCGACATTAGTAATTAAGATGAATACGAAAGTAAAAAATAAATATGTTTTTTGCATTGTTGGCAAGGATAAAGGTTTATCCAAACAAATTTAGATGATTTTATGATAGTTTAAGAAATTAATAAAATAATTTTTATTAATTTGGTTATAAACTCAAATTTTGATTCAAATTAACTTCGTTTGACTTTGTTTTTTGATAAAAATCAGCTTTAAAAATAGGGAAGAAGTATTAAAAATATTTTGTGCACGTAACAAGAGTCGAACTTGCACTCACGATGTGAACAAGCCCCTCAAGCCTGCGCGTCTACCAATTCCGCCATACGTGCTAAAAATAGAATAGTTTTCTTTAAAATCACTTTTCTTAAATCAATTTAAATATTAATTTAAGAAGTAAATAAAAAGAAAAAAAGCTAAGTAAAAACTTAGCTTTTCAGTGACCGGGCTGGGGCTCGAACCCAGGACCCTCTCCTTAAAAGGGAGATGCTCTACCAACTGAGCTACCAGGTCATTATTGCTTAATTGCCTAAGCGGTTGCAAATATACAAGCTTTATCCGAATATAAAAGCTTTTTTTTATTTATTTTGATTTTATTTTTTATCATATTTGTAATGATATTTCTAACTGCTTAATAATTAGCGAATATAAACCATTAATTAGCATGAAAATAATACTACTAGGATACATGGGAAGTGGAAAATCAACCATTGGTAGGCTGATTGCCAGTAAAAAGAATTTTTCATTTATCGATTTAGATAACTATATCGAAGAAAAAGAAAATAAGACCGTAGCTGAAATTTTCGAAACTAAAGGTGAAATTTATTTCAGAAAAAAAGAAGATCTATATTTAAAAGAAATACTCAATCTAAAACAAGAAATCGTTTTGGCACTTGGTGGAGGAACGCCTTGCTATGGAAATAATATGGAGTATATTCTAAATGATAAAACAGCAAAAACCGTTTATTTAAAAACAAGTATCAATACGATTGTAGCACGATTAATCAACGAAAAAAGCCAAAGACCTTTAGTCGCTCGATTAAAACAAGAAGAATTACATGAATTTGTAGCCAAACATTTATTCGAAAGAAGCTATTTTTACAATCAATCGGAATATAAAATAACAGTCGACAACAAAAATGTACACGAAATTGTCGCCGAATTAAACAAAATTGTTTGAAGTAAAATTGGCGAAAAAAAATAACAAGAAAAACAAGAAGAAAAACAAGGGGCTTAAGCCCCTTGTTGAAAAAAATAAAAAATATTATTTAGAGCCTGTTTAAAAATTAAATAACCTGTCAGTTCGAGTGATTTTTTTCCTTCAAAAAAATTGTATCGAGAACTTTTTTAGCATGAAATTCATCAATATAAAAGAATTGAAATTCTCGATACAATTTTAATTCCTTTTAGTCATTAAAATCACTCGAATTGACAAGAATCATCAAAAAAAAGGGAATAACCGTGGCAAATCAGGATGTGAAACTGAAATAAATTCAGTTTGACGGATTCGATTCCTTATTTTTCTGTTATATATTTTTTTCAGATGAAATTTAAACAGGCTCTAAGTATAATTTATGATAAACTACGTCAAATAAACAACCGTTTTAGCATTTTCAAAGGAAACAACAACATGTTCTTTTATTGAGGTAGAAAGTGAAATCCCTTTAAAATCGGCTTTTACAGGATACTTTTTATGATTTCTATTAACCAAAACAGCCGTTTTAAAACGTTTTAAAGGAACTTCTAAAAAATGCTTTACCGCATAAATTAAAGTTGTTCCAGAATTTAAAACATCATCAATTAAAACCAATGATTTATTTTGATATTCAGCAACCGTTAAAGAAGTCGTGATAGGAGTTCTAGGATTTTTTTTATCAATAAAAACCTTACAAAGTGAAATTTTTAAAGGCGAAATCTCTGATAATAAAACACCTATTTTTTCGGCAAATAAATAACCATTTTCGGCAATTCCTGCGATAATAATTTCAGTTTCATTACTGTTGCTTTCGTAGATTTGAAAAGCAATACGACGAATTTTTTGCTCAACTTGTAAATTCGTTAAAATAATCGCATCTGAGGATGTATTGATAGTATTCATTAATTATGATTTTAGGTATAATTTGATGATAATAGTAATTAAATAAGAACTTATTTTTTAATTTTCTTCTGGATTTTCAGTATTTTCTTCAGGCTGAACGCTATAATCATCAATATCTCTTCGGTCTTTTTTGGTTGGTCGTCCTGTTCCTTTTTTACGATAATAATCTTTCGAATATTTTAACAATGCTGTTTTATCAAACTCTTCTTTTGGCGTTATATCTTTACGATATAAATCGACTAATTTAGCGCCTAAACGGCTTTCAGGAATATCTAAAACCTTAATTTTATAATTAATCTGATTTTTACGAATCATTATTTCTTCATTTCCAAAAACATCTCTTGAAGGCTTTAATTTTACATCGTTAATTTTAACGTGTCCTTTTTTACAAGCATCGGTAGCGATAGTTCGTGTTTTATAAAAACGGATACACCATAAATATTTATCTATTCTCATCTTGTTTTTATTGTTTTACAGCATTTATAAGTGTTTATAAGTCTGATTGCAAGGCAGATTATCAACTTAAATTAAATCTTAAATTATATTTTGTAAAGTTTTTTACAAAATTTTTTACAAAGGTATAAAAATGGTAAATTGCAAGTTAAAATTTAAGAATTAAATGATAAAATTTAAACACCTTTTTTATTTCGTATTGACAAGTATTTTTCTGTATTCCTGCGGATCAGATAATAATGGAAGAAGGATTATTAATTTCGACCATGAAGCACAAGCAGTAAAAGACAAAGACACGATTATTAAGTTTTTAAAAACGCATTATTATAAAGATGCAGTTGATTCGATAAAACCTTTAATCACAGGTAAAACAGCTTTATTTACTGATGCAAGATTGAAAAGTAAGACTGTAAACGAATACGATTTAGACTATACGTATTATTATTTCGTAAAAAAAACGGGCGTATCTACCAAAGGATTTCCAAGTGTTGTCGATTCTGTTTTAACAACGTATCGATTAAGTTCGTTAGTTTCATCAAAAAACTTAGTAAAAGAACAAGATTTAGACATACCAACATGGTTTAATGCGGCTCAAATTGCTGTAAGAGGTTGGTTATATGGTTTTACACATTTTAAAGCAGGGAAAAACGTCACTAATTTAACGGATAAGAATCAGCCAATTACCTATGAAAATGGGGGAGAAGGATTCTTTTTATTACCATCAGGATTGAGTTATCGAAACGGACGAACTTTAACGAACAAAAATTTATTATACATTGTTACGTTACACGATATTGTTCAAAATACCGATCATGATAACGATAATGTTCCTTCTATTTTTGAGGATGTTAATAACGATGGTAAACCTTGGAATGATGATACCGATCAAGATGGCGTTTTAAATTATTTAGATACGGATGATGATGGCGATGAAATTTTGACAATCAACGAAGATAAAAATAAGGATAAAGATCCAAGAAATGATTTTAACGATCCAAATAATCCAACAACACCAGATTATTTAAATAGAAAAATTAGATAATTTTATTTATTATTCTAACTAAATTCTAAACACAAAAAATCCCCGAAACTTTAAAGTTTCGGGGATTTTTATTTTAACTATTTTCGTAATTCGTGATTTTCAATTAAATTTTTCAATAATCAATAATCAATAATAATTAAAAACGATACGATATTCCTACAATAATTTGATTTACACGAGTATCAAATTGAACTTTTGTTTCCTTCGGATTCGCTTCTGTTTTATTTAAAAATTCACTTTCAGTATCTGAAAAAGCTCTTTCCCAACGCACATCAAGTCCGAATTTCCCTAAATCAATACCTGCTCCTAATTGTAATCCGACAGAAAAACCATCTGCTTCTACATCTTTAATTTCTTTTACGTCAAAATCTCCTTCTATAATATATTGAAAGGTAGGTCCTGCAAAAACACGAGCAATTCCTAATTTTTTACCAATCAACACAGGAACATCAATTTTTCTAAAAGAATACGATGTTTTTATTGATGATGATAACGCGGTTGGTTTAAAAGTTACATCGCTATTTAACTGCGTATATACCAATTCTGGCTGAATATACAATCCAATAATAGGAATTTTCCCACGTAAAAAGATACCAGCATGAAAACCAGTTTTACTTTCTGCACCCGATAATACATCATTTTTAACATCCGAAAAAGAATCTGAATTATAATTAATTCCTCCTTTAATTCCAAACTGCACTTGACCTTGCATAAACTGTGTCGCTCCTACAAAAAGAAGCAATGCCATGAACTTTTTAATTGTTTTCATTTTCATCATTTTTATTAGTATTAATTAATTTTATTTTTAAGATTGGTTAGGTTAGTTGGTTAGAACATATTTAAATTTAAATTATTCTAGATTTATATATTATTTGAAGAAATCAAAGGGAAAAGCATCAAAATTATAAATAAAATTGATGCTTTTAAATTTTAAAACTCTTATAAAATTATCTTAATTAAGAAGAAGTTCTAAATGTATAATTAGAAAATAATTATTTATTTTTTCTAGCGATAACTTTTTCTACAGCTTTGATAATTGCGGTATCATTTAAGCCATATTTTTCCATTAATTGTTCAGGTGTTGCTGATTCTCCAAAACTATCATTTACCGCTACAAATTCCTGAGGAGTAGGTGTGTTGGTTACTAAACAACGAGCAACACTTTCTCCTAAACCACCAAATTTATTATGTTCTTCTGCCGTTACGATACAACCTGTTTTTGCTACGGATTTTAAAATAATCTCTTCATCTAACGGCTTAATAGTATGAATATTTATAACTTCTACTGAAATTCCTTTTGCTTCCAATTGCTCGGCAGCTTGTAATGATTCCCACACTAAATGTCCTGTTGCAACAATGGTTACATCAGTTCCTTCGGTCATTTTGATTCCTTTTCCGATAATAAAAGGTTCATCGGTCATAAAAACAGGTACTTTTGGACGACCGAAACGTAAATATACAGGTCCTTCATATTCCGCAATTGCCAATGTCGCTGCTTTAGTTTGACTGTAATCACAAGTATTAATAACGGTCATACCAGGAAGCATTTTCATCAATCCGATATCTTCTAAAATTTGATGCGTTGCACCGTCTTCACCTAAAGTTAATCCTGCATGTGAAGCACAAATTTTCACATTTTTATCAGAATAAGCAACCGATTGACGAATTTGGTCATAAACACGACCCGTAGAAAAATTTGCAAAAGTTCCTGTAAATGGAATTTTTCCACCAATCGTTAAACCAGCAGCAATACTAATCATATTTGCTTCAGCAATTCCTATTTGAAAGAAACGCTCTGGATGATTATTTTTAAAATCGTCCATCTTTAAAGATCCTGTTAAATCGGCACATAAAGCAACTACATTAGGATTTTTTTGTCCTAATTCCGTTAAACCATCACCAAACCCAGAACGGGTATCTTTTTTTTCGGTATATGTATATTTTTTCATCAATTTCAGTTTGTTGTGTTGTTCAAGTTGTGTTTGAAGCGTCAAAAATAATCAAAAATAATATTTTATAAGATGAAAATGAAAACTAAATTATTCATTAATATTCATTAATTCTTGATAAAGTTTATGAACAGGGAATCCCATTACGTTAAAATAACTTCCTTCAATTTTAGTGATCGCTATTTTACCAATCCATTCTTGAATGCCGTAAGCACCCGCTTTATCAAAAGGTTTGTAAGTATTTATGTAATAATCAACCTCATCATGCGTTAATTTTTTAAAAGTAACTGTAGTGGTGTCGTTGAATATTATTTTTTTAGGTTGCTTTGTTGAGGTTTTAGAAACATCAGAAACGCCAATCGAAATACAAATAGAGGTAATTACTTGATGAGTTGTATCTGAAAAACTTTGAAGCATTTCAAAAGCATCTTGATAATCTTTTGGTTTTCCTAAAGCTTTATTCTGATGCCAAACAATAGTATCCGAAGTAATTAAAAGATCATTTTCGAGAAGCTCTTTTTCAAAAGGAACGGCTTTTAAAGTAGCAAGAAAATCTGAAATTTCTGCGCCTTTTAAATGCTCAGGATAAAGCTCTTCAATTTCTTTTGTTTTGATGATAAAAGGAATGTTTAAATCCTTAATTAATTCCTGTCTTCTTGGTGAATTTGAGGCTAAAATCACCCTATATTTTGAAAGTTTATCAGCTAATAACATCTTAAAAATTAAGTATTTGAAATTAAATTAAAAAAATTAATTAAAATCCTTTTTGATACGCGCTAAATCTTTTTTATTATCACGATCTTTCATGGTTTGACGTTTATCGTGCGTCTTTTTTCCTCTAGCTAAAGCGATATCTAATTTTGCCCAACCATTATTATTAATAAATAATTTTAACGGAACAATGGTATTTCCTTTAGCTTCGACTTCACGCGCTAATTTTTTTAATTCGTTTTTATTTAATAATAAACGACGTTCGCTTGTTGTTTTATGATTAAAATGATTTCCGAAAGCATATTCTTCGATATACATATTAACCACGAAAAGTTCTCCTTGTTCATTAAATTCACAAAAACTTTCGGTTATTCTGGCTTTACTAAGACGTATTGATTTAATTTCAGTACCTGTAAGCTGAATTCCTGCGGTATATTTATCGAGTATCTCGTATTCAAAACGAGCCTTTTTATTTTGTATGTTGATGTTTTTCTGCATAATAGTGCAAATATAACGATATAATCTATATAATTTTCAGGCTTTTTTAAAGCAAGGCAAGCGTAAACATTGAGCATCTGTATAAAACAAATTTAGCAAACTATGATTTTAGTCATTTATTATAGTTAATCAGTAAAGTAATTTTGCGGTATATAATAAAACAGTAAAATCATGAAAAAAGTTTTTTTAAGTATTGCTTTAGGAGTATTATTTTTTGCCAATGTAAATAATGCAAATGCTCAAGAAAGTTCAAAAGAGGATTCAGAAAACACTACAAAAACGGACAAAAAATGGCAAGCTCGTTTCAGATGGGTTAGTGTATTACCAAACGAATCAGCAACTATCAGTACCATAGGAGGTGATGTGGATATTACACAAAGTTTTATTCCAGAATTAGATTTTACGTATTTTTTCACCGAAAATATTGCGGCAGAATTAATTTTAGGAACAACACAGCACGATGTTAAAGCAACAGGAACAAGCTTAGGAAATGTAAATTTAGGTGATGTTTGGTTATTGCCTCCAACATTAACGGTTCAGTATCATTTTACAGGATTGAACAAATTCAGACCGTATGTAGGAGCAGGGGTAAATTACACTATTTTTTACGATGCAAATCCAGGAGCTGTTGTTGATGTTGATTATGATAATGCCTTCGGATACGCTGCACAATTAGGTTTCGATTATGATTTAAACGATACTTGGTTTTTAAATGTTGATGCAAAATACATCGGTTTAAGTACTGATGTTACCGTAAATGCAGGAATTGCTACCGTAACTGCGGATGTTGATATCAATCCTATTTTAGTAGGTTTTGGTGTTGGTATGAGATTTTAAATCAACAAAAAACATCAAAAATAAAGCGAGAAAAAGAGTGCAAAGAAAAAGAAAAGTTAATTGTTTAGATTAGAAAAAAAATAAACAAACAACAAAAAAGAGCTACCCCAAAAAGGTAGCTCTTTTAATTTACATAATATTTATATTAATTTTAGTAAATCAATTTAAAATATTAAACAGTAGTTTCTAATGTAACGGTTTGATTTCTAAAAACCAAAGCATCATCAAAAGCATCTAATAGAATAACACTATCCGTGGTAACATTTCCTGATAATATTTCTTTCGATAATTGATTCAACACTTCTTTTTGAATCACACGTTTTACAGGTCTTGCACCAAATTCTGGTTGATATCCTTTTTTAGCCAAATATGCAACAGCATCATCAGTGGCATCTAAAGTAATATGCTGTTCGGCAATCATCTTTTTAACACCATTTAATTGTATGCGTACAATTTGTTTAATGTCTTCTTTTGATAATGGCGTAAACAAAATAATATCATCAATTCTATTGATAAACTCAGGACGAACCGTTTGTTTTAACAATCCTAAAACATCGGTTTTAGCATGTTCCATAACAGTATCTACATCATCTTTTGAAGCATCGAAATTATCGAATTTTTCTTGAATTAAATGACTTCCCATGTTAGAGGTCATAATAATGATAGTATTTTTAAAATCAGCAACACGTCCTTTATTATCAGTTAAACGTCCTTCATCTAAAACTTGTAATAAAACATTAAACGTGTCAGGATGTGCTTTTTCAATTTCATCTAACAAAACAACAGAGTAGGGCTTTCTACGAACCGCTTCCGTTAATTGTCCGCCTTCGTCATAACCAACGTATCCTGGAGGCGCTCCAACTAATCTACTCACCGAATGACGCTCCTGATATTCACTCATATCAATACGAGTCATCGCATTTTCATCATCAAATAAATAATCGGCTAAGGCTTTTGCAAGTTCCGTTTTACCAACTCCTGTTGTTCCTAAAAATAAGAAACTACCCAGTGGTTTATTCGGATTTTGTAAACCAGCTCTCGAACGGCGAACCGCATCAGAAACCGCGACAATAGCTTCTTGTTGTCCTACAACACGTTTGTGTAATTCATCTTCTAATTTTAACAATTTTTCACGTTCCGATTGAATCATTTTAGTAACAGGAACGCCTGTCCATTTTGCTACAACTTCGGCAATATCTTCGTAAGTAACTTCTTCTTTAATTAAAGAACCTTCACGTTGATTCTCTAAAGCCTCTTGTTGAACTTCTAATAATTTTTGCGCTTCTTTAATTTTTCCGTAGCGTAATTCGGCAACTTTTCCGTAATCGCCATTACGTTCGGCTTTATCAGCTTCTAAATTATAATTTTCGATATCGGTTTTTAATTGCTGAACAGTATCTACCACGGCTTTTTCTGATTGCCATTTTGCATTTATTTCGTTACGTTCTTCTTTTAAATTAGCGATATCTGAATTTAACGATTTTAATTTAACGGTATCATTTTCACGTTTAATCGCTTCAATTTCGATTTCTAACTGCATTATTTTACGGTCAAGAATATCTAAATTTTCGGGTTTAGAATTCATTTCCATACGTAATTTAGCCGCCGCTTCGTCCATTAAATCAATGGCTTTATCTGGCAAAAATCGATTGGTAATATAACGTTGTGATAATTCAACGGCACCGATAATCGCTTCATCTTTGATACGTACTTTATGGTGTGCTTCGTATTTTTCTTTAATTCCTCGCAGAATAGAAATAGCACTTTCGGTATCAGGTTCATTTACAATTACCTTTTGAAAACGACGTTCTAAGGCTTTATCTTTTTCAAAATATTTTTGATATTCATCTAACGTAGTAGCTCCGATTGCTCGTAATTCGCCACGGGCTAGGGCAGGTTTTAAAATATTTGCGGCATCCATCGCACCTTGACCGCCACCAGCGCCAACTAAGGTATGGATTTCATCAATAAATAACACAATATTTCCTTCGGATGCTGTAACTTCTTTTACGACGGATTTTAAACGTTCTTCAAATTCTCCTTTATATTTTGCACCTGCAATTAACGAACCCATATCCAAAGAATAAATCACTTTATCTTTTAGATTTTCAGGAACATCGCCACGGATAATTCTGTGTGCTAAACCTTCGGCGATAGCAGTTTTTCCTGTTCCAGGTTCACCGACTAAAATTGGATTATTTTTTGTTCTTCGAGATAAAATTTGCAATAATCTTCGAATTTCTTCATCACGACCAATTACAGGATCTAACTTTCCGTCTTGTGCTAATTTATTTAAATTATTAGCGTACTTATTTAATGAATTATAGGTTTCCTCGGCACTTTGAGAAGTAACACGTTCTCCTTTTCGAAGTTCTTCAATAGTTGCTGTTAAGCTTTTCTCAGTAACGCCTTGATCTTTTAAAACTTGCGCAATTTGACTTTTTGATTTGAAAATTGCTAAAATTAAATGCTCTATAGAAACGTATTCATCGTTCATTTTTTTAGCGATAATTGACGCTTCATTTAACGCTTTATTCGCTTCTTTCGACAACATTAATTCCCCTCCAGAAACTTTAGGAAAACTAGTTAATTGTTTCTCTAAAACTTGCTGTAAAACAGTAATATTGATATTCAGTTTCTTTAAAATAAAAGGCAATACGTTTTCATCAACAGCAAATAAAGCTTTGAAAATATGCTCGTTTTCTAATTGCTGATGTCCATATTCTTGCGCAATCTGTTGCGCCTGTTGTATGGTTTCTTGTGATTTTGTTGTATAATTGTTGAGGTTCATAGTGTTGTTTTTTTAGTTGTTATTTTCCTTATATACAAATCTGTTTTTAATACCTATTTTTAGGTTATTTTCATTCTTTAAAGTTACTATTTTTTAAAGCTATTTAAGACTTATAAATAGATTATTTAGAATTATTTACAAGTAAAAAAGCAAAAACAAGACCAAATCAATTTTAAACGCATTTTAACAAATTCTTGATGGAAATATATTAAAAACCTGCTAAAACGTCAGGTAAAAACTAAAAATAAAGACAAAAAGACAGGTAAAAACCTCATCAAAAATTAATAAAAAATAAAATCAGTAAAAAACGACAAAAAATAATGGGAATATTAAATAAGATTTTTAAAAATAAACAACAGGAAAAAAATGAAGAAAATCAGCAAAAACAAACCGAACTCGTTACCTGGATTCCCTTAATATCCTTGCATCAACTAGAAGAAATTAAAGAAGCATCGACCCAAAAACCCGTGGCAATTTTTAAACATTCTACCAGATGTGGCGTGAGTAGTATGGCAATTAAACGATTTGTAAAAAGTTTCGAGAGTTTCGAAAATATCGATGCTGAAAACACTGAAAATAATCAGAAAAACACGCCTCAAAAAAACCTAAAAGATTTTAAAGTCTATTATTTAGATTTAATTTCATATCGAGAAATATCCAACGAAATAGCAACCCAATTTCAAGTAACACATCAATCACCTCAACTCTTAATTATTCAAAAAAAAGTAGTGATAGCACACGCTTCTCATAACGATATTGCTCAAATTGATTTAAGAAACTTCTAAAAAAGATGCCTGTTTTATCAAAACTTACTTAAATACGTCGTATTTTTGCATATTCCAAAAAAGTATAAAAAAGCATAAAATTGAGCAACGAAAACACACCTACAAAAGAAACAAAAGGAAAAAACTTATACGATTATCAAAAAGAAGCACTCTTCAAAATATTCAAATGTTTTGAAAATGCGCCTGAAAATTTTCATCTATTATATCAACTGCCAACAGGTGGTGGTAAAACAGTTATTTTCTCAGAAATCACGCGTCAGTTTATAAAACATTATCAGAAAAAAGTGCTGATAATGACACACCGAATCGAATTATGCAAGCAAACAGCAAAAATGCTTGGAGAATTTGGTGTCGAAAATAAAATTATCGATAGTAAAGCCGATTTAGAAGATCAAGATAAATACGATTGTTTCGTTGCAATGGTAGAAACATTAAACAATCGTTTAAATGACGAAATGCTCGATATTTCCGATGTAGGTTTGGTAATTATTGATGAAGCACACTACAATTCATTTACTAAATTATTTAAGTTTTTTGATAAATCATTTGTCCTTGGAGTTACCGCAACACCTTTAAGTTCAAATATCAAACTGCCAATGAAAGATAATTATGACGACTTAATTGCAGGCGAAAGTATTGGAACTTTAATTCAAAACGAATACTTAGCCAAAGCAAATGTGTTTTCATATAATGTTGGTTTAACATCTTTAGAAATAGGAGCAAACGGAGATTATACCGTGAAATCATCCGAAGATTTATATACCAATACCGATATGTTATCGAAACTTTTGCAGGCATACGAAGAACGTGCAAAAGGTACAAAAACATTGATATTTAACAACGGAATTAACACGTCGCTTCACGTATATGATACCTTCAGCAAAGCTGGATATCCAATCGCACATTTAGATAATACCAATACCAAAAAAGAACGAGACGGAATTTTAAAATGGTTTCACAAAACGCCAAATGCCATTATCACTTCGGTAAGTATTTTAACCACTGGTTTTGATGAACCTTCGGTAAAATCAATTATTTTAAATAGAGCGACAAAATCATTAACGCTGTATTATCAAATGATTGGTAGAGGTTCTCGTGTTTTAAAAGGAAAATCAGACTTTAATGTAATCGATTTAGGAAACAATTTCCACCGTTTTGGTCCTTGGGGAGCCGATTTAGATTGGCACAAAATGTTTAGAGCGCCTAATTTCTATTTAGATAATTTATTATCTGATGAAGAAATAGAAAACGAATTCAGATACGAATTACCCGCAAATATTAGAGAAGAATTTTCGAAAACAGAAGACTTATATTTCGATGTAAAAAAAGTATATATTGATACCATTCAAGCAGGACAATCGTCTAAAAAAGTGCTGGAAAAATCAATCGAACATCATGCAAGAATTTGTATCGAAAATAGTGACGATGTTTTTGACGCTCTTATTTTAGCTAAAAAATTAGGCGGTGAAATTGATGATAGAATCCACCGATATTCAAAATGTATCTGTAAATCTACGCATAATTTTATCGATTGGTTACAAGATGATTATCGAAAAAAATTAAACGCCTATTTACGTGCTAATTTTGATGAGATTTATGAAGATATTTTCGGACATCCACCAATTGAAGAAGAGGACGAAGAATAAAGAGAATAAAGTATTCAATAAATCAATAATTATATTTTATAAAAAAAAGCCATTTCAAAACGAAATGGCTTTTTTTATTTTTATATTATTTGATGATTCTAAATATCAAAAGCAGGCAATACTTTACCTGAACATTCACCAAAACCAACACGAACCTCATCATTTTGAGCATAACCACGCATAATAACAGTATCGTAATCGTTTATAAATTTTCGCTGTGAACCATCGTTTAATTGTATCGGGTTTTGACCTCGCCATGTTAATTCTAACATCGAACCAAAACTATCTTTAGTTGGTCCTGAAATTGTTCCTGAACCCATCATATCACCCGCATTTACAGGACAACCATTTACCGTATGATGCGCTAATTGTTGTGCCATTGTCCAGTACATATATTTGAAATTCGAATTACAAACAACCGTTTCTTGCTTTCCTTCTGGTTGAATCGACATTTGTAAATTGATATCAAAACTATCCTTACTTTTTGCTTGTTTTTTAAGATATGGCAACGGTTCATGTACTTGCTTCGGATTATCAACTCTAAAGGGTGCTAACGCATCTAAAGTAACAATCCAAGGAGAAATAGTAGAGGCAAAGCTCTTTCCTAAAAAAGGTCCTAAAGGAACGTATTCCCAAGCCTGAATATCACGTGCCGACCAATCGTTAAACAAAACCAACCCGAAGATATATTCATCCGCTTCTTCAATAGAAATTCGATCACCTAAATCATTAGCAACTGTTGTTATAAACGCCATTTCTAATTCAAAATCTAATAATTTTGACGCCCCAAAATTAGGCGTTGTACTACCTTCTGATGGTTTTTGTTGTCCGACAGGACGACGCACAGGCGTTCCAGAAGGAATAATAGACGAACTTCTTCCATGATATCCAATAGGAATGTGCAACCAATTGGGCAATAACGCATTTTCAGGATCACGAAATAACGAACCAACATTGGTTGCGTGTTCTTTACTTGCATAAAAATCAGTATAATCGCCAACAGCCACGGGAAGTTGCATTTCAACATCTTCCATTCGGAAGATAATTTTATCTTTATGTATCGGGTTATCACGTAGTTTTCCGTTGATAACATCAAAAATATCCGCGATTTTATTACGAACTAAACGCCATGTTTTACGACCATCAGCAATAAAATCATTTAAAGTATCTTGTAAAAAAATATCATCTGTTAAAGGAATATCTTCAAAATACCCTAACTGATGCAACGCTCCTAAATCAATGGCAAAATCACCAATTCTAGTACCGATAGTAATAATATCATCTTTAGTTAAAAAAACTCCAAATGGAATGTTTTGAATAGGGAAATCAGAAGCTTTATCAACAGGTAACCACGATTTTCTATTTGGATTATTTGCCGTTATTTTCATTGAAAAAAATTAAAAATTAATTGAAAGGTTTTATTTATATAATGTTATTTCTAGTTAACACTGCTCAAACCTACATCTTTTTTAAATTAAAACCAATATCAAAATCAATAAAAAATGAACACTAAAAGTTAAATTTATAAACTGACCTTATTTTCTAATGCTATTCTATAATCCTTATAAAAATATATTTTATATCGATAAAATAATAAATCATGATAAATACTTAATTAACTAAACATTAAGTAAACATTCCATAATAAAATTATTACATTTGGTTTATTATATAACTAAACAAACGATGTAATAAGATGCAAAAAGATCATCAAATATTTGATTTAATTCAAGAAGAAAAAGAACGTCAGCTAAATGGTTTAGAACTCATTGCTTCTGAAAACTTTGTAAGCGAACAAGTTATGGAAGCACAAGGTTCTATTTTAACGAATAAATATGCAGAAGGATATCCTGGTAAACGTTATTACGGTGGATGTGAAGTCGTAGATATTGTAGAACAAATTGCCATTGATAGAGCAAAAGAATTATTTGGAGCCGAATACGTAAATGTACAACCTCACTCAGGTTCACAAGCAAATACCGCTGTTTTTGCAGCTTGTTTAAATCCTGGTGATACTATTTTAGGTTTTGATTTATCGCACGGAGGACATTTAACACACGGTTCTCCTGTAAATTTTTCAGGGAAATTATACAATCCAGTTTTTTATGGCGTAACCAAAGAAACAGGACAGATTGATTATAATCATTTAGCCGAACAAGCTAAAAAACACCAACCAAAATTAATTATCGCAGGAGCTTCAGCGTATTCTCGTGATATGGATTTTGCCAAATTCAGAGAAGTTGCCGATAGTGTAGGCGCTATTTTAATGGCTGATATTTCACATCCCGCAGGTTTAATTGCCAAAGGAATTTTATCAGATCCATTACCACATTGTCATATTGTTACCTCAACGACACATAAAACATTACGTGGTCCTCGTGGAGGAATTATCATGATTGGAAAAGATTTTGAAAATCCTTTTGGATTAACATTAAAATCAGGAAAATTAAAGAAAATGTCAACATTGATTAATTCTGCCGTTTTTCCTGGAAATCAAGGAGGACCTTTAGAACACGTTATCGCAGCCAAAGCAGTCGCTTTTGGAGAAGCTTTAACCGATGAATTTTTAGAATATCAACTGCAAGTAAAAGAAAATGCACAAGCAATGGCAAAAGCTTTTGTTAGCAGAGGATATGATCTTATTTCTGGAGGAACAGACAATCATTGTATGTTAATCGACCTAAGAAATAAAGATATTACTGGAAAAGATGCAGAAATCGCCTTAGGAAAAGCGGAAATTACCGTTAATAAAAATATGGTGCCTTTTGATACTCAAAGTCCATTTATAACTTCAGGGATTCGTATCGGAACACCTGCAATTACTACACGTGGATTGTTAGAAGAAGATATGGAAACAGTTGTCGATTTAATCGATCAAGCTATTCAAAATGCTAATAACGAAGAAAAATTAGCCGAAATCGGTGAAAAAGTAAACGACTTAATGCAACATCGTAGATTATTTATTATGTAATATTTTATAATTATCTATTTGATAAAAAGATTGATAAAAGCACCTTTAATAAAAATTAAAGGTGCTTTTTTTGTCTGAATACATTAGTTTTGTTTCTGAAAATTTTTGAAGTATCTTTTTTATATCTTTTTTATTATCATCAAAAATTTATCAAAAAAAAAGAAACAAATAACTAAAAGAAAATTTAAAAAATAGTATGAATGATATTTATGTAATAGCTACCGTCCTGATTTTCCTGTCAGCAATATTTGGATATATTAATGTTCGATTTTTAAAACTTCCCAACACGATTGGCTTAATGATTTTAACCATCGTATTTACCTTAGCCGTGTTGTTGTTAAGCAATTTTGATCCAACCTTATTAAATTTTGAGAAATCAATTATTTCAAATATCGATTTTAAAACGTTGCTTTTAGATGAAATGCTAAGTTTCTTACTTTTTGCAGGAGCGTTACACACCAATTTTGACCAATTAAAAATACAACGAAGACCGATTTTATTATTTTCAACCTTAGGAGTTTTAACATCGACATTTCTAGTGGGAATCGGAATGTATTTTGGCTTACAGCTTATCAGTTTAGACGTTAGTTTTATCAATTGTTTGTTATTTGGAGCATTAATTTCACCAACCGATCCAATTGCGGTTTTAGGAATCTTAAAAAAAGCAGGAGTTCCTAAGAAATTAGAAACTAAAATTGTTGGAGAATCACTTTTTAATGATGGCGTAGGCGTTGTTATTTTCTTAACTATTTATAAAATTGCTGAATCAGGTATCGCAAATGTAAGTGCACTCGATGTGGCACAGCTTTTCGGACAAGAAGTAATAGGAGGAATCGGAATTGGGCTTGTTTTAGGTTGGGTTACCTACCGATTATTAAAATCTATTGATGATTTTGATATTGAAGTAATCATCACTTTAGCAACCGTTATGGGTGGAACTGTTTTATGTCATAAATTTCATTTATCAGCGCCATTAGCGATGGTTACCGCAGGTTTAATTGTAGGAAACGACACCGTAAGAGCTCATTCAATGTCGGAAAATACCGAGAAATATGTTGATAAATTCTGGGAATTATTAGACATCTTATTAAACGCCGTTTTATTCGTATTGATAGGAATGGAAATGTTAGTGTTAGTAATTGAAGGGAAATTTATTTTAGCAGGTTTATTAGCAATTCCTATTTGTTTGATATGCCGTTATGCCTCGTTATTTTTACCGATAAAAATATTTGAAAAGAAACTAGATTTCGTTAAAAATACTGATATCATCATGACTTGGGGAGGTTTACGAGGAGGGATTTCAATCGCTTTAGCCTTAGGATTATCCGCAAGTATGGAAAGAGAATTATTTTTAGTTGTTACCTATATCGTAGTGGTTTTTTCTATAATAGCACAGGGTTTAACTGTGGATAAATTAGTGAAGCGGTTGAAGGAGTAAATAAACAATCTATAAATTTAAAACACCTCAGCTTTTTCAAGTTGAGGTGTTTTTATTATAATCAATATTTGAAAAATCATATTTATGAATTGTTTTTTGCAATATTTTCCAATGATTACGCAATTGACGTTTTATTTCAGGTGCATTTAAATCATCCGAAGCCCTATAGGCGTAGCGTAGGTAATTTCCTCGGAATTTTCTATCAAAATATGTTGTTTGTGCTGTTCCGTTAATAAATATTGTTCTTTTTGATGAGATTTTTCTAGATTTCACACCCTTAAAACTATACAATCGATATAATTTTCGCTTAAACAAAGGAGCTTCATCTAGCAATAATTTTTCTTTAAGATGTTCTACACACTTATATTTTCTTTTTACGGTTTGTTTCATTTCTCGGTAAAACTGTGCTAAATTCTTCGATTTAATTAAAGTTTGATAGCCGTAAAACTCAAAACCTAAATAGTTTAAAGGAACATTTTCTTGTAAATTATCTTTATGTATTTTAAAAGATTGAAGCCTATTATTGTGTGTTTTAAACAAAGTCATTTCTGTTTTTTCAGCTGAAATTGTCAAATCAATTTTTTGAACCTCATCAATAATAAATTTTTTAACAAAATCGATGAGGTTGTTTTCATCACACAACACAACAATGTCATCAGAATATCTTCTATAAAAAACATCATATTTAAGCGTTAATTCATTTATGATAGCTTCATCAAAAGGCAACATATAAATATTAGCAAGCAAAGCACTTATCGGCAAACCTTGCGGAATACCAATCGATTCATTATTATTTTTATTCTTCTTTTGATTTTTATGGATAATAATATCAGAATCTAAAAGTCCGTGTATATTCTCAAAAAAAGTATTTTTTCCGCTTTTGCGATGTTTTGCTAATTCCTTTTCATCAAAATGATTATTCTTCGTTTTTAAATCGTTTAATTTCACGTAAGAAAACCGTGTCGTTGCTTTAAAAATATTGTAGTGGTCTTTCGGTAAGGTTTTATAACCGAGTATTTTTGCCCAAATTAATTTTAATTTTTTATGATTTAAAGAAGGGAAGAAGTTTTCAATATCTAAAACCAAGGCAACAGAATTTTTACGTTTTTTAATTTCATCAAAAACATCTTTTGCAAAATGAACGTTGTTTTTAAATTTTAATTTATCGTCGGTTTCAATTCGTCGGTAAGCGGTTATTGCATTAGAAAGCAATTCGTTTTTACTTAAGTAAGCCTCATATTTTGGCGTAATTATTTTTTGAGTATAATACGAATACACGTGTGCGTCTATATGAGTTGCGTATAAAATTTCTCTAATTTTTGTATTAGAAATAATCTTACCGTTTTTTAATTTCTTCTTGTGAGAACGCCTAATTTTGTTATTATTTTCATCACCAAAATTAGATTCTTTATATCTACGTTGTTTAATTTCCTTAAAAATCAACGGTAAAAAAGAGTGTTTTGCTACTTTTTGAGGATTAGAAACATAGCTTTCGACTTTCTTTCTAACGGATAATGGCGTTTTATTCGAAAAATGCGGATATCCTCTGTCTTTAAACCAATCTTTTTGTTTTTTCTTATCCATAGAAATATAGCATTAAAATGAAGTAAAAGTAAGGGAAGTTCTCGCTCGGTATTTAAATTTAATAAACGTAACATCATTTTAAAATGACTGAGCTATTAACCGTATTCACGATTCCCGATGCAATTGAACGTTTCTTTGTTGGACGAATTACTAATACTCTTAATAAACAATCTAAATTATATTTCTATGATGATAAACTGGCTTCTTAAATTAATCAGATTCTCCAAAGTAAATGATGTCAAAATAATAACTAGAAGGAATTTATTTAGCCTGTGCAAGATAATGTTAAGATTCTCTTGTGCAGGTGAAATAAATTACACTTTAACTAATTCACGTATGTATTATCCCTTTAACAAATCAATGAAAAAGGTCTGAATTAATTGAAATTAAAAATTTACAATGGCTCAAATAAGTGTTTATTAATAATAACTAAAGAACTTCCTTACTTTGATTGTAAATATATGTTTTTTATTATCTTAGATGAAAAAAAATGCAAGAAAAAAATAAACACGATAATAAATTTGTTATTGGTGATATTGTCACTTTAAAAACACATCCGTTACTTTATGATTTTAAAATAAAAGGAGACGGAAAGTTGGTTCCACCGTTTATGATTGTTAAAGAAATTTATATAGAAGATAAAAAGAAGAAAACACATTCGGAGGAATTAGGGGAACAGATAGCCGAAAGAATAAAATATACTTGCATTTTTTTTGATGATAATAAAACAGAATTTAAAGATACTATTGTTTTATACGAATCTATGTTAGCAAAATATGATGAAATTCATATTGCTAGATTAGATGAAAACAAAAAAGAAGTTAAATGCGATTCTTTAATTGATGAAACAAGAGAATATAATGTTCCTAAATATATATATGGTAAAATTGTATTTTTTAGAACAAAAAAGTTTGAAATCTTTAAAAAAAGAGATTCAGTTAAAATGAAAGAAGAGGTAGAAGGAAAAGGATATAAGAAAAGTACAACTATTCAGTATATAGTAAATTATTCGTCGCCCGATTTTATTCTATGTGGCATCAAAAAAAATGAAAACACTAATGATTTTTATCCAAATGGCGATAAAAGAAAAATAGTTTCTAAAATTTTATATAAAGTAAAATGGTTTAATCCGAGTCAAATGAAATTTAGCGATTTGTATTTACCAAGAGAATGTTTTACCGATGTTCAGCCATTTTCTTCAAAAGAGGCTTATAATCCTTCTAAAAATAAAACATAACTATTGAAAAATAAAAAACCGTATTTTTGGCATCTTATTTATTAAAAAATTAAAAAGCTTGATAAAAACATGATATCAAAATTTATATTTACAAAAATTTTTGGTTGGAAATTTAACGGAGAATTTCCGAAAGAACTTAAAAAATATGTATTAATTGGCGCACCTCACACAAGCTGGAAAGATTTCTTAGTAGGATTGTTTTCAAAAAATAGTACGAATACAAAACTTAATTTTGTAGGAAAAAAAGCCTTATTTAAACCGCCATTTGGTTGGTTTTTTAAAGCATTAGGAGGGACTCCTATCGACAGAACAAAAAGTACTAACGTGGTAGATGCAATTATCGAAGTCTTTAATGCAAAAGAAGAATTTCGATTAGCAATATCACCAGAAGGAACTCGTCAATTTGTAGAGAAATGGAAAACAGGTTTTTATTATATCGCACAAGGGGCAAACGTGCCGATTGTAATGCTTGGTTTCGATTTCGAAAATAAAGAAGTAAAATTATCTAAACCCTTTTACACAACAGGCGATATAAAAGCAGATTTTGAGCATTTTTATCAATTTTATAAAAATATTAAAGGCGAAAATCCTGAATTATTCAATAATAAATCTTTTTTATAATTTCTGATAAAAAACTAAAATAAAAAGAAGTGTATTTCCTATAAAGTGTGATTATCTTTGCATAAAAATATATTTTTATGCCAAAACAATTTTCAGATTTAGGAATTAATCAACAATTACAACAGGGTTTAGTTGCTTTAAAAATTACCGTACCTACAGATGTACAAGAAAAAACAATCCCTGTTATTCTAAATCAAAAAGAAGATGTTGTTGTTTTAGCAAAAACAGGAACAGGAAAAACCGCTTCCTTCGGATTGCCTTTATTACAACATATTGATACCGAAAACACCAACATACAAACTTTAATTTTAGCGCCAACAAGAGAATTAGGACAGCAGATTCATGCAAATCTAGTATCTTTTGCTACAAATATGCCTGAAATAAGCATCGCTTCCGTATGTGGAGGGATTCCTATAAAACCTCAAATAGAACGCTTAAAAGAAACCACACATATTGTAGTAGCAACGCCAGGTCGTTTGGTCGATTTAGTAAAACGTGGTGCTATCAATATTAAAGAAATAAAGCAGTTGGTTTTAGATGAAGCTGACGAAATGGTAAGCGCTTTAAAAGAGGAGGTAGATACTATTATAAAAGAAATTCCAAATTCTAAAAATAGAAGAACATTCTTATTTACGGCAACGATGTCGGGAGTTATAAAACAATTGGTTCAAAATTATATGGCTAAAAATGTTGTAAATATCCAAGCAGATATGGCAACAGTTGGACATCAGGGAATCGAACATCAATATGTAGTGGTAAAACCTATTGAAAAATTAGAAGTATTACTTCATTTTCTAAATTCAAAAGAAGGAAAACGTGGAATCATCTTCTGTAAAACCAAAGCAGCCGTTAATAAATTAGCCAAAAATTTAGCAATTAATAAATTTTCATCAGGAGCTATTCACGGAAGTTTAACGCAAGGAATCCGTGATCGAATTATGGGGCAATTCAGAGAAGGATATATTGATATTTTAGTGGCTACCGATTTAGCCGCGCGTGGTATTGATGTCAAAGAAATTGAATATGTTGTTAATTATCATTTGCCAGATACCTATGAAGCGTATGTTCACCGAAGCGGAAGAACGGCAAGAGCAGGAGCAAAGGGACTTTCTTTGACTGTTTTACAAGAAGATGAGGTAAAAGATATTGCTGATTTTGAAAAAGAATTAGGGATTGTTTTTAAACCGTTTAAAAAAGCAGATGCACAAAGTATTGAAGAAAATAACGGCTTAATCTGGGCGAAAAAAATATTTAAAACAAAACCAAATAGAAATATTTCAGAAGATTTTAAATCAAAAGTAAAAACAATATTTCATCACCTAACAAAAGAAGAATTAGTCGATAAAATTTTAGCAAACTATTTAGCCGAATCGAACACGATAACTCCTAAAAAAGAGCAAACTAAAAAAAGCTAAACGCCTAAAATAGTTTCTAATTATTATAAAAATTGATTATTCTATACTTAAATTAGACCGATTTAGTACTTTTTTTGCAATAAATGGTAAAAAAAAGCACAAAGATGCACTATATGTAAAAATATGGTAGCATCTTTGCAATAATTAGAGTATCATAGTTAGCGAACATCATCTAATTATGAATCTAATATCAAAAATAAATGCCCAAAAACACAAAAAAATAAACATATTTTAGCTATATTGGGGCTGTTGTAATTTCTTCAAAAAATAAATTATAACTTTATTCTAAAAAAACTAGTAGTATAATTCTATATTAATTAATCTTATGGCAAAATCTCAGCAATCATTTAACAAGAATGAAAAAGAGAAAAAGCGTTTAAAAAAACGTGAAGATAAAAGAAAGAAAATGGATGCTCGTAAAGCAGACATCAGAGAAAATGGTTCAACTGGAATTGAATTCGCATACACCGATGCGTATGGAAATTTATCTTCAACTCCTCCAGATCCAGACCAAAAACCAATCGTTATTAACGCTGAAGACATTCAAGTTAGCGTTCCTAAAACTTTAGAAGGCGATAAAGAAGCATTTGATCCTATTAGAAAAGGAACTGTTTCGTTTTTTGATTCGTCTAAAGGATTTGGTTTTATTATCGATTCAGCAGATCAAGAGAAATATTTTACACACGTAAGTGGTATTATTGATCAAATTTCTGAAAATGACAAAGTAAGTTTCGAACTTGAAAAAGGAATGAAAGGAATGAATGCCGTAAAAGTAACTTTAGTTAAATAAGTTTAGACTTTTA
Organism: Tenacibaculum piscium; assembly: GCF_021390715.1. Taxonomy (GTDB): domain Bacteria; phylum Bacteroidota; class Bacteroidia; order Flavobacteriales; family Flavobacteriaceae; genus Polaribacter; species Polaribacter piscius. Next base: position 55,706 of record NZ_JAJGWT010000008.1, read on the forward strand.
CAAATTCAATCAAAAACAAAAAAAAGAGAAGAGATTGACCTATAAAAAGGTTACTCTCTTTTTTTGGTTTTAAACAAGGATACTTGCGCTAACGTTATCAAGCTATAAAGCCTTTTTTATGATAAAATACTTAAAAAACTCATTAAAAATTGATAATTTCGCGCCCAAATACAAAAAAATAAAAAAGTAGTTTGATATGAGTGAACAAAAATCAAGTGTAGATATAGCATCTTGTATCGCTACATTACAACATTTATTAGCAGATACAAATCAGCTTTTTGAATTGCCTGAAGATGAAAGAGTAGCGCTTTTTAAAGCTGCTGGGGAATTAACAAGACCCAACAGAGAAGAGTTTGAGCGTAGAAGAAAAGATGCGAAAAAAGCGGCAAAACGTAAAATGATCGCCAAAGATACACACGCTAGAAAATCAACAGGAATTCGTTCTGCAAGAGAATCGGCTTTGTTTGTTGCTCCTAAATTATTGGCTGCTGCGGATTTATCCGAAGATACTTTAGAATTAGAATCGCCTAGAAATTGCTACGTTTGTAAAACTGTTTATACAAAATTGCATCATTTTTATGATACGATGTGTAAAGATTGTGGTGATTTAAACTACGCAAAACGTTTTCAATTAACCGATTTAACCGATCAAGTTGCGGTTATTACAGGTTCTCGATTGAAAATTGGATATCATATAACATTAATGCTATTGCGTTCGGGAGCAAGGGTTGTTGCAACTACGCGTTTTCCTGCGGATTCTGCAATTCGTTTTTCTAAAGAAGAAGACTATAAAGATTGGAGCGACCGTTTACATATTCACGGGCTTGATTTACGTCATATCCCAAGTGTAGAGATTTTCTGTAATTATATAGAGCAAAAATACGATCGATTAGATATTTTAATCAATAATGCAGCACAAACCGTAAGAAGACCTTCAGGTTTTTACTTCCATTTAATGGAAAATGAAAAGCTTCCTGTTGATAAACTTCCGAAGTTAGCTCAAAAATTATTAAAAGATCATGTTGGCTGTTTAGAAGAGTTATCAAGTTTGAGTGTTCCTACAGATAAAACAAGTAAAAATAATGTATTACCTGTTACTTGGCATGGTCCTGAGCCTGGAATTGGCTTGCGTAATTCAGCGGCATTATCTCAAATTCCTTATAGTTTTGATAATTCGTTACAAACTGCTGAGGTTTTTCCCGAAGGTGAATTAGATGCCGATTTACAACAAGTAGATTTAAGAAAAACCAATAGTTGGCGTTTGCGTTTAGGTGAAATTGAAACCACGGAAATGGTAGAAGTACAGCTAGTAAATGCTGTTGCACCGTTTGTTTTGTGTAATCGTTTGTCTAATTTAATGATGAAAGAAAACACGGGTAAAAAACATATTATTAATGTAACGGCAATGGAAGGGAAGTTCCATCGATTTAAAAAAGTAGATAGACATCCACACACAAATATGGCAAAAGCGGCTTTAAATATGTTAACGCATACCTCAGCATCAACTTTTGCAAAATCGGGTATTTATATGAATGCCGTGGATACTGGTTGGGTTACTGATGAAGATCCTGCGGAATTATCAAAAAAGAAAGTGGAAACACACGATTTTCAACCGCCTTTAGATATTGTAGATGGTGCGGCACGTGTTATGGATCCGTTAATTGACGGTATAAATACAGGGAAACATTGGTCTGGTAAGTTCTTAAAAGATTATTTTCCTATTGATTGGTAAGAAGTAGGTGATTATTCAAAATAAGATATTATTTATATAAAATAAAAAAGGCTGTCATTAAAAATGACAGCCTTTTTGTTAAAAAAAATAAAAAAAGAGGGAAATATATCAAGGGATTATTATTTTAATAATTATTTTAAACTTTCTAACAATTTATCAGCAACTAATTCAGAAGATGCTGGATTTTGTCCTGTAATTAAATTACCATCTTGTATTGCGTAAGCATTCCAATCGTCTTTTTTCGAATAGATACCACCATTTTTAGTTAACATATCTTCTACTAAAAAAGGAACAACATCGGTAAGCCCAACAGCTTCTTCTTCTGTATTGGTAAATCCTGTAACTTTTTTACCGTTTACTAAAGGAGTTCCATCTTCGTTTTTAACTTCTTTTAAAGCCGCAGGAGCATGACATACAAAAGCAATCGGTTTGTTTTGATTATTGAAATCTTCAATTAACGCTATCGAAGCAACATCTTCTGCTAAATCCCATAAAGGACCGTGTCCGCCAGGATAAAAAACAGCGTCAAAATCTTCTGCATCAATTGTTGATAATACTTTTGTATTTGCAATTTTAGCCTTTGCAGCGTCATCGTTATTAAAACGTTCGGTTGCTTTTGTAGCAGCATCAGGCGAATCACTACTTGGGTCAATAGGAGCAGCACCTCCTTTTGGCGTTGCAATGGTAATTGTAGCACCTTTATCTAACAAAGTGTAATATGGAGAAGCAAATTCTTCTACCCAAAATCCTGTTTTTTTATCAGTATCTCCTAATTTATCGTGTGATGTTAAAACAAATAAGATGTTCATTTTTTTAGTTTTAGTGGTTGTTTTTTCTTCTGAAGAAATTGTTTCAGAATTATTGTTTTCCTTGTTTTCAGTTTTGCAGCTTGATGCCATAATCATTGCAGAAATCATTGTAAATACAATGGCTGCTTTTTGTAGTATTTTCATCTATCAAAAAAATAAATTAATACGCCATTTTTACGATCTCTTCAACGTTTTTAGGCGATAAAGATTGATGCTCTCCTAAACCTAACCAACCACGTTCTGTAAAGCGTTTTGCGATTATTTCAGCAGTTCCTTCGTAATCTTTCGTGTACTCTGATAATTTGGTGTCAATACCTAATTCATGGAAAAAAGTCACTGTTTTATCAATACCTGCTTGTGCTTTTTCATCCGTAGAACCTGTGGTAACATTCCAAACACGTTCGGCATATTGTGCTAATTTTTCTTTTTTAGCTTCAAAATTAAAGGCGTAATGGCTTGGTGCAATTATTGCCAAAGTACGCGCGTGGTCGATACCAAATAAAGCCGTTAATTCATGTCCGATTCCATGTACTGCCCAATCACCAGGAACTCCTTGTTGAATTAATCCATTTAAAGCCATGGTACAACTCCACATATAATTTGCAGCGGCTTTGTAATCCGTAGGATCTTTTAAAACTTTTGGCGCAACTTCAATAATTGTTTGTAAAATGCTTTCTGCAAAACGATCTTGCAATAATCCACCTACAGGATAGGTCATATATTGTTCTAAAACGTGTGTAAAAGAATCGGCTAAACCATTGGCTAATTGACGTTGTGGAATAGAGGTAATTACTTGCGGATCTAACACTGAAAATTCAGGAAATAATCCAGGACCGCCCATCGCAAGTTTTTCTTTGGTTTCTCTTCGGGTAATTACTGCGCCAGAATTCATTTCAGAACCTGTTGCAGGCATTGTTAAGACCGTTCCAAAAGGCATTCCTTTTTCAGTTCTGATGTTATTGGTTAAAATATCCCAAGGAGTTTCGCCTTCGTATAATGCAGCGGCTGATAAAAACTTCGTTCCATCAATAACAGAACCACCACCAACAGCTAATAAATACGTGATTTTTTCCTCTTTAATTACTTTTAAAGCGTCTAATAATAGCGAATATTCTGGATTTGCAGGAATTCCTCCAAACTCAACAACTTCAACAGTTTTTAAAGCTTCTTTTACTTGGTTGTAAACGCCATTTTTTTTGATACTTCCGCCTCCAAAAAGAAGTAAGACTTTTGCATCTTTAGGAATTTCTGTTGTGATTTCTTTTATAGTATCTTTTCCAAAGATAATTTTGGTTGGATTTTTAAATTGAAAATTATTCATCTTTTAATTTTTTAGTTTTTGTTAATTTTAACAATCATTTTACCTTTATTTTTACCTTCAAATAAATCAATAAAAGCGGTTGGAATGTTCTCAAAACCATTTACAATAGTTTCGGTATAGGTTATTTTTCCTTCGGATAACCATGTTGATAATTGTTCCATTGCTTCAGGGAATTTATCGGTATAATTAGAGACAATAAATCCTTGCATTAAGGCGCTATTTTTCACTAAAAAAGGCTGTACACTTATACTTTTTGGAGTTTCAGTACTATTATATACTGATATCGCACCACAAACAATGATTCTTGCAAATCGATTAATATTAAATAAAACGGCATCAGATATTTCGCCACCAACATTATCAAAATAAATATCGACACCACTTGGTGCTAGTTTTTTAATTGTTCCGTTGATATCTTTATCGGTATTGTAATTAATACCAGCATCGAAGCCAAATTTATTTTTTAGCATTTCAATTTTTTCGTCAGTTCCTGCAATACCGATAACACGAAGTCCTAGAATTTTCGCTATTTGTCCTACAATACTTCCAACAGCACCCGCAGCGCCTGAAACAACAATTGTTTCTCCTGCAACTGGTTTTCCGATTTCATGCAAACCTAAATAAGCTGTTAAACCTGTCATTCCTAAAACTCCTAAATAGGCACTTAAAGGTGCTTTAGATTCCGATACTTTTAAAAGTCCTTCGCCATTAGATATTTGTTGTGTTTTCCAGGCTAACATTCCTGATACAAAATCACCTACGGCAAAATCAGTATTTTTAGACGCAATTACTTTGGCTATAACACCAGATTGTATAGGTTTATTTAATTCAAAAGAAGGAATGTATGATTTCGCATCGCTCATTCTTCCTCTTAAATAAGGATCTACAGATACATAAGTGGTTTCTAAAAGGATTTCACCTGTATTAATTGTTGCTATTTTATCTGAAACAACTTTAAAATCAGATAACTGAGGTTTACCAATTGGTCTTTTTTCTAATAAAATTGTTTTATTCATCTTGTTTTTTAGTTGATTTGATAACTTGATAAAATTCGTTACTGATATTACTCAATTACGGTTACTAATTCATCCATCGGTTTTCTAACTTTTACTAAGTTTACTAGCCAATCTTCGTCTTCAGCTCTGTAACCTAAAGGAAGTAATACAGCACTGCGCAATCCTTTTTCACGTAAGTTTAAAATTTCATCAACAGCGGCAGGATCAAATCCTTCAATAGGCGTTGCATCAACTTGTTCATAAGCTGCGGCTGTAATAGCTTGTGAAAAAGCAATGTAAGCTTGTTTTGCTGCGTGATTAAAATTCTCTTCGGCATCTTTCTGCGGATACGTACTTAATAACATTTGACGGTAATTTTCCCATCCTTCGTTTTTAAAGCCACGAATTTCGTTTGTTAAATCGAACATATGATTAATTCTATCTTCGGTATAAGTATCCCAAGCAGCGAAAACAAGTAGGTGAGAGCAGTCAGTAATTACCGATTGATTCCAAGCGATTGGTCTAATTTTTTCTTTAATTTCTTGATTTTTAATCACAAAAATTTCGAAAGGTTGTAATCCGCTTGAGGTTGGTGCTAAACGTGCTGCTTCTAAAATACGCGTTACTTTTTCTTCGGATACTTTTTTACCGTTCATTGCTTTAGCGGCGTATCTCCATTTTAATTTGTCTAATAATTCCATAGTTGTTCTTTTTATATAATTTATATTGAGTTGAGGTTTATTTTTTATTTATACTGATTCATTAATTACACTTTTACACATTTTGATACTATTCCAAGCAGATTGATACGCTTCTTCAATATGAGTTTCATCCAAAGTAAAAACACCTCTTTTTTGATAAATCATTAAAAATGATAGCGGATTAATTGCATACGCATATAATATATAATCGGACATTGGTTTGATGATTCCTTCTTTTTTACCACGATTCCAAAGGTCGAGTAGTGGCTGTAAATGCTTGATTCCTTCTTGACGACTTGCTTCATCAATCATTGGTGTATTATCACATTGCGCTAAAAACATGGCATTTTCACATTCTTTGAGTTTAAATTCCGCAATACGATTCCAAATTAATTTAAAACCAGCTTCCACAGAAAGATTGTTATTATATGTAGCAAAGGCGTAATCAGTATATTTTGCTTTTACTTCGATGTAAGTTTGATTTACTAAATCTTGTTTGCTTTCAAAATAAAGATAAATCGTAGCAGGCGATACTTTTGCCATTTTTGCAATTTTACTCATCGGCGTAGCGTGAAAACCGTTGTTATTTACCAGCTCGATAGTTGCTTTAACAAGTGCATTTCGTTTATCAATACTTTTTTGAAGTTTAGCCATTTATAGTTTATTATAATTATTCTTTCTTTTATTGCTGATGTAATGTACATCTATTCTGACACAAAGATACAACAAATATACAATAAAAATGAATGTTCATTCTTTTTTTGATATTTTTAACTTTTGAACTTTAATTGAGCTTAAAAATACTCAAAGAATACTTATAAAGTATTTATACTTTAAAAAAAATCAGGAATAAAACACATAATATACTTTTGTTTAGATTAATGACACTATATTTGCAAACTAATAAGTACTAACAAATTAATTTACATTACGATGAGTAAAGGAATAGTAAAATTTTTCAACGACACTAAAGGATTTGGTTTTATTACAGAAGAAGGTGTTGAAAAAGACCACTTTGTACACATTTCAGGTTTAATCGACGAGATTAGAGAAGGTGACGAAGTTGAATTCGATTTAGAAGAAGGAAACAAAGGACCAAATGCAGTGAACGTAAAAGTGATCTAGTATATAATCCATATATTTTCAAAAAAACCTCATCAATTTATTGATGAGGTTTTTTATTATACATAATATGCTGTTTTGTCGATGATTTCTTTAAGGACAAACGAACTTTCTAAAACACCGATGTTTTCAATTTTAGATAATTTTAAACGTACAAAATCATGATAATCTTCAATTCCTGGTAAGTTGATGTGTAAAAAATAATCTACCTTTCCCGCCATGTGATAACATTTTTGAACCTCTTTCAATTCTTTTATTTGCGCTTCAAACTTATCCATAAAACCTTGATTATGATATCGCAAAGAAACCATACAAATAGCCGTTATAGGTCTATTTATATGATTTTTATCTAAAATTGCTACATATTTTTTAATAACACCTAATTTCTCCAAACGCCGAATCCTATCATAAATAGGAGAGACCGTTAGATTTAAACTTTGAGAAATTTCTTTCGCGGTCTTTTTACAATCTTCTTGCAAGATTCGTATTATCTTTAAATCAACTTCATCTAATTTTATCATTTTATGCTATTTTTTATATATGATTCTTTTAAAAATCAAGATTATTATTTATCAAAAAACCGTAAAAATCACTTAAAAAAAATCAAAACAACTTCTTAAAAAGTGATATACTTTTAATTATTACTATAAAACAGCTAAAATTACTTATTTAATACGATAATCAAGTGTTTATTACTATAAAATAAGTAATAAATATATTTTTGCACGGATTTTAAAAGATTTTTAAACAGATTTAATCATCATCAAAAACTCAAAAAACAACTTTATAAAAAAAATTAAAAACGGTAATAATGATAAACAATAATAAAATGAGTGCTGAATTTAAAAACTATGGATTAGTATTTATTGGATCTTTAATAGTCGCACTGGCTTTTGCATTATTTATAGTGCCTTATAATATTGTGCCTGGTGGAGTTTTTGGACTAGGAATTATCCTGAGTGAGCTTATTGGTTTTTCATCGATTGGCGTTATCGCATTGTGCATTAACATTCCTTTATTACTTTGGGGAACTAGTTTGTTGGGAAAAAAAACAGGGTTTAAAACTGCTTTTTTCATGATTTCATCATCATTTTTATTAGATATTATATCATTATTTACAAAAAATCAGGTTTTAATTGATGATATTTTATTGTCGTCTATTTTAGGCGGAATCCTTATTGGTGTTACCATTTTTTTAGTTAAAAAAGCAGGAGCAACCACTGGTGGACAAGATATTTTAGCCAGAATTTTAGCGACAAAAATCAATATTAGTTTTAATCAATTAATACTTATTATTGATGCTTTAATTATTATTTCTGGAGTTCTTACTTTTGGAAATTATAAAATAGCTACGTATTGTTTGATAACAATTATTGCGACCAGTAAAACAATCGATTATTTTATGAAACAAGATATTCAGAATAAAACAATGCTTGTTTTCTCTAAAAAGAATGCTTTAATTCAAAAAAATATCATGGGTGATACGACTATTTATCAGAAATTCATCAAGATAATTCATCAAGATTCTAGTGAAAAAATGATTTTAATCACAAAAAATAATAAAAACTTATCTGTTATTGAGAGTATTATTTATAATACAGATCCTGATGCTGAAATAATTACGTTAGCCTCTAATTTTAGTTTAAGTAACGTATAAGTATAAAATTTTAAAAACAAAAAACGGAATTATATACTATACAATTCCGTTTTTTGTTTTTAAATGATATGATATGCTTTTTTATACTGATATAACTCTAGAATGTTCCATAAAGTACGATTCAAAACGTTTTAATGTTGGTGATATTTTATCGGCATATAAAACAAACTGACATTTATTGATACTTTGTGTAATTCCCATTAGCGCACTGTATGCGTTGGTATTTTTCAGAAATTCGGCATCTTCAATACTAAAAATTGTTAATTGTGATGGACTGATTCCGTTAAGTAAAAACAATTTATTCATTCTTTTAGGCGTAGAAATAAGAATATCAACACCTTCAAAAATTTCCGATTTTTGAGTATCTACATGCATTTTTTCATCGGCTAAATACACACGTATTTCTTTATATCGTGTATATTTAAAAAACTCTTTATATATTTCAGCTGCTTTTTCATTATTTTCAACGAGTACAAAGGCTCTAGGGCTGTTTCCTTCAGGTTGAAATTTTAATTTTTGCAAAGTTGTAAGTACAAGAGTCGTTGTTTTTCCGCTTCCTTCTAAGCCTGTACAATAGATATTTGCACCACTTTTTATAGCAGGAATACTTTTCTTTTGTAAGGGTGTAGGGGTTGTTATTTCTAAGGATACTAATTTTTCTTGTATTTCTGAATGTAATTTTTTAAAAGGCATAAAAGCTGTTTATCGTAAAATTTGGCGTGAAATTTATAAAAATGCAAATATACAACTAAACAGCAATAACATCAGAAAATTATCGTCATCCTGATTTTTTCTATTTTTTAGCTTTTAAAAAATTAAGAAGTTGAAATGAATTTTAAATAAAATAAATAAGACAGGTTAATTTAAATACTAGGTGAGGTAAGCAAGTTTGTAAAAAAGAATCTTATCAAAAAACAAATAAAGAACAATAAAACACTCTATTTAACATAATGTTAATTATAATACATATATATTTATAGAAAAATAGGTGGTGTATGTATGTATTATTAGTATTATTAAGTTATTTATTTATGTTTTAATTAATTTAAAATTTATTTAATTAATTTAAAATTTATTTAATTTTTTATTTAAAAAAAACAACAAAACAAAAAACAACTAACACGCGACTTTCTTTTATTACGAAACGAATTAATTTACTTTTACGAACTTTGATATATCTATCAATTTAAACAAAATCATCAACATCAAAAAAAAGCCAAAACAATTTATGAGCCTTACAATTCTTTATGAGGATGCTTATATCCTATGTGTTTCTAAGCCTAATAATATCGTTGTTCATCACGCCTATCATTCTAGAAATGTTTCTGATGAAGATTCTTTATTACAAATACTATTCAATCAATTTGGACAAAAATTTTATCCAATCCACCGTTTAGACAGAAAAACTTCAGGAATTATTTTATTAGCAAAAGAAACAAAATACGTTTCTAAATTCCAAGAACTTTTCACGAACAATGAAATTCAGAAAACATATTATGGAATTGTCCGAGGACATGCTCCTGCTTCTAAAACGATTGATTCTCCTGTAAAAGGACGTGATTCTGACGTTTATAAAGAAGCCGAAACACATTTAAAAACAGTTGCAAATATTATTTTAGATATTCCTGTAAAACCTTACGAAACCTCACGTTATAGCTTGGTTGAAATGAAACCAACTACGGGAAGATTACATCAATTACGCATTCATCTCAATAAAATAAGTCATCCACTTATTGGCGATCCAAAATATGGTGATAAAAATCATAATATCATGTTTATTGATAATTTTGATTGTGAGAACTTATTTTTACACGCCTATTCTTTGGAATTTTCGCATCCTTTTTCATCAGAAAAACTTCTTATAAAAGCCAATTTTCCAAAAGATTGGACAACTGTTTTTAAACGATTTGAATGGAGTTTTGAATAATAAAGCATCTTCTATTATTCTATTTAACATAATGTTGTTTTTTTATATTAAATAAAAAACAACATTATATATTGATAAAACTTAAAAATCCCGCTTTTAAAAAGCGGGATTTTATACTAAAAGACTATAAATTAAGTTTTTACACTAAAACTAAATTTTCTCTAACTCTAAATTTCTTTAAAAATAGCGTGCATTAAGCGTTTTTTATCGTTGATGCTTTCTTCTAGAGAAATCATTGTTTCGGTTCTGTAAACACCTTCAATATCATCCATTCGATAAATAATATCTTTTGCATCGTGTGTACTTTTCGCTCTCACTTTGCAAAATACGTTGTATTTCCCAGCGGTTACATAGGCTACAGTTACATTTGGAATCAATCTTAAATTGTCCAAAACGTGTTGTGTCATTGATGATTTTTCGAGATAAACGCCAACGTGAGCTATAAAAGTGTATCCCATTTTATCGTAATTTAACGACAATGTTGAGCCTTGTATAATTCCTTCGTCTTCCATTTTTTTAACACGTACGTGAATTGTTCCTGCCGATACTAATAGTTTTTTGGCAATATCCGTAAATGGCGTTCGTGCATTTTCAATTAAAATGTCTAATATCTGATGGTCTATTTCATCGAGTACAAACTTCTTCATTCTTTTTTTTTCAGGTAAAATCACTAAAATAAGTTTTTATAAATTTTTTAAATAACAATTAAATGACTTTATGATTGTTTTTTAAGAGATAAACTTTCGGGTTTTTTATCTTGATACTTCTTCACATTTTATTACTTTTTTTATTCTTTGACTATTTCTTTTTCGTTTTCTTTCGTTTTTTTTTGATATAATTATTTACGTAATTCTTTGTGTCCGATATATGAAGATAAGTCTCCTTCTTTTTCTTTCTTTAAAGTCGGTGCAAATTTACCATTTTCTACTTTCTCTACATACTGAAAAGCCACATCTTTTTGATTATTTTCGTGATTATTTTCCGTTTTATTTCCTGTTCGATATATAACATCATAGAAGTTCTTGATATTGTTTGGAATAGCGAAATATTCTTGATGTTCTGTAGTATTATTTTTACAAGCAAGATGATAAATCCCTTGTAATAGTGCAAAAAAGTTAAATTTACGCACATTTTCTCGTTCATAATCGTTTGGAAAATGCCCTGCTTCTATCAAAATTGTATTGTATCCTAATTTTTGAAACGTATCTCCAGTGGCTGTTGGATAAAATTCATCGGTATATCGTCCTATATGATTCGGAATTATTTCCTGTAATAATTCATTCATGGCGATAATTACGTTCATGGTTTTTTTACGTCCTTCTGTAATTTTTCGGGTAATTTCTTCGGATGGTGCTAAGAATGAAATTGTTGCAGGATTTCGAGTTCCTTCCACGCCGAAAATGGTTCTTTGGTCGTGTAAGTTGAAGCAGAAATCAGGATTTACGGTATCTAAAATTTTGCGTAATAGTTTACTTTCTTTGGCTTTTAAATCGACGGCATCTCTATTTAAGTCGATATTATTAGCATTTACTCTGGTATAAACCTCCGCTCCATCAGGATTTAAGATTGGAATAATCGTAATTTCACAATTTTCTAAAATTGTTTTTGCAATGTTATTTTCTTGATAATTTTCTTCATTTTTCAAGAAGTTCAGAAAATCGAACACGGCTTTTGTTCCTGTGCTTTCATTTCCGTGCATTTGACTCCAAATAAGAATTTTTACTTGCTTATTTTCTTTTTTATTTTCTAATTTTCCTGTTTTTTCTTGCTTAATTTTTAGTTGATAAATATCTTTTCCTTGTTCGGACTCCCCTATTTTATATGCGGATATTTTTTGATGATTTTCAATTTTAACATTAGAAAATTCTTCAATAATTGGTTTAATATGTTCTAAGGTGATATATCTTCCAGATATTTTGGATTGTTTAATTTTTTGATAATTTTCTTCTAAAAAATCAATATTTAGTGTATTGGTATTCATCGATATTTTTTTGTTCTGTTTTTTTTGTGTTTTTTTTAGATAGTTTTAAATTTTAACTAAATTATGATTTTAATTTAAAAACCAATTTTCCACGATTTCTTTTTCTATTGATTTCCCAGATTGATGTGTATATTCATTTTTGAGGCTATCGTATTGATATTCTTTCGCCCAATTTTCGATATTTTCCGTTAATTCTTCTAAAGATTTACAGATAAATTGTACCTCATCATCGGTAATTGTGGGATGTATTGATAATCGTATCCAGCCAGGTTTTTGAGTATTACATCCTTCTAAAATCTGATTTTTAATTTCATTTGATGTATTTTGATTGACATTTAATAAGAAATGTCCGTACGTTCCTGCACAGGAGCAACCGCCTCTGGTTTGGATTCCGAATCTATCATTTAATAATTTCACGACTAAATTGAAGTGATATTTTTCATAATAGAAAGAAAAAATACTCAATCTATCTTTTTGATTTGGGGCTAATATTTTTACGCCATTTAATTTTTCTAAGCATTTAAAAATAACAGGATTTATTTCATTTTCTCTTTTTTTGATATTTTTCGTTCCCATATTATTTTTCAATTGCATGGCGAATGCAATTTTGATAGTTTGTAAAAAAGCGGGAGTTCCGCCGTCTTCTCTGGTTTCGATTTCATCAAAATAATCGTGTTGTCCCCACGGATTTGTATAACTCACCGTTCCTCCTCCAGGATTATCGGGAATCATATTTTTATATAATTTTTTATTGAAGATTAAAACGCCTGAACTTCCAGGACCTCCTAAGAATTTATGAGGCGAAAAAAAGATAGCGTCTAAATATTCCTCTTTTTTCTTCGGATGCATATTTATATCGACATAGGGAGCGGAACAAGCGAAATCAACAAAACACAAACCGCCATATTTATGAATTAAACTTGCTATTTTATGATATTCAGTTTTAATTCCTGTTACGTTTGAACCTGCGATAATTGACGCTATTTTAATCGGTCTGTCGGCATATTTTTTGATAGTTTCTTCAAAAATATGTAAACAGATTAAGCCCTCATCATTACAAGGCACAACAACGACCTCAGCAATAGTTTCTATCCAAGAAGTTTGATTTGAATGATGTTCCATATGACTTACAAAAACGATTGGTCTTTTTTGGTCAGGAATTAGTGTATTTTCTTTAAGATTTTCAGAAACTTTGAGTCCTAAAATTCGTTGAAATTTATTAACAACGCCTGTCATTCCAGAACCTTCGGTAATTAAAATATCATCTTCGGATGCGTTTACATGATTTTTAATAATATTCCGAGCTTCATTATAAGCTAATGTCATCACAGCTCCAGCGGTAGCAGTTTCTGTATGTGTATTTGCGACAAACGCTCCTATTTCATGTAGTAATTTTTCTTCTATCGGATAATATAAACGTCCACTTGCTGTCCAATCGGCATATATCATTTTTTGTGTTCCGTAAGGCGATTGGTAGGTTTGGTTATTTCCTACGATATTCTTTCTAAATTGACTGAAATAATCTTCTAAATTCATAAATTATCTATATAGAATATAAATTTAATTTTTTACATCAAAATAACCTAAAAATTATATAGAATTAACTTTTTTCTAACTTTTGTAAAAAATGTCTTTTACAAAAGAAAAAACCACTGTTTTTAGCAGTGGTTTTTTCAAAAAAAATATTAATTAATATTTTTACAATCTAAACTTTCCTCCTATTAAAATGGTTTTCTGAAGAAAGAAAAAGTTTTGCGAAGCACTATCCGAAGAATTTGAAGTTGTTTTAACATCAGGCATATAAATATGTCCACCTTTCAAATCTGCTTGCACGTAAAAATGTTTTAAGAAGGAGATATTTACACCTGCAACAAGCGAAGCTCCGTATCCAGACAAATGAAAAGAATCATTTCTATCTTTCCCTAATAATTTTGAATTTGTCTTTGGATATAAAATTCCCATTCCAAAACCTTCTGTTAGGTTAATTTGTAAGTTTTCAAGATTCAAGCCAAACCAATGACTTACATCGTCGAAACGTTTTAATTCTACGTTTACGTAATTCAAACCGTCTGTATGTTCGAAACGTAGAAAATCTTCTGCTAAATTAACAGTTTCATTATTGTACGTTCCGTCATATTTTGCGTTTCCATCATTAATATTTCCGTTGATTTTCACATTTTGATCATCAATCATCACATATTTCATGTGGTCAACTCCGATAGAAACCGTGTAATTTTCTTTAAAGAAATACCCGATTCTATAATTTGTTTGCGGAATTGTAACGTTACCAGGGTTAAAATACTTGTTAAAAGAGAATTTTGTTTGTCTATCCTGCGCTTTTACATCCGATAAGGTAAAGTCATAATTATCGCCTTTAAAATGAATATCAGCATCACTATAACTTGCCCAATTCCATCCCCAATAAGCGAAAAACTTTCCTTTATTGGTTACTTTCTTTTTTTGGATGATAAATTTTTCGCTGTTACGCGCTTTATCATATTCTCTATTTTCTTGCTTACTTTGCTCCTGTCCTATTATTGATGATGCGGTTACCGCCATCATTAATAAACTCAAACTAATTGTTCTTAATTTCAACTTGATTATTTATATTTATGTGTTGTTTTTTATTTCTTAAAATTATTTATTTAATAATTTCTTCAATTTCTGTTATGAATCTTTCAGCAAGTGTATCTGCATTTTTTTGGCTATCGCTTTCGGTATAAATTCTGATAATCGGCTCTGTATTCGATTTACGTAAATGAACCCATTGTTTTTCAAAATCAATTTTTACACCGTCAATTGTATTAACGTCTTCATTTTGATATTTTAAAGTCATTTTTGATAAAACCTCATCAACATCAATTTTCGGAGTTAATTGAATTTTGTTTTTACTCATAAAATAACTTGGATACGAATCTCTTAATTCTTTACAAGACATTTTCTTTTTCGCTAAATGCGATAAAAACAACGCAACACCAACTAAAGAATCTCTACCATAATGCGAAGCAGGATAAATAATTCCTCCATTTCCTTCACCACCAATTACAGTATCGGTATCTTTCATCATTTGAACTACGTTTACTTCACCTACGGCAGATGCTGTGTAAGTTCCACCATGTTTTTCAGTAACATCACGTAAAGCTCTTGATGATGATAAATTAGAAACTGTATTTCCTCCTTTTAATTTACCTAATACGTAATCCGCACAAGCAACTAACGTGTATTCTTCCCCAAACATAGAACCATCTTCTGATATTAAAGCTAAACGGTCAACATCAGGATCCACAACAATTCCTAAATCGGCTTTCTTTTTAACGACTAATTTAGAAATATCAGTTAAATTCTCTTTTAAAGGTTCAGGATTATGAGGGAAATCACCATTTGGCTCACAATATAATTCGATACATTTAACACCTAATTCCTTTAATAAAGCAGGAATAAAAATTCCTCCAGTAGAATTAACACCATCAACAACCACTTTAAACTTTGCTTTTTTAATAGCTTTTACATCGACTAAATCTAAGTTTAAAACTTCTTTGATGTGTTTCTTTAAATAACGCTTATTCTTTCTGTAGCTTCCTAATTCATCAACGGCAGCAAACGTAAAATCTTCATTATCTGCTAAAGCTAAAATTTCTTCTCCATCTGCGCCGTTTAAAAACTCTCCTTTTTCATTTAATAATTTTAAGGCGTTCCATTGCTTCGGATTATGAGAAGCTGTTAAAATAATTCCTCCATGTGCTTTTTCTAAAGGAACAGCAATTTCCACCGTTGGTGTTGTAGATAGGCCTAAATCAACCACATTAATTCCTAATCCAACTAACGTGTTTGCTACTAAGTTGCTAATCATTTTACCAGAAATACGTGCATCTCTACCAATAACGACTTTAATTTTCGTATTATTTTTTTGAGCTGTCGGGTTTCTTTTGATGATAAAAGCTCCGTAAGCTGCTGCAAATTTAACAGCGTCTAATGGCGTAAGATTTTCGCTAGGCTTTCCTCCTATTGTTCCTCTAATTCCTGATATCGATTTTATAAGTGTCATAGTTTTTTTAATTACTTTTTTTGATTTTCACTACAAATATAATGGTAATAAAGAAATTAATATAAAAAGAAGAAACCTTTAATTATAACCAAGTTACAATTAAAGGTTTAAAAAAATATTTTACTACTTGAATTCAACCTAAAAGTATTTATATTTATCTATTTACTTGAAAATTGTATTAATTGTAGTACCAACCCTACGGTTTTCACCATATAATGTAATGGTTTTTTCTTGCTCTGAATTTCCGAAATATGATGGAAATAAATAGCTATAACCCAATGTAAGTGTTAATTCTGTTTTTTTATTGTTAACAGTTAAATCAAAACCATAACTGATTGAGCTTGAACTTGAAATCATGAAAACAGAACCATTTGAAGGGATAGAAATAGTATTAGGTAAATTCTCACCAGTGATAATTAATATATCGCCACTAAAATATCTGTTTTTATTTAAAGAAGTAATAATTGGTATATCTTCGGCTAAAACATCGATATTAAAAGTTGAAACAGTTTTAACGTTACCGTCTATCAAATATTTAAGTTTGTAATTAGTAGCTGTAGCAATATTATCTGGAAAACTATACCGAAAAGCATTAAAAGACATTCCGTTTGTATAATTAGAAGAATTTGTAATTGATGTGTTTTTTATTATATATGAGTTCTGTTCATTTTCTAACACTAAAGTGGAATTAGGTACAGATAAATCGATACCTGTCCCCGAAATAATTGCAGTAGCATTACTATAAAACATTTTATAGTGATTATCAAAAAACTGAAAAGCTTTGGTTGTTAGTGTGAATGTAGATGTTTTACCATTTTCTGCTGTTACAATATATTCAACTGGTAAGTAGAAATTTTGTGGTCCTTCTTTAACGGGAAGAATTGATGCTCCATCAGGTATAGAAAACACGATATTCGCAGTTTCTAGTGTATTATCAGTTTCTACATATAATGTTTTAGCATCATTATTTACTGTACCTTCATATTTTTTAGCATTAATTAATAATTTAAAATTAAGGATATCTGTATTAGAACTGATATTATTTACAATTACTCTGTATATATTTGATGCTCCATTCTCTGCTATAATTGTATAGACTATCTCATTCTCGAAATTTTGAGAGATATTTACTACTGGCGATATACTTGATTTATCCGAATATTCTATTATTGGCACTAAAGATGTTAGATCCGCATCTTCAGTATTGAGTGTTATTATTTTATTTGTTTGATTAATTACACCAGAAATTAATTTTCCTGCAATATTCAATTGAAACGATGTTATCTTATTTTTATTATTCAGAACTATTGGTAATATTTCAGGAGTAATTTCAGGAGTATCCTCTTTTTGACATGAAAAAAGTACACCAAAAAATAATATTACTATAAATATTTTATTTTTCATAATTTAATTAATTTTTTAATCCGTTAACACTTGGGTAAATTACTTTTTCCCCTTCTCCAATGATAATTATTGGAGATTTAATTATAATTTCCGTATGTTTTTTCTTCCAATTAAGTATACCTGTTTCGGCATTTATAGCATACATATTTTTACTCCAATCTCCTATGTAAACAGTATCATCAAATACAATAGGCGAAGATGTAGTGTTATTATCTAAATCAAAACGCCAAATTAATGACCCATCATTTGCGTTTAAGCATAACAATTCACCACTTCCATTCTTTGATACTCCAATATATACCTTATCATTATAAATGAATGGAGATGTCTCTATTGATGAATTTAAAGTCAACGGATTATACTCCCATATAGTAGTGACTGTTTTTAAATTATAAGCATATATTCCCCTATAAGTAGCTGTGATAATTGACTCTTTAAATTGTGTTGGAGAAGCATAAAATGATATCTCTGATTCTGAATCGATACTCCAATTTTTAATTCCTGTATTTTTATTGAGAGAATAAAATCTACCACTATTATCACCAAAAAAAATGTCATTATTTACTACCAAGGGATTCGTATATGTTTTATAAGCATTTTTTTCTAATTTAAAGTTCCAAATTATTGCTCCTGTTTGTTTATTAATAGCAGATACAATGCTGCTACACGTAAATATTTTATCAGAGTCAATAGATAAAGGAGCGTAATGATGTGGTAAATTACGTTGCCATAGCTTTCCTCCTGTTATTTTATCTATACAATATAAAGTAGAGCCAGAATCAAGAGCATAAATATTAGCAACATCTACAATTATGCTACGATATTCATCGATCTTTTTATTAGTAGGTTTACTTGTCCAATTAGTTTTTCCAGAAAGAATATCCAATCCATTTATTCCAGAATAAATAAGGTTATCGGATATGACATGGCTTTCTATAAATGAAGTTTCAGTTTTCCACATAGGTTTTAAAGTATAAAGATCTAATGCGTAAAGTGTTCCTCCAAAACCTGTATATAACAATATTTTACTTTTGGAGCTTGAAAATTTAAAAAGAACCTCAGTTGTTCCTCCTTTTTTATCTGTACCGATTATTCTACCTACATAATCTTCATTATATGCGAAGACTGTAGAACTGATAGATTCCGTAGTTTCTGTGATAAGTATTGAATTTACATATAATTTATAAAATATTTGGTCGCCATCTTTATCTTCAGCATCACTCCAATTTATAGTAACTTTTGGTCCGTCTAAAACAATATCATCAATTTTTATAGTTCCAGGTTTTGAGTTTGGTTCATTTGGTTCAATAGTCGGGGTTTGGTCATCCGATGAACAAGAAAAACAAATAATAATAGATATTATTAAGGTGATATATTTCATTTAAAGCTAATTTATTTTTTTTACATAAAAACAACATTAAAAAAACCCGCTACTTTCGTAACGGGTTTTAAGAGTTTATGATAAAGAAATATTATTTCCCTTCCATTTTTCTTTTTAATTCAGCTAATCCACCAATATCTCCTAAAGTAGTTTTTTCTACGTCAGCAGCTTTTTTAGCAGCAGCCTTGATGTTTTTCTTTTCTTCTTCTTTGAAAAGAGACGTATGAGAAACAACAATTCTTCTGTATTCTTTACTAAATTCAGTAACGATGAACTTTACAGCATCACCTTTTTCTAATTTAGAACCGTCTTCTTTTTCTAAGAAACGAGTTGGAGCGAATGCTTCGATACCATCTGCAAAAGTTACAGTTGCACCTTTATCATTCTTTTCCTTGATAGAACCTTCGTGAGTAGATCCGATTGCATACGTAGCTTCATGAGCATCCCAAGGGTTATCTTGAGTTTGCTTATGACCTAAGTTTAACTTACGGTTCTCAACGTCTAATTCTAATACTTGAACTTCTAATTTATCACCAACAGTAACAAAATCAGAAGGATGCTTAATTTTCTTAGTCCAAGATAAATCAGAGATATAAACTAATCCGTCAATTCCTTCTTCTAATTCAACAAACACACCAAAGTTAGTATAGTTACGTACAGTACCAGTATGCTTAGAGTTTACAGGGTACTTAGTAGTAATATCAGTCCAAGGATCTGGATGTAATTGCTTCATACCAAGAGACATTTTACGGTCTTCACGGTCTAAAGTTAAAATTTGAGCTTCAACCTCATCACCAACTTTTACGAAATCTTGCGCAGAACGTAAGTGAGTAGACCAAGACATTTCAGAAACGTGAATTAAACCTTCAACACCTTCTTCAACCTCTACAAAAGCACCATAATCAGCTAAAACAACAACTTTTCCTTTCACTTTATCACCAACTTTTAAATCAGTATTTAAAGCTTCCCAAGGATGAGAAGATAATTGTTTTAAACCTAATTGAATTCTAGATTTGTTATCATCAAAGTCTAAAATTACAACATTTAATTTCTGATCTAATTCAACAACCTCATTCGGGTGGTTAATACGAGACCAAGATAAATCAGTAATATGAACTAAACCGTCAACACCACCTAAATCAACAAAGACACCATAAGAAGTAATGTTTTTAACAACACCTTCTAATACTTGTCCTTTTTCTAATTGACCAATGATTTCTTTCTTCTGATCTTCTAAATCAGCTTCAATTAACGCTTTATGCGATACTACTACGTTTTTAAATTCGTGGTTGATTTTCACAACTTTGAATTCCATAGTTTTCTCTACATACTGATCGTAATCACGGATAGGCTTCACATCAATTTGAGATCCTGGTAAGAAAGCTTCAATACCAAATACATCAACGATCATACCTCCACGAGTTCTACACTTAACAAAACCGTTAACGATTTCACCAGTTTCATGTGCATTATTAACACGTTCCCATGCTTTAATAACACGTGCTTTTTTGTGAGATAATACTAATTGACCAGAAGCATCTTCTCTTTTGTCAACTAATACCTCAACACTATCTCCAAGTTTTAAACCTGGATTGTAACGGAATTCGTTTAAAGAAATTACTCCCTCTGACTTAGAGTTGATATCGATAATTGCATCTCTATCAGTAATTCTTGTAACGGTTCCTTCGATAACATCACGTTCGTTTACGAAACCTACTGTTCCTTCTAACGCTTTTTCGAATTCTTTTAATTTAGATTCATCAACTTCATCAATACCTTCTTCGTATTTATGCCAGTTAAATGTTGCTAAAAATTCTGCTGGGTTTACTGTTACTGCTTCAGCAGCTGTGTTTTTTTCTTCAGACATGTCTGAACTAGTTTTTGTATCTTTCTATTGATCAGATTCTTAGCGATATCAATATAAAAGAGAATTAAAATATAAATTTGTTTGCTGCCTTTGTTAAATCTGTTCTCGTAAAAAGGCGTGCAAATTTACGATGTTTAATCTTAAAAACCTATAAACACCTTTGATTTTAAGTAAGTTAAATATAGACTCAATTATTTAATTATGATATTCCTAGTTTTATGCACTATTTTTTACAGTATTTAAAATACCTCTCCGAGCGTTGTTACGGATTTCGTAAAATTAAAAAATATAAGTTCTTGTTTTTATTGGATTTTTTAAATGATAAAAAACAGTGCATGCTCCTATTTTTTTATCGTTTTAAATATTTTATCCCAAAAAACAGTATAAAATCCATAATTACGATAGTTTAATTGATGATGTTTCTGATGAAAACTGTTTGTTGTGAATATCAAAAGGTCTTTTTCTTTTTGTACGTTTAAATGTGTAATGACTCCGTAAAGCCAATTAAAAACAAGAAACACTATAAAACTATATAAGTTAAATGAAAATAATATTGATACCATAGTCAACAACAAACCAAATAAGACAGCTTCCCAAAGCGACATATAATACAAACTCACCGCATTGAATTCAATAGTATGTTCGTGATGTTTTGCGTGAATCGTATTTAAGTAAGGTATATTATGAGAACACCAATGTAATATGTACATTAAAAAATCCATCAATATAAAAAGCGCTATAAACGAAATTATAAAGTTATCCGAAGAAAAAGTTATGATATCTATTTGCCATAATATATAACCAGGAATTGCAATAAGAATGTTTATCAATAATATTAGTAAAGAATAAAGCACTTCTTTTTTAGAAGTGCTTGTATGTTGTTTATGTCGCTTATCCCAAAATTTACTTATAATAATATTAAACAGATACCCTATTATATTTGAAAGTATCAGTAATGAGAAAAATACAATAGGGTTTTTCATGAGTTTTGGTATTTGTGTTTTCGTAGAGACAGATTGCTATCCGTTTCTACCGCATATCACGGTACGTATATATTGTATTGTACCGTCGTTTGTTTATTTTATTTATTATTTAAACGCTAATGATTTGAAAATTAAATCGGCATCTGCTTGGTATTTTTTTTGATATTTTTCTTCGGAAGAATACGTAAACGTGTAATAATTCTCTTTTACTTCAAAAAAGAATCTTATTGTGTCGTAATTTACCGAATTCCAATCATGTTTATAGTGCTGTGCGTAGGTTGTCCCGAATTTAGTTTGGTGTTTAGTTACTTCTTGAAGCGAGACTTCTTTTTGCGTAAAATGATGATTAATATAATCTTCTGTAACTTTTTGAAGTGTTATTTTTTCATTTTCACTTTCTATTACTGCTCCTGTTTTTTTTGGTGTAATGTTAAATATTTGAACGGTATTTTTATAAAAGATAGCGCCTAAATTTTTAGGTGTATATGTTACAAAATCATGATCGGGAACTGCTTTCCAAGATTCGGGAAGTTTTACCGTGTAATTTTGAGCGTTCCTGTATGTTTTTATTTCTCCTTCAGTTAGATGATGAATTTTAGGTTTATTAGCGCCACAGCTGGCTAATAGTAATGTTAAAGCTAAACAGCTTAAAGATGTAGATATTTTTAATTTCATTTTCATATTATTTTTACTTACTCCTCCTCATCCATTCTTTTAATACTAACTTTAAACAGATTATCAAAGATATCAAAAACTATTTGTGCGTCTTTTTTACGAACCGATATCGTATATTGACAATCCATTTCTAGTTTTTGCGCTGTAATATTTAAGTTTCGTTCTTTTACAATACGTTGTACTTTATTCATCATATCGTAACCAAAGTTTAATTGATATTCAATATCGATTGTTTTTTCTTTGATATCAGCAATTTCCAACGCCATTTTTGCTGAGGTTCTGTAAGCGTTTATCAATCCGCCTACGCCTAGTTTTGTTCCGCCAAAATAACGAACAGACACAATTAATATGTTTGTCACATCAAAAGCTTGAATTTGCCCATAAATAGGCATTCCTGCCGAGTTACTTGGTTCTCCGTCATCGTTTGCTCTAAAACGCATTTTTTCTGCTTCAATTCCAAATTGCCAAGCGTAGCAAAAATGACGTGCTGTATGATGTTTTTTTCGTAATACTTCTATTGCTTCTTTAACTTCTTCTTCTGATGACACAGGAAAAGCATATCCGAAGAATTTACTATTTCTATCTTTAAAAAGAGTTTCTTCGGATGAAATATCGATTGTTTTATAGGTATCTTTTATTTTATTTTCGTCTGTATTATTTATATCACTCATAATTTTATTTTCTACTGCTTTAATCTCTTTCTTATAATTTATGCTTATGCCGATGCGACTACTAAAATACTGATAATAGCCACTATAATTCCTATCCAATTTTTTACAATTAATTTTTCTTTAAAGAAAATCAGGGCAAAAACGGTTGTTAAAATAACGATGGATACATTATTAATGGTAAATACTGTAGCACTTTCTAAACCTTCTGTTTGGAGAGCTTTTAGTAGAAATTCCATGGCGTAATAATTCGGGATTCCTAAAGCAATTCCACCTACGATATTTTTCCAATGAATTTTAAGTTTTCCTTTGATAAATTCTAGTATCATAAAAAAACATCCGAAGATAAAAGCAAAACCAAAGATTGTGGCTAAAAACAATGGAACATCATTTTTGGAAACTGTTGAACTTTGCATATATTTCAAGCTAGCATCAATTATTCCCGAACCGATAAATAACAATATCGGATATTGCAAATTTTTTAGCGATATGGTTTTTGTATCGCTTTTTGCGGATGCTAAATATACGGCAATCAAGGCGAATAAAATCCCTATTATTTTGATTGTTTCAAGTTGTTCATTGTATAGAAAAACGCCCAAAATAATCGGGATAACAACGGACATTTTTCCTGCTATTGAAGCAACTGCTAAGCCATTTTTTTGGGCGGTAATTCCCATTACGTTAAAAATCAGAATAAATAAAATTCCTAGAATAAACGCCCCCGTAAACCAATTTTGTTGCGATATTTCTAAAATAATCACTATTTTTTTTGATGTATGAATCCCTAATAAGAATGCAATTAGATAATTAACAACAATCGCTTGTGAAGTATTGATTTTAAAAACGTCAAATAATTTGAATATTACAAACAGTAAACTTGATATTAAAATACTGATGATGAGGTACGTCATTCGTCATTCTATTTTTTTATTTTATCTGTCTAATAACGAAATGACATCTTCTTCTCCAGGAATTAAATTCCAAGTTTGAATGCCTAATTTTTTGGCTGATTCCGTATTTTCTTTTAAATCATCGACAAAAAAAGTTTCAGAAGCTTTTAAATTATTTTCATTTAAAACAAATTCATAAATATTGGCGTTTGGTTTTCTAAAATTTATTTCATGCGATAAATAAAATTGTTCAAAACAGTTTTTAAATTCTTCATATAATTCTGTTCCCCAATTATTTTGAATCCATGAAATATGCAAATCGTTGGTATTGCTTAATAGGAATAATCTATATTTTTTTGATGCTGAAAGTTCTTTTAAAAACGCTAATCTGTTTTTAGGGAAATCTAATAAAATTGCATTCCAAGCATTTATTAAATCGGTACGATTTAATTGCGGAAATTTATGTTGATAAAAAGCAATAAATTCATCCGTAGAAATTAAACCCATTTCATATTGATAATAGGTTTGCATCATATCTTCCGAAATAGTTGTTACGCCTAATTTCGCCATTTCTTTGTATGTTGCTTGTTTATCTAGGTTGATAAAAATATCACCAAAATCGAAAATTATATTTTTTATTGTTTTATTTCTCATGTTTTGTTTATTGCTAATTTTCAGTTTCATTGAACAAGGGGTTTAAACCCCTTGTTTTTTAACTTGTTTTTTTAAAATATTTGTGTATATTTTTAAAACATCATTTTTGATATCTTCTTTTTTGGTCAGTTGTATTTTTTCTGCGGATAATTTCGGTGCTTTCACGCCTTTTCCGAAGGATATTTCTTCACCGATAAAAATTTGTGCTTCGTCCCAGATATTTTCATCAATAAAAGTTTGGAGTGTTTTTGTTCCGCCTTCAATAATTACCGATTGTATTTTATGTTTTTGTAAAACGTCACAAATTTGCGTTGCTATTTTTTTTGATGAAAAATTAATATATTCATAAATAATAGTTTCTTTTTTTTCTTCGGATAAAACCTCAGCTTGTTCTTTTTGTTTTTTTGTTCTTTTTTCGGTTAAGATAATTGTTTTTACTTTTTTATCAAAAACGGTTACATTTAACGGGATTCTCAAATTTTTATCTAAGATAATTCTCACAGGATTATTTCCCGACCAACTGCGAACCGTTAGCGATGGATTATCTTGAATAACGGTATTTGTACCTACAAGAATTGCGTGTTCTTTGCTTCGTATTTTGTGTACAATTTGTTGCGAATACGGATTCGAAATCCAAACAGGTTTTTGTTCATTTCTTTTTAGCGGAGCGATAAAACCGTCTGTAGTTTCTGCCCATTTTAAAATAATGTATGGACGTTTTTTATTTTGAACGGTAAAAAATCGTTTATGATGTTTTTTACATTGATTTTCTAAAACGCCAACAGTTACCTTTATTCCTGCATTTTTCAAGCGTTCGATTCCTTTTCCAGCGACTAAACTATTGGTATCTAGGCAACCGATAACGACTTTTGATAATTGATTTTCAACAATTAAATCGGCACACGGCGGTGTTTTTCCGAAATGCGAACACGGTTCGAGCGTTACATAAATAGTCGCATCTTTTAAAAGCGTTTTGTCTTTCTCTTTTACCGAATTTATTGCATTTACTTCTGCGTGATTTCCGCCATACGGACTTGTAAATCCTTCGCCGATAATTTTATTTTGATATACGATTACTGCTCCAACTGATGGATTTGGACGTGTTGTTCCGATACCATTTTTTGCTAATTGCAAACAGCGTTTTATATATTTTTCGTCTTGTTTTTCGTGTTGCTGATTTTCGTTATTTTTCTTCAAGATTCAAGAGTTTCAATATTCAAAAATTATAAAATAAAAAAGATTATAAAAATAAAAAGTTCTAAAAATTAAGTTGGATGCTTTCTGTTTTGTCGATAGCGTATTTTCGCGAAAATCCAAAAACTTTGTAGCGTAAATCGCCTTTAAACTGCACTTTTACGTTTTTATTGATAAATGAATTTAATAATCCGCCTAAAATTGCATTAATTTGATTATTGTTATGTTCCTGCTTATTTTCTTGTTGATTTTTGAACTTATGAAGTTCTTCAAAAACTTTTTTGGTAGGAATCTTCACATTTAAGGGAATTGAAAATTCTTTTTTTGCGGGAACTTTAAATTCTTCGGAAGAAACGGTTGCTATTTCGGTATCATTTACGAAAACTTTTATGGCATCAGTCGAAATTTTTCCACTGATATCATTCGGATTTTTAAAAAAAGCATTGGCATTTAATCGAATGGTATCCAAAGCGATAGAAGCTACTTTTATAGTATCGACTTTTAGGAAAATTGGTTTTTCTTGAATCGCACAACTTGTTGTTAAAAGCATCAATAAACTTGTGATTAAAACGAAATTTTTACGTTTAATATTGCTTTCTTTTTTCATGATTTTTATATTTATTTATACTTATTTTCAGTAATTTTGTGTTTTACAAAATTAAGTTAATTTTTTACTTTTTATTTACTTTTCACTTTTTCCTGTTTGTTTTTTAATTTATGAAATTACACCATTTTAAAACTGATTTTACAACGCAATTATCGGAAATTTATCCACAAACGGAAATTGACACTTTTTTCTTTTATTTGATGGAATCTTATTTGGATTTACAACGCATCGATTTGTTGATGCAACCTGATTTTAAAATATCCGAAGAAAAGCACGTTCTTTTAAAAGATGCGTTAAAAAGATTACAACATCAAGAACCGATTCAATATATTTTAGGAAACACCGAATTTTACGGATTTCCTTTTTTAGTGAATAAAAACACCTTAATTCCACGTCCTGAAACCGAAGAATTAGTCGAATGGATTTTAGATGAGGTTCAAAATTTAAAAACTGCGTCTTCTATTTCTGATTTTTCTATTTTAGAAATCGGAACTGGAACAGGTTGTATTCCGATTAGTTTGAAAAAGCATTTAGCTGATTTTGATATTTCTGCAATTGATGTTTCCGAAGAAGCTTTAAAAACTGCCCAAGAAAATGCTAAAATCAACAATGTTGAAATTCAATTTATAAAGCAGGATATTTTAAAAACGGATAGTTTGAACTTTATCAATGCTAAAATAACTTTTGATATTATTGTTTCAAATCCGCCGTATGTTCGAGAATTAGAAAAAGCCGAAATCAACAAAAATGTATTGGAAAATGAACCGCATTTAGCTTTGTTTGTTACGGATGAAAATCCGCTTATTTTTTATGATAAAATTGCTGATTTGGCAAAAAAGCATCTTTCAAAAAATGGGATATTATTTTTTGAGATTAATCAATATTTAGGCAAAGAAACCGTGGAAATGTTATCGGAAAAAGGGTTTAAAAACATCGAACTTAAAAAAGATTTTCAAGGAAATGATAGAATGATAAAAGCAAGTATCATTTAAAATTATTTATCAAAAAAAATAGGAAAAAACAGGAACGATAATGAACGATATCACCAAAAATACAGAAAACACCGCAATTCATAAAGAAATGAAACTTGCCGAAGGACTTTTATTAAGAGCCGATTTAATGAAAAAAATCGAGCAATTACAAAACAGAATTAGACCTGTATTAATTGTTTCTGGTGATAAACTTCCTCAAGAGAATCCGAATAAATTACTAGCACAATTGCGAAAAGCAATTCAAGATTTACAATTTTTAGTTATTCGGATTAATAAAACCAATAATCAAACATTAGTTGCTACACAAGGAACATTGATGGAAGCACTTGCTAAAAGAGATGCCTTAAAGATGTTGTCTGAAAAATTACGAAATATCAGATACGATGCACAAGTAAACAATAGTGGCGATGCGAATCTTAAAACAACTATCGACATTAAGAAATTACAAACAGAGATGGACGTTACCGCAAGAAACTTTAGAGAATTAGACAGTAAAATTCAAGAAACAAATTGGCTTACTATGTTAGCCTAATATTTAGATGATTAGAGCGAGTGCCAACCCCTTTTTTTGAGTGTTTTTTTCGGGGTAAATTGAAGAAAACACGCACTACAGAAGCTACTTGGGTTGTAGCAAAGCGTACTTTTTAAGACCCAGTATTGCTTACTTTATACAAGTGTACTTTGTAAAATTTACTACCAGGCACTGACTAATCATCTTTTTTTAAATATTTTGATTGAGTTTAAAAACGTTTGAGAAACGAAAAAACGAGTAACTTTTTAGTTACTCGTTTTTTATAATAAACTTTTATACTCTTATCTTTTTTACTCTTTTACTTTTTTTGATTAGATTTTAGCTTCTGCTTCTTTCTTTTTACCATTTCCAAAAGTATAGGTAAATCCAAAATTTAATCCCCAAGAAGAATACGGAACTGTTTGCGATAATTCCTTTGTCGCTAAAGGATCTTGCGCTTGTGCTTCTTGTAACGTTAATGAATCTTCGTAATTAATTTTATCATTGATTAAAGGTAATAATTGTCCAAAACTTGCTTTTAATACTGGTTTTGCGTTTATCACTTGTAATAATTCTTCTCTAGTTTTACTAGCTCCTGCTAAAGTTGCTGAGAAATCACTAATTTCAGAAGTATTTCTAGTTACACTAATTCCTAAATATTCAACTTCTCCAAAAACTTGTAAGTTTTTCAAGATTTCATGTTTATATCCAATTGCTCCAATAAATCCGATAGGAAATCTTCCTTTAAATTCTCTGGTTAAATCGATATCTAAAGGGGCAGTTGCTCCTGCTGGTGCTAATGGATTTAATAAAGCTGCTGGTAAATCGTCTTTTATTTTTCCTACAACTTCTGTTTTACCAGCTATTTTGGTTAATGCTCCTGCACGTCCATAAAAATGTTCGGTGATGTTATACACGGTAGAAATTGACAATCCAAAAGCTCTACCTCTTGATTTTACATCTACAAAAGTTTGTCCAGGAATATCTACTAAGATTGATGTTTGATCTGCTCCGTGTAAATATCCGACTGCTGTTTCAATTCCCCATTTATCATTAAAAAAATATCCTCCACGAACTTGTGTGTGTGTACCTTCTCCATAACTACCATAGGTATTTTCAACACCACCAAGTGTTGTTTTAGTTCCCATTTTTGATTCTACTGCCGAAAAAGAATAACCACTACTTGCCGATACATAAAATTGTGCACTTGCAGAAAGTGATGCAAACGCAATAACTGCTGTTAAAAAAACTTTATTCATGTTTTTATATTTTAAGTTTATAGGTTATAAATTTAATAAATAAAAAATAATTCAAGGCTGTTTTTACTTTATTTACTTTAAAATAGTATAATTTTGTTTTTTTTGTAATTTTTATATAAAATTTAGCGTTAAAAAAATCAGTAAAAACAGTGAAAAAATAGTGAATAACAAGATATTACAAAAAGCATCGCAAAGTTTTATTGATGAAAATTTAAATTCTGATATCACAAAACTAATTTTAAAAGGAAGTCCATTTGAGGGTATTACGATTCAAGAATTGTCGAATCAGATTATTGCCAAGCAAAAATCAAAAAATAAACTTCCTACTTGGTTTAAAACTTCGGATATTTATTATCCTGCTAAAATCAGTATTGAACAAACTTCTTCAGAAATAACAGCCAATTATAAGGCTACTTTACTTAACAATATTTTTGCTGATATCGGAACTGAAAACAAGCCCAAAAACAGTCCTAAATCGTTACTTGATATTACAGGTGGTTTTGGTGTTGATGCGTACTTTTTTTCCAAAATATTTACGCAGGTTATTCATGCAGAAATCAATGAAAATTTATCAGAAATAGTTGCTTATAATTATCAGAAATTGGGTGTTAAAAACATTCAAACAGTTGCGGTAAACGGATTGGATTATTTAAAAAATTCGACTCAAAAATTCGATTGTATTTATATTGATCCTTCTCGCAGAGATGAGGTAAAAGGGAAAGTTTTTTTATTGAAAGATTGCTTACCAAATGTACCTGAAAATCTTGATTTTCTCTTTACAAAATCCCCTACTATTTTAATTAAAAATTCACCGATGCTAGATATTTCTGCCAGCTTGAATTCATTAAAACATGTAAAGGAAATACACGTTATCGCTGTAAATAACGAGGTAAAAGAGCTGCTTTTTTTATTGCAAAAAAAAACTAAATCAATAGTTGAGATACATACAGTTAACTTACTGAAAAACAAAGAACAAATACTGTCATTCCCCTTAAATAAAAAAACTATAAAACCGTATATTAATCCGATTAATTTTTTATACGAACCAAATACGGCTATTTTAAAATCGGGCGGTTTTAATGAAGTTTCAAACAGTTACGAAGTTGGTAAAATAGCACAACATTCTCACCTTTATACTTCCGAAAAAATTGTTGAAAATTTCCCTGGAAGAACCTTTAAAATTGAGGCTATTTATCCGTATCAAAAAAAGAAAATAAAGCGTATTTTGAGTCTTTTAAAATTAGAAAAAGCAAATATTACGACACGTAATTTTCCCAAAACTGTAGCGCAAATTAGAACCGAAACAAAACTAAAAGACGGCGGTAATACCTACTTGTTTTTCACAACAAATAGTAAGGACGAACTACTGATAATTAACTGTTCTAAAATCGCCTAATTTTGCGCTATTTTTTAAAGCTTTTTGATGATTTTTATTTTGATGATTCAGCGTTTTTTTTTATTTTTTTGATAATGAAATAACGGAGCTGAAATCATCAAAAATTAAGGTAAAATATAGCTAAATAACGGCTTATTTATTTTAAAAAATTTTGAGTATATTTGTGTGATACATGGAAAAATTAAAGGAAAAATCAAGCGTTTATCAAGCTATAAAATTATCAGAAAATTCTTCTTTAAAAGTAGATGATTCTCTGGTTATCGAAGCACCACTTCAAATTAATATAAATAAGGAATCATATACCGTTGTAATGAGAACTCCTGGTGACGATAAACATCTGATTAGAGGTCTTTTATATGCAGAAGATATTTATAAAAGTAGTGATGAATTAACCATAAATATAGAGGAAGAAAACAAGGATTTTTCCGCAATTTTAAACGTTCATATTCCTAAGGAAAAAATACGGAAAGGATACTTAAATAAACGAACACTTTTATCGGTTTCTTCTTGTGGAATTTGTGGAAAAAAAGAGTTAAAAGACTTAAAAACAACCGATAAACCACTTGATAACCATCATAAAAACAGTAATGAAAATTCTAAAAACACCACTTCTTTACATCATTCTAAATTAAATAAATTTATTGACATAACATTTGATATGTTCTTGAAAATGAATAATTTACAGGAATTATTTAAAGTAACAGGCGGTAGTCATGCGTGTGCGTTATTTAATGATGAAAAGAAACTTTTAACAATTAAAGAAGATATCGGCAGACACAACGCTGTTGATAAATGTATTGGTGATTTAATCCAGCAAAAAAACCTTAAAAAAGCAACTTACATGCTCGTTAGCGGACGTGTTTCTTATGAAATTGTTTCGAAGGCTTTTTTTGCGAAAATTCCGATTATTATCGCTGTTTCGGCCTGCTCTTCTTTGGCGGTTGACTTTGCAAAAGAATTCGGGATTTGCTTAATCGGTTTTAGTAGAAATAATAAAATGACCGTGTACGCAAATCCTCAATATATAAATTATGAATGATAAAAATAGTACTACAAAAATACACGCACAACCTCCTGAAAATCTAACAGGTATTGAGCTTATTGACGTACCAACAAAAGCCGTAGGTACAAAAGCAATAAAATCGGCATTGAGCCATGTTTTCTCTGAAACAGGCGTTGTCCGAGGGATTAGTTTACTTAAAAACATCAATCAATTAGATGGCTTTGATTGCCCTGGTTGTGCTTGGCCAGACCCTGATGAAAAAAGAGCTTTTTTAGCAGAATATTGTGAAAATGGTGCAAAAGCAGTCGCCGAAGAAGCAACCACTAATAGGGTTTCTCCCCTGTTTTTTGCGACACATTCCGTACAAGAAATGTCAGCATGGTCAGATTATAAAATTGGAAAAAGTGGACGAATTACACATCCAATGATTCTTAAAGAAGGAAGCGATAATTATGAAGAAATTTCTTGGGAAGAAGCCTTTAAACTTATCGGAAATCAATTAAATAATTTGAAATCTCCTGATGAAGCCATTTTCTATACCTCAGGAAGAACAAGTAATGAAGCGGCTTTTTTATATCAATTATTTGTTCGAAAATTTGGAACAAATAACATGCCTGATTGCTCTAATATGTGTCATGAAAGTAGCGGTAGCGGACTTTCTGAAACTGTCGGAATTGGTAAAGGTTCCGTTACTTTAGATGATTTTAATCACGCAGATTTAGTACTTGTTATCGGGCAAAATCCAGGAACAAATCATCCGAGAATGCTAACTGCCCTACATCAAACTAAAAAAAATGGCGGTAAAATAATTACGGTTAATCCATTGCCAGAAGTCGGTTTGATGAATTATATCGACCCGCAAAACCCATTGAAATGGCTTGGCGATGGCGAAAAATTAACAGATCTTTTTCTTCAAGTAAAAATTAACGGAGACGTAGCTTTGCTTAAAATCATCTTAAAATTGATGAAAAAACAAGAAGAAGAAAAAGGAGGCGTTTTTAATCATCAATTTATAAAAGAAAAAACTGCTGGTTTAGAAGATTTTTTAGCCGATTTAGATACATATTCAATCCCCGAATTACTACCACAAACAGGTTTATCCCTAGAAATTATTCAAAAAGCAACGGATATGATTATCAATAATGATAAAATAATTATCTGTTGGGCAATGGGATTAACGCAACATAAAAATGCTGTTGATAATATTCGTGAAGTCGTAAATTTACTCCTTTTAAAAGGAAGTATCGGGAAAAAAGGTGCAGGAACTTGCCCTGTTCGAGGACATTCCAACGTGCAAGGAGATCGAACCATGGGAATTTGGGAAAAACCACAAGATAGCTTTTTAGATAGCTTGGAAAAAGAATTTCAATTCAAAGCACCACGAAAACACGGATACGATGTTGTAGCTTCTATCGAGGCGATGCACGAGAAAAAAGCACGCATTTTTGTAGGAATGGGTGGGAATTTTATCTCTGCAACTCCTGATACCGAATTTACCGCCAAAGCATTGGAAAACTGTGATTTAACAGTTCAAATATCAACAAAATTAAACAGAAGTCATTTAATTCACGGAAAACAAGCCCTGATTTTACCTTGTTTAGGACGCTCGGAAAAAGATACACAAAAATCTGGAGACCAATTCGTTACCGTAGAAAATTCAATGGGTGTTGTGCATCAGTCAAACGGACATTTAAACCCTTCTTCGGAATACTTATTGAGCGAACCCGCCATTGTTGCTGGTATCGCAAAAGCAACTTTGAAAAATACCAATATCGATTGGAAAGCACTCATCGAAAATTACGATTTAATTCGTGATAAAATTGAAGCAACAATCCCTGGTTTTGAAAATTATAATCAAAAAGTTCGTAAAAAAGGAGGCTTTTATCTGCCAAACAACGCAAGAGATAATAATTTTAGCCCAACAGCAACAGGAAAAGCCAATTTTACCACAAATTTACCTTCGGATATTACGCTAAATGAAAATCATTTTATGATGATGACCATTCGTACACACGACCAATACAATACCACTATTTACGGTTTAAATGACCGTTATAGAGGAATTTTAAACGAACGAAGAGTTGTCTTTATGAATCCTGAAGATATGGAAAAACAAGGATTGAAAAAATTAGATAAAGTCGATTTAACAAGCCATTTTCAAGGAGAAAAAAGACACGCAATAGGATTTTTAGTGATTCCTTATAGTATTCCAAAACAATGTACTGCCACTTATTTTCCAGAAACAAATGTGTTAGTTCCTATTAAAAGTAAAGCCAAAGGTAGTCATACACCTACTTCTAAAACAGTGATTATCAGTATAAAAAAACAAGAAATAATAACATCATCATAAATAATAAAACAATAATAAAAAATAATAAAATATGTCAATAGAAGAAGATAAAAATAAAATCGAAAGGTTACAAAACGATTTAAATCAAGCAAATTTAAAAAGACAAGAATCTGAAAATGAACTCAATAGAACTCGTAAAAATCTAAAAGAATTTCAACTAAAAAGACAAGATGTTGAAGAAAAATTAATAAAAGCTCAAGAAGAATTAGCCGAAATTCAAGAAGAAAAAGAGGAATCAGGAGACGATTTAACAGAAGTTCAGGAAAAATTAACCGAACTTAAAAGTAAATACAAAACAACGTCGATGGTTTTAGGAATATTATTAGGACTTTCACTTGGTGCTTGCTACTATTTTTACAACCTAAGTAATGAGTCTTCTTCTTTTACTGATGATAAAATTGCAATGATAAAAAGCACCGAAAATAGTCGTGTTTTAGACAGTATCGAAAGAGCAAATATCAGAGCTTTAAGAAATGGCGATGACACTGAGGACAACCAGAGAACTGGAATTAATTCAGAAAATTTAGATCAAACTATTGAGCAAGTAAGCACAAACACTGCTGGTGAAACTATTTATTCTGTTCAAATTGGTGTATTCCAAAAAAATAGATTCCCTTTATTATCAACGCAAACAATTCCTTCAATAGTTACTTCTGATAACGGTTATTTTAAATATTCTTTAGGTTTATTTACCACATTAAATGAAGCTAAAAAACTTAAAAAAGAATTGATTAAACTTGGAATTAGTGATGCTTTTGTAGCTTCTTATGTTGATGGAACACGTCAAAAAATTCACGATTAATCATGATTAATTCATGAATTTTATAAAAAATAAATAAAATAAAAATAATTTGATGTTATTGAAAATTTCAAAATGTTTTAGCTATTTTAAACGAACACTTGTAGTCTTTTTTGCTATGAGTGTTCATTTTTTTTACGCTCAAAACACGAACATAAGCACGAACAGGAATCAAGTAAATCAAGCAACAATTTATATAAAAAATCAAAAAATCCCCGAAAAAGAAACCCAAATAGGTTTTGGAGCTGTTGATTTTTTATCTATAAAAATGCCTAAAAACAAAGGAAAAGATGAAAAAAATATGGGATTCACAGGGATTCATTACAACCTAAAACTAAACGATTGGAGTTATGCTGGTCTTGGTATTTACGGAGCCGTAACGGGTATTCGTGGTGGTTTTTTTACCTTGGGAATCAATGCTGGAATTCAACAAAAAATCAGCAAAAATATGTTTGTTGATGCGGGAGTTCATCTTGGTGGTGGTGGCGGTGCATCAGCTCCAGATGGCGGTGGTGCCTTTATTTTACCACACTTAAATTTAGGATATAATTTCGGCTATTTCTCAACAACAGCAGGATATAGTTACGTTAATTTTTTTGACAAAGGAGCTATTAAAAATCATCAATTTAATGTTGCTATTCAAATACCGTTATCTTTTGAAACAGCTGATTTTAAACAACGAGAACGTGTTTTTAATTTTGATGATTTTGAAAATCTAAAAAATACGTCTTGGAACACGCTTAGTAATCGAATTTCTTTGTTAGTTCATTTGAATAATTTATCAGTAAAAAAAGGGAATTATAAAGGAAAAACAATGCGATTAGCTGGTTTTGAATTGAACTCTTATTTTAACAAAAATATGTTCTTTTTTGTAAAAGCTGATGGTGCATATCACGGAATTAAAGCGGGATATATGGATGTTTTTCTAGGTGCTGGATACCATATTTCAATGAATAAAAATCGTACAAATATTTTAGCTAAATTCGGTATTGGTGCTGGCGGCGGCGGCGGCGTAGAAACTAAAGGTGGGTTTTTAATATATCCTGATATCTCTATTGAACAAAAAGTATTGAACAATATGTATGTATCAGTCAATAAGGGATTTTTAATGAGTCCTGACGCTCATTTTTCAAGTAACACACTAGGTTTTGGATTAAAATACTATCTTGATAAAGATGGAATTACTCCTAGTTCTTCTGCTCCTGAAAAAAGCTTTTCATCAGCAAAATTAAAAGGATTGGAGGTTATTATAAAACAAGATTTATATCTAAATGCTTCAAGAATTGTTTCAACAAATAAGAATAAAAAAGACCTTGAATTTGATAAAAATATGCATCAAATTTCGTTACAAATAAACTTATTTTTGAATAAATATATCTACGGAGCGGGTCAAACTTCGTTCGCTAATTTTGGTGATGCAGGTGCTTATGCCGAAGGAATTGTTGGTTTAGGAGTGCAGTCGGCTCGTTTTTTAAACAATACAACATCGGTATTTGCACAAGTTCTAGCAGGTGCTGCTGGTGGTGGCGGAATTAGTACAGGAGAAGGTTTGATCGTAAAACCAAGTATCGGAATTAATCATAAATTAACCAATAAATTAAATGCAAGAGCTGGATTTGGCTACGTAAAAGCTCGTGGTGGAAATTTAAGTAATCCGTATTTAAATATTGGTATTAGTTACCGTTTCTCATTTTTAAGCGTTGAGTAGTTTTCAATTTACTTAAATATTTAGTTAGATTTAGTAAAAAAAGACTGTCAAAAATGACAGTCTTTTTTTTGGTTAAAACACTCTCTTTAGTTAGTTATTTAAGCTAGTTTAAAATATTGCTTCACTCCTATTTTAAATCTTATTTTATACTCTTATTTTTAGTTTTTTTGTTAGCTTATTATTTTAGAATCCACTAAGAGCCTATTAAAAATAAACTGTTAGTTCTAGTGTTTTTTTTCTTCTAAAAAATTGTGTCGAAGAACTTTTTAGCGTCAAAATTCACTAAATATAAAACTCAAATTCTCGAACAATTTTTAATTCCTTTTAATCATTAAATTAAAATCACTCACTCGAATTGACATTATCAAAAAAAAGCTAAAAATTACTACGGTAAATCAAGTTCAGGTTGTTGATATTATTTTGTAATTATAAAAATATTTATAATTTTGATAGACTTTGTCTTTTAAGAACAAGCAAAACTAATTATTGTTATGTTTTATTTTTGAATTTCAGATTGTAATAAAACTGGTAAGTAAATCAGACAGATAAACTAAATAGTATTGTAAACTGAAATAAATTCAGCATAACTTTTTTGAATCAGTAGTCAGTAGATGTTTATTAAGAAAGACTATTACATTTGTACATTAAAGTTAACAACAACACTTGTTTACAATAGTAAACAATACAACCACAACATAAGAAAACACATTTATTAACAAATGTAATCTAACGTAAAATTACCTGTTGATTACGATTATATTATTTTAGTAATATTCTTAATTATTTTACCAAGATTTATTAATAAACAACTGTAAAAACACACTCTTGCTCGTTAACTTTCTGACAAGTAAGTAAATTAGTATTTATATATCTTATTTTTATTATATTATTAGTTTTACGATTAAACTTAAAGTTAGTTTGAACTACATCTACATTACATAGCGCTCTACTACTCTAGCCTATTTAATTTGAGTAGTTAAGTAGAAAAAAAAGTTCTTATTGATACTGATATAATTCTTTACACCTCTCTGGCTAGTATTACATTTGTAATCTTTAATTATTTATAGTCGAAAATAATTAGTTTACAATCGTCGTTATGGTTGTTTTACATCTGTAATGAATCATAGTGTTCATAAAATAACATTACGTATACTTATGTAACATATATAATTGTATACTCCCTTCTTAAGAATTAAGAATCTATATTTTATTATAAACCTCACCTACTCTGTAAATTATTAGCTATAAAAAAGTTATCAATTATTTAAAAAAGGGAATAACGACACGACATTGACCCTAAATCAGGATCTAAAACTGAAATAAATATAAATTCAATTTCTTATTTTTTTGTTACAAATTTTTTAAATTAAATGAAATTTACTAAAACAGACTCTAAGAATAATATAAGTTTTACTCCTATCTAAAAAACATACATTTGTAATTAATTATCTTACAATAATAGATTACTTGTTTACTGATTCATCTATTTACAATAGTAATTAAATTAGTTTTATACTACTTGCAACAGTGTAACTCTTTTTAGTTACATATGTATCATGTTAATTACACTTACAAAATGTTATTTTAGTATACTTTTGTAAATTAACTTATCTATTAAAGATTATTTAATAATAATTTAAGAGTAAAAAAATAACATTTATTTATATTTTATAAAAAAATACTAAAGCTTACTGCTAAAAATATTCTTAAAAAAAGTATATTTTTGCTTAAAACAGTCATCCTATTTTGAAGAACACACATTTTCACTATTTTTCTAGTCCTATAAACAATATAAAACTTCCTAATAAATTTACATTTCCTTTTTATTATGAACCTCACCCACTCTGTAAATTAGCAACAAAAGAAGTTATCAATTATTTAAAAAATCAAACAGATTTTAATCATAACTTTGGGATAGACCCTTCAAAAAAAGGACTACCAATTGGAAAAATGTTTGGAGTTTTAGTGGTAGAAAATCAACAAAAAGAAATTGGATATATCACTGCAGTATCTGGAAAATTAGGAGAAACAAATACACATCTTAAATTTGTTCCACCAGTATATGATATGCTTGTTAAAGACTCCTACTATCTTCAAGAAAAAAATAATCTTATTAAATTTGATGGTAAACTTAAAAAATTAGAAGAAAATACCGAATATCAAAAATTAATAAACGTGTATAATTCAGAAAATGAAAAAGCAATTATCGATATTCATCAGAAAAAAGAAACCTTAAAAATTGCTAAAAATAATAGACGTTTAAAAAGGGAAAAAGCAATCGGAGAATTATCCGAAGAAGCGTATCTTATTTTAAAAAATACGCTTAGTAAAGAAAGTTTAGAGGCAAAACATTTTTTTAATAATGTAAATCGTTACTGGAAACACAGATTAAAACCTATAAAAGAGGAACTTTTAGTTTTTACCGATGAAATAAAATTATTAAAAGAAAAACATAAAGCAATGTCTATTGCTTTACAAGTGTATATTTCAGAACAATATCAATTTTTAAACATTAAAAAAGAAGCAAAAAATTTAAAAGAATTATTTTCAGAAACTTCTGTGCAAAATTTACCTGCTGGTTCAGGCGAATGTACTGCTCCTAAATTGTTGCAATATGCCTTTTTAAATGATTTAAAACCGATTGCAATGGCAGAATTTTGGTGGGGCAAATCACCTAATAAAGAAATTAGAAAGCATGAACAATTCTACCCTGCTTGCCAAGGGAAATGCAAGCCAATTTTAACGCATATGTTAAAAGGAATTGAAATGGATACAAATCCATTGTTAGAAAATCCAGCGATTGGAAAAGAATTAGAAACTATTTTTGAAGATGATCAATTGATTGTCATTTGTAAACCTGCTGATTTTCTCTCTGTTCCTGGTATTCATATTCAAGATTCTGTGTATACAAGAATTAAACAACAAGTTAAAAATATTTCAGGACCTATTATTGTGCATCGCTTAGATATGGCAACTTCTGGTTTATTAGTTTTAGCAAAAAATAAAGAGGCTCATAAAATTTTACAAAATCAATTTATAACTAAAACTGTTCAAAAAAAATATACCGCACTATTAGACGGAATTATAACAGAAAATTCAGGAACAATTACCCTCCCACTTCGTGTAGATTTAGAAGATAGACCCAGACAGTTAGTTTGTTATGAACATGGAAAAACTGCGAAAACAAATTGGGAAGTCGTAGAGCGTAAAAATGGAAAAACAAAAATTAGCTTCTACCCTATTTCAGGAAGAACTCATCAATTACGAGTACATGCAGCGCATAGTCTCGGGCTAAACACGCCTATTCTTGGAGATGATTTATATGGTAAAAAATCTGATAGATTATATTTACATTCTGATACATTATCATTTTATCACCCTATCACTAAAGAAAAAATTATTTTCTTAAAAAAAGCACCTTTTTAATACTGATAATTTATTTATAATTCATTTTTTTGACTTTTAATCAATATGTAAATTTAGAGACTTTTATGACTTTTTAATGCTATGGTATAAAAAAATAATTTTAATTGATTTAAAGATGTTTTTAATAATTCCTAATTTTAAAGTTATTTATTTCTTAAATTTAGAAAAAAAATATATTTTAGTCAAATCTGATATGAATCGGTGTAATTTATATAAGTTTTTGATGAAAATAATAATCATTTCTATTTTTAGATGACTTTTTTCATTTTTATAAACATCAATAATGCAATACTTTTATGAATTTTTAATAATATTACATTAAAAAAGTCTCTCCATTGATTTGGAGAGACTTTTTAATTATCCTAATTTTATAGAATAATTTTTTACTTTTTATTTTTCGATAATTTTATGTGATTTTTTAGCGATTGTTACTAAATTAGTAAAGTGATTTTAACA
This sequence comes from Tenacibaculum piscium, assembly GCF_021390715.1. Taxonomy (GTDB): domain Bacteria; phylum Bacteroidota; class Bacteroidia; order Flavobacteriales; family Flavobacteriaceae; genus Polaribacter; species Polaribacter piscius. The sequence goes on from NZ_JAJGWT010000008.1 coordinate 96,219, forward strand.
TCTCAAATAAAAATCAACGAAGAAAAATTAAAATTTAAGCTAGTTTTTTAGCTTTTTTAACTTTCTGTTTTGTTAAGGCTATATCGATTACTTCGTGCATTTCTGTTACATAATGAAATTTCATTCCTTTTAAATAACTTTCTTTTATTTCTAGAATATCTTTTTTATTATCAGCACATAAAATAATTTCGGTAATATTTGCGCGCTTTGCTGCTAATATTTTTTCCTTAATTCCTCCAACGGGTAATACTTTTCCTCGAAGTGTAATTTCACCAGTCATGGCTAATTTATCTTTAACTTTACGTTGTGTAAATACAGAAACTAATGACGTCAGCATGGTAATTCCTGCACTTGGTCCGTCTTTCGGGGTTGCCCCTTCTGGCACATGAATATGTACATCATTTTTTTCTAAAACTTCTGGATTAATTCCAAAATCTGCTGCATTTGCTTTGATATATTTCATCGCTATCGTAGCAGATTCTTTCATTACTTTTCCTAGATTTCCTGTAATAGAAAGTACTCCTTTTCCTTTTGAAATAATCGATTCAATAAATAAAATATCACCACCAACGCTTGTCCAGGCTAAACCTGTAACAACTCCAGCGACATTATTATTTTCATATTTATCACGTTCTAAACGAGGAGCTCCTAAAATATTTTCAATGTCTTCGCTTGTTAAATCAACATTATATTCCTGATCCATTGCTATTGATTTAGCAACAAATCGAACAACTTTTGCGACTTGTTTTTCCAAACCACGTACTCCTGATTCACGCGTATATCCTTCTACAATTTTTTCAATTAATTTTTTTCGAATTGATAAATGTTTTGGTAATAATCCGTGTTCTTTTAATTGTTTTGGAAATAAATATTTTTTAGCAATTTCTGTTTTTTCTTCAATCGTATATCCAGTAACGTTGATAAGTTCCATTCTATCACGCAATGCCCAAGGGATTTGCCCTAAATTATTGGCGGTAGCGATAAATAAAACTTTAGAAAGATCATAACCAACTTCTAAATAATTATCATAGAATTGAGTATTTTGTTCAGGATCTAAAACTTCTAACATTGCTGAGGAAGGATCTCCTTGATTGCTTTGGCTTAATTTATCAATTTCATCTAAAACAAATACAGGGTTTGACGTTCCCGATTTTTTAAGATTTTGAATTATACGTCCTGGCATTGCACCGATATAGGTTTTACGATGTCCACGAATTTCTGCTTCATCACGCAAACCACCTAATGACATACGAACATATTTTCGTCCTAATGCTTCTGCCACTGATTTTCCTAACGAAGTTTTTCCAACTCCTGGAGGTCCGTACAAGCAAATAATTGGCGATTTCATATCGCCACGTAATTTTAAAACAGCTAAATGTTCAATAATACGTTCTTTAACTTTTTCTAAACCAAAGTGATCTCTATCTAATATTTTTTGAGCTCTTTTTAAATTAAATTTATCTTTAGAATAAATATTCCAAGGTAATTCTAACATTAACTCTAAATAATTTCGTTGCACACCATATTCTGCCATTTGTGGATTCATTCGTTTTAAACGATTTAATTCCTTTTCAAATGTTTTGGCAACTTCTTTATTCCATTTTTTTGTTTTAGATTTTGCTCTCATGTCTTCTAATTCTTGGTCATGAGAAACGCCTCCTAATTCATCTTGAATGGTTTTTAATTGTTGATGTAAATAATATTCACGTTGTTGTTTATCTAAATCCGAACGAGTTTTCGATTGAATATCGTTACGTAATTGTAATTTTTGAAGTTCTTTATCTAAGTTACTTAATGTTAAAAGTGCACGTTCTCTTAAATTATCTTCTTCAAGAATAACTTGTTTTTTGGCAACGCTTAATTCCATGTTTGATGAAATAAAGTTTACCAAAAACGAATTGGATTGAATATTTTTAATAGCGATAGAAGCTTCAGAAGGTAACATTGGATTTTCTTTAATAACCTCCAAGGCTAATTCTTTGATAGATTCTATAATTGCTTCAAATTCTTTTTCGTCTTCAACTTCTTTATCTTCGATAGCTTCATGAACGTTTGCTTTTAAGTACGGTTCTTCTTGTGTAATTTCATCAATTACGAATCGTTTTTTTCCTTGAATAATAACGGTTACATTTCCGTCAGGCATTTTCAGGACACGTAAAATTTTAGCAACGACACCAGTTTGATGAATATCAGCAAAACCAGGATTTTCGGTATCGATATCTTTTTGAGCGACGACTCCAATTGTTTTATCGCCTTTATTGGCATCTTTTATTAATTGGATTGATTTATCTCTACCAGCGGTAATCGGGATTACAACTCCAGGAAATAATACGGTATTTCTTAATGGTAAAATAGGTAATTCTGTTGGAATTTCTTCTTTGTTTATTAATTCTTCATCTTCAGGTGTTAGTAATGGGATTAATTCAGAATCTTCATTAAAAGCATCTTGAAGTGACAAATTGTCTAAATGTATTATTTTTGATTTGCTCATAGCTTATTTAGGTGTCATAGTGGCATTTTGATTTTTAAATATTTTAAAACAAAAATACAAAAAGCACTTTTAAACGTTTAATTATTTGAAAAACAGCATTTTAATTATTGATGTTTGAGTTTTTCTATTTATACTTACTATATAAAACAATTGTTGTGCCAAGTAGCGATGTGTAAAAAGCAATGGCTATTTTGACTATTTTACGTATTTTAAATAGATTAATTTTTATATTGACTTTGTTAAATTACGTTAAAGTTAGTTAAAGTTAGTTAAAGTTAGTGGTTTATAAAACAACTTCGAATAGATTAGAAATAAGATTAGAAATAAGATTAGAATAAAATTTGTAATTTTGTTTTAAATAATAAAAAGCTATTTTATTATTTAAGTTCAGATAAATATTGAAAAATTATGATACGAAACTACCGAAATGAAAAGTGGAAAGAATTAGTATTTGACAATAAAATCTCTGAAAAAGAAAAATTTAAAATATCGAATTACGGAAGAATAATCAACTGTAAAAAGGAAGAGGAATTTTTAGTAAAGGAATATTTCATCAATGGATATCAAAATTTACCTTTAAAACAAAAAGAAAGCGGTAAACAAACGAGTCGATATGTTCATAAATTAGTTGCGGAAAGTTTTCTAGAGAAAAAAGAGGATGATTTATATGTGATTCATTTAAATTATGATAAGAAAGATAACCGTGTTGAAAATTTAAAATGGACTACCAGACGTGAAAAGGAGATACATCAATTTTCAAATCCTGAATATGTAAATAAGGTTCATAAACCGACGAATGTCAAACTTACAGAAACGAAGGTAAAATTGCTAAAGCGAAAATTAAACAATCCTAATAGAAGAACTCGTTTAAAGATTTTGGCAAAACAGTTTGGAGTTTCAGAAATGCAACTTCACCGCATAAAAACGGGAGAGAATTGGGCAAATATTTCTGCTGAGAATGTATAATGATTAGAATAAAATCAAGATTGCGATTCCTAGAAAAACAATAATTTGCGCCCATTTTAGGTACACACCTATTTGGGCGTTTTTTTTGATACTTGCTGATATTTCTCCAGCTAAAATAGCGATTCCTGAAAACACTAATGTAGAGATTAGGATAAATAAACCGCCTAAAATATAAAATTGAATAATTGTTTCTATGGTTTTAGAGAACAGAAATTGCGGAAAAAAGGCTAAGAAAAAAATAGTAACTTTAGGATTTAAGACATTCATAAAAAATCCTTTTTTAAACAATTGCAGGGTTGATTTTTCAGGAATATTTTCTGTTGATTTTTCTGTTGAAAAAGCGATTTTCGCATCACTTTTATAAACTTGATAGGCTAAGTATAGCAGATAGCTTGCACCAAATAACTTGATTATAAAAAACAAGGTTGGTTCTTGTTGTATAATTTCAGACATTCCGAAGGCTACTAATGTTGTATGCACAACACATCCTGTCATCAATCCAAAAACGGTTGCTAGGCCATATTTTTTTCCGTGTACGATACTTTGTGAAAGCACAAAAATATTGTCAGGACCAGGAGAAATTGCTAAAGTTGCAGAAGCGATTATAAAAGAGCTTAGAGTTTCAAACATTTAATTTTGGATTTTTTTTTGGGGAGCTATTTCCCGCTTTCCGCACTCGCTTTTTTTGAAGAAAAATCAAAAAAGAGCTCAAACAATTGCTTCAATCAGGGCTAAGTCTTTTTACTTGGTTTCGTTTTATGCCTTAAAGTTATATTTTTATTTATTTAATTTTGTAAGAACCTACTTGTCAGTTCGAGTGATTTTTTTCCTTCAAAAAAATGGTATCGAGAACTTATTTAATAGTAAAGTCAATTAAAATTCATCAATATAAAAGAATTCAAATTCTCGATACAATTTTAATTCCTTTTATTCATTAAAATCACTCGAATTGACAAAACTAGAATTAATAAAATCATTGACAAAAAACACAAAGCTAAAAACTGTGTGAAAAATAAGGATGAGAAACTAAAATAAAATTCCTTTGACTTATTTTATTTTTTTTAACAAGGGGTTTCAACCCCTTGCTGTCATTTCCCTTTCCGTCATTTTTTGCGACTATATTTTTTTTTACAAATTTAAACAGACTCATAAAACGATGCGTAAAAAAAGAAGTAACTTCTAAAAATTACTTCTTTGATTTTATTTTTAAAGGTATGATTTTTTCTAATTATGAAAATTAAATAACCGTGATACTAATTTTATTTATTTAAAATTGCGTTATTAATTCTTTTAATTAATTTTGGTCCTTCATAAATAAATCCTGTATAAATTTGGATTAAATCTGCACCTGCTGCTATTTTTTCTAGGGCATCTTTTTCGCTGTGTATTCCTCCGACTCCGATAATTGGAAATGCTTTGTTCGATTTATCGGCTAAATATTTAATGACTTTGGTACTTTTTTCTTTTACTGGCTGACCACTTACACCACCGTTTCCAATTTCTTTCAATTGATTTTCTGTAGCTTTCAAGTTTGTTCTATCAACAGAAGTATTGGAAGCAATAACGCCATCAATTTTTGTTTGTGCTACGAGTTCAATAATTTCATCTAATTGTTGATTATTTAAATCGGGAGCAATTTTCAATAAAATTGGTTTTTGTTTTTCTTGTTTGGCATTAATTTTTTGAACTTCGGTAATTAGTTCTTTTAAATATCCGACATCATCTAATTTTGCGTGACTTCCTACATTTGGACAACTTACATTTAACACAAAATAATCTACATACGGATGTAATCCTTTAAAACAGGTTACATAATCTTGGGTATAATTCTCTGGAGCGGTGTCGGTATTTTTCCCGATATTTCCTCCGATAATAATTTTACCTTTATTTTTTTTCAATTGTTCGATCGCAATTTCGAGTCCTTCATTATTAAATCCCATTCGATTAATAATTCCTTGGTCATCTTTTAGGCGAAATAATCTTTTCTTCGGATTTCCTGTTTGTCCTTTTGGTGTTACGGTTCCTATTTCCACAAAACCGAACCCAAAATTTGCCAACTCATTATATAGTACGGCATTTTTATCGAATCCAGCTGCTAAACCAACAGGGTTTTTAAAGGTCAACCCGAATACATTTCGTTCTAATTTTTTATCATTTACTTGATATAAATTTCTAAAAATAGCTGGAACAAATGGAATTTTAGACATTGTTTTTACTAATGAAAAAGTAAAGTAATGAATTTTTTCAGGATCAAAAAGAAAGAAAATTGGGCGTATTATTGATTTGTACATATTATATATACGTTTTTTATTTTACTATTTTTATTAAAAATAAATACATAAAAAAGCTCCAATAAATATTGGAGCTTTAAAATTATCTTAAAACAGCATTTAAATTCTTTTCGAATGTTAGCTGTAATTTTTGCATTATTTTATCAATTTGTTTATCTGCTAGTGTTTTATTTTCGTCTTGTAAAACAAAACTTACAGCGTATGATTTTTTACCTTCGGGTAATTTATCACCTTGATATACATCAAATAAATCGACTTCTTTTAATAATTTCTTTTCTGATTGAAAAGAAAGATTATAAATTTCTTTAAATTCTACTGTATCATCTAACAATAACGCTAAATCTCTTTTTACTGATTGAAATTTTGGTAATTCAGTTACTTTAATTTTCTTATTTCCGACTAAAGTTAATATATTTTGCCAATTAAAATCAGCAAATAAAACTTCTTGTTTGATTGAAAATTCTTTTAAAATAGTTGGGTTAACGACTCCAAATTCTACGAATTTGGTTCTTCCTAAACTCAAGGTTAATCCTTCAGAAAATATAGCTGATTTTACAGGCGATGTTTTTAAGTTTTGAAGTCCTAATCGGCTACATAAACTAGCGATAATCCCTTTTAGATAAAAGAAATCTGATGTTTGATTTGCAACTTTCCAACTATCTTTTGTTCTATTTCCTGTAACGAATAATGTTAAATGTTTATCTTCCTGATAACCGCTTTCATATTTATGATATGTTTTACCAAATTCATAAAATTTCAGGGCATTATTTTTTCTATTGATATTATAAGATACCGATTCTAAACCACTAAATAACAATGATTGACGCATTACTTTCAAGTCATTGCTTAATGGATTTAGCATTTCTACATTGTGCGTTTCATTTAAATCTTCAGACAACGCAACATAATCGGCTTTTGTTAAAGAATTTGCCATCGTTTCGTTGAATCCTAAGGCTGTTAATTGATTGGCAACAATATTTTCAATTTTAACTTCTTTATCGCTATCAAAAGAAATGGACGTATTTAATTTATGAGAAAATTCAATATTATTGTATCCGTAGACTCTTAAAATCTCTTCAATAATATCGGCTTCACGCTGCACATCAACTCTGTAAGAAGGAATAATTAGTCCTAAACCTCCTTCGGTTACGCTATTCATTTTAATTTCTAAAGAAGCTAAAATATTTTTAATCGTTTCTTTTGGAATTTCTTGTCCTATTAATTTATAGGTATTTTCAAAAGATAAGAATACTTCAAAATCTTTTATTTTCTTCGGATAAAAGTCTAAAACATCGGAAGACATTTTTCCGCCTGCATATTCTTCGATTAATAAAGCGGCACGTTTTAAGGCGTATTCTGTTAGGTTGATATCAATTCCTCTTTCAAAACGGAAAGAAGCATCGGTATTTAGGGCGTGTCTTTTAGCTGTTTTACGAACTGAAATAGGATTAAAATAGGCACTTTCTAAGAAAATCGTGGTTGTATGTTCGGTAACTCCCGATTTTAAACCGCCAAAAACACCTGCAATACAAAGCGGATTATTATCAGCATCACAAATCATAATATCATCTGCGGCTAATTCTCTTTCTACCTCATCTAAGGTTGTAAATTTTGTTCCTGCTTCTAAGGTTTTTACGACTACTTTATTTCCTCTTATTTTATTGGCATCAAAAGCGTGTAAAGGCTGTCCTAATTCGTGTAAAACATAATTTGTAATATCTACGATATTATTTTTAGGTGTAATACCGATGGCTTTTAATCTATTTTGAATCCACTCAGGTGAATCTTTTATTTCAATATCGGTGATAGTAATTCCGCAATAACGAGGCACTAAATTTTTATCTTCAACTTCGATATCAATTTTTTGTGTGCGTTCATCGACATGAAAATCAGAAACTGATGGTGAAATTAATTCTAAATTTGTTCCTTGTTGAATCAGTCCTGCACGCAAATCACGAGCGACACCAAAGTGACTCATAGCATCAGCACGATTTGGTGTTAAACCAATTTCGAAAACAGCATCTGTTTCAATCTTAAAAACCTCAGCACAAGGAGTTCCTGTAGGGATTTCAAAATCTAAGACCATTATTCCGTCATGTCCTTTTCCTAAACCAAGTTCATCTTCGGCACAAATCATTCCGAAACTTTCTTCGCCTCTAATTTTCCCTTTTTTAATTTTAAAAGGAGTTCCTTTATCATCATACAATGTTGTTCCGATAGTAGCTACAGGCACTTTTTGTCCTACGTCTACATTTGGAGCGCCGCATACTATTTGTACAGGTTGTCCGTCACCTAAATCGACAGTCGTTATTTTTAACGTATCTGCATTTGGGTGCTTTATACATGTTTTTACTTCACCAACTACGATGCCTTTTAAGCTTCCTTTGATGCTTTCTACTGTTTCAATTCCTTCTACTTCTAAACCTAAGTCTGTTAATAGTTCTCCTGTTTTTTCAGCTTCCCAGTCTGTCTGTAAAAATTGTTTTAACCAATTGTATGATATCTTCATAGTCACTCTAATTTGAGCTGACAAATTTAAGGAAAATAAAGTAAAAAACGATGTTCTTTTTAGATACTACTTCCCTTACTGCTTACTTACTGACTTTTAATTATTTGCTAATTTATATATATTGATAAAAAATAACTTTTTATAACAGGCGTTACTATTTATTCAGATTTTCATTTAGATTTATTGCGTTATTTTTGCTATTTTTTTGTTTGATGCTATTATGTAAGTATAGATCCATGTTAAGGTAAAGGTTGGAATAATATCTAATCCAGGCAGAGCTTCTTCTATAAAAGATAGTGTTGCGGCAACATTCCCTTTCGTTCCTTTGTACATTCTTTTGATTAAAAAAGCGGATAAAGGAGCCCAGATTACGTCAATAAATTCTCCGACACCAGGAATTACAAATGATAGTAAACCAATTCCATCAAACAAGATACTTAGCAATAATTTTATATATTTATTTTTTTCTTCTTTTTCTTCCATTTAAAATATTATTTTAATTTATTTTGATAAATCAAATTTTGAGCCATTTTATATCGTTACTTATTTTTTTATCTTTATTTTGATGTTCAGTTATAAGATATAAAACAAGTGCATCTCTTTTTTAAAACCCAACTATTTATATGAATTTTGATGATTTCAATACTGCAATAATTGCTTTAGAAGATACGATTTTAGGTGGTTTATCTTCTCAATTAAAGCTTGCTCCTAAAATAAGAACTCAATTTTCTGAAGAATTAATTGCTCTTAGGAATCCTAAAAAAGCGGCTGTTTTGGCATTGTTTTATCCTGATGAAAATAATCAAACTCATTTTGTATTAACTTTGAGAGCTACTTATAAAGGTGCACATTCAGCTCAAATAAGTTTTCCTGGAGGAAAAACAGCGAAAAAAGATTCGAATCTTGAAGAAACCGCTTTAAGGGAAACCTTTGAGGAAGTTGGTGTTTTTTCTGATGACATTAGAATTATCCGTCCTATTTCTGATGCGTATATACCGCCTAGTAATTTTTTAGTAACACCATTTATAGGCGTTACAATGCAAAAACCTGTATTCAAAAAAAATTATGAAGTAGCACATATTCTTGAAATCTTAATCAGTGATTTATTAAATGATGCCAATATAACATCAAAAGAAATGGAAACTTCATATATGAAAAAAGAGGAAGTACCTTGCTTTAAATTAAACAATTACATTGTTTGGGGAGCAACGGCAATGATATTATCTGAAATTAAAGATTTATTAAAACAGTAATATTTTCTATATCTTCTATTTCTTTTGTAATTTAGCTATTATTTTAAAAAACAACTACAAATGCCTTTATTCAAAAGGAATCCTTTCGGACATCTCTTATTTTTAAAAAGATTACTTATTCAACTTCTTGGTATTGTTTCCCACGGTCGCTATCGGAAATTTAATGAACTACAAATTGAAGGTTCGGATATTTTAAGAAATCTTCCTGATAAAAATGTATTATTTATCTCGAATCATCAAACGTATTTTGCTGATGTTGCGGCGATGTTTCACGTTTTTAACGCGGCTTTAAAAGGACGTGATGATACGCTTAAAAATATCGGATATTTATGGAATCCAAAATTGAACATCTATTATATTGCCGCTGGAGAAACGATGCGTGCAGGATTATTGCCTAAAATATTTGCCTATGCAGGCTCTATATCCGTAGAAAGAACGTGGAGAAGCAAAGGAAAAGATGTAAAAAGGCAAGTAAAAATGTCGGATATTTCGAACATTCGCAAAGCCTTAGACGATGGTTGGGTAATTACTTTTCCACAAGGAACAACTACGCCTTTTAAACCTGTTCGTCGTGGAACAGCTCATATTATCAAAACTTATAAACCCGTTGTAGTACCTATTGTTATTGATGGCTTTAGACGTTCTTTTGATAAAAAAGGACTGGTTATCAAAAAGCGAAATGTTTTACAATCAATGGTTATTAAAGAACCGTTAGAAATTGATTATGAAAATGAAGAAGTTGCAAGTATTATCGAAAAAATTGAATATGCCATTGAACAACATCCTTCATTTTTAAAAGTATTGACACCAAAACAACTCAAAGAACAAGAAGAGTTTATTGAAAAACGTAGCTTTTGGGGAGTTGATGATCATAATAAAGAAAATCAAAAAAAGAAAAAAGACGTAGAAAAAGAATAAAAAATTAAATAACAACTATAAAAATAAATCAGAAAATTCAGAAATTATGGCTAAAAACAAATCAATTTTAAACGAGAAGTCAATAGATTTCTTAGCAAAATATTTAAATAACGCTGCTCCTACAGGATATGAATGGGAAGGTCAAAAAATCTGGATGGATTACCTAACGCCTTATGTTGATGAATTTATTACAGATACCTATGGATCTGCCGTTGGAGTTATTAATCCTGATGCAAAATACAAAGTAGTTATTGAAGGACATGCCGATGAAATTTCATGGTATGTAAATTATATTTCTGATGAGGGATTGATTTATGTAATTCGCAACGGAGGTTCTGATCACCAAATCGCTCCAAGTAAAATTGTAAATATTCATACCGATAATGGCATTGTAAAAGGTGTTTTCGGTTGGCCAGCAATTCACACAAGAGATAAAGCAAATGAAGAAGCTCCAAAACCTGATAATATTTTTATCGACACAGGCTGTGCTACTAAAGCCGAAGTTGAAGGATTAGGAATTTATGTTGGTTGCGTAATTACGTATCCTGATGAGTTTCATATTTTAAATGGCGATAAATTTGTATGTCGTGCTTTGGATAATAGAATGGGTGGTTTTATGATTGCAGAAGTTGCTCGTTTATTAAAAGAGAACAAGAAAGAATTGCCTTTCGGATTATATATAACTAATTCTGTACAAGAGGAAATCGGTTTGCGTGGTGCTGAAATGATTACACAAACAATAAAACCAAACGTAGCGATTGTAACTGATGTAACTCATGATACAACTACGCCAATGATTGACCAAAAGAAAGCTGGACATTTAGAAATTGGAAAAGGTCCTGTAATTGCCTACGCTCCTGCTGTACAGCAAAAATTACGTGATTTAATTATCGAAACGGCTCAAGAAAATAATATTCCTTTTCAACGTTCAGCATTATCAAGAGCTACAGGAACCGATACCGATGCTTTTGCTTATAGTAATGGTGGCGTTGCCTCTGCATTAATTTCATTACCATTGCGTTACATGCATACAACGGTTGAAATGGTACATCGTGATGATGTTGAAAATGTCATTAAAATGATTTATGAAAGTTTATTAAAAATAGAAGACGGAGAAGATTTCTCTTATTTTAAATAAGTTATTTTTAAATATTAATTCAAGATTAATTCAAACAAGAGGTTTTTAAACCTCTTGTTTTTTTGTTTAAAAAAGAGGTTTTATTTTGTATCAAAAAATTGATTAGTGAAAATCCATTTGAAAACTATAAAAAACATTCACCTTATTTCCGTTATGTTTTCCTGGGATAAATTTAGGAAGTAACGTTATTATTCGAATTGATTCTTCTTCTAAAAGCGCACTATTTTCACAACTTGCTTTTATCGATTTAATATCACCATTGATATCAATAATAAAATTTACAGCTACGATTCCTTTTAATTTATGAATTGTTGCATCTGATGGATATATTAAATTCGCATCAATATGATCTGTCATTTTTTCGTTAAAATCATCAAAAGCATCGGCATTTTCTTGTTTTAAAGGAAATGAAGGAACTTCATCTACTTGGGCAAAAGAAACTATTATTTTATTATTTTCAATCGTTTTTAACGATAAAGCAATATCTGTTATGTTACTTTTAACACTCGTTACTTTATTTTTTACATCGCTTAAATGTATCGATTTCGAGAAAGAATTAATTTCAATAAAATTATTTTTTCGAGTTCTTCTTTTCTGATAATGTTTATTATGTGTTGCTTTTATTGCTTTAAAAGGTGCTTTTTGAGATACTTTTTTACTTGATTTAGCTTCTTCAATTTCGCATTTTTTCACTGAAATTTCATTTAAATCTTCATATAAAGATTCTTCATCAGAAATACAAACAGCAGTTGTTTGTGCAAAATTCAATTGGAAAGTAAGAAGTAAAATAAATAATATAAAATTTTTCATAACAATAGTTTTCATAGTGAAGACTTTTTAATAAAGACCTCTACTATTATGACACTACTTTTTCATAAAAGTCACATAAACAGCTATTAAAATAGTTTCAATATTATCAAATTGTTATTAAATGATCATTATAAAGGTATTCAGAAGGAAAAATCATCAAATTAATGACTAGATTAATCTAGAAAACAATCATCTTTGAATCCTATTAAATATAATTTATTTTGCGCTCTAGTGATTGCGGTATATAACCAACGTAAATAAGCAACACTTGAACCCTCTGGTAAATAAGGTTGCTCTATAAAAACAGTATTCCACTGCCCTCCTTGCGATTTATGACAAGTCATTGCATAAGAAAACTTTACTTGAAGTGCATTAAAAAATTTACTTTTCTTAATGTTCATAAATTGCTTATATTTAGATTCATGTGCAAAATCTTCTTTAATTGCTTCGTATAATTTATTAGATTCTTCATACGTTAATGAAGGACTTTCACTTGAAAGTGTGTCTAATAATAAAACAGTTTCAAAAGCGGGAATATCAGGATAATCAATCATACGAACTTCCACTTCGGCAAATTTAAAACCATATAATTCTTTTATCGAATTGATACGCATTACCTCGCAAATATCGCCATTGGCGATAAAACCTGCCGATGAATTTTCTTTAAGCCAGAAGTAATTATTTTTAACAACCATTACGTAATCGCCTGTAGAAATTTCATTTTCTTGTCCACGAATTTTGCTTCGGATTTGTTCATTATATTGATTTGCTCTTTTATTAGAACGCACAATAAAAGCGGTTTCTTCTACACCAATATCGCCATCATACGCCATGGTTATCGCATCTTGAATATCGTAACTATCTTCCAAACGGATAATATCAGGATACTCAATATCAAACTTAAAATCAATAGCTTCGTGTTGTACCAACATACGCAAAGTGGTCGCATTGGCTAAAATTCCAGAATTTTGTTGCTGACGTACAACCTCATCTAATTCAATTTCAATAACCTCTTTATTAAATTCATACGAAAGTTTATCGGCATCCAAAGCAGGACTTATCGTTAATTTTACGGGCGGTAATTGTGCAGTATCTCCAATAAAAACAATTTTACAGTTTTTTCCTGAGTAGACATATGAAATTAAATCATCTAATAAAGAACCGTTTTCAAAGAGTTTCGAATTTTGTTGCGCATCAGAAATCATAGAAGCTTCATCAACAATAAATGTTGTATTTACGTGCTTATTCGGTTGCATTACGAAACTCATACCGCCATTTCCTTGCTTTTTAGGGAAGTAAATTTTTTTATGAATAGTAAACGCTTGTTTTTTAGAATATCCAGCGATAACCTTAGCAGCACGTCCTGTAGGCGCTAGTAAAACAGCTTTTTTACCCGCTTTCCATAAATTATGAACCACCGAGCTAATAATCGTTGTTTTTCCTGTACCTGCGTATCCTTTTAATAAAAATAAAGAATTATCATTGGTATCAAAAATAAAATGTATTAATTTATCTAATAGTAAATCTTGCTTTAAAGTGGGTTGATATGGAAAGTCTTTTATAACTTCTTCGTAAAATTTAGACGCTAATGTTATCATATCTTAAATAATCGCAAAGATAAATCTATTTAATCGATAAATATTTTCATGATTCAAAAAAAAATGTAAATTTGCCTATATCATATATTTGAAACTATATTTAAAACAAAAAAAATGAATTTATTATTAATGATTTTAGCAGCTACTATAGTTGCAATTCTTTTAGCGTTGCTTATCGTTAAGTTCGTGCCATTGAAAATCAGATGGTTAGTGTCTATATTATTGTTAGGAGCTACTGTATTTTTAACGTATAAAATTTATTCAGGGATTATGGAGCCTATCCATTTCGCTAAAGAAAAAGAAGTTCGATACGCCAAAGTTATTACCAATTTAAGGTTAATTCGTGATGCTGAAGTAAAATATAAAGAAGTTAAGAGAACTTACACTAATAATAAAGATTCTTTAATCAACTTTATTGAAAATGGGAAGTTGGTATTAACTCAAACGACAAACGTTGAAGAAAAAGTAGATAGAGGTGGCGGAATTTTCGTTACGGTATCTAAAAAGCAAATTGATACGATTGGTACAGAACCAGTATCAAAATATTTTACTGGAAAAGATTACAAAACAATGTTTAAAGTTCCTGGAACTGACAAAGAATTTGAATTAGCAACAGGAAAAGTTGAAAAAGTTGCAGGATTATTTGTTCCTGTTTTTGAAGCGAAAGTAGAAAAATCAGCTATTTTAAAAGGAATGCTTACTTCTTTAGTAAAACAAGAATTAGAAGCTGTAGAAACAGACCAAATTAAAGGTAAATTTGTTTCTGTTGGTTCTTTAGAAGATGTTACAACTGGTGGTAACTGGCCTCCGTCTTACGACAAAGGACAAGTTTCTGAATAAATATTTAGTTCTTAACTATTTAAAAAACACATAATTTATACAAAATCCATCTATTTATTTAGATGGATTTTTTTTATGGTTTATTTTATTTATAACTTATTTCTGCTTAAAATACCGTAATCTTGTAAATTATTCTAAATTTATCTTTAATTTTATCCTAGTACGCTAATGAGAATTATTTCAGGAAAATATAAAAGCAGACGCCTTTCTGCACCTAAAAAACTACCCGTACGTCCAACAACTGACATGGCAAAAGAATCATTATTTAACATTTTAAATAATGATTATTATTTTGATAGCATTGCTGTATTAGATTTATTTGCAGGAACAGGAAACATCAGTTATGAGTTTGCTTCACGAGGAACAACAACTATTCATTCGGTTGATGCACATTTTGGTTGTATCAAATATATTAATGAAACAGCAAAAGAATTAGATTTTGACATCAATACTTACAAGAGTGATGTGTATAAATTTTTAGAAAAAACAGGCTTAAAATCAGATGTTATTTTTGCTGATCCTCCGTATGATTTCGACCAAGAAAAGTTTTTAAAAATTGCTGATTTAGTTTTTGAACGCCAGCTTTTAAATGAAGATGGTACGTTAATTATTGAACATGATAAACATACTGATTTAACTCAGCATCCAAACCATCGTTACGATAAGCGTTATGGCGGAAATGTTTTTAGTTTTTTTAGTCTTTAATTTTTTTGATGATTTTTTAAATATTTGTCATGCCAAAATTTGCTAATGCGAGCGTCACGCTCGTACCGTATCTGAAATATTTTAAGATTGATATGTTTTGATTTAACGGCACAAGTAAGATGCTTGCGCTAGCCTGATTTGTAAAATTTGCCAAAATTTGCTAATGCGAGCGTCACGCTCGTACCGTATCTAAAATATTTTAAGAATGATATGTTTTGATTTAACGGCACAAGCAAGATGCTTGCGCTAGCCTGATTTGTAGAATTTGCTAAAACTTGCTAGTGCGAGCGTCACGCTCGTATCGTATCTAAAATGTTTTGAGAATGATATGTTTTGATTTAACGGCACAAGCAAGATGCTTGCGCTAGCCTGATTTGTAGAATTTGCTAAAACTTGCTAGTGCGAGCGTCACGCTCGTATCGTATCTAAAATGTTTTGAGAATGATATGTTTTGATTTAACGGCACAAGCAAGATGCTTGCGCTAGCCTGATTTGTAGAATTTGCCAAAATTTGCTAGTGCGAGCGTCACGCTCGTATCGTATCTAAAATGTTTTGAGAATGATAAACAAAAAAGAAGCCCTAATATGGAGCTTCTTTTTTGTTTATACATATAATTCAAATATTATGAATACATCTTTTTTCTTAATTCTTTAACCTTAGGATCAGCAAGATAATCATCAAACGTTGAATACTTATCAATGACTCCTTTTGGCGTAATTTCGATAACTCTATTAGCTACGGTTTGTGCAAACTCGTGGTCATGTGTAGAAAACAAAATTGTTCCTTTAAAGTTAATTAACGAGTTGTTTAATGCCTGAATAGATTCTAAATCTAAGTGATTTGTAGGTTCATCTAACATTAAAATATTGGCTCTTGTCATCATCATTCGAGATAGCATACAACGTACTTTTTCCCCTCCTGATAATACATTACTTTTCTTTAAAGCTTCTTCTCCAGAGAAAATCATTTTCCCTAAAAACCCTCTTAAAAACACCTCTTCTCTTTCTTCTTCGGTTTGTGCATATTGACGTAACCAATCAACTAAATCTAATTCTCCGTTTTGAAAAAATGAAGAATTATCCGATGGTAAATACGATTGAGTCGTTGTTACTCCCCAATTATATTCTCCTGCATCTGCTTGTTCATTTCCTGATATAATTTGATAAAAAGTAGAAACTGCTTTCGAACTTTTTGAAATAATCGCTACTTTATCGCCTTTATTTAAGTTGATATCAACATTGGCGAATAATGGTTTCCCTTCAAAACTTTTTGATAATCCTTCGATATTTAAAATCTGATCTCCTGCTTCTCTATCTCTATCAAAAATAATAGCTGGATAACGACGACTAGAAGGTTTAATTTCATCAACATTTAACTTCTCTATCATTTTCTTACGAGAAGTTGCTTGTTTTGATTTTGCCATGTTGGCAGAAAAACGACGAATAAATTCTTCTAATTCTTTCTTTTTATCTTCGGCTTTTTTATTCTGTTGCGCTCTTTGTTTTGCTGCTAATTGACTTGATTCATACCAAAAAGTATAATTTCCTGAGAAATGATTAATTTTAGCAAAATCGATATCAGAAATATGTGTACAAACGGCATCTAAAAAGTGACGGTCATGCGATACAACGATTACCGTATTATCAAAATTAGCCAAGAAATTCTCTAACCAAGCGATAGTTTCAAAATCTAAATCGTTGGTAGGCTCATCCATAATTAACACATCAGGATTTCCAAATAAGGCTTGTGCTAATAAAATACGTACTTTTTTCTTAGAATCTAAATCTGCTAATAACGTATAATGGTCTTCTTCTTTAATTCCTAAGTTTGATAATAATGTTGCCGCCGCAGCATCGGCATTCCAACCGTCCATTTCTTCAAAACGAACTTGTAATTCCCCTATTTTTTCTGCATTTTCATCGGTATAATCGGCATATAATGCGTCGATTTCCGTTTTAATTTTATGCAATTCTTTATTCCCCATTAAAACAGCTTCTAACGTGGTATACTCATCAAAAGCATAATGATCCTGCGTTAAAACTGACATTCTTTTTCCAGATTCTAAATGAACCTGACCAGAAGTTGGCTCTTGTACTCCTGATATAATCTTTAAAAAAGTAGATTTTCCCGCTCCATTTGCTCCGATAATACCGTAGCAATTTCCTTGCGTAAACTTCGTGTTTACTTCGTCAAACAAAACACGCTTACCAAACTGAACTGATAAATTAGAAACTGATAACATTTATTGCTTTTTAAATTCGGCTACAAAAGTAATAAAATATCCTTGCTTAAAAAGAATTTGTAAGGAACTATTTATCCGCTTATATTTGCCTGTTTTTGAAGCTTTTTTTAATGTTTTAGGCTATTTATAGCCTATTTTGATTCTTTTAATCAATTCTTTTAACAACGAATTAACAACTATATTATATAGAGATGTTTATTTTTGTACTTTATATCTTTATAAAGATAATCATAAAAATATGACCAAATATTTAGCCTCCCTTTTATTGATTTTATTCATCGGTTGTAATGAATCAGAAACAATAAAGCGTACTTATTTTGGCGGTAAAATTATCAATCCAAAAGTTAGTTATATTATCTTGTCAGACAATTATAACTTTAAGGATACCATCTATTTAAAAAAAGATAATAGCTTTTTAGCAAGTTATAAATCCTTTAAAAAAGGATTGTATAAATTTCAACACGGACCAGAATATCAAGATGTATATCTAGAGCCAAAAGATAGTTTACTCCTGCGTTTAAATACGTGGGATTTCGATGAATCTTTAGTTTTTAGCGGTATTGATGCTGAACGAAATAATTTATTAATTGAAGCTTTTCTGCAAACCGAACAAGATAATAAAGATTTTTTATCGCTTTATAACTTGAATCAACAGGAATTTTTATCAGAAATAAAAACGGTTATCAAAAAGAAAGAACAACGCATTGAAGACTATAAAAAGAATTCAAAAACGTTTTCTAATGATTTTTCAGAGATTTTAAAAATTGCGTTACTCTACCCTATTTACACGAATTTAGAGGAATATGCGATTCGTAATTTCAATAAAAAAAACCCGCAAAAATTAGTCGATTCTTATTTTGAATATCGCAAAAATACCAACACTAAAAAGGATTCGTTAATTTTTTTCAGTCCTTATTACGGTTTTGTAGTCGATAAATTTTATAATGATGTCTATCTTGAAAAAGGAAAAACAGCCAATTTTATTGTTGATTTATTAAATAATATTGATGCCAATGTTGGTTCTGAAGAGATAAAAAACAAATTATTATATCATACAGTAATTCGTCATTTTTTTAACGAACCAAATCAGCAAAATAAAGAACAAGTATTTTTTACGTTCTTTAAATTGAATTCAAATATTGAACACAAAAAAAATATACAACGTTTAATTAACGATCTTAAATTGTTAAAAACAGGCGATAAATTGCCTGATTTTACGGTAATAAATGCCTCTGAAGAACAGCAATCTATTTTGAAAATTATAAAAGATAAAAATGCGGTTATTCTATTTAAAGATTACAAATATGAATCGAATGATGCTGGTTGGCTTTCTTCTCGAACGAATTATCTTATCAAAAATAACCCAAAAGCCACATTTATTGTAATTAATTTATGTGATAAAAAAAATAATTATACCAAAGATATTGATGTTAAACATCAATATACTTTACCTAAAAAAAGCCCTGTTTATAATTTTTCATCGAGTAACTTTCCAAGGATCGTACTGGTTGATAAAAAGGGAGTTATAAAAAATGGATACACTAGTTTATCGTCAAACAAGGTGAATAATCAGATAAGCAATTTACAGAAAAAGTAAATAAAGCTTTTTAATGTGGTTAATTTAATGTAAATTTGCAGGATTTTATTTTTCAATCAAAATAAAGTTTAGATTATTAACTACCAGATTATTAGCCATATAATCTATTGTCCAAATTAAGAATCCGATTTACAGATACTGGCGTCTGTGAATCTAAAAGAACACAGACGTATATATGTCAACATTTTTAGATTTAGGCTTAAAAGAGCCTATCAACAAAGCATTAACAGATTTAGGGTACGAAAAACCAACCGTAATTCAAGAAAAAGCAATTCCTCAGATTATTTCATCTAAGGCTGATTTAAAAGCTTTTGCTCAAACAGGAACTGGTAAAACAGCCGCTTTTAGTTTACCTATTATTGAACAAATAGATTTTTCTGATAAAAATACACAAGCTATTATTTTATCTCCTACTCGTGAACTTGCTGTTCAAATAGGAAATAACATTAAAGATTTCGCTAAATACATACCAGAGTTAAAAGTGGTAACCGTATATGGTGGTTCTAATATTGAAGAACAAATGAGAGGCTTAAAAAGAGGCGCTCAAATTGTTGTTGGAACTCCAGGAAGAACTGTCGATTTAATAAATCGTAGAGCTTTACGTTTAGGAAACGTACAATGGTTAGTTTTAGATGAAGCTGATGAAATGCTTAATATGGGGTTCAAAGATGAACTTGATAAAGTATTAGAAGCGACTCCTGAAACGAAACAAACTTTATTGTTCTCAGCAACTTTCCCTAGAGAAGTAGAATCGATTGCTAGAAACTATATGACTAATCCTGTTGAAATTACTTCAGGAGAAAAAAATCAAGGTTCTGATAACGTTACTCACGAATACTATGTAGTAAACGAAAGAACTCGTTATCAAGCTTTAAAAAGAATTGCAGATGTAAATACTGATATTTACGCAATTATTTTCTGTAGAACACGACGTGAAACTCAAGAAGTAGCTAACAACCTTATTAAAGATGGTTATAGTGCTGATGCTTTACATGGTGATTTATCTCAGCAACAACGTGATAGTGTTATGGGTAAATTCCGTAAGAAAACAATTCAAATTTTAGTTGCAACGGATGTTGCTGCTCGTGGATTGGATGTTACTGAATTAACACACGTAATTAACCACAAATTACCAGACCAAATTGAAAACTACAATCACCGTAGTGGTAGAACTGGTAGAGCTGGTAACAAAGGTATCTCTATTGTATTAGTAAATAATAAAGAAAAAGGTAGATTACGTTCTATTGAGCGTATTATCAAAAAGAAATTTGAAGCTAAAAAAGTACCTACTGGAAAAGAAATTTGCCAGAATCAATTAATGCACTTAATTGAAAAGGTAAAAGCTACAGAGGTTAACAACGAACAAATTGAAGAATTTTTACCTAGTATCTACGAAAAATTAGAAGATTTATCTAGAGAAGAATTAGTTCAAAAGTTTGTTTCTTTAGAATTCAACAAATTCTTAACCTACTATAACAAATCTGATGACTTAAACGATATCTCTAATAAAGATAGTTCAAGAGCTAGAGCTAATGATGAGAACATGACGCGTTTCTTTATCAACTTAGGAAGAAAAGACAAGTTAAATCCTGCAACTTTAATCGGATTAATTAACGATCAGAAAATTGCTGATAAAATTGAAATCGGAGCGATTGATATTTTAGATACTTTTTCTTTCTTTGAAATAGATAAAAACTTTGAAGAGCAAACATTAGAAGCTTTTAGTTCTAATGGTGCTGATTTTAACGGAAGATCTGTAAACATTGAAATTACCAAATCTAATCGCGGTGGCGGTGGTGGCGGAAGAAAACCTCGTGGTGGTGGATTCGGCGGAAGAAAACCTCGTAGTGGCGGAAGCGACAGAGCACCTAGAGACAGAGCTCCTAGAAGCAACGGTGGTGATTCAAGAAGACGTAGCGATAGCGGTTCTTCTTCTCCAAGAAGAAGTAGTGGTGACGGAAATGCTTCTTCAGGTTTTGGAAGAAGACGTAGAAAAGATTAATTATAGAGTATCTATATAGCATAAAAAAACAGCCTAATTTTCATTAATTAGGCTGTTTTTTTGATTTATGAGAGTCTATTTAAATTTCATCTAAAAAAATATAGAAAGGCATAAAAAAACTCCAGATTTTCATCTGGAGTTTTTAATTTATAAAATATAACTTTTGTTATGCGTTGTCTTTCGCATTATCTTTTTTGATTAAGTTTAATGCTGAACCTTCATTATACCATTCAATTTGTCCTTGATTATAAGTATGATTAACTTTAATCACATCTTTAGAACCATCAGCATGAACAATTTCTATAGTTAATTGTTTTGCTGGAGCAAATTCATTTAAATCTAAAAAGTTAAAGGTATCATCTTCTTGAATTAAGTCATAATCGGCTTCGTTTGCGAAAGTTAAGCCCAACATTCCTTGTTTCTTTAAGTTGGTTTCGTGAATACGTGCAAATGATTTTACAATAACAGCGGCAACACCT
This sequence comes from Tenacibaculum piscium, assembly GCF_021390715.1. Lineage (GTDB taxonomy): Bacteria > Bacteroidota > Bacteroidia > Flavobacteriales > Flavobacteriaceae > Polaribacter > Polaribacter piscius. Next base: position 118,059 of record NZ_JAJGWT010000008.1, read on the forward strand.
AAATGACGTGGTTCCATTGCTGCATGTTCTCTTGACGAACCTTCTCCGTAATTATGATCCCCAACAACAACGGTATATATACCTGCTGCTTTATACTTACGAGCTACATCTGGTACACCACCAAACTCACCAGTTAATTGATTTTTGATAAAATTAGTTTTCTTACCAAAAGCATTTACCGCACCAATTAAACAGTTATTTGAAATATTATCTAAATGTCCTCTATAACGCAACCAAGGTCCTGCCATAGAAATATGGTCTGTTGTACATTTTCCGAATGCTTTTATTAATAATTTGGCACCCGTAATATCATTTCCTATTGGTGTAAAAGGGGTTAATAATTCTAAACGCTCTGATGCTGGATTTACTTTGATTTCCACAGTACTTCCATCTTCTTGAGGTGCTAAATATCCATCATCTTTTACTTCAAAACCTTTTGGAGGTAATTCCCATCCTGTTGGTTCATCAAACATAACTTCTTCTCCATTTTCGTTGATTAATGAATCAGTCATTGGATTAAAGTCTAAACGACCTGCAATTGCGATAGCAGCTGTTAATTCTGGTGAAGCTACAAAAGCATGTGTATTTGGATTACCATCGGCACGTTTTGCAAAGTTTCTGTTAAATGAGTGTACGATACTATTTTTCGGAGCATTTTTAGGATCGCTATATCTTGCCCACTGTCCGATACATGGACCACAAGCATTGGTAAATATTTTAGCGTCTAATTTTTCAAAAATAGTTAAGATACCATCTCTATCTGCTGTATAGCGTACTTTTTCAGAACCTGGATTAATACCTAATTCTGCTTTCATTTTCAATCCTTTATCTAAAGCTTGTTTTGCTATTGATGATGCTCTTGATAAATCTTCATACGAAGAGTTGGTACAAGAACCGATTAATCCCCATTCAACTTTTAAAGGCCAATCATTTTTATTAGCAATAGCTGTCATATCAGCACCTGCTTTTGTCGATAAGTCTGGTGTAAATGGTCCGTTTAATAAAGGTGTTAATTCTGATAAGTTGATTTCAATTACTTGGTCAAAATATTGTTCAGGATTTGCATATACTTCTGCATCTCCTGTTAAGTGTTCTTTTACCGCATTGGCAGCATCTGCAACATCGCTTCTATCAGTGGCACGTAAATAACGCTCCATTGATTCATCGTATCCAAAAGTTGATGTTGTAGCTCCTATTTCAGCTCCCATATTACAGATAGTTCCTTTTCCTGTACATGACATTCCAATAGCTCCATCTCCAAAATATTCTACAATTGCTCCTGTCCCTCCTTTTGCAGAAACAATACCTGCTACTTTTAAGATAACATCTTTAGGTGCTGTCCAACCAGATAATTTTCCTGTTAATTTTACACCGATTAATTTTGGAAATTTTAATTCCCAAGGCATTCCTGCCATAACATCTACGGCATCTGCTCCACCAACACCGATAGCGACCATTCCTAGTCCACCTGCATTTACGGTATGAGAATCCGTACCAATCATCATTCCTCCAGGGAATGCATAATTTTCTAAAACTACTTGATGAATAATTCCTGCTCCAGGTTTCCAAAAACCGATTCCGTATTTATTAGATACTGATTCTAAGAAATTAAAAACTTCGCTACTTACTTGGTTTGCATGTTTTAAATCTGTTGATGCTCCTTCTTTGGCTTGTATTAAATGATCACAATGTACTGTTGTAGGTACAGCGACTTGCTTTTTACCTGCTTGCATAAATTGTAATAATGCCATTTGTGCGGTTGCATCTTGACATGCGATTCTATCTGGCGCAAAGTTTACGTAATCAACACCTCTTCTAAAAGCGGTTGTTGCTTTACCGTCCCATAAATGGGTATATAAAATTTTCTCAGCAAGTGTCAGAGGTTTTCCTGTAAGTTCTTTTGCGGCAGTAACACGCGCTTCGAACTTTGCATATACCTCTTTGATCATGTTAATATCAAAAGCCATATAATATTATTTTAAGTTAATTTTTGTTATACAAAAGTACTGTTTTTAACTCACTTTTAAAAGATAAACAAAGAACTTGGTTAATTAGTCATTATAAAATAATTAAAATCAGAAAAAAAGATAGATAGATAATAAAATCGTAAATAAATGCTTGTTTTTTATCAAGTTGATAAATTTGACACTTCAAATAAAAAAGAAACCCTTAAAATAAAAATTATTTTAAGGGTTTTTTATTGAAAAGTAAAAAAAGCAGACCGTTAAGCTGGATTCTGTTCCTTATAAATAAGGCTCTTATCATTTATCTAGTTTTACAATTACTTGTAAAATCAATCTGCCTACCCCTTAGAATCGCGCGAGTAGCGCTCGAGCTCTAATGTACATGACATTGCACCGTATAGAGTTTACCTGGTTTCACTACAGCCTTACCTGTACATACTTTCTGCTGCACTTGTCCTCGACTTACGTCGGACGGTTGCTATCCGCTATACTACTCTTTGGTGTCCAGACTTTCCTACTTATACTAAATATAAGTCGATAAGATTGGTCTGCTTTATTTTTTTATTTTGATATTCTTTTACGTTAAAGATTCTCACTTCTTTCATAAAAAAACCCACTCAATAAATTGAGTGGGAAAATTGCTATGAAAAAGAAAAAGTGTCTAAAACGTCTCTTAGACTCTGCAAATATACTTCTTTTTTTAAGATACAAACAAAAAAAAGTAACTATTTAACATTAAATTAACTAAAGAGTAACTTTAAAGAAGATTTTATAAAAAAAGCCTACTCATTTTTGAGTAGGCTTTATAAGGGATTTCCCCATTTTTTCTTGTTTATTTTTATCCTAAAAATTTTTTGATATTTATTTTAAGAAAATTAAGAAAACATGTCTTTCACTTTTTCAAAAAATGATTTATCTGATTTTTGAGGGTTTGGGCTGAAGTTATCATCTTCTTGCATTTGTTCAAAAAACTTACGTTGTTCTTTGGTTAACTCTTGCGGAGTCCAAACATTAATATGAATTAGAAAATCTCCAATTCCATAACGTTCTATGCTTGGTAATCCTTTACCTTTTAATCTTAAAATTTTACCAGATTGCGTTCCTGCTTCAATTTTTATTTTAACTTTTCCAGTTACTGTTTCTACTTCTTTAGAAACCCCTAAAACAGCTTCGGAGAAATTAATATATAAATCGTAATGAATATTACTTCCTTCTCTTTTTAAGTTTTCGTGTGGTAATTCTTCAATAACGACTAATAAATCACCTGGAATAGAATTTTTCCCTGGTGCTTCATTTCCTTTTCCACCAACTTTTAATTGGACTCCTTCGCTAACTCCTTCGGGAATATTTATTGAAACGGTTTCTTCTTTAACAATTAAACCTTGTGCATCTGCGCCGTTAGGTTTATTATTGATAATTTCACCTGCTCCTTGACACGTATTACAAGTAACAGCTTGTTGCATTCGCCCTAAAATGGTGTTTGTAACACGCATTTGTTGTCCGCTACCGTTACATGTTGAACATGTTTTATAAGTAACGCCTTCTGCCTGAACTTTTCTACGAACTTTTACTTTCTTTTCTACTCCTGTTGCGATTTCTTCTAAGGTTAGTTTTACACGAATACGCATATTTGAACCTTTCACTCTAGCTTGTCGTTGATGACCACCGCCACCAAAACCACCAAAGCCACCGCCTCCATTTCCAAAAATATCTCCAAACTGATTGAATATGTCATCCATATTCATACCGCCACCGCCGAAACCGCCGCCACCACCTTGTGGACCATCAAAAGCTGCATGACCATATTGATCGTAACGTGCTTTTTTATTTTCATCACTAAGGATTTCATATGCTTCGGCACATGCTTTAAATTTTTCTTCCGCACTTTTATCATCAGGATTTTTATCTGGATGATATTTTATTGCCATTTTGCGGTATCCTTTTTTTATTTCAGCTTGTGTTGCTGATTTAGAAATACCTAATATTTCGTAATAATCTTGTTTTGCCATTTCTAGTCTATTCTGTCATATTCAATAATTTGAAGCAATTTTACAGCTTCTCCTACACAAAGCAATTGCCTTGAAACGCTACTATGACTTATTATTTTATGCTTCTGCCACTACTACTTTTGGATGGCGGATAATTTTATCTCCTAATTTGTATCCTTTTTCGATACAATCAACTACTTTTCCTTTTAAATCGTCAGAAGGTGCTGGGATTTGAGTAATTGCTTGGTGTACATCGGCATCAAAAGCATCACCTGCTTTTACTTCTATGGCAGTTAATCCTTTTTGCTGTAACGTTTTTACTAATTTTTGATAAATTAATAATACTCCTTTGCGTAATTCTTCTGCTTCTTTATCGTTATCAATATGTGATAAAGCTCTTTCAAAATCATCTAAAATTGGCAGTAAAACTGACATTACTTCTTGTCCTGCTGTTTTAAAAAGTTCCATACGTTCTTTAGAAGTACGTTTTTTATAATTTTCAAATTCAGCGAATAAACGTAGATATTTATTTTTTTCTGCGTCTAATAACTCTTGAGTTGTTGGTTCTTTTTCAGCTTCTTGCGTTGCTTCAACCTCTTTATTTTCCTGCGTTTCTTCTTGGTTTGTATCTAACTCCCCTTTATCGATAGCATCTTTTAATGCATCTTCCTTTGTATATTGATCTTTACTCATTGTAAATAGTTTCTTTAATTTCTTCAGCATACTTTAATCAATAATATTGCCAATAAAAAAATCGTGCCATCTTGACACGATTTTTTTATTTTTATTAGTTTATTTTTTATTAATCTTCTATTCTTTCAATTTTAGCACCGATTGATTTTAATCGGGCTTCGATATTTTCGTATCCTCTATCAATTTGTTCAATATTATTGATGATACTTGTTCCTTTGGCAGATAAGGCGGCAATTAATAAGGAAATTCCTGCACGAATATCTGGCGATGTCATTTTGGTTGCTTTTAAGGTTGATTGAAAATTATGTCCAATAACGGTTGCTCTGTGCGGATCGCATAAAATAACTTTTGCGCCCATATCGATTAATTTATCAACAAAAAACAAACGGCTTTCAAACATTTTTTGATGAATTAACACCGTTCCTTTTGCTTGGGTTGCTAGTACCAATACGATGCTTAATAAATCGGGTGTAAAACCTGGCCAAGGTGCATCGGCTACTGTTAAAATTGAACCATCAATATAATTTTGAATTTCGTAACTTTCTTGTGATGGTATAAAAATATCATCGCCTTTTTTCTCTAATTGAATTCCTAATTTACGAAATACGTTTGGAATTTGTCCTAGATTTTCCCAGCTAACATCTTTGATAGTTAATTCAGAACGTGTCATTGCGGCAACACCAATCCAGCTACCAATTTCAATCATATCTGGTAATACTCGATGTTTACATCCTGCTAAAGAAGATACACCTTCAATAGTTAATAAATTAGAGCCTACACCTGTTATTTTAGCACCCATGGAGTTCAACATTTTACATAATTGTTGAATATAAGGTTCACAAGCGGCGTTGTATATCGTAGTTTTTCCTTTTGCTAAAACGGCTGCCATTACAATGTTTGCCGTTCCTGTTACAGATGCTTCATCTAAAAGCATATCTGTACCGATTAAACCATTTTCGGCTTCGACTCCGTAAAAATATTCTTCTTTATTATAACGGAATTTTGCGCCTAAATTGATGAATCCTTCAAAATGTGTATCTAAGCGACGACGACCAATTTTATCACCTCCTGGGCGTGGAATATATCCTTTTCCAAAACGTGCTAATAGTGGTCCAACAATCATAATAGAACCTCTTAAAGAGCTTCCGTCTTTTTTAAATTTAGCAGATTCTAAATATTTTAAATTGATAGTATCTGCTTGAAAACTATATGAATTTGGACTTAATTTTTCAATTTTAACGCCTAATTCACCTAAAATAAAAATCAATTTATTAACATCAATAATATCAGGAATATTATTGATTATTACTTTTTCGGCAGTTAATAATACGGCACATATAATTTGTAATGCTTCGTTTTTTGCTCCTTGCGGGGTGATTACGCCATTAAGTTTGTAACCTCCTTCTATTTTAAATGATGCCATTTAGTTCTCTTTTTTTTATTCTTTTTTATTCTTTTTGGTTGCTGATAAGCTGTTTTCAAATTTAAACAGGTGCGTCTTATTTTTTTCTGTATTTATTTGTGGTGGTGTAATTTGATTTTGTTTTTGAAGCACTTTTATTTGTTGATTGTCCTTGACTGCTACGTTTTCTGAGTAAATTTTTACTTTCAGATAAAATTTCTTTCGATTCTCTTAAGTCTATTTTTTTATCAGATAAATCATATAAATGTTTAAAAATAACGGCATCATCGACCGTGTCTTTATTCCAATTTAGGTAACATTTTTTCATATGATTTGCAATTGCAAATATCAATGCATCTCTTTTTTCACCTTCTTCCCAAGTTAAGGCGATATTTATCATTGTCTGAATATTGTTACCGTAATAACGATATTTAGACGCTGATTTTGGATACGCCATTTTTTGTGGTTTCTCGGTTAATTCTTCTTTCGAAGGAATTTCATATGGAGATACTGCATCTAATTTAAAATCGGCAATAATATGTAATTGATCCCAAAGTTTATGTTTAAAATCTGGCACATCCCGCAAATGTGGTTGTAAATTCCCCATGACATCTACAATTGCTTTTGCCATTACATTTCGTTCTTCTTTAGTTTCTAAAGCGATACAATGGTTTACTAATTTTTGTATATGTCTTCCGTATTCTGGAATTATTAAGTGGTCTCTTTCTGAATTGTATTCTAAATCAAACGTCATTTCTCTCTGTGTTTACTCCTATTTTTACTCTAAAATATGTATGCAAAATAAGTAATTAATCTCAATTAATTGGCTACCCGATTACCTTAAGTTTTGCAAATTGTAATAATAATTTCTTTTGTCCTACGGTACCAAATTTAATTGTTGCTTTTCTGTTAGGTCCTTTTCCTTCTATTGCGATTACTTCTCCTGTTCCAAAACGGTTGTGTTCTACAAAATTACCAATATTTATTTCTCCATCAAATAGGTTAATTGTTGTGTTTGCTGTTGTTTTTACTACTGTTTTTTCTTTAAGTTTCTTTTTTGGAAGAATCAGGTTTGGTTTTTCTTTTTTAGATAAAAATTCTTTTCGTTGTTTTTGGATTGGTTTTTCGAATCTAATTTTTTTAGAATTTGAAAAATCATCAGAATTATAATCAATTTCATCATCAAATAAATCTGCATCTACAAATTTATTGATAAAACCTCTAGGTGCTTTTGGTGTTAAATATTCTACAAATTCTGGCGCTATTTCTTCTAAAAAACGACTAGGTTCACCATCGGTTAATTTTCCCCATCGATAGCGAGTTTGTGCATAGGTTAAGTAGGCTACTTTTTCGGCTCTTGTTAAAGCTACGTAAAACAAACGACGTTCTTCTTCTAGTTCGCTACGAGTATTCATGCTCATTCCCGAAGGAAATAAACCTTCCTCTAAACCGACAATATATACATACGGATATTCTAATCCTTTCGATAAATGAATGGTCATTAAAGAAACCATTGGCGTATCATCATTTTCACTATCAAAATCGGTAGCTAATGCGACATCTTCTAAAAATATTGGTAAGGAAGCGTCTTCTCCAGTTTCGATTTTATCGGTAATAAAATCTTTAATTCCGTTTAATAATTCTTGAATATTTTCAACTTTATTGATAGCTTCTTGTGTGCCATCTTTTTGTAGATCTTGAACTAATTCAATTCGTTTTACTACGATATCAGCAATTTCAAAAGCGTTCATTTTTTGCGCATCTATTTGCAAACGCTGAATCATTCTGGTAAAGTTGGCTAATTTATTCTTAGTTCCTGCATTTATTTTGAGATCGATGGTATTTATATTTACTAAAATATCAAAGATTGATTTATCATAATGATTAGCTGCAATAGCTAATTTATCCATGGTTGTCGCACCGATTCCTCTTGCGGGATAATTGATAATTCTTTTTAATGCTTCTTCATCATTCGGATTTATTAAAATTCGTAAATATGATAATAAATCTTTAATTTCTTTTCGTTGATAAAAAGAGATTCCGCCATAAATTTTATATTTGATATCTTTTTTACGCAACGCATCTTCCATGGCTCTTGATTGCGCATTAGTTCTGTATAAAATAGCAAACGAATCATTGGTTAATTGATGCTCTTTTTTGTTCTCTAAAATAGATTGCGCCACAAAACGCCCTTCTTCACCATCAGAAATAGTACGCATTATTTTGATACTTTCGCCTGGATCATTTGCTGTCCAAACTTCTTTATCGAGTTTTGTTTTATTTTTATCGATAACACTATTAGCAGCTTCTACGATATTACTTGTAGAGCGATAGTTTTGTTCTAGTTTAAAGGTTTTAACATCAGGATAATCTTTTTGAAAATTCAAGATATTATTAATATTTGCTCCACGGAAACTATAAATACTTTGTGAATCATCTCCAACGACGCAGATATTTTCAAAACGATCAGCTAACGCTTTTACAATTAAATACTGCGAATGATTCGTATCTTGATATTCATCAACCATTATATATTTAAAACGGCTTTGATATTTTGCTAAAACTTCAGGAAAACGACTTAATAATTCATTCGTTCTTAACAATAAATCATCAAAATCCATTGCTCCAGCTTTAAAGCATCTATCAACATAGGCTTTATAAATATCACCAACTCGAGGTCTTCGAGCTTCTAAATCTGCTTGTTGTAATTCTGGATTTAAAAAATAAGCACGAACTGTTATTAAGCTATTTTTAAAAGAAGAAATTCTACTTAAAATTTGCTTTGGTTTATATTGTTCTTTGTCGAGTTGCATTTCTTTGATAATCGTTGAGATCAAACGAACAGAATCTTGTGTATCATAAATCGTGAAGTTCGATGGATATCCTAAGCGGTCTGATTCCGAACGTAAAATTCTAGAAAAAACGGAATGAAAAGTTCCCATCCATAAATTTTTAGCTTCACTAACCCCAACAACACCAGCGATACGTTCTTTCATTTCTCGTGCTGCTTTATTGGTAAAAGTCAGTGATAAGATGTTAAAAGAATCGACACCTTCTTTCATTAAATGTGCAATTCGATAGGTTAAAACTCTCGTTTTACCAGATCCTGCTCCTGCAATAATTATCATTGGGCCATCTTTTTGTAAAACTGCGGCTCTTTGTGGTTCGTTAAGTTGCTGTAAATAAGTATTCAATAGAAAAAGTTTGTAAGAATTTTGAAATCGGAAATTTAACCATTCTTTTTTCTTTTATAAAGAATGTGTTCCTTTTTTATTGTTAAAATATAAAATAGTAATTTAAAAATTATTTAATTTTGAATTGAGAGTTTTAATTATGACTTGTATATTCGCATTATGGAAGATAAAATTATTCAAGGATTAGCGTATGCATTGCCTGCCTTAGTTACAGGAGGCGTTGCTTATTTTATATTAGGTGCTTTTATGCAGCAAGATGAAAACAAGCAAAAGTTTGATGCTTTGGTTGATAAACGAAGAGAAAGTTTACCTATAAAGCTTCAATCTTACGAGCGTTTATTATTATTTTGCGAGCGTATAAATCCTTCAAAATTATTGATACGAGTAGCTCCTATTGGCGAGAATACAAATAGTTATTTACAGTTATTGATTGCGAATATTGAGCAAGAGTATGAACATAATATGGTACAACAACTATATGTTTCTGATGATAGTTGGAAGGCAATTTTAGCGGCAAAATTAGCAATAATTGCAAAACTTAGAAACTCTGTAGAATCTTCAGAAACTGCAAAAGATTTACGAGAAAGTATTTTGATTTATTATTCTCAACATGAAAACCCAACACAAACTTCTATTGCATATTTAAAACAAGAAGTAAAGAAATTAATATAATTACTATTTTACATTTTTAAGAGCTAGCTTGATTTATTAAAATTCAAGCTAGCTTCTTTTTTTTCAATTTTGGATTATTTTTTGTAGCTATTACCTGCTTTCCGCACTCGCTTTTTTTTGAAGAAAAATCAAAAAAAGAGCTCAAACAATTGCTTCAATCAGGGCTAAGTCTATTTATTTAGTTTCGGCAATTTTATAAATTAGTTTTTTATTTATGAAATCCAGTCACGGACCAAATAGTAGAAAACTAGGAAAGAAAGTATGGCATTATAATTTTAATAAGTTGTTTTTAAAAATTAAATAAATAAACTGTCAGTTCGAGTGATTTTTTTCCTTCAAAAAATTGTATCTAGAACTTTTTAGTCATTAAAATCACTAAAATTGATTGACAAGAATCATCAAATCAAAAAAAAGCTAGAAACTAAACTAAAACCCTTTTGCCGGATTCGATTTTTAATAAAACTTCACTGCAAAAAAACATGCCGAAGATTGGCTGTTGTTTGGTAAAAACATAGGTAAATATTTGAACTTAGACGAAACAAGCATATCGAATGGAGAATTTCATACAGCTTACGAATAAATCAGTAAAGGAAAAAAAAGGAAGCATCGTAGCGATTGTTAAAATGTTAAAGAAATATGGTCAAGGAACTTACAGTGGATATGGCTGGTGCAATGAATTTAATCGCCAAAAAATGTCTTCCTAAAACAGAAATAGTAAAAAATACTAATGGATAGATTTAACGTGTAAAAACTTGCTTCTGAAGTGGTATAGGAAATTCGAATTCGTTTGAGATAGGAAATTATCGATGTAGAAAATGAGGCAATTTCAAATTAAAAAATACAAGTACTATTTACAAGCCTGAAATTCTAAAAAATAGCGAAACTAACTCTCAGCTACTAGCCACCAGAAGCAGGTTTACACTTTTTAAATCACAATAAAAGTGGACGAAGAATCAAAAAGTAAGAGTTGTTATTTTATTTGAGTTATATCACGAGATTTATCATCGTAGGGTTTAAAATCTGTCTTTGAAACGAAAACAGGAAAAGATGTGGCTAGAACTAGAAAAAAATTAGCACTTTCTTTGGTACAATAAAATAAAGTTAAAAAAGAGAAGAGAATTTATTTAAAGTCATTTAATATTATCAAAAAATCAAAAAAATGATACAATATCAATCATCAATCACACAAACCTATTTTAAATTACTTTAACAACAGAAATACCAATACAAATACCTCTGTAGTCTACAGAAACATTTTAATGTTAGAGGTGTCTGTTACTTTTTTTCTAATATCGATTAACTAAATCATATAATAATTACCAATTTTATCGTCAAAAATAAAAAAAGTAAGGCACAAAAAAAACCTCAATCTATAAAGAATTGAGGTTTTATTAAAAGAAAGGCAACGACCTACTCTCCCACCATTGGCAGTACCATCGGCGCAAATGGGCTTAACTTCTCTGTTCGGGATGGAAAGAGGTGAGCCCCATTGCGATAATCACCTTAAAATGTTTCAGTATATTGCAACTGTATAAGTTAACATATTGGTAAAAATTATATCGTAAATAATCAAAAGAGTTGGTGCTTGCGCCCTTTCGAGCGCAAGACTTCTACATAAGCCTATGGGTTATTAGTAATACTCGGCTATGACATTACTGCCTTTACACCTGTATCCTATCAACGTGGTAATCTTCCACGACCCTTTAAAGAAATCTCATCTTGTGGTGGGTTTCGCGCTTATATGCTTTCAGCGCTTATCCCTTCCCAACGTAGCTACTCTGCAATGCTCCTGGCGGAACAACAGATACACCAGAGGTTAGTTCAACTCGGTCCTCTCGTACTAAAGTCAAATCCACTCAAATTTCTAACGCCCACAGCAGATAGAGACCGAACTGTCTCACGACGTTCTGAACCCAGCTCGCGTGCCACTTTAATGGGCGAACAGCCCAACCCTTGGGACCTTCTCCAGCCCCAGGATGTGACGAGCCGACATCGAGGTGCCAAACCCCCCCGTCGATGTGAGCTCTTGGGGGAGATCAGCCTGTTATCCCCGGAGTACCTTTTATCCTTTGAGCGATGGCCCTTCCATACGGAACCACCGGATCACTATGCTCTACTTTCGTACCTGATCGACATGTATGTCTCTCAGTCAAGCTCCCTTATGCCATTGCACTCTACGCACGGTTACCAAACGTGCTGAGGGAACCTTTAGAAGCCTCCGTTACTCTTTTGGAGGCGACCACCCCAGTCAAACTACCCACCACGCACTGTTCTCATTGCTGAGTTAGATTCTAGATAAGCAAAGGGTGGTATTTCAAGGGTAACTCCACAACGCCTAGCGACGCCGCTTCATAGTCTCCCACCTATCCTACACATTACTTATCCAAAACCAATACGAAGCTATAGTAAAGGTTCACGGGGTCTTTTCGTCCCGCTGCGGGTAATCGGCATCTTCACCGATACTACAATTTCACCGAGCTCATGGCTGAGACAGTGTCCAGATCGTTGCACCATTCGTGCAGGTCGGAACTTACCCGACAAGGAATTTCGCTACCTTAGGACCGTTATAGTTACGGCCGCCGTTTACTGGGGCTTCATTTCATTGCTTCGCCGAAGCTAACAACTCCACTTAACCTTCCAGCACCGGGCAGGTGTCAGGCCTTATACATCATCTTTCAATTTAGCAAAGCCCTGTGTTTTTGATAAACAGTCGCCTGGACCTTTTCACTGCGGCCCATCCGAAGATGGGCGACCCTTCTCCCGAAGTTACGGGTCTATTTTGCCTAGTTCCTTAGCCATGAATCACTCGAGCACCTTAGAATTCTCATCCCAACTACCTGTGTCGGTTTACGGTACGGGTTCTTATAATCTGAAGCTTAGAGGTTTTTCTTGGAAGCCTTTAGGCACACTATCAACGCATCCGAAGATTTGTTGTACTATCACATTTCACCTAGATCTGCGGATTTGCCTACAGTTCTAATAGCTACATGTTTCAACGAACTATTCCGTCAGTTCGCGGTGCTTTCATTACTCCGTCACCCCATCGCAATTATAAGAAGTACAGGAATATTAACCTGTTATCCATCGACTACTCCCTTCGGATTCGCCTTAGGACCCGACTAACCCTCAGCTGATTAGCATCGCTGAGGAAACCTTAGTCTTTCGGTGAGGGGGTTTCTCGCCCCCTTTATCGTTACTTATGCCTACATTTTCTTTTCTATCCGCTCCAGCATTCCTTACAGGACACCTTCGGCGCAAATAGAATGCTCCCCTACCACTTACGTGTCTTTCAACGTAAATCCATAGCTTCGGTAATATGTTTATGCCCGATTATTATCCATGCAAAACCGCTCGACTAGTGAGCTGTTACGCACTCTTTAAATGAATGGCTGCTTCCAAGCCAACATCCTAGCTGTCTAAGCAGTTTCACCTCGTTAGTTCAACTTAACATATATTTGGGGACCTTAGCTGATGGTCTGGGTTCTTTCCCTCTCGGACATGGACCTTAGCACCCATGCCCTCACTGCTGAGTAACATTTTATAGCATTCGGAGTTTGTCAGGAATTGGTAGGCGGTGAAGCCCCCGCATCCAATCAGTAGCTCTACCTCTATAAAACTTATCCTCAACGCTGCACCTAAATGCATTTCGGGGAGTACGAGCTATTTCCGAGTTTGATTGGCCTTTCACCCCTACCCACAGGTCATCCAAAGACTTTTCAACGTCAACTGGTTCGGTCCTCCACTGTATGTTACTACAGCTTCAACCTGCCCATGGGTAGATCACTCGGTTTCGCGTCTACTACTACTAACTATGGTCGCCCTATTCAGACTCGCTTTCGCTACGGCTCCGGACCTTAAATCCTTAACCTTGCTAGTAACAGTAACTCGTAGGCTCATTATGCAAAAGGCACGCCGTCACACAGTAAATGTGCTCCGACCGCTTGTAGGCGTACGGTTTCAGGTTCTATTTCACTCCCTTACTTAGGGTTCTTTTCACCTTTCCCTCACGGTACTAGTTCACTATCGGTCTTTCAGGAGTATTTAGCCTTACCGGATGGTCCCGGTGGATTCATACAGGATTACTCGTGTCCCGCACTACTCAGGGTACTGCTATATTATCTTCGATTACCTATACTAGACTATCACTATCTTTGGTTCGATTTTCCAATCGATTCTAGTTCTCTTAGATGCTAATCTCGCAGCCCTACAACCCCAATACTGCCGTAACAGTATTGGTTTGGGCTAATCCGCGTTCGCTCGCCACTACTAACGGAATCACTATTGTTTTCTCTTCCTCCGGTTACTTAGATGTTTCAGTTCACCGGGTTTGCCCCCTTGCGGGTGATATGTCTTCAACATACCGGGTTGCCCCATTCGGAAATTAACGGATCATAAAATATGTGCTTCTCCCCGTTACTTATCGCAGCTTATCGCGTCCTTCATCGCCTCTGAAAGCCTAGGCATCCGCCATACGCCCTTATTTAGCTTATTGTACTTTTTGCTCTAAATATTACTATTTAGAACGAGCTCTTTATAATTATTTATTTTTATAAAAATATTGTTGTTAATCCGAAGATTAACTTCTCTATCTTGATTTCTTTACGATATCATTTTACCAATATGTCAATGAACGTTGCGAATCGCAACCGATAAGTATTTATCAGCTTGATTCACATAACAATCTGAAACAATTTAAAATTGCTTCCAGATGCTATCTGGTGGAGAATATCAGAGTCGAACTGATGACCTCTTGCGTGCAAGGCAAGCGCTCTAGCCAACTGAGCTANGGGGGGGGGGGGGGGGGGGGGGGGGGGGGGGGGGGGGGGGGGGGGGGGGGGGGGGGGGGGGGGGGGGGGGGGGGGGGGGGGGGGGGGGGGGGGGGGGGGGGGGGGGGGGGGGGGGGGGGGGG
>NZ_JAJGWT010000009.1 GCF_021390715.1 Tenacibaculum piscium
CTCGAATGATAGTTTTTTATTTATTTTATTATCATAAAATAAATAAAAAACTATCATTCGAGTGATTCTTTTTGAATAAAAACCACCTGAACTGATAGTTTTTTTATTGATTTAAATTATTATTTCTTAGAGGCTGTTTAAAAATTAAAGAAACTGTCAATTCGAGTGATTTTAATGACTAAAAGGAATTAAAATTGTATCGAGAATTTGAATTATTTTATCTTGATGAATTTTGATGCTAAAAAAGTTCTCGATACAATTTTTTTGAAGGAAAAAAATCACTCGAACTGACAGTTTCTTTAATTTTTAAACAGCCTCTAAGAAATAATAATTTAAATCAATAAAAAAACTATCAGTTCAGGTGGTTTTTATTCAAAAAGAATCACTCGAATGATAGTTTTTTATTTATTTTATTATCATAAAATAAATTATAATTTTTATAGGGTTAAAATTGCCAAACTTAGATTATTTATTTTTTGTTCATTTAGTTTCAAATCGGCTAAAATAGTTGGTGAATATGTCATGGCATTTTGATATTCTTTATCAAATAATTGTTGATAATACGCGACACCTTCTTGCAAATTTTTAGCAAATGTTTTTAGATATTTAATTTCTTTTAGAGAAGCTTCCGCGGTGGTTTCTTTTACTTTTTTCTTTAAAAAATCGATATAAATTGTTAATTCTTTGATGAAAAAATTAGGTCTTTCATTAGTCGTTACGTTTTTAGATTGTCCGTAAATTGCCTTTGTAATTTCGTTTAAACTCATCATTTTAGAGAAATAAGCGATATTTGGTCCAGGGCAAACCGACACTCCAGCACCTTCGGTTTTGGTATCTAAATCGTAGGCTAATAAAGCGGAAGTTCCTAAACCAACACAGGTACAACTTTTTTCGGTTATTTTGTTGAATTTTTCAGTATACTCTTCTTTTGATATTTTTTTTGATAATTTTTCGGTATCTAATTCTTTAATTTTCAGATGTTGAAATTGCCTTGATGCCGTACAAACACCTTTTTCATTAAATTCTTTATTTAAGGCGACAAATTTCTTTGGACAGGCACTTCCAGGTCTTCCTTTAGCGATATTTGAGGCTTTTTCTTGGTCTTTTGTATTTCCTTTTAAATTATTAAATGGCACGCCTAACGGAGAAATATCACTTAAATAAACATCGTCTTCTTTGGCTTTAATTAATTTATGGAGTGTTTGTTTATCAACCGTTGTTGCTTCTGGAACTAATAAAAAAGGCGTTCCCCAGCCTACTGAATCAATATTATAATGCTCCAATAAAAACTGATGTTCATCGGCAGTTCCTACGCCTCCTTGTGCCGAAATTTTAAAGGTTAAATCTTGTGTTGGAATTGTATATTCTTTTTGTTTTAAGGCGTTAAAAAGTAAACTTTGAATTGATTCATGCAATTCTTTTCGTTTGATTTTGAATTCTTCTAAAACAGGTCCTAATAAATAACCATCGGTTGCAAAAGCGTGTCCGCCACAGTTTAAGCCCGATTCGATACGATATTCTGATACCCAAATTCCTTTTTTCGCCAAAAATTTCCCTTGAATTAATGCAGAACGATAATCACTTACTTTTAGAATAATTCTTTTTTTAATAGCACCTTTTTCGTCAGGATAAAAATCTTTAAAACGTTCTAAATAAGCATATAATCGAGGATTCATTCCTGCAGAAAAAACGACTGATGAATTAATATCACTATTTGCAAAACCTCTTAAAGCGGCATGTGCATCGTTATATTCAATGCCTAATTTTTCATCTTTTTGATAATTATCTTTATCAATTTTGGTCATGATATTTACATCAATTTGCCCCATTGATAAATTTTCTTTTAACCAATCAGCAACTTTTTTAACATCAAAATTAGTACTTGTTACTTTTAAAAACTCTTGTTTTAATGATGATGAATCTGGAAGGTCTTCAAAAAATGCCGTAATATCTTGTTTTGTTTGCGTGATATTCTTTTTAAATTCTTCAAATTTTTCTTCAGAAAGTGTTTTCATCAAATTCAAATAAGAAGTAACTCTTTCTGCTCTAAAATCTTCCATTTTTTCGGTGATTTCATCGTATGGAATTTTAAATTTTAAAGAATACATTTTTCGTATTTTTTCCAACAAAATATCATCAACTAACGAAATAACAGAGTCTATTCCGAATCTCGAAACTTTTAAGGGCGAATCTATGGTGAATCCAATTCCCATCACTGGAATATGAAATGAATGTGTTTTTAACATACTTTATATATTATAGTTTAAAAAACGCAAGCTATTAGTATCTAAAATAGTATCATATGATAAATATCATACAAAAAAAACACAAAAAACCTTTTCAAAAAAGCTACAAAATTGCAACTATATTGAAAAGGTTTTATTTTTTAAATCTAAAAAAGATAATTTATATTGTTCTAAAATATTCTAAAACTTGCCTTGCATCTTCTTTTGTTAAATGCTGATTTGCCATTGGAACGCCTTTAAATTTCACTAATAACTCTTTAGCGATAGGATCTTTTTTAAGCATTTCTTCAGGATTTAAAATCATATTCATTACCCATTCAGGCGAACGTCTTTCTAAGATTCCCGCAGGACTTGGCCCAATAAATTTCTTACTTGCTTTATGACAAGAAGAACATTTGTTTTTAAATACTGATTTTCCTTTTTCAGCCATTGCCTTATCAATAGTTGTGGCAAGTTCTAACGATTTTACAGGACCAATTCCTTTATTTTTTAAATCGATAATCCCTGGTTTTTCTACCTTCTTTTCAGGTGCTTTTTCAACTGTTTTTTCAACTGCTTTTGTTACTGTTTTTCCAGAGCTATATGAAGGCGCTTTTTTCTCTTTTCCGCCACAACTCATAAATAATGCTACTAATAGTACTAAAAATACGTTTTGTAATTTCATCTGATTTTGTTTTATAGTATTTGTTAATTTTTGATTTTTTTAGCTACTTATTTACGCTTTCGTACCTCAAATTTAAAAAACTCGATTCCTTAAAAACATGACAAATGTCATAAAAAGATAACAAAATGTTATCAGCTGTAAAATATTTTTTCTTTAAAGAATATTAATTTTACATTATATAATTAAACAGTAACACTATTCCTATAATTATTGAAAATGATTATTTTTATTACATATATGATAAATATCATAAAAAAACATACTGTTATTTAGAATAAAAATAAATTATTTTAATATAAATTATTTTTTAATATAAATACACATCAACTAAATGATAGTTATATCAATAAAAAACACGCTTTATTGATACGAAAAGAGCTTGTAAAAATTTTAAAATAACAAAAAGCCTTATTTTAGCAGAAAAAAGCATGAATAATTTTTTAATTGGTATTGGTAAACGCATCAAAATCATCAGAAAAGAACAAAAATTGACTATTAGCGAAGTTGCTTCAAACGCAGGTGTATCGAATGGCTTAATTTCTCGAATAGAAAATGGAAGAACAATACCTTCTTTACCTGTTTTATTAGAGTTAATAAATGCTTTAAAAATTGATGTTAGTACTTTTTTTAAAGATATAGAAAATTCTCAATCAAGAAAATATATTCATATATCAAAAGAACAACAGCAATTAATTGAAAAAGAAGTTGAAGCGGAAGGATTTACTTACAATCATATTTTTAGTAAAAGTTTATCTGCCATGGGTTTTGAAGCTGTTATTTTAAATATAAACCCAAATTCTAAAAGAGAAAAAGTAGTTACTGATGCTTGGGAATTTAAATATATTATTAGCGGAAGTTGTACATACTATATTGGTGAAGATGAAATTGTTGTAAATAAAGGTGATTCGTTATATTTTAATGGAAAAATACCTCACGTACCTTTTAATCATACAGCACAAGACTGTACAATGCTTGTGCTGTATTTTTTTATTGATGCTAGTTAAATTTCTTATTCTTATAAAATATCTTTTAAATTTACCAACGATTCTAAAATATACGTTGGTTTTTCTTTTTCTAATTGTGCTTTTGTTTGTGCTCCTGATAAAACACCGACTGTAATTCCACAGCCTGCATTTTTTCCTTCTTCAATATCAATAGCAGAATCACCTGCTTTTAAAACTTTTGAAGCATCGGTAACCCCTAATAATTCCATAGCTTGAAATATCATATCTGGGTGCGGACGCCCGTTTACAACATCGCTTGCTGTAATTAAAGCATCATAATGTATTTTTTCATCCCACTTTAATTTATCTAATAATAAAGTAGCTGTTTTTCTATCATACCCTGTATTTAGAACTACTTTTATACCTTCCGATCGTAAATTTAGCAATACATTTTCAACTCCTTTTATCGGTTTTACTTCTAAAGTGGCATACGCAACTGTTAACAATTTTTTAAAATTATCAAAAATAATTTGAGAATCTTTTAATTTATCAGACTTTAAATGTGTTAAAACATCTTTAATTGCTTTGTGTTTTTCTTTTCCTGCTCCATACTCTAAAACCGTTTCTAAAGACACCTCAACATTAGCGGCTACAATTGCTTTATGCAATGTTTTATAAACTACATTTTGTTCATCCACTGTTGTTCCTGCCATATCAAAAACAACCATGTCTATTTTTCTCTTTGTTTCGCTCATCATCATCATTATTATTTGTTATTTATTAAATATTTTATTGATATTTTCTTTTGAAAACCCAGCACTCCCTGTCATTCCTTTTCCACCGATACCTGTTACAACATGCACATTATCACTTACGGCATATTCAAAAATATCTTTTTCTTTACATTGACTGTAAAAACCTGCCCATTTATATTGAATATCGTAAGTAGGTAAGTCTATTATTTTTTTAGCTTCTGCAATCATATAATTATCAATATCTTCATTTAAGTCAAAACCTAAATCATCGCTATTTTTTGCAGTTGCATATTCGTGAGAATCTCCTAAGATTACCGAACCATCTGTAGCTTGTTTAAATAAAATATGAACTCCATATTTTTTTTGAAAACTATCAGGATCTTCTTTTGCTTTAATTTGATCCCAAGAAGCACATTCTTCAAAAGCCTCATACCTTCGGATTGTTGAACCTGTTAAAATAGAACCATCTAAAGTGTAATTTTTTTGAGGTTTGGTTTGCATCATTTGTAATTTAGCAACTACTAAATCACTATTATTATAAATTGATGGATACAACGTTTTAAAATCTACCCCATTACAAATAATAACTTTTGATGCTTTATATAACACACCTATTGAAGATGTTATCACTACTTCATTATTTATTTCTTCCGTATTAATTACAGTTGTATTGTAATGAATTTCAATATTTTTTTCTGCGGATAAAAAAGAATGTAAACGATGAATCATCGTTTTTGGCTCTACGGTTACTTCTTCAGGAAAAAACAATCCTGCTTTACAATAATCTGCACGTAATCCTGCATATTTATCTAAACATTGTGCCTTTGTTAATAGATTTGAAGTATAATTATTGTTTTTATTAATTTGATGCAATTCTTCAATTAACTGAACCTCTTCATCATTAGAAGCTAAATAAACCGTACCATTTTGACGAATTGTAACATCAAACTGACTTTGAATATCTTTATAAATAGCTAAACTTTCTCTTCCATAATTTTGCCATTTTTGATTCATTCCTGAAGGTACTACTTGTCCAAAATTACGAACCGTTGCTCCTTGAGGCTTACTATCTCTTTCTAAAATAGCTACTGATAACCCTTTTTTTGCTGCGTGAAAAGCATGAAAAGTTCCTAAAACTCCTCCACCTATAACTATTAAATCATACTTATTGTTCATATACTAAATCTTTTAATTGTACTGGTTTTTTGTATTTGTTTTTAAAAAACTGAAAGCAATAAATTGTTATTGCTAATCCTATAAATGCTAGAAAATATAATGCTTGTGTAAAAAAGGAAAGCCAAGAAATATCTCCTTTTCCAAAATTTTTATAAAGAAGAATCAGAATGCTTCCTAAATATCCGAAGGCATCGGCTATGTAAATTAAGAAGCCTACGTTTCCGTTAATTTTAAAAGTTGCAATCATTCTATCAAAGAAAATTCCGTTAAAAGGTACGTAACAACTGTACAATCCTATTCCTGAAACGACCATCCAAACTAATGGTGTAATAACTTGTTGTTGATATAAATATGTTGATACCAAAATTGAAATACATCCAATAATCAACACATAATGATAATACATAAAGGCTTTATAATTTTTAGTAACACTGCCTATCATCCCTAAAACAACCAATACAATAATCGCTATTGGTATTTCAGAAATACTATAAATAGAGGCATCTGTATAGCCTAAAGAATCCCATATTTCTCTGGCAAAATTGTCTCTAAAATCTCTAATTGATGTTAATAACATAAAGAAAAATACAATGAAAGTTAAAGGCAATGCGTATTTTTTAAACAACAGCTTTCTTTCTTGTTTATTTAATGGATTTCTTACTGCTTTTAATAATTGATCTTCGGTTGTTGGTGGTGGTAATTTTTCTAACATCCAGGCAAAAAATAATAATGGAAGTATAAAAAATAATCCTGTAATAAATGGCATCCAATATTCATCAAACTGAAATTTATCTAACACCATTTTCCCTATTGTTTTAACAGCTCCTGAGGAAACTATAAAACTAGAGGATAAGATTACTCCTAATAATTCGGTAGCTTTTCTTCCTTCTAGATAAGAAAATACAATTCCCCAAATCATTCCTAATGGTAATCCGTTTAAAAATAAAAAGAGAATATTATAAGGTGCTGGAATAACAGCAAAACCTAACAATGCTAATTCTGCTGAAAAAATAAAACCAACTAAATAAAGCATCCTTTTATATGATTTCATTTCTGAAATTACTTTTATACCTATAAATTTTGATAATGTATAGCCAATCACTTGAGCTACGATTAATAAAATTTTATAATCAACTCCCCAAAAAGCTAAGTTTTCAAATGTTGCTACCGTAAAAGGCTTTCTAAAAGCGTACATACAGAAATAAGTACCAAATGCCGCTATCGAGGCTTGTAATAAAAAACGTAAACGCATGAGTTCTTTTTTTTGACAGAATTTAGCTCTCAATTTCTTGAGAGCCTACTTCCGCGTTTAATTCAAAATACTTAAAGACTAAACTTAACACCAATGTTTCCTTTAACACCGTAGTATTCTACTTGTTTCGGGCGGTCTTGGCTTTTACCGTAATGATAAATAAGGGGGTTATTTAAAATATTATTGAAATCAGTATATATTGTCCATTTTTTTCCTATTTGATAAGATGCTGAAAAATCTAACGTATTATATTTTCCGTAATACACATCATCAATATCTCTTTCACCGTAAGCAATCGCATATTTTCCTTTATGATTAAAAGCTAATCGAGTATTAAATCCACCTTTTTCAAAAAATAACTGTGCATTAAATAAACTACCCGCTTGATAAGCCATCGCTACTTTTCTACCACTTGCTTTTGTCATTTCAGAATCCATAAACGTAGCGTTTAATTGTGTTCCAAAATATTTTAAAAAGCCTGGTAAGAAATCAAAACGTCTGTTAATTCCTAATTCTACACCACCAATCCATGATGCTGCTCCTCCGTTTACAGGAGTTGTAAATTCAACACCTTCTTTTCCGTTATAAGTTCCTTGATAGGTATCATTATAAATAATATCTGTAATCGATTTATAAAAAACACCTGCATTGATAACACCAACATTTTGGAAATAATATTCTCCTAATAAATCAAAATTCCATGAAAACGTTGGATTTAAATCCGGATTCCCTCCTTTAAATTCATTATCATAAGAAATAAAAGTTCCTGATGGAGAAATATCTCCAAAATTAGGTCTTGAAAAACTTCTTGTTGCTGCAAAACGGATATTTAAATCTCTTTGAGGAGAATATTTAACATGTAACATTGGTAATACTGCCCAATATTTTTTAGTCTTTATTGATTTTTTCAAAGCATCATTTTCAACAACATATCCTGATACTTTTGTTTCAGTTTTCGTTGCTCTTAATCCTCCTAAAATAGTCCACTTTTCAGAAGATTTTAAAGTTCCCATACCATAAAAAGATAAATGAGTTTCATCAACATCAAAATTTCTTCCTAATCCACTATTATATTGTAAAGCTGATGAATCATCTTCTAAAACACTTAAATTTTCTTTGTTTGATGTCCAAAAATTATTCATTCCTTGAGTAGATAAAACAGGTCCAAAAGTTGATTGAATATTAGAACCCATTTCATTTAAATAGTCTGCGCGACCTGGTTGTTCAATAATATATTGAGAAGAATCTGATAACATTGGAGTTTCTCCTGCGCCATTCCATCCGTAGTATAAATCTTCAAAAGTTGCTCTACGATCTTTATCTCTATATTTAGTTCCTACTTTAATTTTGAAGTTATCATTAACAGTATGTTCATAATTTAATGAGGATACAATGTTATCTCTTTCTTTTATTGATATTTTATATAATTCTAAATCTGAAAACTTCATTTGAGTTGCATCCATTTTAAATTTAGAATCGCTAAAAAATCCAAATAAAGCATCGGTATCATTATAATCTAATTTTCCACCGTCTGCTTTCCAATAAGCTCTATCATCACCAGCTCCTCCATTTTCTTTAGAACGATTATCTAAATAATTTGAATTTATACCGACACCATCTTGCTTAAACTTTACAACAAAATAACTTTTATCTTGAGCTGTTGGCGTATTTCCGTATCTAAATTCATTAGCATAAGAAGCAATACTCCAATCGAATTTTCCATTTTCA
This sequence comes from Tenacibaculum piscium, assembly GCF_021390715.1. GTDB lineage: Bacteria > Bacteroidota > Bacteroidia > Flavobacteriales > Flavobacteriaceae > Polaribacter > Polaribacter piscius. Next base: position 8,766 of record NZ_JAJGWT010000009.1, read on the forward strand.
ACAAGATGTCTTCCTCCTATTTCTTTTCCAAAAAGCTCTGTAATTAATTCGTTATGTATATTTTGTAATTCTACTCTTGTAGTACTTGTTCCTGAATCGAATTTATCAAAACGAATTCTATGTTTATAATGTTCTTCAGTATCCGATAAAGTTCCATAAACTCCTCTAAAATACATTTTATGAGCAGGTGTAAAATTATATTCCATCGCTGCATTTATACCAGTAGTAATTCTTACCCCATTATAATCTCTTAATTCCATTCTAAAAACACCTTCGTCTCCTTTTCTACGTGCTTCAAAATTATCAGTACCCCAACTTCTATTCCAATAAGAACCGTTTACGATATATCCGAATTTACCATCTTTACTTTTGTTACCAATGGTTAAAGAAGCATTGTAAATTGGTTCACCCGATTTTTCATTAAAACCTCCACCAATATTTACATTTAAAAGTTTTTTAGCTGGTGCTGTTTGTGTGATAAAGTTTACACCTCCACCAATACCGTCTGATTCCATATCAGGCGTATATGCTTTAGCTGCTTGTACGTATGAAATTAATTCTGATGGAAAAAAATCAAAAGCCGTTGCACGTGAAGTCGTTTCTTCTTCGGCTGTTGGAAGTCTATTTCCATTAATAGTTGTTGATGTCCAAAAAGGAGGCAATCCTCTTACGGATACAAAACGTCCTTCACCTTGATCTCTTTCAATAGATAAACCTTGAATACGTTGTACTGTTTCGGCTGCATTACGATCTGGTAATTTACCAATACCATCCGAAGCAATCACATTCATTATACTCATTGATCTTTTTTGAATACTTAAAGCTTTCGCTTCACTATTTCTTCTTGATCCTACATTAATAACAACTTCCTTTAATGCTTGTGAAGATGGTAATAACGCAACTACACCTATATTTTTACTAGCACTACCAATAATAGAAACGTCTACTATTTTTGTTTGAAAACCGATATAAGAAATTTCTAATTTTATGGTCCCATTTTTCATTTTATTTATCACAAATTTACCATCAAAATCTGTGTAGACTCCTTTTGTCGTTTCTGCTACCGAAACACTAGCTCCTGGTAACGGAAAATTACCATCAGTTATAATCCCTGTAATAATTGATTCTTGTGAAAAAACAGCATTACTAATAAAGAGAATTAGTATCGTATTTAATAAAAGTTTAAAATTATTCATTTGTTTAGTTTTACAATAGTTAAATTACCTGATACAAATCACGCTATTTTTTTACTATTTGTAAACTTTTAAAAGTTAAGAAAACTTTTATAAAAAGATATTTTAATGTTAGATAATTGTTAATTAAGTAATTATATTCTTTAAATTAACAATTCTAATATTAGCTTTTTTACATAAAGTTACGCCTGTTAAAATAAATCATATAATTAGTTCGTACTTTTGTACGCTACATAAACTATAGTAATTTTACACTTATTAATACAATAATGATAATACAAGACTTAGTGGGTAGTTATACTATAATTGGTAATAACCAAGATGCAGAAAAACATTCTTATAAAGGAGTACTTTCTTTACAACTTGATATGAATAATCGAATAGTTGCTAAATGGTTCATCAATAATGAACAAGAACAAACTGGTTCAGGTTTTTTTAATGATAATATATTAGTTATCAATTTTAACTATAAAGGAGAAGATAACAATACTTATAAAGGAGTTGTGGTTTACAGATGCATTTCTAAAGATATTTTAGATGGATTTTGGTCTGAAAAACATGGAAACCCACTATTTTTAGGAAAAGAACGTTGTTTTAGAATTGATACAGAAAATACTCACTTAAATTAATAATACTATGAAATGTCCTTGTAACCCAAACAAAAATTATACTGATTGTTGTGAAATAGCACATAAAAACATTCAAGATGTTTTAACTGCAGAACAATTAATGCGCTCACGATACAGTGCTTTTGCCTTAGCTAATGTCGATTATTTACATAAAAGCCATCATTCAAGTACTCGCCCATCGAAAGAAGAAAATAAAGAAATTTTACTTTGGACAAAATCTGTTGCTTGGGTTAAATTAGAAATCATCAATACAAATAAAGGTGCAGCTTCCGACATTATAGGAAATGTAACATTTGAAGCTTTTTTCAAAGAAAATAATAAAATTAATAGCATAAAAGAGAATTCTTCTTTCTGTAAAGAAGATAATCATTGGGTATATTTAATAGGAAAATAAATATTTTTTGGATAAAAAAGGATAAAAGATATAGATTCTTTTTAAAAAAAGTTTATATTTGACACCGTGTTAAACAACAGAACAAATATCACTTCTTTACCTATCGTAGCTCCTACGATAAATTCTGTTGGCACTATTATTTCTACCATCATTATTACCCTTTAGGGGTTATTTTTATACATATCATTCCGATTCTATTTATATTTTTCAAATACTTGAAAAACAGGTAAATAACAACTTATATTTTTTATTCTATTATTAAAACATTAAAAACATTTTTTTAAGATGAAAATTTTAAAATTTGGAGGCTCATCAGTCGCTAATAGTGAAAACATTCAAAAAGTAATTCAAATCGTTTCAGCTGCTTCAGCAAAAGATAAAGTAGCTGTTGTGGTTTCTGCATTTGGAAAAACGACTAATAAATTAATTGCCGCAGCAAACAAAGCTGCCAATAATGACCCATCGTATATTGTACTTTTTAACGAAGTTACCGAGCATCATACACAGGTAATTTCCGATTTAATTTTTAAAGAAAAGCAATCAGAGGTTCAAGAAAAAGTAAACACCTTATTTAATCAATTACAAACTTTATTAGAAGGTTGTTTTTTACTAAGTGAAGTTACGCCAAAAACAATGGCTACTATTAGTGGTTTTGGTGAGCGTTTATCATCTTATATAATTTCTGAAGTTGCTAAAAACACTTTAAATGCTAGTTATAAAGATAGTAGAGAGCTTATTATTACTTCTAATGTTTTTGATAAAGCACAAGTAAATTTCGCTATTACCAATAAAAACTGTCAAGATTTTTTTAAAAATAACCCGCATCAAGTTACGGTTTTACCAGGTTTTATTGCCAAATCTGAAAATGGCTTAACCACTACTTTAGGAAGAGGTGGTTCTGATTATACAGCAGCTATTTATGCGGCAGCGTTACAAGCAAACGAACTTCAAATTTGGACAGACGTAAGCGGAATGTACACCGCAAACCCAAGTATTGTAAAACAAGCCTTTCCGATTCCTGAAATTTCGTATCAAGAAGCTATGGAATTATCACATTTTGGCGCAAAAGTTATTTACCCACCAACCATACAACCTGCACTCGAAAAGGAAATTCCTATTGTTATCAAAAATACTTTTGAGCCAAGTAATCCAGGTACTTTAATTGCAAAAGATGTAAAAAGCACCAACCTTGTAAAAGGAATTAGCCATATTGAAGATATTACCCTGTTAACCCTAGAAGGTACAGGAATGATTGGCGTATCAGGGATTTCAAAACGCTTGTTTGAAACACTTTCGAACCAAGATATTAGCGTAGTTTTAATAACCCAAGCTTCTTCGGAACATTCGATTTGCGTTGGAATTTACGATCAAGATGCTCAAAAAGCAACCAAAGCAATTAATGATGCTTTTGAAATTGAAATTGAACGCAAAAAAATAAAACCCGTTATTGTTGAACAAGGCTTGGCTATCTTAGCATTGGTGGGCGATAACATGAAAAATCACCAAGGATTAAGCGGACAAATGTTTAGCGCTTTAGGAAGAAATAACGTAAATATTAGAGCAATTGCTCAAGGTGCTTCTCAAAAAAATATTTCGGCAGTTATCGATAGTAAAGATGCTAAAAAAGGATTAAATACCTTGCACGAGCAGTTTTTTGAAGAAAAATTAAAACAACTGAATTTATTTGTAACAGGTGTTGGAAATGTTGGTGAACGCTTTTTAGCACAAATACATCAGCAAAAAAAGTATTTGAAAGAACATTTAAAAATGAAAGTTAGAGTGATTGGTATCGCAAACTCTAAAAAAATGACTTTTGATACCAATGGTATCGATTTAAATAATTGGAAAGATGCTTTAAATAACGGAGAACCTGCTACTTTAGATGATTTTTTCAATAAAACAAAAGATTATAACCTACGTAACGCTGTTTTTGTAGATAATACAGCAAATCAGCAAGTATCTGAAATATATGAACAGTATTTACGCAATAGTATTGCCGTAGTTACTTGTAATAAAATAGCGTGTGCATCTAGCTTAGAAAACTACAAAATATTAAAAGCTGTTTCTAGAAAATATAATGCACCATTTTTATTTGAAACCAATGTTGGCGCAGGTTTACCAGTTATTGATACACTTAAAAACTTAATTGCTTCTGGTGATAGAGTTCAAAAAATACAAGCTGTTTTATCTGGAAGTTTAAATTTTGTTTTTAATAACTTTAATGAAAATACTACTTTTCATGATGTTGTTGCTAAAGCTCAAAAAGAAGGATACACAGAGCCTGATCCAAAAATTGATTTAAGTGGTGTTGATGTTGCTCGAAAAATATTAATATTAGCTCGTGAAAGTGGTTATGAATTAGAATTATCTGATATTGATAATAATGCTTTTTTACCTGAAAAAAGTTTAAACACGACTAATAATGATGATTTTTACGCTAGTTTAACAGAATTTGAAGCTCATTTTCAAAATATTTTTAAAGAAGCTAACGATAAAAACTGTCGTTTAAAATATGTAGCTGAATTTGCTGAGGGTAAAGCTAAAGTAGGTTTACAGCACATTCCTGCCGATCATCCTTTTTACAATTTAGAAGGAAGTGATAATATTGTGTTATTTTTTACTGATAGATATCCTGTAAATCCTTTATTGATAAAAGGTGCTGGAGCTGGTGCAGATGTTACTGCTTCTGGTATTTTTGCTGATGTAATTCGTATAGGAAATCGTTAATATTATTTTTATATCAATAAAAAATCATACAAACACATCAACTAAAAAATGATTATTATTGTTTTTTAGTTGATTTTAATTGCAAAAAAAGATGGAATATATAAAAATATTTGCTCCAGCAACAGTTGCTAATGTTTCTTGCGGATTCGATTCTATGGGATTAGCCGTAGATACCATGGGAGATGAAATGACTTTTACCAAAACAATAGAAAAAGGCGTAAAAATAACAGCAATTACAGGTGCTGATGGTTTAAGTTTTGATCCAACAAAAAATGCTGCAGGAGTTGTTGCTTTGGCAATGCTAGAAAAACATCCTGTTGATTTTGGTATTGAAATAACCATGCATAAAGGTTTCTCTCCAGGAAGTGGATTAGGTAGTAGTGCAGCAAGTTCAGCTGGTGCTGCTTTTGGTGTAAACGAACTGCTAAACAGGCCTTTTTCTACATTAGAATTGACAAAATTTTCTATGATAGGCGAAGAAGCTGCTTGCGGTACTCCAATTGCAGATAATGTTTCGGCGGCTATTTATGGCGGTTTTGTGCTCATCCGAAGTTATGAACCTTTAGAAATCATAAAATTACCTGTACCTAGCGAATTACGATTAGTTGCCATACATCCACAAATTGAAGTAAAAACTAAAGATGCTCGTGAAGTTTTACCTGATAACGTATCTTTAAAAAATGCCGTTACTCAATGGGCAAATGTTGGCGGATTAGTAAGCGGTTTATATACAAATGATTATCAATTAATCAGTAATTCGTTAACTGATGTAATTGTTGAACCTGCCAGAAAACACTTAATTCCTAATTTTGATTTAGTTAAAAGCGAAGCCATTAAAGCAGGTGCTTTAGGTGCTGGAATTTCAGGTTCTGGACCAACTATTTTTGCTTTATGTAAAGGTGATGATGCTGTTAAAAAAGTACACAAAGCCATCCAAAATGCGTATGCTGATAAAAATATTAACTTCACATTATTTTCATCAAAAATAAATACTGAGGGAATCAAAATTTTAGAAACTAAATAAAATAACGTTATCGTAAATAAACAAAGTAATTTTGTTTGATTTAAAATGACATTAAAAAAATAAAAATGAATTATTATAGTCTTAATAAAAAATCGTCAAACGTTAGTTTTCAAGATGCTGTAGTTAACGGATTAGCTCCTGATAGAGGTTTGTATTTTCCTGAAAGTATAACACCTCTTTCTTCTGATTTTATCAAAAATATTGATAACTATTCTAATGAAGAAATTGCTTATGAAGCAATTAAACAATTTGTTGGCGATGAAATTCCTAAGGATGTTTTACAGAATATTATTAAAGAAACACTTTCTTTTGATTTCCCTGTTGTTTCTATTGAAGAAAACGTAGCAACTTTAGAGCTTTTTCATGGTCCTACCATGGCTTTTAAAGATGTTGGTGCTCGTTTTATGGCACGCTGTTTAGGTTATTTTAATAGAAATAATAACGACCAACTTACTGTATTAGTGGCAACTTCTGGTGATACTGGTGGTGCTGTTGCCGATGGATTTTTAGATGTAAAAGGTGTAGACGTTGTTATTTTATATCCAAGCGGAAAAGTAAGTGATGTACAAGAAAAACAATTAACAACTTTAGGTAAAAACATTACTGCTTTAGAGGTTAATGGTGTTTTTGATGATTGTCAAGACATGGTAAAAACAGCTTTTTTAGATGCTGAAATTAGCCGTACTTTAACCTCTGCAAATTCAATTAACGTTGCTCGTTGGTTACCGCAAATGTTTTACTTTTTCTTAGCTTATAAGCAAATACACAAGCAACAAAAAGATGTTGTATTCTCTGTACCAAGTGGAAATTTCGGTAATATTTGTGCAGGAATGATGGCTCAAAAGTTAGGATTACCTATTAAACATTTTGTTGCTTCAACAAATATTAATGATACCGTTCCTAATTATTTAAAAGATGGAGTTTACACTCCAAAACCATCAAAAGCAACTATTTCAAATGCTATGGATGTTGGAAATCCTAGTAATTTTATCCGTATTCAAGAAATTTTTGAAAATAATATCGAAGCTTTAAAAAACACATTTTCTTCATATTCATTTTCTGATGATGAAACTCGTGAGGCTATGAAATTAATCCATAAAAATAGTGGATATGTTGCCGATCCTCATGGAGCTGTTGGTTATTTAGGAGCTAAAGAATATCAAAAAACAAATGCAGATGCCTTGTGTATTTTCTTAGAAACTGCACATCCTGTGAAATTTTTAGAGGTTGTTGAAAATACTTTAGATATAACTGTTGCCATTCCTGAACAGATTAAATCGGTTATGGATAAAGAAAAAACAACTATAAAAATGAGTACTTATAACGATTTAAAAAGTTTTTTAAATTCGTAATATTTTTCACATAAAATTATTTTTTAAACCGTTGGTTATTTAAAAATTAGCCAACGGTTTTTTAATTCTTTATCTTTTCGACTAAAAATAAGAGCAAAAAGTAAAAAATAGCTCAAAATAAATTGCTTTAAAAATAATAGTACCTCTTAAAAAAACCATAAAAAACTAACAATCAAACAGTAAGATTAAATTTGTACAATCGATGGAATTTACCTAATTTGCAATACGCAAAAAAAACAACAACTTTATGTCGATTGAAATCACCCGTCTTTTTGACTTCCCATATCACTTGAAAGAAACTTATAATTTAGATAAAGCTTTTAGCACTAAATATAATGGTACATGGGAATCTATTTCTACTCAAGAATATATTGATAAAGCCAATACAATTAGTAGAGGTTTACTACGTTTAGGCGTACAACCGAATGATAAAATTGCGGTAATTTCTTCAAGCAATCGTACAGAATGGAATATTTGTGATATCGGTATTTTACAAACTGGTGCGCAAAATGTACCTATTTATCCAACTATTTCAAAAGAAGATTACGAGTATGTTTTAAATCATTCTGAATCAACATATTGTATTGTTTCTGATGAAACCGTTTTAGAAAAATTAAATCAAATTAAAGGAAATACAAAGTTAAAAGGTGTTTTTACTTTTGATGCTATTGCCAATGAAAAAAGTTGGAAAGAAATTTTAAAACTTGGTGAAGATACAAGCAACCAAAGCCAAGTAGAAGCGAGAAAAAAGAAGGTTACCTCTGATAGTTTAGCAACCTTAATTTACACATCTGGAACTACAGGAAAACCTAAAGGTGTTATGCTTTCTCACGGTAATATTGTTGCCAATGTATTGGCGAGTGAAAAAAGAGTTCCATTAACATATGGGCAAGAACGTGGACTGAGTTTTTTACCTGTTTGTCATGTTTTTGAACGCATGATTTTATACTTATATCAATATTGTGGAGTTTCTATTTATTTTGCAGAATCGATTGAAAAACTAAGTGAAAACGCTCAAGAAATTAAGCCACATGTTATGACGGCAGTTCCTCGTTTATACGAAAAAATTTACGATAAAATTTATGCCAAAGGAGCTGATTTAACAGGTATCAAAAAGAAATTATTCTTTTGGGCTATTGATTTAGGACTTCAATATGAACCATACGGAGCGAACGGTTGGTGGTACGAAAAACAATTAAGTATTGCTCGTAAACTCATTTTCTCTAAATGGCAAGCTGCTTTAGGAGGTGAATTAAAATTAATGGTTTCTGGTTCAGCTGCCTTACAACCTCGATTAACCAGACTATTTACCGCCGCTGGAATGCCTGTTATGGAAGGCTACGGACTTACCGAAACCTCTCCTGTAATTAGTGTAAATGACCTTAGAGATGGTGGTTTTAGAATAGGAACCGTTGGTAAAGTTTTAGATGGAATCGACTTAAAATTTGCTGATAGTGGCGAAATTTTAGTAAAAGGTGCTAACGTAATGTTAGGCTATTATAAAGATCCTGAAAAAACTGCAGAAGTTATAAAAGATGGTTATTTTTATACCGGTGATAAAGGAGAATTAGATACTGATGGTTTCTTAAAAATTACAGGACGTACCAAAGAAATGTTTAAAACTTCAGGAGGAAAATATATTATTCCACCATTATTAGAAGGTGAATTAAAAGAATCTCGTTTTATTGAACAAGTAATGGTGATTGGTGAAGGCGAAAAAATGGCATGTGCTCTTATTCAACCAAATTTTGATTTTGTAAAAGAATGGGCTTTAAGACATGGAATTGAATTAAAGTCAAATGAAGAATTAATTAAAAATCAACAAGTTATTGATCGTATTGAAAAAGAAGTCGCTTTATGTAATACACATTTTGGAAAATGGGAAACCATTAAAAAGTTTGAATTAACTGCCGATGAATGGTCTATAGAAGGAGGACACCTTACCCCTACTTTAAAAATGAAACGTAACGTTATTAAAGAAATTTATAAAGATTTATACGAAAAAATTTATAGAAGTTAAATTTTTATTATTTGATATACTTTTCAAAAGTGTACTCAAAAAAATATATTAAAAAAGTGTTGTGATAAGCAACACTTTTTCTGTTTTTATTTATTATTTTATTTAAAATTATGCCTAAATTTATTGAATTTACTTCGGATATTAGTAATATTGAAATTCCTGAAAAATTTGATTATCCTCATAATTATACGCCGCATATTTTAGCCAAAATTGCTTCAGAAGAACTACAAGAATATTTAAAAATTCAAACCGATTTTTCTCATAATTTTCAAGATTTAGGAAAAATGTTTGGCGTTTTAATCGTTAAAAACAAGCAAAATAAAATCGGTTATTTAAGTGCTTTTTCAGGAAAAATTGCTCAAAGTACACAGCACAAACAATTTGTTCCGCCCGTTTATGATGTCTTAAAAGAAAATGGTATTTTCTTACAAACAGAAAAAGTAAACAATCAAATTAATCAGGAAATTTTAATTTTAGAAAATAATTCAGCGTATCTAAAAACTAAAAAAAACTTCCTAATTCAGCAAAAATCTAACGAAAATTTATTTCAAGAAGAACAAAAAATCCTCAAAAAAAGACGACAACTAAGAAAATTAGAAGCAAAACAAGATAATCAACAAAATATTAATGAAGAATTTTATCTGCGAGAATATCAAATTTATTTAAAAGATAAAATTCGTCCTTTAGAAAAAAAATACACCGATTTTCAGCAGCAAATTGAGCAATTAAAACAACAACGAAAAGAACTTTCAGCATCAGGACAGCAAGAAATATTTAAGCAATATCAGTTTTTAAATGCTGAGAAAAAAACAAAAAATTTAACCGATATTTTTAAAAATTCAACCCAAAAAATTCCCGCAGGAGCAGGCGATTGTTGCGCGCCAAAATTATTACAATATGCGTTTTTAAACAACTTCACTCCTATTTGTATGGCGGAATTTTGGTGGGGAAGCCCGTTAGCGACATCAGTTCGAAAACATAAAAATTATTACGATGCTTGTTCTGGAAAATGCAAACCGATTTTAAAACACATGCTTCAAGGAATTGCAGTGCATCAAAATCCTTTACTTCTCGAGAATCAAGAAAATACAAAAAAAGACACACAGAAAGACAGAAAGACAGAACTCGAAATTATTTTTGAAGATGCTTATTTAGTCGCTATTAATAAACCAACAGGATTATTATCCGTAGCTGGAAAAGAAATCAGTGATTCAGTGGAAAATCGTATTCAAAAAAAACACCCAAATGCCTTGATCGTTCATCGATTAGATAGGCAAACTTCTGGAATTTTACTGATTGCAAAAACATTAGAAATATATAAAAAATTACAAATACAATTTATAAACAAAACAATTAAAAAGCGTTATGTAGCGGTTTTAGATGGGGTTTTATCCGAAGAAAAGGGCGAAATAAATTTGCCGTTAAGAGTCAATTTAGAAGATAGACCTAAACAATTGGTTTGTGAACTTCACGGAAAAAAAGCACTTACAAAATGGGAAATTATCAAAATTAAAAATGCTAAAACCTACGTTTATTTTTATCCAATTACAGGAAGAACACATCAATTACGAGTACATTCGGCACATTATTTAGGCTTAAATTCCCCCATTATTGGCGATGATTTATATGGAAAAAAAGCAAATCGCTTATATTTACACGCTCAAAAAATTAGCTTTATACATCCTGTTTCAAAAAAAATCGTAACTTTTGAAACTCCTACACCTTTTTAATTATTTCTTAGAACCTGTTTAAATTTCATCTGAAAAAAAATAGTGGCAAAAAATGACGGCAAAAGAGTACGCCAAGGGGTTGAAACACCTTGTTTTAAAAATAAAAATGCGTCAAAGGGATTTTATTTCAGTTTCTCATCCTGATTTGCAACATTTTTTAGCTTTTTTTAGCTCATTTTAACAAGGGGTTTTAACCCCTTGCCTTTTTTCAGATGAAATTTAAACAGGCTCTAAAAGGAATTAAAATTGTATCGAGAATTTGAATTATTTTATATTGATAAATTTTAATTGACTTTATTAAATAAGTTCTCGATACAATTTTTTTGAAGGAAAAAAATCACTCGAACTGACAGTTTCTTTAATTTTTAAACAGGCTCTTAGAACCTGTTTAAATTGTAAAAAATAATTAAACTACATATTTTGTTTTTTTCATGGTACTTAACACTAATAATGACGCTAAAAAGAAAACCGCCAGACATAATACGCTCCATTGCATCGAATCTGTAATGGCATATAATGCTCCGTAAACCGAAGTTCCTAGAACAATGGCTATTTTTTCCGTAACATCATAAAAACTAAAATAAGTGGCGTTATCTTGCGTATCTGGCAATAACTTTGAATATGTCGAACGAGTAAGCGTTTGAATTGCACCCTGAACCAATCCTAATAAACCGCCTAATCCATAGAAATACATTCCTACATTTTCTTGTGATTTATCCAACGAAAAAGCAAAAAAACATACTAGCATCCAAATGATAATCGTTATTTTTAAAGCAGTAATATTTCCAAATTTCCCTGAAATCCTCGAAAAAATATAAGCCCCCAAAATAGCGACAACTTGCACCAATAAAATAGTCAAAATCATATTAAAAGTGGGTAAATTTAATTCTGATGAACCAAAAATTGCTGCCATTAAAATAATCGTTTGTACTCCGATACTCAAAAAGAAAAAGGATATTAAAAAACGCTTTAAAGTCGGATAATTTAAGACTTCTTTATATACCGTTTTTAACTCACTGTACCCTTTCCAGATATAATCGTTATCGGGCTGTTTATTGTAAATATCGTCGGGTAGTTTTTTAAAGGTAATTTGTGCAAAACTAATCCACCAAAGCCCGACCATCACAAAAGAAATACGAGATGCCATACCCGATGTAATCCCAAATAATTCAGGTTTTTGAATCAATATTAAATTGATAATCAACAAAATAACAGAACCAACATAACCATAAATAAAACCTTTTGCACTGGCTTTATCTTGTTGTTCTGGCAAGGCTACTTCGGGTAAATACGCATTGTAAAATACCCAACTTGCCCAAAAACCAATACTTGCTAAAATGGTAAATAAAATACCAATCCAAACAGTAGCAACACCTTCAAAAAAGAATAAAGCGATTACCGATAAACCACCCATCCAACAGAAAAATTTCATAAATTTTTTCTTACTTCCTGTGTAGTCGGCAATTCCTGATAAAATTGGCGAAATAAGTGCCACCACTAAAAAAGAAAATGACAACGCATAGCTATATAAACTATCAGGATGTTCCCAGTCCATTCCTAAAAAACGGACTGTTTTTCCTTTGGTTACCGCACTATAATACAACGGAAAAACTGCCGTACTAATCACTAGTGAATATACTGAATTTGCCCAATCGTAAAACGCCCACGCATTGATTAACTTTTTATCGCCTCTTTTATACATATATCTTAAAATAAAAAAACCGTTCGTAATAACAATAAATTATTACGAACGGTTTGCAATATAAAAAATTTATGATACTATCCTTTTACGCCTCTGTTAAATTTAGCGGCTAATTGTTTTGCTTCTGGCAAATAAGCTCTAAGTGTTCGAATACGTGTTTGATTCGAAGGGTGTGTACTCATAAATTCTGCAGGTGCTTTTCCTTTTGACATTTGACTCATTCGTACCCAAACCTCAGCGGCTTCACGACCGTTATATCCTGCCATTATCATAAAAACCAATCCTAATTTATCGGCTTCTGTTTCATGACTTCTACTAAAAGGCAACATAATTCCGACTTGTGTTCCTAAACCATATGCGGTGTTAAAAAGTTGTGCATTTTTGCTATTCGCCGTTCCTAAAGCAACCGCAGCACCACCTAATTGTTGTAATTGACCAGTAGACATACGCTCTTGACCGTGTTTTGCAAATGCATGTGCAACTTCATGTCCCATTACTGCTGCAATTCCATCTTCATTGGCACAAATTGGTAAAATTCCTGTGTAAAAAACTACTTTTCCACCTGGCATACACCAAGCATTTACGGTATTATCTTCTACTAAATTAAATTCCCAACGATATGAATTTGCTTCTGATGTCATTCCGTTGGCTCTCATAAAACGATCTACTGCTGAAGAAATATTTTTACCAACTCTTTTTATTTGGTTTGATTTTGTAGCGTTTGTCGATAATTTATTTTCCTGTAAAAAACCTTTATATTGTGCAAAACTTGCCGGTAATACTTGCGCATCGCTTACAAAATTAAGACGTTTTCTACCTGTAATTGGCACGGTGCTACATTGTACTAAAAATAAAGCGACCATTCCTAAAGCTATAATTTTTTTCATTTTTTAATTTTTTTGATGATTTTTAGTTGTTATTTATATTTTTAATATTGGTTGTTCTATTATGACACATTTTAAAAATAATGTCACAAAAATAGCAAACTAATTATATCTTTATCCCGATAAAAATCATAAAATCTATTTTAAAATAAGTCTAAAATAAACTTAATAAATTTAATGAAGTTAAAAAATACATTACTGTTTCCTCCAACACTTGTTATTCCAAAACCGATTACTTTTTTAGCAAAGGGAATACAGTTATTCTCGACACATTTAACCGCCAAATTTGCTACGGTTCTTTTTAGCACTCCTGTAAAATTCCCAATTCCGAAAAGAGAAAAAATAATGTTTGAAAGCGCACAAAAGAAAACAATTTTTGTGCCAAGTATTGCTAAAAATATCGAAGTTTTATCCTATGGATATTCTCAAAAGAAAGTATTATTAGTACACGGTTGGGCAGGTAGAAGTACGCAATTGTATATGATTGCCGATAAATTATTAGAAAAAGGCTATATGGTTATTTCTTTTGATGGTCCTGCGCATGGAAACTCATCAGGAAAAACAACATCAATGCCCGAATTTATAGCAACTATAACCGAAATTAATAAACAATTTGGTTCTTTTGAAAGTGCTATTGGACATTCTTTTGGTGCAATGTGCTTATATAATAGTGTTGCTACTGATTTTAAAATCAATAAATTAGTGACTATTGGAGCTCCTGATAGCATTTCTAACGTACTTTTTAATTTTGCAAATAGTTTGAAAGTAAAGCCTGTTATCGGTGAAAAAATGAAGCAATTTTTTGATAAAAAAGCACAAACAAATATCGATAAGCATTCTTCAAGTATTGTTGCCAAAAAAATAACGATTCCAACCCTAGTTATTCATGATGCAAATGATGGTGATGTCGCTGTGAATTGTGCGATCAACATTCGTGAAAACTTACAGAAAGGAACACTTTTAATCACCCAAGGATTAGGACACACTAAAATACTACGCAATAAAAAAGTAACTGCTGATATTGTCAATTTTATCAATCAATAACTCATCAACAAAAACTAAAAAAATAACAAATAAAATCCCTGAAAATTACCTAAAATTAGCCTTAAAATATCTTTTTTTTTATTTTTTTCTAAAAAAAATGTTAAAATAACGAGTATATTATTTCAACAGACTCCTTATTAATAATATAACCAATCATTAAAAAAACAGCTTTACCTGTAATTTGAACGTTAAATTATTACTAACTAAACACATTTTTATGAAAAAATTTACTCTTTTATTTTTTGCTACACTATGTAGTAGCCTGCTATGGTCGCAATCACAAATTTCAGGAACTATTGTCGATAGTACTAATGAAGCGCTTCCTGGAGCAAATGTTATTGAAAAAGGAACTTCCAACGGTACAAATTCTGATTTTAACGGAGCATTTAAACTAACCGTTAAAAATGATGCTATTTTAATTATTAGTTTTTCAGGATTTGAAACACAAGAAATTCCTGTAAATGGAAAAAAGAATTTTAAAATCATCTTAAAAGAAGGATTAGAATTAGACGAAGTTGTTATTACAGGTTCTCGAACGCCATCACGAAGCAACACGACAAGTGCCTTACCGATCGATGTAGTATCGGCTAAAGACCTCCAATCAACAGGACAAACGTCTTTTGATAAAGCGTTACAATATAAGATTCCTTCTTTTAATACGGTTCAAACACCTGTTAATGATGCAACTTCTTTATTAGATCCCTACGAAATTAGAAATATGGGACCTAGTAGAACCTTAATTTTAATCAACGGAAAACGTAAAAATTTAAGTGCATTATTATACACACAAGCCGCTCCCGGACGTGGGGAAACAGGTTCTGATATTTCTGGAATCCCTACGGATGCTATAAAAACAGTGCAAGTTCTTAGAGATGGCGCTTCGGCACAATATGGTTCTGATGCGATTGCAGGAGTTATCAATATTATTTTAAAAGATAATGCTAAAGACGGTTCAGCGACTTTTAGAACTGGAATTACTGGCGAAGGCGATGGCGAAATGCTTGGCGTAAGTTTAAACAATGGTTCTAGTATTGGTGATGATAAAGGTTTTGTAAATTATACGGTTGATATTTCAAAAACAGCGTCTGCAAATCGAGCAGGAACTGTTAGTGCCGAAGGAGAATTTGCTGATTTTTATGATTCAGAAGCAACTACGCCACTTACCTTGGCTGATGTTCAAGAGTATTTAAAAAGAAACCCAGATGCCAATAATATTAATGGAACTCCAACAATGGCAGCTTCTAAGTTTTCAATAAATGCAGGATATTCACTTAGTGAAGCTACTGAAATATATGCAAATGCCGCGTATGTATTCAAAAAAGTAAATTCTTTTGCAAACCACAGAACACCGTATTGGAGAACACTTGACACAAAAGATGGATACCCATATTTAGCAGATTTTTATCCAGGAAATCATCCTACAAATGCTGGCGGTTATGACGGTTATACCCCAACTTTTGAAGGTGATTTAAATGATTATAATGCTACTGTTGGTTTTAAAACCAAAAAAAATGACTGGAATATTGACGTAAGTTTTACCACAGGTGGAAATTCACAAACTTATAGAGTGAGTGAATCTCATAATGGGAATAAAGTATATTCTCCTTCTACTTGGATTGATGCCAATAATAATGGCGATGTTGATACAGGAGAAATAACACAAGGTTCAGAATTATATAGAGAAAACAGTAAGAAATCCTACGATACAGGAGGAACAGCTTTTTCTCATAAAGTAGGGAATATCGATATTTCAAGAATACTTTCAGACCAAGTAAGTGTTGCCTTTGGTACAGAATTTAGATCGGAAGAATTTGAAGTAATCGAAGGAGAATTAGGATCTTATGATGGTGGCGGTGTCGATTCTTTTTCGGGAAATAGCCTTAAAAATTCAGGGAAATTTAGTCGATATAATTTAGGAGGATACGCAAGTTTAGATTGGGATATCAACAAAGATTTTTTGCTTAGCGGAACAGCAAGAGTTGAAAATTATTCTGATTTTGGAAGTACTTTTATCTGGAAATTAAGTTCTCGTTATAAATTTGCAGACGATAAATATACGGTAAGAGGTTCGCTTTCTACAGGATTTAGAGCGCCAACATTACATCAAATTTATACACAAAAATCACAAAATAGTTTCGTTCCAGGACAAGGAATACAAATTGGTGGTTTGGTTAGTAATGTATCATCTCAAAAAGGATTGTTAGGTTTAAAAGATTTAACAGCAGAAGAATCAACTAATTACACCATTGGAATTGGAGGAAAACCTTTTAGAAATTTCTCTTTTACGGTAGATTATTACAGTATTAAAGTAGAAGATAGAATTATTTTAAGTACGGAAGTAAAACCACCTAACACACCTGTTTTCAAAGGATTATCAGATGTTAGTTTCTTTTTAAATGCGATGGATACTCAAACTGATGGTTTAGATGTTGTTCTTGGATATAAAGGAATTGAAATCGGTGATGGTAAATTAGGACTTAATTTATCAGGAAATTATACCATTAAAAATGAACGTGTTGGAAAAGTTAAAAATCCTACTTTTGTTACTGCTTCAAACCAATCGGTTGTAAATGAAACGCAAGAAGCCTTATTTTTCACTTCAAGACCTGAAACAAAATGGATTTTAGGGGCGAATTATAGTATCGGGAAATTTGGGTTTTCTTTAAACAATACGTATTTCGGTAAAACAAAATTTGCACAATTAGGCTTACAAAATCTGGAAGATATTTTTATAAATGCTTCGGATATTCCTACTGATGCTCTAACCGATGGAGGTTCTGATTTAAAAACAGAATTTACTCCGAAAATCGTAACGGATTTAGGAATAAATTTTACAGCTACTGATAGAATTACCATCGCGTTGAATGTTAATAATATTTTAAATGTATTACCTGAATGGAAATTTACAGATGCGACCACTACAGGACAAGCTATTTTAGATGGAGCTTCTGTTACAAGTTCTCCTTCAAATTTAATTACCTTTAACCAACGTTATTCACAAATGACCTATGATGGTTCACATTTTAGTCAATTAGGAACGATGTTTAATTTATCTGTAAATTATCAGTTTTAATATAAAAATTTAAAATTTTTGTTTCTATTTTTTATTTGTTTTTTTAACAAAAAGCCAAAATCATGATGATTTTGGCTTTTTAAATATTCTAAAATTAGAAATATTATTCGTTGTGTAAAAAACGTTTTTTTGCTAACAATTCGGCTTCCGTTTCTACATTGTCATCATCAGGAACACAACAATCTACTGGACAAACTGCCGCACATTGTGGTTCTTCATGAAAACCTTTACATTCCGTACATTTATCTGCTACGATGTAATATATTTCATCTGATATTGGTTCTTGATCAGTATCTGCGTTTTCTTTTTTACCATTTGGTAACACTACATTTCCTTGTAATTCAGTTCCGTCTGCATATTTCCAATCATCCGCTCCCTCGTAAATTGCCGTATTAGGACATTCTGGTTCACAAGCACCACAATTTATACATTCATCAGTTATTATAATTGCCATAATTAATCTGTTTCAGTTTTGTAACTTTGCATTGCAAAAATAGTTCCAAATTAATTTAGAAACAAAATAAATGGATACAATCCAAAATAGAATTGAAGCTTTTATAAAACTAGGTGTCTTTTTAGGACAATTTTCTCAATCGGAAGTTAAAAAGAAAGAAAATATTCCACATAATGAATTATTTTTTGATGGTTTTAAACATCAATTAAAAATAGCCGAAGAAAATAATAAATGGTTTACTACCGATAATTTATTATTTGCAACTCAAAATTGGAGCAACGCATTATCCGAAGAAAAAATACAACAATGGATTGCCAATGAAAAATTAGGAACTAATACGCCTCAAAAAGTTGCCATTATTATGGCAGGAAATATTCCATTAGTAGGTTTTCATGATTTTTTATCTGTTTTGATTTCTGGACATTCAGTTGTTGTAAAACAATCATCAAACGATAAACATTTACTGCCTTTTTTAGCCAAATATCTAGAATATATTTCGCCTGATTTAAAAGGAAAAATAAGTTTTACAGAAGATAAATTATCGGATTTTGATGCCGTTATCGCAACAGGAAGCAATAATACTGCCCGTTATTTTGAATATTATTTCAAAGGAAAACCAAACATTATTAGAAAAAGTAGAAACTCGGTAGCCGTTTTAACAGGAAACGAAACATCCGAAGATTTTGAGAATTTAAGTACCGATGTATTTCGTTATTTTGGCTTAGGATGTCGTTCGGTTTCCAAATTATTTGTGCCTAGAAATTATAATTTTGACGCTTTTTTTAACGGAATGTATCAGCAACAAGAAATTATCAACAACGCCAAATACGCCAATAATTACGATTATAATAAAACCGTATATTTAATGAGTGAATTCGATATTTTAGAAAATGGTTTTTTAATGATTAAAGAAGATGCCAGTTACTCCTCGCCTATCGCCACCATTTTTTATGAATATTATGATACTATCGCCGATTTAAAAATAAAGATTTCACAAGAAAAAGAAAAAATTCAATGCGTTGTTGCTCGTGATGTTTTCGAAAATGAAATCGCTTTTGGACAAACCCAACATCCCGAATTATGGGAATATGCCGACGGCGTAAATACCTTAGCTTTTTTATCGGAAATTTAAAAAAAAGAACTCGCTATAAAACTCGCCATAAATTTTGCACCTTTGTTATCTCTTAAAAATTATCCATAAAAAAGCACCAAATGAAAAAACATAACTTTAGTGCAGGTCCGTGTATTTTACCTGAAGAAGTTTTACAAAAAGCTTCCCAAGCAATTCTCAATTTTAATGATGATGATTTATCATTAATTGAAATTTCTCACCGAAGTAAACCCTTTGTTGATGTCATTGAAAAAGCACGAAATTTAGTTTTAGAATTATTAAATTTAGAAAATAAAGGCTACACCGCATTATTTTTACAAGGCGGTGCAAGTGGGCAATTTTTAATGACAGCCTATAATTTATTGAACAAAAAAGCAGGATATTTAAATACAGGAACTTGGAGTTCAAAGGCGATAAGAGAAGCAAAATTATTCGGCGAAATTGAGGAAGTTGCTTCTTCAGAAAATAAAAATTTCTCTTATATTCCTAAAAATTATACCATTCCTACGGATTTAGATTATTTTCATTGTACCAGTAATAACACGATTTACGGAACACAAATGAAAAACTTTCCAAAAACAAATGTGCCGTTAATTTGCGATATGAGTTCGGATATTTTTTCGCGTCAATTAGATTTTTCAAAATTTGATTTGATATACGCAGGAGCTCAAAAAAATATGGGTCCAGCAGGAACAACACTTGTGGTTATCAAAAATGAAATTCTAGGAAAAGTGGAACGAGAAATTCCATCAATGTTAAATTATCAAACGTTTATCGACAAAGAAAGTATGTTTAACACGCCTCCCGTTTTTGCGATTTATACCTCGATGCTAACTCTTGAATGGTTGAAAAATTTAGGCGGAATCCCGTTTATTGAAAAAGTAAACGAGCAGAAATCAGCACTTTTATATGCCGAAATTGATAGAAATAAACTCTTTGAAGGAACTGCCCAAAAAGAAGACCGAAGCCACATGAACGCTACTTTTAAACTTAAAAATGAAGCGTTGAAAAATGAATTTGATACGCTTTGGAAACAAGCAAATATCAACGGATTAGAAGGACATCGAAGCATCGGCGGATACCGCGCAAGTATGTACAACGCACTGCCTTTATACAGCGTACAAGCACTTGTCGATGTGATGCAAGAATTTGAAAGAATACAAAAATTATAGCATCAGCATCAAAGAGTAAAAGAGTAAAAGAGTAAAAGAGTAAAAAAAGTAAAGAATAATTAAAGCGTAATTCAGCATACAATGAAAATATTAGCAAACGACGGAATTTCTGAAAGTGGAAAAAATACGTTAGAAAATGCAGGTTTTGAAGTAATTACAACCAAAGTTGCACAAGAACAATTACAAAACTTTATTAATGATGAAGCAATTAATGCAATCATTATTAAAAATAATATTCAAATACATTCCGAACTTATCGATAATTGCCCAAGCTTGAAATTAATAGCAAATGCAAGTACAAATAATGATAATATCGATGTTATATACGCTCAAGAATGTGGCGTAGAAGTCGTAAATATCAATGATGCAAGTGCCAACGCAATTGCAGAACTCGTTTTTGCACACCTTTTAGGAATGGTGCGTTTTTTACATCAAGCCAATAGAGAAATGCCGTTAGAAGGCGATATGAATTTTAATTCACTGAAAAAACATTTTTCTGAAGGAACAGAACTTCGTGGAAAAACATTAGGAATTATCGGCATGAATATCGACGGACAACAAGTAGCAAAAATTGCTCTCGGATTAGGAATGAAAGTAATTGGTTTTGATGTAGAATTTAATGATACCATAACAATTCCTGTAGAATTTTATAATGGTCAAGTGATTGATATCGAAATTGAAATGACAAATTCTGATGAACTTTTAAAAGATGCCGATTTTATAACCCTGCATGTATCATCCGAAGAAAATCATGTAATTGGTGCTAAAGAATTTGAAAAAATGAAAAATGGCGTTGGTTTTATTAACGTAGCTCAAAGTGGTTTAGTCGATGAAATTGCACTTGTAAATGCCATCGAAAGTGGAAAAGTAAAATACGCAGGTTTAGATACTTTTGAGAATCAACCAACACCTGAAATTCAATTATTAATGAATCCTGAACTGTCTTTAAGCCCTAATATTGCTGCTTTAACACAAGAATCACAACATAAAATAAGCACCGAATTAGCAGATAAAATTATCAATTCATTACATATTTAAACATTTTTTTGATATTTAAGCTTCTCGCTTTATTAAAAAATATCTTTAGCACTAAAAAAATTATCAATGGCAATCGTAAAACCATTTAAAGCCGTTCGAGCCACTAGAGATAAAGTGGCGTTGGTTTCGGCAAAATCACATGAAATTTATACGCCAAAAATGCTAGATGCAAAATTAGCATTCAATCCGTATAGCTTTTTACACGTCATAAATCCTGGATATAAATATCATAAACAAGATGTTAGTGGCGAACAACGCTTCAAACTCGTGCATAATCGATATTTAGAATTTAAAGAAAATGACGTTTTTAAACAAGATGAAATCCCAGCATTTTATCTCTATCAAAAAACAACCGCTACCAACTCTTTTTGCGGAATTATTAGTGCAACTTCCGTGGAAGATTATCATCAAAATATCATCAAAAAACACGAAGGAACACTCAAAGAAAGAGAATTATTATTTGAAAATTATCTGAAAAATACAGGATTCAATGCAGAACCTGTGCTTCTTACCTATCCTGATAATCCAATTATTAATAAAATTGTAGCAAAATATCAGCAAAAAAGAGCCGAATATGAGTTTTCAACCACCGATAAAGACCATCATTTATTATGGGTTATTGATAATCAAAATGATATTCAACAATTAATTGACGCTTTTAAAGACATCGAAACCTTATATATTGCTGATGGTCATCATCGTTCAACTTCGGCGTGTTTGCTTGCCAAAAACTTAGCCAAAAAAAATCCGAAGCATACAGGAAAAGAAGCGTATAACTTTTTTATGAGCTACTTATTGCCCGAGAGTCAATTGAGTATTTATGAATTTAATCGGTTTATAAAAGATTTAAACGGACTCACTCCCGAAGAATTTTTAATCGAATTAGATACTTTTTTTAGAATCGAAAATAGAGGACAGGAATTATACAAACCCAAAGAAAAACATCATTTTAGCATGTATTTAAACGGCGAATTTTATGCCCTATACTTGCGAAAATCAAGATATAATTTTAAAAATGCCCTAAGTAAATTAGATGCACAAATTTTGTATAAAACCATTTTAAAACCTATTTTAGGAATTGAAGATATTCGAAATGCCTCTAAAATTTTATATTCTCAAGATAAATCCGATAGTTTAGAACTGAAAACCAAAGTCGATACAGGCGAATTTAAAGTTTCCTTCGGAATGTTGCCAACCTCTATCAATGAAATCAAAGAAATTGTAGATGCCGATATGTTAATGCCTCCAAAAACAACGTATATCGAGCCAAAATTAAGAAGTGCTTTAACGATTTATGAATTTGATTGTCAATAAAAAACAGCCAAACAAATCAAAAAAAATCACCAAAAAATTAAAAGAAAAATTTAAAAGAAATGATAGGAATTAAAGAAAATTTAGCCCAAATAAAAACTAGCATTCCAGCAAATGTAACACTCGTTGCCGTTTCTAAAACAAAACCAATCGCCGATATTCAAGAAGCCTACAACGAAGGACAACGTGTATTTGGTGAAAATAAAATTCAGGAAATGGTCGCCAAATTTGATGCTTTACCTAAAGATATCAAATGGCATATGATTGGACATTTGCAAAGTAATAAAGTGAAATATATGGCGCATTTTGTCAATTTAATTCACGGAGTTGATAGCTTTAAAACACTCAAAGAAATCAACAAACAAGCTAAAAAACACCACCGAATTATTAACTGCTTATTACAAGCCAGAATCGCCAAAGAAGATACGAAATTCGGACTGTCATTTCAAGATATTGATGCCATTATTACATCCGAAGAAATTGTAGCATTGCAAAATATTAAAATTGTCGGACTTATGGGAATGGCTACTTTTACAGACAATCAACAACAACTCGAAGAAGAATTTTTATCGCTAAAAAACTTTTTTGAAAATAAAAAACAGCAACAAGAAAATCAACAGGAAAATCAGCAAAAAAAACAAGAAGTAAAAAATATTGACTTAAAAATAATATCCATGGGAATGAGTGGCGATTATCCATTAGCCATAAAAAATGGTAGCACTATGGTACGAATTGGTAGCGCTATTTTTGGAGTTCGAAATTATATTGTTTAGATTTACAGTTATCAGTTTAAAAAAAAAGATTTGTACGCAATTTTAGATATTGAAACCACAGGAGGAAAGTTTAACGAAGAAGGAATTACAGAAATTGCGATTCATAAATTTGATGGACATCAAGTTGTAGATCAATTTATTAGCTTAGTGAATCCTGAACGAGAAATTCAGGAATTTGTCGTGAAATTAACAGGAATTAATAGCAATATGTTGCGTAACTCTCCTAAATTTTATGAAGTTGCAAAACGAATTATTGAAATTACCAAAGACTGTATTATTATCGCACATAATGCGAGTTTCGATTATCGAATTTTACGTACCGAATTTGACCGATTAGGATTTGATTATCAACGAAATACCATCTGTACTGTAGCACTTAGTAAAAAATTAATCCCCGAAGCACCTTCGCATAGTTTAGGAAAATTATGTCGATTTGTCGGTATTCCGATGAGCGACCGACACCGAGCAAATGGCGATGCACTCGCTACAATTCAATTGTTTAAACTTTTACTGGAAAAAGATATTGATAAAAATATCGTGCAACAATCTATAAAATATGCCGATAACAGACATATAAAACAACGCTATCTAAAATTATTAGAAAAATCACCCGAAAAAGAAGGACTTTTTTATGTGCATAATCAGCAAGGCACCATTATTTTTATCGGACGAGGACAAAATATAAAAAAAGAAGTCAATAAATTATTTTTAAAAGAAAGCCCAAAAGGCGTAAATATTCTAAAAAGAATACACGAAATAACGTTTCAAGAAACTGGAAA
Source organism: Tenacibaculum piscium (assembly GCF_021390715.1). GTDB lineage: Bacteria > Bacteroidota > Bacteroidia > Flavobacteriales > Flavobacteriaceae > Polaribacter > Polaribacter piscius. The sequence goes on from NZ_JAJGWT010000009.1 coordinate 33,176, forward strand.
CCTGCTTTTTACACGCTTAAAATATCATTTAGAATTGCTTAAATTACGTCCTAAATATAACGTTATTCGCAAACCAAAAATATCTGGTAAACATTTTAATCATGATACTTTTTTAATTCTTGATAAAGGAAGAAGCCCTGAAGAAAATGCCGTTATTTTAATCGAAAAAAATACCGTTTTAGGATATACCTACACCAATTTAGCCTTTCAAGAAAATAATTTATCCGTTTTAAAATCGATGCTAACGCCTATTGAAAATCGTGAAATTGCAAAAACAATTATCAAAAATTATTTACTCAAAAACAACGTTTCCAAAATTGTACGATTAGAAATTGAGTAAAAATAAATTGAAAATCTAGACACTAAAAAGTAATTACATAATAATATTGCTCCTATTTTGAAAAATACAAAAAACTGGAAAGAAAAATTACATGAAATAATTTATGAAGCCGATACACCCGCTGGTAAATTATTTGATATCATTTTATTAATTGCCATTCTTGCCAGTATTTTACTGGTCATGCTCGAAAGTGTGGAAAGTATCAATTCCAAACATGGTACACTTTTAAACATTTCAGAATGGATAATTACCATACTATTTTCTGTGGAATATATTATTCGCGTAATTTCGATAAAAAAACCAGCGAAGTACATTTTTAGTTTCTATGGAGTTATTGATTTACTTTCTACAATTCCGAAATATTTGGCGATTTTTTTTACAGGAACGCACAGTTTAGTTGCCTTAAGAGCCTTACGTTTACTACGGATTTTCAGAATTTTAAAACTTGCTCGTTTTGTTGGCGAATCGAATAATTTTATGAAAGCCTTAAAAGCTAGTAGAACAAAAATTACTGTTTTCTTGTTTTTTGTATTGATATTATCTGTTATTTTAGGAACCGTTATGTACTTAATTGAAGGCGGAGAAAACGGATTTACAAGCATTCCAAGAAGCGTTTATTGGGCAATTGTAACCTTAACCACCGTTGGTTATGGCGATATCGCACCACATACGCCTTTTGGACAATTTGTAGCGAGTATTATTATGATCTTAGGATATGGAATTATTGCCGTTCCTACGGGAATTGTAAGTTCTGAAATGGTCAAAGTAAACGACCTAAATTTAAACACACAATCTTGCCCAAACTGTTCGCATGAAGGACATGATGACAATGCCATTTTTTGCAATCATTGCGGAAATAAACTACACGATTAAAATTACACAATTAAAATGAAAAACACCTTAATAACCATTGTTGGTGCTACCGCAATCGGAAAAACAGCATTAAGTATAAAACTTGCACAGCATTTTAATTGCAGTATTATTTCTTGTGATTCTCGTCAGTTTTTTAAAGAAATGAGCATCGGAACTGCAGTTCCTTCTTCGGAAGAATTGGAAGCTGCGCCACATCATTTTATTCAAAATAGAAGTATTTTTGATAACTATTCTGTCGGTCAATTTGAAAAAGATGCACTCGCTAAATTAGACGAATTGTTTACTGAAAATCCTGTGCAAATTATGGTTGGCGGTAGCGGTTTATATATTGATGCCGTTTTGAAAGGCTTGGATTATTTCCCTGAAGTCGATGCTAGTATCAGAGAAAAATTAACCCAAGAACTTGAAGAAAGTGGCATCGAAAAACTTCAAGAACAACTCAAAGAACTCGATATTGAAACGTATAATTCCATTACTATTGATAATCCGCATCGAGTAATGCGTGCTTTAGAGGTTTGTATTGGTAGTGGAAAAACATACAGTTCTTTTAAAAATAAACCCAAAGCACCTCGTAATTTTGAAGTTATCAAAATCGGTTTAACTGCCGACAGACAAATTATGTACGACCGAATTAATAAACGTGTTGATATTATGTTAGAAAATGGTTTGCTTGAAGAGGCTAAAAAAATGCAACCTCATAAAGATTTAACCGCATTAAAAACTGTTGGATATCGCGAATTATTTGAATATTTTGAAGGGAATTTTACCAAAGAATTTGCCATTGAAGAAATTAAAAAAAATACCCGCCGTTTTGCAAAACGACAAGGAACTTGGTTTCGTAGAGATACCCAAATTAATTGGTTCGATTTTCAAGATGATATTCAAAAAATTATTACTTCTTTAGAAGATAAAATATAAAAATCGAATCCGTCAACCTGAATTTAGTTCAGGTTCTCATCATAATTTGCCGTAGTTACCTCTTTTAATGCGATGCTGAAATAAATTCAGCCACAAGGCATATCAAAACTTTTTTCACTGATGGATAAAAAATCTAAAGACTTGCAATTACAATACGAAGGCTTTTTAAAAACACCTTTTCTATGGAACGGATTATGGAATATAAAAGATGAAAAAAATATCTTTGACTTACAACAATTTGAAATAAATGCTACAAAAACAGCCTCTTTTTTAGTAGAAATTACAAAAATACCACGCTTAGGAAAATTAGTCGAACGGTTTGTTTCTTTTGAATTTCAACAAGATAAACGCCTTAAAATATTAGTCGAAAACATCCAAATTCAACAAGAAAAAATAACCCTTGGCGAACTAGATTGCTTACTTTTAAAAGATGAAAAACCAATTCATGTAGAAATAATTTATAAGTTTTATTTATATGATACTTCAGCAAGTAATACAGAAATTGAACGCTGGATTGGTCCTAACAAACAAGATTCTCTAGTTCAAAAATTAACCAAACTTAAAGAAAAACAACTACCACTACTCTATTCTGAAGAATGTGAAAACTACTTAAAAACACTAAATTTAGAGGCTAAAAACATAGCACAGCAACTTTATTTTAAAGCACAATTATTTGTTCCATTAAAAGATTATGGAAAAGAATTTCATCAAAAAAACAACAAAAAATATTCTTTAATTAATACCGATTGTATTATCGGTTTTTATGTTACTTTACTTGAATTAAATCAATTTAAAGATTGTAAATTTTACATTCCAACAAAACATAATTGGCTCGTAACACCTCACACAAACATTAATTGGCATACTTTTAATGATTTTATTACAAAAATAACACCCGTTTTAATAGACAAAAAATCGCCACTTTGTTGGTTGAAAAAAACAAATGGCGAATTATTGAAATTTTTTGTTATCTGGTGGTAACTGCCTATTTAAAATATAAAAATAGTCTTTCAAGCAAAAAACCCTAGCCCCGATTGAAGCAATTGTTTGAGCTCCTTTTTTGATTTTTCTTCAAAAAAGAGCGAGTGCGGAAAGCGGGAAATAGCTCCAAAAAATAATCGCTAAAAACTCCCTTTTTTAGGAAGAACTTTTACCAATCTTTTTCTTGATGTTATAAAATAAACACCCGTTAAAAGTACCATAGAAGCAATAACCGATTGTAGCGTTAACGTTTCATCTAACAATGCCCAACCTAAAAATAACGCTATTATCGGGTTTACATACGCCGATGTTGCAACCTTTTCAGTAGCCACAACTTTTAACAAATAATTAAAAGACGTAAAAGCAACAATACTTCCCAAAATAATTAAAAATAACATCGCTCCCTGAGTTTTTTGTGACCAATTTAAAGGCGATGTCCACGTTTCTTTAAAAACTAAACTCGATATCGCCAATATAAAACCTGCGACTAACATCTGATAACCTGTGCTTACTAAATGATTTTTTGGTAAATCAGCTTTTGATACAAATACACTTCCGTAACTCCAACTCAAAACACACGTTAAAATCATGAAAATCCCTAAAACACTGCCTTCTGAAGTAGTGATTTCCTGCTGACTAACCAATAAATACATCCCTATTAAACCTAATAAAACACCTATCATTGATTTTTTTTGCAATCTTTTCCCGTCAATTAAACGCAGTAAAAATAACACAAATAACGGTTGTGTCGAAGCTAATAAAGCCGCAAAACCACTATCGACATATTTTAATGCCCAGACAAAAACACCGTTTCCATACACCAAAAATAAAAACCCTGCAATTCCTGAATTTACAAACTGATTCTTAGTGATTTTTAACGATAATTTCATAGATTTAGCCAGTATCATAATTAAAATTCCCGCTATTGAAAAACGTATCGACGCTAAAAATAATGGCGAAATTTCTGTTACCGCTATTTTATTAAACAAATAGGTAGAACCCCATATAATGTATATCGAAAAAAAAGCAGCTATAATTAAAAATTTTGAATTTTTCATCTTTTGAATATTTTAAATATTTTTCACATAAAATAAACTATTATTTGAATTTTTCAGAAAAAAAATAAAAATATTTTTAGTTGATAAAATTTAACAAATTATACTTTTGAAAGTGCTTTAATTGTGTCCGAAAAAAGTATGGTTTCCCTTGGTTTTAATGCTGAAATATTTTTCATCGCTGCTGCTATTGTTTCTGCTTTTATATTTTTATATTTCGCCAATTTCCCTATTAAAAAAGGATTGATTATTCGGGCAATACAATTCCCTAAATCTTCCGCAAAACGAGTTTCAGTACGATTTCCTTTAATTAAAGAAGGACGTAAAATATAGGTGTTTTTAATATTTTGAGCTAAAACAGCTTGCTCCATTTCACCTTTTGTTTTATTATAAAAAACACTACTTTTTTCATTCGCTCCCATAGCTGATATTACGACAAAAAAAGGAATATCATTTTCTTTGGATAATTTTGCAGCAGCAACAGGAATACCGTAATCAATGTTTTTATAACGTGTTTTATCTTTCGTTTTTTTCGCTGTAGTGCCGATACAACAATATACCTCATCAGCAAAAAAATCTTCTTTAAAATTTTCTAACAACAGTAAATCACCTATAAACTCTTTTACTTTTAGCGACGCTTTTCCTGTTGATTTTCTTGTAAAAACTTTAATCGTTTTGTAATTTTCATCGGCGATTAACTTATCTAATAACAAACCTCCTGTTAATCCTGTTGCTCCTAATATAATTGCTGTTTTCATCTTTCTTATTGCTTAAAATTAATTGAAAATTATTTTAAAGATATTATTTACACAAAAAAACCACCAATATTTGGTGGTTTTTAAGATACTATTTTAAAATGAACTTTCGTACTATTTTTATTTTTATACAAGTGTTTCTAAATAATGACTTTCAATAGCATACGCTTCTTTTAAACCTGCTATTTTAGCATCAATTTTAGATATATCGTTCTTTTTTATTGATTTACTTGCTACTAACATTACATTTTTACGCGTATGTTCGTTACTTATAAATTCAAAAACTTTGGTATTATAATTACTTTTTTCTAAAATTAACGCACGAATCGTATCTGTAACCATTTCAAACTGACGTTCTTTAAAAATTCCGTATTTTAATAACGGGCTTTCTTGCTCTTTTCCTTTTACTTGCTGACGAATTTGTTTATGACAACAAGGCGCACAAATAATCAGTTCTGCTTTTGCTGATAATCCTTTATAAATAGCATCATCAGTAGCCGTATCACAAGCGTGTAATGCTATTAAAATATCAATTTTATTGTTATCATATTCTTGAATTGGCTGTGCTACAAATGATAAATTAGTAAATGCCGATTTTTCAGCAACATCATTACAATAATCTACCAATTCTTTACGTAATTCGATACCTGTAACCGTTGCGCTGTATTTTTTTTGATTTACTAAATAATCGTACAAAGCAAATGTTAAATAGCCTTTACCCGATCCCATATCAACAATATTAATATGTTTTGGTAATTTTGTCGATTTTAATAAGCCTTCAATAATTTCTAAATACTTATTAATTTGACGATATTTATCTGCCATTTTATGAATAACCTTTCCTTCTTTGTCGGTAATTCCTAAATGATGTAAATAACTTCCTGCTTCGGCTAAACGCTCTTTTGGTTTATCGTGTGTTTCGGGTAATTTATGCTTAAAACTAGCGGCATTTACTCGATAAGAAACTAGTTTTCTTTTAGATATAAATATCAATAAATCTTTAGATAATGTAAACAACGTTGCTGCTCTAAAATTATCCATCAATAAAATTTCTATTTCGGTAATAGCTTCAGAAATCGTATAATTTTTAACCTTATCATTTGTATTATAATGATACGTAAATTGAAACATTTCTGTTTCTTTTATTTTTACCAAACGAACATATACATTTGGCAATCCATCACTTTTTTTGATAGGTTTACTTAACGTTAGTTTTACAAAATTAGCTTCTAAAACGCTTTCGTTTAAGGTATCTTTTAATTGTTGAAATTCATTCATTTTGCAAAAATACTATAAATCATTTAATTCCTTTCTTTTAAAACTGCTTCAATTTCACTTAACGTAAAACCTTTTGCTTTTAAAAGAATTACAATATGATAAAATAAATCGGCAGCTTCATTTTTAAATAAATCAGCATCATTATCTTTTGCTTCAATAACAAGCTCTACAGCTTCTTCTCCAACTTTTTGAGCAACTTTATTAATTCCTCTTTTATACAATTTATTTGTATATGAAGTTGGATGATCCGTATCAATTCTATCAGAAACAATACGTTCTAATTCATATAAAAAACCTTTTGGAGTTTCATCTGCAAAGCAAGAAGTCGTTCCTTTATGACAAGTTGGTCCTGCTGGTATTGCTTTTATTAAAATAGTATCGTTATCGCAATCGATTTGAATATCTTTTACTTCTAAAAAATTACCAGACTCTTCGCCTTTTGTCCATAACCTACTTTTGCTTCTGCTAAAAAAAGTAACTTTTTCAGTTTCTTTTGTCTTTAAAAAAGCTTCCTCATTCATATACCCTAACATTAAAACTTGTAATGTGGTATCATTCTGAATTATTACAGGTACTAAACCGTCTCCTTTTGTAAAATCTATATTCATCGTACTGGTATATTTTGTTCTTTTAAGTATTGTTTAAGTTGTGGTACTGGTATTTCAGCAAAATGAAAAATACTTGCTGCTAAACCTGCACTAGCTTGTGTTTTGGTAAAAACATCTTTAAAATGGACTTCTTTACCTGCTCCTCCTGATGCTATAACTGGAATATTAATTGCACTACTTACAGAGTTAGTTATATCAATTGAAAAACCTGCCTTAGTTCCATCACTATTCATCGAAGTTAGTAAAATTTCACCTGCTCCTAATTTTTCTGCTTCTTTAGCCCAAGCAACTGTTTCTAATTCAGTTTCGTTAGTACCTCCTTTTGTAAATACTTTCCATGTATCATTTACATGTTTTGTATCAATAGCAACCACCACAAACTGACTTCCAAATCTGTTTTTTAAATCGGTAATTAACTGCGGATTTTTTACTGCCGATGAATTAATACTCACTTTATCTGCACCTGCTTTTATTAAAGCTAATGCATCATCAACAGTACTAATTCCACCTCCAACAGTAAAAGGAATGTTTATTTCTTGTGCTATTTTTTCAACTAAATCAACTAGTGTTTTTCTGTTTTCTAGAGTAGCTGTAATATCTAAAAATACTAATTCGTCAGCGCCATCTTTTACATATTGTTTAGCTAATTCTATCGGATCACCAGCGTCTTTAATATCAACAAAATTAACACCTTTTACAGTTCTTCCGTTTTTAATATCTAAACAAGGTATTATTCTTTTTTTTAACATAGCTTTTGTAATTCTTTTAAGCTGATATAACCTTCGTAAATAGCTTTTCCTAAAATAGCGCCTTCACAACCTATTTCTTTCAACTCTATTAAATCGTCAATACTAGCAACACCTCCACTAGCAATTAAATTTACATCGCTTTTACTTAAAATTTCTTTATATAAATCTACAGAAGCACCTTGTAACATTCCATCTTTAGCAACATCTGTACAAATAGTGTTTTTTACACCTATTTGTTCGTACTGTTTTATAAAGTCAACAACATCTACTTCTGATGTTTCTAACCAACCATGAGTTGCTATTTTTCTGTTGATACAATCGGCACCTAAAATAATTTTATCGCTACCATATTTAGTTAACCATCCTGTAAAAATATCAGGATTTTTAACAGCAATACTACCTCCAGTTATTTGACTAGCTCCGTTTTCAAAAGCAATACGTAAATCTTCATCAGATTTTAATCCACCACCAAAATCAATTTTTAAATTAGTTTTAGCTGCAATTTGTTCTAATATTTTATAATTTACAATATGTTGCGATTTAGCACCATCTAAATCTACTAAATGTAAATACTCAATTCCGTTGTCTTCAAATTCTTTGGCTACTTCAACAGGATTTTCGTTATATATTTTTTTGGTTGCGTAATCACCTTTTGTTAAGCGTACACATTTTCCATCAATAATATCTATGGCAGGTATAATTCTCATTTTCTTATTTTATAATTCTAAAAAGTTTTTCAATAAATTTTCACCAATACTTGCTGATTTTTCTGGGTGAAATTGCATCGCATAAAAATTATCCTTTTGCATAATTGAACTAAATGGCTGTATATAATTACAGGTTGCTATGGTTTGCTCACAAACTTCTGCATAATATCCGTGTACGTAATATACATCATCATTACTATTTAAATTTTTGATGATTTTTGATGATTTAATTTCAGCAACTTTAATTTCTGAAAAGTTATTCCATCCCATGTGTGGTACTTTTTCTAAAGGCGGAAACTTTTTTGTAACCGTATTAAAAATACCTAAACATTTTGTATCTCCTTCTTCTGAAGACATTCCCATAAGTTGTAATCCTAAACAGATACCTAATACGGGTTGGGTTAGCGATACTAAAAGTTCGTCTAATTTACGTTCTTTTAAATATGCCATTGCCGAACTAGCTTCGCCAACACCAGGAAAAATTACTTTATCGGCTTGTTGTATTTCAGCAGGGTTATCTGTTATAATACTATCGTACCCTAAACGAGTAATAGCATTTTGAACAGAGCGTATATTACCTGCATTGTATTTTATAATTGCAATCATATTAATTATGAATTATAGCGTTCCTTTGGTTGATGGTAAAATCATTTTACTACTATCTCTTTTTACAGCAACTTTTATTGCTTTTGCAAATGTTTTAAAAATAGCTTCAATTTTATGGTGTTCATTATCACCTTCAGCTTTTATATTTAAATTACATTTTGCGCCATCGGTAAATGATTTAAAAAAGTGAAAAAACATTTCTGTTGGCATTTTACCTACCATTTCTCTTTTAAAATCTGCTTCCCAAACTAACCAATTTCTACCTCCAAAATCGATAGCTACTTGCGCTAAACAATCATCCATTGGCAAACAAAAACCGTAACGTTCTATTCCTAATTTATTACCTAAAGCTTTGTTAAAAACTTCACCTAAAGCAATAGCAGTGTCTTCAATTGTGTGATGTTCATCAACTTCTAAATCTCCTTTCACTTGAATATCTAAATCCATTTGCCCATGACGTGCAATTTGATCTAACATATGATCGAAAAAATCAATTCCTGTACTAATCTTACTTTTACCTGTTCCATCAAGATTTAATTTAATATCAATCTTAGTTTCATTGGTATTTCTAACAATTGCAGATGTTCTTTCTTCTAGTTTTAAGAACTCATAAATAGCATTCCAATCGCTACTTTCTAAGGCGATAAAATCATCTAATTCACTTCTTTTAACGGTAATTTCATCAGTACCTAAAAAAGTTTCATCATTTATATAAATCCCTTTTGCTCCTAAGTTCTTTGCTAACTCAACATCTGTTAAACGGTCACCAATAACAAATGAATTTGCTAAGTCATATTCTTCCGAAAAAAACTTTGTTAACAAACCTGTATTTGGTTTTCTTGTAGGCTGATTATCTTTAGCAAAAGTGACATCAATAATTTCTTCTGAAAAAACAATTCCTTCTTCAGCCAATGTACGCATTACAAATTTATGTACAGGCCAAAAAGTATCTTCTGGATACACTTCTGTTCCTAATCCATCTTGATTTGTAACTAAAACCAATTCGAAATCTAATTCTTTAGCTATTTTGCTTAATCCTTGAAATACCTTCGGATAAAAGGCTAATTTTTCGAATGAATCTGTTTGTTCGTCTGCTGGTTCTTTAATTAAAGTTCCGTCTCTATCTATAAATAATACTTTTTTCATGTGCTGATTTTTAATAAAAATACTCCGTTAATTTATTTTTGAAGTGATTATTATTAAATTGATTTTAATGCTGTGATTAATCGTTTATTTTCGTCTATACTTCCTACCGTAATTCGTAAACAGTTATCTACTAACGTATTTCTGTTTCTTGTAATTATTTTATCGGCTACTAATTTATTGTAAATTACATTTGCATCCGTTACTTCTATCAGAATAAAATTAGCTTCGGTAGGATATATTTTTTTAACTAATTTAATATCGCTTAACGCTTTTATCAACGTTTCTTTTTCGTTGATAATACTATTTTTATTGATTTCAAACTCGTCTAAATTACCTAACGATTTCAGCACCGCTTCTTGATTTAAAGTACTAACATTATAAGGTGGTTTTACTTTATTATACAAATCGATAACCGCTGAATTTGCGTACGCCACTCCTACTCTAGCCCCAGCTAAACCCCAAGCTTTGCTAAAAGTTTGGCTTACAATTAAATTTGGATATTTCTCTAATTTAGTACTATAAGAAGCTCTTGAACTAAAATCAATATAAGCTTCATCAATTAGTACTACTCCATTAAAATTCTCCAATATATATTCAATCGTTTCATCATCGAAACAATTACCCGTTGGATTATTTGGCGAACAAATAAATATAATTTTCACTTCTTCCATATCTAAATATGGTTGTAGTTGATTTAAATTTATTTGAAAATCATTTAATAACGGTTGTTTAATCAACTCAACATCATTAATACCTGCAGAAACATCGTACATACCATAAGTAGGCGAAAATGTTAAGGCTTTATCTTTTCCTGGTTCACAGAAAATTCTGAATGCTAAATCAATTACTTCATCACTACCATTTCCTATAAATATTTGATTTTCATCAACTTTCTTAAGTACTGATAATCGTTCTTTAATTTTTATTTGCCTAGGATCTGGATACCTATTTAATGTTCCAAAAGGGTTTTCATTAGCATCTAAATATACTTCTGCAGCTCCTTTAAATTCATCTCTTGCTGATGAGTACGCCTTTAATTTCTGAATATTTGGGCGAACTATTTTATCTAAATTAAACATTTTCAATATCTTTTAATCTTAAAGTAACAGCATTTTTGTGTGCTTGTAAACCTTCGGCTTCGGCCATTAATTCTATTGCTTTTCCGATAGTAGCTATTCCTTGTTTTGTTACTTCCTGAAAAGTAATTTTTTTGATAAAACTATCTAAAGAAACACCGCTATAATTTTTAGCATATCCGTTTGTTGGCAACGTGTGATTTGTACCACTTGCGTAATCACCTGCACTTTCACAACTATAATTTCCTAAAAATACCGAACCTGCATTGATTATTTTATCAATATATATTGATGCATTTTCAGAAGCAATAATTAAATGTTCTGGTGCATATACATTACTAAAGTCAATCATTTCATCTGAAGAATTTAAAACAACTACAAAACTGTTTTCTAATGCTTTTTCAGCTGTTTCTTTTCTCGGTAATTCTTTTACTTGCTTCGCTACTTCGGCAAGTACATTTTCTGAAACCTCTAATGAAGTTGTTACTAAAACTGCTTGACTATCTGCTCCATGTTCTGCTTGCGATAATAAATCAGCAGCTACAAATGCAGCATTTGATGTTTCATCAGCAATAACCAAAACTTCACTTGGTCCTGCTGGCATATCAATAGAAAGCCCTTCTTGCTGAACTAATTCTTTCGCTTTTGTTACATACTGATTTCCTGGGCCTAATATTTTATACACACTAGGAATAGTTTCTGTACCGTACGCCATTGCTGCAATAGCCTGAGCTCCACCAACTTTAAAAATTTTGGTAACGCCAACTAATGCCGCCGTATATAAAATTGCAGGGTGAACTTTTCCTTCTTTATTTGGAGGCGTACACAATACGATTTCTTTACAACCTGCTATTTTTGCAGGAATTGCTAGCATTAAAATTGTTGAAAATAACGGAGCAGAACCTCCAGGAATATACAAACCTACTTTTTCGATAGCAACACTTTTACGCCAACAAGTAACACCTGCAGTAGTAACTACTTTTTTCTCTTCCTCTTTTTGAGAATTATGAAAAACTTCAATATTACTTTTTGCTAACTGAATTGCTTCTTTTAACTCCGAACTAACTAATTTATCAGCTTCTTCAATTTCTGTAGCTGTTACTTCGAAAGAAGAAATTGCTACTTTATCAAATAATGCTGCATATTTTGTTAATGCTTCATTTTTATTTATTTTGACATCGTTTAAAACACTTTGAACAGTTTCTTGTAAACTATTTTCGTTAAAAGTTGCTCTTTTACAAAGAGATTTCCAATCTTTTCTTTGAGGATACTGTATAATCTTCATTTTGTTATCTTTGCTTTTTAAACAACCATTTTTTCAATAGGACACACTAAAATACCTTCAGCTCCATTCTTTTTAAGTTCGTCTATAACCTCCCAAAATTCATTTTTATCTAAAACTGAATGTACAGAACTCCAACCTTTTTCTGATAATGGTAAAACTGTAGGACTTCTCATTCCTGGTAAAATGCTAATAATTTTTTCTAATTTATCGTTAGGAGCGTTTAATAAAATATATTTAGAACGTCTTCCTTTTAAAACCGATTGAATTCTGAATTGTAATTTATCTAAAATTTCTTGCTGTGATGCTTCTAATTTTGGAGAAACCGCTAAAACAGCTTCCGATTTTAAGATAACTTCTACTTCTTTTAAGTTATTTTTAAATAATGTAGATCCGCTTGATACAATATCACAAATACCGTCTGCCAATCCAATATTTGGAGCAATTTCAACAGAACCGTTAATGATGTGTAATTGAGAAGTAATATTTTTTGATTTCAGAAAATTTTGAACTGTATTCGGGTATGATGTTGCTATTCTCTTATCTTGAAAATAAGATAATCCTGTGTATTCATTACCTTTAGGAATTGCTAAAGATACTTTACACTTAGAAAAACCTAATTTTTCAATGAACTCAATATCTCCTCCTTTTTCAATTAATAAATTTTCACCAATAATAGCAATATCGACAACACCATCTTTTAAATATTGAGGAATATCGCCATTTCGAAGATAAAAAACTTCTAAAGGAAAATTACTTGCTACGGCTTTTAATTGGTCTTTTCCATTATCGATAGAAATACCACAATTTTTTAAAAGACTTAATGAATCTTCGTTTAATCTTCCTGATTTCTGAATTGCAATTCTTAATTTGCTCATTTTTTTTATTAATTTAATTTGAGCAAATTTTTAACGTGTAGTTTACTTTATTTTTTAAAAATAAAAAACCCGCTTGATTTGCTCAAACGGGTTTAAAATATATGTTGTTTTTAGTCAATACATCTTTAGTTCGCCTGAGTGCAAATATGAGAATGATGATGATGTAATTGATTAAAATTCATGTTCTTATTTTGATAATACAAATATTTGTCTTTTTTTTTTATTTCACAAGGAAAAGATTAAATTTAAACAAATTACCTTTAAATGTTAATTATTAATTACTTTATGAAAAATTTAATCAAAATTAAATTTCACCTCAAAATTTACAAAATTTTTATTGTTAGATACTTAAATAAATTCAGTATAATAGTTTTAATTTAAATCAATACTAAAAAACTCGTTAAACCAAAAAACCACCTAAAAATAGGTGGTTCTTTATATAAAAATTTTAAAATTTAATTTAAAAATTATGCCTTAAATTGAATCTTACGCATACGTAAGCTTTCAGGAGTAACTTCTAAATATTCATCAGCTTTAATATATTCCATGTTTTCTTCTAAAGAGAAATCAATTTTCGGAGCAATTTTCATAGCGTCATCAGTACCAGATTTACGCATGTTTGTTAATTGCTTTCCTTTAATTAAGTTTACAGCCATATCGTCAGATTTACTGTTCTCTCCAATTACTTGACCAATATAAATTTCTTGATTTACATCAATAAAAAACTTACCTCTATCTTGTAAACGATTTAATGCATAAGCAGTAGCTTTACCAGTTGCAGCAGAAATAATAGCTCCTTTTACCTCTTCAGTAAAGTCTCCTTTATAAGGACCATACTCACTAAATCTGTGGTTAATAATTGCTTGACCTGCTGTTGCAGTTAAAATTTTATTTCTTAAACCAATTAATCCACGAGAAGGAATAGAGAACTCTAAATGTTGTAAATCTCCTTTAGGCTCCATAATTAATAAATCTCCTTTACGTAAAGAAACTAAGTTTACAGCTTTAGAAGCAACATCTTCTGGTACATCAATAGATAATGTTTCCATTGGTTCATGTTTCTTACCATCTACCATTTTAATAATTACTTGTGGTCTTCCCACTTGTAATTCATATCCTTCACGACGCATTGTTTCAATAAGTACAGATAAGTGTAATACACCACGCCCGTAAACATTAAATTTATCTTCAGAATCGGTCGTTTCAACTTTTAATGCTAAGTTTTTCTCTAATTCTTTAAACAGACGATCACGAATGTGACGAGATGTAACAAATTTACCTTCTTTACCAAAGAAAGGAGAATTGTTAATGGTAAACAACATACTCATAGTAGGTTGGTCAATTTCAGTTCTTGGTAATGCTTCTGGATTTTCTAAATCAGCGATCGTATCTCCAATTTCGAATCCTTCAATACCTGTAATAGCACAAATATCTCCACAAGGTACTTTTTCTACTTGAACTTTACCCATTCCCTCGAATACGTGTAATTCTTTAATTCTTACTTTTTTAGTAGAACCATCAGCTTTACATAACATGTAGTCTTTACCTACTTCTAAATCTCCACGAAAAACACGACCAATAGCGATTCTACCTGTAAAAGCAGAAAAATCTAAAGATGTAATTTGCATTTGTGGCGTTCCTTCGTTGTACTTCGTTGCAGGAATAGATTCTAATACAGCATCTAATAAAGGTACAATGTTATCAGTTTCATTTTTCCAATCAGTACTCATCCAGTTGTTCTTTGCAGAACCATAAATGGTAGTAAAGTCTAATTGCTCTTCAGTAGCCTCTAAAGCAAACATTAAATCAAAAACTTTTTCGTGAACGATGTCAGGAGTACAGTTTTCTTTATCAACTTTATTTACAACTACAATAGGAGTTAAACCTAATTCTAAGGCTTTCCCTAATACGAAACGAGTTTGTGGCATCGGTCCTTCAAATGCATCAACTAATAATAAAACACCATCAGCCATTTTTAATACACGCTCTACTTCACCTCCGAAATCGGCGTGACCAGGGGTATCAATTACATTGATTTTTGTGTTCTTATAGTTTACTGATACGTTTTTAGAAAGAATTGTAATTCCTCTTTCACGTTCTAAGTCGTTATTATCTAACAATAAATCAGTACGTTCTTTACGATCGTCTAATACTTTTGCTTGATCTATAATTTTATCAACTAAGGTTGTCTTACCGTGGTCAACGTGGGCTATAATAGCGATATTTCTAATTGGTTGCATTCTTGGTCTTTATTATTAAAGTTGCAAAACTAGTGTTTTATATATAAATATAATATAAATAGGAAGTTATTTATTTTTCTTTATTGAAATTTTCCTTATTTTCCTCTTCATCTTCTCTAAAAGCAGTTGGTAATATATCTGGAATTAATTTTATTAATAACGGGAGTAATAAAGCACCACCTGGCATCATGAACACTGTAAAAGCGGGTATTGCTTTACAAATATCTAAGGTTTGTTGTTTAATTTTACCTTTTTCTTCATCAGATAATTTAGCTGTAAAAGATTTTTTAATCAAAAAAACTAATTCTTTACTTTCTTCTAGTTCTTTTGCTAAGCGTCTTTTATTAACTTTTATAGCATACTTTATTTCTCCAACTGTATTCATGTTGTTTAATTAATTACATTTAAACTATTATCTAAATATTATTCAAACATTACCTAAAGTATTACTTAAAACAGCATTATTCAAATACTGTTTTAAGTATGTTATCAACTAAAAAAATACAGTATTAATACTACAATTTCCTACGTTTTCTTTCTGTTTTTATCAAATTAAGTTCTCTTGAAGTTTGTCCAGCTACTGAGGTATTTTCTTCCGCTCTACGGATTAAATATGGCATCACATCACGTACAGGACCAAAAGGAACATATTTTGCTACATTATAACCTTCTTTGGCTAAGTTAAAACTTATATGATCACTCATTCCGTATAATTGACCAAACCACATACGATAATCATTTGGTTTAATATTATATTCTTTGGCTAAATCCATCAATAATAATGAGCTTTCTTCGTTATGCGTTCCTGCAAAAATTGCCATATTTTTGTGTTCCATCATAAAACGAACTGCTTCATTATAGTTGTCGTCTGTTGCTTGTTTGTCTTTACATATTGGCGATGGATATCCTTTTTCTTCGGCTCTTTCACGTTCTTTTTCCATGTACGCACCACGCACTATTTTCATACCGATATGGTATCCTTTTTGATGCGCTCTTTGATACAAACCACGTAAATAATCCATACGATCATGGCGATACATTTGTAATGTATTAAAAACAATGGCTTTATCTTTATTATATAACTCCATTAATTCTTCAATTAAATCATCAGCGGCATCTTGCATCCAACTTTCTTCGCCATCAATTAACAACGGAACATCTTTTTCTGATGCTGCTTTACAAACCGTATGAAAACGAGCAATAACTCTTTCCCATTCTATTTTTTCATCAGCAGTAAGTTCTTTTTTTTCTGTTAATTTTTGATACAAAGCGAAGCGTCCAAATCCTGTTGGTTTAAAAACGGCATACGGAATTGCTTGTTTTTCTGCAGCGAAATCGATTGTTTTTAAGGTCATTTTAAGAGCGTTATCAAACTGATTTTCGTCTTCTTTTCCTTCTACCGAATAATCTAAAACACTATGCACATTTCCTTTAGTGTACATTTTTTCAATGTTTGGTAAACAATCATCTTCGGTTACTCCGCCACAAAAATGGTCGAATACTGTTGAACGAATTAACCCTTCAACAGGTAAATGTGCTTTTAACGCAAAATTAGTTACCGCCGTACCAATACGTACCATCGGTTGATTTTGAATCATTTTAAATAAGAAATATGCGCGCTCTAACTCTGAGTCAGATTTTAATTTAAAAGCAGTTTCGGTGTTATTAAAAAGTGTCATTATAGGAAGTCCTGTTATATTTATTTGTCAAACACAAATATAAATCTACTGTATGATATATTTTAATTTTTTCTATTTATTTTTGCTATAAATTTTCAAACAAATTTTCAACAAAAATGACTTCTATTCAAGCCGTAACGTATCCAATTGATTTTAATGAAAAAGGATATGACTCACTATCAACTTTAATCAGTAAAAACAACTACTCAACTATTTTTATATTGGTTGATGATAATACTTTTACGGATTGTTATCCTCGTTTTATATCGCTTTTAGCGACCGATAAAAAAATTGAAGTTATTGAAATTGATGCTGGAGAAGTTCATAAAAACATCGAAACTTGCGTAGGAGTTTGGAATGCGATGACCGAATTAGGTGCCGATCGAAAGAGTTTATTAATTACTTTGGGTGGCGGTGTTATTACAGATTTGGGTGGTTTTGTTGCTTCAACTTTTAAGCGAGGTATTGATTTTGTAAATATTCCAACGACATTATTAAGTATGGTTGATGCGTCTGTTGGCGGTAAAACGGGTGTTGATTTAGGTGTTTTAAAGAATCAGATTGGCTTGTTTGCGAATCCTGAAATGGTTCTTTTAGATCCCGAATATTTACAAACGCTTTGTTCAAGAGAAATTAGGTCGGGAACGGCGGAAATTATCAAATACGGAATGACGCACGATGTTCATTTATATAATGAAATCAAAAATAATGCTTCGTTAAATATTGTTGATTTAATTCCTCGTTCTATCGAAATTAAAAATGATGTTGTTTTAGAAGATCCGAAGGAACACGGCGTTCGTAAGGCATTAAATTGGGGACATACGATTGGTCATGGAATTGAATCTTATTTTTTAGAAAGTGAAGCGAAAGAGCGTTTAACCCATGGTGAAGCAATCGCGATTGGTATTATTTGTGAATCGTATATTTCATCAAAATTACTTGGTTTTCCTGCGGATAAAGTAGCCGATGTTAAAAATACAATTCTAACTATTTACGGAAAAACGCCTATTTTAACCGATGATTTTTTACCAATTTTAAATTTCATGAAGCATGATAAGAAAAATATCGGTGGCGAAATTAACTTTGTATTGTTAGAGGAATTTGAAAAATTCAAAATTAACTGTAAAGTTTCAAATGAATTAATTCAAGAGAGTTTAAAGTATTATACTTCTTAATTATATTTTACAAAAAAACAAGAGATTCGAATCTCTTGTTTTTTTGTTTTATATTGATGTATCGTTATTTTTATATTAAGAAAGTACGATATCTTCTTTTAATTGTTCCACTGTTTTTTTAGACCATGCATTAAGCATCCAGCTTGTTTTTTCTAAGGATGCGATATATCCGCCAATTAAATCAATAGTTCCTTCATCTTCTGCTTGTTCTGCTTTTTTGATAATACAAGTCATTTGAACTAACAAAATTTTATGGTCTGTCAATAGGATATCAATCATATCACTATCGGTTTGAAATGGGCTTTCTTCAGAGATGTTTGATATTTTCAAATACCTACTATATCTACTTATCGGATGATATTGGAGTGTTAAAATTCGTTCTGCGATTTCATCAATTTTGGTTCTAGCATCGCCATACATTTCTTCAAATTTCCCGTGTAATTCAAAAAAGTTTTTGCCTACGATATTCCAGTGAAAATTTCTTAATTTTTGATAATAAATATGATAATCTGCTAACAATTGGTTTAACTCTTTTGCTACGGGTAAAATACTTTCATTCTGCATGTTTAAATAATTCATTTCGTTTATATTTTAGATTAATAATTTATGTACACTACAAAGATAAGTTGTTTACTAGGAGTCGTTTTGCTCATTTAAGATGTTTCCTTGCTCATTTCATTTCTTTTGGTTTTCTTTTGATTTTTAGTTAATTTTCACTTGATTTTTAATCAAAAAAAAGAACGAGATAAGCTTCGTTCTTTTTTTGATTTAATATAAATTTCAGTAGAAATAAGTATCTACTTACTGATGATTATTTATATTATAACTTGAATGTTTCAAAAATGGCATATTCAAGTTTGTTTGATTTTTTATTCTTGTATTCGATTACAAAATTATTATCTTTATCATAATAACCTACGCCATTAAAATCATTTCCTTCTACAACATAAAAGTTATTATTAATTGATTTTATTGCTTTTGTTGAAGTAATATCTTTGTCATTTACTTTATAAGTGATTAACAAGTTATTTTCATCAATAAAGAAGCTATACCGAATTCCTTTATATTTATAATATTTAACGCTTGTTTTTGCATCATAATTTGGATCAAGATCGTTATCAACCATAATTGTTTTTTTAATCGCCACAGGACTTTCGACTCTGTTTTGATTTAACTCATGTTTTTGGTTCGGGTCAAATTTTGTTCTTTGTGATTTTTCAGTTGTAACCTTTACTTTTGTTGTGTAATCGACTCCTTTTTTTGTTGTTTTTTGTGCTTTTTTAACTTCAGTTATTTTTATTATATCCGACTGAGAACTAACGGTTTCAACAATTCCTATTAATAATAAACTAACAATTAAATTTTTCATTTTTAATATTATTTTAAATTACAAGTAATTTTAAATGGTGATGATTAAATGATGTATACTTTTAACATCATTTTTATTAATTTTGATTCATTTTGATTCGTTTTTGTTTTGTTACTATATTTTCTTACGACCTGTAAACAATGATATTACAAAAAGAATTAAAAAGATGAAGAATGCTATTTTAGCAAATCCTGCTGCGGCACCTGCGATTCCTCCAAATCCTAAAACTCCTGCGATTAAAGCTATAATAATAAATGTGATTGTCCAACGTAACATATTTTTATTTTTTAAGATTAATACTTGATTTAAAGCACTTTTGTTGTGCACTACAAAGTTATGGCTAGTTCTAAAATATGTTTTACTCATTTAAGATTTTTCCTTGCTCATTTCATTTTTAGTCGATTTTGATTTGGTTTTGAGTTAAATTTTCATAGGTAAAAAATCAGCTTATTTCAAGCTCTTGTTGTTTATTTTTAAGGTATTTACTTGGGCTGATACCGTATTTACGTTTAAAGATTTTAGAGAAATAGCTTCTACTAGAAAATCCGATTGAATATATAATTTGAGAAATATTTCCATCGGTACTACTGATTAAATCTTTTGCTTTTTCTAGTCTTACGTGTCTAATATATTCAATAACGGTTCTTGAGAATAGCAATTTAAATCCTTCTTGCATTTTAGCTTGTGAGATTCCTATTTCTTCGGATAATTTTTCTACATTATATTCATCTGCAACATTTTTAACAATTCGTTGTGCTATTTTTCTAACAAGGCTAATTTCTTTTTTAGTGAGTGATGTTGTAGGTTTTTCGGCTCTTTTAACGTCGTTATTATGTTGTTGCATGTGTTCGGATAGGATTTGATATACAATTCCTTCTTTTATCAAAATCCGAATAATTCCTTTTAGTTTAATTTCGTTATATTGTTTAATTAGGTTTGCTATTTTCAGGTTATAGGTTCCGTAATGTGCAAAAACGTTTTCACATTGTTTGTCGTAAAACACTTCATATAATTTTTGATTTAAGACGGATGCATCATTTAGGCGTTTATTAATAAATTTAACTCTATTGATTTGTATTAAGTGTATTTGCACTTTTACATTTTTATCAAAATACCCATAATTGTATCCGCCTTCTTTACTTGTAATAATAACGGATTGGTACTCTGCTATTTTTCTTTTTTTATTTTCTCGTTCAAATTGGTGAAAAGTATGCCCTTCTGTGGTGTATACAAAGTGTATTGGATTAAATTCTGAAGCGTCCATTATAAGGGTAATATCATCTAAAAAAACAATATCATATTGCAGAACGCTTCCACCCCATTCGAAATTTAAAAAAGTAATGCTTCCTTTAGCTAAATCACTATCAACGTCTAACACATATTCTCCCCATCTTTCGGTAATAGTACCTCCAATAACGTGCTGTATTTGTTTAACAGTTCCAGCGGTATCAGATGCGGTTATTTTAATTGTAGTCATTTTTTTTTTTTATTACTAAAATACATTATTTATCTTTTAGATAAGTTAAAAAATATGTAATAGTCTTGATTCTTTATTTGTAGCTATTTCCCGCTTTCCGCACTCGCTTTTTTTTGAAGAAAAATCAAAAAAAGAGCTCAAACAATTGCTTCAATCGGGGCTAAGTCTATTTATTTTGTGTTGTTTTTCTTTTTAATTATTTTTCATTTATTTAATTTTCGTTAAAATTTCGTTTAGATAAGTGTTCTAAAACAAGAATTATCGTTTAATTTTGTTATTTAATTTTAAAACGTAGGAGATGAAAATTTTAAGAGTATTATTATTAGGTTTTTTCTTTTTGATAGCATTTAATGCTAGTGGTCAACAGATTTCAGAGAATGCTTTAGGTATTCGAGTTGGTGACAATGATGGATTTGGTGGAGAAATTTCATATCAATATTATGTAAAGGATAACAATCGTTTAGAGTTTGATTTAGGTTTTAGAAACACGGAAAAAGTAGATGCTTTTAAGTTAGTTGGTTTATACCAGTGGGTTCAAAACTTAGATGGAAATTTCAATTGGTTTGTTGGTTTTGGTGCAGGTTTGGGTTCTTTTAACGATACAAGTAAAGATTCGAGTAATGGCTTATTTGCTTTAATAGCGGGTAATTTGGGTATTGAGTATAATTTTGATATTCCGTTATTAGTATCTTTAGATATCAGGCCAGAACTTGGTTTTAACGACAATTACAGTAATGGTTTAGATTTAGATATTGCTTTAGGAATAAGATATCAATTTTAAGTTATTTAAGTGCCTGTTTAAGTTTTTAAACAGGCTTTTTTTTAAGGATTAAAGGATATTATTTCAGGTAACATTTTTTATAAATTTCTTCATATGCGGGCAATATTTTCTCTAGAGAAAACACTTTAATATGTTCTTTTGCATTCTCTTTAAACGCTGCTAAAACAGCATCATTTTTCAATATTTTGATAGCATTTTTCGCCATATCTTTCACGTCAGCTAAATCGCTTAAATAGCCTGTTTTTCCATGGATATTTACTTCAGGCAATCCGCCACAATTTGTAGAGATAACGGGAGTTCCTGCTGCCATTGCTTCTAGGGCTGCTAATCCAAAGCTTTCTGTTTCTGAGGGTAATAAAAAAACATCAGAATAGCATAATATTTTAGCGACTTCGTTACTATTTCCTAGGAATAGTACTTTATCTTCGATGTTGAGTTTTTTGGCTAAGTTTTCGGCTTTTAAGCGTTCAGGACCATCTCCGACCATCAATAATTTTGATGGAATTTCTTTTTGAATTTTATTAAAAATTTTAATAACGTCTTGTGTTCGTTTTACGGGGCGAAAATTACTAACATGTGTTACAATTTTTTCTTGAGGCGTTGCCAAAGCGATACGTTTACATTCTCCTTGATGTGCTTGGTTATATTTTTCACCATCAATAAAATTATAGATAACTTTTATATCTTTTTTGATATTAAATAAACGTAAGGTATCTTCTTTTAAGCTATTGGAAACGGTGGTTACCTCATCGGATTGATTGATACTAAATTCCACAGCAGTTTTATAGGTTGGGTGGCTTCCAACAAGCGTAATATCTGTACCGTGCAATGTGGTTACTACTTTTATATTGATATTTTTTTCTTGAAGCATTTTCTTTGCCATATAAGCGGCGTAAGCGTGTGGAATTGCATAATGTACGTGCAAAACTTCTAATTGATATTTCTCAACTATTTCGACCATTTTACTTGACAACGCTAATTCATAGGGTTGATATTGAAATAATGGATATTCTTCTAAAACGACTTCATGAAAATGCAAGCGATGCGAGAAAAAGTCTAATCGAACAGGTTGATTATAGGTTATAAAATGAACTTCATGTCCTTTATCGGCAAGTGCCATTCCTAATTCTGTCGCTACTACGCCACTTCCTCCAAAGGTTGGATAACAAACAATTCCTATTCTCATAATTAAATTTGATGATTATAAAGTAAATTTACGGTATTTCTTATATTTTTCTGTGAATAAAAGCATAAAAAAACCCCGCTATAAAGCAGGATTTTAATTTTTAAAATAAATTTATATGTAAAAAAGGATAATTTAATAATCTCCTAATGTTTCAGGATTTTGCGCTAATGATTCCGCTAATTGTGCATCATTTGGAGCTTTACCGTGCCAAGCGTGTGTGTTCATCATAAAATCGATTCCGTTCCCCATTTCTGTATATAATAATATACAAACAGGTTTTCCTTTACCTGTGCGAGATTTTGCATCTGCTAATCCGCTTAAAATAGCTTCTATATTATTTCCTTCTTTGACTTCTAAAACGTCCCATCCAAAAGCTTCGAATTTTGCTTTTAGGCTTCCCATTGCTAATACTTGATCGGTTGTACCGTCAATTTGCTTTTCGTTTACATCAATCGTTGAAATTAGATTATCAACTTTTTTTGCTGATGCGTACATTGCTGCTTCCCAGATTTGACCTTCTTGTAATTCTCCATCACCATGTAATGTGTATACAATTTTATCATCTTGGTTTAATTTTTTTGCTTGTGCAGCTCCAATAGCCACGCTCATTCCTTGTCCTAAAGAACCCGAAGCAATACGGATACCTGGTAAATGATCGTGTGTTGTTGGGTGTCCTTGTAGTCGTGTATTTAATTTTCTAAAAGTCGCTAATTCTGCTACTGGAAAAAATCCACTGTGTGCTAAAACACTATAAAAAACTGGCGATATATGCCCATTTGATAAAAAGAATAAATCTTCATTATTACCGTCCATTTTAAAATCAGTAGAATACTCCATGACTTCTTGATATAAACAGGTTATAAATTCTGCACATCCTAAAGAACCTCCTGGATGTCCTGAATTTACGGCATGTACCATTCGAACGATATCTCTACGAACTTGTTGTGTAAACTCTTGAAGTTGTTGTGTTGTTGGCATTATTTTTAGTTTTGTCGTGTCTTGTTTGTCTTGTTATCTGTAGGCAAAAGTAACTGTTTATAAAACAATTGCCAATTACTTTTTTTAAGTTTTTTGCTTTTTCTTTTTTGCTGCGGGAAAAAGCACATTATTTAAAATCAAACGATACCCTGCAGATGTTGGGTGTAATTCAAGTTCAGTTTTTGGGTCGCCTATTCTATGTTGATAATCTTCAGGATCGTGTCCTGCGTAAAAGGTGAACATTCCTTTTCCTTTTGTTCCGTGGATATATTTTGCTTCGCTATTACTGTTATTTTCACCTAAAACAAGCACGGTTGATTTGATTGTTTTGGCATCAAAAGAGGTTGTTTGTCCCATAAAACCTTTGACTAATTGCGTATGATTTTGTGTGAGCATCGTTGGTACTTGATCCCATTTTGCGGAAAATTCTTTTAACGTAAAATAATCTACTTCTTTTTTGATTTTTCTTTTTCGAGTCATATCGATGGATGAAAATTCGTAGGTTGTTGGATTTCTGATTAATTCAAAATCTTTAAAAGCGAATGTTTTATCAAAATTTATTTTTGATTGATAATTAGGTTCTGACGCATCTCCATCAAACATTCCTTCGCAAATATCTACGCCATCGGCGGCTAAAGCAATATCAAAACTATCGGTTGCCGAACACATAGCGAACATAAATCCGCCACCGATTACATAATTTTTAATTTTTTTAGCAACAGCGCCTTTTTCTTCGGATACTTTTTTGTAGCCTAATTTTGTGGCTAATTTTTCGGCATCTTTTTTCTGTTGGATATACCAAGGAGCGGTTCTAAAGGCACCATAAAAGCGTCCGTATTGTCCTGTAAAATCTTCGTGATGCAAATGCAACCATTCGTATAATAAGAGTTTATCATTTAAAATTTCTTCATCATAAAGTACATCAAATGGAATTTCGGCATAGGTTAATACCATAGTTACGGCATCGTCCCAGGGCATTTTTCCTTTTGGAGAATAAACGGCTATTTTGGGTGCTTTTTCGAGCGTTACGGCTTCTTGATTTTTAGATGGTGATGAGATTTCTTCTAAAATTAATTGTGCTTTTGTATCTGAAATTATTTGATAGGAAACGCCTCGAATTTTACATTCTTGGGCGATTGTAGTATTATTTTCGAGTAAAAAAGCACCGCCATCATAATTTAATAACCATTTTGATTTTAAACCATTTTCTAAGGCGTGATAAACAATTCCGTAAGCTTTTAAATGATTTTTCTGATTTTCATAACTCATCGGAATATAGACAAAAGATGCCCAAAGTGAGTTTGAAATCAATAAAAATAATATGATATGTAGTGTTTTTTTCATCTTCTTTTTTATGAAATTTTTCATCAAAAACTAAAATACACAATTACGAAGTAGCAATTGTGTATTTTATATATTTTTATATTTTATTTAAAATTTAAAACGGTACATCATCATCGCTAGGTCCAAAGGCATCTTCTGCAGATGCGAAACTATTGGAAGCTATTTCGTTGTTAAAACCATCACTACCACCGTTCATACTCGATTCAAATTCACTACTAATTCCTTCATCTAAATCAGAAAACAAGGCTAAATGTCCTGTAAATTTCAAACGAATATTATCCATTCCACCGTTACGGTGTTTTGCTACGATAAACTCTCCCTGCCCTTCACATGGCGAGTGGTCGTCGTCGTCCCATTCGGTCATTCCGTAATATTCGGGACGAAAAATAAACGACACAATATCGGCATCTTGCTCAATTGCTCCAGATTCCCGTAAATCGGAAAGTAACGGACGTTTTGAACCTCCACGAGTTTCCACAGCACGTGACAACTGCGATAACGCAATTACAGGAATACTTAATTCCTTTGCCAATGCTTTTAAATTTCGTGAAATGGTCGATATTTCTTGTTCACGATTTCCTCCTGAACCTCCTGCGGTCATTAATTGTAAATAATCAATTACAATTATTTTCACATTATGTTGCGATACTAATCGTCGTGCTTTTGCTCGTAAATCAAAGATTGATAACGCTGGTGTATCATCAATAAAAATAGGCGCATCAGAGAGTTTTTTAACCTTTACATTTAGCTGTTCCCATTCATGAGGTTCTAAATTTCCTTTTCGTAATTTTTCTGATGTTAGGCCTGTTTCCGAAGAAATCATACGGGTAATTAATTGTACTGATGACATTTCTAATGAAAAAATAGCGACTCCGTGTCCAAAATCAATCGCCATATTTTTTGCCATCGATATTACAAATGCCGTTTTTCCCATACCAGGACGGGCGGCAATAATAATTAAATCGGAAGGTTGCCAACCTGATGTTAAGGCATCTAATTTTGTAAACCCTGTTTGCAAACCGCTCATTCCTTCTTTTCCAGAAATTTCTTGAATTCGGTTTATGGATTGTTGCACTAATGAATCGGCTTTTTCGGCTCCTTTTTTAAGATTTCCTTGTGTTACTTCAAATAATTTCCCCTCGGCTTCGTCTAATAAATCAAAAACATCTACGGTTTCGTTATAGGCATTTTCTATGATTTCCGAAGAAATAGTAATTAATTTTCTCTGGATATATTTCTCTAAAATAATACGAGAATGGAACTCAATATGTGCCGAAGAAGCTACTTTTTGCGTTAAACCGATTAAGAAAAAATCACCTCCAGCGAGGTCTAATTTCCCATCTTTTTTAAGTTGTGTTGATACTGAAAGTAAGTCAATCGGTTCGGAATTTTGGAAAAGCGTATAAATCGCTTGATACACTTGTTGATGTCTTTTATCATAAAAAGAATCAGGACTTAGAATATCAATAACCTCATCAATTCCTTTTTTATCAATCATCATTGCCCCCAAAACCGCCTCCTCTAGCTCTAAAGCTTGTGGTGGTAATTTTCCTTTCTCAAGGCTGATAACTCTAGCCTTCTCATTTTTTGTTCCTCTAAAAGATTGAGTTCGTTCCATGGTGCAAAGATAATTTTTTAAGCTGATATTTTTAGTAGCGTTTTGTAACTTTTCTTATGACTTAGCTTAAGATACAAATAAGCGCTAATTTTAACAAATAAATAAGGTTCTTAAATTATAAAAAAACAACGAACTTTCTTACTTTTGATGCGTATGCAAAATTATAAAAAAAAGTTATTTTTAGCATCAACCTTGCCTTTTCAAGTGATGTTTGTACAATTTTTAAGCCAAAATCCCGCATGGATAGAAGTTTTTTATAGCAACGGATTTTATATTTATATTGCTAATTTTTTGCGTATTATTTTAGGTTGGATTCCCTTTTCTGTGGGCGATATTTTAGGATTATTCTTAATTTTTTTACTGATAAAAGGAGTTTATCATTTTATTAAAAAGTTGTTTCACAATAATTTAAAAGAATATTTTAGTGATAATTTAAAAGAATATTTTAAAATTATAAGCTTACAATTTTTAAATTTGATTACGATTGTTTCAGTGCTTTATTTTTGCTTTTATGCCTTTTGGGGATTGAATTATTTTCGAGAACCTTTAGCTAAAAATTTAAACTTACAACAAGCAACCTATACGACAAATCAACTTGTTGAAACGACTCAAAAAATTGTTTATCAACTCAATAAAACACATTTTGAAATCACTAAAAATGATACGCTAAAAGTTCAAGTTCCGTACAATACAACAGAAATATATGATTTAGCAACAAACGGTTATCAAAATTTAGCTAAAAAATATCCGCAATTGGCGTATAAAAATCCTTCCATAAAAAGTTCTTTGATTAGTATATTGCAATCCTACAACGGAACGGCTGGATATTTAAATCCAATTACGGGCGAAGCTCAAATAAATAATCAAATTCCGAAAACAAGTTTCCCTGCAACAACTTGCCACGAAATGGCGCATCAAATTGGTTGGGCTGCCGAGAATGATGCTAATTTTGTCGGGTTTTTAGCATCGGTTGCCAATAATGATTTGTATTTTAAATATTCGGGATATCGAATGGCATACATATATTGTATCAACGAAATTTATAAACGAGATAAAAAATTATCAGAAAAAATAAAAAACACCGTACATAAAGGTATTTACAAAGATTTTCATGTCAGTTTTTTACATTGGAATCAGTTTAAAAATCCGATTGAACCCTATTTAAAAAAAGGATATAATTCCTATTTAAAGGCAAATAAACAAGAAAAAGGAATAAATTCGTATAGTTATGTAGTCGATTTACTTATTGCCTACTTTAATAAAATCGATAAAAACAACTAAAAAATTATCTTTAAATGAACTCTTTTTCAACTTTTTCAACACTTTTTATAAGTCTTATTTTAGGTCTTTTTATAATTACTTCTTGTGATTCTTCTTCCGAATTACAAAAAGATTTTACTTGTCAAAAAGAAACTTTCTACAACGAAAACATCCTTAAAAAACAACAAGATTTTCGAAAATATTTTACAACATATTTTCCTGAAAATTGGAAGGTAAATTTATATTATGATACTAAAAAAACATCTATTTATGCCGCAGACACGACTGTTTCACTAACAGAAACAACACTTATAGACGTAACATTAGTACACAAAACTATTTTTATTGATAATACATTTGCTCAAAAAATAACGGAAGACAACAAAAAAATGGGCTTCACAGAACTTAAAACAAAGCACTTACAATTCTTGAAAAAACCGTCTTATTACAGTTATGCCAAAGGAAAAAAAGGCAACCATTCTTATCATATTTTAAATACCTTTACAAAAATAAATACCGATAATTTTTTACACGTTAAAACCGAAGTTTATGGCGATTCATTAGTTGAAAAACGATTCTGTAAAGCCATCGAATTAATCGAGAAAATTAACATCAATTAAAATATCAAAAAAAAATAAATTAAATATAACATGAATAAACAACACATCATCAACAGATTTTTAAAATATGTAACCATTGATACCGAAAGTAATCCTGATAATCCTGCGTTTCCAAGTTCTGAAAATCAATGGGATTTAGCAAAAGTTCTTGAAAAAGAATTGAAAGAAATAGGTATGGAAGATGTCGAATTAGACGAAAACTGTTACATAATGGCAACTTTACCAAGTAATATCGATTACGAAGTGCCAACCATCGGTTTTGTAGCTCATATTGATACAAGCCCTGATTTTACAGGAAAAAATGTAAAACCGCAAATCCATGAAAATTACGATGGTAAAGATATTATCTTAAATAAAGAACAAAATATCGTTTTATCGCCAGATTATTTTGAAGATTTACTAATCTACAAAGGAGAAACACTCATTACAACCGACGGAACAACACTTTTAGGTGCCGACGATAAAGCAGGAGTTACTGAAATTGTTTCGGCAATGGAATATTTAATTCAACATCCTGAAGTAAAACATGGTAAAATTAGAATCTGTTTTACACCTGATGAAGAAGTTGGAAAAGGAGCACATAAATTTGACGTTGAAAAATTTGGTGCAAAATGGGCATACACCATGGACGGAAGTCGAATTGGAGAATTAGAATACGAAAGTTTTAACGCCGCAAGTGCCGTAATTACTGTAAACGGACGTATGGTACATCCTGGATATGCCAAAGGAAAAATGGTGAACAGTATGTATATTGCTCAAGAAGTAATCGGAGGATTTCCTGCGTTAGAAACGCCTGAAACAACAAGTAAAAGAGAAGGTTTCTATCATCTTTGCGACCTACATGGAGAAGTTGAAAAAACCGTTTTACAATATATTATCCGTGATTTTGACAAAGAAAAATTCGCCGATAGAAAAGAATTTGTTCGCAATTTAATTAAAGAATTAAATGAAAAACATGGAAATAGTATTACTCTTGAAATAAAAGACCAATATTATAATATGGGCGAAAAAATTAAGCCTGTAATGCATATTGTCGATATTGCCGAAGAAGTAATGAAAGAAATGAATATTACGCCAATTATTAAAGCAATTAGAGGAGGTACAGACGGTTCTCAATTATCATATAAAGGATTACCATGTCCTAATATTTTTGCGGGAGGTCATAATTTTCATGGTCGTTATGAATTTGTATCTGCGGAAACAATCGTAAAAGCATCGGAAGTTATTGTCGGTATCGCCCAAAAAGTAACCGTGAATTTTAAGTAAATTTTATCTTTAAAACAACTATAAACAAGTAAAATGACCTAAAGTTTTTTAAGCTTTTAAATCATTTTACTTGTTTCTTCTATTTTTTTATTGGTTAAGATTTCTTCACATTCTGAATTACAGAAAGCGCCACATACAATATAATTATTAAAGGAATCGCGACTAATTTTAGTACAATTAATAATAAAACACAAATTGCTAAAAACATATATTTTAACGCATTTTCTTTAAATCCGAAGGTTTTGAATTTCAACGCAAATAACGGAATTTCAGCATTCATTAAAAAAGTCAAAACAGCCGTTATCATCACTAAAAAATAAGGGTTATTAATTAAATCAACAAAAAAAACTTGATTTGAATATTCCGCAATTAATGGCAACGAAATTACAAATAACGCCATTGCAGGAGTTGGAAGTCCTATAAAAGAATCTGATTGGCGAGTATCAATATTAAAATTAGCCAAGCGATAACAAGCTCCCAACGTTAATAACAAACCGATATACGGCAAATTACTACCCGTTGCTCCGTAAATATCTACGCCAAAATAACCCACTGCATCAACATCTAAAGCCGTTACGAAAAGTTGTAACATCACAATTCCTGGCACTACGCCACTAGTCACCATATCTGCTAAACTATCTAATTGCTTACCCAATTCGCCCTGAACACCTAATAATCGAGCTAATAATCCATCAAAAAAATCAAAAACAATTCCCAAAATAACTAAAATAGCTACTCCAAAAAAATCACCTTTTATCGCAAAAATTGTTGCTATCGTACCACATAATAAATTCCCTAATGTTACTAAATTAGGAATATGTTTTTTAAAATTCATTTTCAAATATTTATAGCGAAAATAAGAAACTTATATCATTTTTGAGCTTTTAATTTTGATGCTGTTTTTATAAAATTTTTATATTATTTTTGATAAATTCCTTTATTTTAAACTATGCCCATTCTTTCTTCCCACTTTACGACTACTTTTACAAATAATTTTAATGATGCTGTTATTACTGATTTCAAACCTTCTTTTTTACTTAGAAATGCCCATTTTAACACCATATATCGTCCGCTATTTGCAAAAGATGCTATAACATATCAACGAAAAAGAATTACCACTTGGGATGCCGATTTTATCGATTTAGATTTCTCTATAATAAATTCTATAAACTCACAAAATTCAAAAACGCTAGTTTTATTGATTCACGGATTGGAAGGAAGTTCGCAATCTAATTATATAATTACGACTTCAAATCACTTAAATAAAGCAGGGTTTGATACCGTTTCCATGAATTTACGAAGTTGTAGCGGGGAAAATAATTTACTTTTAGAAACCTATCACAGCGGAAAAACCGATGATGTTCATTTTATAACAGAATATCTTGCTAGTAATTATGCTTATGAAAATATGATTATCGTTGGTTTTAGTTTGGGAGGAAATTTAACCCTAAAATATTTGGGTGAATATGAAAATATTTCATCAAAAATAAAAGGAGGAATTGCCGTTTCTACACCGATTGATTTAACAAGTTCACAAGCAGAATTATCAAAATTTAAAAACAGGCTCTATTTAAAGGAGTTTTTACGAACCTTAAAACCAAAAATACTCGCTAAATCTCGTCAATTTCCTGACTTTAAATTAGACAAAAAAAAAGTGCAAAATGCCACCAAACTTTGGCAATTAGAAGCACAATATACCGCACCAATATTCGGGTTTAAAAGCCCGCAAGATTATTGGACAAAAGCAAGTTCAAAACCGTATATTAAAAATATTACGCTTCCTACATTACTTCTAAATTCACTTGACGACCCTTTTTTATCCGAAGCATGTTTTGCTTTTGAGGAAGCCAAAAATATGACTAATTTTTATCTATCGACTCCAAAATATGGCGGACACGTAGGATTTATTTCTTCTTTTAAAACTTCAAAAAATAATAAAAACATCAAAAATAAATGGCTCGAAGAAACTATTCTGAAATTTATTCAACAAAAAATAGGCGTTTCTTCTTAAAATAATACCTCCACAAAAATGACATTTTTTTAATCTTAATTAAGATATTTGTAAAACTTGTGAAACATACAATTTACTCTATTTGCTTAATTTATGATGATGAAAAAAAACACACTTATTCGCTTTCTTCTTTTCTTTTTCCTTTTCTTTTTCGTTGGAATTACTTCTTTTTTCGGACAAATCAAACAAATTGAGAAAATTGAGCCAAAAAAAACGTTCAAATTATCAAATAACGCACAAATAAGTATCATCACTTCAGGACCTGGCGAAGCGTTATATGAAAAATTTGGACATACCGCAATTCGTGTAAAAGATCCTATTTTACAATTCGATTTAATTTACAATTACGGAATTTTTGATTTTGAAAATCCTACTTTTTATGCCGATTTCACCAAAGGATACATGAAATATAAATTGGCGAAATATCCATTTTATTTGGCTTTAAAAAATGCACAACATGATAAACGCTGGGTAAAAGAACAAATTTTAAATTTATCACAATCGCAAAAAAATGATTTTTTTACAATTCTAGAAATCAATATTTTACCCGAAAACGCAGGCTATTTATACGATCCATATTTTGATAATTGTGCTACAAAACCTCGAGACATTATCAAAAAAGTTTTAGGCAAAAATCTAATTTTCAAAGATGATTTTGTTACGCAAAAAGTGTCTTTACGTCAATTAATGAACAAAGAAATTCATCAAAATACTTGGGGAAGTGTAGGAATTAACATCGCTTTAGGAAGCCGATTGGATAAAATTACAACGCCAAGCGAATACCTATATTTACCCGATTATGTTTTTGAAGCCTTGGAAGTTTCCAAAATTTTAAAAGATGGAAAACAAGAAAATATCAGTTCAAAAACAACTATTTTATTAGATTTTGATGAAAAAGAATCAAAAGAAGATAAAATTAGCCCTTTTTTAATCTTTTTAATCATTGCCATATTAGGATTAATAATCACCTATAAAGATTATAAAAATGCTACAAGAAGCAAATGGCTCGATTTTATCATCTTTTTTATATCAGGAATAACAGGCGTTTTAATTGTCTATTTATGGTTTTTTACGAATCATTCAACCGCTCCGAATAACTTTAATTTCTTATGGGCTTTTGCACCAAACTTAATTATTTCTTTCTTTTTAATTCAAGAAAAATTACCAAAATGGCTTTCAAAATATATGCTACTTTTACTAGTCTTTTTAGTGATATTAGTTATTATTTGGATAACAAAAACGCAATTATTTGCACTTCCTTTGCTTCCTTTATTCATTTTATTAGCCGTACGTTATTGGTTTTTACAAAAAACTTTGAATCGCTAAATGATAACTTTTCAAACCAAAACCTAAAATTACACCTTTCGCATTTGCCGATAAATAACTTTTATGACGAAACGATTCACGAGCGTGTACATTTGAAATATGCACTTCAATAACAGGTGTTTCGATTCCTTTTACAGCATCGGCAATTGCAATTGAAGTGTGAGTGTAAGCTCCTGCATTTAGGATAATTCCATCATATTGAAAACCAACTTCATGTAATTTATTAATAAGTTCACCTTCAATATTCGATTGAAAATAATGTAATTCAATCGTTTTATAGGTTTCTTTTAATTCTTTAAAAAAATCTTCAAAAGAACTCGTTCCATAAATTTCTGGCTCCCTTTTTCCTAATAAATTTAAGTTTGGCCCATTTATGATTATAATTTTTTTCATCAGAATATATTTAACTATTTTATTCGGTAAAAATACTATTTTAACTTTTAAGCATAAAAAAAAGGAAGCTAATTGCTTCCCTTTTTAATATATAAAATTTTGTGCTATTTTATATTCCTATAAAGAAAAAGAATATGTTGCTCCAATTCCAAAAGAAGAAAGTGTTGCGTTATCAAGAACAACCGCTGAGTAATCAATGTGTGCTGTAATTTTTTCAGTTACTTTATAACCAACCATTGGTCTGTAGTAAAAACCACTTTCAGTGTTTTCAGATGGTCTAACCCCTATCCCATATCCTAAATCTAATCCTAAAGAAAATTTATCTGATACCGTAAAACGACCTGCTGCTGCTATTGGTAAAAAAGCTGCATCTGCACCATCTCCTAAGAAGTGTATGTGAGAAATAGCACCCCCTACTTTAAACTCTTCTGAAACTTTAAATAAATAATTAACTTCAATAGCACCTGTTACATCAGCTTTTGAATCACCAGAAGGAATACCAATAGTACCACCAACATTTAATTCGGTATCTGTAGTTCCAACTACTTTTGTTTCTTGTGCATTTGCTGTAAAACCTGCAGCAACAATAGCAATAACTAATAATACTTTTTTCATTATTTTTTATTTAAATTAAGTTTAATTTTGTTTTGCAAACGTAGTTTTTATTTTTGTAGTAAAATCATTTTATCAAAAAAAAAAAAATGAACTGGCAACAAGCAACAACAGATTATATCAATTATTTAAAAATAGAAAGAGGACTTTCTAAAAACTCTATTGATGGTTATTCAAGAGATATAAAAAAACTAGTATTATTTGTTGATACACTCGAAAATTATAGCACTCCAATTGATATTACTTCGGAAATAATTAAGCAATTTATATACGATAGTGGGAAAAATTTAAATGCAACAAGTCAAGCACGATTAATTTCAGGATTGCGAAGTTTTTTTGATTATTTAATTTTTGAAGATTATAGAAAAAACAATCCTACCGATTTAATTGAAAGCCCAAATACAACACGAAAACTGCCCGATACGCTCGAAAAAGAAGAAATTGACAACCTAATTAATGCTATTGATTTGAGTCATCCGCAAGGCGAACGCAATAAAACCATTATTGAAACCATTTTTAGTTGTGGTTTGCGAGTTAGTGAATTAATTAATTTACAATTATCTGATTTATTTTTCAATGAAGGTTATATTCGAGTATTAGGAAAAGGAAATAAATATCGTTTTGTACCGATTCACAGCACTACTATTTCCCGCTTAAATTTTTATATAAATGATATTCGTCCAGCAATAACCCCGAAGGAAAAAGAAGAAGATATTATTTTTTTAAACAGACGTGGAAGCCGATTAAGCCGTCAAATGATTTTTATGATTTTGAAAGAGTTAGCGGTAAAAACAAATCTTAAAAAAAGTATCGGACCACATACTTTGCGTCATTCTTTTGCGACTTATTTATTAAAAAATGGTGCTGACTTGCGTGTTATTCAACAACTATTAGGACATGAAAGTATTACAACCACCGAAATTTACGTACATTTAGATACCAGTTATTTAAAAGAAGTCGTTGACTTACATCATCCAAGAAGTGCTATGAATATTAATGATCAATAAAAATTTAAAACTGTCAGTTCGAGTGATTTTTTTCCTTCAAAAAAATTGTATCGAGAACTTTTATATAAATTAAAATTTAATCGAATTGATAAAAATAAAATATTGTAAAAAAAAACTCTAATAAGTTTTAGATAAATAATTTAGATGAAATAAAAAAATAAGGATAGTTAAAGAAAAGTAAAACGAGAATAGAAGGCACAAAAAATGGCAAGCTACCTACATCACACTGCTACAACCTAATACCCTTGCTGCGTTCCCGCCCTGGGGGATTCAAAGGGAGCTAGTTGTGTAGGACTTGCCGAGGCAAATTTACACTCTTTTTTGAAACTAACAATATAAAAAAGAACTTTTTTTTGTGAATTTTCTGTAAATTTACAGTAACTTTTTTAACTATCTGACTACTAATATATTGTTTAGAATCTTTTTTTTAATAATTAGAATCGAAAACAAAATAATATATTTGTAGCACTAATTACATAAATGAAATGGAAAATCAAGTACAAAGTAGGCGTATTATTTTAAATTACGGATTGGTTTATGGTGGTATTATCGTGTTTATCAACTTATTAATTTACGCTCTAGGTATGACTTTTGATACCCTTGGAGGAATTATTAATATGATTGCACTAGCCGTTTGTATTATAGCACTGCCTATTCTAGCGATTAAAAAATTTAAAAAAGAAAATAACGGTTTCTTAATTTGGGGACAAGCATTAAAAATAGGCGTTGGTATCGTTGCCGTTGGAGCAGTTATCAGTATTGTATATACGCATCTTTTTACAGGAATTATTGAGCCAGATTTTTACAATCAACTTACCGAATTTCAAACTGAAAAATTTTTAGAAGCAGGATTAACAGATGATCAAATTGAAAGCCAATTAGCGATGCAAGCCAAATTTCAAGGAACAATTATTGGCGATTCTTTAGGCTTATTATTTTATGTTTTCTTAGGATTTATTGTATCTGCAATTGCTGGTGCAGTTATGAAACACACACAAGAAGATGAATATTAATTGATTTTTTGTGTATATTTTCACAAGAAAAGATAGCATAAAACACCAATAATATGGATATATCGGTAGTTATACCACTTCTGAATGAAGAAGAATCTTTACTAGAATTACACAATTGGATTGCAAAAATTATGCAATCCAATGCTTATTTATATGAAATTATTTTTATTGATGATGGTAGCTCCGATACTTCTTGGCAAGTAATTGAGCAATTATCCGAAGAAAATAGCGCCGTAAAAGGAATTCGTTTTCAAAAAAACTACGGAAAATCGCAAGCTTTAGATGCTGGTTTTGGTTTATCAAAAGGAGACGTAGTGATTACTATGGATGCCGATTTACAAGACAGCCCCGATGAAATTCCTGGTTTATATGAAATGATAACAAGCCAAAATTTTGATTTAGTTTCTGGATGGAAAAAGAAACGCTACGACAATATTCTTACCAAAAATATTCCATCTAAATTATTTAATTGGGCGGCTCGAAAAACATCAGGATTAGAATTAAACGATTTTAACTGCGGATTAAAAGCCTATAAAAACGAAGTTATTAAAACCGTAAAAGTTAGCGGAGAAATGCACCGTTATATTCCTGTTTTAGCCAAAAATGAAGGTTTTAATAAAATTGGAGAGAAAATAGTACAACATCAGGCACGAAAATATGGCGTTACTAAATTTGGAATGGATCGGTTTGTGAATGGTTTTTTAGATTTAATTACGGTTTCTTTTTTATCTAAATTTGGAAAACGTCCAATGCATATTTTTGGATTCTGGGGAACATTAATGTTTTTATTTGGATTTCTAGCAGCGTTTTTTATCGGTTCTATGAAAATCTATTATTTATTTGCAGGCGTAAAAGCTATTTTAATCACCAATAATCCGTGGTTTTTTATCGCTCTAACTTCCATGATTTTAGGAACACTCTTGTTTTTAGCAGGATTTTTAGGAGAATTAATTATCAAAAGTAATCCGCAGCAAAAACACTACACAATTAAAGAAAAATTGAATTTTTAAAAGAATATTACACCGCTAACCATGTTAAAAGTGTTACTATTTTTTATATAACTTATTATTTTTATGCAAGAGATTTTAAACAATGCTAAAGTATGGCTTTCGGATATTTTTGATACCGAAACCAATAATGAAATTGAACAATTAATAAACGAAAAATCGGATGATTTAGCCGATAGGTTTTATAAAAATTTAGAATTCGGAACTGGTGGAATGCGTGGAATTGTTGGCGCAGGAACCAACCGAATTAATAAATATACTTTAGGAAAAGCAACCCAAGGATTGAGTAATTATTTACATCAAATACATCCGAAGAAAGAATTAAAAGTAGCGATTGGATACGACTGTCGTCATGACAGTAAATGGTTGGCAAAAGTTGTTGCCGATGTTTTTTCTGCAAATAATATTAAGGTTTTTCTTTTTGAAGACCTCCGCCCTACTCCTGAATTATCGTTTGCGGTAAATCATTTAGGTTGCGATGCTGGAATTGTATTAACGGCTTCTCATAATCCGCCAGAATATAATGGTTACAAAGTGTATTGGTCGGACGGAGGACAAATTGTGCCACCACAAGATACGGCAATTATAAATGAAGTAAATTCGTTGGATTTTACGGATATTAATTTTGAAGCGAAGGAAGAATTAATATCGAGTATCGGAAGTGAAATTGATGAAGCTTTTTGGCAAGCCTCTATTAAAAATGGAACTTTTAATGTAAAAAACCGTAAAGATTTAAAAATTGTTTTTACCAATTTACACGGAACTGCTATTAAATTAATTCCTGAAGTTTTAAAACGTGCTGGTTATACCCAAGTTCATATTGTAGAAGAACAAGCCGAACCAGATGGAAGTTTTCCAACTGTAAAATCTCCAAATCCTGAAGAACCTGAAGCTTTAAAAATGGCGGTTGATTTAGCCAATAAAGTAGGTGCTGATATTGTTTTAGGAACAGATCCTGATTCTGATAGAATTGGTATCGCGGTGCGTGATTTAGAAGGAAATATGAAATTATTAAACGGAAATCAGACGATGAGTATGATGACTGATTTTTTAATTAACGATTGGAAAAATAAAGGCAAATTAAACGGAAAACAATTTGTCGGTTCTACGATTGTTTCAACGAATTTAGTCAATGAAATTGCGAGTTCTTATGGCGTAGAAGCCAAGGTTGGTTTAACGGGTTTTAAGTGGATTGCAAAAATGATTAAAGACTTTCCTGAACTAGAATTTATTGGTGGTGGCGAAGAAAGTTTCGGTTATATGGTCGGCGATTTTGTGCGTGATAAAGATGCGGTAACCGCTGCTTTATTAGCTTGTGAAATTGCAACAAATGCCAAAGAAAATAACAGTTCTTTTTATCAAGAATTATTAGAATTATACACCCGTCATCATTTTTACAAAGAGCATTTAATTGCTATTGTTAAAAAAGGAATGGACGGTGCGCAACAAATCAAGCAAATGATGGCTGATTTACGCAACAATCCGTTTACAGAAATGGACAATGCTAAAGTGGAATTTTTATACGATTATCAATCATCAATAAAAAAGAATTTACTTACGGGTGAAGAAATACTTATGGATATTCCAAAATCGAATGTATTGATTTATCAAACTACCGACGGAACAAAAATGGCAGCCCGCCCAAGTGGAACAGAACCAAAAATAAAATTTTATTTCAGTGTAAGAACAGCATTAGATTCAATTGAAAATGCCGTTGAAATTGAACAAAAATTAGACACTAAAATTCAACGAATTATCAAAGAATTAAATTTATAAATGAATTATTTCAAACGCTTTTTTAACTATGCACGCCCCTATAAATCATTAGGGGTTTTAAGCATTATTCTTAATATTTTGTACGCTTTATTTACCACATTATCGTACGTAATTTTAATGCCTACTTTAAATATATTATTTGGAGAAACACCTAAAGAATGCGTAAAACCTATATACCCAGGCTTTATCGATTCTTTAGATAAAGACTATTTAAGTAATTTATTAAATTATTATGTTACCTACATCAATGAAACTTATGGACAGGAAAAAACCTTATTATATGTCGTACTATGTGTAATTATTGTCTTTTTATTGAAGAATTTATTTAGTTATTTAGGGCAATTAACCATGGTTTTTTTAAAAAACAATGTATTAAAAGACCTTCGAACTATTATTTATCAAAAAATAATAACATTACCGCTTTCTTTTTTTTCAAAACAGAATAAAGGCGATATTATAGCACGTAGTACCAATGATGTAAATACCATTAATAATTCGTATCTTAATTTGATTGTAACTTTTATTAGAGAGCCGTTAAATATTATTTTTACGCTTTTTGTGATGGTTAAAACAAGTTGGGAATTATCTATTTTTATCTTCACTTTTATTCCTGTTTCTGGTTTGGTAATTTCATTTATCAGTAAAAAAATAAAACAACAATCGGGTGAAATATCTGAAAAAATTGGTGGTCTTTTAGGAATTTTAGAAGAAAGTATTTCTGGTTTAAAAATAATCAAAGCTTTTAATGCGGAACAATTATTTTCATCAAAATTTAATAGGCAAACGGAAGAAATTAGGCTTTTATCAAACAAAATGAGCAAAAAAGAAACCTTAGCGAGCCCGATGAGTGAATTTCTTGGAATCGTTACGATTGCTGGGCTTCTTTGGTATGGTGGTAAAATGGTTTTAATTGATCATACTTTACTCGGTGGAACTTTTATCGGTTTTATGGCTGCTGCTTACAATATTCTTACGCCTGCCAAAGCAATAGCAAAGGCGAATAATCAGATTAAGATAGGAAATGCCGCTGCGCAAAGAATTTTTGAAGTTATTGACACGCAAAACAATGTGAAAGAACTCGATAATCCGAAAGAAATAACCGATTTTAAAAACGAAATTCAATTTAAAAATATCTCGTTTAAATATGATGAAAATTATGTGTTAAAAAACTTTTCATTAACCATTCCTAAAGGAAAAACAGTTGCTTTAGTCGGGCAATCTGGAAGTGGAAAATCTACTTTAGCAAACCTAATTACACGTTTTTATGATGTTAATGAAGGAGAAATTCTTATCGATGGAAATAATATTAAAAATATTTCTAAAAAATCATTACGAGGATTAACGGGAATTGTTGCACAAGATTCAACATTATTTAACGATACTGTTGCCAATAATATCAAATTAAGCAAACCTTCTGCGACTGATAAAGAAGTTGAAAAATCGGCAATTATAGCAAATGCTTCGGATTTCATCAATGATTTATCGCAAAAATACAACACCGTAATTGGCGATAGAGGAAGTTCATTATCGGGCGGGCAACAGCAACGAATTGCCATTGCAAGAGCGGTTTTAAAAAATCCGCCGATTATGGTTTTAGATGAAGCAACCTCAGCTTTAGATACCGAATCGGAACAATTAGTACAAGTTGCTTTAGAGAAAATGATGAAAAACAGAACTTCTTTGGTTATTGCACACCGATTATCGACCATTCAAAATGCCGATAAAATTGTTGTGATGAAAAAAGGCACAATCGTAGAGCAAGGAAAACATGAAGAATTATTAGCTAAAAAAGGCGAATATTATAAATTGGTTACGATGCAGTCATTAGCATAGATAATCACATAAAATAAAAGAGGGAAAGTTTTAAAAACTTTCCCTCTTTTATTTTATGTATATGTTTTAATTACGCTAATTCTAAGCCTATTTTTTTTCCTTTTGATATCATAAAATCGAAACAAGCTTTATGTTCATTAGGAATTTCACCTTCTAAAATGGCTTCTTTTATCGCTTCTTTTATCTGACCTATTTCTTTACAAGGTGTTAAATTAAACGCTTTCATAATTTCCTCTCCAGTAATTGGCGGTTGAAAATTACGCACTTTATCGCGCTCTTCAACTTCTTTAATTTTTTCACGAACAAGCTCGAAATTTTTATGATAACGGCTAAATTTCTTCGGATTTTTTGTGGTAATATCTGCTTCGCAAAGCGTCATTAATGAATCTACATCATCGCCAGCATCAAAAACCAACCTACGCACCGCAGAATCGGTAACATCGCTAGCCAACACAATTGGTCTAGAACTTAACATGACCATTTTCTGAACAAATTTCATTTTATTGTTCAATGGCATTTTTAAGCGTTTAAATAGTTTATAAACCATTTTAGACCCTACAAATTCATGTGCATGAAATGTCCAACCTTGTTTTTTATGATAACGTTTTGTTGGAGCTTTTCCAATATCGTGTAATAAAGCTGCCCAACGTAACCAAACATCTTCTGTGTTTTTGGCAATATTATCAACAACTTCTAAAGTATGATAAAAATTATCTTTATGTTTTTGACCTTCAACTTCCTCTACTCCTTTTAAAGCAATCAATTCAGGAATAATACGTTCTAATAAACCCGTTTCTTCTAACAATAAAAATCCAACAGAAGGTTTATCCGAAGCTAAAATTTTATTTAACTCAACAATTATTCGTTCTTTGGTGATAATATCGATACGCTTTGCATTTTTAGCAATGGCACTTAACGATTCTTGCTCAATAACAAAATTTAATTGAGACGCAAAACGGATAGCACGCATCATGCGCAACGGATCATCAGAATACGTAATATCAGGATCTAAAGGCGTTTTAATTATTTTAGCTTCTAAATCAGAAATACCATCAAAAGGATCTAATAATAATCCAAAAGTATCTTTATTTAAACTTAACGCTAATGCATTTATAGTAAAATCTCGTCTATTTTGATCGTCTTGTAAAGTACCTGATTCTACTTCTGGATTTCTACTATCTTCGGTATAAGATTCTTTACGTGCGCCTACAAACTCTATTTCAACATCTTTAAAACGTAACATGGCTGTTCCATAGGTTTTAAAAACTTGAACTTTTGGTTTATTTGGCAATAAAGAAGCTACTTTTTTTGCTAATTCGATACCGCTACCAACAGCCACTACATCGATGTCTTTTGCGGTGCCTCTTTTTAAAATAAAATCACGAACAAAGCCACCAATTACGTAGCTTTCTAGTTGTAATTCTTCGGATGCGTTGCTTATATATTGAAATATTTCGGCAGAAATTGCCTCTTTATAGTATTGATTTTGCATAAATTATTCTCTTATCACATTCACAGAAGTACCCACTACTTTTAATATTGTAGAAGATTTTTCGGTTGTCTTATCTTGGTGCAAAGCTACTACATAATCTACACTTTGTAAAATTGCGGTACTTATTTCTGAAAATGTTTTAGGAGTTGGTTCTCCACTAACATTAGCGGAGGTTGATACGATGGGTTTTCCAAAGGCTTTAATTAATTCTAAACAAAAATCATCTTTGGGTATTCTAATAGCAATGGTGTTATCGGAAGCAATGGTATTTTTTGCTAAGTTTTTAGGATTCGGATATATAATTGTTGTTGGTTTTTTAGCATTTTCAATAAGCTGAATTGCTAGTTTTGGAAGTACCTCAACATAATTTTTTAACATTTCTACGGAATCAACTAAAATAATTAAGCTTTTAGATTCAGCCCTATTTTTTAGTTGATATACTTTTTGAACAGCCTCAAAATTTGTGGCATCACAACCAATTCCCCAAACCGTATCGGTTGGATAGAGGATTGTTTTGCCTGTTTTTAACATATCAATTATTTCGTTCACTATTTTAATATTTTCAAAATTTATATTATTATTTTTAATTATATTTTTTATCTAGCCAATTTAAAATATACGTTAATTTTTCTTTGGGTGCTTGGTCTAAACTTTGCATATTTAGAAATAATTTATTTTCTTTTTTCGTGAAATTATTTAGTTTAAATTTCAGCCAAAAGAACGTTTTTTTATAATTTTGAAAGTATATTAATTGATAATCGCTTTTTAAAACGGCGGTTTTATTTTTTATTTCAATATGATTTGCCAATCCTTGTGGAGTATATTGGTCGGCATTTCTAAATTTATGTTTTATATTTAAAATTTCAATTGCTTTATTTTCTTTAAAAAAATTCAAAAAAGTTGATTTTCTTAACGCATACGGCACATGATGAAATTTATAATATTTTTCAAAACCAACTAATTTAGCACTTTTTTCTTGAGCTTTTTTATGTCCTGCTCGTTTTTTCTTTTTATCAGAATTAAACAAGCGTTTGTAAAAAATATTTTCATTAAACTTTAGCCATTTCCCTCTAATTACGGGTTTTCCATCTATAAAGA
The DNA here is from genome assembly GCF_021390715.1 of Tenacibaculum piscium. Lineage (GTDB taxonomy): Bacteria > Bacteroidota > Bacteroidia > Flavobacteriales > Flavobacteriaceae > Polaribacter > Polaribacter piscius. Next base: position 76,989 of record NZ_JAJGWT010000009.1, read on the forward strand.
AATCTGAAATTTCAACTTTTCGAAGTAAAAACATATCGTCATTAAAATAAATAAAATGCTCTGATAAATTCGGGATATTATATAATTTTGTTTCTATCGGACGGCAATTAAATACGGGTAAAAATTCGGAATCTTCTTTAAAAATTTGCTCGTGATTTATGATAAAAACATTTTTATATTTCTCTTGGTTTTCTTGATTTTCATCTTGATTTTTCAGAAAATTCGGAATTTGATTATCGGTAACGATATAAATATTCCGAATAAAAGTAGCATATTTAAGTATCGAATTTACGGTATATTTTATTTCTTCAACTTGGTCGAATCTTGTTCGAAAACCTTTGTTTTTTACTTGTTTTTTATCTTCTAAAAAAGGTAGTATTTTTTGCTGATGAACCTCATCTTCTCCATCTACCCAAGTAATTACAGCGTCTATTTGCATGTTTTTAGTAAATTAGTTTTTAATAAATTCTGTAATTACTTTATTGTTTTTTAATTCAGGTAACTCGAACATATCACCAATAATTTTATTGTATTTTTCTGGATAAAAATCTTTTCGTCCATCCCCTGGGTAAAAAGTCATTTCGCCAAAAATTATATGATCTTTAATAGAATAAAAATCGACTCTAACAAAAGGCAAACCTGCCGATAATTTTTCAGAAAGTTGTATCATTTCTTGCAATGTATAGGGTTTTTCAAAATCTTCTGAAATAAGTGTTTCAACTGGCGAATCTGAAAAAGGTAATTTTTTAAAATCAAAATCATAAAAAGCACTCTTATGATTTTCTTCTCTATCTAAATGAACCTCAACAAAAGCAGGTTTTCCATTAAAACAATAAAATTTATAATCGGTTAAAGAATCTCTATTTTCATCTTTCATAAATTTTTCGGCAATAACACGAGGTTTTACGTCTTTATATGCCCATTCTTGCCCCGTTCTATAATATTGATTTGTCGATTGCCATTTTCTAATACTTTTTTTAACTTTTGCTAAATCTAAGTTATTTTTATCTTTACAGATTATGTTATAACTACTTGCATGTACGCCTTTTAGCACAAATTTCTTTGGCAATTTATCAAAATTAATTTCAGAAAATGAATTGTAAACACCGTAACATTCGTTTAAATATTTTGTGCCTATTTTTTCTTTTACAAATTCTCTTACGGCATATTTATCAACTAAAATATTTAAAATTTTAGGTTGATAATACATTTTATACCATTGAATTTTCTCATTAAATTCTATTGGGTTTTCTAAATTTAATTTCTTTTTTGTAAAATATTCATATAAAAAAGGCAAGAATATTTTTTGTGGTAAAAAAGTCATTTTTTTCAAAAAACGTAAAACTGTTCTATTCATACTTTTTATTTTTTAATAACTTTCATTTAAAGGTTGTTTTTTGATTAATTTTTCGCCAGCAGGTATTTTAGGTAATTCAAAATAATCGCCAATAATTTTATTGTATTTCTTCGGGTAAAAATCTCTTCTTCCATCACCTGGATAAAAAGTCATTTCACCAAAAATAATTGTATCGTTTACCGAATAAAAATCAACTCTAACAAAAGGAAAACTTTCAGATAATTTACCAGCAAGTTCTACCATTTTTGATAAGGTTTGCGGTTTTCGAGAATCTTCTTGAATCAGTTTATCTGCAGGTGAATCTGAGAAAGGTAATTTTTTAAAATCAAAATCGTAAAAAGCACTTTTATGATTTTTTTCTCTATCTAAGTGAACTTCCAAAAATTTAGGTATTCCATTAAAGCAATAAAATTTATAATCAGTTAATGAATCTCTATTTTCATTTTTGATGAATTTCTCAGCAATAATACGAGGTTTTACATCTTTATATGCCCATTCTTGCCCTGTTCGTTTATATTGATTTTTACGCAACCATTTAGCCATTAAACGCTTTGTTTTAGCTTTATTTAAAGTGGTTTTATCTTTAACAACCAAATTAATATTACATCCGTGCGTGCCTTTTAATACAAATTGATTTGGTAATTTATCAAAATTAACTTCCGATGGTTTATTAAAAACACCATAACATTCATTTAAATACTCTTCGCCTATTTTATCTTTTACAAAAGCTCTAACAGCATATTTATCAACAAGAGTATTTAAAATTTTAGGTCTAAAAAAAACTTTATACCACGACAATTTCTGATTAAATTCAATTAGATTATCATAATCAAGTTTTTTACCTGAATAATATTCATAATAATGTTTAATATAATAAGGAGCAGGTAAAAATTTTAATTTCTTAATAATTGTTAACCATAATTTTCTTAAAAACATAAAATGCAGTAATTATTTTGCTCAAAAATAATATAAATTAAAAGAATCATGATTATTTTTGATGCAAATATTTTTTATGAAAACTATTGAAATATCAATAATAATAACCACATACAACGCAACAGCTTGGTTAGAAAAAGTTATTTGGGGATACCATCGACAGACCTTTACTAATTTTGAATTAGTTATTGCTGATGATGGCTCAAAACAAGAAACCAAAGAACTTATTGATGCGTTACGCAAAGAAGTTTCTTTTCTGATAACGCACGTTTGGCATGATGATAATGGTTTTCAAAAGACAATCATTTTAAATAAAGGACTTTTAAAAAGCAAAGGCGAGTATCTTATTATTTCTGATGGAGATTGTATTCCTAAAAAAGATTTTGTAGCAACGCACCATAAAATGCGAGAAAAAGGACGTTTTTTATCTGCTGCTTATTTTAAATTACCTTTAAATATTTCTGAATTAATAACCAAAGAAGATATTATTACCCAACGATGTTTCGATATTAATTGGCTTACAAAACACGGTTTAAAAAAAAGTTTCAAAAATAATAAACTAACTGCCAAAGGATTAAAACAAAAATTATTAAACAAATTCACACCTACAAAACCCACTTGGAATGGTGCAAATTCATCAGCATGGAAAAAAGATATTATTGCGGTAAATGGTTTTGATGAACGTATGCAATATGGCGGTTTAGATGTTGAACTTGGTGAGCGATTATGCAACAATAACATCAAACCAAAACAAATACGATATAGTGCCGTTACGGTTCATTTAGACCATCCGAGAGGCTACGCAAATCCTGAAAGTTGGAAGCTAAATAATACAATCAGAGAAAATGTTAGAACCAAAAAAATAACATGGACTGATTACGGTATTATTAAAAAAAATCAATAAATATGAAAAGTTGCGTGTTGTTTTGCCCTACCGATACTTGGGGAGGAATTGAAAAAAATGTAGTGGTAAGAGCTAAATTTCTAATAAAAAAAGGCTACAAAGTTTATGTCGTCATTTTAAAAGAAAAATTTCGTGAAAAATATGAAGTAATTCCCAATATCAACATCATTAATATAAACGCTAGAGGTGGCGATATTAATGCTTTTGTTATTTTTAATTACACCAAAATATTAAAAAAAATAAAACCAGAAGTTGTTTTTGTTGCCTTAAAAAAAGATTGGTTTTTAGTTTCTTTTGCTTCAAAAATAGCGAAAGTTCCAAGAATCGTTTTATATTTAGGGATTTTACGAAAAATCAAAAATAATATTAAATATAAATTTGTTTTCAACACTCTAAAACCAATTGTTCTTGTTAATAGTAATTCTCTTAAAAATGATTTATTAAAAAATACACCGTTTTTTAATGATAAAAATTTATACAGAATTTATAACGGCTTTAATCTTCCAGAAATAAAAGGAGCTTCCTTAAATTTAAAAGAAAAATTTAATTTATCTGAAGATACAGTTATTATTGGCTGTGCAGGAAGATTAAGTAATATGAAAGGTTTTGATTTATTGCCTGAAATTTTAAGTAAATTGCCCGACAATGTTCATATTGTAATTGCAGGTGAAGGAGATGAAAAACAAGAAATTGAAGCTAAAATAAAAAATAAAGGTCTTGAAAATAGGATACACTTTTTAGGACAACTTTCTGATATTCATACTTTATTTAGAAGTATCGATTTATTTTTATTATGTTCAAGAAAAGAAGGTATGGCAAATGTTCTTAATGAAGCGCTTAGTCATGGTTTACCTACTGTTTCAACAAAAGTATCTGGTAGTGAAGAATTATTAGGATATGGTAAATACGGTATTTTAACAGAAATAGAAGATGTTGATGCCATTGCAAAAGGATTACAAAAAATCATCGCTAAAGAAATTACTTTTGATAAAAATGAATTACGAAAATGGATACAAGATTCTTTTTCTATGGAACTTTTAGAAACAAAAACCGAAGAATTATTTTTTGAAAAACTTTAAGTATACTCAAGTAAAAAACGCACAAATAACTAATGATTTGTGCGTTTTTCATTATAAATAAGCCCCTTCAAAAAATCTTACACCGCAACATCATACTCTCTCAAAGCATCATTTAACGACGTTTTTTTATTGGTACTTTCTTTACGTTTACCAATAATTAAAGCACAAGGAACTTGAAATTCACCAGCAGCAAACTTCTTAGTATAACTACCAGGAATAACTACTGAACGAGCAGGAACAACTCCTTTCGTTTCAACAGGTGTATCACCAGTAACATCTATAATTTTAGTACTCATTGTTAAAACAACATTAGCACCTAAAACCGCTTCTTTTTCTACTCTAACACCTTCAACAACAATACAACGAGAACCGATAAAAGCACCATCTTCAATAATTACGGGAGCAGCTTGTAATGGCTCTAAAACACCACCAATTCCTACACCACCTGATAAATGTACATTTTTACCAATCTGTGCACAAGAACCAACTGTAGCCCAAGTATCAACCATAGTACCTTCATCAACATACGCACCGATATTTACATAACTAGGCATTAAAATTGTTCCGGATGCAATGTACGCTCCATGACGTGCAACCGCATTTGGAACGACTCTAATTCCTTTTTCTGCAAAGTTTCTCTTTAATGGAATTTTATCATGATATTCAAAAATACCCGCCTCTAAAGTTTCCATTTTTTGAATCGGGAAATATAAAACAACCGCTTTTTTTACCCATTCATTTACTTGCCATCCAGAATCGGTTGGTTCTGCTACACGTAACGCACCAGAATCTAATAAATCAACCACTTTTCTAATAGCGTTAATAGTTGTTTCTTCTTGTAATAAAGCACGATTTTCCCACGCTTTTTCTATAATATCTTGTAATGCTGTCATCCTTTAATTATTAAAATTTTATGCAAATATAAAGCCTCTATAGCTATTGTATGCGAAGATACATTTTTTAAACAAATGCTTTTTTCTTGTTTAAATTATAGGGTTGCCTTTTTTATCCGAAGAAAAAAAATTGTAAAAAAATTATATCAGAATAATATTTTATAAAAAATTAAACTTTATGTTTGTGAAAAATAAAAACATTTGGGACGAGTTTTAGCCATCGATTTTGGTAAAAAAAGAACAGGAATTGCTGTTACTGACGAATTACAAATTATAGCATCAGGATTAACCACCGTTAATACAAAAGAACTAATTCCTTTTTTAAAAGACTATGTAAAAAAAGAAAATGTAAGCTTATTTATCATCGGAAAACCAAAGCAAATGGATAATTCCGACAGCCAAAGTGAAGCCTTAATTCTTCCATTTTTAGAAAAATTAACAAAAGCGATTCCAAATATCCCTGCAAAAAGAGAAGACGAACGTTTTACTTCAAAAATGGCGTTTCAAACTATGATTGATAGCGGACTCAACAAAAAACAACGTCAAAACAAGGCTTTAGTCGATGAAATAAGCGCTACAATCATCTTGCAGTCGTATTTATACAACAAATAATTTTATACATAAACGATTCTTTGTATTTTCGTACTCTTAAAATTTAAAAACACATGATTTTACCCATTGTTGCTTACGGAGATCCCGTATTACGTAAAGTAGGAACAGAAATCGATAAAGAGTATCCGCAGTTAGAAAAATTAATTGCCGATATGAAAGAAACAATGTACAACGCACAAGGTGTCGGATTAGCAGCACCACAAATCGGAAAAGATATTCGTTTATTTTTAATCGATGCCTCTCCTTTTGCTGATGATGAAGATTTATCCGAAGAAGATAGAAAAGCCTTAGAAAACTTTAATCATGTATTTATAAACGCTAAAATAATTAAAGAAGAAGGCGAAGAATGGGCTTTTAACGAAGGTTGTTTAAGTATCCCGAATGTTCGTGAAGATGTTTTTCGTCAAGAAAAAATTACCATCGAATATCAAGATGAAAATTTTGACAAACATACCAACGTTTTAACAGGTTTAGCGGCACGTGTTTTTCAACATGAATACGATCATATTGACGGAATTTTATTTACGGATAAATTATCAACGTTAAAAAAACGATTGATTAAAAAGAAATTAGAAAACATATCAAAAGGAAAGGTTGACGCAGGTTACAGAATGCGTTTTCCAAATGCTAAGAAAAAATAGTCTTTTATATAAAGACACTAAAAACACCATAATATGGAATTTAATAAAGTTATAGCAGTTACTGGGAAACCAGGATTATTTGAAATTATTTCTCAAACAAAAACAGGCGTAATCGTTCGTTCAATTGTAGATGGAAAACGTTTTCCTATTGCAGCAACTCACAACGTGAGTTTATTAGAAAATATTGCAATTTATACCTATGAAGAAGAAGTGCCTTTAGCAGTTATTCTTAAAAGTATGGCTGAGAAACAAGAAGGTAAAGAAGCGCTTTCTCATAAAGAAAGTAACGATACTTTAATGGCTTATTTTGAAGAGATTTTACCAGGTTTTGATAAAGAACGTGTGTATGCTTCTAACATTAAAAAGGTTATTCAATGGTATAATACTTTAGCAGCAGCTAATTTCGATTTTAATACCTTACAAAAAGTAGCAACTCCAGAAGAAACTAAATAAATTATGAATACTCGTAAGCAACAATTAGACGCTTTTAACCGTTTGTTAGATATTATGGACGAGCTTCGTGAGAAGTGTCCGTGGGATAAGAAACAAACTTTAGAGAGTTTGCGTCATTTAACAATTGAAGAAACTTACGAATTAGCAGATGCTATTCTAGACAATGATTTAGAAGAAGTTAAAAAAGAATTAGGCGATGTGTTATTACACATCGTCTTTTATGCTAAAATTGGTAGCGAAAAAAAAGCTTTCGATATTACTGATGTTGCAAATTCTATTTCTGATAAATTAATACATCGTCATCCGCATATTTATAGTGATGTTGTGGTTAAAGATGAAGAAGAAGTAAAACGAAATTGGGAAAAACTAAAGCTAAAAGAAGGTAAAACTTCTGTTTTAGAAGGTGTTCCTAAAAGTTTACCCGCTTTGGTAAAAGCAAGTAGAATTCAAGAAAAAGTTGCTGGCGTTGGTTTTAAATGGGATAAACCTCAAGAAGCTTGGGAAAAAGTGCAAGAAGAAATTCAGGAATTAAACCAAGAAATAAAAGCTGGAAACAAAGGCGATAATCAAGAACGTATCGAAAAAGAATTTGGCGATGTCTTATTTTCACTGATAAATTACGCACAATTTATAAAGGTAAATCCTGAAAATGCCTTAGAAAAAACGAATAAAAAGTTTATCAATCGTTTTCAATATTTAGAAAAACAAGCCAAAAAACAAGGCAAAGAAGTTTCTAATATAACTTTAAACGAAATGAATACTTATTGGGAAAAATCGAAGGAATTTTTTGAGTAAAATTCGCTAGTATTTTTTATTTATTTTATCTATTTTTCATGAATATCATCATAATTACAGGCGGAAGCAAAGGAATTGGAAAAGCATTGACTAAAAAATATGCTTCTGAAAATTATCAAGTAATTTCTCTAGCAAGAACTTCATCCGAAGTAAAAAACGTACAACATATTTCAGTTGATTTAACTGATAGTATTGCAACTCAAACTATTTTTAAGGCTCTTTTAGATAAAATTATCCATCAAAAATCAACTTCTAAAATAACATCAATAACTTTAGTTAACAACGCTGGAAGATTAGGTAAAATAGCCAATTTAGAAAATTTAGAAGCTTCTGATATTGCAAAATCTATGCAATTAAATATTACTACGCCGTTTATTTTATCAGGATTATTTATCAAAAAAACACAAGATTTAGCTTGTAAAAAACAAATTATCAATATTTCATCGGGCGCAGCCAAAAAACCATATCAAGGTTGGAGTGTTTATTGTTCTTCAAAAACGGCAATTGATATGCTAACAAAAACTATTGCTTCAGAACAATTAGAAATAGAAAATGGTGTAAAATGTGTGGCAATTTACCCTGGCGTTGTTGCTACCGATATGCAAATACAAATCAGAAACACCAACAAAACTGATTTTAAAAATGTACAGCGTTTTATCGATTTAATGAAAAATAAAGAATTATATACGCCTAAATTTGTTGCCGATACTATTTATAAAATTGATATTGAAAATCAGTTGAGTAATGGCGATGTTTTTGATATTCGGAATATTTAAGGGAATAATTCATGTAAAAAAGCACTCTTTCTTAATTATTAAAAAGCTTAACAGTGCACTCATAAACATTTCTACCATTCATGTCTTTAACTTCTTTATAATTAAACCCCTTTAAAGTGTTTTTTCTTTTAATTAAATGACTAACATCACCTCTATATTCAAATTTCTGAATAAAAGAAGAAGGTCTTAAATTCGTACCATAATACTTTGGTGTAACAGTATAATCTTTAATAAACTTAGAGTTATTTTTTATAAAATTCTCTGTTTTTTTAAAACTACCTAAGTTTAATTTTCCTAACTGCGGAACTATATTTAAAGAACCTGAGTTACCACCTAAAGAATGTGCGATTAAATGCCCTCCATGATCTTGACCTTTTATACCATTCTTTATAAGAGATTTAGCTTGTTCATTAGTATTATTTATCGTTTTTCTATTTATAATATTTTTAGGATTTACTCGACCTATAATAACCTTTATAGTTCTACCTAAATGATCTACTGTATAAATAACATTTCCATTTTTAACTATAGAATTTTTAGGGATTCTATTTAATAGAGGATTTACATAATTTATTCCATTTTTTTTGATAACATTTGAATGTACAATTATAGAACTTTTACTTCCTTTGTTAAATACCGAACCTAAAAACTCACCTGTTTCTTTATCTAGAACTCGTATTGATTTTCCATGTTTTTTAAAAATAAATTCAGGATTTGCCTTAACCCATTTATTTAAGTATGTTGTAGTAAAAAAGGGTTGAGCAATTATTTTAACTACCTTTTTTTGTACAAGAGACTTTCTTGTAATTTTTTTAGTTAAAATATTTACACTACTTTTTGTAGACGATTCTACTAATGTTTTTATGATATTTTTACTTCCTTTTTCTACATATTTACTAGAGATGTTTTTTACAACACCAGGTATCATTTTTTTTCTTATTAAACCACTTGCTTGACTTTTAACAGCTCTTTTTGCTGCTGTTTCTGCCGTTTCACCTACTAAATACTTAAGACCTGATTTAATAATTTTTGTCTGAGCTTGAACCTGTATATTAAATGTTAATAATAAACATATTATAAGTTTAAAGAATTTCATTTATTTTTTTGTATAAAGATGAATAATATAGTTCTTGACATTTTAAAAAATCATTACTGTACTGCTGTAATATTTTGTCCATTGATTTATGATATATTTCTTTGTATTGCTGCTCTGCTTTATCTTCATTTTTTACTGAAATTATCATTTCTGTTCCCATCGCAAGTCCTCTAGTTATAAGTAGCGAAGTTCCTACGGTAAAGAAAGCTGCAACACCTTCAACAGCAATAAATCCAGTTTCTGTTAGAGCTTCTTTAGCCGCTAAAGATTCTGATACTTCACCTCCTCCTTCAAATGAAACGAGAGTATTTTTAATTTTATCACTCCTTAATGTTTTATGCAATTTATTTTTTGTAAAATACTCAACATCAGCTAACATCAACATTCTAATTTTAGATATTCCTTCATTTAGTATTGTAATATCATTTAATATGATAGCGTCAATTTTTTTTGAATCAATTGCTTTATTCCAATCATTTTGAAAATCTTTAGCAATAAGTTTTTTTCCACTAATCCAATCAATTACAGAAGCTCCCGTTCTATATAAACCACTACCTATGTCAAAATATTCTTCTGTAAATTTTTTAAAAGCAGGGTTAAAATAATCATCAATATTACCTCGAAGATTTGTAACGAATGTAATAAATAATTTCTGTTCTTCTTCTTCCTGAAATTTATTGAAATAAATAGCTATTTCAGACATAATTTCGCTTCTTTTTTCACTACAAAATTCAACTATTATTTGATGATGTTTTGAAAATTTAAATTTATCTTTTACTATTTTTAAATCAAAATATGAATAATCTTTAATTACAGGAATTATATATTCTAAAATGTGATTTTCTATATAAATAGAAGCGTTATTTTTAGCTTTATAGTAATCAGGGAACTCTTCAAATGTTAATTCAGATATCTCTTGATAAAGATTACTTTCTAATTCAGATAATTTAAAATCTATTTCATCTAATGAAGAATATTTCATTAAATATTGATTTGCATTATATATTTGATTGTAAGAGTAATCATCAATATTAGGAACTAATCTAGTTTTTATTAAAAAAGAATATAATTTTTCTCGTTTAGGAAATGTCTTAATTGTAGTTTTTAAATCATAAAAATCAGTTGCTACCATCGCATCATAAATCGATTTTGTAATATATTCTTTCTGATTTAGTATTTGTTCCTCTAGCAACTGTAGTTTATTATTTTCTTCAAAATTGATTAAATTTTCATAATCAAATTTTTCTAGAATAGGAGTAAATTGTTGTTTTACAATACTATTTAGAATCAATTTATCTTTCTCCCAAAAAGAATATGATGCTATTAATGAATTGAATTTACCTATAGAATTATATTCTTTATTTTGAATATATTTAATTATTTGTGTTTCATATAGTAATGTTCTTATTGGTGTTATAGAAATACCAATACCTGTTATTATTAAACCTATTAGCAATAGCTTAAATAAAGGTTTAATTAAATATCTTTTTAGCATAGACATTTTTTTAGAATTATTTTATTTTAAATAGCTTTTTTGCTAAAATAATATTTTTTAGATAATCTTTTACCTGAAAAACCATAATTATTTTATTTACTCAAAATGATATAATTATAACAATCAGGAAGAGAAGCTGATGAAATAAGTTTAGCTTGAAGAACAAAATCAATACGCATCCACATCCATAATAAAACGAATCGACCTAAAATCTTTCACACTTTCAAAAGAATTTTTAACCCTAATAATTTGTTCTTTTGTTTTCGCTAAGGATTGTTTTGGCGGAATTTTAATCACTAAATTTTTAATATACAAATTTCGAACACGCGATACTGCTGGCGTTGTGGGTCCTAAAACATGTTCAGCAAACACATTTTGTAATGATTTTACCAGCCAATTTACACCCGTTTCTACACGAACAGGATCTTTGTGTTTTAGCGTAATTTTAATCAATTTAAAATATGGTGGATACTTAAAATTCCAACGTTCCTGCAATTGTTCTTTGTACATTTCGGCGTAATTAGTGGTCGAAACTTGCTGTAATATTTGATGATTCGGATTATAGGTTTGTATCGCAACATTTCCTTGTTTTTTGCTACGTCCTGCCCTACCCGACACCTGAACCATTAATTGATACGCTCTTTCGTGGGCTCTAAAATCAGGAAAATTTAACATAGAATCGGCACTTAAAATACCTACTAACGATACATTTTCAAAATCCAAGCCTTTCGATAACATTTGTGTTCCTACTAAAATATCAATTTCTTGCGCCTCAAAAGCACCAATTATTTTTTGATAGCCGTATTTTCCACGCGTAGTATCCAAATCCATTCTTCCGATGTTATAATCAGGAAATAAGGTTTTTAGTTCTAGCTCAATTTGCTCTGTTCCAAAGCCTTTTGTATCAAGCGTTGTACTTCCACAAGCACCGCAATTATTAGGCATCGCTCGTTGATAATTACAATAATGACATTTTAATTCTCGTCTAAATTTATGGAATGTTAAACTCACATCACAATTTGGACATTCTGGAGAAATACCACAGGTTTTACATTCGACAACGGGAGAAAAACCACGTCTATTTTGAAATAAAATAACTTGTTCTTTTTGCTCCAAAGCTTCGGTAATCATGGTTAATAACCTATCGGAAAAATGCCCTTTCATTTGCTTTTTCCGTTGCTTTTCTTTGATGTCAATCAGTTCGATTTTTGGCAGTTGAATATTTCCAAAACGTCTTTTTAATTCAACAAAACCATATTTATTTTGCTGGGCATTAAAATAACTCTCTAAAGATGGCGTTGCCGAACCTAACAATACTTTTGCCTTATGTAAATGTCCTAAAACAATTGCCGAATCTCGGGCATTATAACGTGGCGATGGTTCAAATTGTTTGTAAGAAGTTTCATGCTCTTCATCAACCACAATTAAACCTAAATTTGAAAAAGGCAAAAACCCTGATGAACGAGCGCCTAAAATAATTTGTGCTTTTGGTTTATTTTCCAACACGTTATTCCAAACTTCTACCCGCTCATTCATCGAATATTTTGAATGAAATACCGATATTAAATTACCAAAATAACGTTCTAATCGGCTAATTATTTGTGTTGTTAACGCGATTTCTGGCAATAAAAACAAAACTTGCTTGCCTTCTGCGATTACTTCTTTTATCAATTTTACATAAATTTCTGTTTTTCCAGAACCTGTAACGCCGTGTAATAAAGTTACATTTTGGGTTTCAAAAGATGTTTTAATTTCTTTAAAAGATTGCTGTTGAAACTCGTTTAATTCTTTTATTTGATTGGTTGTTCCTTCAAAATTAATTCTATCAGTTTGAATTTGATAAAACTCAAAAATATCTTTATCGACTAAGGCTTTTAAAATTGCCGAAGACACGCCTGATTTCTCTTCTAAATCTTTTACTTTGATGGGTTTTTTAGCACTTGCTAATTGAAAATAAGTTAGCAATGCTTCTCGCTGTTTTTTTGCTTTTGATAACTTTTCTAGTAATTCCTGAAGTCCTTTATTTGATTGATATATCGTATTTAAACGAACATATTTCACTAATTTCGGTTTGTAGGTTTGGTAAATTTCTTCTTTGATAAAAGCGACTTCTTTCTGAATTAAAGAATCAATAATTGGTAAAACTGTTTTTTTACTGATGATATTTGCAACTTCATGAATTGTCAATTCGGAGCTATTTTGTAGGGCTTCAAAAATTAAAAATTCGTCATCGGTTAAAACGGTTTCATCGGTAAAAATGTCATTTTTATAAATAATTGTTTCACTTTCCAACATAAATGCCGATGGCAACGCAGCTCTATAAACATCGCCTAACGAACACATATAATAGTTCGAAATCCATTGCCAATGCTTTAATTGACGCTCATTTACAATAGGCGTTTCATCTAAAATTTGATGAATATCTTTTGCTTTATACGATTCAGGTGCGTTTTGATGCATATCAAAAACAAGTGCCGTATAAATTTTACTTTTCCCAAAAGAAACCGCAACTCGCATTCCTTTTTTAAGGAATGAAAATTCAGCTTCATTTACAGCATAGGTAAATGTTTTTTTTAATGGAATCGGCAATATAACATCAATAAAATACATGTTTTTAAGTGATTTTATGATTGAAAATAATGAAAAAAGTGAAAAATTAACTTATAAATTTCAAGTAAAAATTCTCTACTTTGGTTCTAGCCCAAGGCGTTGTTCTCAAAAATTTCAAACTCGATTTTAATGTCGGATTATTTTTAAAACAGTTTAAATTTAAAATTTCTCCTAATTCTTGCCAACCATATTCTAAATATAGTTCTTCTAACATCGTGGCTAATTTTATTCCGTGAAGCGGATTATTTGGTTGTTCTTGGCTCATATTTTGCTCCTAATTTTATCTGAAAAAGCAAAAATAACGGTTCTAGTTGATTAATTACTTGATTAATTCATCTAATAATGTTCTTACTTTCTTACTATTCCAGTTTGATGCGCCTTTTTTATCGGCAATAATATGTCCTTTTTTATCGATTATAAAAGTCGCAGGAATCGAACTACTTTTTAATTCTGGTGGCGTATCGGTAATGCCCGTGTAGGTTGGTAAATTATAGTTTTTTTCAATGTAAAAATCTGAAATAGTATTCCAATTTTCATTATTTACAAAAATAAAAGTTACCTCATCTTTGTAATCATCATATAATTTTTGAATACTTGGCATTTCTGCGATGCACGGCGGACACCAAGTTGCCCAAAAATTAACGAAAATAACCTTGTTTTTTGTTTGATTAAAATCTAAATCCGAAGTATTTAACCCTTTTAAATTCCAATGATAATCTTTTAATTGTACGCTATTTTCAACCGAAATTACCGATGGTGAAAAAGAAATTAATCGAATAAAATAAACTTTTGTCGGCGGATATAATAACAAGCCAATCAGAATTGCAAATAAAATATTTGTACTGTTTTTTTTGATGAAATTCATTGTTGTTCTGTTTATTTATTTCGTATTTATTTTTACTTTGTCTTATTTATGATATTCTTTTTAAGCCTTTTTTAAAAAATAAAGATAAAAAATATTATATCTAAAATTAGATAATATAAAGCTATTTATTTTGTCATTTTTTCAATATTTTAGCAAGACTTTAAAATAAACAATTTTAGAATGAAAAATACTGCATTAACACATATTCACGAAGCTTTAGGAGCAAAAATAGTTCCTTTTGCTGGTTATAACATGCCTGTACAATACGATGGTATCAATATAGAACACGAAACGGTTAGAAAAGGCGTTGGTGTTTTTGATGTAAGTCATATGGGTGAATTTTTCTTAAAAGGAGAAAACGCCTTGGCTTTAATTCAAAAAATTGCTACTAATGATGCTTCAAAATTAGTTCCTGGTAAAGCGCAATATAGCTGTATGCCAAATGCTGATGGCGGAATTGTAGATGATTTAATTATTTACATGATTGCTGAAAATGAGTATATGTTGGTGGTAAACGCATCTAACATCGAAAAGGATTGGAATTGGATTTCTAGCCATAACGACTTAAATGTTGAAATGGAAAACCGCTCTGATGATTGGTCTTTATTAGCGATTCAAGGTCCTAAGGCTGTAGAAGCAATGCAATCGTTAACGGATGTAAATTTATCAACTATTAAGTTTTACACTTTTGAAATTGCTGATTTTGCAGGGATTCCTGACGTTGTTGTTTCGGCAACAGGTTACACGGGTTCTGGAGGATTTGAAATTTATGTAAAAAATAAAGATGTAGAAGCACTTTGGAAAAAGGTTTTTGAAGCTGGTGCAGATTGGGGAATTAAACCAATCGGTTTAGCGGCGCGTGATACCTTACGTTTAGAAATGGGATATTGTTTATATGGTAACGATATCGATGACACAACTTCTCCGTTAGAAGCTGGTTTAGGTTGGATTACAAAATTCACGAAAGATTTCGTAAATGCAGAAGCGTTAAAAGCTCAAAAAGAAGCGGGTGTTACTAAAAAATTAGTAGCTTTTGAATTAACAGAACGTGGGATTCCTCGTCATGATTATGAAATTGTTGATGCTGATGGAACTGTAATTGGTCGTGTAACTTCTGGAACGATGAGTCCTTCTTTAGGAAAAGGAATCGGTTTAGGATATGTTACTGTTGAAAATTCAAAAGTAGATACTGCTATTTTTATTCAAGTTCGTAAAAAACAAATTCCTGCGAAAGTGGTTAAATTACCTTTTTACAAAGGATAAAAAAATTTAAATTTCATACATTTTTTATAGTATCAAAAAGCAACTCTTTTAAGTAGGAGTTGCTTTTTTTTATGATTTTTTAGTCTTTGAAATCTTTTTCTTCTTTGGTTATTTTATTCCAGATTTTAAGTTCATCAGAAGCAGTTACACCGTCTAAAATTTCGACATTGATACCATCAGAAATTCCTAACGTAATATTTTTTCTTTCAAACTCTTGTTCGCCTATTTTTACTTCTACGTATGGTTTCTCCGTTTTTTCATCAAACTGTAACAATGCTTCTTTAATGGATAAAACACTATCTTTTTTAGCTAAAACAATTTCAGCATTTGCACTGTATCCTGCTCTAATAAAATACGTATCATCTAGGGTTACAGATGCTTTTATTTTAAATTGTACCGCACCTGCTTCATCGGTTCCTTTTGGGGCGATAAAATTCAATACAGCAGGGAATTTTTTATTTTCGATAGCTCCTAAAGCGATGTCAATTTTCGTTCCTTTGACTAATTTTCCAACTTCTGATTCATCTACTTTTCCTTCGAAAATCATTTTTGTCATATCGGCAATTCGAGCGATTGTCGTTCCTGCATTAAAATCGTTTGCTTGTGTAACTTGCGTTCCTTTTTTAACAGGGATTTCAATAATCATTCCTGAAGTTGTAGCTCTAACACTTGTATTTGCTTGTGTTCCTAAGCCTTTTGTTGTTCCTTTTTTGATAATATCTCTATCTGATTTTGCATTTGATAGCGACTGTTTTGCATTGTTATAATTTAGTATTGAATTTTCAAATTCTTGACGAGCAATCACTCCTTTTTGCAATAGATTTTTATTTCTATCGAATTGAATTTTGGCATTATTAAAGGAAATTTGAGCATTTTTGATGCGACCATTTGCACTATTCAGCGCAGATAAATTTGGCACAACGCTCACAGTTGCGATTAAATCTCCTGTTTTTACAATCGTACCTTCTTGGACTAGTATTTCTGATAAAATTCCTGCAATTTGCGGTTTTATTTCTACTTCATCTAAAGGTACAACGTTTCCTGTTGCCACTGTTTTTTTGATAATGGTTGCTTTAAAAGGTTTTTCGGTTTCGTACTTTATAGGAGATTCGCTATTTTTTTTACCAAACCATATGAGTACGATAACCAATGCAACAGCTATTGAGCCAAAAATGAGTATTTTTTTCATTTGAATTTATTATTTTTAAAGATTGCTAAATTTAGTATTGATTTATTATTTATTCTTCTCTTAACGCTTCAATAGGTTGAATTATAGTCGCCATATACGCTGGAATAAAACCGATACACGTACCTAAAATAATCAGAACGGCATAGGCGATTAGTACAATTGGAATATCAACCGTTGGATTTGTTAATAAATCTAAGGCGTCAATAATCATCAAAATTACACCGCCTGCAATAATTCCTAATGAACCTGCTAAAAGTGTCAAAAAAACCGATTCTAAAACGATTTGTTGGCGTATTTTCAAGGGTGTTGCTCCTAATGCTCTACGGATTCCTATTTCTTTGGTACGTTCTTTCACGGTAATCAACAAAATATTTCCGATTGCAAAAACACCTGCAATTAACGTTGCGATTCCTACAAACCACGTTAAAAATTGCATTCCAGTTAAAAAACCTGTTACTTTTGCTATTTCTTTTCCTAAATTAAAACCATTAAATGCGCTAGTATCTTCAGGATGAATTTTATGAATAGTTCGTAATAATCCTTTTACATCCGCTTCGACTTGTTCAATATCTGCTGTTTTCTTTGCGGTAACGACCATCCATTCAAATTTATTTCCTTTATTATAGACCAATTTAAAAGTACTAAAAGGAAGATGAACATTATTGGTTCCTTCAAATCGACTTGGTTTATAAATACCGATTACTTTATAATTTATATTATTTATTTTCAGATAATTACCAACAGATTCTTCATTTTTATCATATAATTGTTTGTAAACTTCGGAACTAATCACGCATACTTTTCTATTTTCATCAATATCATTTTGATTGATAAAACGTCCTTGTGTTAGGTTTTTCTTTTGAATTTTATCTAATAATGGAAAATCGCCATAAATAGTAAGTGTTGCTTTTTTTAATCCATTGATAACCAATCCTGCGGTTACATTTCTAGGTACAACAATTTCAATTCCTTTAATTGCTGTTCTAATTTTTTGAACATCGTTGGTCGTTAGGGTGATTTGTCTTCCTTTTTGAAATCCTTTAAATGCTTTGGATGTTTTTCCGCCTGTCATAAAAAAACTATTGGTAGCAAAATCTCCAAATAGATTATTAAAACCATTTTCAATTCCTTTGGCTGCGCCTAGTAAACCGACTAATAATAAAATCCCCCAGAAAGCACCAAAAATAGTAATTACGGTACGTGTTTTATTTTTACGAATACTTTCGTATATTTCTTGCCAACTATCTTTATCAAATAAAAATTTCATTTTTTCGGGGCTTTTTTAGCTAGCATTTAAAGCGATTATTGGTTTAATTCTAGCGGCTTTTTTTGCGGGTAAATACCCTGCAATAACGCCTGATATAATTAGCGTAATGGTTGCTCCAATAACAACGGGCGTTGAAACTCCAGGGTTTACAATAAAATATTTTTCTAAACTTGGCGATGCTATTTTTAAGATTCCAATTCCCAGAATTAATCCTAAATATCCCGATAGCGTTGTTATAAAAACGGCTTCTAGCATAATCATCGAAATAATTGCTTTTGGCGTTGCTCCTACTGCCTTTCGAATCCCTAATTCCTTAGTGCGTTCCTTTACAATATACACCATAATATTACTAATTCCGACCACACCAGCAATGAGCGTTCCCAAACCGATAATCAAAATTAAAATACTTAAAACAACCATCATCGTGGCTACTTTCTTGTTGCTTTCTGCATAATTATTTACTGAAATTCCTCTTTGATCATTGGGAGAAACGCCGTGTTTCTTTTTTAATTCTTTGTGCATTTTTGTACTAAAAGCAATCGCTTGTTCAACGCTTAATGAAGGATTATAGGTCATTCCAAACATATCTACGTTATCATTATTACCATAAATTTGTTGCATTGTTGAAAAAGGCAGATAAATAAAACGTTCATCAGTATCGCCTCCTGCATCAGTAAAAACGCCGATTATTTTATACATAACGCCATCAATATTGAGTAATTTTGTGTAGGCTGGTATTTCTCCAAATAAATCTTTTGCGACCATACGCCCAATAACGGCTACTTTTGTTTTTTGATGAATATCTTTTAAATTCAAAAAACGTCCTGCTGTAATGGTTGCAGATTCTAAGAAATCATACTTCGGATAGACTCCTCGAATGGCGTAATTATTTTCAGTTGTTTTATACACTACCGATGCGGTTCTTTGCAAACGAGGGCTTATCATTTGAATTTTATCGGCATATTTTTCTTTTAAAAAATCAAAATCATCATTTTTAAATTGAATTTTGCGTCCTATTTGGTTTCCTTTAAATGCTTTTGTTGTTTTATTGGAAGTGATATAAATAGAATTAATTGCATCTTTAGCAAACTGATTTTTAAAGGTATTTTCAAGTCCGTTACCGATTCCGAAGAGCAAGGTAAAAAGTAGAATCGCAAAAGCCACGGTAAATCCAGAGAGTATCGACCTTAATTTATTTTTACGGATGCTTTGTAATATTTCTTGCCAACGGTCTAAATCAAACATATTTAAATTGCTTTAGATTTAACGTTATTTTCCGATTTTCCCGTTAATTCATCGCTGATAATAACGCCATCTTTTAAACGTACGATTCTTTTAGTTTCTGCTGCAACTTCTTCTTCGTGCGTAATTACAAAAACGGTCATTCCTTCTTGATTTATTTCTTTTAATAATGCAATAACGGCATCGGTTGTTGTCGAATCTAAAGCTCCTGTGGGTTCATCAGCCAATATCACTTTTGGTTTTGTAACCAAGGCTCTAGCGATTGCCACTCGTTGTTTTTGTCCTCCAGAGAGTTCATTAGGCAAATGATTTGCCCATTTTTTCAAGCCTACTTTATCTAAATATTCCAAGGCAATTTTGGCTCTTTCTTTTCTTCCAATTCCTTTGTAATATAAAGGCAACGCTACGTTTTCTAAGGCGGTTTTATAAGATATTAAATTAAAAGACTGAAAAATAAAACCTAAGAATTTATTGCGTAAAAGTGCGGCTTTTGTTTCGTTTAAATTTTCGATTAACTCACCATTTAGATAATACGTTCCTTGGTCATGCGTATCTAACAAGCCTACGATATTTAATAACGTTGATTTTCCTGAACCAGAAGATCCCATAATTGATACAAATTCACCTTCTTTAATATGTAAATTTAATCCTTTTAAAACATGGAGGGATTCTTTACCAATTGGATACGATTTATGTAAGTTTTCTATTCGAATCATTCGAGGAATATTAGTAGTTGATTTTTACTAAACAACAAGACGTTGAATTTTGATGAATGTTACAAAATATTCTTGTAATTTTACATAAATCTTGCATAAGATTCTTTAATTTCTTAAAGATTCTTAAATTTTATTTAATATTCATCTAATTTACTAAAAATGTTTCGTGATTATAAAAATCATAAAAAAATAATTTTGTTTGATGGCATTTGTAATTTTTGCAATTCTTGGGTTTTAAAAGTCATCAAATTAGATAAGAAAAATCAGTTTGTTTTTGTGTCTTTACAGTCTGAAATTGGCAAAAAAATAACCACGCATTTAGGAATTGATGCTACAAAAATTGATTCGATTATTTTGTACGAACCGAATATTTCGTATGACATAAAATCGACAGCGGTTTTAAAAATCATGGTTTCTTTTGGTGGTTTTTGGCGATTATTTTCAATTTTGACTTTTCTTCCTGAAGGTTTTCGAAATTATTGTTATGATTTTATTGCCAAAAATCGTTATAGATGGTTTGGAAAAAGGGAAAAATGTATTCTTCCTAGTGAAGAATTCAAAACCGAAATAAAGCAAAAATTTTTATAAAAAACAACCCCACTTAAAAAGCAAGCGGGGTTGTTTAAATCGGGGGATTAACTTGTAAAAAAATGGGGGACTTCTTACACTCTTTTTCTTTTATTCGCTTTTTTCTTCTTCCCTCTCTTCTTCTTTTATTTTTTTAGCTTCTTGATTTTTATAAAAAAAAGAACTTTTTTTAGTTATTAAAATAAATTTTTGAAGCTCCTAAACCAACAGGAGAAGTATATATTTCTGATTTCGTGTTTACATCAAATACTTTTAATTTACTTAATTTCGTAAATGCGTATTCCACGGTAAATAATTGATTTTGTTTTACATTCATTCCATAAATTGCTCCAACATTGATACCTTCTGTTGCTAATTTTGTAGCAGTTTCATTTATTGAATGTACTTTTTTATCTTTTCCAGTATAATAATATACATTTCCATTTTGATACGTCATTAAACTCGCATTTTCCATTTTCGGGAATGCTAATTCTTTAACTACCTTTTTAGTTGATACATTAATAAACGAAATTGCAGCAGTTGTTCTGTCAATAACTTTTGACCAATCGGCATTATAAACAGGTTTTCCTTCTGATAAAACAATTAAATTTCCAGCGTTATCAAAAGCCATTTCATCTGGATTATCTTTTACGATAATTTTTGAAACACTATTTTTAGCATTTAAATCAACTACAGAAATAATATTACTTGACGACCAAGCTCCTTTGTGAGAAACATATAATTTATTATCTTTATTTAAAATTTGTTCTACACCATTTTCTAACGAAATAGTTGTTGGTTCAATTTTATTTGTTTTTAAATTGATAATTGCGATATAATCATCTTTGGTATTTCCACCATCACCCCAATTGGTAACATATCCTTTATCGCCTACAACCGTCATATATCTAGGATTTTTTAATCCTGATTTAATTTCGGCTTTTTTCTTAAAAGTTGTTTTATCAGCAATAATAATCGTATTTACATCATTTAAAATAATATAAGCTTCTGTATCCGTAAATGTAATTGACTGAATTAACCCACCTAATTGTGCATTATTTTCGCCAGTATAAATAAAATTTGTGGCAACGTTTGACAAGGCATTATCTACGTAAGCAATCGAGCCGTCTTTATCTCCAAAGTTCCCTTCCGAACTTATAATAATCCCTTTTTTATATTCAACAAGAAATTCTTTTTCGTCTTCATCTTTAGCACAAGAAGTAAGCAGTAAATTTGCTAAAAAAAGGGCTAAAAGTAGTTTTGTAATTTTCATTTTTTTTTAAAATTTATAGTTAATATTGATGTTAAAATTTGTTCCAGGCATCGGGCGTAAGTTTGAGAAATAATACACTTTATTAAAGATATTATTTACGGTAATCCCAAGTATTGGAAGTTTTGTTGTTTTTGTTGTTTTTGTTGATAAGTTAAAATTAAGTCCTATATTTTGCACATTTACTTTTTTGAGTGCATAAAAATCTAAATTTATTTCGTTGGTATACACTTTTGTTTGATATAAACTTTGTAGAAAAACGCTAATTTTCTTATAGGAATAATCGGCTGTAAAATTCCATAAATGCTTGGGGGCGTAGGGCAAAATTTTATTATTTTCGATATTTTTAGCAGTTGTAAACGTGTAATTTGATGAAATAGCAAATCGATGGTCTGCTATTTTTTTTTGAAAACTGATAAAAGATTCTATTCCTTTATGAACTACGTCGTTTACATTTTTTGGTCGCCATAAATTACTACCTCCAGCGGGCAACCAAAGAATTTTATCATTAATATGAATATAAAATAAGGTTGATTTTAACTCGATATTTTTATTTTTATAAGAGATTCCTGTTTCTCCCTGAACCGAATTTTCTGGTACTAAGTGTAAGTTTCCTACTATCGGCCAATACATTTCGTTATACGTTGGCACTCTGTAATTGGTGGAGAAATTAGCTAGTATTTTCAATTCTGAAACTATTTGATATTCACTTGCAATAAATACAGAAAATGGCACATTAAAATCAGTGTTAAGTTCTTTTCTTAGTTGTAAACTTGTTTTTATTTTTTTGATAGGTTGATATTTTACGCTTCCGATAAAGGCTAGTGAATTTCTTTTTTTAGTTATTTTTGAATTATTTGCTGAATTATTTCCAATAATATTTTCAAAAACAGTTTTATAATTGAAGGATAGAATATTTGATGATTTATAGGTTACATCATAATTAATATGCGTTGTTTTTGATTTTCCATAACTAAAATCGGTAGCATTTTTATTGGTATAATATCGATATTCTTGGGTTAAATAGGCGATATTTAGTAGCTGTTTAAACTG
This sequence comes from Tenacibaculum piscium, assembly GCF_021390715.1. Lineage (GTDB taxonomy): Bacteria > Bacteroidota > Bacteroidia > Flavobacteriales > Flavobacteriaceae > Polaribacter > Polaribacter piscius. Next base: position 100,068 of record NZ_JAJGWT010000009.1, read on the forward strand.
TGAAGAATACTTATAATTCCATTGTAATAAATTACGTTGATTAAAATCTTCATTTCGTTCACTTCCTGCTGATGGATTTGGTAAACCATCGGAAAATAAACGATTTCCGTAATATTTTGTAGTATAAAAAGCGAGTTTATTTTTTGAATTAAATTGATGTGCGATATTAAAATTAACGCCATAATTTTTATAATTTCCATTTTGATTTTTCAACAAATCACCATTTATATCTTTATATCGTTTATCGATAAATGTATAATCGTTTTGAGAATAATTAAAGGTTGATGCTAATTTTACGCTCCATTTTTGATCACCAAAAGAACTTTTAAAAAAATTAGAAGTCGTATTAAAACTTCCATAAGAAGAGAATAAATGAAATTTCTTGTGTTTCTTAAAATTTATTTCATCGTTTAAATGGACTGTTCCACCGATAGCTCCCGAGCCAAATTCGGTACTATTTCCGCCACTTTGCACAATTATATTATCACTGACATTCGCTGATAAAGCATTAAAATCGGTTTGACCGCTACCAATTGAATTAATAGGAATACCATTCCATAAAACTAATGTATTAGAAGCTGATGTTCCTCTAAAGCGAGCTGTACTAACTCCTCCATTTCCATAATCTCTAAAAGCAATTGGGCTATTATAACGTAAAAGATTGGTTAAATTAAGTGGATTTTTAACACGTTGTTTATCCGTAATTTTTATTGATTTTACGCTTATTCGATTACTATTATTACTTTTAATTTTTCCTTTATCGGCAAGCACGACCACCTCAGCTAAAACATTCGATATTGAATCTTTTTGAGCAAAAGAATAAAATGTAATAAAAAATAATATAAAAAGTGCGTATTTTTTCATAAATATATTAAAAACCTTTATCCCGAAAGTTTGAATTATTTAAAATATAGGCAGGTCTCCTGGCTTGCGTCTTGTAATTGGTCTTCCCATTTAAAAATAAACAGTGACTTAAAGAGTAATTACAAGCTTAATAGCTTACAGTTGCGGGAACAGCTTCGGTATTTAACCGAATTCCCTTTTAATTTGATGTTACTGATGAAACATCAAAACCTAAAATTTTGCACAAATTTATGCTATTTTATTAAGAATCTAGCATCAATAAATCATTATAGTTCGAAAACTTAACAGTAAGCTCACTTGATACCTCAAAATAATTCGGATGAATCATTGCTGATAAACACGCAATACCATCGACTAAAGTACTTGCTGATGATTGTGTAAACATGGCAAAATCAGCAATAAAAACCTGTTTATTTTTAACAGCTTTTAAAGAACTCCATTCTGGTTTATCCTCTAAAAACTGCATATCTTCCATTGTTCGTGAAATTCCGTAGCCACACGGAGCAATTATTAATATCTCTGGATTATATTTTACAATTTTATCCCAAGAAATAACAATACTATCTCCTGACGGATGCGATAACAAATCGATACCACCAGCATATCCTATTTGATGAGGAATCCAATGTCCGCAATTAAACAACGGATCAATCCATTCTAACAACATTACACTTTTAGATTGTATTCTGTTTGCTCGTTGTGTATCGACTATATTGTAAATACGATTTTTAAGTTTTTGTACATATTTAATTCCTATTTCTTCTTTTCCCATTGCTTTTGCTATGGTTAACGCATTCTCAAAAACATCGTCTAAAGAATTTGGAGTTATAGAAATTAAAGTTGGTTGTTTCGCTAATTTACAAGCAGATTTTGCAACAGATTCTGTATCTATTTGACAAACATCACATACATCTTGTGTAAAAATAATATCTGGAGCAATACTTTCCAAAACAGGTTCATCAACATAATACAACGTACCTCCTTCAGCTTTTGTTTTTGAAAAAATGGTATTAATTTCATCACTAGTTAAAGTTTGCCCTTCTAACTTATATTTAACAGCAACTTGTTTTTCTGCAAGCGCAATTGCAGGACATTCAAAAGTAATACCGTCTAAGTATTCTTCTAATCCCATATCATAAATCATTTGGGTTACTGCTGGCATAAATGAGGAAACTTTCATGAAAATATATTTTAAGCGGCTAAATTACATAGTTATCAAGTATTATTCTCTTTTTCTAAAAAATCTTTACAATCTTTGCCGTCAATTTATTTCTTTACTATGATGTATTATATCTCTGGCGGAGAACGTTCAGGAAAAAGTAGCTATGCGCAACAATTAGCAGAATCATTATCTAACAATCCTTATTATTTAGCAACTTCAAGAATTTGGGATGCCGATTTTAAAAAACGTGTAGACAGACATATTTCTGATAGAGATGAACGTTGGACTACTATTGAAGAAGAAAAAAACATTAGCAATGTTATTCCTAAAAATGCCACCGTCGTTATTGATTGCGTTACTTTATGGCTGACTAATTTTTATTTAGATACTAAAAATGATGTTCAAAAAAGTTTAACATTAGCAACTGATGAAATTGACAAACTAGTTGAAATTGATGCAACTATTATTATCATATCTAATGAAATAGGAATGGGTTTACATGCTGATACTCAAATTGGCAGAAAATTTACCGAATTACAAGGATGGGTAAATCAATATATTGCTAAAAAAGCTGATAAAGCTACTTTTATAGTATCTGGTTTACCACTAAATTTAAAATAAAAACACATGTACGCTACTAATATAACCCCACTTTCAGACACGCTAAAAATAGCACTTAAAGATAAAATTGATTTTAAAACAAAACCGATTGGTTCATTAGGAGTTTTAGAAGAAATTGCCCTACAAATAGGACAAATTCAAAACAGCCTTACTCCTACTTTATCAAAACCAAGTATTGTTGTTTTTGCTGGCGATCATGGAATTGTAAAATCGAAAGTTGTAAGTCCTTATCCGCAGGAAGTAACCCAACAAATGGTGTTAAACTTCTTGAATAACGGAGCTGCAATTAACGTTTTTTGTAATCAGAATGATATCAATTTAAAAATTGTTGATGCAGGTGTAAATGCTGATTTTGAATCAAACATCAATTTAATATCAGCAAAAATAGCTAAAGGAACAAAAGATTATAGTATTGAAAAAGCAATGACCACAGCCGAGTGTTTATCAGCTTTAGATAAAGGAAAAAAACTAGTTACAGAATTACATAAACAAGGAACAAATACTATTGGTTTTGGTGAAATGGGAATTGGAAACACTTCTGCTGCTTCTTTATTAATGAGTTATTTTACAAATACATCGATTGAAAATTGTGTTGGAAAAGGAACTGGTTTAGATGATTCTGGAGTTCTTAAAAAAGCTGACATTCTTAAAAATGCACTTAATTTACATCAAAAAAATATTAAAAACCCAATAGATGCTTTAGCTACTTTTGGTGGTTTTGAAATTGTAATGATGTGCGGAGCTATGTTAGAAGCGGCATCTTTAAAAATGACCATTTTAGTAGATGGATTTATTGTTACTTCGGCTTTATTAGCTGCACAGGCTATCAATAAAAATGTTTTAGATTACTGTATTTTTTGTCATACATCAGGCGAACAAGGTCATGAAAAAATGTTGCAATTTTTAAATGCAAAACCACTCTTAAATATTGGTTTACGTTTAGGCGAAGGAACTGGTAGTGCTATTGCTTTTCCTATTGTAAAAGCTGCGATTAGTTTTTTAAATGAAATGGCAACTTTTAAAAGTGCAAATATATCTGAAGGGTAGTTTATGAAAAATCAAATTCATTATTTTTTAACTGCTGTCTTATTTTTCACGAGAATTCCTTGTCCTAAATGGGTAAATCATTCTCCTGAAATTTTAAATAAAAGCAGTCGTTATTTCTCGTTAGTTGGTATTGTTATTGGCGCAATTTCTGCCGCTGTATACCTTGGAGCTTCGTTTCTTTTTAGCCCAAGTATTGCTATTGTACTTAGCATTGTTGCTTCTGTTTGGACAACAGGTGCTTTTCATGAAGATGGTTTTGCTGATGTATGCGACGGTTTTGGTGGCGGATGGACGAAAGATAAAATTTTAACCATCATGAAAGATTCTAGATTAGGAACTTATGGTGTTGTGGGAATTGTTGCGCTTTTATCAATAAAAACATTAAGTTTATACGAGTTATTACAATTCAATAATTCGATTAAAACAATTCCTTTATTATTGATTTCAGGACATGCTATTAGCCGATTTATCGCAACTATTTTATTATACACACACGAATATGTAAGAGATATTGACACGGCTAAAGTAAAACCTACTACTCAAAAAATGAGTACAAAAGCACTAATTATTTCTGGTTTCTTCGGGATAGTACCACTTGTATTTTTTCAAGATATTAGAGTATTTGCAGTACTAATTCCTTTATTTTTAACGTATTTATACATGGGAAGTTTTTTCAAAAAATGGATTGGCGGACAAACTGGCGATTGTGCTGGTGCATTGCAACAAGTATCCGAAGTTATTTTTTATTTATCAATAATAATTATATGGAAATTATTTTAGTCAGACATACGACTCCAAATATTGAAAAAGGAGTTTGCTACGGACAAGCAGATATTGGCGTTATCGATACTTTTTTAGAAGAAATACGCCCAATTTTAAAAGAAGTTCCTGTAAAGGATTCCGAAACCGTTTATTATTCAAGTCCTTTACAGCGATGTAAATTATTAGCAGAACAATTATCTGATACTATTATTTTTGATGATAGATTAAAAGAACTAGATTTTGGAGATTGGGAACTAAAAAAATGGGATGATATCAATAAGCCCGAGTTAGATATTTGGATGAACGATTTTGTAAATATTACAGTTACTAATGGCGAATCTTACATTGATTTACATACCAGAACGGTTCAATTTTTAAATGATATTAAAAAGCTAAAAAAACAACGTGTTGTTATTGTTACCCACGCTGGAGTAATCAGAAGTTTGTGGGCTTATGTAAACAATATTTCTTTAGAAAATTCTTTCGATTTAAAGTTAAAGTACGGAGATATTATAAAATTCACACTATAATTCAATCATCAAAATGAAACATTTTTTAATACTTGTTACTCTTTCATTGTTTTTTATTCAATGTAAAACATCAGAAGAAAAAGACAGCACAAAAATAATAACAAACCAAAGCACTATTAAATATGCAAAAGGCTTTGATATTATTACGAATAATAATCAGAAAAAATTAATCATTAAAAAAGTATTTCAAAACTCTAAAAAACAATTTGAATTTACATTGACCAATAAAACATATATTTCTAAAAATCAACTAAAAATTCCTGTTGAAAAATTAGTCGTTACTAGCACCACACACATCCCGATGCTAGAACTTTTAAATAGTGAAAATAAATTAGTCGGATTTCCACACGCTAAATATATTTCATCAGAAAAAACAAGAAAAAGAATTGAAAACGGAAAAATAGTTGAACTTGGTATGGAACAAAGTATGAATACCGAAAAACTAATGGATTTACAACCCGAATTAGTTGTTGGTTTTTCTTTACATCCAAATAGTAAATTATACAAAAACATCAAAAAAGCAGGTATTCCTGTTGTTTTTAATGGCGATTGGCTAGAAGAAACACCTTTAGGAAGAGCAGAATGGATTAAATTTTTCGGAGTACTTTTAGATAAAGAAAAACAAGCAGATAGTGTTTTTAATGCGATTGAAAGAAATTACTTAGACGCTAAAAAAACAGCTAAAAAAAGCACTAATTATCCAACAATTTTATCTGGAAGTATGTTTAAAGAAGTTTGGAATGTTCCTGGAGGAAATAGTTTTATCGCTACTTTTTTTAAGGATGCACATTTAAATTATCTTTGGAAAGAAACCAAAAGCACAGGAAGTTTACAATTAAGTTTTGAAAGTGCTTTAGATAAAGGAAAAAAAGCTGATTATTGGATTGGTTGCGGCTTATACGAAACAACAGCACAATTATTAAATGCTAATAAACATTATAAAGAATTCGATGCTTTAAAAAACGAAAGCACTTATACTATCGGTACAAAAAAAGGAAAAACAGGTGGACTTATCTATTTTGAATTAGCGCCAATCAGACCTGATTTAGTTTTAAAAGATATCATCAAAATTACAAATCCAAAAGCTTTACCTAATTATAAATTAACATTTTTTGAGAAAATGAAATAAATTTTATCTGAAAAAAATATAGTGGCAAAAAATGGTGGCAAGGGGTTAAAACCCCTTGTTAAAAGGAGCTGAAAAAAGCTAAAAGCTGTGGCAAATCAGGATGAGAAACTGAACTAAAATCCCTTTGACGCATTTTTATTTTAAAACAAGGGGTTTTAACCCCTTGCCCTTGCCATGCTACTTTGAGATTACAAAAATTTTTAGAATAAAATTTAAACAAGCTCTTATTATTACTATTTTAATTATTGATTTTATTTCTTGTAATAATATGCTTAAATTTCTTTTTCAAATCATTTCCTGTGTCGTAAATCATTTGTTCATTTGATGGAAAATTTACAGATTTCAATACCGTTAAATTAAAAAAAGATTCCTCTAAAGCTCTTCTATCGCCATTATAATCGGCGTAAGTATGCTCAAAAATAAATTCACTTTCGATAGGGAAACGCTCTAGTAATTGATTTGTTTGATTATCAAAATATTTTACAATTCCTGAAACTTTACAACTTTTAAACTGCGTAAAATGATATAATTGACAACGAATTGTTCTAAAATTAGCGACTTTTATTTTAACACCTAAACTATCTTTTACATAACCGCCATTATTATTTTTCAAATATTTAAAGCCGTCTTGAACTTGTTTTTCTTTGGTAATTTCTTTTTCGTGAATTTGTTCGGGAGAAATATCGATATTTCTTAAATTTAATTCCAAATCAAAATCATAGTTTACCAAATTATTTTTTTTAGCATGATAAACCGTCCATAAGTTGTTTAATCCATACGTATCTATTGCTAACAAATCATCTTCAAGCCTTCTTGGTATCACCTGATTTGTTTGGTTATTTAAGGATACAAAAATGTAATCTGTTCCTTTTAAATGCGCTTGTTTTTGTAAATCGTTGGTGTTTTTATAATTTGGTGATATTTTATTTAACTGCGTAAAAGTATCAAATGCTTTTCTATAATTCATTTTATTTTGATAGCCTTTATTTAACAAATTAACGGCATTTTCATATAAATAATTAGCATAATTTTCTTTGGCCTGAATAATTTGAGCATCATAATTTTGTAAATTAAAATTTACATTTTTATTTGTTTTGATATTTCTAAGAGGCAAGAGTGGTTTTATTTTTTCTTGTCTATTTTTCAAGCGATTATATAGGGTATAAATAGTTTCTAAATTTGCCGAATTTGCTTCTTTTTTCAGATACGCTATTTTAGCTAAATCACTATCGGTTGCTTTTTTAAAAGCATTTTTAAGTATTAGAACGTAGGGTTGATTTTTCGCTTTAAATTTATTTTTCGCTAATTTTTTAATTGATAAGGCCATTGCTTTTTCATAATCTCCAGAGTTAAGTGCTTTGGCTGTATTTTTGACGCTATTACAAGAAATCGTTAAAAATATTGTTAGAAACAATGTTACAATTATGTTTGTAAAAAATAGCTTTGTTGTCTTTTTTTTCATCAGTTTTATAGGTTGATTTTTAATTACTGTAACAATTTAGCCATGGCTATTTTAGCAATTTCAATATTTTTAAGTTTGGTTGGTTGCTTTGCTATTTTTTGTTTCTGAACTACTTGACGCAATAAATTCACGCCAACTTTATCAAAATTATATTGTTTGTATTGTGTTCCTTTCGCGACAATATCATCAGCTAAATTTCTGATTGCTTCGGTATTGTTACTACTAGCAATTTTATCGTATGCTTTTTTGTAGAGCGATTGTATTTTTTTATCCTGACTTAAAAACATTCCTTCGATTACATTTCCAGCGATAAACGGGAGTTCTTCCTGATTATTTTCATCTAAATAAATACGTGTTAAGGGCGTTGCGATAATTTTTTTAACATCGACAGGGAGTGTTTTTGATTTTTGAATTGCCAATTTTTTATCTATATAATAGATGGCAACTAATGATTTTCCTAAAACGGCATAGGATTCACTTTGCAAACCTTTTTGAAAAACGGGTTTTAATTCAGGATTTGTTAATTTCCCTAACGTTTCGATGGCACTTGCTTTTACTAATGTTTTCGGGTCATTTGTGGCGATTTTTTTAATATTTTCGATTACATTTTTTTTAGTATTTTTATTTGCCAGATTGATATTTTCTAAGGCTAAAATTCTAATTTTATAGAAATCATCATTTAAAGCATCTGCGATTGCATTAAACGCTTTTTTATCATCTTGATATTTAGCAACCTCCACTAAAGCTTCTTTTTTATGTTGATAATTCTCAGCGTATTTTAATTGATTGATATAATCGCTTAACACTTTATTTTCGGTGATATCGCATAGTAAAACGCCATCGGCATTTACTTGAATAAAAGTTGGTTGCGTTACAAACGGAAATGTAAATGAAGCGTCTTTACTTTCTACAAAAACAGTATGGCGTGTTATTTTTTGTGATTTTTGTGATTTTCCTTCTTCAAGAATATCAATAACAAAAGGAAATTTAAAGGTATTTTCTTGCTCTTGTTTAATATTTACGGTTACTGTTTTTCGTAATTTATTATAGTCGTAGGAAACGGCTAATTTCGGATGTCCGCTATTAAAATACCATTGATTAAAAAACCAATTTAAGTCTTTTCCGCTTACTTTTTCGAAAGCCAAACGCAACTGATGTGCCTCTGCAGTACTGTATTTATTGGTAGTTAAATACGTATTTAAACCTGCGTAAAAAGCGTCATCGCCTAGATAATTACGCAACATATGTAAAATCGCACCGCCTTTGTTATAGCTAACGGCATCAAACATATCTTCTTTATCATGGTAGTTAAATCGCACTAAATGTTTATCAAAATTCTGCCCATTTTTATAGGCTTCAATATCTTCTAATAAATGTGCATCGGCATCATTTTTTCCATATTTGTACTCACGCCATAAATACTCGCTATAATTGGCAAAACTTTCGTTGACGGTTAAATTACTCCAACTCTCTGCCGTTACTAAATTCCCAAACCAATGATGAAAAGCTTCATGAGCAATGGTATTTTCATGGATATTTTCATCAATTAATTGCCCTGGCATTTGATACGCTTTTTCGCCATGAATTACCGCCGTTGTGTTTTCCATTGCACCACTTACGTAATCTCTTCCTACGATTTGTGCATATTTATTCCACGGATATTCGATTCCTGTAATTTTCGAGAAAAAAGCTAACATTTCAGGTGTATTTCCAAAAATTGCTTTTGCGTGTGGAGCATATTTTTTTTCTACATAATAATCAACGGGAATATTTTTGTAATTGTCTTTGATAATTTCATATTCCCCTACGCCCATAAAAAATAAATACGGTGCGTGTTTTTGTTTGAAATTCCAATAATCGGTTCTTGTTCCGTTGTTATTTTTTTGTTGATTTTCTAATTTCCCATTGGATAATGTTACGTATTTATTAGGAACGGTTATATAAATTTCTTGGGAAGTTTTTTGATTTGGCGCATCAATTGTGGGAAACCAGCAACTACTTGCTTCGGTTTCTCCTTGTGTCCAGATTTGTGTTGGTTTATTTTTATCCAAGCCTGTTGGGTTTATAAAATACAATCCTTTTGCCGATGTAATTGCATTACTTCCTTTTTGTTGAACTTTTTCAGGACGTGCCGTATATTTTATATAAATCGTAAATTCTTCGGATTTTTTATAGGTTCGAGGCAAGTCGATAATCAATTTAGAGTCATCATAATTATAGGCTAATTTCTGATTATTCATACTTATTTGATGAATAATCATGGCTTTTGCATCTAAGGTAATTTTATCGGTTTGATAAAAATGTGGTTTTACCGTTAGCCATTCTTCGCCGTTTAATTGTTTTTCTTTAAAATTAAAATCGACCTTTAATTTTGTATGAATTAAATCGTGAATTTTAGCTGTTTCGGCTTTATAAATTGTCGCAGATTGCGAAAATAAGGCACTACTTAAAAAAGATATTAGGACTATAGAAATTGATGTAAAAGCTTTTTGAAACTTCATAAAACTAGGCTATTTTATTTATTTTTATTTAGAAAAAGTATCGGCTATTTTAGACATTTTATTCATATCAATAATTCCTGTTAAAGAAACAATAATAGATTCTGGTGTTCCTTTTTCGGTATTTTTATCTTTGATAAATAATAATACTTCGCTTACAAAATTTTTATTTTCTGTTGATTTGACATAAATTTTAACACGAGAATTTTGGTCATTTGCTCGCATAAGTGCTACCAATTTATTTTTAACGACGGTTTGCTGCACCATTTTTTCCATTTGGGTAGCGATGCTGGTATTTTTTGTTGAAAACATTTTTAATTCTTCCAACTCTTTAATCATCGTAAAGATTTCGATAGCTTCATTATCATCAGCATCGACTTTAAATTTTGATAGAATTTCGAAGGCATCTTTATTAACAATTACGGATGAAACTTCTTCAATATTTTCTAATTCATCAAAGATTGATTGTCCAAAACTGGTTATGGAGATGCTTATAAAAGCAAGTAAAACGAGTGTATTTTTTATATATTTTTTCATAATTAATTTAGTATTATTTTGATGTTATTTTATTTTTTTAGTTGTTTTTTGTATCTTTTTTTTTGATTATTTGACAGCATTTATCACTTTCTGAACTGTTTTTTCGTAGGTATTTAAGTATTGTAATGCTTGATTTCCTTTATTTAAATTGACGGCAACTAACTTGAGTGCTTCTGTTATTTCTGCTATTTTTTTTCGTTGTTGATACTCCTTATATTTTTGATTTCCTATCGATAAAACACCTAATATTACAACTGATACTAAGACTGATACTCTCATTTTTATATATTTTTTCATCATTATTTAGTATTTTTTGAGTGTTTTTAATATTTTATTTTTTGATAGAAAGGAATCATAAGTACGAAAATCGACACCTAATATTCATTCAAATTCAATGCCATGTTGATACATAAATTAATATTTTAGTATTGGGGCTAAATTATTTCAAAAATATTTAAAAATATACTATTATTGATTAAATTGCGTTTATCTTATACGTTAATATATTCCTTATGAAATTACTAAAAGCATGTATCATTCCATTTTTTGAATCTTTTTTCGGACGATTTTCCGCTCGATTTCCCTTCCGATTTCTTTCCTTATTTTTAGTTAGTTTCTCACTGATAACCCTAGTATCTTGTAGTGAAAAAGAAAGTACGCCTGAGAATATCGAAATTCAACATTTTGTATGGCGTGGTTTAAATGCCTTTTATTTATGGCAAGATAAAATTCCCGATTTATCGGATACACGTTTTAAAAACGATGTTGAATTAAACACTTATTTAGCTGGTTTTGAGAATCCTACAGATTTATTTTACAGTTCTTTATCGATGAATGATGAATATCCGAAGAATCCGAATAGTACTTATTCTTGGATTGTTGAGGATTATATTGCGTTAGAAAATTCATTTCAAAGTATCCGATTAACCACAGGAATGAAAATAAAAGCGATAAATTATGCTGATGGTTCGGCAAAATATTACGTCTATGTATATGATGTTTCCAAAGGTTCAGATGCCGATACTAAAGGTATCAAACGAGGCATGCTTATAAATCAAGTGAATGGCACGGAAATCACGAAAGATAATATTAATGATTTATTTAATGAAGCGTCATTTACAGTACATTTAGCTGATTATCAACAAGGAAATCCTGTTAGTAATGGCAGAACTGTTTTATTAACAACAAGTCAAGTTACAGAAAATCCGATACAACAAGCCAAAGTAATTACACAGGGAAGTAACAGAATTGGGTATTTATTATACAATCAATTTTCGAGTTCTTTTGATGAAGCTTTAAACGCCGAATTTTTAAATTTTAAAAATGAAGCAATTACCGATTTAATTGTTGATTTGCGTTACAACGGCGGAGGTTCTGTACAATCTGCGAGTTATTTAGCTCAAATGATTACAGGTCAATTTACAGGTGAATTATTTTCAAAACAAGTTTGGAATCATAAAGTAAATGCCAATTTCAGCCCTGATTTTTTCAACAATAATTTTACGGATAAAATCATCAATAAAGATAATCAAGGAACTATTGTTTCAGAAAAAAACATCGAAGGATTACATTTAAATAGGGTTTATTTTATTGTTTCTGGAAATTCTGCTTCTGCTTCTGAGCTTGTTATCAATGGATTAAAACCTTATATTGATGTCAAATTAGTTGGAACACAAACCTACGGAAAACATGTCGGTTCAATAACTTTGTACGATTCGGATAATTTTATGCGTACTGGCGAAAATTTAAAAACCAGTCATACTTGGGCAATGCAACCGATTGTTTTGGAGATTCAAAATAAAAAGGGCGAAAACAAACCTAATGGATTTATTCCAGAAGTTATCATACAAGAAACTCCGAATGCGTTAGGTATTTTGGGCGATTCGAGCGAGCCTTTATTAGCAAAAACAATTGAATATATTACCAAAGGAGCTAGAGAAAGTGTGCCATCAAAAAGAATTTTTCCAAAATCTTTTGTTTGGGATTCATCAATGAAAAATCCTGATTATAATACAATGTATGTTGATTTTAAGTAAAAAAATCTAGCATTTACAATATAAAATCCAGCTTTATCGCTGGATTTTTAGTTTTAGAGCCTGTTTAAAAATTAAATTATCGTCATGCTGAATTTATTTCAGCATCGCACAAGGCTAATAACTGTGGCAAATTAGGATGCGAAACTGAAATAAATTCAGTTTGACGGATTCGATTTTCTATTTTTATACTATAAAATTTTTTTAAATGAAATTTAAATAGGCTCTTCGTTTTTTATTGAGTTATTGAGTTTTTTTATGCTGATTGATACTTAATTAAAATTATTTTCGATGTTTTCAATATTTTCTAAGCCTTCTTCAATTTCTTGATTTTCAATCATTTCAGGTCTAAAAGGAATCATTTTTTCTTCGTCTAATTTTTTGGCGTATAAATAACCTGATTTCCACCATTTGGTCATTAATTTTTTATCAAAAACTAAGGTATTTGTGGTTAAAACCGTGGGCGTATAATATAAATTTAGTTGCACATCGTGATGTTTTGCTGATAATTTACCAATCGTAATATTATGACGTTCAACATTTTCGAGCATAAAATCAAAAACATCGAGCATTAACGAAAACGGATTTTTAGCAGGAATTCGATTAATTTGTGTTACTTCAGTTTCTAAAATAATGGCATCAATTTCTTTTGCCCCACGTAAAATTGCTTCTCGAATCGGTATTAAACTTCCAAAACCGCCATCGGCATATTGACAATTATTTTTTTCTAGCAAGCTCATAAAAGGCACGTAATTGCACGAACCCCAAATCCAATCGCAAAAATCTTCGTAGGTACATGCAGAAATCGCTTTGTATTCAATTTGATTTGCTGTTAAATTCGATAAAGTAACTACGACTTCTTTATTATCATTTCGAATTTGATGGTACATTTCTCTAGTAACATTTTTTTTAATCAGTTTTCGTAAATTTTTGCTTTCGCCAAAAGTTTTTCTGCCATTTAAAAAGTTCCAAAATGTATTTATATGCCGAATAGAAATGACTTTTTCGCCATGCACGGTTTTTATTTTAAAAGGACTGTTGCTAAAAATTGCTTTTTGATCAACATTGGTATATAATTCCTTTAAGCCATCAACATCATTGAGCGCCAAGTGCGATACCATTAAACTTCCTGTTGATGTTCCTAAAAACAGATCGTAATCTTTCTTTTTATCTTTGATTAAAAACTCTGCAACACCGCCTGCAAAGGCTCCTTTACTTCCACCTCCAGAAATTACCAATGCTTTTTTCATGTATTTTTTTACTATTTTTTTTGATATTTTCTTGCTGTTTCTATGCTGATAATCAACTTGGTTTTGTTAATTTTAGCCTTGTAAAAATATCAAAAAAATGAAACATTTCACTATTTTAATTTTAATCTTATTTAGTTATTTTTCTTGTAAAGAAACTTCTGAAAAAACAGGAATTATCAGAAATTTTAAAACGATTCAAATTAATGAATTTGAACAAAAAAGCACGAGTATTCGGGCGATAAAATCGATTAGTGAAAAAGAGGTGATTTATGCAGGGTCGAACGGAATTATCGGTACGACTAAAAATGGTGGTATTTCTTGGGAGTACAAAAAACTACGTTATCAGGACACGATTATTCCTAATTTTAGAAGTATTGCCTTAAATAATAAAAATATTTTTGCTTTATCGATTGAAAACCCTGCATTGTTGTATCAAATAAATTCAGATACTACAAAGATTGTGTATTCTGAAAAACATCCGAAGGTCTTTTATAATAGTTTACATTTTTTTGCTGATAAAAAACACGGAATTGCCGTGGGCGATCCAACAGAAAATCGTGCTTCTATCCTTTTAACTTCTGATGGTGGAAATTCTTGGCAAAAATTATCCTATGAAAAATCACCAAAACTAGCAGAAGGAGAAGCTTTTTTTGCCGCAAGTAATACCAATATTGCAATTGTTAAAAATACCGTTTGGATTGGTACAGGTGGTAAAAAAGCACGTGTTTTAAAATCTACGGATTTTGGAAATTCTTGGCATATTTTTGATACGCCAATTATCCAAGGAAATATAGGTGATGGCATTTATTCTATTGCTTTTTATGATAAAAATAACGGTATTATTATGGGTGGAAATTACACAAAACCAACCGATAATTGTGCCAATAAAGCCATTACTATTGATGGTGGAAAAACATGGAAATTAGTAGCTAAAAATCAAAATCCTAGCTTTAAAAGTTGTGTGCAATATGTACCAAATTCCGATGGAAAAGAAATTTTTGCAGTAGGAAAAACAGGAATTTCATTTTCTAATGATGGCGGAATTTCTTGGCAAAAAGTAAGTGAAGAAAATTATTATGCCATCGATTTTATTGATAAAAATACGGCTTGGTTATCTGGTGATAAAAAAATAGGAAAACTAATTTTAAAATAAGTATAATTAGGTATTTTTGTTTCTATGAAACAAATCAGCAGTATCCAAAATCCTTATATTAAAGAGTTATTAAAACTTCAAGATAAATCTCGGGAGCGAAAAAAGAAAGGCTTATTTTTAGTCGAAGGACAACGTGAAATTTCGTTAGTTATCAAAGGAAATTATCAAATAGAAACGCTTTTATTTGTCCCTGAAATGTTTTCTTCTGATGCTTTAAAAACTATTAAAGTAGCGACTGCTACTTGTATTGAAATTACCAAAGAAATTTATCAAAAAATCGCCTATCGTGATACTACCGAAGGTGTAATTGCTGTTGTAAAATCTAAAGATTTTAGTATAAATTTAATTCAATTTAAAACAGAAAACCCACTAGTTTTGGTATTAGAAAGTATTGAAAAACCTGGAAATATCGGTGCAATGCTTCGTACTACCGATGCCGCAAATATCGATGCCGTTCTTATAGCAAACCCAAAAACAGATTTATTCAATCCGAATATTGTACGCTCTAGTGTGGGTTGTGTTTTCACCAATCAAATTGGCGTTGGAACATCCGAAGAAATTATTGCTTTTTTACAAGAAAATAATATCAATATTTACAGTGCAACCTTGCAAAATTCGAACGAATATCATAAAAACGACTATACAAAATCAACAGCATTAGTTGTTGGTACAGAAGCCACGGGTTTAACCCAAATTTGGCGTGAAAAAGCCACACAAAACATCAATATTCCAATGCAAGGACAAATAGATTCGATGAATGTTTCCGTAGCCGCCGCAATTTTAACTTTTGAAGCAAAACGACAACGAGCGTTTAAGATGTAATAAACGCAAAAATCTTCAATTTCACTAAAATAAAAGATTAATTACAACCTTAATTATGGATATAAAAAGTAATCAAGATAAGAATCAACAATATGAAAAAACAACTGAAAAAGCTATTAAAAAAATTAGAAAACAAGCGACTCAAGAACAATTAGATAACCCGCTTCATGGCGTAAAATTAGTTCAAGTTTTAGAGCGTTTAGTAGCATATTATGGCTGGGAATATTTAGGAGAACGTGTAAATATTCGTTGTTTTATCAATAATCCTAGCATGAAATCAAGCCTTGGTTTTTTAAGAAAAACAGCTTGGGCGAGAGAACATGTTGAAGATATTTATTTAGAAATGATTGAGAAAACAGCATCAAAAGAATAAAAAATTAGTTTTCATTCAAATCAATTTATTTTAGTAATTTCGAAGCTCTAAACAAATTGAATAAATAAATCGAATGAAAGTCTGTATTGCCGAAAAACCAAGTGTAGCAAGAGAAATTGCGAATATATTAGGAGCGAATACCAAGCGAGATGGCTATTTTGAAGGAAATGGTTATGCGGTAACCTACACTTTTGGGCATTTGTGCACACTTTTAGAACCCAAAGATTACAAACCACATTGGAAAAGTTGGGATTTAAATAATTTACCGATGCTACCCGACCATTTTAATACTAAAGTTACTGGTGATGAAGGTATTCAAAAACAATTTAAAATTGTAAAATCATTATTTGACAAAGCCGATGTCGTTATTAATTGTGGCGATGCAGGAACGGAAGGAGAATTAATACAACGCTGGGTTATAAATCAAGCAGGTTATAAAGGCGAAGTACAACGTTTATGGATTTCATCGCTAACCGAAGAAGCAATTCGAGAAGGTTTTGAGAATTTAAAACCCGCATCACAATACGATAATTTATATTACGCAGGTTTTTCACGTGCCATCGGCGATTGGTTATTAGGCTTAAATGCCACCCGATTATACACTGTTAAATTTGGTGGATACAAACAAGTTTTATCCGTAGGAAGAGTGCAAACGCCTACTCTTGCGATGCTCGTTAATCGATTTAAAGAGATTCAAAATTTTAAATCACAGCCATATTGGGAATTACAAACCTTATATAGAGACACGCTTTTTAGCTACGAAGAAGGTCGTTTTTTAAAAAAAGCAGCAGGGCAAATTTTTGCTGATAAAGTAAAAGAAAGTGATTTTGAAATTACTTCAGTAACCAAGAAAAAAGGAAAAGAATACGCTCCTAAATTATTTGATTTAACAGGATTACAAGTATATTGTAATACTAAATTTGGCTTTTCCGCGGATGAAACATTAAAAATGGTTCAAAAGCTTTATGAAATGAAAGTCGTAACTTATCCAAGAGTTGATACTACTTTTTTACCCAACGATGTGTACCCAAAAATAGCAGGGATTTTAGGGAAATTAACCAATTTTAATACCTTAACAAAACCATTATTAGGTCAGAAAATAAAGAAATCTAAAAAGGTTTTTGATGATAAAAAAGTAACCGATCACCACGCGATTATTCCTACTGGGATTCAAAATAATTTACCTTATAATCAGCAACAAGTATACGATATTATTACCCGTCGTTTTATTGCTGTTTTTTATCCTGAAAGTGATGTTTCTAATACTTCTGTGATTGGAAAAGTTGGTGATATATCCTTCAAAACAAGTGGAAAAGAAATTTTATCAAAAGGATGGCGTATTGTTTTTGAAGATGAAAATAACACCAAAAAAACGACAACTAACGTATTACCAACTTTTGTAAAAGGGGAAAAAGGAACGCATGAACCTAGTTTTTTACAAAAAGAAACCAAACCGCCACGAAATTACACCGAAGCAAGTTTATTACGTTCTATGGAAACTGCTGGAAAACAAGTTGATGATGATGAAATGCGTGAATTAATGAAGGAAAACGGAATTGGTCGTCCATCAACACGTGCAAGTATTATTGAAACTTTATTCCGAAGAAAATATATTGAACGTCAGAAAAAACTGGTAATTCCGACTAAAACAGGAATTGATTTAATTGATTTAATTGATAATGAATTATTAAAATCGGCAGAACTTACAGGACTTTGGGAAAAACGTTTAAAAGAAATTGAACGTGGTGAATTTAATGCTGGAACATTTATCAATAATATGAAAAAAATGGTGGATGAATTGGTTTATGAAGTACGTTCAAGTAACAAAACAAAACGAATTTCTTCTGAAAATGAAATACCTAACTCAAATACAAAAGAAAAAAAAGCTGTTACAGCTAAAAAAATAATTAAAACAATCGTTGGTAAAGAATGTCCAAAATGTAAAAAAGGGCAGCTATTAAAAGGAAGTACCGCTTACGGATGTTCGAGTTATAAAACTGGTTGTAGTTTTACATTACCTTTTAGTTTTATGGATAAAAAAATATCTGAAAATCAATTAATTCGCTTGCTCGACAAAGGCTGTACCACTAATTTAAAAGGTTTCATAAAAAGCAATGAAAAAGTAGAAGGCTTAGTTCGTTTTGATGAAAATTTCAACTTAAAACTAGAAGAAAAACAAATAGTAGTTGAAAAAAATACACAAACAAATACTGATAAAATTCCGTGTCCGAAATGTAAAAAAGGAATAGTTATAAAAGGAAAATCTGCTTACGGATGTTCTGATTATAAAAACGGTTGTGATTTTGTATTTACGTTCGATAACATCAAAAAAATAGCCAACGGACAAGCGTTGACTAAAGACTTGGTTTTAAATATTATTAGTACTAATTAAGTTCTTTATAATAATATTCAATTAATTTATCAGGATTTTTTATCGTGTTTTTTATCCATTGAAAATACAAAAAACGCTGTTCTTCTTTGCTTAATTTCCAGTCGATATTTGTTTTACGCAAACGTGCTGTAACATCGTTCAACGTGATTGCAGCCGCTACCGAAATATTTAAACTTTCGGTAAAACCAACCATCGGAATTTTTAAAAAACCATCAGCTTCTTGTTTTATATACTCGGAAATTCCATCTTTTTCAGCACCAAATACAAATGCCGATTTTTTAGTAACATCAAAATCAGATAATACACAAGAATTCGTGTGTGGCGTTGTACCAATTATCTGATACCCTTTTGCACGTAAATCTTGTAAACAAGCTTTTGTATTGTCTCCATCTTCTTTGTATCTGTTGATGTTTAACCATTTTTGACTTCCTTTTGCGACGTGTCGAGATACTTTATTGGTAAATCTATTTTCAATAGCATATACATCTTGAACTCCAAAAATATCACAACTTCTGACTACGGCACTTGCATTATGAGGTTGATAAATATCTTCTAAAACAACGGTAAAATGACGTGTTCTTTCATTCAGAACGTTATTAAATGTTTCTTTTCTTTTATCGGTAATAAAACTTTCTAAATATGCTAATAATCCTTGGTCAATCATGTTGCAAAAATACTGAAAAAATAATTTTATATTTTATTTTTAAGATATGATTACGACGTTAATTTATTAAAATAGGTAAATATTTCTCCTTTTGATATTGAGCTTCCTTTTTCGATTAGGTCAAAAATTTCTTGATTTCTTTCTTTATTATATTTTTTAGTTCCTGTAAAAAGTTCTATTTTTTCATGATTAGGATTTTTCATTAACCATTCAAAACCTTGTTGTTCTAGCAGATTTATATTTTTATCGATGGTAATCATAATTCGATGGATTTCATTTTCATCGCATTTAAATAGATTGACCATTTTTGGTGAAAAATGTTCTAAATATTGGATTTTGGTGAGTACGTCATCCCACACGACATCGCTAAAAACGTTCATTTCATCTTGTGCGACTGTTGGTTTTTGTTCTTTTAATTCTTTCCATTCTTTAGCATCTATAGTTTGTGATGCTAAAAAACGAGCAAATTCTTGGTGTAATCCTTCAAATTGTTCTTTGGTTAGTTGTCTATACTTCATTTGGCAATTTTAATAATAAATTATCAGATATATTAAATATTTCATTATTTTTTATTTGAAGCTATTCCCGCTTTCCGCACTCGCTTTTTTTTGAAGAAAAATCAAAAAAAGAGCTCAAACAATTGCTTCAATCAGGGCTAAGTCTATTTATTTAGTTTCGGTAAATTCATAAATTAGTTTTTATTTATGAAATCCAGTCATTTCAAAGAATCTTTTTAACAGATAGGCAAACGCGTAGTAATTATTAGAGTCTGTTTTAAATTTTATCTGAAAAAAAATATCAGAGAAAAATAATAAATCGAATCCGTCAACCTGAATTTATTTCAGTTTCACATCCTCATTTGCCATTTTCCATAGTTTTTACGATGCTAAAATAAATTCATTCAGTATGATGTTTATAGATTAAAAAAGAGCTTTAATCATTTCTTTCAGTTTAGCACAAAAAAAAACCTCAATCTTTATAGATTGAGGTTTCAAAGAAAGGCAACGACCTACTCTCCCACCATTGGCAGTACCATCGGCGCAAATGGGCTTAACTTCTCTGTTCGGGATGGWAAGAGGTGAGCCCCATTGCGATAATCACCTTAAAWYGTTTCAGTATATTTCAACTGTATAAGTTAACATATTGGTAAAAATTATATCGTAAATAATCAAAAGAGTTGGTGCTTGCAGTACCATCGGCGCAAATGGGCTTAACTTCTCTGTTCGGGATGGAAAGAGGTGAGCCCCATTGCGATAATCACCTTAAAATGTTTCAGTATATTTCAACTGTATAAGTTAACATATTGGTAAAAATTATATCGTAAATAATCAAAAGANCGTTTCAGTATATTTCAACTGTATAAGTTAACATATTGGTAAAAATTATATCGTAAATAATCAAAAGAGTTGGTGCTTGCGCCCTTTCGAGCGCAAGACTTCTACATAAGCCTATGGGTTATTAGTAATACTCGGC
>NZ_JAJGWT010000010.1:0-70 GCF_021390715.1 Tenacibaculum piscium
GGGCAAACGATGAAATTCATGCAATCTGATCCAAAAAAAGGACAAGAAATTTTAGTTAAAAATTGTTTGC
>NZ_JAJGWT010000010.1:184-112054 GCF_021390715.1 Tenacibaculum piscium
GCATTAAAAGAAGTTAGTAAAGAAGTAAAAGAAACGCTAAAAAAAGAACACGGCGACAAATTAAAATCGTTGATTTTACCATTAGACGATTTTAATATTGACGAGCTGGAAGTATTGGCAATTATTCCAAAGCGTAGCGTTGTGGGGCAAACGATGAAATTCATGCAATCTGATCCAAAAAAAGGACAAGAAATTTTAGTTAAAAATTGTTTGCTAACAAGTAAAGAGGAAGTGGTAAACGATGACGGATTGTTTTATGCCGTTGCGGGTTTATTAATGGATTTAATTCCAATACGCCAGGGAAAGTTTGGGAAAGTTTAGAGCGATGTTCTAGGCTTAACGAAGAAGAAGCATTCGATTTATATTTTAAGGCGGATGCTTTGATTAGTCATTTTTTACATATCCCTTTTCCTGAAAAATTAACGGATGATGTTTGGGCTATAAAATGGGCACAAATAAACTGGTTATCAACTCAAGGTATTTTAACAATTAAAACAAATGAATAACGGAGAAGCCATTGTTATAAATTTAGCGGCTCGTTATGCAGCCGCTTTTGGAGCGGTTGCAATTAGCAAATTACTAAACAAAGCAATACTTATTAAAGAAGATAATAAGTATGATGTTGAATTTTATAACGATGCTTGTTCAGACGCCGAAAATATCACTTTTAAATATGCAGGCGAAGAATTGTTATTTGGCGAAATGCTTACTGGTAAAAACACCAATACATACGCACCGCCGTTAATGGTAAGTTTTTCTCGAGAGAAAAATTTAATTGAAACGGAAGCATCAGGAAGTGATAGCGTTGTTGTTGAACGTTGGGGCACAAAACCGTGGTCTATTGATATTCGAGGTATTTTAATAGATGTTGATAACCGTGAATATCCTTCATATAAAATAGATTTATTAGCTCGTTTTTTTGAGCATAATGATATTATTGAAGTTTATGGTGAACAGTTTTATGACAAAGATATTGATAGTATTTATTTAACCGCCGTTTCAATAACGCCAGTAGAAGGTTTTGCCGATACCGTGCAAATTAGTTTATCGGCTAAAAGCATAAAAGGAGTTAATTATACGCTATTAAATCCGATGTAAAATGAATTATCAGTATTATAATATTGCCGTAAAAATCACGATTAATGAAGCAATACAATTTGGCGTTGTAGAGTCTATTTATATAGAAAATACTATTGAAAAGTTTTCAGATACCGCTAAAATTACACTTCCTAGAGCGTTTAAAAATGCACAGGAAAATGGCGAAAATGTATCATTGGCACAAAAGAACTTGCTCGAAATCATAAAATCAGGCGATACTATTAAAATAGAAGCTGGATATAACGACGAGTTAAAAGTAGAATTTGAAGGTTATATTGATGAAATTGGTGCAGAAATTCCGTTGCTTTTAATCTGTGAAGATGAAATGTATCAACTGAAAAAGAAAGAAAAAATAAATAAAACTTTCGCTTCAGTAACCTTAGAAGATTTGTTAAAGTTTATCGCTCCAGCCTATGAAATTGAAGCTTTAAATATGCCTCTTGGTAAATTTATGATTGAAAATGCAACGCCTTATAAAGTTATTGAAGAACTCAAGCAACAATATGGGATTCGATGTTATTTTAAGAATAAAGTTTTAACCGCAGGGCTTACCGTTGATTTTAAACCCGCAGTATCGCATGATTTTGTTTTTGGTAAAAATATCCGAAATTCTAACAGTTTAAAATATGAAACGAAAGAGCAACGGAAACGATTTTATAAAGCGATTAGTCATCAAACAGGAACTTCTAAAAAGATAACCTATGAATATGGCGATACAAGTGGCGATCATAGAACATTGCATTTGCCTTTAAATTTATCAGAAAATGAAGTAAAAGAATGGGTGCATAAAATACACGACGCTCATGTTTATACAGGTTACGGTGGTGCATTAGATAGTTGGGCAATTCCTTTTACAAATGCTGGAGATAGCATGAAATTAACAGACCCAAACTATCCAGACAAACATCGAGATATGACTCTTTTTGTGGAGAGTGTTATTGTAAATATTAATAAATCTGACGGATACAAACGAACAAATAAGGTATCCTTTAAAATCAAATAAAATGATGTTTAAATATTGTTTAAGTATGCTTTTAATAGTTTGTTTAATAAGTTGTAAAACGATTAATCCACCTATTGAAAACACAAGTATTGAATCTAAAAAAAATATAAAAGAAATATTGAGAGATACTATTTTTTCAACCAAAAAAGATAGCTCTTTTTATTTCGCTTACATTAAATGTATTAATAATAATCCGATACTTGTTTCTCAAGAAGAAAATAAAAAAAGCAATTTTTATTATAATTCAGCAATTCCAAAGGAAATATCAGGAGAAATTTTAAAGCCTCCAAGGGTACATTTAGAAAATAATATTTTAAGTGTGAGTTGCAAAGCTAAAGCCCAGAAGCTATTTGTAAAATGGAAAGAACAACATATTCAAGAGCAAATAAGCAAAATTAAAACAATAACACTGCCCGCTAAAATTATTGAAAAACAATTGAGCTGGTGGCAAAAACTTTGGATTTCTGCGGGTAAAATTTCAATAGTAATTATAAGCGTTTGGCTTTTAACAAAAATATCATGGAGGAGTTTGTTCGGGCTATTAATTCGGTTTCTAAAAAGGCTTTAAAAACAAGTATCGGCAAAGTAACTGAAATTACAGAAACTACTTGCACCGTTGAAAGAGAACATTTATCTGAATTATTAGACGTGCGTTTAAATGCCGTTGTTGGCGATTTTGAAAGTTCTTTTATTGTATATCCAAAAATAAACTCGGAGGTTTTAGTTGTTGAAATTGAAAATAATCCGCAAGAAACAGCCATTATAAAATACACCGAAATTGACCGTGTTACTATTCAAATTGATGAATTTGAAGTTGATTGTAATAAACAAGGTTTATCCGTTGGTAATAAAGGAGAATCCTTTAAAACAATTGTCAATGATTTAATTGATGAGCTAAATAAAATTTTAGTTATCCAAGGAAATACAATTAATGTTCCTGCGATGAATGCCATAAAAAAACGTTTTAATAAAGTACTTAAATAATGCCTAGCACTCAAAAGCAATTAGCCGATAAATTATTTGAAATCCGTGAAGAATATTCGAATAACCCAACGATAAAACCCGAAGTAGCACGCAAAGAAATGGCGCTTAAAGAAGCAAAAGCAATTAACGATTTTGTTATTGGTAGAACTACCACCGTTACTGGAGCTAGTGCCACAGGTGGACCGATAACAGGAACAGGTATAATTAAATAATAATTATGGATTTATTACTTGATGAAAATGGTGACTTAGCGATTGAAAACGGTGATTTTGTGATTGGAAAATCGGATCAACAAAACGTTGAAATTGTTTTACTTTCTAATAAAGGCGAGTTTAAAGAATTTCCTTTAGTTGGTTTTGGTGCGATTAATTATATAAAAACCAATGTTTCTGAAATTGAATTTAAACGAAATTTAAAGATGCAACTAGAATATGTTGGTTATAAAAATCCAACGATTGATTTAACTGGAGGTTTTGAAAACCTGAAAATTAAAATTTAATGGTAAGTTTTATACAAGAAAATATAGGCGAAATATTGGGTTACACTTTAGGAGCTGGAGGAGTTGGAATGGCAATTTTGGAACGAAGAAAAAACAAGGCTATTACAAAAGGTGTTGAGGCGGATGTTGAAAGCAAAGAAATTGATAACGGCTCTAAGGTTATTGATATGTATAAAGCAGCGCTAGATGATTTACCGATTCGATACGAAAAAAAATATCAAGAAACTTCTCAGTTATGGGAACGAAAGTTTCAAATGATGACCGAAGAAATGAGCCAACTAGAGTCTTCTTATAAACGAAAAAATAACTTGTTAGAAGATGAGATAAAGCTAAAAAACAAATTTATACTTTCTTTAAAAAGAGAGCTACGAGAAAAAGACACTGAAAACAAATTGTTAAAAAAGCAACTTAAAGATGCAAATAATAGCACTCAATAAACAATCTTTTTTAGATATCGCAATCTTAACAACAGGATTGGCGGTTAATGCCTCTTTAATTGCAAAAGCGAATCATAAAGCACCAAGCGAGGTTATTGAAACTGGAGATAAAATTATTATTCCTGAAAATGTTATTTATAATAAAGACCATTTAAACTATTATCAAGCAAAAAAAATACTTCCTGCAACGGCATTAACACAAACTAATATTGATGTAATTACAGGTTGTGAAGGCATCGGATGCTGGGCAATTGGAATTGATTTTAAAGTGAGCTAAAGCTCAGGAATAATTCAAAAAAGACTTAAAAAAGACCATGAAAGTACAAGGAATTAAAGCTAAAATGATAGCCATTAAGGAAAATGAAAGTTCCTTAAAAGACTTAAATAGTACTAGCAAAGTATCTATTTGGAATTTGTTTTTGTTTATCGTGGCTTTTTGTTTTCAAGATTTACGAAGCTATTTTGATGCCCACCGAAAGTACATCGATTATAGATTGGCACACGAAAAAGCAGGAACATTGCCATGGTACAGAATTATGGCATTGGCTTTTCAAAATGGTTTTGATTTAATTGCCGATACCGATAAATTTCAAAATGAAACAGCAACATCCGAAGAAATAGACGCTTCAAAAATTATAAAATATGCCACCGCAAATGATGGTGAAGTACCAGGAACAATTGTTATAAAAGTCGCCACGGAAATAAACGGAAAACTTTCAAGAATTACGCCACAACAAGAAGAATCTTTAGAGCAATATTTTGAAGAAATTAAATTTGCTGGAGATGATATTACCGTTATAAATCATTTAGCGGATAAACTATTTTTAACCTTAAAAATTTATAGAGATGCCTTAGTTTTAGATGAAACTGGTATGTCAATTTTACACGGAAATAAGCCAATTGAGGAAGCTTTACAGCAGTTTATGAAAGAATTGCCTTTTGATGGCGAGTTAATATTGCAAACAATGGTCGATAAATTACAAGCAATTAAAGGCGTTAAAATCGCACATATTGTGGAGGTAAAAAGTAGCTCTTTAGACGCTTCAAAAGATACACACGGAACACCACAATTAATTGAAGTTAGCAAAATACCCGCAAGTGGTTATTTCGAAATTGAAACTTTTGAAAACATTAGTTATGTGGTATAATATTGATTTTTATAAATGGGCAATACTTTTATTACCCACCGATTTACGCAAACCAAAAATGATTGGTTTTATAAAAACGCTCGTATCTCCAGTAGCTAATTTACACGGCGAGTTTTTAAAAATGCGGGTTGCTGATAAATTTATTTTAAATCATAATGGGCAAAGATGTTATTTACGTAAAGCTTTAAATGATGTTTTTGATAAGGAATTACGCAGGATACAAATTGGCGATGGCAATCAATTTGAGCGACATTATATTTATACACGGGCGGAACAAAAACCTGTATTTCTTGGTAAACTTTTTATAAATGATAAAACTGATTATGCCGATACAGGAATTGATTTTATTGTTTACGTACCAGATAGCATTGTAAAATCAAGAAAAATAGCACTCGAAAAGTGGATTGAAATATTCAAAAAAGGAACAAAAAAATATAAAATAATTGCGATATGAATTATCTTGATTTTCAACAAAATGGCGGTTTTCCTTTGGAAACAAATACGCTTACAGAAATGCAAAAAGCATGGCAGATTTTTAATGCTTTTGGGTTTTTGGCAGGTGATAAAACAATTATCAGTGGATGTGAAGTTGTTGGAAACCAAATAACAAACGGTTTTATTTATTTAGAAGGCGAATTGTTAGAATTCCGTGGCGGTATAAAGCAAAATAGTGTTGTCATTATTCAAGAAGAAACAAAAGCAACTTTTGAAGATAAAACCGAAAAACCTGTTTATTTTACTCGCTATGCAACTTTTGGAGTTTCAGGAAATTCGATTCCTTGGAGTGATTTTAAGCATATTGATAACTTAATAGTTTTATCAAATCAAGTAAAAAAACTAGAAAAAGAATTAGCAGAAATTAAACCAATTTTCAAAGAAATAAAATACGTTGGTACAAGTGTAACTCAAGCAGAATTGCAAAGAGGTTGGTTTATCGCTAACGGACAAAACGGAACTGATAATATTTTAGGGCGTATGCTCGTTGGGTACGATGCTAATCAAACAGAATTTAATAGCATCGGTAAAAAAGGCGGTGAAAAAACACATCAACTAACAACTTCTGAACTGCCAAGTCATCAACATGAAGGGCGAACACGTTCTGCTGGTAGTCATAATCATGATGTAATGGACGGTTCTGGAGGAGGTAAAACGGGCTCAATTTTAGGTAATTCTAATGGGCAATCGAATTTTTCAGGACAAGATTGGAAACGTGAATTTGTTAGCGGTAATGGTTTAATAAAAGATTCAGGAAGTCATATTCATCATTTTACAACAGATTCTGAAGGAAACAATAAACCTCATAACAATTTACCGCCATACATTGTGGCGTTACCAATTCAATTTATAGGATAATGAAACATCAAGAGAACGTAAAAAAATGGTTTGAAACACACGACAAACCTTCTGAACAACAATTTTATAACTTCTTTAAATGGATTCGTTGGATTGATGAAAATATTAGTGTCCAAGATATTGAGGGTTTAAATAAATTGTTAATAGCCAAGGCGGATAAACAAGCGTTTAATACGCATTTACAAGATGAAATATTGCATCCTTCGGAAAATGACCGTGAAAATTGGAACGGTAAATTGGATAAAACAGGAACTTCCGTAAACTCGTTAAAACTTGGCGATAAACCACCAAGTTATTACGTAGCTAAACAAGATGTTTACAATAAACAGGAATCTGACAACGCTCTTTTACTAGCAATGAATGAAGTTGTTCAAATGTTATTGAATAATCCAGATACGGAAATTAATTCTATTCAGGAATTATTAGCTGAAATGAATACTGCCGATAATGCTTTAATTACTTCAATAGCAAATAAAGTGAGCTATGTTGTTTTTCAAAATTTATCCGAAGAACAACAAAAAATTGCCCAAAAGAATATTGGTCTGCTTAATCATAATCACGATGATAAATATCAATTAAAAGACGAGGTAAATGGTGCGTTTATTAGTAGTCAGAAATTGATAAATAGAGAAACAGGAGACGGGATATTTCCTAGAGGAAAAGGTGTTGGAATTTCATTAATTTCAAACACAAAAGGTTCAACTGGTTTTCCTGAGGAATACGGAGCATCTGTTCATTTTTTCTTCGGAAATACATCAGACATTACTACATCCGAAAGGCGTGCGTTTACTTTTTGGAAAAACCACTTTAATAATGAATTGCATTACCAGTCGTATGCTCCAAATGGTACTTCAAACGGTTTTGAAAAGATATTCACAAAAGAGAGCTTAAAAAAAACTGATGTAGATGTTTTAGAAATAAACGCAAAGACTTTAGAAGGTAAAAATGCTTCTGACTTCATAAGTAGACTAACTACTTTTAATAAAAATAATGCAACAGCCTCGTTTACGTATGGAAAGACAGGGATACAAATGATTTCAAACACTGGCGGAAGTAGTGGGTTTCCTTATCAGTGGGGATCGTCCGTTCATTTTGGGTTTGGTAGTTCAAAAGAAAGGGCATTTACTTTTTGGAAAAAATCACACGGAGAAGGTTTGTATATTCAATCGTATTCAAAAGAAGGTGTCTCTTTAGGCTTCAAAAAGATTGCTTTACTTGAAAACGTACAACCAAAACAAACCGTTGCACCACTATCATCAGTAACAAGCTACACGGCAAAAGCTTCGGATATTGGCGATATAGTACCGTTAGATAATGCAAATACTGAAATTATTCTAAACACCGCTTCATTTCCACGAATTGGCGACAAAGCG
Source organism: Tenacibaculum piscium (assembly GCF_021390715.1). Classification (GTDB taxonomy): domain Bacteria; phylum Bacteroidota; class Bacteroidia; order Flavobacteriales; family Flavobacteriaceae; genus Polaribacter; species Polaribacter piscius. The sequence continues at coordinate 8,080 of NZ_JAJGWT010000010.1, forward strand.
CAGTATTTCTACAAAGGAACAGGAACGTGCAAAGTAGCTACATCAGGAAGCGCAAATGAATTAAAAAATATCAATGATACACTCGAATTTGATGGGCAAAATTCAATGGTAGAAATAACCAAAACAGGCGCAAATGAGTATTTCGTTTGCGGGCAATTAATTAGAGCGTAATTATGGGAATGAGTAGTTCAAGGAGGTATGGGGGGCAAGAAATTACTATGGTTACTACGAGTAATGCGAGTGATTGGAAGGTTTATTTTGCTGAAAGTTTTTATCCTAGTGGAAGTCAGAGACTTATTAAATGGTATGCTTTAGGTAATGTTTATTATCACGGAGTTGGAGATGGAGAGGGTACACCTGTAATTGATTTTAGTGGGAATACAGGGAGTGAAACTGTTACGATTAAATCTAGTAGGGGTTTGACTCGTATACTTTCCAGCGATATGCAATTAACAAAACTAGATGTATCAAAAAATGTTAATTTACGTGTTTTATCCTGCGGTAGTAACCAACTTACGACACTAGATGTAACTAAAAATATTAGGATAACTTATATACATTGCACCTTTACCCAATTACCAGAATTAGATGTAAGTAAAAATATAGCGTTGAATAGGTTCTATTGCTACAGCAACCCAAACCTAACAATAATTTACGTAAATCAAACACAATTAGATAAATTAAACGGCGTAATACCGAGTGATTTGGATTGGAAAAAAGACCTAACAGCAACCTACGTCCTAAAACAGTAATAAAATCATCAAAAGAAAAAGAAACAAAATGGGGATATAAAAAGTCCCCCAACAAAATAAATACTTTCCTACAGTAATTTAATTTAGCATCAAAGCCCAGTTGGAGGACATAAGTCTTCTAATTGGGCTTTGCTTGTTTAAAATAATACTGTAGGAGACACAAAAGTAAGAATATTAATTAAAGTAAGTGTTATATATGATTAAAAATAAATTTAACTACAAGCCACAATTTGGAGTTATTCTACTTGTAGAATCAGAAATGGAACAAAAAGAGCTATTTAGCAAGATGAAAAAACTAGGATTAAAAATAAGATTAGTAAACGTATAATTATGAAAATAGAAGTAAATCACAAAACAAAAGATTTTGAAAGCTACAGAGCTTTAAGAGTAAAAAGTTTATTTAACGTTGATAAGGCGGACACATGGAAACACACCGCAGAAATACCAATTGATAATGATGATTGGCAAATTGGTCTTATTATTGGCGCAAGTGGAACAGGGAAAACCTCGCTTGGGAAATCATTTTTTAAGGAAAATAAGATTTACAATCCTTATGCCGATTGGGATAATAGTAAACCAATTATAGATTGTATTGCTCCAGACGGAAGTTTTGAAGAAGTAACCGCAGCATTAGCTAGTGTTGGTCTTGGAGATGTTCCGAGTTGGCTAAAACCATTTAACGTACTTTCTAACGGGCAACAATTTAGAGCAGGAATGGCAAGGTTAATTATTGATGCTCCAGATGAAGTTGTTGTAGATGAATTTACAAGCGTTGTAGATAGGCAAATAGCTAAGATTGGCGCATTAGCTTTTGCTAAAGGTTGGAGGCGTAATAAAGGGAAAAAAATAGTTTTATTAAGCCCACATTATGATATAATTGAATGGCTACAACCTGACTGGGTTTATAACACAACAACGCAAGAGCTTAAAAAAAAAAATCTATTTCCGAACGACCAAAAATCAAACTTGATATTTTCAAGACAAACGGAACTTACTGGAAGTATTTTAAAGARCATTATTATTTAGACTTAAAACACCCACCATGTGCGGAGTATTTTGTTGGAACAGTAAACGGCGAGCTTGTTTGTCATGTGGCTGTGATGCCTTTATTTACGGCAAATGCTTATAGGGCATCAAGGCTTGTTGTAATGCCCGAGTGGCAAGGTGCAGGAGTTGGAACTGCCTTTTTAAACCAAATAATGCAATACCATTTAGATGGCTATGGGCGTAGAAATAAAAATTTTCATACATTTTTTCACACGAGCCATCCGCAACTTGCAAATTATTTGCGTTCTTCTGCTAAATGGCAACAAACTAGTGCTAAGCTTTATGGTGCTAATAAAAAACGCTCTATTGAGAGCATAGCAAAAACAGCTAAAAAAGGTGCATTTAAAGGTGGTGGCTATGGTGGTCATTTTAGAGCAATTCAAGGATTTAAATTTTTAGGAAATGGAGAAACGTTTTAACGTATTTATAAGCGGTCAAAAGTATTTTGCTGAAATGATTTTAAGCATATGCTTAAAAAAAGGATTTAATGTTGTGGGTGTTTGTTGCCCTTTAGACGATAAGTATATAAAGCCCTTAGCGGCTAAAAATGAAATCCCGATAATTCCTGCGGGAATGCTAAATGGAGATACTTTTCCTAAAGGTGTGGACTTAGGGATTACCGCCCATTCATTTGACTATGTGGGTAAAAGAACTCGTTACAAGGCTAAATTAGGCTGGATAGGTTATCATCCAAGTTTATTACCATTACATAGAGGTAAAAGTGCCGTACAGTGGGCAATTAAGATGCGGGAGTCTGTTACTGGAGGAACAGTATTTTGGTTAAATTCTGGAATTGATAGAGGCGATATTGCTTACCAAGATTTTACAATATTACACCCTAAATATTTTAGCTTAAAATTAAAAGTAGCTTCCAGTAGATTATGGAGAGATAAACTGCAACCAATGGGCTTAAATCTTATGAGTAAAGCTTTGGATGATATATCTAACGGAATTATAATAAAGAATGCTCAGGATGAAAGTTTATCGACTTTTGAGCCATCTATGGTAGTAGCTGATATTTATAAACCTGATTTATTAATGATTGAGTAGTGTAATTAACATTTTTAAATAGTGATTAAAAGGTGCTTAATCACTATTTAAAGGTGTATTAAATTGGTGAAAAAATGTACTTTTTGTTTTATTTTTTGGTACTTTTCGTTTTGCTGATTATAAAATGTCTTAGTTTTTTTTCTGAAAAATAAATATTGTATCTTACTTAAAATAGAGAACTCTTTTATCTTATGAAAAAAATTCTTGTTTTTTTCTTACTACTTACTGCCTTTTTTGTTTGCTCTCAAGAGCAAAAAGATTCTATTTCTTTTTATTTAAACAATGCAAAAGGAATAAGGAAGTTATCATACCTTAAAAAAGCAGTGATACTTTCAAATGATTTAAAGAAAGATTCCCTTTTAAAGAAAACAAGCATAGCCTATGGTAAACAAAGTTATTTTAGTAAAGACACCTTAGGTTTAACATTCTCAAAAAATAAATTACTAAAACACTATGGTATAAAAAAAGACTCTTTCTCTTTGGCAAAAGCATATCATTTTGCCGCTTTAAACCATAAAATAAAAAATAATTTAGATAGTACTTTTTACTATTATCATAAATCAAAAAATATATCTGTCGCTTTAAAAGATTCTGCCGAAATAGGCAGAAGGCTTTTGTCTATGGCAATTATTCAGGTAAAAGAACTCGACTTTTTAGGCTGTGAAATAACAACGGTTGAAGGTTTAAAATATGTAGAACCTTTGAAGAAATATCGCGTTTTAATTTCGTTATATCAAACCTTAGGAAATGCCTTAGCGAGTTTAAAAAGACCAAAAGAAGCCCGAGCCTATTATCATAAAGCACAGAATATCGCGAAGTACAATAAGATAAAACGCAAAAGAGAAAAAAATTACTTAAACCTTTTGAATAATATAGGGATGACTTATAAAGATCAAGGTAATTATGAAAAAGCAATTTCTTTATTTCAAGAAGGTTTAGATACAGATAGTTTAGAAATAAAATATCCTAAAAATTATCAATCTTTTTTAGGTAACTTATCTTCAATTTATTTTCTACAAGGCGATACAAAAAAAGCAATAAAAGGTTATAAAATAGTTTTAGAAGGTCGAAAAAAACTTAAAAACTCATACGCAGAAAGTTTTTCTCATGCTTTTTTAACAGAAGCATATATCAAAAACAAAAACTATATACTAGCAGAAAAACATGCAAATATTGGTTTAAAATTAGCTAGAAAAACAAGAAATAATAAAATCGTCTTAGAATGTTTAAAACTTTTATCAGACCTTAATAAAGGACAAGAAGCTAAAAAATATTTAGAAGAATATATACAACTTAACGACAGTTTATTTGAAAAAGAACGTCGATTAAAAAATCAGTTTGCTAAAATTAGGTATGAAACTGATAAAAAAGAAAAAGAAAATACGGTTTTAAAAACAGAAAATAAAAGCAAACAACTAGAAATAGTATATCATAAACAACAACGAACTATTGGTCGATTAGTTGCGGCGACTGGTTTATTATTATTTATGAGCAGTGTTTTATTTTATTTTTATAGAAAAAGAAAACTATTATATCAAGCGCAATTAGAAAGAATAACCGCTAGAGAAGATGAACGACAACAAATTGCAAAATCATTACACGACGAAGTTGCAGGAGATTTACGTTTATTACATCAAAAATTAAAGAAATCAAACTTATTGGATGAAGCTCAAAAGTTAGATGACGTAAAAGAAAATGTACGTAATTTATCACATCAATTAAGTAGTGTTAGTTTTGGTAAAGTGTCCTTTAAAGACCAAGTAATTAATTTAGTAAGTGATTATTTTGAACTCAATTTTAGAATAACCGTTACAGGTTTACAAGAAAATAACTGGGAAGCACTAAATGATGCTATTAACAGATTGTTGTATTTAAGTATCCGTGAAACAATACAGAATTGTAAAAAACATGCAAAAGCGAGTAAAGTAATAATAACTTTTGTGATGCATAAGAATCATGTATTTTTGCAAATGGAAGATAATGGTATTGGTTTTGATGCCAAGATCAACAAAAAAGGAATTGGTTTACAAAATCTACAAGAACGTATTGAAGAGTTAAACGGAACTCTAGATATAAAAAGTGAGGTAGGCGTTGGAACCTTAACGACTATTCAAATCCCCCTAAATGCTTGGACCAATAAAAATACTCTTAGTTGATGATCATCAATTAATACTCGAAGGCATACTTTCCTGCCTAAAAAATATTAATAATTTAGTTATAGAAACCACTAATTGTTGCGATGAAGCTTTTTCTAAAATAAAAACAGCAATTCATAACACGCCTTTTGATATTGTTTTTACTGATTTAAGTTTCGATGATACAGCAGGAAGTACGGCATTAGATGGTGGCGAAGCTTTGATAAAAGCTCTTCAAAAAGAAAATATTGATATTAAAACAGGTGTTATTACAGGGCATTCTGAAACCAATCGGGTTTTTAATGTTATCCATAATTTAAATCCTAGTGCGTATATTTTAAAAGGAAATTGTAATACAGATGAATTAACATTTGCTATTAAAAAAATAGTAAAAGGAGAGGTGTATTATACACATGAAATACATCAGAAATTATTAAAAAGAGCTTTAATTGAAATTCAAATGGATGAGGTTGCTATTCAAATTTTAAAAGAATTGCCAAAACATGCTAAAATTATAAATTTAGAAGGATTTATAAAAAAAACAGATGGATCTTTAGTTAAAATAAGATCAATAGAAGCCAAATTAGCAAAACTCCGAGGAGATTTACAAGCGCATAATAATACTGATTTAGTATTAAAAGCAAAAGAATTAGGTGTTTTAGATTAGAATATTGCGGTAATCTGCGTTTTTTATTGCGGTAAACCCCTTTTTAAGTAAAGAAAGTCCTTGTATATTTGTAAAAGAATTTAACATTTATTTGGGAAAATATTCTGAAAAAGAAAGAAAAAAAGATTAAAGAAAGAGAAAAGGATTAAAAAAACTATCAGATTTATTCTGATAGTTTTTTTAATCCTTTTATTTTAAAGGAATCCTATTTATAATTAAATTTAGTCAATCTTATCAAAACCACAATAAGGTACTAAGGCATCTGGAATTTTAATTCCGTCGGCTGTTTGATAGTTTTCTAAAATTCCTGCTAAAACTCTTGGCAAGGCTAAAGAACTTCCATTTAAAGTGTGTACAAATTGACTTTTTCCGTCTTTATTTTTAAAACGTAATTTTAAACGATTTGCTTGATATGTTTCAAAATTTGAAGCCGAACTAATTTCTAACCAACGTTCTTGCGCTGTAGAATACAACTCAAAATCGAAAGTTAATGCTGATGTAAAACCAGTATCGCCACCGCATAAACGTAAAATTCGATATGGTAATTTCAAATCACGTAAAATATCTTTAATATGTTCAACCATTTCGCTTAAAACATGGTACGAATTATCAGGATGTTCGATTCTAACAATTTCTACTTTATCAAACTGATGTAAACGATTTAATCCACGAACGTGTGCACCATAACTACCAGCTTCTCTACGGAAACAAGGCGTATAACCTGTATATTTAATCGGTAAATCGGTTTCTTTTAGTAAATCATTTCTGTGGATATTGGTAATCGGCACTTCTCCCGTTGGGATTAAATATAAATCATCAACAGTTGCATGATACATTTGCCCTTCTTTGTCTGGCAATTGTCCTGTGGCGATTCCTGAAGCTTCGTTCACTAAATGCGGAACTTGTACTTCTTTATAACCTGCAGCAGTATTTTTATCTAAAAAATAGTTGATTAAAGCACGTTGTAAACGAGCGCCTTTTCCTTTATAAACAGGAAAACCTGCACCGGTAATTTTTGTTCCTAATTCAAAATCGATGATATCATATTTTTTGGCTAATTCCCAGTGAGGTAAAGCGTTTTCACCTAAATCAGGAATAATTCCTTCACTAAAAATTTTCTCATTGTCTTCTTCACTTTTTCCAGCTTTTACTGATGCGTGCGGAATATTCGGAATTTGATATAATACTTCTTGTAATGAATTACTGGCGTTATTTAATGCTTCGGTTAATTGCTTAGATTCTTCTTTTAATTGCCCTGTTTTTTCTTTTAATAAGTTGGCTTTTTGAACTTCGCCTGTTTTAAAGAAACCACCAATTTCTTTGGATATTTTGTTTGATTCAGCTAATACATTATCTAAAGAAACCTGCGTAGCTCTACGTGTTTCATCAAAAGTTAATACTTGATTAATAATTGTTTCGGCATTGGCAAAATTACGTTTTGCTAAACCGTCTAAAACAACTTGTTTGTTGTCTCTAATAAACTGAACCTGTAACATCTTTTATCTTTTTTAAGAATTGCTAAGATATAAGAAGCCGTAGAATTAAACAACCTGTTTTTTAGTGATGTTTTTTGCTGATTTGTTCAAATTTGTTCGAGCATGATAAAAAAATCTAACATGGTTATATTGAAGTAATCGCATATTTTTTCGAGTGTGAGTATGGTTATATTGGTTCTTCCTTGTTCAATTCTAGCTAAATGAATACCTGTATCAATATAAAAATCATTAGAACTAATTCCATTTTTATCACGTAATATTTTAAGACAAAGCACCATTTTTTTTAGGATTATCTCTTCTTTGGAGAGTATCATTTTTTGACATAAAATTCTTAAAAACATCTTAAAATATAATGACAACTATGTCATTTGACTCTAGTACCAATGCTTTAAATTTGCTTTAAATATTTTTTTAAAGATTACTTAAGATTATCTAAGAGTTGCGTCTAAGAGTTATCTTGTTATTTTTTATATCGTGAAGGGTGTATATTAAAATTTAGCTCTTAACGCAACTTTTTATTTTAAATAAAATTATATTTTTCGATAGAAATTCTTTAAAAAAGAAGTGTAAATGGTCTTATTTCCCCCGAAATTACGCTTAAAAGTTATTTTTAATTTAGATGTTCAGGGAGGGCGTTCTTATTAACGTAGCTTTTGGCGTAATTTTTCAAGTTTATTTTTTCAGATATTCGAGGCTTGTATTTTTATCTTTTTCAAGTTGGATAACTAAATCATTTAGCGAATCGAATTTTTGTTCTTCTCTTAAAAAGTACAATAATTCGACGGTTATATTTTGATGATATAAATCGGTTTTAAAATCGAAGAAATGGATTTCAATAGTTTGATTTTTTCCATGAACGGTTGGTCTATTTCCGATGTTCATCATTCCAAAAACGGTATTATTTTGAATGATTGCGCTAACAACATACACGCCTTTTTTCGGAATTAATTTATAGGATTCAGGAATTTCGATATTTGCGGTAGGAAACCCGATTTTCCGACCTAATTGTTTTCCTTGAACTACCTTTCCTGATAAAGAAAATGGATATCCTAAATAATTATTGGCAGTTTTTAAGTGTCCATCGGCTAAGTTTTTTCTAATTTTGGTAGAACTAACGGAAACTTGGTCAATATCTTGTGCAGGAATTTCTTCGACTGTAAAGTCGTATAAATGCGAATATTCGGTTAATTGGGTAATATTTCCTTCTCTATTTTTACCAAAATGATGGTCATATCCGATAATTAATTTGGAAGTATTAAATTGTTTTACCAAGATATTCTGTACAAAATCGAGTGCTGTAAGTGTTGAAAATTCTTTGCTAAACGGGTGAATAATTAGATAATCGAGTCCTAATTTTTCAAGATGTTCGGCACGTTCATCAATGGTATTGATAAGTTTGATAGTAGCATCTTTTTGCAATACCATTCTTGGATGCGGAAAAAAAGTTAAAAGCACTGATTTTTTATCAAAATCTTTTGCTTCGGCAACCAATTCTCGAATTATTTTTTGATGTCCGATATGTACGCCATCAAAAGTTCCAATAGTTACAATTGTTTTTTGAGTTGGTTTAAAATCAAAAATGGAATGGATAATTTTCAAGATAATAAATTTGAGCAAAAATACGTTTTGTAAAAGAGCTTCGATACTGTTTATTTAACTTTTTTTATTTTTCTGATATTTTTTCTGTTGTCTTTTGAGTAGTTTTTACTTGTTGTCCTGTATTGATGACATATTTTTTATATTTTCCATCTTTATAGCGATAAAAAATAAATAAGGGCATCAATATAAATGCCATATATAACACGCCAAGTCCCATTATAATTGGTGCTTTTAGGTGTTCTGTATTTAAAAAATAGGCACCTGTAAGCATCCAAAGTAAAAAGATGATGAATAATATTTTTAGGATTGTTTTCATTAGTTTAATTTTAGTTTGATTTTAATTTTGGAAGATACTTTTGACAAAAATATAAAAATCCTATCATCTTATGAATGATAGGATTTTTGATTATATGTTATTTTTAATTGAGCGTATCTTTACATTTTTTGCAACCAATTTTTCACGGCAACTTCTTGTTCAATAATATTTTTCAATGCTGAAATAGGCACTCTTTTTTGTTCCATGGTATCTCGATGACGAATGGTAACCATATTATCTTGTAAGGTATCGTGGTCTACGGTGATACAGAATGGTGTTCCATTGGCATCTTGACGACGATAACGACGACCAACGGCATCTTTTTCATCATAAGAAACATTAAAATCCCATTGTAAATCGTGCATAATTTCACGAGCAACCTCTGGCAAACCATCTTTTTTAACTAGTGGTAAAATAGCGGCTTTTACAGGTGCTAAAACTGCGGGTAATTTCAATACGGTTCTGGTTGTTCCGTTCTCTAGGGTTTCTTCTTGTAGCGAATTTGAAAAAACAGCTAAAAACATTCTGTCCAATCCGATAGAAGTTTCTACGACATAAGGCGTATAGCTTTTATTTTCTTGATGGTCGAAATATTGTAATTTCTTTCCTGAAAAATCTTCATGTGCTTTTAAATCGAAATCGGTACGAGAATGAATTCCTTCTAATTCTTTAAATCCGAAGGGAAATTTAAATTCAATATCAGCTGCCGAATCGGCATAATGTGCTAATTTTTCGTGGTCATGAAAACGATAATTTTCTGCGCCCATTCCTAACGATAAATGCCATTTTAAGCGGGTTTCTTTCCACGTGTTGTACCATTCTTTTTGCGTTCCAGGTTTTACAAAAAATTGCAATTCCATTTGTTCAAATTCACGCATTCTAAAAATAAATTGACGAGCTACAATTTCATTACGAAATGCTTTTCCTGTTTGTGCGATTCCGAAAGGAATTTTCATTCTTCCTGTTTTTTGCACATTCAAGAAGTTTACAAAAATACCTTGTGCTGTTTCTGGACGTAAATATAAATCCATTGCAGATTCTGCAGAAGCGCCTAATTTTGTCCCAAACATTAAGTTAAATTGTTTAACGTCTGTCCAATTTTTAGAACCAGTAAGTGGGTCTGCGATGGCTAATTCTTCAATTAATAATTTTACATCGGCTAAATCTTCTTTTTCTAAAGATTTTCCTAAGCGAGATAAAATGGTATTAATTTTTTCTTGATAGCCTAAAACACGTCCATTGGTTGCTAAAAATTCATCTTTATTAAAAGAGTCTCCAAATCGTTTTTGAGCTTTTGCAACTTCTTTGTCAATTTTAGCTTCAATTTTAGCACAATAATCTTCTACTAAAACATCGGCTCTGTATCGTTTTTTTGAATCTTTATTATCAATTAACGGATCGGTAAACGCATCGACATGCCCAGAGGCTTTCCATGTGTTTGGGTGCATCAAAATAGATGCATCAATTCCTACAATGTTTTCGTGCATTTGCACCATTGCTTTCCACCAATAATCTCTAATATTTTTTTTTAACTCAACGCCATTTTGAGCATAGTCGTACACCGCACTTAATCCGTCATAAATTTCAGAAGATTGAAATACATAACCATATTCTTTTGCGTGTGATATTACTTTTTTAAATTGATCTTCTTGTTTTGCCATCTTACAAAAATAAAATAAGTATTTAAACTAGGGTTGTTTTATTTTTAAATTAATTTTATTATTTATCGTAAATTAAAGGTTGTTGTTCCTGCGTATGCGGTATCGACAAAGACACTTATGGTATATTTTCCTTTGATGATATCGGTTCTATTGACTAAAATTAGCGATACTAAACTTAAGGTGTCATTGGTATAATTTACTTTTATGGTATCGGAATATTGGATTTGATTTCCGTCATTTAATGTTAAAATTCCTTTAGGAGCAATTACGTTGTTATTTTGATTTATGATTTGAATAAACACGGTTTTTTCACCTGCTTCGGCGACGAGATTTTTCAATAAATCGAAATTAATTCTAAAAGCATCGGTTCTGCTAGCTCTTGAAGTGGATGTTAATTTCCCGCTATTGCGTTCTTTCATTGCCACTACGTTGATTGTACTTGTTTTAAGAATACTACCAAGGGCTACTTTTTCTTTTAGTGCGTCATTTTTTTCAGATAAAGAGGTATTAATGGTTTCTTTTTGAGCTAAAATATCGCTGGTATTTTTATTTTTGATAATTAATAATTGATTTTCGGTGTGTAGGGAATCTACTTGTAGGAATAATTTTTTATTTTCTTGTTGTAAGCGGATAATTTTCTGTTTGTACTTTGCGATTGTATTATAATTAGTTGCTTTTAAGTTTTTTATTTCTTCTTGCAACTTTTTCATTTTTACAATTTCAGTTTGCAATTTTTTGGAGATATGTTTTTTTCGACCAACAACATCAGTATAATCTTTAATCATTTGGTCTAATTCCTTTTCTAACGCAGTTTTTTCATTATGAAATACTTTTTGAAGATCGCTATATTGACTTGATTTTTGAAGTGAAAAAAGTGTTAAACCTAATGTTAATAGTAGAAGTATAACAATTAGGGCGCTTTTTTTTTGTTGTAGTGTCATAATAATGGGGAGTGATTAGGGCTGTATTTATATGTTTTTTATTCTTTTATTTTTGTCTTTGTTTATGAATTATTATTTTTTTTTATGAATTAAGTAAGTTTGTGGTAATATTTTTGCTATAATTTTTTTCTTACTTTGATAATAATTTGGTTAATGTACTATTTTTTTAAACATTCGTAAATAAAAGCGGGTGGAAAATTACGAGATTCAAAATTTAGTTTTATGTTGTTTCCGAAGAATTCTTTCAATTTTTTATAGTAGCTTAAACTGTATTGATATTGAATAAACAGCCCATTTTTTTCTAATATTTGAAAACTTTCCTTTAGAATAGTGGTTGATATTTCAGCAGGAATAATGGTAAGTGGCAGGCTAGAAATGATATGATTTACTTTTTTGTAGCCGAGTTTTTGAATTTCGGTTGTTATTTTTTCTGCGGATGCTTTTAGCACGATTAATTGCGGATGTTTTATTTTTTTCAATTCTAGATAAAAAGCATCATTAATTTCGAAGCAGATAAGCACGGCATTTGGTTGAATTTTTTCTAAAATACTATGGGTGATTGCACCATTTCCTGGGCCTAATTCTATAAGAACGTTTGCTGTTTCAAAATTAATTTTCCGAAGCATTTTCTTTGCTAAATACTTAGAACTAGGGGCAACGGTGCCTGATGTTTTGTAATTTTTGACCGCTTCTTTAAAGAAGTTAAATTTTTTACTCAAAATAATATAATGTTTTTTTTTGTATATTTCCTATTCAAATATCGCTGGTAAAGATGCACTATTTAAAAGATATATTCTATTTATTTTATCCAAAATTATGTGTCAATTGTTCTGATATGTTACTGAAAAAACAACTGTATTTATGTGTTTTTTGTCATCATAATTTGCCACTTATTGAAGATAATCTTCCTATAAACAGTAGTTTATTACTTCCTTTTTATGGGAAATATCAGGTTGAAAATGTACGTTCTTTTATGTATTATCAGAAATTAGGAATTGGACAAAAAATAATTCAGGAGTTAAAATATAAAAATCAGCCAGCAATTGGCGTTTTTATAGCGAATTGGTTTGGAGAGCATTTAAAAAAAACGGCTATTTTTAAGGATGTTGATTGTATAATTCCTGTACCGATTCATCCTTCAAAATTAAAAAAAAGAGGCTATAATCAGCTGACAATGTTTGGACAAAGGTTAGGACTTATTTTAAATATTGTGTATCAACCTGATATTTTAATAAAAGTAAGTTCGGCAAAAACGCAAACAACTAAGCGTCGTTTCGAGCGATTTTTGGACATCGAAAACACGTTTAAACTAACAGATACTACTTTTTTTGAAGATAAACATATCTTATTAATTGACGATGTAATGACCACAGGCGCAACTTTAGTGGCGTGTTGTCAGGCGTTATCGGTTACCAAAAATATTCGTATCAGTATTGCAACTATGGCGAGTGTTCAAAAAGACTAATTTTTGTTAGTGTTATTTTAGTACTTTTGATGTTCTATTTAAAGAATCAATTTGTGAAAAATAAGACATTATTTTTAGTCGTTTTAGTTGTGAGTATCCTGATGAGTTGTGCTCGAAAAGGAAGACCTGAAGGAGGTCCAAAAGATGAGGAAGCACCCATTATGATGACGGTAAAACCACCGCATAAAACGACTCATTTTAAGGCAAAAAACATTAAAATTCAATTTAATGAATACGTTGTTTTAAAGGATTTAACCAAGCAATTAGTCGTTTCTCCTCCATTGAAATATCCACCTATTATAACGCCCCAAGGAACACCAAGTAAATATATCAATATTAAAATTTTAGATACCCTAAAAACCAATACTACGTACACGTTTAATTTTGGAAATTCGGTACAAGATAATAACGAAAATAATGCTTTAGAAAGTTTTAAATACGTGTTTTCTACAGGAAGTTTTATTGATTCTTTAACATTAAAAGGTTCGGTAAGAAGAATGTTATCTACTAAAAAATTAAAAAATAGTAGCGTTTTATTATATCGTTTCGATAGTATTTATAACGATTCGATTATCTACAAAAAAAAGCCAAATTACGTAACAAGTACGTTGGATTCCACTACTTTTAAATTCACCAATTTACAAGCAGGAAACTATTTATTATTGGCGTTAAAAGAAACATCAAGCGATTATATTTTCAGTAGTAAAACCGATGAAATAGGTTTTTATAAAGACACGATTTCATTGCCAAAAGACACCTTAATTTCAAGTCCGATAACACTTTTTAAAGAAGTGCCATCTTATCAATTTAAAAGAGGAAAAGAAGTTTCAAAAGGAAAAATTCAATTCGGATATGAAGGACAAAAAGAAGCCTTAAAAGTCGAATTATTATCAAAAGTTCCTGCTTCTTTTAAAGCATTTTCGGCATACGAAAAAGATAAAGACACCTTAAATTATTGGTTTACGCCACTCCAACAAGATTCTTTAACTTTTATTGTAAGTAATAAAAATAATTTAAAAGCTAACTTTAAAAATAACTTTAAAAATAACTTTAAAAATAATTTAAAAGACACTATAACAGTGCGTTTTCGTAAAAAACAAATCGATTCTTTAGTTATTTTATCAGAAATAAAAAGTGTTTTACATTTAAAAGATACCTTGTTTTTAGAAACTAATAATCCGATTGTAACTTTTGATGCCTCAAAATTTTCGTTAACTTCATTAAATTCATTAGAAAATAAAGACACTATTTTAGTTGATTTTAAAATTAAAAAACAAGCAATCAATAAGTTATCGGTTTTGTTTGATAAAACACCAGAAACTAGCTATACTTTTGGTGTTTTGCCAAAAGGATTTACCGATATATATGAAACTAGCAATGATACGTTAACATATCAATTTAAAACACGTAGCGCTCAAGAGTACGGAAGTATTATTTTAGATATCAAAAAACAAACAAATTTTCCTGTAATTATTCAACTTTTACAAAAAAAGAAAGTGCTAAAAACACAGTATATTTCTTCATCTGAAAAAGTAATTTTTGAGTTATTACCGCCTAAAGAATATACGGTTCGAGCTATTATCGATAAAAATAAAAACACTATTTGGGATACAGGAAATTTTTTATTAAAACAACAACCTGAACCAATACTTTATTTTAAAAACAGCTTCAAATTACGAGCCAATTGGGAAATGAATGAAGTATTTATTATTAAATAACAAAAAACCTCAGAAATTAATCTGAGGTTTTTTTTGTTACTCATTATATGCACTTGCACTTGGGCAAAATAATAATTCTGTTGGATTATCAATATCATATAAATACTGATAACTTCTAGTTTCTTTTTGGCAAAATGGTGCTATTAATTTCAACATATTTTCAAACCCTTCAAGGGTGAGTACGCAAAAAAATGTCTGATTATCTTTGGTTAAAATTCCTTCATCAGAATTGAATAAACCGAAGATTAAATTACAATTTTTGGTTTGAATAAAATCAATTTCAGCGAGGTTTAATTTTTGTCTTTTTTCAATAATTGTTTCTTGAAGCAATGCGCTAAATTTAATTGCTTCGGCTTTGTTGAAGTTGTATAAACGCACTACATTTTCATCAAAACCATTGATATTCTCTATAAAATCTACTTCCATTTTTGCTTCCTTAATATTTTAATATTTTTTAATGTGCTTGCAACCAATTTTCACCAATTCCGATTTCAACATCTAACGGAACTTCCATTTTAAAGGCATTTTCCATTTCTTGTTTAATAATTGGTTTGATAATTTCTAATTCATCTTTATGAGCGTCAAAAACCAGTTCATCATGTACTTGCAAAAGCATTTTCGATTTAAAATTTTCTTTTTCAAATCGCTTATAAATAGTAATCATTGCGAGTTTGATAATATCGGCGGCACTTCCTTGAATTGGGGCATTTACAGCATTTCTTTCCGCTCCTGAACGCACCATTCCGTTTCTAGAATTGATATCTTTTAAATATCTACGACGATTTAAAACCGTTTCTACATAGCCATTATCACGTGCAAAATCGACTTGTTTTGCCATGTAATTTTTCAACTTCGGATAGGTTTCATAATAGGTATCAATTAATTCTTTGGCTTCTTTTCGAGATAAATCGGTTTGATTGCTCAATCCGAATGCCGAAACCCCATAAACAATACCAAAATTGACCGTTTTTGCGTTGCTACGTTGTTCCCGAGTTACTTCATTTAAAGGAACATTAAAAACTTTTGATGCCGTAGAAGCATGAATATCTTCGCCATTTTTAAAGGCTTCCATCATGGTTTCTTCTTGGCTTAATGAGGCGATTATTCGCAATTCAATTTGAGAATAATCGGCGGCTAATAACACATAATTTTCATCTCTTGGGATAAAAGCTTTTCGAATTTCTTGTCCTCTTTTGGTACGAATCGGAATATTTTGCAAGTTCGGATTGTTAGAACTTAATCTTCCTGTGGATGCAACGGCTTGTGCATACGAGGTGTGAATACGTCCTGTTTTTGAATTTATTTCGTTGGGCAAAGCATCAACATAGGTACTTTTTAATTTTTTATATTGGCGATATTCTTGAATATCTCGAATAATTTGATGGTCTTTTGCTAAAAAGGAAAGCACATCTTCGGCGGTTGAATATTGTCCTGTTTTTGTTTTTTTCGGTTTTTCGACCAATTTCATATTTTCAAACAAAACAATTCCTAGTTGTTTTGGAGAACCGATATTAAATTCTTCGCCAGCTTGCTGGTAAATATTTTTTTCTAAACGTTCAATATCGTTGCCTAAATCAACAGAAAGTTCTTTTAAAAATGGCACATTTAAGTTGATTCCTTCAATTTCCATGGCTGTTAAAACCGAGACTAAAGGCGTTTCAATATCATTAAATAACTTGGTTACATTTCCGCTTTCTAGCTCTTTTGTAAAATGCTCTTTTAATTGCAAGGTAATATCGGCATCTTCAACAGCATATTCGGTTTGTTTTTCGATTTCAACAGTTCGCATCGACAGTTGATTTTTCCCTTTTTTCCCAATTAATTCTATAATTGGAACAGGTTTATAGTTTAAATAGGTTTCGGCTAAAATATCCATTCCATGACGCATATCAGGATTAATTAAATAATGCGCAATCATGGTATCGAATAATTTTCCTTTAACGGTAATTTTATAATTTGATAAAACTTTGAGGTCATATTTTAAATTATGTCCAATTTTTTCAATGGTTGATGCTTGAAAAAACGGTTTAAATTCTTCTAAAATAGCGGTTGTTTCCTCTTGATTTTCTGGAAAAGAGACATAATATCCTTTTCCTTTTTCCCAAGAAAATGAAATTCCGATTAATTCAACTTCCAAGGCTTTTAAGCCTGTGGTTTCGGTATCAAAACATACCGATTTTTGTTGCATTAATTTAGATACTAATAATTTTCTTGCTAGTGGAGAATTTATATGTTGATAAAAATGCGGTGTATTTTCAATGGTTTTGAAGCCTGAAATGGTAGTTTCTTGGTTGGTTGTTCCTGTTCCAGGAGTGGCGAATAAGTCAAATTGTCCTGTTGTATTTGTAACAGGAATATTTTTTGTTTCTTGTTTATTCGCTATATTTTCTTCGGATGCTTTTTCACCTGCTTTTACAGGAACAGCGGCGGTAAATATTCGAACAAAGGTGTCTGCTAAACGTCGAAATTCTAAATCATTAAAGATATCGGCAGTTGCTTGAATATTTGGCTGACACATTTCAAAATTTTCTTCATGAAATTCGACAGGAACGTCTAACATAATCGTGGCAAGTTCTTTGGATAAAAGACCAAGTTTTGCATTTTCGATTATTTTTTCTTTCATTTTTCCTTTTAAATCTGCGGTATTTGCTAGCAGATTTTCCATAGAGCCATATTGGGCTAAAAATTTCTTAGCGGTTTTATCTCCTACGCCAGGTAATCCAGGAATATTATCGACGGCATCGCCCATCATGGCTAAATAATCGATCACTTGTTCAGGACGTTCTACCCCAAATTTTTCTTGAACTTCGGCAATTCCCCAAGTTTCGTATCCGCCTCCAAAACGAGGACGGTATATAAAAATATTTTCAGAAACTAATTGTGCAAAATCTTTATCAGGGGTTACCATAAAAACTTGATAACCTGCTGTTTCGGCTTTTTTTGCGAGCGTTCCTATAATGTCATCGGCTTCATATCCTGTTTTTACAATTACAGGAATATTCATCGCTTCTAGCATTTTTTCGATATACGGAATGGCAATTTTAATGGCCTCAGGAGTTTCTTGTCTGTTGGCTTTATAGTCGGGGAAAGCGGTTGTTCTAGCGACCGAACCGCCACGGTCAAAACACACGGCTAAATGGTCGGGGCGTTCTCGTTTGATAACATCTAACATCGAATTGGTAAAGCCTAAAACGGCGGAAACATCCATATTTTTAGAGTTAATCCGTGGATTTTTTATAAATGCGTAATATCCTCTAAAAATTAAAGCGAAAGCATCGAGTAAAAAAAGTCTTTTTTGATTTGCCATGAGTTTTTTTTAAGCCTGTTGAAGTGTATTAAAATATGTCTTTTTTGAAAGAAAATCGCCTTAAAATAGTGAGCGTAATTTCGGGAGTAAAGCTACGAAACTTTAACAAGACGTTAAAAATTGATTTTTAGTTGATTTTTAATTGATTTTCAATAATCAAGCTATCTTTGTGTTACTTTAAAATATATTTAATATGTCTCGATGGTTGGTTTCAATTTTGATTATAGTATTGGTTGTTATTATTTTTGAAGCGTATGCTTTTCAGGCGATAAAAACAATCACTAAAAACAAGTTTATTCGCTATGGTTGGTTGTGTATTGGTTTTTTAGCCTATGCTCATTTTTTTTATGTGGTACTTTCTTCGGATAGAAGTTCGGGACAAACCTTACAATTTCAGGTTGCTTTGGGCATTCTTTTAGTGGTATTACTTCCGAAGTTATGTATGTTATTGGTATTGTTAGGCGAAGATTTTTTTCGATGGATTCAAAAGGGAATTTCATATTTTTCATCTTCTCAAACCAAAGATTTGGCAGGGCGAAGAACTTTTATCGCAAAATTAGCCTTGGCAATGGCTTCGATTCCATTATCGGGATTATTATATGGAATTTTCAAAGGGAAATATAATTATAAAGTGCTTAACTATGAGCTGAATTTTAAAGATTTACCCGAAGCTTTTGATGGTTTTACGATTACTCAAATTACGGATATTCATTCGGGAAGTTTTACCAATAAAGAAAAAATAAGGTATGCAGTTGATTTGGTAAATCAGCAAAAATCCGATATAATTTTATTTACAGGTGATTTGGTCAATAATTTTGCCCATGAAATGGATGATTGGATTGACATATTTCAAAAATTAGAAGCGCCTGTTGGGAAATATTCGGTCTTAGGAAATCATGATTATGGTGATTATTCTAGCTGGAAAAATTCCGAAGATAAAATAGCAAATTTTAAGGCGATAAAAGAATTACATCCTAAAATAGGCTTTGATTTACTCTTAAATGAGCATCGCTATATCGAAAAAGACGGACAAAAAATAGCCTTGGTCGGCGTTGAAAACTGGGGGAGAGGCTTTAATAAAGCGGGCGATTTAGAAAAAGCATCTGCAAAAATTCAGCAAGAAGATTTTAAAATTTTAATGACACACGACCCAAGTCATTGGGAAAGTAAGGTTAAAAAAGATGCTTTTAATTATCAATTAACCTTGAGCGGACACACCCACGGATTGCAATTTGGCATTGAAATTCCAGGTTGGATAAAATGGAGTCCATCACAATATGTCTATAAACAATGGGCTGGTTTGTATCAAGAATTTGGACGCTATATAAATGTAAATAGAGGGTTTGGCTATCATGCTTTTCCAGGAAGAGTAGGGATTTGGCCAGAAATTACTGTAATCGAGTTAAAAAAAGTTTAATATTTTGTGTTTTTTAGGTCAAATTTGACAACAGTTTGAAAATAAAATGGTAAATTTCAAGGACTTATCAATAAGTGAACTAAAAAATTAAAAATAATAATAGAATCTAAGAAAAAAACTTAAAACTATGAAATATGGCTAAATTTGGAGAACTAATAAATATTGATAAACCTGTTTTAATTGATTTTTATGCAGGCTTAAATGACTTAGAACCTCGCTTAGAAATACTTCGAGATGTTGCGGCGGCTTTAGGCGATAAGGCAAAGGTTATCAAAATTGATACGCATCAAAATCAAACGCTTACCAATGCTTTGCGTATTAAAAGCAATCCGACTTTTATCATCTATAAAAATAACGAAATACAATGGCGACAAACTGGCGAGCAAGATGCGAATACGCTTATCGGTTTGGTGCAAAAATATTTTTAACTTTTTGCGATTTTGTTTTTTAATAAAAAAGTAAAAAGGCATTATTTATAAAATATAACGCCTTTTTTTATAAGATTAGAATATTAATTTAGTTATTGTTTTCTGTGTCATCATTTGCTGATTTTTGAGGAAATGATTCTTGTTCATCTGCCATTAAATGTTTGAATAAACGAGCGTGATTTAAATATCCTTCAAAAGCTTTTTTACCATATTCGATATCTTGTTCATGTTTTGTAATTTGCTGAATTACATTCTGATACAAGTATAAATTAGTTTCTAAAGTATCTAGAATTAAATCGATATTACTATCCTTGAAAGTACTGTAATATTTTAATTTTTGTTGAAAAACATCAATAAGTGTTTCGGCAGTTTCACGTGCTTTTTCTAGGTTGCCTATGCGATAATATAATTCAGGATATCCTAACGAAATACTATAATGTTCAAATTGTGTAATTGGTAATTTTTCCAAAGATAAATTTAATATTTCGTTGGCTTTTACCGTATCTTTTTTGGCTAAATATGCTTCGGATAAACGCATTAAATTATTACGCATCGAAATGGCATTGCGTTTACTTTGTTCATCTAAATAAATTTTTCCATTATTGATAGTTTTCCAATCCCATTTTTGAATATTTTGATACATTTTTTCAGGGTCGATGCGTCCCATTGCAAACATTGATTTTCCTTTGTTTGATGTTTTAATCGGCACAAATTTATATGCCATTCCATCTAATTGTAGATACTCTTTTAACCAAATATATTCTTCATCGGCATTGGCACCACCTGTAAAATAAATTGGACGTTTCCACTGAAAATTATTCAAAATATCGAGCATTAAAATTCGATTTTTAGTCAAACCTTGCTTATCAACAGTAATATCGATGTAATCAAGAATTTTATCGGCATCTTTTTGAGCGACCAACCCTGTTTTTAAAACATTTTCTTTATTAACAGGAATTCGAATTCTGTTTGTGGGATAAAATTTTTCTTTAACATCATTTTCTTCATCAATATAATAGGTTTGATTATCGCTACTTTGCATCCATCGCATAAAGTTTTTAAGCGACATGATAGAATCTTTAAATCGTGGATGTGGAATATGATAGGCAATATCGAGCGTTCCATATTTATATTGATCGTGTGTTAATTGCGATGGAATTGGCTCGGCATCGTAGGTTTTCTTTTTCATTTGGTCGATATACCAATCGGTTTGAAAAAGGCTTGTATTTATAATTTTAATATCCCGACGCACGCCTTCGACTTGTTGCATATACCAAAGTGGAAATGTATCATTATCTCCGATAGTAAAAATTATCGCATTTGGATCGCAACTCTCCAGATAAGTTTGTGCGTTTAATTGCGCGATATAACGGTCGCTTCTATCATGGTCATCCCAATTTTGAACGCCCATCAATACGGGAACAGCCAATAATGAAACTGCCGAAACTCCAATAGCAACGGTTCTTTTGTTGGCATAATTTTTTAGATAATCATACAACGCAAATACGCCAAAACCGATCCAGATGGCAAACACATAAAATGAACCAACGACGGCATAATCACGTTCACGAGGTTCAAAAGGTCTTGGATTGGTGTAAAAAATAATGGCAAAACCTGTAAAAGCGAAAAATAAAGCAAGGGTATATAAATTCTTTTTATCTTTTTTTGATTGATACATTAAGCCGATTAGTCCTAAAATCAAAGGCAGGAAAAAATATTTATTACGTCCTTTATTATTTTTGATATCATCAGGTAAATTTTGTTGTGAACCTAAGCGAATTTCATCAATGAAATCGATACCGCTTAACCAGTTTCCATTTTCAACGTCTAAATGTCCTTGGGCATCGTTTTGTCTTCCCACGAAATTCCACATAAAATAACGCCCGTACATATATCCAAATTGATAATCAATCATGAATTTTATGTTTTCTAAAAACGTTGGTCGTCTTTTGCTTCGTGCTGGGATTCCTGCAATTCGTTTGTAATGTTGCTCGGAAGCAGGGTTTACCATTCTTGGGATAAATCCTTTGTGTTTACTTGAATAATTAGGGATTATATTTTTGTATTTATTGACAATAACATATTTTCCGTTTATCTTTTCATATTTTGGTTTATCATC
This sequence comes from Tenacibaculum piscium, assembly GCF_021390715.1. Classification (GTDB taxonomy): domain Bacteria; phylum Bacteroidota; class Bacteroidia; order Flavobacteriales; family Flavobacteriaceae; genus Polaribacter; species Polaribacter piscius. The sequence goes on from NZ_JAJGWT010000010.1 coordinate 30,198, forward strand.
CTTAAAAGGTTGCTCGGCATCTTGTGTTCTATCATAAGAAACCGAATAATAATTATCATAAAAAACATTGGCATCTCCATATTGTTCACGGTTGTAATAGGCTAATAACTCCTGTGCACTCGATGGATTATTTTCATTAATAATCGTATCGGCATTGGCACGAATTGGCAACATTAACCAAGATGAAAAACCAATCATCATAAAAAGTATCGACAATACTAAGGTATTTGCCATTACTAAATTCTTTTTACGGGTGTAATTTAATCCGAAGAAAAACAAGCCGATTAAAACAATTCCAGCAAGAATAGTTCCTGAATTATAAGGCAATCCTATTTGATTGATAAAAAACAATTCAGAAATACTAAAGAATTTAAGGGTAAATGGAAATAAGAATTTAAAAACAAAAGCAAGTACAAGTATCGAAATTAAAGTAGCAACGGCGGTTGTTTTTAGGGTGATATTTTGATAGGTTTTGAAGAAATATAACATCACAATTGATGGAATCACTAAGAGCGATAAAATATGCACTCCAAACGATAATCCAATAACAAAACTTATGATTACTAGCCATTTATGTCCTCTTGGAGTATTTATTTCATCTTCCCATCGGAGTCCTAACCAGAATAATAATGCCATTAAAAATGAGGACATCGCATATACTTCGCCTTCCACGGCACTAAACCAAAAACTATCCGAAAAAGTATAGGCTAAAGCGCCAACGAGTCCACTTCCTAAAACGGCGATGGCTTCATTTTTACTGAATTTTCCATTTTTGAGTGCTATTTTTTTAGCTAAATTGGTAATTGTCCAAAACAGGAATAAAATGGTAAATGCACTTGCCAATCCCGACATAAAATTAACCATTTTAGCCCATTGACTAGGATCATTACTAAACATGGCGAAAAAAGCTCCTAACATCTGAAACAAAGGAGCGCCTGGCGGATGCCCAACTTCTAAATTTACCGCCGTAGAAATATATTCGCCACAATCCCACGAACTAACCGTTGGCTCTAGGGTTAACGTATAGGTAATCAGTGCCACGGCAAATGAAAACCAACCTAAAATTGTGTTCCATTTTTTATAATTAAATTCGGTCATAGTTGGTGCGATAATTGTTCTGATGATTCTTGATTTATACTAAACTACGAAAGTATTAATAACTCTTCATTTTTCAACAAAAACAAAAATATAATTTTAACAGATATGGCTTCTTACTCAGTGCTATAAAATTATGTTAAATGAAAAATAATAAAAAAAATTTGTTCAAATTAAAAAATGTGTTATATTTGCACCCGCAATAAGTAATTGGCCCATGGTGTAATTGGTAACACATCTGCTTTTGGTGCAGACATTCCGGGTTCGAGTCCTGGTGGGCCAACTAAGTGTTTTTTAACAACGTAAGTTAGGTCCAGAAAATTACTAAAGTATAAAAATTATTTTTATATTTGCAAACTTATTAAATGGCCCATGGTGTAATTGGTAACACATCTGCTTTTGGTGCAGACATTCCGGGTTCGAGTCCTGGTGGGCCAACAAAAGTTTCATAATCGGTAAGATTATGAAACTTTTTTGGTTTATTATATTTGTGAATTATTTACAACATTAATTTACAGCCTCTTTTAAAGTTTCAATTACTTTTTTGCTATTTCCGATAAATATTTTATCATCAACAATAAAAACAGGACGCTTTAAAAAAGTATATTCCTCTAAAATAAAATCACGATATTCATTTTCACTAATTTCTTTATTTTTCAAGTCTTTTTCTTTGTATAATCTCGCTCGTTTATTAAATAAGCTTTCATAACTATCGGTTAATTTTCGCATTTCTTCTAGTTGATTTACAGTAATCTTATTTGTTTTTATTTCCTGTTTTTCAAATCCCTCAAGATTTACTTCTTTTAAAATGCGTTTGCAAGTATCACAGGTTTGTAAAAAATATACTTTCTTCATGGTTTCGATGGTTTAATAATTATCTTTGAACGACGCTAAAATAAGTAGAAAAATGAATACGCAATTTGAAATTTTAAGAAAATCGAGAGCAGTAGTTTTAAAGAAAATTGAAAATTTATCCATAGAACAATTACATAAAATCCCAGAAGGATTTAGTAATAATATTGCTTGGAATGTTGCTCATTTAGTGGTAACACAACAATTATTACACTATAAATTATCAGGGTTAAATTGTTTAGTCGCTGATGAATTAATTGAAAATTATAGAAAAGGAACTTTTCCTACACAAACATTTTCAGAAGAAGAGTTAGAAGAAGTAAAAGAATTATTTATCGGCTTGCCAGATACCTTACAAGAAGATTTTGAAGCGGGTATTTTCAAAGAATATACCGCCTATGAAACAAGTTTAGGGTTTACCCTAGATACTATCGAAACGGCGATTTCTTTTAATAATTTACATGAAGGAATCCATTTAGGTGTTATTATGGCGTTGGTTAAATTAGTTTAATTTATCTTTTTTAAAAACATAAAAAATCCCGAAATTATTTAAAATTTCGGGATTTTCTATGTTACATATTTATGATGATTCATAAGAAGTTATCTGTAAAAAATTACTTGCTTATTTTATCAAAATAAAGGCTAATTATTTAGCTTCCGCAAATCTTCTTTCTACTTCATTCCAGTTGATTACTTTAAAGAAAGCATCAATATAATCAGGACGACGGTTTTGGTAATTTAAGTAATAAGCGTGTTCCCAAACGTCTAATCCTAAAATTGGCGTTCCTCCACAAGCAACTCCAGGCATTAATGGATTATCTTGATTTGGCGTAGCACAAATTTCTAATTTTCCGCCTTTTTGAACACATAACCAAGCCCAACCTGAACCAAATTGTGTTGCTGCTGCTTTAGAAAAAGCTTCGATAAAAGCTTCTTTTGAACCAAATTCAGCTTCAATAGCTTTTTTTAATTCTCCAGATAAATTCCCTCTATCTTCAGGATTTAATACCGTCCAGAATAAAGAGTGATTGTAAAAACCACCACCGTTATTACGAACTCCAGCATTAGTTAAATCTAAATTTGTTAAAATATCTTCAATAGATTTCCCTTCTAAATCAGTTCCAGCAATTGCGCCGTTTAATTTAGTAGTATATCCGTTATGGTGTTTGCTATGGTGAATTTCCATAGTTCGTGCATCAATATTTGGTTCTAATGCATCGTAAGCATATCCTAATTTTGGTAAATCAAAAGCCATAATTGTACGTTTTTTAATGAGTTAATTATTTATTTTTACTGATGTAAATTTAACCCAAAAAAATAAGGGAAACAACTGTTTCCCTTATTCTAAATTGATTTTACTATAAATAAAAATTATAGTTTATTATTTTTTAATAGATTGGTTTTGCATCCGCAGAAAATTCACTCATAAATTCTTCTGCTTTTTCGACCATTTGCTTGCTTCCGCAGAAAAAAGGCACACGTTGATGTAATTCTGATGGTTTTATATCCATAATTCTTGTAAATCCGTCGGTAGCTTTTCCACCTGCTTGTTCACAGATAAAAGCGATTGGATTTCCTTCGTATAATAAACGTAATTTTCCGTTAGGCGTAATGGTTGTTGAAGGATAAATATAAATTCCTCCTTTTATCATATTTCGATGAAAATCGGTTACTAACGAGCCAACATAACGCGCTGTATACGGTCTATTATCAGCTTGATTGAGGTCTTTACAATGCACTAAAAAGCGTTTCATTCCTTCTTGAAAATACGTAAAATAGCCTTCACTTACCGAATAAATTCTACCAATTTCTGGAAATTGCATGTTTGGATGCGATAAATAAAAGGTTCCAATTGCAGGATTTAACGTAAAACCATTTACACCATTTCCTGTGGTGAAAACTAACATCGTAGAAGTTCCGTAAGCCACATAACCAGCGGCTACTTGTTCGCTTCCTTTTTGTAAAAAATCTTCTTTGGTTACAGGCGTTCCTACAGGAGAAATTCGTCTGTAAATAGAAAAAATAGTTCCTACCGATATATTTACATCAATATTTGAAGAACCGTCTAAAGGATCCATCAATAAAACATATTTGTTTTCGTTTGTTTTTTCTTGCCCTTCTACAATTACAAAATCATCTTCTTCTTCACTGGCAATACCACAAACGATTTCACGGTTGATAAGTGTTTGTTTAAAAAGATTATTAGCTAAAATATCTAATTTTTGTTGCGTTTCTCCTTGTATATTTACATCGCCAGAAGCGCCTGTAATATCTACTAAACCAGCTTTTCTAATTTCGTGATTAACCACTTTTGCCGCCAAGCGAATCGAGTTGATTAAACGAGATAATTCCCCAGAAGAGTATTTAAAATCTTTTTGATATCCAATAATAAACTCTCCTAGAGTCATGTGCTTGTTGTTCATGTCAAATTTTTGTGTTCTTTACAAAGATGCCAACTTTTTTACGGTTTTACAATAATTTTTTATTTTAAAATTTTTAACAAATACAAATGATGTGTTTTAATTTTCTATTTGTTTTTTAGCAAGATATATTAAGAATTATCTTTGCTTAAAATAGAAGTAATGAGTTTTATAATTAGAGAAGGCGTAAAAAAAGATGCACAATCCATCTTGAATTTAATTGTTGAATTAGCTGTTTTTGAAAAAGAACCTGATGCGGTAGCAATTAATTTGGAAATTTTAATTGCTGATGGATTTTCTGAAAATCCGAAGTTTAAAACCTTTGTAGCTCAAGAACTTGATGGAACAATTATCGGAATGGCACTTTTTTATCAGCGATATTCAACTTGGAAAGGAAAATCAATTCATTTGGAAGATTTAATGGTTACACAAGATAAAAGAGGCATCGGAGCAGGTAAAAAATTATACGGTTCCGTGATGAAATATGCACAAGAAAATGACTTTAAAAGAGTTTCTTGGGAAGTATTAGATTGGAATATAAATGCGATCGAATTTTATAAAAATACAGGCGCAACAGTTTATGAACAATGGCGAGTTTGCCAAATGGATACCGAAAGTTTAACACAATTTTGTAATGAGAATATTTAAGTTTGGAGGCGCATCGGTAAAAGATGCCGATGGTGTAAAAAATGTAGCAAGAGTTTTAAGAAGTCAAGGACTTAACAATGTTTTAGTCGTTATTTCGGCGATGGGAAAAATGACCAATGCTTTTGAAGAAATTATCAACGCTTATTTTTATCAACAAGAAAATTCAGAAGATAATTTAAAAGAAGCAATTTCTTTTGTGGAAGATTTTCATCATGAAATAATAACTGATTTATTTGAAGAAAATCATGAAATTTTTAATAAAGTCGATTTTTTATTCGCCCAATTAAGTGGTTTTATGATTCAAAATAATTCGAAAAATTACAATTATGTATATGACCAAATCGTCGGTTTTGGTGAATTATTATCCACCCATATTGTAAGTGCCTATTTATCAGAAATTGATATTAAAAATCAATGGATAGATGTTCGAGAATGTATCAAAACAGATGCCAATTTTAGAGACGCAAAAATTAATTGGGAATTAACTTCTCAAAATATTACTCAAAAAATAAATAAAAATATCAGTGAAAATACCATCTATATTACCCAAGGTTTTTTAGGAAGTACATCACTTAAAACAGCGTCAGATATAGTGGAAGGTAATCAAAACTTTACGGCAACAACAACGCTAGGAAGAGAAGGTTCTGATTATACCGCAGGCGTATTTGCATACTGTTTAAACGCCCAAAGCGTAACGATTTGGAAAGATGTCGCAGGCGTTTTAAATGCCGATCCAAGAGTGTTTTCAAAAACAACATTATTACACGAAATTTCATATACCGAAGCTATTGAAATGGCTTTTTATGGCGCATCTGTAATTCATCCAAAAACAATTCAACCTTTAGAACAAAAAAATATTCCTCTTTTTGTACGCTCTTTTGAAGATATATCAAACAAAGGAACTTGCGTGGGAAAAGGAACCAAAATTAATCCTGAAATACCGTGTTTTATTGTAAAGAAAAATCAAATTTTGGTGTCAATTTCAGCCAAAGATTTCTCCTTTATGGTCGAAAGTAATATTAGCCATGTTTTTGAAAAATTAGACGAATATCAATTAAAAGTAAACCTAATTCAAAACTCAGCAATCAGTTTTTCAGTGTGTATCGAAGATAAATACAATACATTTGATAGCTTTTATCAAGACTTAAAATCAACCTTTATCATTAAAGTTTATAAAGATGTAACCCTATATACAATTCGTCATTTTGATGAAAAAGCACTTCAAAAAATACGTGAAAAAGGAACCGCAATTATTCGACAAATAAACACCGAAACAGCCCAGTTGGTAATACAATAAAAAACGTAAAGCTAACAAAATTCAGTTATATTTGCATTTATGTCAAATTTGAATTAATGGGAATAGTTACATCAAAAGAAATTGCGAAAGTTATTGGAGTAGATAAATTAGGAGTCATCGGAACTTTTACAGGGTGGCTCTTGATGAAAATTTTACGCATTTCTGCTATTAATAAAATTTATGATAATAATAAAAATAAAACTGATTTAGAATTTTTAAACGGCGTTTTAGCAGATTGCAAAATTGAATTTGAAATCCCTGAAGATGACTTAAAAAGAATCCCTAAAGATGGCGCTTTTATTACCATTTCGAATCATCCGCTAGGCGGAATCGATGGTGTTTTATTATTAAAATTACTCATCGAAAAAAGAGCCGATTATAAAATTATTGCTAACTTTTTATTACATAGAATTGAGCCATTAAAACCGTATATCATGCCTGTAAATCCTTTTGAAAATAGAAAGGACGCAAAGTCGAGCATTGCAGGAATTAAAAATGCACTATTACATCTAAAAGAAGGAAAACCATTAGGGATTTTTCCCGCAGGAGAAGTTTCTACCTATCGTGATGGTAAATTAATGGTCGATAAACCATGGGAAGAAGGCGCCGTACGCTTAATCAAAAAAGCAAAAGTACCCGTAATTCCTATTTATTTTCATGCCAAAAATAGTCGCTTATTTTACTTATTATCCAAAGTTAGTGGAACATTAAGAACCGCAAAACTTCCCTCAGAAGTAATTTCGCAAAAAAATAGAATCATAAAAGTTCGTATCGGAAAACCAATTTCCGTAAAAGATCAAGAGGAATTTAAAGATATTCCTACTTTCTATGAATTTATCAGGAAAAAAACATACATGCTTGCCAATCCTTTTGAAAAAGCATCACAAAAAATACTATCCTCGCAAAATTTAAAAATTCCGAAGAAAGTTAAAAAAATAACAGCACAAAGAACTCCCGATTTATTCCTAAAAGAAGTAAATTCTTTACGAGAAAAAGGAAGCCGATTGCTAGAAAGTAAAAATTATGAAGTCTTTTTCGCAACCGCTAAAGAAATTCCAAATGTGTTACACGAAATTGGGAGATTACGAGAAATTACCTTCAGAGAAGTAGGCGAAGGAACTAATAAAACCATCGATTTAGATAAATTTGATAAATATTATCACCATTTATTTCTTTGGGATACCGTAGCAAATGAATTAGTCGGTGCATACAGAATGGGATTGGGAAAAGATATTTATAAAAAATACGGAATCAACGGATTTTATATACACACCTTGTTCCGAATTGAGCCAGAATTATATACCATGATGCAAAGTACTATGGAACTTGGAAGAGCTTTTGTTGCTAAAAATTATCAGCAAAAACCAATGCCATTATTCTTGCTTTGGAAAGGAATTGTACACGTAACATTACGATATCCTGAATATAAATATTTAATGGGAGGTGTGAGTATTAGCAATCAATTTTCGGCATTTTCCAAGTCGTTAATGATTGAATTTATGAAATCTCATTATTATGATCCGTATGTAGCACAATATATTTATCCAAAGAAAGAATTTAAAGTCAAACTAAAAGATGCCGATAAAGATTTTGTATTCGATGCCACAAAAGCCGATATGCAAAAATTTGATAAAATTATTGACGAAATTGAACCAGGAGCCTTACGTATGCCTGTACTTATCAAAAAATATGTAAAGCAAAATGCACGTTTAGTCGCTTTTAATGTTGATCCAAAATTTAATAATGCCATTGATGGTTTATTATACATCAAAGTTGATGAAATTCCTGAAAGTACCGTAAAACCAGTAATGGAAGAATTTCAGGCTGAATTAGAAAAACGTGCTTCCGAAAACTTAAATAAGTAGTTTGTTTAAATAAGATTCTCTAAAATTCATAAAAAAAAGCATCGTAAATTTTACGATGCTTTTTTTGTATTATTATTTGTGTTTTATGAATTCTATTTTACTTAAAAAATGTCCTAAAAATATCATTACCGTTGGCAAATAACAATAATGTTATCAGTAAAACAAAACCAACTAGTTGTGCGTATTCTAAGAATTTATCTCCAGGTTTTTTACCCGTAATCATTTCCCATAAAGTGAACACGACATGACCTCCATCCAAAGCTGGAATTGGCAATAAGTTCATAACTCCTAACATAATTGATAAGAAAGCAGTGATATTCCAAAAAACTTCCCAGCTAAATTCGGCAGGAAAAATACTTCCGATTGAAATAAAACCACCCAAACCTTTGTAAGCTCCTGTACTTGGATTAAAAATCTTCTTCAATTGCTTTACATAACTTGTAACGGTTGTCCATGCTTTTACAGTTCCTGCAGGAATTGCTTCGCCAATCGAATAGTTTTTTTCTGCCAATTGATAATAGCCTAATTTCTCTAAATCTTTAACGGATACTTGTCCTAAACTTACGCCTAGCTTTCCTTTTTCGCTAATTCTCACAGGAATCGTTACATTTTCAGTACCTCTTTTTACGATGATATCAATTGCTTGTCCTTTATTTTTTTCTAATTCGATTTGAGCTTCATCAAAATACCTTATTGTAACGCCGTTTATTGCGATAACAATATCTTTAGCTTGTAAACCGCTATTAATATTTGGTGAATCTTTGGCGATTTGAGCAATTATCAGTGGCAATCGAATATTGATAAAACTTCCTGCATTTTTATCCCTGTCCATTAATTTTGAAATAAAATCGGTAGGAATTTCTTTCTCAAGAATAGTTCCATTTCTGTTAATCGTGTAGTTATTTCCGTTGATAAATTCTAGCGGAAGGTCTTTAAATTTTTGAATAGTTTCTCCATCAATAGTCAGGATTTTATCACCAGTTTGTAAACCTAAATCTTTTCCTAATTGACTTTGTACCCAAACACCATCTTTAAGATTTTCGTTTGGTAAAAATTTTTCACCATAAGCATACATCAAACAAATGTAAATTACAATCCCTAAAATAAAGTTTACCGTAACTCCACCTAACATAATAATTAAACGTTGCCATGCTGGTTTTGACCGAAATTCCCAAGGTTGTGCAGGTTTGCTCATTTGCTCGGTATCCATACTTTCGTCAATCATACCCGCTATTTTTACGTAGCCTCCAAGTGGAATCCAGCCGATTCCATAAACAGTATCGCCTATTTTCTTTTTGAAGATAGAAAACTTATAATCAAAAAATAAATAGAATTTTTCAACTTTGGTTTTAAATATTTTGGCAGGAATAAAATGTCCTAATTCATGTAAAACAATTAAGAGTGATAAACTCAAAATAAATTGTACTGCTTTTATTAAAATTTCCATAAAGGTGTGTATCTAAATTTAAAAATTGGACAAATGTACGTTTTTCAATACGGTTGTAAAAGTTTGTGGTATCGATGCGGTTTTGTTTTAACAAAATTTTGATGTAGAAGCTATAAAAACCTTGTTTTTAGTCGTATTTTTGTTTAAAATCAGTGGAATTCAATTTAAATTTGATTTGAATTTGATTGAAAATTCAATTACAATGGACTTAAAATTCTTTAAAAAATCAAAAAGTACCCTGCTTTTTTTACTTGTTTTTTCTTTGATAGGTGTTCCTGTTTTTTATCATTTGGTAAAAGTAGAGGATAGATTGCCTGTTTACAATCCTGCGGATATCAACCCTCGATTGGTAGATACATCAGTGCGTTCAAAATCAAAAAATCATAAGATTGGCGCTTTTAAACTCATCAATCAAAATGGTGAAATAATTACCAATGCCAATTATAAAGATAAAATTTATATCGCTGATTTCTTTTTTACCCGATGCCAAACAATTTGTCTTTTGATGGCATATAATATGAGTGAATTGCAAGAGAATTTTAAAAATGATGACGACATTATGTTCTTATCGCATTCGGTAACCCCTGTAATGGATAGCGTTCCGCAATTACGAAAATATGCTGATGCAAAAGGTGTTATCGATGGAAAATGGAATGTAACTACTGGCGATAAAAAGCATATTTATGACTTAGCCCGTAAGCATTATTTTGCTGTTTTAGATGAAGGCGATGGCGGAGAACAAGATTTTGTACATACCGAAAACTTTGTTTTAATCGATAAAAAAGGACAAATTCGAGGCATGTATGACGGCACAAAAGAAGAAAATATGCAAAAAATTATAGATGATGTTATCTTGTTAAAAGAGGAGTATAAGTAATGTGAGTTTAGCTAATTTAAACGTCCTTTTTTATTTATTAGAAAGGACGTTTAAAAACAGCATTATTTATTTTAAATATCTAGTGATAATTTTAAGCTTCCACCTAATCCTTCTCGAATTATTCTCATTAATGTTGAAAGCCTAATATCACTAGCATTATTTTCTATTCTAGAAATATAACTTTTTGTTGTTCCTACTTTTTCCGCTAGTTGTTGCTGGGTAAGGTGTTGTTTTTTTCTAGCTTCTTGTATTAAAACGCCAATTTTAAAAGTTTCAAATTCTTCTTCAAATACTTCTCTAGTTCCTGTTCCAAGATTTCCATATTGTTGGTTTAAGTGGTCGTCAAATGAGGTTATTTTTTTATTTGTTGTCATAATATTGGTCTTTAAGTCTTTCTGCTCTTTTGATTTCTTTTTTGGGTGTTTTTTGTGTTTTTTTCTGAAAACCACTTAATAAAACAATTAGATTTCCATTATCAAAAAAACAGAAAATTCTAAATATTCCATTTCCTGCTGAAACTCTCACTTCCCAAATTCCATTGGTATTGGTTAGGTGTTTAAAGAATTTTTCGGGAACAATTTTTGTCTGTTTTAATATTAAAAGTGTCCAGTCAATTTTCTTTCTAACAATAAGTGATTGTTTCTTGTAAAAATCTATAAAGTGACTTTCATAAAATACTATTTCTCTGTTAAAATTACTCAATTATAATAGTCTTTTGATTTAAAACAAAGTTAGCTAAATAGATAACTTTATCCAAAGATAAAAACAGTTTTTTTATAAGCTACTTCAATTTATTTCCTTCGTCATCAAAATTCTTGCTAATTTCTTGCTCTGTTTTAATTACCGATACCGCTAACGACAATAACATAATCGCCATAGGTTGCCAGCTGATGGTTTTATTTAAAGAAACAAAAATTAACGATGCCACCAATGAAATACTCGAATATATTAAAAATTGTTTGGTAAAAAAGCTATTGGCAAATTGCCAAATTGTATCATTTTTGATGGTTTTATTGGTTCGGTATCCGTAGATTAAATTTATCTTTTTAGGTGGGAAAAAATAAAAGATAATACTGAATAAGAATAAAAATCCGTTTATGGAAAGTACGTAATAATAAGGGTTCATATTTATTTTTTAATTTATTTTAGTTATTTTTTAATTGAAGCTATTATTTCTTTTAAAAATAGATTCATATCGGCATTTTTGGTCAATCCTGTACGAACGATGACCAAATTTTCAGTGGGCAAAATAAACACATTCTGTCCTTTATACCCATTAAAAGAATACATATTTTTAGGAACATCAGCATATTTCCCGCCTGCATTTAACCAAATTTGCGCACCGTATTGCTTATCGGAAGTTGGGGTAGGCGTAGTGGCGTACTCTACCCAATCTTTATCAAAAAGATGTTTGCCATTCCACTGACCATTATGTAAGTATAAAAGCCCGAGTTTTGCCCAATCTCTAGTGGTTGCCCAGCCGTAAGATGAACCTACAAAGCTACCATTTGCATCAGTTTCGATAAGCATTGAATTCATGCCGATTTTATCAATTAAAGCGCTGTACCAATACTCTAAATATGCTTGATGTGTGCTAAATTTACTGCGGATAAGCCCCGAAATTAAATTGGTTGTTCCTGATGAATAATTCCAATTTTCGTTTGGTTTTGATGTTAAAGGCTTTTTTAATTGTGTTTTAGTCATGTCATTTTCTAGAAAAAGCATTTTTGTAGCATCGCAAATGCTGTTGTAATCTTCTTTCCAAGCCAAGCCTGAATTCATCTGTAATAAATTATGAAGCGCAATGTTTTTACGTTCATCGTTTTGCCATTCTTCAAATAAATTAGCAGCATTTATATTTATTTTGCCTTGACATTGCATAATTCCAACAATCGTACTGACAATGCTTTTAGTCATCGACCAACCTAATTGTTTGGAGTTTTTATCAAAACCATCGGCATATTTTTCGGCAATAATTTGATCTTTATAAATTACTAAAATCGATCGTGTTTTGTTTTTTGCATCAAAAAGAGTGTCAATAATCTTAGCTATTTTTTTATAGTTGATATTCTTAAAAATGCTGTCTTTCTGATTGGCATTTCCGTACGGAAAAGGCGTAGTATTATCGGGTTTACTACGTTTTGGAATGGGTGTTTTTTTAGTGATATCATAATCATCATTAATTAAAACAGCGCCTAAACCTTCACGATAAACGGCTTTTCGGGTTAATAAACCAAAAACGGAACCTGTTGCCGATTTTTCCTCGATATTTATTTCATCCGAAGTTAAATTTATTGGCGAAAAATTATTGTCGTTTTTATCGGTAAATTCTAAACTTCTACCCGCCAAAAAAACGGAGGAAGCGGTGTTTTTAGCCGAATATCCTGCTAGTATGTTTAACTTCGGATAATTTAAATAAACAAGAACGCCAAGTGCTAAAACACTAAAAAAAGTGATGAATAACACGATTTTCTTTAAATTTTTCATAAAAAACAGTTTTAACAAATGTAAGAATTTAATTGATTGATGTTTGTAATTGAAATACAACTGCTACCTTTGTTACAAATATTATTTTTTATGTTTATTGTAGATAAAATTAGAGCTGATTTCCCGATTCTTAACCGCGAGGTTCACGGAAAAAAATTAGTATATTTTGATAACGGAGCAACTTCTCAAACGCCACAAATTGTTATTGATGCTATTGTTGATTATTATTCAAATTACAATGCAAATATTCATCGAGGCGTGCATACGTTAAGCCAAGAAGCTACCGATAAATATGAAGAAGCGCGTTTAAAAGTGCAACAACATTTTAACGCTAAACATTCGTATGAAATTATTTTAACCGCAGGAACAACGCATAGTATTAATGTGGTTGCTTCGGGTTTTTCAGCTATTTTAAAAGCAGGAGATGAGGTAATTGTATCGTCTTTAGAGCATCATTCAAATATTGTTCCTTGGCAGATGCTTTGTGAAAAAACGGGGGCTATTTTAAAGGTAATTCCGATGAACCAAGATGGTTCTTTACGCATGGATATATATCATGAATTATTAAATGCAAACACTAAATTAGTGTTTTGTAATCATGTTTCAAATGCCTTAGGAATTATCAATCCGATTAAAGAAATTATTCATGCTGCACATAAATTCGGTGCCTATGTTTTAATTGATGGAGCGCAAGCAGTACCGCATATAAAACCAGATGTACAAGCCTTAGATGCTGATTTTTATGTAGCATCGGCACATAAAATGTGTGGACCTACAGGGGTTGGTGTATTGTACGGAAAAGAGGAATTGTTAAAATTATTACCGCCTTATCAAGGAGGTGGCGAAATGATTGAAACTGTAACTTTTGAAAAAACAACCTACGCAGGATTGCCTCATAAATTTGAAGCAGGAACGCCAAATATTTGCGGTGGAATTGCTTTTGGAGCGGCAATAGATTACTTAAATTCAATAGGTTTTGAAAATATCGCCAAACAAGAAAACGAATTATTAGCCTACGGAACACAAGAATTAGAAAAAATTGAAGGCTTAAAAATTTACGGAACAAGCGATAAAGTTGCTGTAATTTCTTTTAATTTAGAAGGAATTCATCCGTATGATGTAGGGGCAATTTTAGATAAATTAGGCGTTGCCGTTCGTACTGGGCATCATTGTGCGCAACCGATTATGAATTTTTACGGAATCCCTGGAACGGTTCGAGCATCGTTTGCTTTTTATAATACAAAACAAGAAATCGACGTTTTAGTAGCTTCTGTAAAAAGAGCCAAAATGATGTTGAGTTAATTTCTTTTTTTTAATAATTGAGTTTTATATATTAAAACACCTCACAGATTTTTAAATTCTGTGAGGTGTTTTTTATTATATATTATCTAGATATAAAATGAAGCAGAAATTCCTAGCCCCGATTGAAGCAATTGTTTGAGCTCTTTTTTTGATTTTTCTTCAAAAAAAAGCGAGTGCGGAAAGCGGGAAATAGCTTCAAATAATTTTTATAGTTCTTTTAATCTCTCGACATAAAAATTTGTAAAACATACCAAAATAACAGCATTAAAGAAGCAAATAATCCGATGGCGGCAGGGATATAGTCATCAGTAGAAAATTTGTGAACAAGGTTTGAGGTTTGGTATAAAATAGACCCCGCAGCTAGTACGCACATTCCTACAGAAAACCATAAACCAAGGTTAAAACCAAATAATGTTCCTGCAATTAATAAGGCAATGGCAATGAAAAAACCAATGCTTAAACCTGCTTTTATAAAGGAGAAATCTTTTTTGGTGATAAATACAATTGATGAAATTCCTGCAAATAATCCTAGGGTTACAATTCCTGCTTGCTTGATAATTTCAAAATTATTGGTGTATGAAATTGCCATGTAAATTAACGGAATAAAGATAAATGCTTCGGCAAATACATAGCCGGAATAGGCTAAATATTGTAAGTTTTTGTCAGTTGTTTTTAAGGCGGTGCTTTCGGCATAATTGGTTATTAGCATAAAACCACCGAGCAATAACAGCCACTTGTAGCCTTGTGTCATTGATAATGCAAATTCGACAATGCTGGCGTTTTGCAATAATAAATATTCAAAAAAGATAAATAATAATACGCCTAAACCAACGTGTGCGTATGTTTTTTTGTAAAAAGAAACGCGGTCTGTTGCTGATAATTGCCCTACGCGAATTTTGTTGTTAAATGAGTTTTCCATGAAAATTTTTTAAGATAAAATGTAAATGTAAAGGTATGTTTTTTAAGCGAAATTTAATTTTTGTTTTACTTTTTGAAAAAACCTTTTTTATAGTTTTTGTTCTATAATTATTTATTTAATCAAGGGCTGTCTGTGTCTTGAATTTGTTTTACTTTTATCAAAAAAAAAATTTTACATTTTGAAAAATATTAAATTTCCGACACCACATACTATTTTGTTATTAATAGCTGGTTTGGTGGCACTTTTAACTTGGTTTATTCCTGCGGGTAAATTTGATACTTTGCAGTATCAAAAAAGTAGTAATTCGTTTACATATTCACATTTAGAAGAGCAAAAAACACTTCCTGCAACCCAAGAATCATTAGCGGAATTAGGGATTAAAATTCCTTTAGAAAAATTTACAAAAGGCGATATTTCTAAACCGATTAGTGTGCCAGGAACTTACACCGAATTACCTGCGCAACCTCAAGGAGTTTTGGCTTTTTTTAAATCGCCAATAAGAGGAATTACCCAATCGTCAGACATTATTTTGTTTGTGTTAATTTTAGGAGGTGTTATCGGAATTATGAATTTTACGGGTGCTTTTGATGCAGGAATTGCATGGCTGGCAAAAAAATTAAAAGGGAAAGAATATTGGTTGATTTTTGTGGTAACAAGTTTAATAGCCGCGGGTGGAACTACCTTCGGATTGGCAGAAGAAACCATTGCTTTTTACCCGATTTTAATTCCTATATTTTTGGCGGCAAGATACGATGCTATTGTTGCTTTAGCCTGTGTTTATATAGGTTCGTCTATTGGAACTATGTGTTCAACAGTAAACCCGTTTAGTGTTATTATTGCTTCGGATGCAGCAGGAATTAACTGGACAACAGGTTTTACAGGAAGGTTATTAATGCTGGTTTGTGGAATTGTTATTTGTGTTATTTATATTTTACGTTATGCCAATAAAGTTCAAAAAGATCCTACAAAATCAATTATTTACGATCAAAAAGAAATGATTGAAAATATCTTTGGAAGTAGTACTTCTGATACCCATGTTTTAACAGGAAGATTGCGTATTATATTAACTGTTTTTACGCTTTGTTTTGTAGTAATGATTTACGGAGTTTCTCGTTTAGAATGGTGGTTTGAAGAAATGACTGTGGTCTTTTTAGTAGGGGCAATCCTTATTGGTTTTTTAGCCAAAATGAAGGAGGAAAATTTTGTAACAACCTTTATAAAAGGCGCAAATGATTTGTTGGGTGTTGCGTTTATTATTGGAATCGCACGAGGGGTTTCAATATTGATGGAACAAGGATTAATTAGCGATACTATTTTACAAAATGCTAGTGAATTTACTACAGGAATGCCAAAAGGAATTTTTGCAAACGTGTTATTGTTTATTTATTCGGGCTTATCATTTTTTATTCCAAGTTCGTCAGGAATGGCGGTTTTAACCATGCCGATAATGTCGCCACTAGCCGATACGGTTGGTATTGGACGTGAAATTATTGTCAATACTTATTTATACGGAATGGGGTTATTTTCGTTTATCAACCCAACAGGATTAATTTTAGCTTCTTTGGCAATTGTAAAAGTTGGTTATGATAGATGGCTGAAATTTGCACTTCCTTTGGTTATTATTTTAACAATTTTCACCATGATTTCTTTAACAATTCAGGTATATTTATAAAGGATGAAATAGAAACAAAGAGTCGCCAAGGTAATTTTATCAGCAATAAAACTGAATTATATTTAGGGAAATATTGTTGAAATTACCTTGGTTATTTTTTTAAGCTGTTACTTCAATTAATTTATTTCGATAAACGGTTAATAATTTTGATTTCGAGATAAAACCATAATATTTATCTTCTTTTATAACAGGTAAATTCCAAGCGCCACTTTTTTGAAATTTTTGCATAATATCGGTCATTTTATCTTTTTCGATGTTAATAACTGCTGGAGGGTTGTGCATTAATTCTCTGGCAAAAACAGCATCGTAAAGCGTTTGATCAAACATAATTGGTCTTATATCATCTACTAAAATAATGCCTAATAATTTGTTGTTTTCTTCGCTAATTACAGGGAAAATATTTCGGTTAGATTTTACAACAGCTTTATGAACAATAGCTCCTAAACTCATTTCAGGATGCAGGGTAACAAAGTTTTTTTCAATAACAGTATCCATATCCATTAGCGTTAAAACGGCGTGGTCTTTATTATGAGTAATTAATTCCCCTTTTCTGCCTAATTCCATTGCGTACACCGAATGCGGATGGACATATTTGGTAATTGAATAAGAAATTGCTGCTGTTATCATTAATGGAATAAAGAGTTCGTAACCGCCTGTTACTTCAGCAATTAAAAAAATAGCGGTAAGCGGAGCGTGTAAAACACCTGCCATTAAACCCGTCATTCCGACCAATGTAAAATTACTTTCAGAAACAGCATTGTTAAAAAAACCGCTGCTATTAATTGTTTTAGCAACCACATTTCCTACAATACTTCCCATAAATAAGGAGGGCGCAAAAATACCACCAACACCTCCTGCACCAAAAGTTAATGCGCTGGCAATAACTTTAAAAAACACCAACCCTAAAAGCAATAATATAACGATCCAAACATTTGTTAAGTCTAGGTTTATAAAATTGTTTTGCAATGCCTTTTCTGGGTTTCCGTTGATTAAATTATTGATGGTATCAAAACCTTCTCCGTATAATGGCGGAATAAAATAAAGTAAAATTCCAAGCCCAATTCCTCCAATTAAAAACCTTTTTATTGGAGAATCTATTTTGTCAAAAAAATTATGAATACGGTCATAAACTTCAGTGAAATAAATGGAAGTTACGCCTGTTACAATTCCTAAGAAAATAAAAAAAGGAACGTCATTTATAGTGAAAATATCTTCGATTTTAAAAGGAAGTAATACATCTGATCCTAAAAAGAAATAAGAGGTTATAATTGCCGAAATAGAGGCTAACAATAAAGGCAACATCGAAGCGATTGTTAAGTCTAAACTGAAAACTTCAATGGCAAAAATAATGGCGGCAATTGGTGCTTTAAAAATAGCAGACATTGCACCTGCTGCTGCACAGCCAATTAATAAAGTTCGGGTTGTTTGATTTAAATGAAGCCATCGAGAAATATTAGAACTAATAGCCGCAGCTGTTGCTACGGTTGGTCCTTCAAGCCCTACCGAACCTCCAAAACCAACGGTAATTGGGGCTGTTAAAACAGAACCAATCATTTGATATCGTTTCATAATTCCTTTGCGTTTAGAAATTGCAAAAAGTGTAGATGGAATACCGTGGCTAACCTTATTTCTGATAATATATTTAATGGTTAAATACACAATTCCAAGACCGATAATAGGAAAAACAAAGTAAAACGCATGGTGGTAATACCGCACTAAATTTCCTTCTAATAAATGTTGAAAAAAATGTGTTAAGTTTTTTAAAACAATAGCGCCAATACCTGATAAAAAACCAATAAGAATGGTTAAAATATAAATAAATTGACGTTGAGAAATATTCTTGGTGCGCCAAATTAAAAATTTGGTAAACGCTTTTTTAAATTTCGGGAATTTCATTTTGTAAGAGGCAAATAGCTACAGCAAAAGTACTTGAAATCATCAACAATAACGTGTTTTATTAACGTAGAGTTTTAATTGTTTTTAAGTTGTTATTTTAAAGGTAAAGTCTTAAAAAGTTAATTATTTTCTTGATTACCAATATCTTTTATTAAAGAAAAAGCAACATAAATAATAAAACCACCACTTAATACAATACAAATCCACATAAAAATAGTGGTTTGCCAAAAAGGGGTGTTTTTAGGAAATACGGTTTTACTTTTGTTTTTAGAAAATGATGTAATACTTGTTTCTGCTATGTTTTTTGTTGTCGATGAAATGAAATTTCCTAAATCGTAGGACGGTTTTGTTAAGGTAGCATCAACTATTATGTTGTAATTATTTGCTTTCTTTAAATTAGCAATTAAATAAATTGGCTTCTGAAATAACTGAATATTTTCTATTGCTAAATCAGGATTATCTTTATTTTGAATCTCGATAATAAACTCTTTTTCATTTAAATTATTAAAAGTAAATGAGTTTTTATTTTTAGAATTTAACTGAAAAGAAGCGATAGTTTCTGTATAAGTTTCTACACGTTTTTTAATTTTTCGTTCTCTTTTTACAAGAATTTTAGCATTTCTTAGAAAAAAATCGGAATCAATTTTAAAAGAAATACTATTTATTTTATGTGAATTTTCAGCCGTAAATTTAAGTTGTGTAACCTTTTTCTTTTTTTCGGTAGAAATAGCTTTTTGTTTGTATTGATTTATCTGAATAGCATTTTGAGTAAAAATTTCACTTTTATAAACTCCAGCTTCCAAAATATTTATGGGTAAGGAGTTTTTATCATCAAAATTAATGCGTAAAAAAGGATAGGTATTTAAAGGAAAATTAATAGTTTGCTCTAAAAATATTTTTCCTGAAGCTGTTTTTTTAGGTGCGTTTTTAGGCGATAAAATACGATTAGAAATTAATCCAAACCATTCAGAACCATTGTCACTTCCGTAGACATTATAGCTTTTTCTGATTTTTGTATTGGCGATTTTAAGTGTAATACTAGCTATTTTTTCTGCGGATTTATTTTCTATTACAATTGAAGTTACAGAATCTTTAATAACATTTTTTGATGCTATTTTAAGTTGCTCAAAAGTTGAGAATTTTTTATCATTATTATAAATTAAAACATACGGAATATCCTTTTTTAATGAATCTTTAATTCGTAAAAAATTGTAATTTTCATTGCTAACAGCTCTAACTTTTATTGGTAGCATTATTTTATGTAACCCGTTTTCATTTATCGAATTAATACTACCTGTATAATTTTGAGCAAAAGTAGTAAGAGAAACAAAAAAGGTAATTAATAAACTATATTTCATCATCTGTATTTTTATTTTCGGTGGTTTCATCAACAACTAATTTTTTTAATTTTTGATACACAAAAGAAATTATCAATATTAAAACTCCTAATAATATAAAAGCAATAATTTTTCCTGTTTCTGAAACATTTTTAATATCGTAGATAAAAAGTTTCAAAATAGTGAATCCAAGTAAAGAAAGTGCTATTACTCGTAAATTTTTCCATTGTTTTTTTATCCCAATAATTAAAAATATAAAAGAAAAAACTCCCCAAAGTATTGGATATCCTATTTTAATAATTTGTGTTTTTGTCGCTGATATTTGGCTGTGTACAAAATTACTTTTAGCGTAAAAATCATTTTCTGATTCAGGGAATTTTTCAGATAAAGCTACTGTATCAACAGAATTTGAAAGATGTAAACCATGTATCATTATTTCATTACTTAAAATATATACAATGGCAAAAGTAAATATCCAAGGCAACCATTTACGTTGTTTTGGTTTTATCTTAAATAATAAATCGGATGCACTATATAGTTGATATCCAAAATAAATTAAACAACTTAAAATAATGTAATGAAAGTAAAAAGCATAGTTTGTATCAGTGTTTTCTACGAAGTTTTCAATTAATTCGTTTGCTGGTAATTTGTAAAAATTAATAATATAAAGTACTGTTGAAATAAGACCTACAATCAAAATTCCTTTTGAAATATTTTTATTTTTTAATATTGGTGCGATATATAATACGATCGTAATAAATATAAAATGATATGTTACAGGAAAAGAGAATGCAGAAAAAGTGTTCTTTAAAAACTGATAAGCTTGATAATTTACTTCTAAAATACCCGTAAAATAGGTTATTAAAATTGTAATTATTAAAAGGATATTTCGATAAGAATTAATATTTATAGAAAAGTATTTTATAACGACTTCTTTCTCTTTTTTTAATAACCAATACGTTAAAAATAACGAACAACTAACTACTAAACCTGCAATAAATAACGGATTTAAAATGACGTTTAAATCTTTTGTAAAGCTGTATTTATCCCAATCTAAAAATAAACTGATAAGTGTTAAAACTTGTATTATAAATCCACCAATTTTAAAGGTGTTTATTTTTGATTTTTGAGATAACCAAAATAATAAAACAGCTTCCGAAGCCCAAAAAAGAGTAATAATATTACCTTCAAATTGAATTGGAATTGTTAACGTAACAAAAGTTAAAGCAAGTCCGATTAATAGATAAATAGCGTTTTTATCTAATCCGAATTTTTTATATAAAACAGTAGCGTAAGCAATGTTATAAAGTGCCAATAATAAGGTGAATAATCCTGTTAAATTTGATTCTAAATCATTTAAAATTAACATTCCTAATCCGAAAAACACAAAGGTATTTGCTACTAAAATAAAATATTCTATCGTAGAAAAAACACCTTTATTTCTAAGGTTATTCAAAACAATTGTAATACTAAATATAAAATAGAATAAGGTTGCAAAAGTTAAAGCTCCTGTGTGTGAAAATGTATTGCTACCTATTTTTAAACCACACCAACTTCCGAATAATATTGTTGTAAATATAAAAGATAATATTGTTGAAATTCGCCATTTTTTAAAATAAGAAATTCCTAATATTCCGATGTTTAAAATAGCAATGTAAGTAAATAACACGACATAATTACCTTCTCCCGTACTTACCATAAATGGAGCTGAAAATCCACCAATTAAGGATAAAACAGCGAGTTCTTGTCGATTATAAGAAACCGCAACAAGCGTACTAAAAATGGTTATTACCGTCATAATAGCAAAAGCTACAGTTTGACTAAATAACTGATATTCATGAAAAGCAATATAAATAGTAAAGTAAAAAATACTAATAGCTCCCGCAACTAAAACAGAACTAAAAGAGGTGTAATTTTTCTTTAATTTATGTGCAATTGCCATAATTAATGAACCACATAAAACACCAATTCCAACTCTTGCAGGTTCGTTTATCCAATCTTTATCGATGGCATATTTCACGAAAAAACTAATTCCTAAGACTAAAATTAAGATTCCAAGTTTATTAATCAGATTTTCACCGATGAACTTTTCTAAATCAGGATTTTTCTCTTTAAATCTTTCAAAAAATGATTTTTTAGGAATTGATTTTATTTTCTCTTTAATTGGTTTTTCTATTATTTTTTTATCCTCTAAAATAGGTTTTGTTTTTAAAGAATTAGTAACAGAAGATATTATAATTTCCTCTTTTTTAGGAGTAGGAATTATTGGATTTACTGTTTTAGTTACTTTAGGAATTATGATTTTTTCTTCTTCGGATGCTATATTTTTATTAGCTACAACCGTATTTTTTGAAAAAATTTCTTTTTGTAAATCTGTAATTGTTTTATTGAGTTCTTCAAATTTTTTGTTGATATTTTTATTGATAAAATAAAAACAGAGTAAGGGTATTATAAAGTATAAAAATTCCATAGCGTATCATTTTGAATTTCACATCAAATGTAAACCTTTATAATTACACCAATTTTTGATGTCATCAAAAGGAAAAAACACGCATATAAAGACTCTTATTATTCGTTTTCTGATATTTTTTAGATAAAAACTGAATCAATACTATTATTCTTCTAAATTTGTAAGTCAGCTATAAAAGAAGAAAAAACATGACGGTATACGATCTTATAAACATACTTACCACCAATTCGGGTAATATTCTTAATTATTATATATTGTTGTTTGTAATAATATTAATAGGACTTTTATTTTCAAATATGATTCGTCCTAAATCGCCAATTTTATATGTGTATAGCGTTTTAATATACGCTATAGCGATACCAGGTCTTTTAAGTATTATTTTAGTTGTTTATAACTTTTTCTTTTTGCGTAAAAATTTAATGCAACTTCAATTAGTTACGTATTATTTACCGATAATAGCCATGATATTATTGTTTTTAATTATCAAAAAAACACTTCCTTTAAAAGAAATCCCTGGTTTTGATAAATTATCAGGGCTGTTTATCATCTTATTTATCACCTTTTTAATTACATATTTTATTCAAAAAGCAATTATAGGAGTTTTCTTTATTGGTAGTTTTACACAGCTTATAGCTATATTTTTAGTCTTATTAGTAGTTTTAAAATTAGGATGGAATAAGTTGGTAAAGTAATCAAGGAACATAAAGGCTTTTTAGTTGGTTAATTTTTTTAAATTTGTTAAAACTAGAGTAACTATGTTAAAAAATTTAAAATCGCTATTTTTTACTGAAGATGAAAGTAAAGAAGAGAAGAAAAAGGAGGTAGTTTCAAAAGAAATACCAAAAACATCAGCGGAAAAAGTAAGTACTATAAATAAATCAGCACCTATAAATTTTAATGCTACTGGTAGTGTTGATAATGCTATTGTAGAAAAATTATTAGCTGCAATTGAAAACAATAATTTAGATGGTTTTGATTATTTAGAGTTTAAAAAAGCCTTAAAAGCTTTAGATAAAATTCCAATGGACGAGGCTACAAAATACCGTTCAACCTATGCGGCAGCTTCTACAATGGGCGCAACTTTAGAGACTTTATTAGAAACTATAAAACATTATATAGGCGTTTTAGATACTGAAAATAAAACTTTTACAAAAGCTTTTGAAGGGCAATTGGTCGCTAAAGTAGGAAATAAACAAAAGGAAATTACCCAGTTTGAAGCGGTTGTTAACGAAAAATCAGCAAAAATAAAGCAGTTAACAAACGAAATTACAACGCATCAAAATCAAATAGAAGAATTAAAAAAATTGATAGCTGATAGTAGTCATAAGATTACTAAAACTCAAAATGATTTTAAAATTTCTTATTTGCATTTAAGAACACAAATAGAGCAAGATGCTCAAAAAATAAAAGAATACATAAAATAAAAGAATGGAAAATTTTACACCCAAATCTTTTTGGGAAAAACCAGAAGGAAAAACAGGAATGTTTTTTACAGCTTTATTAGCAGGAGGGAGTATGTATTTTTTATACAAAGCATTGCCTTATCTTATTAATATTGTTGAAAACACCTTACATTTAGGATTACTTTTAGCAGGTTTAGGAGCGTTAATTTATATGATTTTAGATCCTAAAATGCGTAACCTTATTTTTTACATGTACAAATCGTTTATGCGATGGATTACAGGTTTGTTTATTTTGATTGATCCGATAGGAATTTTAAAAAGTTATATTGATGATTTAAAAGATAACTTAAAGAAAATGAACAAACAAATTGCTGTTTTAAAAGGTCAAATGAGAAGGCTACAGCAAATAATGAATGAGAATAAAAAGAATATCAATAACAATTTAAAGCTTGCAAGTGCGGCAAAAGAGAAAGATAAAAAAGGAATTATGATTCTGAAATCTCGTAAAGCAGGGAGATTAAGAGAATCTAATTTAAAGCTAGATGAGTTGTACAGAAAAATGGAAATTTTATACAGAGTATTAACAAAAATGTATGAAAATTCTGAAATTTTAGTAGAAGATATTGAAGACCAAGTACTGGTCAAAGAACAAGAACGTAAAGCAATACGTGCGAGTCATTCCGCTATGAAATCGGCAATGAATATTATTTCAGGTAACAACGATAAAAAAGAAATGTTCGATAGAGCTTTAGAAGCAATTGCTGATGATGTGAGCATGAAAATTGGTGAAATGGAACGTTTTATGGAAATGTCAAACGGTTTTATGGATTCTATCGATTTACAAAACGGAATTTTTGAAGAAGAAGGTTTAG
Source organism: Tenacibaculum piscium (assembly GCF_021390715.1). Taxonomy (GTDB): domain Bacteria; phylum Bacteroidota; class Bacteroidia; order Flavobacteriales; family Flavobacteriaceae; genus Polaribacter; species Polaribacter piscius. The sequence continues at coordinate 55,057 of NZ_JAJGWT010000010.1, forward strand.
AATTATTAGATAAATGGGAAAAAGAAGGTGTTTCTTTAATCCTTGGAAATCAAAAAGATTTATTAGTAAACGATAGCCATAGTGTCGATTTAGATGCACCAACTTTCAAGCAAACTAAAAATCATAACAATCAATATTCAGATTTATTCAACTTTTAAATATTTATAATTAAAAAATAATATTAAAATAAAAATTATGGCAGGACAAAAATTAACTCCATTATCCAAAATATTAATCGTTGCAGTAATTATTGGCGGTGTTTATTTCTTACTAAATAAATTAAGAGATCCAAAAATTAAAGATAAAATAAATGAAGTAACTGCTAATGATAGTTCAGAAACCAAAGAAGGATATCAAGATGTCTTAAATATCGGAGTTGTTACTTGGGGAGGTTATGCAGGTGGACAATATTTTAATGAAGGGTTTAAAGCAAATACAAATTCTCGATTTTATAAAGATTACGGATTTAAAGTAAATTTTAAAGTAATTGATGATTTTGATGCTTCTCGTGATGCTTTTAAAAATGGCGATATCGATTTAATGTGGGCAACTATTGATGCTTTTCCTACCGAAGTTGCAGGATTATCGCAATATCAACCTCAAGTTGTTTTTCAAGCAGATTGGAGTCGTGGAGGAGATGCAATTGTTGCACGTAGAGGAATTAATAAAGTAAGCGATTTAAGAGGGAAGAAAATTGCAGTAGCACCAATGACACCATCGCACTCGTTTTTAATTTGGTTACTAGAAGCAGGAGATATCAGTGTAAAAGATGTTAAAATTATAGAAGTACCAAGTGCTATTGATGCTGCCGATGCTTTTAAAAGTGGAACTGTAGATGCAGCTGTTGTTTGGAGTCCTGATGATGCTGATTGTATTAAAAAAGTTGCAGGAGCTAGCGTTTTAGAAAGTACTAAAAATGCAACACATATTATTGCTGATGTTTTTGTCGCTAAAAAAGATTTTATCGAAAACAATAAAGAACAATTAAGAGAATTATACGAAGGTTGGATGATTGGAGCTTCTGAACTTAATAATTCGGATGCTAATAAAAAGAAAGCCGCTAAAATTTTAGCAGAAGGTTTATCGCAACCAGAAGATTTTTGTTATGATGCGATTAATAATGTACGTTTAGCGACCCATGGAGATAATCAAAATTTCTTCGGATTAAATAATAATTACAACGGTGTAACAGGAGAGAATTTATATAATAAAATGAAAGTAAAGTATCAAAATTTAGGATACAATACTTCAGGTGCAAAAAGTTGGAGATTACTTTCTACAAAAGATTTAGTAACAAAAACAACTTCTTTAACTGGTGCAAATCATGTTTCAGAAAAAGAAAAACAATTTTCTGTAGCTAATGATAAATTAACTAAAAAAGCATCTTTATCATCAAAAAAAGTAAGTATCAGTTTTAGAACTGGTCAGTTTATTTTAAGCGATAATGCAAAGCAATTAATAGATGTACAATTTACGCCAATAGCAAAAGCCTTTGCAAATACACGCATCCGTATTGAAGGAAATACAGATAATGTTGGAAAAAGAAGTTCTAATGTTTTGCTTTCTAGACGAAGAGCTCAGTCGGTTGCTAATTATTTAATCGATCAACATAATATGCCTAAAAATAGATTTATCATTTTAGGAAATGGTCCTGATAAACCAATTGCTGGTTGCGAGAGAAATCAGAATAAAGATTGTCAAGCAAAAAATAGAAGAACCGATTTTGAATTAGTTGTAGACTAATGAACTATAAAAAATTATTTGAGTTACGAGGAGAACTCACATCGAAAGAAAAAATTACGCTAACCATTTTGGGAAGCGTAATTCTTATTTTGTTTTGGTTTGTATTAGCGGAAGTTTTATCTAAAACTATCATCACCCAAAACGACACGATCTCACCTATTTCTTTATCCGAAGAAAATAGAAAATACTACGAAAGCGATTCACTTTTAGTAGCTAATTACACACTTTTAGAAACAAAAAGTATTGAAAAACTAACACAGTACGGTTTAGTTAAAAACAAAGTATATCCTATTTTACCTTCGCCAATAAAAGTAATCAAAGCTTTTCCTGAATTAAATAAAGATGATGATGTTATTGGAAATACTTTTTTATCAATTAAATTAAATCTTTTAGGATATTTATTAGCAATTATTATTGCAATTCCTGTTGGTTTTCTTTTAGGATTAATTCCGCTTTTTAGAGGTTTGTTTAGCAAAATAATTGATTCATATCGTTTTATTCCGCTAACAGCTGTAACAGGGATTTTTATTATGTGGCTCGGTTTAGGAAGTCAAATGAAAGTCAGTTTTTTAGCTTTTGGTATTATAGTTTATTTAATTCCTGTTGTAGTTCAACGTATTGATGAAGTTCGAAAAGTATATTTAAACACTGTTTTTACTTTAGGAGCAACACCATGGCAAACCATAAAATCGGTATATATGCCGTATGTGTTTTCAAAATTAATTGATGATATTCGAGTTTTAACTGCTATTTCGTGGACATATATTACCATTGTAGAAATGCTAAATAAAGGCGGTGGAATTGGTGAATTAATTTGGACAGCAAAAAGACAAAGTAGAATAGATAAGGCGTTTGCAATATTAATAATCATTGTTATTATCGGAGTAATACAAGACCGATTATTTGTAATTATAGATAAACTATTGTTTCCTTACAAACACATTAATAAAAACAAACGTTAACTATGAGTTTACTATTTACAGATAACGAACAGGCAGCTAATCTTATCGAATTACGCAATATTGAGCAGTCGTATAATAACGGGCAAACTAAAATTATTCAAAATTTAGATTTGCTAATTGAAGACAAACCAATGCAAGGGCAATTTGCCGTTATTTTAGGAATGTCGGGCTGTGGAAAATCTACTTTATTAAGATATATTGCAGGTTTACAACAACCAACATCAGGAAGTGTTTTGGTAAAAGGGCAACCTGTTAGCAAAGAAAATAGGGTGAGTATGGTTTTTCAGCAATACTCTTCTTTACCTTGGATGACCGTTTTAGATAATGTTGGTTTGGCATTGAAATTTGAAGGGATTTCTAAAAAAGAACGTGATGAACGTGCTATGGAAATGATTCAATTAGTAGGTTTAGATGGGCATCAAAAAAAGTATGCGCAATATCCGAATTTATCAGGAGGACAATTACAAAGAATAGCAATTGCACGTAGTTTAATGTCGAATCCAGAAATTTTATTGATGGATGAGCCTTTCGGAGCTTTAGATGTTAAAACAAGGTTACAAATGCAAGATTTATTAATCAATATTTGGGAGAAATTTAGCCCAACTATTTTGTTTGTAACGCATGATATTCAGGAAGCCGTGTATTTAGCCGATGATATTTATATCATGAAACACGCACCGTCAAATTTTGTAAAACATATTAATGTCGATTTGCCTTTTCAACGAAATAGAGAAACTAAAAGATTGCCTCATTTTGATCATTTAGTACATCAAGTAGAAGATGCAATGATGGCAATAGATTCAGAAAATTAATAATCAATAGTCTATGAATAGTACAAAATCGTATAAAATAATCGACCTGTTTTTTAAGAAGTTATCTTCAAAAGATACGCCTTATTTCTTTAAAGGGAAATTAGTAAATCCTTTAAAAATAATTGCTATTTCTGCGGATTTTTCAAAACTGAAAATTAAAGATGAAGATTTATTATTGCTTTATTCGTCAAAGAAAGATAGCAATAATTTCGATTTTGTAATTACCTCAAAACATATTCATACAAAAAGCAACACGTATTTATTAGAAATTGCGGCTTTAAAAAATGACGAATTTCTTTTTTTTGATAAAGAACATTTATCGTTAGTAAGAAATTTGGTGAGTGATTTAGGTTTATCAGTAAATGAAGAAAAGAAAAATTTAGCTTCTTTTACTGATAAGTTTAAACGCTTTGTAAATCAAAAAGAAAGTAGTGCTACTAATTTTGATATTGATGCTTCTTTTTTAGAAATTTTAAAAAATGAAGGTGATAAAATTCAAAATTTAGCAGACGATTTAAATAATAACAAACGGTTTTCAACAGTAATTAATGACATCGTAACTAAAACCGATGATGCCGTAAAATTTACCGCCGAACACATTATACTACAAGATATTATTAAAGTATTTAATAAGGTTTGTAATTTAACAAGTGAAGAAAATAAAGTAGCAACGCTAAGAATTAAGTTTTTATTGGCTTTTTTGTTTGAAAAATTACAAGGAAAGGATATTATAAGTAGTTTGAGTATTGCCCGAATAAATGAATTTGTTGCTTCGGATAGTTTTGATAAAAATATCGAAATTATAAAAGAAGCCACTCTTTTTGATTTAGGAGATACCTACAAAAATGAGTTTTTATTACCGCTAATTTTAAAGCGATTAAAGAATCCACATTTTTCAAATTCAGCTGCTTTTTTATATCGAATTGCTTCTTTAATTGCAAAAGCAGATGGAACAGTATCTGAAGAAGAACAAGAAATTCTTAAAAAGATAAACGATAAATTACAGCATCCGAAGGAAAAATTACAAGGCGTAAAAGAGGTTGAAATTGATGAAAATGAAACTTTAGAAGAAGTTTTAGAGGAATTGAATCAATTGGTAGGTTTAGATAATATTAAAGGTGCAATTGCTGAATTATCGAATTTTTTAAAGGTTCAAAAATTACGAGAAGCCGAAGGATTAAAAAGTGTAAATAATTCGTTGCATTCTGTATTTATGGGACCTCCAGGTACAGGAAAAACTACGGTAGCACGTTTAATTTCTAAAATATACAAACATTTAGGATACTTAGAAAAAGGACATTTAATAGAAACTGACAGAAGCGGAATGGTTGCGGGTTATGTTGGACAAACGGCTTTAAAAGTTGAAGAAATTGTAACCGCTTCGTTAAATGGTGTTTTATTTATTGATGAAGCATATGCGTTGGCGAAAGATGCTAAAAAAGATTTTGGAAATGAAGCAATTGAAGTATTGCTAAAAAAAATGGAAGACCACAGAAAAGAATTGGTGGTTATTGTAGCTGGATATCCAGATGAAATGAAAAGTTTCATCAATTCAAACCCAGGGTTACAATCTCGTTTTAATAGGTATTTTACTTTTGATCATTATAAACCGACAGAATTGGTCGCTATTTTTGAGCTTTTTTGTAAAAATAACGATTTTGTTTTAGCTGCTGATGCCAAAGAAAAACTCTTATTTATCTTTGAAAAACTCTATGAAAAAAAGGATAAAAATTTTGGAAATGCTCGTATAGCAAGAAATCTTTTTGAAAAAATAATTGAATATCAAGCAAACAGAATTATTGCAATTGCTCCCATAACAAAAGAATTATTAATCACCATTGTTGAACAAGATATACCGCCAGTAAATAAAACAGTGGAAAAATATTTGATGTTTCAAGAAGCCGAAGAAGTATTATAAAATGATTACAGAAAAAGAGATATCTGCAAGATTAAAACGAACTATAAAAGCGCCAATTCGTATTGGTTCGTTAACTGATTTAGCCATCAATAAAGCCGATTTTATAGCATCTTTTAAACCTTTTTTTGATACTGATTTAATGGATGATGTGTATTTGGTTAAAAACAATCAAATGGCATTTTTAAAGTCTATTTTTATAGAAGATAGAATTTCTTTAGAAAAAATACATCAAGATTATTTTGAAGGAAAGTTACCAAAAAGTGTTTTAAATCCTTGGATTGATACATTATTAGAAAATCAAAAGAAAGAATTTTTAATCCTTTCTAAAATTACAAGACAACGAAATATTTCTTCTTTTACAGTTGAGAAATCCGTAGAAAAATCCGCAGAAAAACAAATTGATAATTTACTTATAAAACGTATTGAAGCAAAATCATTTAAACAAGATGTATCTGATTTTAGAGTATGGAAACGTGTTTTTAAACAAGCATCAAAAGCATCCGTAGAAAATGAATTATTTAAAAGCCTTTTAAAACAAGTATTTCTTTTGATAAGTGAAATTCATCCAACTACTCAAAAGATAAAAGTTACGAGTCATTTTATGCGCACAATTTCTGATGTTCAGATAAAAGGAGAAAACTCTCCAGAAGGTGTTCATGAAGATGGTGCAAAATATATTGTGTCTGCCTTGGTTATCAACAGAACGAATATTTTAGGTGGAGAAACTCAAATTTTTGAAGCTATTTCAGAAAAAAAACAACTGATTTTTAATACGATTTTAGAAGCGGGAGAATTTGCATTTCAAGCAGATACTGGTGAAGAAAAAGAATTCGGAACTGATTTATGGCATTATGTAACGCCTATTCAGCCGATAAATTTAGCTGAAAAAGGCGTTAGAGATATTATTGGTTTTGATATTGAAATCGTATCTTAATAAATAATATTTACTAAAAAATTAAGAAAGCATACAGCTAATTTTATCAAGAGAATCGCCGTATTTAAAACTAAAATCGATGTGTATTAAATCGCCTGCTTTAACTTCTAAAGTATTGGTGGTTTTTAAAACCGTAGGAGGCATTAAACTGTCTGTTCCTGTAAAATTAGCACCTTCTGTAACTTCTACATACGATTCTAAATACAAAGCATTAATAGTTCCCGAAAATAAAGCAGGAACTGAAAAACTTAAATGTACACCTTCTTTTTTCTCTTTTAATAATTCAATTTCATTGGCTAAAAATTGTTGCGATAAAAACATCGGCTGATGCCTTGTAAACATTACAGGATAATGGTGTACATTTTCATCTATTTCAGCCTCGCATAATCTTGCGAAATTCACAATTCTATTCGGGAATAATTTACCATCCGATTTTAAAAACTGACGCATATGCTGAAAAATTTGCACTTGAAATTCATTAGCACAATAAATACTCATTAATTCACCAATAATATGGTCAACTTTTTCGGGTAAATTGACGGTAAGTGCATCGGCATAAATAACTTCTACTTTATCTTTCCAATCGTATTTTTCAATTTCTTTGTTGATAAAAGGGATTAAATCGGGATTGTTTTCAATTAAATACGCCTTTTTAACGTGTGGCATATACAATTTTGTTAGTGGCAAAGTACCAACGCCAATTTCACAAACAACAGCATCTTTAAAATTGTTATTTAGCTCAAAAGCTTTTTTAAATGCGTTGACTCTTTGCGCATCGGTTTCCATTATTTTATAATAAATTTCAGGAAAACCAAAATGAGATTCATCAAAAGTTTGTGCTTTTAATAAGGCATATTTTAAGGTATCGTAATTATCTATAATTTGATGGTGTAGTTTGTCGTTCATTTATTTTGTAGGTTTTTCTGTAAGATAAAAGTAATGAAAAATCTCTTAGTAAAATCAGCTTAATTTTAGCGAAAAACTGTAATTTTATCTTTAAAATAAAACAACAATAATGAAGTATTTTACCGTAATTTTTTTAGTAATAACAAGTGTTTTAATAGGGTGTAAAAACTCAGAAAATACAACAGCTATAACGCCAAAATCTATAACAGAAAAAGTTGTTGTAGAAAAAAATACAGAAGAAAAAGTAATGTCTTCAAATACACATCAAGTGGTTGTACTTGAAAAAATAGATGCTGGAGGTTATGTTTACTTGAAAGTTTCAGAAAAAGAGAAAGAAGAAGGAAAACAATATTGGATTGCCGTTCCTGGAAAACAAGTAAAAATAGGCGCTACTTATTATTATGATGGTGGAATGGAAATGAGAAATTTTGAAAGTAAAACCTTAAAGCGAACTTTTGATCGTGTTATTTTTGCACAAGGTATTCGAGATGAAAAAAAGAAAATCAATAATAATATCAAGAATAAAACGATTAAGAAAAATGCTACTACAGGAAAATCAAAAATTAATATAGAAAAAGCAACTAATGGAATACGAATTGCACAACTTTTTGAAAATCCAAAAGCGTATCAGAATAAAGAAGTTAGTATCAAAGGACAAGCTGTAAAGGTAAATAATGGAATTATGGGTGTTAATTTCATCCATTTACAAGACGGAACAACAGGGAATGGGCAATATGATATTACCGTTACCAGCAATGAAAGCGTAAAAATTGGTGATATTATTACGCTAAAAGGAACTGTTATTTTGAATAAAGATTTCGGAGCTGGCTATGTTTTTGATGTTCTTATTGAAAAAGCGGTTGTTTTGAAATAGTTCTTTAAAAAAGAAGAGTATCTAAAATCCAACAAAAAATCCCGTACTAAAATTAGTACGGGATTTTTAATATATTTAAAAAAGAGTATTAAATCTTATTCTTTCAAATCTAATTTAATGCTTAATTCTGATAATTGTGCATCATTTAAAGCAGCAGGAGCATCAATCATTACATCGCGCCCTGAGTTATTTTTAGGGAAAGCGATAAAATCACGAATCGTTTCTTGTCCGCCTAAAATAGCAACCAATCTATCTAATCCGAAAGCCAAACCTCCGTGTGGTGGTGCGCCATATTCAAAAGCATCCATTAAGAAACCAAACTGCTCTTTTGCTTCTTCTTCGGTAAATCCTAAATGTTTAAACATGATCGCTTGTGTTGCTTTGTCATGAATTCTGATAGAACCTCCACCGATTTCATTTCCGTTTAACACTAAATCATAAGCATTTGCTTTAACTGCTCCAGGATCTGTATCTAACAATTCTAATTGCCCTGGTTTAGGCGATGTAAACGGGTGATGCATTGCATGATAATGCCCAGTTTCTTCGTCTAATTCTAATAATGGGAAATCAATAACCCATAACGGAGCAAATACTTTAGGATCTCTTAAACCTAAACGTTCTGCTAATTCCATTCTTAAAGCCGATAATTGGGCTCTTACTTTATTGGTATCTCCAGATAAAACACACACTAAATCACCAGCTTTTGCACCTGTAATTTCTGCCCATTTCGCTAAATCTTCTTGATCATAGAATTTATCGACAGAAGATTTGAATGTTCCATCTTCGTTTACACGAGCATAAATCATTCCTAAAGCGCCAACTTGAGGACGTTTTACCCATTTAATGATATTGTCTATTTCTTTTCTTGTGAATTTATTTCCTCCAGGAACAGCGAAACCAACCACTAATTCAGCACTATTAAAAACGCCAAAATCTTTATGTTGTGTTACTTCGTTTAATTCGCCAAACTCCATTCCAAAACGGATATCTGGTTTATCATTTCCGTATAAACGCATTGCGTCATCATATAACATTCTTGGGAATTTATCAACTTCAACATTGTTGATTTCCTTTAATAAATGACGTGTTAATCCTTCAAAAATATTTAAAATATCTTCTTGCTCAACAAAAGCCATTTCACAGTCAATTTGTGTAAATTCTGGCTGACGGTCGGCACGTAAATCTTCATCTCTAAAACACTTTACAATTTGAAAGTATTTATCCATTCCACCAACCATTAATAATTGTTTGAAGGTTTGAGGCGATTGTGGTAAGGCATAAAATTGCCCTGCGTTCATTCGAGAAGGCACTAAGAAATCACGCGCTCCTTCAGGAGTTGACTTGATTAAATAAGGCGTTTCAACTTCTATAAATTCTTGGTCAGATAAATATTTACGTACTTCCATAGATACTTTTGATCTGAAAATCAAACTATCTTTTACAGGATTACGACGAATATCTAAATAACGATATTTCATTCTGATATCTTCACCACCATCTGTTTTATCTTCAATAGTAAAAGGCGGCGTTTTTGCTTGGTTTAAAATTTCTAATTTAGTAACCAACACTTCAATTTCACCAGTAGCGATGTTTTTATTTTTAGATTCTCGTTCAATAACAGTACCTGTAACTTGAATTACAAATTCACGTCCTAAGGTTTTTGCCTGTTCGATTAAATCTTTAGAAGTACGTTCTTCGTCAAAAATTAATTGCGTAATTCCGTAACGATCTCGTAAATCGACCCAAATCATAAAACCTTTATCACGTGATTTTTGTACCCAACCAGAAAGGGTTACTTCAGTATTAATATGCGAGGCTGTTAATTCGCCACAAGTATGCGTTCTGTACATTTCTAGAATTTTAGATATGCAAATCTAACGATAATTGTTAGTATGTAAAAAATTACTATTATTTAGTTTTTTAAGCTCAGATACTGTTTTTTTGTAGTTCTTTTTTATCAATATGATAATTAAAATCTATAATTATGACATTACAAGAATTTAAAAATACGTTAAAAAATACGCCTAAAAACATTCAATTTTCAGATACGATGAACGTTATTGAAGAAAACTACAATTTTACACCATCAGCATTTAAAAATGGCGATTTAGAAAATACGAGTACTCAAAATTTAGGTTCGTGTAAAGTGCTTTCTTTTGCTATTAAAGAGCAATTAAGCAAAGAAGAAACCTTGGCTTGTTTTGCACAATATTATTTTATTGATGTTTTAGAAAACCCAACAGCAACCGATCATCAAAATATCCGAAATTTTATGAATACTGGTTTTGAAGGATTGGTTTTTGAGACTGAAACTTTAGAGCTTGTTTAAATTTTAAAGATAAACGTCATGCTGAATTTATTTCAGCATCGCATCAACAGGAGAATTAAGGCAAATCAGGATGCGAACCTGAAATAAATTCAGGTTGACCGATGCGATTTCTTGTTTCTTCTGATATTTTTTTTAGATGAAATTTAAACAATCTCTTAATTATAAAATACAAATAATCAAAAATAGCACAAATTCCTAGCCCCGATTGAAGCAATTGTTTGAGCTCTTTTTTTGATTTTTCTTCAAAAAAAAGCGAGTGCGGAAAGCGGGAAATAGCTTCAAAAAAAAACACCAATCATATATATAAATTATGATTGGTATTTTTGGGTGAAATTTTAAAAAATAATCAAGAAAATACACTTAATCAAAAGCACCTGATTTTAATTTATCAAAATAAATACTAGCTGCTTTTTTAACTTTTGGCGCTAATAAAAGCGTTGAAATTACCGTTGGTATCGCCATTAAAGCATAGGCGCTATCCATTAAATTAATTACAAAATCTAACTTTATAACCGAGGCAACTACTATGACAAAAATGTAAAAATGATTGTAATATTTACCCGTTTTTGAATTGGTTAAATAACTTAAACAGCTATAACCGTAAAATGAATAAGTAAATAGGGTCGAGAAGGCGAAAATTAAGACGCAAATGGTTAAAATGATGCTTCCTAAATGATATGGTAATACCGAATCAAAGGCGACTAATGTCATTGAAATACCGTTACCATCAAACCCTTTCCATATTCCTGATGATAAAATTGCCAAGGCTGTTAACGTACAAACTAATAAAGTGTCAATCGCAGGTCCTAACATGGCTACTAATCCTTCTCTAATTGGTTCGTCTGTTTTGGCGGTTCCGTGCATCATTGGTGCCGTTCCTAAACCTGCTTCGTTAGAAAATGCTGCTCGTTTTACTCCTGTTATTATCAACGCTCCTAAAGCACCTCCTAAAACAGATTCTCCTGAAAAAGCATCTGAAAGTATTAATGAAAAAATATTCGGAATCTCTTCGATTTTTAAAAGTAGAATGGATAAAACAGTAACTAAATAAACCACCACCATAATAGGAACTAATTTTCCCGCTACTTTTCCGATACGTTTAATTCCTCCAAAAATTACACTAGACACAATAAATGCAATGACAATTCCTATTAATAATTTTGCCACAAATTCATTCGATTCGTTTACATCAAAAACATCAATAATGGTTTGTGTTAATTGATTTGCTTGAAAAGCGGGCAATGTTCCTGCTAAACCTGCGGTTGCAAAAAAGATAGCTAAAGGCTTCCATTTTTTTCCTAAACCTTCTGTAATTACGTACATCGGTCCACCTTTTGTGTTTCCTTCTTCGTCTTTTCCTCGGTACATGATTGCCAAACTACAGGTGAAAAACTTGGTTGCCATTCCTACAAAAGCACTAATCCACATCCAAAAAATGGCGCCTGGTCCTCCCATGGAAATTGCAATGGCTACTCCACTGATATTTCCCATTCCAACGGTTGCCGCAATAGCCGATGATAGGGCTTCGTAATGTGATAAATCGCCAGGAGAATTCTGCTTGTCGTACTTTCCTCTTAAAATGGCAATGGCGTGTCCCATATATTTAAACGGAACTAAGCCTGAATATATAAATAAGCATAATCCGCCACCGATTAACAATATTAATAAGGGGATTCCCCAAATCCATGCTGAAAATGTGGCGACTATATGTTGAATTTCTGTAAACATAACGATTGTTTTTTAGTGAAATGAATAATATGAATTATTTAAAATAGCTTTTTAGAGCTTTTTTAATAATTTAAAATAGGTTTAAAAACTTACCAATCTTCTCCTTTAAAATTTTTTGATTTAGCATAGCTAATCGTATTTTCTAAATAATCTTCGGTATTATATTTTGGTATCGGTAAGATTGATGCTAACAAGCTTGTATCGTATTCGTAAGGTTCAGAAATCAGGTATTTATTTAAGTGCAATCCAATAGTTTTATAATAAACTTGCTCTAATCTATTTTTATTTTCTACGGATACTTCTGTTGTTGAGGTATTTAAAAAAGTAAAATTATTGAAATCTACTGTTTTTAAAATTCGTTCTATTCCTGTAACAATATTGGTGCTTTTAGAATGCACAATATTAAGTTGAACTATTTCTTTTCGATAGACATTAGCTATTATTTTAGCTACATAATCGACAGGAATAATATTCAATCCTGTTTTAAAGTTGGTGGCAATTCTGATAGGATTATCGGCTAAAGGGCTTTTATAAAAAAATTTCCCCAAAAGATAATAAACCATGTAATTTGAAATAAAATAAGGCGAATTTTTAAAAATATTTCCTCCTAAAACGCTCGGTCTTAATATTTGTATAGCGACATTATTTTCTTTTCCTTTTTTCAACAAAAATTTCTCGGTAGTGTGTTTTGCTTCTTCGTAAAAATTACGGTATTTCGGTTTCTTTGTAGCGTGATAATCATTATCAATTAATCCGCCAATATTACCGATACTAAACGCCGTACTTATATACGTGAATTTTGTAATAAAGGAAGAAAAGGTATTAAATACCTCTTTTGTAAATTGATAAACACCATTAAAAACAACATCTCGTTGTGATTTATCGGTGGTTAAATTGACACTTCCTGCGGAATGAATAAAAAAATTGGTTTCATCTTTAGATAAAAAAGTTTCAGGTTTAAAAAACGAAACCATCTCTAAAGCTTTAATTTTTTGAGCGATTAATTTTTTATTTTCAGAAATAAATGATGGAGAAGCATCACTATTTACTATTTTTTGAATTCTTTCTAATGCCGATTTTCCATTTTTTTCTCTTACAGGAAGAAATATATGTTTGATATTTTCTTGTTGTAAGAGTTCATATAAAACTTGAGATCCTAATGTTCCTGTACTGCCTGTGAGAATAATATTTATTTGATTTTGTTGCATTTCAAGATATAATTAATCGTTTTTAAAGAACGATATATATTTATTTTAGGAAGAAAAAATGGCGTAATTGTTTTTTGAAAATAATTATTTACAAACAACACCTTCTTTATTTAAAAGGTCGATATGTCTAAAAAAACCTTTTTGAATTGTTCCTTCTTGGAAGATAAATGTTTTGTCGTGTAAAATATTATTTTCGAAAAAAGTAACTTGAAATTGATTGTCTAAAGCAAATAATTCTGGTTGCATTATTTCAAATTTAGAAAATGATTTCGCTTTTAAAAGGTCAATTTTTCTTCGGAATAAAGAGGTTTTTTTAGTTTCAGAAAATCCTTGTGAAACAATAACGACCATTTCTAAATCAACCTCTTTTTTGTTGATAATATAAACGCTCCATTCCTCTAAATTATCTTGCGGATTTTTTTCTAAAGTGATGGCAATTTCTACATCCATGACTCCTGGTATTTTTATATCTTTTCTCATTTTGTATGTGTGTTAAATGTAAAAAGTTGAAAAGTAGAACGGATTCTTAACTTTTCAACTTTTGTATTATTTTTAATAGTATTTATATCACTGATTTAAACTGCTCTAAAAAACGTTTATCATTTTCGTAAAACATTCTAATATCAGGGATTTGATATAATAACATGGCGATACGTTCAATTCCCATTCCGAAAGCGTATCCTGAATATTTTGTAGGGTCAATATTGGCATTTTTCAATACATTCGGATCTACCATTCCACAGCCCATAATTTCTAACCAACCTGTTCCTTTAGTAATTCTATAATCGGTTTCTGTTTCTAATCCCCAGTAAATATCTACCTCAGCACTTGGCTCTGTAAACGGGAAATAAGAAGGTCTTAGCCTAATTTTTGACTTTCCAAACATCTCTTTGGTAAAATACAAAAGCGTTTGTTTTAAATCGGCAAAAGAAACATCTGTATCAATATACAAACCTTCTACTTGATGAAAAATACAGTGCGCTCTTGATGAAATATCTTCATTTCTAAAAACACGCCCAGGCGAAATAGTTCTGATAGGTGGCGTATTATTTTCCATATAACGAACCTGTACCGATGAAGTATGTGTTCTTAATAAAGTATCAGGATTTTTGTCGATAAAAAAAGTATCCTGCATATCACGTGCTGGATGGTATTCTGGTAAGTTTAGCGCCGTAAAATTATGCCAATCATCTTCAATTTCTGGTCCTTCAGAAACGGTAAATCCAATTCTATTAAAAACCTCAATAATTTGATTTTTCACTAATGATATCGGATGACGAGAACCTAAATTAATCGGTTCTGATGGACGCGTTAAATCACCATAAAAATTTCCATGCTCAACAGCACTTTCTAAAGTATCATTTAATTCCGTTACTTTATCTTCTGCAGATTTTTTTAAGTTGTTTAATGCCTGTCCAAAATCTTTACGCATTGCTGCATCAACATTTTTAAACTCAAGAAATAAATCTTTCAATAAACCTTTACTTCCTAAATATTTTATTCTGAAAGTCTCAACTTCTTCTTTTGAAGTTGCTTGAAAAGCCTTTACATCACCAATCAATTCTTTTACCTTATCTAACATTGTATCTGTCCAAAATTTGAATGCAAATTTAATATTTTTATATCAAATTTATGCAATAACTATCAGTATAAAATATAGCATCAAAAAAATAACAAAACTTAATAGTATAAATCGCTTTTTGTAAGTGATAATTTCCTGTACACTCTTTTTACTGTTTTTTTGATAAATAAATACTAAAATTAGTTAATTTTTTAGTTATTTAAATTTAACAGATTGTAATTTAATTATATTTGCGTAGCGGAATTATTTAAAAATAAATTACAACAACAAATAATACAACTAGATTATGGAATCTAAAATAAATGCTTTTATGGATTACGTTAAAGAACGTAATGCTAATGAACCAGAATTTTTACAAGCTGTACACGAAGTAGCAGAAACTGTTATTCCATTTATTGAAAACAACCCTAAATATCAGGGAAAGAAATTGTTAGAGAGAATGGTTGAACCAGAAAGAACTTTAATGTTTAGAGTTGCTTGGGTTGATGACAAAGGAGAAACACAAGTAAACAGAGGGTACAGAGTAGAGTTTAACTCGGCTATCGGACCTTACAAAGGTGGTTTACGTTTTCACCCGTCTGTAAACTTATCAATCTTAAAGTTCTTAGGATTCGAACAAGTATTCAAAAACTCGTTAACTACTTTACCAATGGGTGGAGGAAAAGGAGGTTCTGATTTTAATCCAAAAGGAAAATCTGATAGAGAAGTAATGGCTTTTTGTCAGGCTTTTATGTCGGAATTATTCCGTCATATTGGAGCTAATACCGATGTTCCTGCGGGAGATATTGGTGTTGGAGGAAGAGAAATCGGATTTATGTTCGGTCAATATAAAAAATTACGTAACGAATTTGTTGGAGTTTTAACTGGTAAAGGTGCCTCTTGGGGTGGTTCTTTAATACGCCCAGAAGCAACAGGTTACGGTGATGTTTATTTTGCTCAAAACATGTTAAAAGTAAAAGGAGATTCTTTTGAAGGTAAAACTGTTGTGATTTCAGGTTCTGGAAACGTTGCACAATATGCTACTGAAAAAGCAACTGAATTAGGCGCAAAAGTAGTTACGTTATCAGATTCTTCAGGATATATTTATGATGCTGATGGAATTGATGCTGAGAAATTAGCATTCGTTATGGATATTAAAAATGTTCGTAGAGCTAGAATTAGCGAATATGTAACGAAATATCCAAATGCAAAATTCTTTGCAGGAGAAAGACCTTGGAGCGTTACATGTGATGTCGCTTTACCATGTGCAACTCAAAATGAGTTAAACGGTGAAGAAGCAAAAACATTAGTTGCAAACGGCGTAATTTGTGTTGCAGAAGGAGCAAATATGCCTTCTACACCAGAAGCTATTGAAGTTTTTCAAAATGCAAAAATCTTATTTGCACCAGGAAAAGCATCGAATGCAGGTGGAGTAGCAACTTCAGGATTAGAAATGAGCCAAAACTCATTACGTTACAACTGGACAAGAGAAGAAGTAGATGCAAAATTAAAAGCAATTATGAATGATATTCACGCTTCTTGTGTTGAATATGGTGCGCAAGCTGATGGTTTTGTAGATTACGTAAAAGGAGCAAATGTTGCTGGTTTCGTAAAAGTTGCCGATGCAATGTTAGATCAAGGAGTTGTATAATCGTTTCTTTTCATAGAAGATGTATATTCTTTTTTATAATATTTAAAAACACGCTATTTATATAGCGTGTTTTTTTATTGCGTACTTTCGGGTAAAATTTCATAAATATTTCAATGAATACTTATTTCATTTGTACGCTATGCCTATGTCTAAAAGAAAAAATATAATTACGATTGCTTTTTATAATGTTGAAAATTTATTCGATACTGTTGATAATCCAAAAACAGCCGATGATGATTTTACACCATCGAGTAGGCGGAAATGGAATGCTAGAAAATATCAACAGAAAATAAAACAAATAACGGATGTTATAAAACAAATAGGAAGCAATCAATCGGCAATTCCTCCTGTGTTAATTGGCTTGGTGGAGGTTGAAAACGCCAAAGTAATTAAAGATTTAACACATCATAAAAATATTTCAAAGTACGCGTATCGCTATGTTCATTTCGATTCTCCTGATGAACGAGGTATTGATGTGGCATTACTTTATAATCCTGCTTTTTTTGAGGTTCTTTCTTCGGATAAATTCCCGTTATATTTAACAGATAAAGAAGGTGAGGTCGATTATACCCGAGATGTATTGGTTGTAAAAGGTAAATTAAATAACGAATTGATACACGTTTTAGTCAATCATTGGCCTTCAAGAAGAGATGGCGAGGAAGAAACCACTGAAAATCGTATAGCAGCAGCAAAACACGTGCGTAAAGTATTGGCTGAAATAAAGGCAAAAGAAGCAAATCCAAAGTTTATTATTATGGGTGATTTTAATGATGATCCAACAAGTAGAAGTGTTCGTGAATTTTTAGTTACCGATGATTTATATAATCCGATGAAACCTTTATTTGAAAAAGGAAAAGGCACATTAACTTACTATAAAAAATGGCATTTATTCGATCAAATCATTTTTTCTAAAGATTTTTTTGATATACATAAAAGTAAGCACCGTTTTTTAAGAGCAGGGATTTTAAATAAAAAATGGATGCGATTTTATAAAGGAAAATTTAAAAACAGTCCATTTCGAACGTATATTGGTCCTTGGTATCAGGGAGGTTTTTCTGATCATTTCCCTGTATATCTTACATTTATCCAAAATAAAATAGCATCAGAAAAATCAATAGAAATAGAAAAATAAAGCAAAAAAAAATCCCGAGAGAATATCTCGGAATTTTTTGCTTTATAATCAAAATAAAAACTGTTTATTCAACAGTTACAGATTTCGCTAAATTTCTTGGTTGATCTACATTTTTTTCTAATAATACCGCGATATGATACGATAATAATTGAAAAGGAATCGTAGTTAATAATGGTGTAAAAGCTTCTTCAGTATCAGGAATTTCAATCACGTGATCTGCAATTTCTTTTACCGTAGTATCTCCTTCGGTTACGATGGCGATTATTTTACCACTTCTCGATTTTATTTCTTGAATATTGCTCACCACTTTTTCATAATGTCCTTTGTTGGTAGCGATTACAAAAATTGGCATATTTTCATCAATCAATGCAATAGGACCGTGTTTCATTTCGGCAGCAGGATAGCCTTCTGCATGAATATATGAAATTTCTTTTAGCTTTAAAGCACCTTCTAAGGCTACAGGAAAATTATATCCTCTACCTAAATACAAGCAGTTTTTAGCATCTTTATAAACCTTTGCAATTTCTTTAATTTGCGCATCAGCTTTTAATAAGGTTTCTATTTGCGCAGGAATTTGTTGTAAGGTTTGTAAATAGGTATTTATCGCAGGTTTTGATAGCGTTCCCTTTGCTTGTGCTAATTTTAACGCAATTAATGATAATACTGTTATCTGTGTCGTAAATGCTTTTGTTGATGCAACACCAATCTCTGGACCAGCGTGTGTATAAGCACCTGCGTGTGTTTCTCTAGCAATAGAAGAACCTACCACATTACAGATTCCAAAAACGAAAGCACCTTTTGATTTTGCTAATTTAATAGCTGCTAAAGTATCGGCAGTTTCTCCTGATTGAGAAATAGCAATTACCACATCATTTTCGTTAATAATTGGATTTCGGTATCTAAATTCAGAAGCATATTCTACTTCTACAGGAATACGTGCCATATCTTCAAAAAGATATTCTCCAACTAAACCAGCATGCCAAGAAGTACCACAAGCAACGATAATTATTCGGCTTGCATTGGTAAATTTTGATAAATTATCATCAATACCTGCCATACGAATAATGCCTTTATCGGCTAACATTCGTCCTCTATACGTATCGATAATTGCTTTTGGTTGTTCGTAAATTTCTTTTAACATGAAATGCTCATAACCACCTTTTTCAATTTGCTCTAAGCTTAATTGAAGTTTTTGAATGGTAGCATCAATTTCTTTGTCATTTTCAATTTTATGAATTTTGATTCCTTTATCTTTTTTGATAATCGCTAATTCACCATCTTCTAAATAAATAGCATTTTTGGTATATTCGATAAAAGGAGAAGCATCCGAAGCTATAAAAAACTCTTCGTTATTTTTGCCAACACCAATAGCAATTGGGCTTCCTAAACGTGCTACAATTAGTTCGTTTGGTTTGTTTTTATCAAAAACAGCAATAGCGTAGGCACCAATAACGCTTGTAAGTGCTAATTGAACTGCTTTTCCTAATTTACAACCTTCTGTTTTTTTAACTTCTTCAATAAGATTTACTAATACTTCAGTATCGGTATCACTTTTAAAAGTATATCCTCTTGTTATAAGTTCTTTTTTTATGGTGTCGTAATTTTCAATAATTCCGTTATGAACAATTACTAAATCTCCAGATTGCGAAACATGAGGATGTGAATTTACATCGTTAGGGATTCCGTGAGTAGCCCAACGTGTGTGTCCGATTCCGATAGTTCCTTTTTTTCTTTTTTCGTCATTATTGGTAATGATTTCTAAATCAGCAACTTTTCCTTTTGTTTTTGATAAGTGAATGTTTTCACCATCATACATCATAATTCCTGCACTATCGTAGCCTCTGTATTCTAGGCGCTTTAACCCATTAATAACAATTGGGTAAGCGTCTCTATGTCCTATATATCCTGTTATTCCACACATAGTGATTTTTTATTTTTCTTTAAAATTTTTATCTTATTTTTCTTTTGAATATGATATTTTTAAAACGGCTCTTTTTGCACCGTTTACTGTTTTATTTCCATCTAATAAGGTAACGCCTCTAGGATTCCAGTTATAATCTTTCACCACTATATCGAGTGCATTATTTTTGATAGCATTATCAGTTGGATTATTATATACTTTTAAAAATAAAGGAGCAATATCTGTCGTTGTTGCTTTTAATAATTCGGCAATATACGTTGTTATTTTGAAGGTATATTTTTCAGGTTTTTTATCTTCTGATAGTTCTAAAAACCCGCCAAAATTATTGGTATCTTTATAAGCATCACTTATTTGTGATGCCTTTTTACTGGCATTTTCTTGATAGAGAAATAATCGTTCTGGTACTTCTTCTGTATTTGAATCGATATTTTGATTGACGTAAAAAGTTAAAGAAGCATCGTTGATTAACCAATTATTAGCTCTTAATTCGTTTAATTTTGAGGCATCAATAGTATTTATTTGTCCCATTTTACCTGCTGTTCCTTGAATGGCAATATTATTTTTCGGGGTTTCTTTCTGAGCAGGAGTCATCTTGTAAATACTATTGCTAACGCCTGATAAAGCAAAAGAATAAGTACTTGGTACGGTATCTTTATATATTAAATCGTTTTGTCCTTCTTTCTTTTCGAATCGGGTAATAGTATAATGAAAATCTAGCGTAGCTGAAGCATTTGTTCCTAATAAATTAAGTGGAATTAAAGCTCCATCGTTTCCTGATGCTTCAAGAACAAGTCCTCTGAAATAGTTTTTAAAATTTGCGTTAGAAGAAAATTCTTTATTTTGAAATTTATCCCAAAAAAGCGTTTTCATTTTCTTTTTATCTAATGGAATTGCGATAAAAGGAGCTTTATTGGCTAATTTTACATCACTTTTAAAAGTGCGACCATCGCTATAGTGTCGTGTTATTTTAAAAACAGTATCTATAGGATTTGGGATAAAAGAAAATGCTGGATTTTCATTTAATAAATCAGAAGTAAGGTAGCTCGCATCCGATTGAAAACTATTTTGATTCGCTGGATTTTTTGGATCTAATGAATTTAAATAAGTTTCATTTCTAAAAACTTTTAATGATGTCGGCGTATTGGTTGTTCCTAAAACATTTTCTAATTGAAAAGTTGGTTTTGCATCATTTTGGCTCGTGATATTAGTAGCGATATATGGCAACTTAAGAAGCACTTTATCCAATACAAATACCGAGTCAATTTCACCTGTTTTGCGAGCTGTTTGTGTATCGGCAGTTTTTGGGTTTGTCAGTAAATTTAATTGACTAACAATACCTGCTGTAATCCCTTTATAATTTTTGTCTTTATTGTTGTAAACTCCTAATAAATATTGATTTACAGTGGCTGTACCAGTACCAATATTGTCGGCACTAACATGTGTGATATCAACAGGATTGATAGTTACATCAATTAAGAGTTCCCCTGTTTCAAACTTTGTATTATCAACAACTTGACCTCCGATTTCGTTAAAATCTTTTTCACACGATATAATCGTTGCCAAACACAGCAAGCTGATGCCTAAAATACCAATTTTTCTAATCATTTGTAAAATTTATTCGCTTATTTCTAAAACGTTTTCTTTGTAAAAATCTAAATATGCTTCTGCTAAAGTTTCTTCCGATTGAAATTCTAAAACTTTGGTACATTTTTCAGCGATAAAATCATTAATTTCATCAGGTAACACCTCACTACCTTTTACAATCGCATCAGAATTTTCAATAGCACTTTTTAAGATATTGATTTGATTTGGTGTGGTAATCGTTGTAATTTTTGATTCGTCAATTTTATCGAAACGCACTTTATTTGCCAATTCAGGATTTAATTCTCCATCAAAATTATTTTCATAAATCGAAGTTACAATTTTGCTTTCGGTAAATAATGGTTCTTCTTTATAAAATTCTCTTAAATATAAAGGAAGTAAAGAGGCTAGCCAACCATGAATATGAATAACATCAGGTGCCCAGTTTAGTTTTTTAACAGTTTCGATAACTCCTTTTGCGAAGAAAATCATACGTTCGTCATTGTCGCTAAATAAGTTGTCATCTTCATCAGAATATACCGCTTTACGCTTAAAATATTCTTCATTATCAATGAAATATACCTGCATTCTTTCTTTAGGAATTGAAGCGACTTTAATAATTAATGGCATGTCCATATCGTTAATTATTAAATTCATACCAGATAAACGAATAACTTCATGTAATTGATGCCTTCGTTCATTGATTACCCCGTAGCGAGGCATAAAAATTCGGGTTTGAACTCCTTTAGAATGTGCGTTTTTAGCAACATTAAATGCAGTAGACGATAATTCTGTTTCAGGTAAATAAGGTATTACCTCCGATGAAACATATAATATTCTCTTATCCTTCATTAAATCTGTCTCTTTTATTAAAGAAGCAAAAATACGAAAATTTATGCTATAATGATGTTAAATTGCTAATTTTGCACCTTTTCCAACTATAAGACCATGAAAATTTATAAAACCAAATCAGCATTAAAAGAATATTTAGCGAGCCTTAAAAAGGCGGATACATCAATAGGGTTTGTACCTACGATGGGCGCTTTGCATCAAGGACATTTATCGCTGATAAAAAAGTCAAAACAGCACAATGCCATTACGGTAGTGAGTATTTTTGTAAATCCTACGCAGTTTGATAACCAAGAAGATTTGGCGAAGTATCCAAAAACTATTGACCAAGATATTGCCCTTTTAGAAAGTGTCGATTGTGAGGTGTTATTTTTGCCGTCAGTAGCTGAAATTTATGACGATAACATAACTGCTGATGCCTTTAATTTTGATGGATTAGAGCATCAAATGGAAGGGAAATTTCGTACCGGACATTTTGATGGCGTAGGAACTATTGTAAAATCATTATTTGAAATAGTAACGCCAAATACGGCTTATTTTGGTAAAAAAGATTTTCAGCAATTACAAATTATCAAAAAACTGGTTAAAAAATACAAGATTCCTGTAAAAGTAAAAGGCTGTACTATTTTTAGGGAAGAAGATGGTTTGGCGATGAGTTCTCGCAATAGTCGTTTATCCGAAGAATACCGAGAGGTTGCACCGTTTATTTATAGAACTCTAAAAAAAGCCAAGAAAAAATTTGGCACAAAAAATGCAGAACAATTAACAAAATGGGTCGATAAAAAGTTTAAAAAACATCCGTTATTAGTGTTAGAATATTTTACTATTGCTGATGAAAAAACATTAGAAACAGTAAAAAATAAAGAAACTAATTGTCAATGTCGTGCCTTTATCGCTGTTTTTGCAGGCGATATTCGGTTGATAGACAACATCCGATTAAAATAAAAATCAACAAAAAGCTATTAAAAAACAAATCATTAATCATTAAAAACATATTTTTGCAATTATGTTAGTACAAGTAGTAAAATCTAAAATCCACCGCGTAAAAGTTACAGGTGCCGATTTAAATTATATAGGAAGCATTACCATTGATGAAGATTTAATGGATGCTGCAGGAATTATCGAAGGCGAACGTGTTCAAATTGTGAATAACAATAATGGCGAACGTTTAGAAACATACGCCATTCCAGGACCAAGAGGAAGCGGTGAAATCACCTTAAACGGTGCTGCAGCCAGAAAAGTAGCCAAAGGCGATGTGTTAATTTTAATCGTGTATGCGTTTATGGAATTAGAAGAAGCAAAGAAATTTACACCTTCTTTAGTTTTTCCTAACGAAGCCGACAATACACTTACCTAGATTCTTACATTTTGAATTTAAAAAAAGCTTTAAAAATTATATTACCGCTCATTTTGGGCGGTTTTTTAGTTTGGTATTCTGTTTCTAAAATTTCGTTAGATGTTTTAGTTCAATATTTTAAAGACGCCAATTACAGTTGGATAGCCTTGGGCTTATTTTTTGGAATTTTAAGCCATTTATCAAGAGCCTACAGATGGAAATTTCTGTTAGAACCAATGGGATATAAACCTGATTTTGGCAATAGCACTTTAGCCGTTTTGGTCGGTTATTTAGTTAATTTAGCATTGCCAAGAGCGGGTGAAGTTTCTCGAGCAGCGGTAATGGCAAACTACGAAGATATTCCTTTTGAAAAAGGATTCGGAACCATTGTAGCCGAAAGAATTGCCGATGTAATTATGATGTTAAGCATTGTTACTATTACGCTTTTCCTGCAATTCGATTTTATTTATAACCTGCTTACCAAAAATTTTGACCCGCTAAGAATCGTCATTATTTTAAGTGTTTTAGCCCTTATTTTTTACGCAATAACTCGTTATGTAAAAAAAGCACAATCAGGAATTGGTTTAAAAATTAAAAGCTTTATTTCAGGCTTAGTCGAAGGCGTAACCAGCATTTTTAAAATGAAACACAAGTGGGCATTTATATTCCACACCGTGTTTATTTGGGCAATGTATGTGTGTATGTTTTGGGCAACCATTCCCGCTATTGACGGCTTAGAAGTTCCTTTAGGCGGTGTTTTAATTGGTTTTATCGCAGGCGGATTTAGCATTGCAGCCACCAATGGAGGCATCGGTTTATATCCAATTGCCGTAGCAGGAGCACTGGCATTATTTGGAATATCAGCAGAACCCGCAACCGCTTTCGGGTGGATTATGTGGACAGCTCAAACCGCTATGATTATTATTTTCGGAGGCTTGGCATTTCTATTTTTACCACTTTATAATAAGAACAAGAAATAACAATAATTTTTTGGGCGTTCCCTTGCAGATCGCGCTTTCATTACTCAAACATGCCATTCAATCGCTAACGCAGTTTTCGAGTAAAATTCTTACATCAAAATTAAACAAGCTTTTAAAAAACAACGCTTCATATCTAACGATTAGTTTGTAACTTTGAATCTTGGTTAAATACGATTAATAAGATTTTTTAAAAAACCTTCAAATTACTTCCAATGGCAAAAATAAAAACGACTTTTTTCTGTCAAAGCTGTGGCGCACAACATTCAAAATGGGCTGGGCAATGCAATACCTGTAAAGAATGGAATACCATTGTTGAAGAAGTAATTCAAAAAGAAGAAAAAAGAACTTGGAAAACCCCTGAAAATATAGGGAAAACAGTTTCAAAACCCTTAAAAGTACAAGATATTCAGCTAAATTCTGAAGAACGTATTGCTACTAAAAACACCGAATTAGACACCGTTTTAGGCGGAGGAATTGTAAAAGGAGCCGTTGTTTTATTAGGAGGAGAACCAGGAATTGGAAAATCAACATTATTGCTACAAATAGCGTTGAATATTCCTCAAAAAGTACTGTATGTTTCAGGAGAAGAAAGTCAATCGCAAATAAAAATGCGTGCCGAACGCTTAGAAGCAAGCAATTCAAACTGTTTAATTTTAACAGAAACCAACACCCAAAAAATATTTAAAAACATTGCCGAAGTAGTACCCGATGTATTGGTTATCGATTCTATTCAAACCCTACATACCGATACTATTGAAGCATCACCAGGAAGTGTTTCTCAAATTCGAGAAACCTCGGCAGAGCTTATAAAATTTGCCAAAGAAACAGGAACACCAGTTTTATTAATTGGGCATATTAACAAAGACGGGCATATCGCAGGACCCAAAATTTTAGAACACATGGTCGATGTTGTTTTACAATTTGAAGGCGATAGAAATCATACGTATAGAATTTTACGCTCTCAAAAAAACCGATTTGGTTCAACTGCCGAATTAGGAATTTACGAAATGCTATCCACAGGATTGCGAGAAGTTTCTAATCCATCAGAAATATTAATATCTAAAAAAGATGCCGATTTAAGCGGAACCGCAATTGCTTCAACCCTAGAAGGAATCCGCCCGTTAATGATTGAAATTCAAGCTTTGGTAAGTACCGCCGTTTATGGAGTTCCACAGCGTTCTACCACAGGATATAATTTAAAAAGATTACACATGATTTTGGCTGTTTTAGAAAAACGAGCAGGTTTTAAATTAGGCGCCAAAGATGTGTTTTTAAATGTTACCGGAGGAATCCGTGTAGATGACCCCGCAATTGATTTAGCCGTTGTTGCCGCAATTATTTCTTCCAACCAAGACATGGCAATAAACCCTAATGTGTGTTTTGCTGCCGAAGTTGGTTTATCAGGAGAAATAAGACCTGTTTCAAGAATCGACCAACGTATTTTAGAAGCCGAAAAATTAGGCTATAAAACTTTAGTAGCATCAAAATATAACAAAATATCTTCAAAAAATCACTCGATAAAATTGCTTTTAGTCGGTAAAATTGAAGAAGCTTTTGCTACGTTATTTGCATAGTTTTGATGTTTCTTTATTAATTTTTCTCTTTGAAAATGCCCAAGCACCAATGGCTAACAGGATATACAGTACTAAAATAATAATCATTTGTTCCCATTTGTTGGTAAATTCATAATATAAAATAAGAAATCCGCCAACGGCTAAACCAATAATAGCTAATATTGTTAAAAAAGTAGAAGAATTAGTCTTATCTCTTATTTTAAAATTGGCAATTGCCATTAATAACGACACCAATAAAAAGGTAATACTTCCAAATTCAAGAATTAATTCTAAACCGCCAAGTATTACTAAAAAACTAGCCAAACACGCCAAGGTTATAATGGCATTTTGTGGGCTGTTATTTTTTCGGATACTAATAAATTTTGGAAAATAACCGTCTTTAGCAATTACCGACATCAGCCTTGAAGCACCAAAAATAGTACCACTTACCGCACTACTTGAAGCTAAAATTGCGCCTAAAATAACAAGATTTGTTCCTGTGTTTCCTAGTATTTTTCCTGCTCCAGAAGCAAGTGCATATTCTTTATCTTTAATAAGATCTTCCGTGGAAATGGCAAATAAAGCGCCTAAAGAAATGACGAGATAAATTAAAACTGCTAAAAAAATAGCCGAATAAATGGCTCTTGGAATATTTTTTTCAGGGTTTTTCATTTCGTCCATCGCATGAATTACTAACTGAAATCCTTCATAAGAAACAAAGGTTAAAGAAGCAACTATCAAAATAGAAAATACGCCCGCATTTTGAGCATCCAACGCCATATTATCTATAAAAGTACTGAAATCTGTCGTACCATTTTGCATTAAAACCACTGAAATAATAACTAAAACAATCAATTTGGTATAGACCATAAGATCTTCAATTTTGCCCATTCCGTTTACGCTCCAAGTATTTATCAAGCTAAAAAGCCCGATAACTCCAATAGCAATGGCTTTTCGAGCCCAAATATTATCAGCAAAAGCGGTACTACTAATTGCATACGATGAAAATGTATAAGCATACAAAGCTAAGGTACTAATGTATCCAAAAATTATAAACCAGCCAATTGCCGATGCCGAAAAATCAGAATTAAGATACGTTCTTTTATAAAACGAATAGGTAGCGCCTTCATCTTTATAATAGACTCCTAATTTAACATACGAATACGCCGCCAAGGTTGCAATAAGTCCTCCAATAATAATGGCAATTGGCGTTAAATTACCTATCATTGCTACTGATATTCCAAGTATTGTGAAAATCCCACCACCAACCATTCCGCCTAGGGCAATGGCAATTAATTCCGCTAAACCTAAACTTTTATTTCTTTTTCTGTGTTGCATTGTTAACTATTCGACATGCATTTTAATAATTTAATTGTTCTCATACAGACGTAACCTGTTTTGCAGAGTTGTTACTTCTTCTTGTAATCTTACTTCTTTTTTTAGAAGATTTAAAATAATATCAATCCCTTCGATATTTACATTTAGTTCGGTGTTAAGACGTATTATTTTTTCAATATCACCAATTTTATCTTGATAAATATAAGTGTTTTCTTCATAAATTTTCACCTCTACAAGACCAACCTCAACTAAAGTGTTAAAAAATGAGTATTCAATTTTGTAGTGTGAACAAATTTTTTCGATAGGTATTAAATTTTGTGTAGGCATTTTATCTTAATTTTTGTAATTCTAAAAATAATTCTTTCTCTTTATCGTTTAATTTTGTAGGTGTTTTAATGGCATAAGTAATTATTAAATCACCAAATTGTCCCTCTTTTTTATAGACAGGAAATCCTTTTCCTTTTAATTTCACTTTGGTATTATTTAGTGTTTCAGGAGCAATTTTTAATTTTACTTTTCCATTAAAAGTATCAACTGTTATTTCACCACCTAAAATAGCGGTATATACATCTAAATCGACAGTAGTATAAAGATTGTTACTTTCTCTTTTGAATTTTGTGTGGTTTTTTATAGAAAAGGTAATGTATAAATCGCCATTTGGTCCACCGTTTATACCAGCACCTCCTTTTCCGCTTATTTTTATTACTTGACCATTTTCGACACCTGCAGGTATAGAAAGTCTTATTTTACTATTATTAACGGTTAATACTTGTTTATGAGTTTGATAAACATCTTCTAAATTTAAGTGAAGTTCGGCGTTAAAATCTTGTCCTTTAAAGCCTCGATTTCCTTGTTTGTTTGATGTATTTCTTTGACCAAACATTGTATTAAAATAGTCCGAAAAATCTTGATTACTGTATTGGCTATTTCCTTCTGAATTTGAATATGTTTGTTGTTGTTTTGCTTTTTCATAAGCCTCTCCGTGTTCCCAGTCTTTTCCGTATTTGTCGTATTTTTTTCTGTTTTCAGAATTACTTAATACTTCGTTGGCTTCATTAATTTCTTTGAATTTTATTTCAGCTTCTTTATTATTAGGATTTAAATCAGGGTGATATTTTCGAGCTAATTTTCGATATGCTTTTTTAATATCTTTATCTGTAGCTGTTTTTTCTATTTCAAGTATTTTATAATAATCTACAAAAGCCATTTTTATATTTTTATTTTTTTAATTAATTCGACATTTTGATTATGTTTAGCGCCATAAGACATTACTAAAGTTCCCTTTGTACCATCATTTGCAATAATGGCAAAAAGTTCAGTTTCATCATCAGGGTCACTGAGTCCTTCAAATCGATATTTACTTATTATTTTAAGATTTTCTGGGTTGAATTCTTTTTTTGAATAAAGTGCGATGATATTGTTTTCCATAGCTTTAAAGTCTTCTGTAAATCCTTCTTTTGTTAAATAATCGACTGCTTCAGAAAGTGTATCAAAATTTGTAATGCTCATTTTTTTTAATTTTAGGTGTTTAAAAAATATGGTCTTGTACTTGTTAGCTAAGTTAATTTAAATCAACTTAGTTAACAAGTTAATTTAAGTAAACAAAAAACCCTCACTAAAAGGCGAGGGCTAATTTTTATAATCATTAATTTTTTATAATTTATAGAGTATTTCTTTAAATAATATAATCATTTTTGGTTCTGCTTTTTTGGCAACGGAAATAATTTCAGTAATATTTACGGGATGTAAATTTTTAGGATTACATTCATCTGTTAAAACCGAAATAGCAGCACAGGGAAGGTTTAATTGTTTGGCAACAATTACTTCAGGTACGGTGCTCATGCCCACGGCATCGGCTTCTAAAATTTGTAACATTCGATATTCTGCTTTGGTTTCTAGTTGAGGTCCGACAACACTTGCGTATGTTCCTTGATGTAATTGTATGTTGTTTTCAATGGCAATTTCTTTAAATAAATCGTTGATTTTTTTAG
The DNA here is from genome assembly GCF_021390715.1 of Tenacibaculum piscium. Lineage (GTDB taxonomy): Bacteria > Bacteroidota > Bacteroidia > Flavobacteriales > Flavobacteriaceae > Polaribacter > Polaribacter piscius. The sequence goes on from NZ_JAJGWT010000010.1 coordinate 84,364, forward strand.
CATAGGGTTGTAGCATATCAGCAAAAATATTTCCAAAGTTATTTGCGCCTTTAAAGGCAAGGGGAGAACCACCTTGTAAATTTAAATGATCTTCTAAAAGCATTAAATCGCCTTTTTTGTAAGTAAGATTTATTGCTCCAGCGGCATTTGAAATTAATAAGTTTTTAATTCCCAAATCGTGCATTGTTCTAATTCCGTAAGTAACTTCCCAAAGATTATACCCTTCATATATATGAAAACGTCCTGCCATTACGAGTACTTTTTTTCCAGATAACGTTCCGTAAATTAATTTTCCTGAATGTGATTCTACAGTTGTTTGTGGGAAATGTGGGATTTCAGTATATAAAATTTCTTTTTCAATATCAATTTCGTTGATTAATTGTCCTAATCCAGTTCCTAGTACGATTCCTATTTCAGGATTTATAATTCCGTTAGCGATTAAATATGCTTTGGTTTCTTGTAGTTGTTTTTTTTTCATTTTCTGTTGATGATTGTTGATTTTCGCTAACAAATTTACATTTAGTTTTTAAGCCTATTTAAAATTATATGAATTTTATAGGATCAAATAAGTAAACTGTTAAAAAAAAGTATTGAATCCGTCAACCTAAATTTATTTCAGGTTCGCATCCTGATTTGCTAAAGTTTTTAGTTTTTATGATAATTTTTATCATTTTTACTTCCTTTTAACAAGGGGTTTTAACCCCTTGCCGTCATTTTTTGCCAGTATATTTTTTTTAGATGAAATTAAGAGCTTGTTTAAATTTTATTCCAAAAATTTTTGTAACGTCAAAATAGGTATGACAAGGGGTTAAAACCCCTTGTTCTAAAAATAAAAATGCGTCAAAGGGATTTTATTTCAGTTTCTCATCCTAATTTGCCGTAGTTATTCCTTTTTTTTATGATGATTTTTGTCAATTCGAGTGATTTTAATGACGAAAAGGAATTAAAATTGTATCGAGAATTTGAATTCCTTTTATCTTGATGAATTTTGATTGATTTTGATACTAAAAAAGTTCTCGATACAATTTTTTTGAAGGAAAAAAATCACTCGAACTGACAGGTTGTTTAATTTTTAAATAGGCTCTAAAAAATTCTCGAGATAATTTTTTTGAAGGAAAATAAAAGGCAATAAAAAAGCCTTAACAAATAAATGTTAAGGCTTAGTACTGAAGGCGGGACTTGAACCCGCACGACCCAAGGGTCATTGGATTTTAAGTCCAACGTGTCTACCAATTCCACCACTTCAGCAAGTGGATTTTTATAATTATTTTTTTGACTCTTTCTTAAAATAAACCTCGCTAATAAAAGCGAGGTTTAGTACTGAAGGCGGGACTTGAACCCGCACGGCCCAAGGGCCATTGGATTTTAAGTCCAACGTGTCTACCAATTCCACCACTTCAGCGTGTTTTGATTGTTTTTACAATCAAAATTGGTATATTTTTTTAAGAAAGTCTCAGAGCGAAAGACGGGATTTGAACCCGCGACCCCCACCTTGGCAAGGTGATGCTCTACCCCTGAGCTACTTTCGCGTAGTCAAAATTATTTTAAAGATCGTTTTGCATATGTTTCAATGCGGGTGCAAATCTATAACCTTTTTTTAGATAAAAAAAACTTTTTTCATTTTTTTCTCATTTTTTTTTAATTTCATCAAAAATTGATAACTATTTTTTTTTATTGTCATTGAACAAAGAAAGAAATATCTTTGCAAAAAATAAAACTAATATTGAAATCCATCGCAACCGATCATACAACAGCTTCTTTAAAATCAGTATTTAACGATTTTAAGCAATTAACCAAAGTCGGGTTATCTATCAGTGTTGTTTTTACTTCCATTACAGGGTACTTATTAGGAGCTGAAACAATTGATTATTATATTGTTTTATTGCTCGCCATTGGTGGCTATTTAATGGTTGGTGCTTCCAATGCTTTTAATCAAGTAATTGAAAAAGATATCGATGCCTTAATGCAACGTACAAAAAATCGTCCTTTACCAGCAGGTAGAATGAAAGTTAGTACTGCATTACTAATTGCTAGTGTTTTTACTATTTTAGGTATCGGAATTTTATATAGTATTAATCCAAAATGTGCCTTATTTGGTGCCGTTTCTATATTTTTGTACACGAGTGCTTATACACCTTTAAAAGCAGTAACGCCTTTGGCAGTTTTTGTAGGGGCGATTCCAGGAGCTATCCCTTTTATGTTAGGATGGGTAGCGGCAACAGGTCATTTTGGTATTGAAGCAGGCTTTTTATTTATGATTCAATTTTTTTGGCAATTTCCACATTTTTGGGCAATTGGCTGGTTGCAATTTGAAGAATATAATAAGGCAGGTTTACACATGCTTCCTATGGATAAAAAAGATAAAGGAGCTGTTGTGCAAATAATTTTTTATACCTGTATCATGATTTTAATGTCGGTAGCTCCCGTTTTAAAAGTAACAGGTAATTTTTATATTTATCCATTAACAGCCGTGTTAATTTTGGCATTAGGAATGTTGATGTTGTATTACGCTTTTCAATTATATAAATCATCAGAAAATACTGACGCACGAAAATTAATGTTAGCCAGTGTTTTTTATATCACCATCGTACCCATAATTTATGTGGTCGATAAATTTTTACACTAAATAAAAATGAGCGCACAAACTTTACAAGAGGAATTAACGGCAGGAAAACGAAAATCAGCAAAACCAATGTTATGGGTTTCCATGATTAGTATGGTGATGTTTTTTGCAGGACTAACCAGTGCTTACGTAGTAAGTATGAAACGAGATGATTGGGTTACTTTTGATTTGCCACAAGCATTTTATACGAGTACTATTTTAATTATATTGAGTAGTGTTACGCTAATTTTATCTCAAAAACTATTAAAGAAAAATAATTTAAAAGGTTCATTAGCACTTTTATTGGCTACTTTATTACTTGGTTTGGGCTTTGTTTGGTTTCAATATGTCGGTTTTAATGAATTAAAAGCAGTCGGATTATTTTTTACAGGACCTGAGAGTACGGTATCGACTTCTTTTATTTTAGGGATAACATTTATGCATATATTGCACCTTTTAGCGGGTATAATTGTGCTATTGGTCGTTATTTATAATCATTTTAAAAAGAAATATTCAGCAGCTGATATGCTTGGCTTTGAGTTAGGTGGGATCTTCTGGCATTTCGTAGATGTTTTATGGATTTATCTATTTTTCTTTTTCTATTTCATAAGATGATGAAAAATGCGTAATTTTGGCACACTGTTTTAACAAAAATTAACAAAAAAAGATTTATGGAAGCAAATATTGCTGTAAATTCTGATAAGAAAGAAGCCTGGGGCGGAGGTGGTGAGAAACCATTTGGCGCTAGTTATGGTAAAATGATGATGTGGTTTTTCATCGTTTCTGATGCATTAACTTTTTCGGGTTTTTTAGCCGCTTATGGCTTAACTCGTTTTAAATTTATTGATTCATGGCCAATTGCCGATGAAGTGTTTACACACTTTCCAGGGCTACATGGTGTGCATGCACCCATGTATTATGTAGCTTTAATGACCTTTATTCTGATTATATCGTCAGTAACAATGGTATTAGCGGTTGATGCTGGTCATCAAAAGAAACAAAAAAAGGTTGCTTGGTATATGTTTGCCACGATTATTTTCGGTATTATTTTCGTAGGCTCACAAGCTTGGGAATGGAAAAATTTTATCAACGGTTCTTACGGAGCTGTGAAAACAACCAATAATCATATTTTACAGTTTGTAAAAGACGGTCATCAAATCGCTTTAGCTGATTTTGTGCATTCGCCAAGAAAAGACGAAAGAATTGAGCATACTCGTAAAAATGGATTATGGTTTGAAAAAGAAGCAACTGTTTCACAGTATTCAGTAGCACAAATTAAAGAAGCTTTTAAAGCGGATCCTTCTTTATTAATAAGAACAGAACAATTAAATCTTGAAACAAAACAAAAAATAGTTTTATCAAGAGAAGAAAGTTTAGCAAAATTACCCCTAATAACAAAGGTTGTTGAAGGCGCTAATTTACATGAAAATGAATATGGAAATCCTATTTTTGCTGATTTCTTTTTCTTTATAACAGGGTTTCACGGTTTTCACGTGTTGTCAGGAATTATCCTAAATATTATTATATTTTTCAATGTTGTACTCGGTACGTATGAACGTAGAGGACACTATGAAATGGTTGAGAAAGTAGGTTTATATTGGCACTTCGTAGATTTAGTTTGGGTATTTGTATTTACCTTTTTCTACTTAGTATAATTAAAAAACGACATTAAAATGGCGCACGCACACGAATCAAATAAAAAAAGAATTTGGGTTGTTTTAGCAATCTTAACAATTATAACAACTGTGGAGGTAGCTTTTGGTATTGTAAAACCAGACGCATTGCATTTACACGGTTTAGGAACGAGTTGGTTAAACTGGTTATTTATCATTTTAACATTGGTGAAAGCATATTACATTGCTTGGGCATTTATGCACTTAGAAGGCGAAAAAACATGGTTTAGAAGATCAATTGTTTGGACTGCTGTATTTTTAGTTTCTTATGTATTATTTATTATCTTGATAGAAGGAGATTATTTGCATGAAACATTAGCACCATTAGTAAAATGGTAATCAAATAAAATATTTCAAAAAAAAAGGTGGTTTTAACCACCTTTTTTTTACTTTAATTAGCACTGAAACTAGCTCTTAAATTAACACTAAAAATGAAAAAAATTAAAAAATTCACGGTATTATTTGCCTTATTTATAGTGCCATTATTGTTTTATATTTTGTTACAATTAGGAACGCATAATTTTGGAAAACTTCCGATAGTTTCTAAAGATGTTATTGATATTTCGTTAATTGATAAAACGATTTCTTTTGATAAAAGAGTTACTGTAGTTACTTTTTTAGGAAATGATATCAACTTAGTAAAAGGAGAAGTTTATAATTTAAAAGAAAAAATTTATACGAAGTTTTCGAATTATGTAAGTTTTCAAATGATTTCTCTAGTTGATAAAAATCAAAAACAAGCCGTAGAAGACTTGAAAAAAATGCTAGGTGTTAATACCGATTTAAGTAGATGGAACTTTGTTTTTACTTCATCAGAAGAAATGGAAGCTTTACATGAAAGTTTTAAAACAGGAACCTCTTTAGATGAAAATGGTCATTCGCCAAAAGCTTATATTATTGATAAAGAACTGAATCTAAGAAGAGGAAAATCAACCATTAAAAGTTTAGAAAATCAACATTTATTCGGATACAATATGAGGTCGGTAGCCGAACTTAAAAATGATATGATTGATGATATCAGCGTTGTTTTAGTAGAATACAAAATGGCATTGAAGAAAAATAATAGTAGTGAAGACCGAAGAACAAATAGCATTTCAAATGAAAAAAAATAACTATTCATACGTTGGAATTTCGTTTATTATTTTATTATTTGGTATTTATTCAGTGCCAAAAATTGTAAAACATTTTCAAACGGCCGATTTACATACCTTTACGAAAGTTCCTGATTTTGAGTTTATCAATCAAGATGGAAAAACAATTAGCAATAAAGATTTTGAAAATAAAGTCTATGTTGTTGAGTTTTTCTTTGCAACTTGCCCAAGTATTTGTCCTATTATGAATGCTCGAATGGTCGAAATTCAAAACGAATTTATGGGAAATCCAAACTTTGGAATTGCTTCTTTTTCAATCACACCAGAGATTGATACTCCAAAACAATTAAAAAAATATGCCCTTAAAAATGGTATCAATCATAAAAATTGGCATTTATTAACAGGGAAATCTGAAGAAATTGTCTATGATTTATCCAACGAAGGATTTAAATTATTTGTAGGAAAAGGAGAGGTTTCACACGGTGGTTTTGAACATTCAGGTTTATTTGCTTTGGTTGATAAAAATGGAATTATCCGCTCTCGCTACGATGAATATGGAAATCCAATTATGTATTATCGAGCTTTAGATGAACACGGTTTTGGAAATCAAATCAAAGAATTAAAACAAGATATTAAATTATTACTCAAGGATTAAGATAATATCAAACAAGAATAGTAAAGATGAATACAGCAGAACAAAAATATAAAAAATTAATTACCCTTGTTTCTATTTTAGTGCCAATCGCTGTGGCGATTTTATTTGGTGTTAAAATCCCGAATGTTGAACCGTTATCTTTTTTACCGCCAATATATGCAAGTATCAACGCATTGACAGCCGTTTTATTAATCGCATCGGTAATCGCTATAAAAAAGGGAAACAAAAAATTACATGAACAGTTAAATACCACGGCAATTGCGTGTTCTGCATTGTTTTTGGTGATGTATGTGGCGTATCATATGACCTCCGATTCGACCTCATTTGGAGGGCAAGGAATACTAAAATATATCTATTTATTTATTCTGATAACGCATATTATATTATCAATAATTGTAATTCCTTTTGTTTTGATTACCTTTATGAGAGCTCGTTTGGGTAATTTTCCAGAACACAAAAAAATAGCAAAAATTACGTTTCCATTATGGCTATATGTTGCCGTAACGGGAGTTGTTGTATATTTAATGATATCTCCATATTATGTATAAAAAAGGATTAATAATTTTAGTGATTTTAGTATTGAGTATTTCTGTGGATGTCAATGCACAATGTGCGATGTGTAAAGCAGTGGTAGAAGGCGGTAATGAAACCGTTGCCGAAGGCGTTAATAATGGAATTACCTATTTAATGGTGTTTCCGTATATTTTGGTAGGCGTGTTATTTTATTTTATTTATCGACATAAAAAAGGTGCGAAAAATTAATTACTGATAAAATTATTTTTTTGTAACAAAACTTGTTTTTAGTCGTCTTGTCATCGAAGCTTGTCATTTAAATATCTTATAAAGATTATTTTAAGATTTTTAAAAGGTTATTTTTTAAATAAAAAACTAAAAAACAATTATGTTGAAAATACCTACTTTAATTCTAGTCTTTTTACTTGTTGTATGCAATTCATTTGTCGGTTTTTCTCAAAAAAAATGGACGCTTAAAGAATGTGTTTCACAAGCATTATCACATAATATTTCTGTGAAACAACAGCAATCGGCTATTGAATCGGCAAAAATGGATGTTGAAATAGCTAAAGGAAATTTTCTGCCAAATTTAGGTTTTGAAAATTCGCATCGTAGTACTTTTGGATTATCATCAGGCCTTAATGGTGTGAATACCAGTCAAGATAGGTACGTTACAAACTTTGGCTTGGCAACATCAGGAACTATTTTTAATGGATTTAGAAATCTTAATACTAAAAAACAAGCTGTATTAGCCGTAAAAAGTAACGATTTAGAATTGGCTAAAATTGAAAATGATATTTCTTTAAACGTTGTTAATGCGTATTTAAATGTCTTATTTGCTAAAGAAAATTTAGCGGTAGCCAAGGCGCAAATTCTTATCAGTAAACAACAATTTAAAAATATCACTATAAAATTTGACGCAGGAGCAGTAGCCAAAGGAGCTGTTTTAAATGCGGAATCTACGGTTGCAAATGATGTTCAAAAGTTGGTAACACAAGAAAACACCTTAAATTTTGCGTTATTAAGTTTGGCACAATTACTTCAGGTTTCTTCAGATGCCTTTGATATTGCTACTATCAATATCGAAAATCCTTCGAAAATTTTACTGTATGATTCTGCAAAAGAAGTGTTTACAAAAGCCGTAGCAAACAGACCTGAAATACAAAAAGCATTGTTAAATATCGAAAATGAAACTTTAGCGATTAAAAAAGCAAAAGGTGCTTATTTGCCAACGCTTACGTATTCGGCAAATACAAGTACGTCTTATTTTACTGTTTTTGGTGAACCCGATGTACTTTTACAACGAAATCCTGTAACGAATACTGTAACTTCAATTCCGAATGGTTTTTCAACTCAATTAGAAAATAATGTAAGTTATATGCTTGCGTTGTCGTTGAATATTCCAATATTTAACCGTTTTCAAACTAAAAATAACATTGCCAAAGCATTCATCAATAAACAACAACGTGAGTTTGTTTTGGAACGTGAAAAATTACAATTAGAACAAGAAATAGCAAGATCTTTTTTAGATGCAAAAGCGGCTGCAAAAAGTTTTGAAGCTTCAGAAATATCTTTATCAGCACAAAAAGAAGCCTTAAAAAACGCACAAACTCGTTATGATTACGGGGCAATAACACAAGTTGATTTCGACCAAATTCACAATCGATTTGTTAATGCTAAAAGTGCTATGATACGCGCTAAATACGATTATATCTTTAAAACAAAGGTCTTAAAATTTTATTTTGGAGAATCGATTGTTGATTAATCATATGATTTTTTGTTTATACGGTATCTTTGCAAAAAATAAAATAAATAAATAAACCTACTTCAATTGGCAATAATTTTAAATATAGAAACAGCAACCAAAAATTGTTCGGTTTGTTTGGCTAAAAATGGTCAAATAATCACAATTAGAGAATTAAATTATGGAAATTATTCGCATGCTGAAAAATTACATCCTTTTATTCAGGAGATTTTAAAAGAAGCAAATTTAACATCTAAGGATATTGATGCGGTTGCTGTCAGTAAAGGACCAGGGTCTTATACCGGACTTCGTATTGGCGTTTCAGCGGCCAAAGGAATGTGTTTTGCGATTGATAAACCCTTGATTTCTATTGGAACTTTACATTCATTAGCACATTATATTTCTGTTGATGACGGTCTTATTATTCCGATGTTAGATGCTCGAAGAATGGAAGTATATTCGGCAGTTTATGATTCAAAATATAAAGAAATACGAGAAATTAAAGCCGAAATTATTGATGAAAATTCTTTTAAAGAAGAATTATCACAAGGAAAAGTTTATTTTTTAGGCGATGGAGCATCAAAATGTAAAGACATTATTTTACATGAAAATGCTATATTTATAGAAGATAAATTTCCATCATCCAAAGAAATGGCAGTTTTAAGTTTTGGTAAATACCAAAAAAGCGACACCGAAGATGTCGCTTATTTTGAACCTTTTTATTTAAAAGATTTTATTGCTATTCCTGAAAAAAAGAAAGTTTAAGCTTCTTTTTGAATTTCAACAGCATGAGGATATGGAATTTCGATACCAGCTTTGTCTAATGCTATTTTTACGTTTTCAATAATATGAAAATGAGCATTCCAATAATCAGCAGATTTTACCCAAGTTCTAGTGGTGAAATTTACAGAGCTATCGGCTAATTCACTAACCATAACTGCTGGTGCAGGAGTATTTAAAGTATATGGCGTGTTGTTTAAAACACTTAATAATACATTTTTAGTTTCTTTGATATCCGCATCATAAGAGACACCAAAAACTAAATCAACACGTCTGTTTTCTTCCGAAGAATAATTAACAATATTTCCGTTTGATAATATTCCGTTAGGAACAATTATTTCTCTATTGTCAATAGAATTTAATTTTGTTGTAAAAATTTGAATCTCTTTAACTGTACCTTGTTCACCTTGTGCTTCAATATAATCACCAATTTTAAACGGTTTGAAAACCATAATTAATGCACCACCAGCAAAGTTAGATAATGCTCCTTGTAATGCCATACCAATTGCTAAACCTAAGGCAGCGATGATTGCAGCGAACGAAGTCGTTTCAACTCCTAATTGTCCTGCAACGGTAATAAATAAAAATATCTTTAACCCCCAACCGATTAAACTTCCGAAAAATCCTTGTAAAGATTCGTCTAAATTACGCTTAACCATTAATTGTTTAGCACCTTTAGTTATCATTTTAATAATCCAAAGTCCAACAACTAAAATAATTAATGCTGAAATTACTTTAGGACCATATTCAAATAAGAGGTCTTTTAATTTTTCAATGTTTTGTTCCATTTTTTTAATTTTTTTTTGATTTTTTTAATTCGAGTGTAAATGTAAAATATAAAGTTGAATGTAAATTCGATTTGGTTTAAAAAAGAGTAAGCAATTAGTATTGCTTGTTTACAATCAAATAAAAAAAGCGATATTGTTTTAACAAAATCGCTTTATAGTAGTTCGTTTTTATACAATTACTTTACTTCAAAAGTAATTTTTAAGTTTACTCTAAATTCGGTAACCTCATCATTTTCGACAACAGCACTTTGCGATTGTACAAATACCGATTTAATATTTTTAACCGATTTAGAAGCTTGTTTTACTGCTTTCTTTGTTGCATCTTCCCAACTTTTGTCAGAATTAGATAATACTTCAATTACTTTCATTACCGCCATATTTTTTTTTGTTAAAAGGTTAATACTCTCGTAAATATAGTAATTTCAGCTGATATATCTTTTAGTTGAAAGTAGTTAAAAGTTCGTTTGAAATCCTAATGTTAAGTTAATGTTATGTAATTGTTACTTAAATGTTTGGTTTGTGTAAAATTTATTGTATATTTGTAACATCAAAAAGAGAGTATTAATTTAAAATATAACAGACATGAAGAAATTTATATTAGTTGTTTGCATATTATCGATATCATTATTGCAAGCTCAGAACACAGAAGTAACATTTGAAAAAGAAGGAGATTTAGTAAAAGCGACTTATTTTTATAAAGATGGAAAAGTAAAAGAACAAGGTTTCTTTAAATATAAAAAATTACAAGGAACTTGGATTTCTTTTGATACAAAAGGAAACAAGACTGCTATTGCACATTATAAAGAAGGGAAAAAATCAGGAAAATGGTTTATGTGGCAAGCCGATGGATTAAAAGAAATCGATTACAATAATAACGTAATTGCAGGTGTGCAAACTTGGAAAGAAGAAACCAAAATGGCGATTAAATAGTTATAAATAAGATAGTTTTAAATAGTTTTTTATTGTTAATAAATTGTTAATAACCAAGTATCTAGATACTTGGTTATTTTTTTGTTATTTTCTACCAAAATCGGCAGGTATTTCGCCCCAAGCTTTGGTTTCCCATTTTAATATTGGATTTGTATAGGTATTTTCTTTGAGCCATTTTTCGGCACGTTTTATCAAATTTAAAATTTCTTGATTGTTTTGATCAAAAGTCAAATTAGTGCGGCATTGTTTTTTTTGAACCCAACTCATGGCAATTCTAGAATCGGAATAAATAGGATAGGTATCCATTTTTTTATTTTTCAAAAGGGCAATTCCGTGAACTAAGGCTAAAAATTCGCCAATATTATTCGTACCTTTTTTAAAAGGTCCTAATCTGAAAATTTCTTTTTTACTTTTAGTCAAAACACCCCGATACTCCATCGCACCAGGATTTCCTGAACAAGCAGCATCCACAGAAATACTTTCTAAAATAGGTGTTCCGTAGCTTGCTTTTTCTTTATCAGATAAAATAACTTTCTTGGTGTCTTTTCCTTTATAATCGTTATAATTTTTGGTGAACGCTATTTTGGCTTCTTTTTCATCGACAAAAGCTTTGTATTGTGCTCCTTGAAAATTCGTGATTTGTTTTTTACAATCATTCCAAGAAGTATAAATGCCTGTTTTTTTACCCTTCCAAACAACGTAATATTTTTTTTTAGCCATTTTTTGATATTACTTCTTCAATAACTCGTGGAAAGTGTTCTTGTTCTAATAAATGAATTTTAGCGGCAATATCTTCTGCAGAATCCGAAGGAAGTAAAGTTGTTTTTGCTTGAAAAATAATCGTACCTTCGTCATAATTTTCATTCACATAATGAATGGTAATACCAGTTTGAGTTTCGTTATTTTGTTTAACAGCTTTATGAACATTCATACCATACATCCCTTTTCCACCGTATTTTGGCAATAAAGCAGGATGAATATTAATAATTTTATTCGGAAATGCTGCCACTATGTTGGCAGGAATTCGCCATAAAAAGCCAGCAAGTATAATAATGTCAGCTTCTACTTGTAAAAAAGATAAAACAGTGTCATCTTCTGTAAAAGCCTCTTTATCAAATAATGAGGCGTCAATTTGTAAACGTTCACATCGGTCAAAAACTTTGGCATGTTCATTGTTAGATAGCACATGAGTAACATTAGCTATTTTGCTGTTTTGAAAGTATTTTATAATGTTTTCGGCATTACTACCCGAACCAGAAGCAAGAATTACGATGCGTTTCATAGGAAAATAAATTATTTTGTTACTACAAAAAAAAGAATAATTATTAACAATGACGGTGTTTGTAGCAAAAGATTCATTTTTTTTTCATTAAAAACACCACATTTTCGAGCAAAAGTTAGAATTAATACTTAAGATTTGTATTTTTGCCTCGACTTTAAATTTTAAAACAAACAAATTATGTCAGACATAGCATCAAGAGTAAAAGAAATTATCGTAGACAAGTTAGGAGTAGACGATAACGAAGTAACGAACGAAGCAAGCTTCACAAACGATTTAGGAGCAGATTCTTTAGATACTGTTGAATTAATCATGGAATTCGAAAAAGAATTTGATATCCAAATTCCAGACGATCAAGCAGAAAACATTGGAACTGTTGGACAAGCAGTTAGCTATATTGAAGAAGCTAAAAAATAACAATTATATAAAATTCATATGCAATTAAAACGAGTTGTAGTAACTGGACTTGGCGCATTAACGCCAATAGGAAATAATAAAGAAGAATATTGGAATAGCTTAGTTAACGGAGTTAGCGGAGCAGCGCCTATAACGTATTTCGATGCTGCCAAGTTCAAAACTCGTTTTGCATGTGAGTTAAAAGACTTTACCGTAACAGATTTCATTAACAGGAAAGATGCACGTAAAATGGATCGATTTACGCAATATGCAATGGTTGCTTCTGATGAAGCTATTGTAGATTCAAAATTAGATCTAGATAAAATCAATAAACTAAGAGTAGGCGTAATTTGGGGAGCTGGTATTGGAGGTTTAGAAACTTTTCAAAACGAGGCAATGAATTTTGCTACTGGAGACGGTACACCAAGATTTAATCCATTTTTTATTCCTAAAATGATTGCTGATATCGCACCAGGACACATTTCTATTAAACATGGATTTATGGGACCTAATTATACAACGGTATCTGCTTGTGCATCTTCAGCAAATGCGATGATTGATGCCTTAAATTATATTCGCCTAGGATACTGTGACGTCATTGTAACAGGTGGTAGTGAAGCCGCTATTACATACGCAGGTGTCGGTGGATTTAATGCAATGCACGCACTTTCTACAAATAATGAAAGTCCAGAAACAGCTTCAAGACCTTTTGACGCAACACGTGATGGTTTTGTTTTAGGAGAAGGAGCAGGTGCAATTATTTTAGAAGAATATGAACACGCAAAGGCGCGTGGCGCTAAAATTTATGCTGAAGTTTTAGGTGGCGGTATGTCATCAGATGCTTATCACATGACAGCACCACATCCTGAAGGAATTGGCGTTATTGCTGTAATGAAAAATTGTCTGGAAAATGCAGGTTTACAACCAGAAGATGTAGATCATATTAATACCCACGGTACTTCTACACCTTTAGGAGACGTTGCGGAATTAAAAGCGATTTCTGAAGTTTTTGGAGAACACGCAAAGAATATCAATATAAATTCTACAAAATCAATGACAGGGCATTTATTAGGTGCCGCTGGAGCTATTGAATCAATAGCTGCTATCTTAGCGATGGAACATAGTATTGTACCACCAACAATTAATCATGTTAATGTGGATGAAAATATTAATCCTGAGTTAAATTTAACACTTAATAAACCGCAAAAAAGAGAAATCAAAGTTGCGATGAGTAATACTTTTGGTTTTGGAGGTCATAATGCTTGTGTAGTTTTTAGAAAACTAGATTAATCACGTATGAACTTTTTTCGTAGTATTATTAAACCCGCAAGTAAAGAGGATAAAAATCTTTACTACGAGTTAAAAGAACTGCTTAATTTTAAACCAATAAAGCTTTCTCATTATAAAAAAGCGTTTACACATAGGTCCTTAAAACTTATTGATAGAAAAGGAATCCCTATTAATTACGAACGCTTAGAGTTTTTAGGTGATGCCATGTTAGGTTCTGTAATGGCTTCTTATTTATATAAAAAAGTCCCCAAAGGAGATGAAGGATATTTAACACAAATGCGCTCTAAAGTAGTGAGTAGAGAGCATTTAAATACCTTAGGTAAAGATTTAGACTTAATACGATTCGTAAAAAGTAATATGGCTGAAGAGCATATTAGTAATAATCTTTACGGAAATATTTTTGAAGCTTTAATTGGCGCTATTTATTTAGATAGAGGCTATAATTATTGTCATCAGTTTATTTATGAACAGGTGATATTGCCTTATGTTGATATTGAACGCTTAGAAGGTAAAATATCGAGTTATAAAGGTTATGTTATCGAGTGGTGCCAGAAAAATAAGAAAAAATATAAATTCGAGTCATTCGAAGATTCTGGAAATCAAAATAAAAAATACTTTTCTGTAACACTCAGTGTTGATGACAAAATTATGGGTAAAGGAAGAGCTACATCGAAGAAAAAAGCACAAGAAATTGCTGCTAAAAGAGTCTATTTTGCCATGCAAACTCAAATGGAAGAATCTTAACATTTTCTGCAAAAGGTTTTTATAAAATTTACATAATATTTAGATACATTCAGTACTTTAGCTTGTAACAAATAATTGTTACGATGCTTATTTGTGCTTTAAATATAAGCTTAAATATATTATTACCTCATATAACAGTGAGGTTGAATCCTTAAAATCGAAAGATTTTTTAATATTTTAAATTATGCCACACAACAAAAAAACGAAAATTGTAGCCACGCTAGGACCTGCAATCAATACCAAAGAAATTTTAGCTAAAATGGCAGCAGCTGGAGTTAATGTTTTTAGAGTTAATTTTTCGCACGCAGATTACGATAATGTAAAACAACGTATCCGTGAAATACGAGAAATTAATGAAGAAAATGGTTATAACTTAGCTATTTTAGCCGATTTACAAGGACCTAAATTAAGAGTTGGCGTGATGAATGATGCTGTAAAAGTAAAAGCAGGTGCTACTTTTACCTTTACCACTGAAGAATGCATAGGAACAACAGAAAAAGCTTTTATGACCTATCAGCGTTTTCCTAAAGATGTAAAAGTAGGAGAACATATTTTAGTTGATGATGGTAAGTTATTATTTGAAGTAGTTGCTACCGATAAAAAAACAGAAGTAGTTACCAAAGTACTTGTAGGTGGCGCTTTAAATTCAAAAAAAGGTGTTAATCTACCAAATACGAACATTTCATTACCCGCATTAACAGAAAAAGATAAAAAAGATGCAATTTTTGCTTTACAACAAGAAGTAGATTGGATCGCATTATCATTTGTTAGAAATCCTGAAGATTTAAGAATGTTACGTGATTTAATTGATCAAAATTCTGATTATAGAGTTCCCGTAATTGCTAAAATTGAAAAACCAGAAGCTGTTGAAAATATTGATGCTTTAATCCCATATTGTGACGGACTAATGGTCGCTCGTGGTGATTTAGGCGTAGAAGTTCCGATGCAAGATGTTCCATTGATTCAAAAAATGTTAGTTCGAAGAGCGAAACAAGCAAGAATTCCTGTAATTATTGCGACACAAATGATGGAAACCATGATTGAAAATGCTGTTCCAACAAGAGCCGAAGTAAATGATGTGGCAAATTCAATTATAGACGGCGCAGATGCTGTAATGCTTTCGGGAGAAACATCCGTAGGAAAACATCCTTTACGCGTTATCCAAAAAATGACCGAAATTATTGGAAGTGTTGAATTTTCAGATTTAATTAAAGTGCCACAAGAAGCACCACATATTCGTACCAATAGATTTATCACAAAATCAATATGTCATCACGCTGCGTTAATGGCAGATAATATGAATGCTTCTGCAATAACAACTTTAACAAATAGTGGTTATACGGCGTTTCAGGTTTCTGCTTGGCGACCAAAATCGCACGTATTAGCATTTTCATCAGAAAAAAGAATACTAGGAAAATTAAATCTTTTATGGGGAGTTCGTGCTTTTTATTATGATAGAGATTTAAGTACCGATGATACTTTAGAAGATATTAATGAAATAGCCAAAGAAAAAGGCTTTGTAAAAGCAGGCGATTTTATGATTAATTTATCGTCAATGCCCGTACAAGCTAAAGGAATGGTAAATACATTGCGTGTTTCTAAAATTCATTAATACGCTATTTTACTTACTGTTTTACTTGAAGCTTTAAGCTCAGGTTAAAAAAAGCCTTTAACAAATTCATTGTTAAAGGCTTTTTTTGATAATTCTTGTCAATTCGAATGATTTTAATGACTAAAAGGAATTAAAATTGTATCGAGAATTTGAATTCTTTTATGTTGATAAATTTTGATTGATTTTATGCTGAAAAAGTTCTCAATACAATTTTTTTGAAGGAAAAAAATCACTCAAATTGATAGTTTTTTAATTTTTAAACAGGCTATAGGCTTCTTTTTAAATCTTTTAATCTTGTTTTACTAGCAAGAAAAGTTCATTTTCTAGTATCAAATATCCTTGGTCATAAACATAATAATAGGTATTTCCTGTTTTGGTAACATATAATGATGTGATAAATTTAAAATCAAAACCTTTATCAAATAATGTACGTCTGCTAACTTTGGTTTTACCCGAAATATTTAGCTCAGTTAATATTTTGTAGTTTTTACGCAACCGATTATTCGTATTTCTAATTAAGTTTTTACTGTCTTTATGTACGTTATTATTATAACTATTTCGACAATAATCCGAACAGAATTTCTTATCAATTCTACCGACTACTTTTTCGTTACAAGTTAGACATTTTCTGTTTTCTTGGCTGTTTTTCATACATTTTTTTATCAATAAAAATAATACATTGATTACGATATCTTTAAAATTATTAAATGATTCTATTCGTTTACATTCATTTACATCTGTTTACAAACGAAAACAATTGTTTACCAACCGATTTTAATTTACAAGCTATTTCATCTTTGCAGTGTCATTATAAAATTATATAAAAACAACTAAAAATAAAGAAAATGAATACCATAAAAAACAATGTACAATTATTAGGTAATTTAGGTAAAGATCCTGAAATTATCACCTTAGAAAGTGGAAAAAAAGTAGCTAAATTTTCATTAGCAACGAATCAAATTTATAAAAATTCGACAGGCGAAAAAATTAAAGATACACAATGGCACAATATCGTTGCTTGGAATAAAACTGCTGAAATCATTGAAAAATATGTAACCAAAGGAAGAAAAGTATTGGTTCATGGAAAATTAACGTATCGTTCTTATGAAACACCCGCAGGCGAAAAACGATATATGACTGAAGTTGTAATAAATGAATTAGTATTATTAGATGATAAATAATATTTTTTGAAGATACTTAAAAATGACGCATAAAAAGAATCATTTGGGATACTTTTTTAAGCTTTTAAAATACGATATTACCTATAATTTGATATCTTTTTTTATCTAAATTAATAACATTAAAAACATCTGTAATCTTTAATTTTAGAGGTATTTTTGCCGATTACAAAATAGTAAATCGTAAAATTAAAGATTAAAAAAGATAAAACATGAATACTAAAAAGTTGAAAAATGAATTAAAAAATTATTTTTTTATACTTAGTGGAAGTTTAGTTTTAGCAATTGGTGTTGTTGGATTTTTAGCTCCAAATAAAATTGCAACAGGAGGAACTTCAGGTTTGGCGATTGTGTTGAATTATATGTCAAATATTCCGATAGGAATGTTGTTATTAGTCCTCAATGCGCCATTACTTTTAATAAGTGTAAAATATATTGGAAAACGCTTTGCATTTCGCACGATGATTTCTATCGTTTCTTTAGCTATATATATTGATTTTCTTAGAGAAATAATACATTTTCCTGTGTTAAGTGATCATACATTATTGGCTACAATTTACGGAGGATTATGTGTTGGTTCGGGAATTGGGCTTATTTTTAAAGGAGATGCTTCTGCTGGAGGAGGTGCTATTATCGCCCGTATTTTAAAGGATAAGTATCATTTTAAACCTGGTACGGTAATTTTGACTTTAGATATTTTTGTAGTGCTTTTATCGGCAATTGTTTTTAAAGATTTAGAATTGGCTTTATGGGCGATGTTAAGTATTTTTGTAGCTAGTAAATTTATTGATTTAGTGCTTACGGGACGTAAACAGAATAAAATTGTACATATTGCTTCGGAAGATTTAGTAGCATTAAAGAAGATAATCGCTGCAAAAATGGGAGTTTCAGGAACGTTGATTGAAGGAAATGATTTATCGCAAACTAATCAGCGAAATATAATTTTTTTATCCATCAATAAAAACAGGATTGTAACACTGAAAAATTTAGTTGAAAAACACGATCCAGAAGCGTATATGATTGTTTTAGAAGCAACACAATTATTAGGTTCTACGGTTTAATGTTAATAATATAAGAATTTAGTTCACAAGGGGTTAAAACCCCTTGCTTTTTTATTTTTATGATATTAGAAATTCATAGATAATTGAATGCGTTTTCTTGTTACATCGACCTCTAAAACCTTTACTTGTACATGCTGATTTAAAGTAACATGTTCATTTATATCTTTCACAAAAGTATTTGAAAGATTAGAAACATGAACTAAACCACTTTCTTTAATTCCGATATCGACAAAACAACCAAAATTTGTAATATTGTTAATAATTCCAGGAAGAATCATGCCTGTTTTTAAATCATCAATTGTTTTAACATGTTCGTTAAAACTAAATTCTTTTGCTTTTTCTCGAGGATCTAAGCCAGGTTTTTCTAATTCTTTTACAATATCTTGAAGCGTTGGTAATCCGTAAGAATCGGTAACGTATTGTTGTAATTTTAACTGTTTTAAAACCGAGTTATTTCCTATTAAATCGATAATTTTATTGCCAGAATCTTTAGCCATTTGTTTGACTAACGCGTAACGTTCGGGATGAACAGCCGAATTATCTAAAGGATTATCGCCATTTTTAATACGTAAAAAACCTGCGGATTGTTCAAAAGCTTTTCCGCCTAAACGAGGAACTTTTTTTATAGCAGTTCTGTTTTTAAAAGCACCATTTTCATTTCGATAATTTACAATATTTTCGGCTAGTTTTATTCCAATTCCCGAAACAGCACTCAATAACGAAACACTCGCCGTATTTATATTTACGCCTACTTTATTTACACAATGTTCAACAACAGTATCTAATGATTTTTTTAGTTTTCCTTGTTCTACATCATGTTGATATTGTCCTACACCAATCGATTTTGCATCAATTTTAACCAATTCCGCAAGCGGATCAGCCAATCTACGACCAATAGAAATTGCACCACGAACGGTAATATCGTAATCAGGAAATTCATCTCTAGCAATTTTTGAAGCCGAATAAATAGATGCTCCAGCTTCACTAATAACAAAAACTGAAATATTATTTTTAAAAGCTATTTTTTTGATAAACTGTTCCGTTTCTCTCGATGCAGTTCCGTTACCAATTGCAATGGCTTCAATGTTATATTTTTCAGCTAAAGCACTTATTTTTTGTATTGCTTCGTCAGATTTATGTTGCGGTGCGTGTGGATAAATAGTTTCGTTTTGTAATAAATCGCCTTGTTTATTTAAGCATACAACTTTACAACCCGAGCGAAAACCTGGGTCAATTGCTAAAATTCGCTTTTCGCCCAGTGGAGCACTTAATAAAAGTTGTTGTAAGTTTTTTGTAAACACAGTTATGGCACTTTCATCCGCTTTTTCTTTAGCAATTACCATTGCTTCATTTGTTAAAGCGGGTAATAATAAACGTTTATAAGCATCGGAAATAGCGATTTCAAGCTGTTCACTACAGTTATTTCGAGAACGAATAACACTATTTTCTATTTTTTGAATTGCTCTTTCGTTATCTATATCAATTTTTATTCTGATAAAACCTTCTTTTTCGGCACGAAGAATAGCTAAAAATCGATGTGAAGGGATTCTACTAAAACTTTCATTCCAATCAAAGTAATCTTTAAATTTTTGAGCGTTTTCTTCTTCTTTTTTTGTTTTTACAACTTTAGTATTGATAACAGAAAAACGTGCTAATTCTTTACGGATATTATTTCGAACATCGGTGCGTTCATTTATCCATTCTGAAATAATATGACGTGCGCCTTCTAAGGCTTTTTCTTCGGATGAAACTTCGTTGTTTTTATATTTTGATGCTGTAAATTCTAAGTCATTTATACGCTGACTCATTATCCTTTTTGCCAAAGGTTCTAATCCATTTTTACGAGCAGTTTCGGCTTTTGTCTTTCGTTTCTTTTTATAAGGAAGATAAATATCTTCTAAATCAGTAATGCTTTCTGTTTTATCAATCTTATTTTTTAGTTCATCGGTTAAAGCATCTTGTTCTTCAATGGCTTTGATGATTGTTTTTTTTCTCTTTTCAAGGATTTCAAATTGCTCTTTTAATTCGACTATTAAGCCGATTTCAACTTCATCTAAATTACCAGTTTTTTCTTTTCTATAACGAGCAATAAAAGGAATAGTACAATCTTCATTTAATAATTCAATAGTACTTTGAATCGATTTTAAAGAAATTTTACAGCGAGAAATTATATAATTGATGAGTTGCATAGCGTAGTTGTTTGAAATAAAAAAAACCTCACTTTTTAAAAGTGAGGTTTCAAATATACTAAAATGTTATTTTTATTTAAGATATAAACTCTCCGTTTGTTACCTTTTCTGAAGGTTGTGCAAAGGCAAGTTTACCATCAGGAGTATCAATCATTAAAATCATTCCTTGACTTTCTATTCCTTTTAATTTACGTGGTGCTAAATTACAAACTACAGAAACTTGTTGTCCAATGATATCTTCAGGCTTAAAGCTTTCAGCAATACCCGAAACAATTGTTCTAGTATCAAGCCCAACATCAACAGTAAGTTTTAATAATTTTTTAGTTTTTGCTACTTTTTCTGCTGCTGTAATAGTTCCTACACGGATGTCTATTTTTGTGAAATCATCAAATTCAATGGTTTCTTTTTGAGGCTCAAGAACTCTGTTTTCAGCTTCATTTGCTTTTTTAGTAGCTTCTAATTTTGCTAATTGTTTTTCAATTTCAACATCTTCAATTTTAGAAAACAATAATTCTGCTTCATTAATTTGATGATTTTCTTGAATTAAAACTTCTTTTTCTGATACATCATTCCAAGTTAAAGTGGTATCAATATTTAAAATTGATTTTAACTTTGTTGAAGTGAAAGGTAAAAAAGGTTCTGATAAAATTGATAATCCAGCAGCAATTTGTAACGCTACATTCATAATTGTTTTGGTGCGTTCTGCATCAACCTTAATCATTTTCCAAGGCTCTTCATCAGCTAAATATTTATTTCCTAAACGCGCTAAATTCATTAATTCTTGAGAAGCTTCTCTAAAACGGTAACGTTCAATTGATTTCGCAATTACATTCGGAAACTCTTTTAAAGTAGCTAAAGTATCTTCATCAACTTCTGATAAATCACCAGCAACTGGCACTTTTCCTTCGTAATATTTATTTGTTAAAACAACTACACGGTTTATAAAGTTTCCGAAAATTGCTACTAACTCATTATTGTTTTTTGCTTGAAAATCTTTCCAAGTAAAATCGTTGTCTTTACTTTCAGGAGCATTTGCGGTTAAAGTATAACGTAAAACATCTTGCTGATTCGGGAAATCTTCTAAATATTCGTGTAACCAAACCGCCCAGTTTTTAGAAGTCGATAATTTATTACCTTCTAAATTTAAAAATTCGTTGGCTGGTACATTTTCTGGTAAAATAAAATCACCGTGCGCTTTTAACATCGCAGGAAAAATAAGGCAGTGAAATACAATATTATCTTTTCCGATAAAATGTACTAATTTAGTATCATCTTTTTTCCAATAATCTTCCCAATTTTTACCTTCACGAGCAGCCCATTCTTTGGTTGATGAAATATAACCGATAGGCGCATCAAACCAAACATATAATACTTTTCCTTCACCACCTTTTACAGGCACAGGAATTCCCCAGTCTAAATCACGAGTTACGGCTCTAGGACGTAATCCGTCATCAATCCAAGATTTACATTGCCCTAAAACGTTTGGTTTCCAATCACTTTTATGACCTTCTAAAATCCATTTACGTAAAAAATCTTCGTGTTTATCTAAAGGTAAAAACCAGTGTTTTGTTTCTTTTAAAGAAGGAATATTTCCCGTAATTGCCGATTTAGGATTGATTAAATCCGTAGCATTATGGCTTGTTCCACATTTTTCACATTGATCTCCGTAGCTTTCTTCATTCCCACATTTTGGGCAAGTTCCAACCACAAAACGATCGGCTAAATATTGATTTGCTTCTGCATCGTATAATTGCTCGGTAACTTCTTCAATAAATTCGCCATCATTATATAGTTTGATGAAAAAATCAGAAGCTGTTTTATGATGAATTTCCGAAGAAGTACGAGAATAATTATCAAAAGAAATACCAAAATCAACAAATGATTTTTTAATAATTCCGTGATATTTATCAATAATATGTTGTGGTGTAACGCCTTCTTTTTTTGCACGCATTGGTATTGCTACACCGTGCTCATCAGATCCGCAAATAAAAGCAACATCTTTTCCTTTTCCACGTAAAAAACGTGCGTAAATATCTCCAGGAACATAAACACCTGCTAAATGCCCAATGTGAATAGGGCCGTTTGTATAAGGTAATGCTGCTGTAACTGTATATCTTTTTGGTGTAGTCATTTTTCTATGCTAAATTTATCCTAAAATTAAAGTACAAAAGTACGAAAAAGCAATTTTTTAAACTGTTATAAAATAGGTACATTTACATAGATTATCCTTTTTAAAAAATCAATATTAAAATAATTTTAAAAAAACAGGCTAAATTTTGATGAAAAATATAATAATACTTCCTTTTTTACTAATGATTTCAGTCGCTTTTTCACAAACACCAACTATGAATTTAATAACGCCGCCATCTTTACTAAAAGGCGACACGATTGCAATTGTTGCGCCTGCGGGAATTTTAAAAAATAGAAAAAATGTTATTGATAAAGCTAAAAAACTTGCCCAAAGTTGGGGATTAAAAGTTGTGTACGGAAATAATTTATTTAAGCAAGAAAATCATTTTTCGGGAACGGATGAAGAACGTTGTCAAGATTTTCAAGATGCGTTAGATAATCCGAATATTAAAGCTATTTGGGCGGCTCGTGGTGGTTATGGTTCTGTTCGAATTTTAGATAAATTAGATTTTTCGAAATTTATTGAAAATCCAAAATGGGTCATTGGTTATTCTGATATTACTGCTTTTCATAATCATATTCATAATTTAGGCGTGGAAACGATTCACGGAATTATGGGAACAAGTTTGCAAGATAAACCCGAAGTAATTGCAAAAAGTATTGCATCGCTTAAAAAAGTATTGTTTGGTGAAAAATTATCATATCAAATTACAGCATCAAAATATAATAGAAATATTAAAAATAATCAAAAATTTTCAGGGGAATTAGTCGGTGGAAATATTGCTATTTTAACATCGATGTTAGGCTCAGATAGTCAATTATCAACAGAAAATAAAGTGTTATTTATTGAAGAAATAGGCGAGTACAAATATTCGATTGATAGAATGTTACAAAGTTTAAAACGTGCAGGATATTTTACAAAAGTAAGCGGTGTTATTGTGGGCGATATGACTAAAATCAAGAAAAATTCAACATCTTGGGGAAGTGCTATCGAGCAATTAATTTTAGAGGTGATTCCTAAAGATATTCCTGTTATATTTAATTTTCCTGCAGGTCATGAACCCGATAACAGAGCGTTGATTATGGGGAGAAAGGTTGCTGTAACTACTCAACATAAAATAGTACATCTAAAATTCAAATAATGCTAGCATAATGGCACAACATAACGAACTTGGCGAAAAAGGAGAGCAATTAGCTATTGAATATTTAGAGAAAAATGGTTATAAAATCCTTGAAAAAAATTATAGATATAAAAAAGCAGAGGTTGATATTATTGCTGAAAAAGAGGCTGTTTTAGTCGTTGTTGAGGTTAAAACACGGTCGAGTACTTATTTTGGAAATCCTCAAGATTTTGTAAATCCGAAGAAAATAAAATTATTGGTATATGCGATGAATCATTATGTGCATCAAAAAAATATAGACCTCGAAATTCGATTTGATATTATCGGTATTTTACAAACAAACAACACTTTCAAAATAGAACACATAGAAGATGCTTTTTTATATTTCTGATAAAAAAATACCCCCGATATTAAGTATCGAGGGTGTTTTTTTATCAGAAATAACTTAAATGAATAACTTAGAAGTATTTATTCTTCATCTTCATCTTCATCTTCATCTTCATCTTCATTTTCGTCTTGTTCTTTGTCTTGTTCTTGCTGATTTTCTTTTTCTTTATCAAAATAATTCTTAACATCTACCAATTGATTTGGCATTGCAACAATTTTTTTATCTTTATCTAAAACAAAATAAGTAGGTGTTCCTAATAAATTATATTTACGAACTGTTTCGTTATCAAATTTATACGTAGGATGCGTTCCAACAGCATTGTGCGAGTACGGAAGGTTTTTAATAAATTCATTCCAGTCTAATTCGGTATCTTCGATTCCAAAGGTAATTACAGATACTTCTTCATGTTTTTCCTTTATATAATTATGCAATTTAGGAATATCTTTGGTACAATGCGGGCAACTTGTACTCCAGAAAACTAATAAATATTGCTCAGCATCATTTAAGGTTGATAATTTAAAATCCTTACCTTCTTCTTTCCATGAAAAATCGGGTGCTATTCTACCGATAGTAGCACGTAATAATTGTATTTTTTCTTTTTTGAATTTTTCATCAATTTCTTCTTCAGGTAATTTATCATAATAGGTTTCAAATACCCAATCGACCACTTCACCATTTCGTTTATCGGCTAGAGAAGTAATTAGAAATTCGGTAACGGCTTTTTTTAATTTTACGTTCGGAAGTTCGTCCATTACTTTTGTAATCGATTCTTTTAACAATTTTTGTTGTAATACTTGATTCTCTGAAAAGTTTAAATAAAAAACATAATCGGCAATACGATCGACTAAGAAAGAAGAATTGTATAAGGCATCATTTTTAAAGTCGATATATTTAAAAAAATGATGAACAGTTGATGAAAGATATTCATCCATATTATCCATAGGACTCGATGGATTATAACGTTGTGATGCTTTTATAAAATTATGTACTAACATTCCTTCGGATTTATTTTCATAAATTTCTTGAATGTCTTCTAGTTTTTTTACATCATTTCTGTATGCTTTTTTGGTTTCTTTGTTTCCATTTTTGATGTACGCTACTTGATTTTCATCAATTTTATTTTGCACTAATGCGTATGCTTGCAAGTATTCGTTGTAGAGTTTATTTTCTCTAGATGCGGTAAAAACTACAGATTGTTCAGGATATTTTGGGTTAAAAATAAATTCAATATTTTCTTTATTGAAGTAAAAATCGACAAAACCGTTACCTTTATTTCTGTATGTTGCTCTGTATACACCAGGAGTTGCATTTTCTGGCAATGTAAATTCAAATTTTCCTAATACTTGTTTTTCACCGCCTACAACGATGGTATTTGATTTGATTGTTGTATTGCTTATAAATTTCGATTTTGCTCCTTGTAATTTATGTAAATAAACCCAATCACTTTTTTCAGGAGGCGTCATTGTTCCTTTTACGGTATATTGCGCGCTAACTATGGAAGTTGTTAATACAAATATTGCTAGTAATTTTTTCATCATTATTTTAAATTCTTTATTTTTGAATATTTATTTTTGAACGTTATTTTGCACGTTATTTTGAATTGATTTAAAAAAATAAAACTAATCATTTAGGTAGAGGTTTGCAAGAAGTGTACCGTGTTTATTTTTGCTATTATTTTGTTCTTATTTTTTGGTGAAGTTATTTGTTGATATTTTTAAATTTTTATAGAGCTTGACAACGAGTTATTTAAAGAATTCTATTTGTTCAAAATAGTTAATAATAGCTTCTTTAATTAGTACGGATTGTTCTCCGGGTTTTAGGTTTGGCAGTGCTGTTAGTGTTTTATAGTGAGGCCATCCTTCTTGGTCAAAGAAGTCGAATTCGTAGTATCCGTAAGGTTCTAAAAGTTTACAAATAGCGATGTGCATTAGGTTTACTTTTTCATCTTTTTTAAAGTTACGTTTTCCTTGTCCTAGTTCTTGCACGCCAATTAAGTAGATAACGGCGTCTATATTTAATTCATCTCCATCGGCAAATTGGCTTGATAAATTTTTGATTATAAAACTCCATTTTTCTTTTAGTTTACTTTCTTTGTGCATGAGTATTTATTTTGAGTTTGCAAAGATACGATTGAGTTGTGTATATTTGGAGTATAATTTTTGGTGATGCTTTATTTGATTGTTGCTAATTTTTTTTTAAATTTATATTTTATGAATATTTTTGATATTATCATTGCTTCTTTATTACTTTTTGGATTTGTTCGAGGTTTGCTGAAGGGTTTATTTGTTGAGGTTGCTTCGTTGGTTGCTTTGATTGGAGGAGTTTATGGGTCACTTCATTTTTCTTATTTTGTTTCTGATTGGTTAGTTTCTCGTGTTTCTTGGGATTCTGAGTATATTTCTTTATTTTCTTTTGGTATTACTTTTATTTTAATTTTGGTTATTATTTCGTTGTTGGGTAAATTTTTAACAAAAGTTGCTGATTTTGCATCATTAGGTCTTTTAAATAAGTTTGTTGGTGGTATTTTTGGCGGATTAAAAATAGGTTTACTTTTGAGTGTTTTGTTTATTTTCTTTGGAAAGGTTAATAATACGCTTCCTTTTTTGAGTGAAAAGAGTTTGTCTTCGTCTATTTTGTATGTTCCGATAAAAAGAATTGCACCGATACTTTTCCCTTCCATAATTAATGATTCGGAATAATTTGGAGCTATTTCCCGCTTTCCGCACTCGCTTTTTTTTGAAGAAAAATCAAAAAAAGAGCTCAAACAAAGCTTCAATCGGGGCTAAGTCTATTTACTGTGTTTGTTTTTAGCTATTTAGTTTCGTTTTTTATACGCTATCGCGAGCATCTTGCTCGTGCCGATAGTAATAAGAGTTAAAAACGGGGAAATTAATTTTTGTTATAAGCGAACCTATTTTTTCACTGATTATTATATTTTTGTCTATAATGTCGTTCAAATTTTGTTTATGATAAATAATAATTAAGGTTTAATTCTTTGAAAATCAGTTATTAATAAAATACTTTAAAAATAAATAAAAAAAGGTACTTGCTGTTCCAATAAAAGGGCGTAGATTTGCAACCGCTAACGGAAAAACATAAGTTTAAAAGTTAACAAAAGCTCATTAAAATATCGGTAAGTATCACATTAATAAAATGTAAAAAATAAGTTAAATTTAGCTTGTTTAAAACAAATTAAAAGATGTATATTTGCAACCGCTTTAAGAAATACATTAAAGCAAAACGATCAAGAAATTTTGGAATGATTTTTAAGCTAAAAATCAGTTAGTTCGATTCTAACATTTCTACAAAAGAAGTCTGAGAAGATTAATAAGTTGAAAGATACTTGTGTGTGTCGACTCGACACGTTCATTGAAAATATTGAAATTGACAGCGTAAATAAGAGTAGAATAACCACGTTCTATTAGTTTAGAACAAATTCTTTTGAAACTTATTCATTAATATTATTTAAAATATACAATGAAGAGTTTGATCCTGGCTCAGGATGAACGCTAGCGGCAGGCTTAACA
>NZ_JAJGWT010000011.1:0-1147 GCF_021390715.1 Tenacibaculum piscium
TAGGTTCTTGCTGCCCATTTTAAAGCATCTTCTAAAACATCGATTGATAAATACTCGCATTGCTACTGGAACAGCTCCAGTAAATCAAAACATTCATTGGTAAATACTCACTTTTACAGCTCCAGTAAATCAAAACATCGATTGATAAATACTCACTTTGCTACTGGAACAGCTCCAGTAAATTAAAATATTCATTGATAAATACTCACTTTTACAGCTCCAGTAAATCAAAATATTCATTGGTAAACACTCGCATTGCTACTGGAACAGCTCCAAAAATAAAAACATTCATTGGTAAATACTCACTTTTATAACTCCAGTAAATCAAAACATTCATTGGCAAACACTCACTTTGCTACTGGAACAACTCCAAAAATCAAAATATTCATTGGTAAACACTCACTTTTACAGCTCCAGTAAATCAAAACATCGATTGATAAATACTCGCATTGCTACTGGAACAGCTCCAGTAAATCAAAACATCGATYGATAAATACTCACTTTGCTACTGGAACAGCTCCAGTAAATCAAAACATCGATTGATAAACACTCACTTTTACAACTCCAGTAAATCAAAATATTCATTGGCAAACACTCRCWTTGCTACTGGAACAACTCCAGTAAATCAAAACATTCATTGGTAAATACTCGCATTGCTACTGGAACAGCTCCAAAAATCAAAACATTCATTGGTAAACACTCGCATTGCTACTGGAACAGCTCCAAAAATCAAAACATTCATTGGTAAACACTCACTTTGCTACTGGAACAGCTCCAGTAAATCAAAACATTCATTGGCAAAGTACCAGGGTATTTTTACGGACAAATTTAAAACATTGGTAAACATTCACTTTTACAGCTCCAGTAAATCAAAATATTCATTGGTAAATACTCACTTTTATAACTCCAGTAAATCAAAATATTCATTGATAAACACTCGCATTGCTACTGGAACAGCTCCAGTAAATCAAAACATTCATTGGTAAATATTCACTTTTACAGCTCCAGTAAATCAAAACATCGATTGATAAATACTCACTTTGCTACTGGAACAACTCCAGTAAATCAAAATATTCATTGGCAAACACTCACTTTTAYARCTCCAGTAAATCAAAACATTCATTGRYAAACACTCACTTTTACAGCT
>NZ_JAJGWT010000011.1:1190-100101 GCF_021390715.1 Tenacibaculum piscium
CCAGTAAATCAAAATATYSATTGATAAAYACTCGCATTGCTACTGGAACAGCTCCAGNAAATCAAAACATTCATTGGTAAATATTCACTTTTACAGCTCCAGTAAATCAAAACATYSATTGATAAACACTCGCATTGCTACTGGAACAGCTCCAAAAATCAAAACATTCATTGGTAAATATTCACTTTTACAGCTCCAGTAAATCAAAATATTCATTGGCAAACACTCACTTTGCTACTGGAACAGCTCCAAAAATCAAAACATTCATTGGTAAACACTCACTTTGCTACTGGAACAGCTCCAGTAAATCAAAACATTCATTGGCAAAGTACCAGGGTATTTTTACGGACAAATTTAAAACATTGGTAAACATTCACTTTTACAGATCAAGTAAATCAAAACATCGATTGATAAATACTCRCWTTGCTACTGGAACAGCTCCAGTAAATCAAAACATTCATTGGCAAATACTCACTTTGCTACTGGAACAGCTCCAGTAAATCAAAACATTCATTGGCAAACACTCACTTTGCTACTGGAACAACTCCAAAAATCAAAACATTCATTGGCAAATACTCACTTTTACAGCTCCAGTAAATCAAAACATCGATTGATAAACACTCGCATTGCTACTGGAACAGCTCCAAAAATCAAAACATTCATTGGTAAACACTCACTTTTACAGCTCCAGTAAATCAAAACATCGATTGATAAATACTCGCATTGCTACTGGAACAGCTCCAAAAATCAAAACATTCATTGGTAAATACTCACTTTTATAACTCCAGTAAATCAAAATATTCATTGGCAAACACTCGCATTGCTACTGGAACAGCTCCAAAAATCAAAACATTCATTGGTAAATATTCACTTTTACAGCTCCAGTAAATCAAAACATCGATTGATAAATACTCACTTTGCTACTGGAACAACTCCAGTAAATCAAAATATTCATTGGCAAACACTCACTTTTACAGATCAAGTAAATAAAAACATCGATTGATAAATACTCACTTTTATAACTCCAGTAAATCAAAATATTCATTGGCAAACACTCGCATTGCTACTGGAACAGCTCCAAAAATCAAAACATTCATTGGTAAATATTCACTTTTACAGCTCCAGTAAATCAAAATATTCATTGATAAACACTCGCATTGCTACTGGAACAACTCCAGTAAATCAAAACATTCATTGGTAAATACTCACTTTTACAACTCCAGTAAATCAAAATATTCATTGGTAAATACCTCTATTATTTAGAATAAATATAAATTACTTTCATAACCTTAAAATCTACCGAAAAAATAAATAAAATACAAATACCTATAAATCAGCTACTTAAAAAAATATATCCCTTTTCAGGTGGGACCACGTTTAAACCTCACAATCTTAACTGATTATGAGGTTTTTTCTTGTTTGAAATATTTAATGTGTCAGTAATTTTGTTGTTTTATAAAAACAAAATTAGATGTAATAATTGCACATCATTTTTTTAAAGTAATTTTAAATTCTATTTAGAGCCTGTTTAAAAATTAAAGAAACTGTCAGTTCGAGTGATTTTTTTCCTTCAAAAAAATTGTATCGAGAACTTTTTTAGCGTCAAAATTCATCAACATAAAAGAATTCAAATTCTCGATACAATTTTAATTCCTTTTAGTCATTAAAATCACTCGAATTGACAAGAATCATCAAAAAAAAAGGAAAGAACTACGGCAAATCAGGATGCGAACCTGAAATAAATTCAGGTTGACGGATTCTATTTCTTATTTTTATGTGATGTTTTTTTTTTAGATGAAATTTAAACAGGCTCTTAATTGAATATGAGGTTTTCTATTTTATTATCCTTTTAAAAATATCCTAATTAAACTGTGTCAAACGTGCTACATATTTACCGATTATATCAAATTCTAGGTTTACTTTTGTGCCTATTTTGAAGTTTTTAAAATTCGTATGTTCTAAAGTATACGGAATAATTGCGACACTAAATTCATCTTTTTGTGAATTTACAACGGTTAAACTTACGCCGTTTATGGTAATCGAACCTTTTTCAATAGTGATCGCACTTGCATCAAAATCATACGAAAAAGTAAAAACGGTACTTCCATTTTCATCTTTGATATTTTTACAAATTCCTGTTTTATCAACATGACCTTGCACAATATGACCATCTAAACGAGCCCCTAATTTCATAGCTCTTTCTAAGTTAATTTCATCAGCAACCGCTAAACTTCCAATTGTAGTTTTATCAAGTGTTTCTTTAATTGCCGTAACGGTATATTCCTTATTATCAATAGCAACTACCGTTAAACAAACGCCGTTATGCGCTACACTTTGGTCAATTTTTAATTCATTGGTGATATCACTTGAAATAGTAAGGTGTAAATTCTCTTTTTCTGGTACTACTTTTGTTACAATTCCAAGGGTTTCAATTATTCCTGTAAACATTCTCTACGTTTTTAGTTACTTTTAGTTACTTTTGTTTGTATCAAAAATACAACTTTACAGACAAAAAAAACCATAAAAACACGGACGAAAAATGACGATGGATAAGACTACAAGCAAAATTATTGTTGGAATTTCAGTTGGAGATATAAACGGAATTGGTATCGAAATTATTTTAAAAACTTTTGAAGACAAACGAATGCTTGATTTTTGCACGCCCGTAATTTTCGCTTCTAATAGATTAATTTCATATCACAAGAAAAATTTAAAATTACACAATACGATATTCGGGATTAATTCGCTCGATAAAATTGCGGATACTAAAATCAATTTAATGAACTCTTGGAGCGAGGAAGTTAAAATTGAATTGGGTAAAAGTACTGAAATCGGTGGTAAATATGCGTATAAATCATTAGAAGCAGCCACGAATGCTTTAAAAAATAATCAAATTGATGTGTTGCTAACCGCACCGATTAGCAAAGAAAATATTCAATCGGAAGAATTTAACTTTCCAGGACATACCGAATATTTAGAAGAAAATTTAGAAGGAAAAAGTTTAATGATTTTAATGAGCGACACGCTAAGAGTCGGTTTAATTACGGGGCATATCCCGGTTTCTAAAGTTTCAGAAAGTATTACACCAGCATTGATTAAAGAAAAAGTGGACATTATGTACCACTCTTTAAAGCAAGATTTTAGCATTACTAAACCAAAAATCGCTATTTTGGGGCTGAACCCACATTGTGGAGATCACGGAATTATAGGCGATGAAGATGACGTAATTATACGCCCAACAATTGCTGAAATTAAAGAATCTGGTAAATTAGTTTTCGGTCCGTATGCCGCCGATGGCTTTTTTGGCTCTGAAACTTACAAAAAATTTGACGGCGTTTTAGCCATGTATCACGACCAAGGGTTAGCGCCTTTTAAAGCCTTATCATTTGGCAATGGTGTAAACTTTACCGCTGGATTAAATAAAGTAAGAACCTCACCAGATCACGGTACAGGTTTTGATATTGCTGGTAAAAACAACGCAAACCCATCATCATTCAAAGAAGCTTTATTTACCTCATTACAAATATTTAAGAGCAGAAAACAATATGAAACGCTAACAGAAAATACGCTAAAAACACGCTAAAAATTATTTTATTTGAAGATCAAATGAACCTCAAAATAAGATAAAAGTAAAATAGTATTTTTTTTTCGGTAAAATATAAAAATATAAACATTTTTTATATCTTTGCAAGCTCAAATTGATCTTATAGATGAAAGACATAAAAGAATTCAATATACCTTTTGTAGGTTTGAAAGAAGGAAGTCATTTGTTTACCTATCAAATTGACAAAAAGTTCTTTGAAGCATTTAAGTTTGATGAATTTAACGACGCAAACATAACCGCTACGCTCAATTTTGTAAAAAAAAGTACACTTTTTGAACTTGAATTTACAATAAATGGAACGGTAAACGTACCTTGTGATAGCACTGGCGAGCTATTTGATTTAAAAATTGAAGGCGTTTTAGATTTAGTCGTTCAATTCGGGCAAGAATATAATGATGAACACGATGAAATTTTGATACTTCCACATGAAATGTATCAAATGAATGTCGCACAATATATATATGAGTTAATCGTATTGTCAGTTCCTAACAGAAGAGTACATCCTGATGTATTAAATGGAACTATGAAATCGGAAGCTTTAGAGAGATTAAACAAATTAAGAATACGAGAACCAAAAAATGTTGAACAAACTTCAACAGACCCAAGATGGGATAAATTAAAGGATTTACTAACAGATAAATAAAACATAATGGCACATCCAAAGAGAAAAATATCGAAAACTAGAAGAGATAAAAGAAGAACTCATTATAAAGCTTCTGTACCTCAAATAGCTGTTGATCCTACAACTGGAGAAGCTCATTTATACCACAGAGCTCACTGGCATGAAGGAAAATTATATTACAGAGGTCAAGTTGTTTTAGAAAAAGCAGGTCTTGAAGCTTAAAAAAGTAGTTTTTACAAAATAAAAAAACCCTCCTTTCGAGGGTTTTTTTGTGCTTTTTTGTGAAAAAAAGCTATTTTAGATGTTTTATCTTAAAAAGTGTCAACTATTTTTCATTACTTTTGAAAACTAGTTTTACATCAAAACAAACAATTATGACTAAAATAACTGCAGCGATTTCCGCAGTAGGAAAATTTGTTCCTAAATACGCCTTAACAAATAAGGAACTTGAATCAATGGTAGACACCAATGATGAATGGATTACTACTAGAACAGGTATCAAAGAACGAAGAATACTCAAAAAAGAAGAAGGCGTAGGAACTTCTTACATGGCAATTAAAGCGGCACAAAATTTACTAGAAAAATCAAATATCGATCCGAAAGAAATTGACTTGGTTATTGTAGCAACCGCAACTCCTGACATGTTAGTTGCCTCTACCGCAGCATATACTGCTACCGAAATAGGAGCTGTAAACGCTTTTTCTTATGATTTACAAGCCGCTTGTTCTAGCTTTTTATTCGGAATGTCTACCGCTGCAAGCTATATAGAAAGTGGTCGTTACAAAAAAGTATTGTTAATCGGTGCCGATAAAATGTCATCAGTAATCGATTATACTGATAGAGCAACCTGTATTATTTTTGGTGATGGCGCTGGTGCAGCATTATTTGAACCAAATACAGAAGGACTAGGATTACAAGACGAATATTTAAGAAGTGACGGAATTGGAAGAAATTTCTTGAAAATTCACGCAGGAGGTTCTATTACTCCAGCATCCGAAGAAAGCATTAAAAATGGACAACATTTTATAACTCAAGAAGGTAGAACCGTATTCAAATACGCCGTTTCTAGCATGGCAGATGTTTCTGAAAAAATGCTTACCAGAAATAATCTTACTAAAGATGATGTCGATTGGTTAGTACCACATCAAGCAAATAACAGAATTATTGAAGCAACCGCAAATAGAGTCGGTTTAGATGCTGAAAAAGTAATGGTAAATATCCATAAATATGGAAATACCACTTCAGCGACCCTACCCCTATTGCTTGCTGATTATGAAAAAGATCTGAAAAAAGGAAATAATTTAATTTTTGCCGCATTCGGTGGAGGCTTCACATGGGGAGCTATCTATTTAAAATGGGCATACAATTCATAAAAAACCAAACAACTAAAATTAGGAATATGGATATTAAAGAAATTCAAAGTCTTATAAAATTTGTAGCTAAATCTGGCGCTAGTGAAGTAAAGTTAGAAATGGAAGATATCAAAATCACCATTAAAACTGGAAGCGAAACTCCTGAAACTACCATTATTCAGGCTGCACCACAAATGGGTATCGCACCACAAATGCAAGCACCTTTTACTGCAGCTGCACCTGCCAATAATATGCCAACTACCGAAGAAGTAGATGCAAAATACATTACTGTTAAATCGCCAATTATTGGAACTTTTTACAGAAAACCATCACCAGATAAACCAAACTTCGCAGAAGTTGGTACCGAAATAAAAGTAGGTGATACTGTTTGTGTTATTGAAGCAATGAAATTATTTAATGAAATTGAATCTGAAATTTCAGGTAAAATCATTAAAGTATTAGTAGATGATTCTACACCTGTAGAATTTGATCAACCATTATTTTTAGTCGATCCATCTTAATTTACATATAACTCCAAATAATAAAAAATTTATTATTTGGAGTTATAAAATTTTTAGAACGTATGTTTAAAAAGATATTAATTGCCAATAGAGGAGAAATTGCACTACGTGTAATTAGAACCTGTAAAGAAATGGGCATCAAAACTGTAGCTGTTTATTCAAAAGCTGATGCCGAAAGTTTACATGTAAGATTTGCTGATGAAGCCGTTTGTATAGGACCAGCCGCTAGTAGCGAATCTTACTTGAAAATGGATCGTATTATTGCTGCCGCAGAAATTACCAACGCAGACGCCATTCATCCAGGGTATGGGTTTTTATCAGAAAATGCTAAATTCTCTAAACTTTGTGAAGAACATGATGTAAAATTCATTGGTGCTTCTCCCGAAATGATTGACAGAATGGGTGATAAAGCCAATGCTAAATCAACCATGATTGCTGCCGGTGTACCTTGTGTACCTGGAAGTGAAGGTGTTATTGAAAATTTTGAAGATTGTGAAAAAACGGCCTTAGAAACTGGGTATCCTGTAATGTTAAAAGCATCTGCAGGTGGTGGTGGAAAAGGAATGCGTGCTGTTTGGAAAGCGGAAGATTTAAAAGATGCGTGGGATTCTGCACGTCAAGAATCAAAAGCTGCCTTTGGTAATGATGATATGTATATGGAAAAGCTTATTGAAGAGCCTCGCCATATCGAAATTCAAATTATTGGAGATTCTTACGGAAAAGCATGTCATTTATCTGAAAGAGATTGTTCGGTACAACGTCGTCATCAAAAATTAACCGAAGAAACTCCTTCGCCGTTTATGACCGATGATTTACGTGATAAAATGGGAAAAGCTGCTGTAAAAGCTGCTGAATTTATTAAGTACGAAGGTGCTGGAACAGTAGAGTTTTTAGTTGATAAACATCGTAATTTCTTCTTTATGGAGATGAACACGCGTATTCAAGTAGAACACCCTATTACTGAAGAAGTTGTTAATTACGATTTAATTCGTGAACAAATTTTAGTGGCAGCAGGAGTGCCAATTTCTGGTAAAAATTACTATCCTCAATTACACTCTATCGAATGTAGAATTAATGCAGAAGATCCTTATAATGGATTTAGACCTGCACCTGGAAAAATAACCTCATATCATGCCCCAGGAGGTCATGGAGTTCGTATTGATACGCACGTGTATGCAGGATATATGATTCCACCAAACTACGATTCAATGATTTCAAAATTGATTGTTACCGCACAAACTCGTGAAGAAGCAATCAATAAAATGAAACGTGCCTTAGATGAATACATTATCGAAGGCGTAAAAACAACCATTCCTTTTCATAGACAATTAATGGATCATCCTGATTATATTGCGGGTAATTACACCACAAAATTCATGGAAGATTTTAAAATGAAATAATAAAACATCAACATAAATACATAAAATCAGTGGGGAAACTCACTGATTTTTTATTTCATAAATTTGCCCTATGAATTTTCTTTATAATTTATTGCTTTTTGTAGCATCGTTATTATTGCCTATTGTTGCGTTATTCAATAAAAAAATAAAACTTTTTGTTGATGGACGAAAACAAACATTTTCTAAATTAGAAAACATCCAACAATCAGATAAGATTATTTGGTTTCACGCCGCTTCTCTAGGCGAATTTGAACAAGGAAGACCCATTGTTGAAGCCTTAAAAGAAGACTATAAAAATCATAAAATAGTGGTTACTTTTTTTTCTCCTTCGGGATATGAAATTCGAAAAAATTATAATTTAGCCGATGTGGTTTGTTATTTACCGCTCGATACAAAAGCAAACGCTCGAAAATTTATCGCTCAAATTCATCCAGAAATTGCCATTTTTATCAAATACGAATTTTGGCCAAATCTTTTATCCGAAGTAAAAAAACAACAAATTAATACCATTTTAATTTCAGGAATCTTTAGAGAAAAACAAGTGTTTTTTAAAAGATACGGCAGTTTTATGCGTGATAAATTAACCGCCTTTCATCATTTTTATCTTCAAAATGAAACCTCTAAAAAACTACTTTCAAGCATCGGTTTTGAAAATACAACCATCGCCGGAGATACCCGATTCGATAGAGTTTCCGATATTTTACAACAAGATAATTCACTTGATTTTATATCCGAATTTAAAAATAATAGCTATACGCTCGTTGCAGGAAGCACCTGGAAAGATGATGAAAAATTGTTAGTAAATTATATTAATAATCAGGCTTCTTCTGATGAAAAATTTATCATCGCACCGCATAATATCAATCAAAATCAAATAAAAGAATTACAAAAATCAATCTATAAAAAAACGGTTTTATATTCTGAAAAAGACCACAAAAAACACATAGGAAATTTAGCAGAAAATCAAGTTTTTATTATTGATACTATCGGTTTATTGACCAAAATTTACGCTTACGCAGATGTTGCCTACGTTGGCGGTGGATTGGCTACAGGACTTCATAATATTTTAGAACCTGCCACTTTTGGTGTGCCTATTATTTTTGGCGGAAATAAATACAAAAAGTTTCAAGAAGCAACGGATTTATTACAATTAGGAGGCGTTAAAACAGTCGTTAATCAGCAAGAATTTACCAATATTGTAAGTACTTTAAAAAATAATGCCGATTTAAGAACTACCTTTGCAAATATCAATCAGCAATATATTTTGGAGCATACGGGTGCTACCAAAAAAATACTCGATTACATCAAAAAAACCTTATAATGAATATTATTTTACAACCTTGGACTTGGTATATTTCAGGTCCTTTAATCGCTTTGGTACTGTTTTTATTTTTTTATTTTGGGAAAAGTTTTGGCGTATCTAGAAACTTAGAAACCATGTGTACGATTGCTGGTGCAGGAAAAATTTCCGATTATTTTAAAAAAGATTGGAAACAACGTGACTGGGCACTTACTTTTTTAGTCGGATTAATTATTGGTGGTTTTATCGCGATTAATTATTTATCCGCAGAAAAAAGTATCGATTTAAACCCAAAAACCGTACAAGAATTAGCCGATTTAGGCTTTGTAAATGCTGGGAATTCGTTTGTTCCTTCAGAAATTTTTAGCCTTGAAAATATGCTAACTTTTAAAGGATTTTCAATCTTATTAATCGCTGGAATTTTCATTGGATTTGGAACTCGGTACGCTGGCGGATGTACTTCTGGACATGCAATTACAGGTTTAAGCAGTTTACAATTACCCTCATTAGTTGCCGTTATCGGATTTTTTATAGGCGGTTTATTAATGACTTGGGTATTTTTTCCGTTAATTTTTGGAAGTTTATAAATCTTAAAAAAACATCATGAAAAATATAAAATTTTTGCTAATCGGTATTTTATTTGGAATAATAATGACAAAATCCGAAGCTATTTCTTGGTACAGAATCTATGAAATGTTTAAGTTTCAATCCTTCCATATGTACGGAATTATCGGTTCGGCAGTGGCAGTTTCTATGATTTTTATGTATTTCTTCAAAAAAGGAACAATTAAAGATTATTTAGGAAATCAAATAAATATAGAACAAAAGAAAAAAGGAATGATAAGAACCCTTGTTGGTGGGACAATTTTTGGCTTAGGTTGGGCGTTAGCTGGTGCGTGTCCTGGTCCTATTTTTGTACTTATTGGACACGGAATATTCCCTATTATTGTAGTCTTATTCGGAGCTATTTTAGGCGCTTTTATCTATGGATTATTAAGTGATAAATTACCAAATTAATTTTTTGTTTTTTAAATTTAATTTTCAAATAACGTATTGTTTGATGTTTTTGAGTTCGTTTTATCGACCACTTTCCACTGATAAATTTTAGATAATTGATAGATTTTTGATAACTCTTCAAATAATCTATCTTTTGCTTTTTTCTCTAACTCCGAAACCGTAATTGTTGTTTTGATATTCTCAATTGCTTTGGCACTCAGGTTATTCAATTCTTCCTTTGAAAAAGTATTAAATTGACTTTGTTGCATATCAAAATATTTGATATCAGGAGAAATAACCAATTCTTGTTTTGGTATTTTATGGATGATAATTTGCTTTGCAAGACTGTCTATTTCGATGTCTAATTTTGATAAATCATACCCAACCTCCACTTTTGCATTTACCGATAGAATTGCTTTTTTTTCAAAAGAAAGATAGTCGTAAAAATATTTTTTGGTATCTGAAAAATGATACATTTCAGAAAAAGTTCCTTGTGAAACTACTAATTTACGTATGTTTTGAATACTGTTTAAAACGACTTGAACTTCTTCATGTTGCTGTTTTTCTTCTTGTTTTTTCTCGTACCAAAGTTTAGCAACCAAAAAACCGAGTAAAAAAACAGCCAAATATTTAAAGAAACGCATCATCTTTTTTTATTATATTTTCCTATAAATATATAACAAATAGTCTAATTTCACGCTTATTTTTCTTCTTTAGGAAACGCTTCTTTATTAAATAAAAATAACAACGCAACGCCAATACTAATCCACGCATCGGCACCGTTAAAAATAGCATTGAAAAAAGTAAAATTCTCACCTTGATACATCGGAAAATAAAGCATATCCACTACTTTACCATGAAACAATTCACCATACGGTTTATCAGAAAATAAAGTGGCTACATTATGATATGAACTATCAAAAATAACTCCATAAAAAACAGAATCAATAATATTCCCTACTGCTCCTGCCAAAATTAAGGCAATCGCAATGATAACTGCTGTATGTGTTTTTCGCTGTATTGTTTGCCACAACCAATATCCAATACCAGAAACCGCAACAACTCTAAAAAGCGTTAAAAATAATTTCCCTGCCTTACCACCAAATTCAAAACCCCAAGCCATACCATTATTTTCAGTAAAATGGATTTTAAACCAATCACTAAAAACAACTACTTCTTCCCCTAATTGAAAGTTTGTTTTGATATATATTTTACTAATTTGGTCAATTAAAATTGCCAAAATGATGGTCAGTATTGCAATATTTTTTTTAGACATTTTTTGAATTTAATAGCAACAAAAATAAGCATATTATCAGCTAATTAACAAGCTTTATTCATTTTGCTTTAAAAGAAACGGTCATAATAACAGCGATTTCCTCTTGTTTTTTTTAAGTTGTACAATATAAAAAACTCATGAGATCCATTACTTAAACTGCCTAAACTATTAAACATTTTACCGTAAGAGTATCCTAAAGCTACGTTTTCTGAAACACTAATTTTAACTAGGGCATTTAACGTATTACTAAAATTATAACCTACACCTAGTTCGAACTTTTGATTAATTAGCACATTTGTTGCCACATCAATAGACGGTGCTGAATTTTGCAAATAAGTAACTAAAATAGATGGTTTTACTTTTAAATCAGCATGAACTTCATATACATAGCCTGCAGTTCCATAGTAATGATTTTCTAAACTACTGTTACTTTGTAAAGTATTGTCATAAAGTTTACTTTTAATTAAATTAGGACTTGATATACCGACATAAAATTTCTTAGAAAATAAAAATACCCCTGCACCAAAAACAAAATCAATCATACTAACATTTTCCTTAAATAAAGGGTCGGTACTTGCTAAACCTGATGCTAATGTTAAGTTATTAAAAACTCCGTTATAAGATGAAAACCCTGTTTTTACTCCTGTAGAAAGGCTTATATCTTTTTTCAATCTAACAACATACGATAAATCAACAGTTGCATTAACCGTTTGTATGTCGTTTCCGATATTATCATATAAAATAGAAAATCCTCCTTCTAAATTTTTATTTAAGGCTCCATGCCCAAAAAGAAGTCCTGTTTTAGGGGAACCTGTTATTCCGCTCCATTGATTTCGGTAAAAAGCACCAAATTCAACAACGCTTTTATCAACATTCGAATATGCTGGGTTTAACATACTTAAATTATACATGTAGTGTGAAAATTGAGGTCGCTGTTGTGCCATAGCAAAACTTGCCCAACAGAATATTATGAAAAATAATTTCTTAGTCATGGTTTGTCGTAAAGTTGTATTGAAATTATATTGAAGTTCTAGTACTTATTTTCGTAAATGTATGCGTCCTTGCAATAATTCACTATCAGGTTCATTAAGTTCTATTCGATAAAAATAAACTCCACTAGGTAATGTGTTTCCTTTGGTATCGGTACCATCCCAAGGGCTTGAATTTATAGTTCCTTTAAAAACTAGATATCCATATCTATTAAATATCTCTAAACTATGGTTTAAATAGATGTCTAAATTTTTAATACTAAAAGTATCATTTATACCATCGTTATTTGGTGAAAAACCATCAGGTATTGTTATGGGTTTTATCAGTAAAGCTACCAATAATTTAGCTTTTGATATATTGGGTTTCGCACAAATATTAGCCTTAGGGCTTACAAGTACTCTGTATAAATTCCCTGAAAAAATTGCCGCTACGTTTGCTATTGATAAATGAGTTGTATTGGTTCCTGAATAGGTTAAATCATCTGTTAAAGTGTTCCATGAATTTCCATTATCTTCACTTACTTGCCATTGAATATTCACTTGATTGATATTCGTTACAAAGCTAAAACTTGTGGTTTCACCAATTTTAACACTAGTGTTTTTAAGTTTTTTATTAAAAACGATAACAGGTACATCTTGCAGATAATCATTAACCTTATTATTATCTAAATTAGCAGGTTTTGTATAACCATCGGGTGCAGATGTTACCAAACCATTGGCATCTTCTACGGGTGTTCCTGTTCCTAAAACACCGTCATTATCGGGGTCTGAAAAACCTGCTTCAAGAACATCAAAACAACCATCGCCATCAGAATCTAAATCTAAATTATTTGGTATTCCATCACCATCTGTATCTCTACAAGGTGGGCTTGAAAGCACGATAATTTGAACATCATCAATTAAATTACCAATAGATTTATCATTCCCTGTACTTGATATCGATTTAAAAGCAAATATCGTTTCTGTTTGATTTGAAGGCACCGTATATTCACCACCATAAGTACCCCAAGTTGATTTACCGTCAGACATGGTTTCTTGTAGTATTAAAGTACTTAATGAAGCACCTATTTTAACAGCTGCAACATCTGTACCCATTCTTCCTCTATGTTTAACAGACCAAGATACTTTAGTACCTGGAGTTAAACATAATTTTTGAAATAATGTTGATTCTTCATTAGCATTTAACTCAGCAAATTGATTTCCTTCTGCAGCATTTACGCCTTCCAGAGGACCACGCCAAATTTCAATAAAATTATCTGAAGCAGTTGTTTCCCAACCAGGAACCTGATTTTCTTTAATAAAATTGTAGGTAGATACTGATTTAGCAGGATTCTCAAAACTACCATTTATAATTGGTTGAGCACAAATAGTAAATCCACATTCTTCGGAATCTAAAATACCATCGTTATCGGAATCTAAATCTGTTTGGCTAAAGCTATTGCTTGTAATACATAAGCATGCTAATATAAAAGGCATATAAATAAAATTTATAGCACTTTTAATCTTCTGTTTTTTTGGGGGCATTATTTTAATAAAATATTTAATTAAAAAAACTGTTTAATACCAGAACAGCACTAAACAGCTTTTTCTATTATAATTGTAGTACTTATTGTTTGCGTTTTGCATCAATACTTAAAGTAGCGTGCGGCACTAACTTTAAGCGTTCTTTTTGAATTAATTTCCCTGTAACTCTACAGATACCGTATGTTTTATTTTGAATACGAATTAAAGCATTTTTCAAATCGCGAAGAAACTTTTCTTGACGGATTGCCAATTGCATATTTGCTTCTTTTGCCATGGTATCCGATCCTTCTTCAAATGATTTAAAAGTCGGAGAAGTATCTTCTGTACCATTGTCAGAACCATTTTTGTAAGAAGATTCTATCAATAATAAATCTTCTTCAGCATGCTTAATTTTTTTTAAAATAATTTCTTTAAACTCCTGTAAATCTACATCAGAGTATCTTACATTAATGTCATCCATAACTTATGCTTTTTCAATTAATATGCTACTTTTTATGGTATCAAACTCAATTTCTGTACCACCGCTTAACTCATCGACAAAAACCAGTTCATTAGTTAATGTTTCTGCCTTTATATAATTTTCATTTGCTGTTACAGATTCTTGTAAATCAACTGTTTTTAAAATCGTTAATTTAATTTTATCGGTAACTTCTAAACCTGTTTCTTTACGTCCGTTTTGAATTCTGTTGATTAACTCTCTAGCAACTCCTTCTTTACGTAATTCTTCATTAATAGTAACATCTAACGCTACGGTTAAACCTTCTGCGTTTGCCACTAACCAA
The DNA here is from genome assembly GCF_021390715.1 of Tenacibaculum piscium. Taxonomy (GTDB): domain Bacteria; phylum Bacteroidota; class Bacteroidia; order Flavobacteriales; family Flavobacteriaceae; genus Polaribacter; species Polaribacter piscius. The sequence continues at coordinate 15,557 of NZ_JAJGWT010000011.1, forward strand.
CCTTCGATATCTTTCGATGAAATTTCTACATCCGCAGTTTCTAAGGTGATATTTTTACCATTAACTTCTACTAAAATGCTTCCTTCTTTTTCAATTTTGATGATATCGTCTTGTGTAAATTTCTGAATTTCAGAAGCCACCAATCTCATATCTTTACCAAATTTTGGTCCAAGTGCTTTAAAGTTTGGTTTAATTTGCTTCACTAAAATATCAGAAGCATCATCTAAAAGTTCAATTTCTTTCACGTTTACTTCTGATTTAATCAAATCAGCAACCGCTAAAATTGCTGCTTTTTGAGTCGCATCTGAAACAGGAATCATTATTTTTTGTAATGGCTGACGTACTTTTATTTTTTCCTTAGCTCTTAACGACAAAACTAGAGAAGATATTGTTTGAGCATTTTCCATTTGACGCTCTAATGATTTATCAATTAAAGCCTCATTACAAACAGGAAATTCTGCTAAGTGAACACTTTCAAAACCTTCACCATTTGTAGTACTTGTTAAATCTTTATATAATTTATCCATAAAGAAAGGCGCTACTGGCGATGCCAATTTAGCAACCGTAAGCATACAGGTATATAAAGTTTGATATGCCGATATTTTATCTTGTGCATATTCACCCTTCCAAAAACGTCTTCTACATAAACGCACATACCAGTTACTTAAATGATCTTGTACAAAATCAGAAATTGCTCTAGTTGCTTTTGTTGGTTCATATTCAGCATAAAAAACATCTACTTTTTGAACAAGCGTATTTAATTCTGATAAAACCCAACGATCAATTTCTGGTCTTTCAGCTAACGGAACCTCAGCTTCACTATAATTGAAGTTATCTAAATTAGCGTATAAACTAAAAAACGAATACGTATTATAAAGTGTTCCAAAGAACTTTCTACTTACTTCGGTAATTCCATCTAAATCAAACTTTAAATTATCCCAAGGATTTGCGTTTGAAATCATGTACCAACGTGTAGCATCAGGACCATATTTATCTAAGGTAGTAAACGGATCAACACCATTTCCTAAACGTTTCGACATTTTCTGCCCGTTTTTATCTAACACTAATCCGTTAGAAACTACATTTTTATAGGCTTTATCATCAAAAACCATAGTAGCAATAGCGTGTAAAGTATAAAACCATCCACGAGTTTGATCCACTCCTTCGGCGATAAAATCGGCAGTTTTCCAGCCATCTTCTACCAATGTTTTATTTTCAAAAGGATAATGCCATTGTGCATAAGGCATAGAACCTGAATCGAACCAAACATCAATTAAATCAGATTCACGTTGCATTGGCTCGCCTGAAGCTGATACCAATGTAATTTTATCAACTACATTTTTATGTAAATCAACGGTATCATAATTTTCATCAGACATATCTCCTGATACAAAATCAGCAAAAATATCTTCGGTCATTACGCCTGCTTTTACAGCAAGTGCCATTTCTTCTTTTAATTCAGCTACAGAACCTACTATTTTGGTTTCCTTACCATCTTCAGTTCTCCAAACTGGCAACGGAATTCCCCAAAAACGAGAACGAGATAAATTCCAGTCATTAGCATTTTTTAACCAATTTCCAAAACGACCTGTTCCTGTTGATTCTGGTTTCCAATTAATTTCTTCGTTTAAAGAATGCATACGGTCTTTAACTTCCGTTACTTTAATAAACCAAGAATCTAACGGATAATATAAAATAGGCTTATCAGTTCTCCAACAATGTGGATAACTATGGACATATTTTTCAACCTTAAATGCTTTATTTTCTTCTTTTAATTTGATGGCAATTTCTACATCTACCGAACGCTCAGGAGCTTCGCCATCAGCATAATATTCATTTTTAACATATTTCCCTGCAAATTCACCCATTTCTTTGGTAAATTTACCTTGTAAATCAACTAAAGGAACTAAGTTATCATTTTCATCTTTAACCAACATTGGTGGCACACCTGCATCTTTACAAACAATAGCATCATCTGCTCCAAAAGTTGGTGCTGTGTGTACGATTCCTGTACCATCTTCTGTAGTTACAAAATCTCCAGAAATTACTCTAAAAGCTTCTTCAGGATTATCGTGTGGTAACGTATATGGTAATAATTGCTCATATTTAGTACCGACTAAATCAGCACCTTTACATTCTGCAATTACTAAATAAGGTATTTGTTTATCTTCAGCTTTATAAGTAGCTAAATCAGCTTCATTTTCAACAGCTTTAAACTTTTTCCCTGCAAATTGTTTTGCCAATAAAGGCTTACCTAAAACTACTTGTGTAGGCTCAAAAGTATATTGATTGAATGTTTTTACTAAAACATACTCAATTTTATTTCCAACGGTTAATGCCGTATTTGAAGGAAGTGTCCAAGGCGTTGTTGTCCATGCTAAAATATGAACATCGTTTCCGTTTTGTAAAACACTAGGCAGAGTTTCAGATACCGCTTTAAATTGAGCAACGACAGTTGTATCAGTAACATCTTGATACGCTCCTGGCTGATTCACCTCATGAGAACTTAAACCCGTTCCTGCTTTTGGTGAATATGGCTGAATTGTATATCCTTTATACATCAAATCTTTATTATAGATTTGTTTTAACAACCACCAAACAGTTTCCATATATTTTGGTTTATACGTAACATACGGATCTTCCATATCTACCCAATATCCCATTTTTTCGGTAAGCGTATTCCAAATATCAGTATATTTCATTACTGCTTTTTTACAAGCAATATTGTACTCTTCTATCGTAATTTTAGTTCCGATATCTTCTTTGGTAATACCTAATTCTTTTTCAACACCTAATTCAACAGGTAAACCATGCGTATCCCAACCAGCTTTACGCTTTACTTGAAAACCTTTTAACGTTTTATAACGGCAAAAAATATCTTTAATGGTACGTCCCATTGCATGATGAATACCTGGTAAACCATTTGCCGAAGGAGGTCCTTCGAAAAAGATAAACGGTTTATTATCATCACGCGTAGTTATACTTTTTTCAAAAATGTTGTTTTCTTTCCAATAATCTAGGATTTCATCTGCAACATTTGGCAAGTTAAGCCCTTTGTATTCAGTAAACTTCGTACTCATTTTTTCTTTATATTTATTGATTTCGCGAAATTACGTATTTTCTTGTAATTGTAGTAATTATGCACTTCTTTTTAAGAAAGCCCTCTTTCTTTTTTTATCTGTTCATAAGCACCTTGAATTTGCTGAAATTTCTGATTTGCGCCTTGTTTGTGTTCTTCTCCTAATCCTTGTAATTTGTCGGGATGATATTTCTTAGCCATTTTTCGGTAGGCTTTTTTAAGTTCGTTATCGGTGGCTTGTTTCGTAATTTCTAAGATTTTATAGGCGCTATCAACTTCTTCATAGAACATTGCTTTTATGGATGTATAATCATGATTATTGATATATAAATACCCTGCAATTTTCTTTATTTCTTGTTCTTCAAGTGCTGTTACTTGCCCATCAGCTTTGGCGATTCCGAATAAAAAGTGTAGCAATTGTAAACGAGAAGAGTGCGTCATGTGTTGACGGATTTGCATACAAACTTGTCGTGTTGAAATTTCTTTTTTAATGATGCCACTAAATAACTTAAAAGCATGATTTGCGCGTTCTTTCCCGTACATTTCTACAAAATGCAGGCGTACGAAATCGAGTTCACGTTGATCGATTTTCCCATCGGCTTTAATAACTACGGAAGCTAAGATCAGTAATGTTATTTCAAAGTCGCCAGAAGTGGCTTGCATTCTTTCTTTATTTTTTTCTTGTGTATTTTGTTGATATTCTTTTTGTTCATTGCTAAAATCGCTGAAAGAAACGCCATCAATAAAACTTCCTACGGCATATCCGATAATAGCTCCAATAGGTCCTCCCATTGTAAATCCGACTCCTGCTCCGAGCCATTTTGCAAACTTTCCCATTTTATTTTTATTTTTTTTTAAAGATGTAAATATACTATTAATCTTATTTTTAAGTAATTATTTCTTTTTTTAAAACGAAAAGCTATTTTAGAGTTATTTTGAAGCTATTTCCCGCTTTGCGCACTCGCTCTTTTTTTTGAAGAAAAATCAAAAAAAAGGAGCTCAAACAATTGCTTCAATCGGGGCTAGGTCTATTTATTAAGTTTTGAGTATTTTCTTAAATCTTGTTTTTTTATTAAAATGGCGAGTTTCATTCTAGATATGCTTTTTTGGAGTTTGATTCTTGTTTTTAAATAAAGTATCTTTGCAGAAAACCATTTAACACAAAAAATATGTACCCAGAAGAATTAGTAAAACCGATGCGTGATCAATTAATCGACGCTGGTTTTGACGCATTATATACCGCTGAAGATGTTGATAAAGCATTAGCAAAACAAGGAACAACTTTAGTAATGGTAAACTCTGTTTGTGGTTGTGCTGCAGGTACTGCAAGACCAGGAGCTATTGCCTCTTTAGGCGCTGAAAAAACACCAACAAATTTAACGACTGTATTTGCAGGTGTAGAGAAAGAATCTACGGCAAGAGCAAGAGAAATGATGATTCCTTTTCCTCCATCGTCTCCAGCGATTGCGTTATTTAAGGATGGTAATTTAGTTCATATTTTAGAGCGTCATCATATTGAAGGACATTCAGCACAAGCAATTGCACAGAATTTAGCAGCAGCTTACGATGAATTTTGCTAGTCAGTATTTATAGAAAATATTTTAAATAAAATCCAGCAAATTTGCTGGATTTTATTTTATACTGATATTCTAAAATTACACTTTTTTAATAACACTTGTTACAATTCCCCAGATGATAAAATTATTTTCTTCGGTAATTTTGATTACAGGATAATCAGGATTTTCGGGTTGTAGCCAAACTTCATCTTTGGTTACTCTTAATCTTTTTACGGTAAATTCTCCATCTAAAAAACAGACAGCTATTTTATTATTTGTTGGTGTAATACTTCTATCAATTACTAATAAATCATTATCATCTAATCCTGCACCAATCATTGATTGTCCGCTAACTTTCGCAAAAAAAGTAGCCTCTTTATTTTTAATTAACTCTTCATCCAAAGAAATACGTGTTTCTTTAAAATCATCGGCAGGCGATGGAAAACCTGCAGAAATCCCCATGTCTATAAAAATGGCACCCTTACTTTTACTCATTTCCTTAGGTGCTAAAAAAGTTAATACTTTTGATGTATTCATAATTTATTTTATGATAATAATCTGATTCCTATTTTGACTATACTTCGCCATCTACTTCTGAAGGAAATGCTAATTTAACACATTAATTTTTAATCCTTTAATTGATATGCATCAAAAAAGCAATAAAATTTAAAATAGATAATAAACATTGCATGATAAGCTCAAAAATAATCTACTGAAGTTTGCTTATTTTTGCAGTATGATTAAAAAGTTAAAAATTGATGGAATTGATAAAATTATCATCAAACGGTTGGTTGCCGATGCACGTACGCCTATTTTAAGCATTGCTCGGGAAGTTGGAATTTCAGGAGCTGCCATTCATCAGCGATTGCGAAAATTAGATGCTTCTGATTTAATTGATGGTTATAAAATGGTCTTAAATCCGAAGGCTTTAGGCTATAATACGACCGCTTTTGTAGGGGTGTTTTTAGATTCTTCGAGCTTGTATTCATCAGCAATAAAAAGATTAAAAGAAATTCCTGAAGTTGTTGAAAGCCATTATACAACAGGGAATTATGCTATTTTTATCAAAATACTTTGTAAAAATAATGAAGATTTAATGCACTTATTAAATAAAGATATTCAAAATATAAAAGGCGTTTCAAGAACCGAAACCTTTATTTCTTTAGACCAACAAATAGACCGACAAATCAAAATTTAAACTTTTTATATTTCAACTATTTATCATTTTAATTATTTAATTATCATTAATACTTACTCAAATCAATGAACGATTTTATTTTTTACCTTAAAATGGGCTTATTTCATGTGCTTGATATTAGTGCCTATGACCATATTTTATTTTTAATCGTCTTGGCGATTGTATATCAATTTAAACAATGGAAAAAAGTTTTATGGTTAATCACGTTATTTACCGTTGGACATTCGATAACTTTGGCACTTTCTGCCTATGGAATCGTCAAAATAAATGCCGATTTAGTCGAGTTTTTAATTCCATTAAGTATTTTCATCACTGGTTTGCTGAATGTTTTAACCGCTAAAAAAGCATCGGTAGGAAAAGAAAATCAAAATTTATTTTTTGCTTTATTCTTCGGATTAATTCACGGACTTGGTTTTTCAAATTATTTCAAAATAATGATTGGTAAAACTTCCGATAAATTAATGCCACTTTTAGAATTTGCTATCGGTGTAGAAATCGCACAAATTATTATTGTTTTAGGAATTTTATTGGCAGGGAAAATAGCATTAACATTCTTGAATTTACACCGAAGAGATTGGATTTTAGTGGTTTCATCAATTGTTATGGGAATTGCTTTCGAGATGATGATGAATCGTATTTTTTGGTAACGAATTAGATAATTAACTTTTAAAAACTCTTGTAAAATCTATAAATTCATTTATTATTTTGGGTAAAAAACAATTAAAATACGACAAGGCCTATTTGAAAATGGCAAAAGAATGGGGTAAATTATCGCATTGCAAACGCAAACAAGTAGGCGCGATTATCGTTAAAGATCGCATGATTATTTCTGATGGTTATAACGGAACGCCTTCTGGCTTTGAAAATTATTGTGAAGACGAAGAAGGCTACACAAAATGGTACGTACTACACGCCGAGGCAAATGCGATTTTAAAAGTTGCTGCTTCTACGCAATCATGCAAAGGTGCGACCTTATATATTACACTTTCTCCTTGCCAACAATGTAGCAAATTAATACATCAGGCGGGTATAAAACGCGTGGTTTATGCCGAAGATTATAAAGATACTTCTGGCATCGATTTTTTAGAAAAAGCAGGGGTTAAAATCATACATTTACCTTATGAAAAAAAATAATTTCCCTATCTATTTTTCCTTTGCCGTAGTTTTAGGTATCCTTATCGGAACTTTTTTTAGCAAAGGAACAACAACTAATTTTATCCGAAAAAATTCAGCATCGGAAAAAAAAATAAAACGCTTAATCGATTACATACAACATGATTATGTCGATGCTGTAAATACTGATGATTTATTAGACGGTGCAATAACCGAAATGCTCGGTAAATTAGACCCACATTCTGTATATATTCCCAAAGAAAAACTTCAATTAATTACCGAAAATATGCAAGGTAATTTTGTAGGAATCGGCGTGCAATATCGTATGATTGGCGACACTATTACAGTGATTTCACCTATCAAAGGAGGTCCAAGTATTAAAGCGGGAATTAAAGCAGGCGACCGTATTTTATCCGCAGATAAAGATACCTTATTCGGTAAAAATTTATCGACAACAACCATCATGAAATCCCTAAAAGGAGAACCAAATACAAGCGTTCGCTTACAAATTTATCGAAAAACAATCGATAGTATTTTTGATGTAAATATCAATAGAAATAAGGTAAATATTAAAAGTGTTGATGTCGCTTATATGCTAAATGATAGTCTTGGGTATATCAAATTAAATCGTTTTGCTCGTAATTCTTATCTGGAATTTAAAAATTCTTTACGTGATTTAAAAGAAAAAGGAATGACCGATTTAGTATTTGATCTTCGTGGAAATGGCGGTGGTTTTGTGGATATCGCCAATAGTATTGTTGATGAATTTTTAGAAGATGAAAAATTAATTGTATTCACCAAAAATAATAAAGGAAACATTAAAGAATCGTTTGCCACCGAAAAAGGAAGTTTTGAAAAAGGTGGTTTATATGTTTTAATTGATGAAAATTCAGCTTCGGCTTCGGAAATTGTTGCGGGAGCTTTGCAAGATAATGACAAAGGAATTATCATCGGTCGGCGTTCGTTCGGAAAAGGATTGGTACAACAAGAAATGGATTTAGGAGATGGTTCTGCAGTTCGTTTAACAATCGCTCGCTATTACACGCCAACAGGACGTTCCATTCAAAAACCATACAAAAAAGAAGACGCAACTTCGGTATATGATACCGATTTTGATACTCGATTAAAAAATGGCGAGTTTTTCACAAAAGATAGCATCAAAACTATTGATAGTCTAAAATTTACCACGCCAAAAGGAAAAATTGTGTACGGCGGTGGCGGTATTATTCCTGATTATTTTGTGTCTGTAGATACCACAAACTATATTCCAACTATCTTTTTTAGACCTTTAAATACCTTTGCTTTTAATTATGTCGATAATAATCGTACAGCATTAGAAAACCTAACAGTCGAAGAATTTATCAAAAATTTTGATGCTAAAAATGATGTTTCTACTGAATTTTTCAAAGAACTTAAAAGTTATAAATTCTCTAAAAAAACGAAAAATCAACTAAAAGAAACGCTAAAAACAGTCATCGCTAGAGAACTTTTTAGCGATGAAGGTTTGTATAAAGTGAATCAAATGAATGATAAAATGCTTCAAAAAGTATTTGAATTAGAAACGAAATAATCAAAAAAAACACTTATACCAATATAAGAAACGCTTACCTCCTATTTTTAAGCACTAAGGGATTCTAAAATAAATCACTTTCAATTACTCTTTACATTTGTAGTAAGTTAAAAATAAAAGAAGGGTTTTTTAACTACAAAAAAAGTGGTAATTAACATGTATGTATTCAAATTCAGGAGGGAGGGAATTAAGATACTATGTTTTTTACTGCTTTTTTACGCTTTAAAGTACCTGAGCTACACTCAAAGCTAAGTCCTAGTGTCTTTTTTATTAACACATACCAGTTCCTCGAATTAAAATTGATAATTTGTTTTTTTTATCTAAAAATTTTATTTTTTTTCAAAAATTGCTTCTTAAAACGATCACTAAATAATACTTTATGATTATTATTTAAAATCAATAAATTATCTTCAAAATAAAGTGCTTGTATTTTTTTAAGATTTACTAAATAATTTCGGTGAGTTTGAACAAAATAAGTATCGCCAAGTAATTCTTTCACTTTTGTTAACGATAATCGAATCATATACTCCTGATCTTGATCACAAACAAATCGGCAGTATTTTTCTTTAACTTCTACATAAAAAATTGATTTTATATCAACCTTTACAATACCTTGGTTTTTTTTAACAAATAAAAAGGAAGGTGTAATAATCGCTTTTTCATCACTTAAACTGCTGTTATTTCCCTGTTCATAAAATTTTTCTAAAGCCAATTCTAAAGAATACAGTAATTCCAATTTATTAAATGGTTTTAATAAATAAGTGTATGGTTTTGTAAGTTTTGCATCGTTAAATACTACCCTACTTTGCATACTTGTTAAAAATAAAAAAGGCGTTTCAATCTGTTCTTTATTTAAGCGATGTGCTAACGAAATACCATCTGGCTGTCCGTTAATCATAATATCTAAAATAATGATATCAAAAAAGCGGTTTTTTAGTTCTTTTTCAGCGTCTTTAGTATTTTTCACATGAATAACTTCATAATCATGTGCCTCTAATAAGTTTATTATTTCTGTCGCTTCTTCCTCTAAATCTTCTAATAGAAGCAGTCGTAAATTATTCATCTTTTATAGCTTTTTAACTAACGAAGATACTTATTTTATAAGTTAAATCATCTTAAAAAAACACTAAACAAACTAATTTCTAGACTAATAACTAAGCTAAAGGCAGTAAAATAACAGCCGTTGTATAAACTCCTTCTTCACTTTCAAAAAACAAAGTTCCTTTATTTTTTTTAATCAATGTTTGACACAATAATAAGCCCAATCCAACGCCTTTTGAATGGTCTATTTTAGCTATGGATACATCTTTTAACCCATTAATTTCTTTGAGTTTTTCTGGTGACATTCCAATTCCAGTATCTTTAATTTCAATCGATGCTTGGTTTTTGGAATATATTTTCATTTTAATCGAAATACTTCCTGAATCTTTCATGTATTTCATCGAATTATCGATTAAGTTTCGCAGTACAATTTTTAAAGATTCTTTATCTATTAAAACAAATACCCCTGTTTCTAAATCACTTGAAATAGAAATATCTTTAACACTTCCTAAATTTTCATAATCAAACAAAAGATGTTCTATTATTGGGCGGAGGGCATTTTTTTCGGGAGTAAAACTTAACATATTACTTTGATCTAACGACCAATACAGTACATTATCTAATAAACGACTCGTACTTTGCGTAACTGAAATAGCCAGCTGAGTTGCTTGTTTAATTGCAGGTAAATCATTATTTTCAATATGTTTTTCTAGTTTTTTATGCTGTCTTTTTATCGTATTTATAGGCGATCGTAAATCATGTGAAACTACCGAAAACAAATAATCTTTTGTTTTATTAGCCACACTTAAAGCTTCCTTTTGTGCTATAATTAGTTTATTCTTACTTCGTAATTTTTTATAGACAACCCCTAAAATCGCTAAAAGAAATAACAATAAACTTCCGCCAAAAATCAATCCTTTTTGAACTATTTTTTGACCTTTTATTTCTTCATTTTTAATTCTAATTTCTTGCTGTTTATAAGCAATGGCAATTTTTTTATCTCTTTCGGTAATTTCCCAAATTTTCTCTTTATTCCAAATAGAATCTTTCCAGCGATTACTTTCTTTGTAATACTTAACACTTTTTTTATAGCGTTTTCTATTTTCTTCTACCACGGCCATACTAAAAGCAGTACTTTCCTTTAATACGATATCAGTATGCAATTGTGATAAATTATAACTTTCTTTAAATAAGGGAATCGCTTGTTTATCTAAATATTGATCGTAATACATATATGCCATTCCCATTTTTAATTTAATCAAAGAAGTGGTATCGTTTTTTTGAATTAAAGAAAGCTGTTTATCATAATAAAAAGTAGCTTTTTTAAAGTCTTTTTTATAAAAATAACATGCTGCTAAATTATGATAGATCATTGACCTTTGCTCAACATCTTTCATAATATCTTTAGATGATACGCATTTCTCTAAGCTTAAAATTGATTGATCGTATTTCTGCTGATTTAAGTAAATATAACCGAGTCTTAAATTTTTTAAAGAAGCAAAACGCCCTGTATCTGATATTTTATCAAGGCTAAACAGTGCCTTTTTAAATAGTGATTTTTCTGTTGGACTAATACTTTGCAAATAATATATAATATCTTTTTGATTGGTAGTTGTAACGTCTAATAAAGCTTTATTTGAATAAATATAGCAAGAATCGTATTGTTTTAATTTATAAAATTCAAGAACTTTACAAAAAGATTTTATTTGAACTTTTCTACAAATAGAATCTGTTTTATTTCTCAAATCGTCTAATGCTTTTTGAGAAAAAGAATTTATTACGTACATCAATAAAATAAAAAACACGTATTTATTATTCATAGTAAAAACTACACTAAAAAGTTTTTTAAGACTTCGGCAATTTTACGATTGTCTGATAATTGTGGGATTTTATTTTGTCCGCCAAACTTTCCAATTGATTTCATATATTCATGAAAACCACCTTTTTTCACTTTTCTGATGATAAGCGGTTGTAATATTTTCCCTGTAATTAAATCAAAATAATATACATTTTGATGTTGCATAGAAGCGTCCATTTTCTGTGCTAATTCGGTTAAATTTTCGGGTTCATTTTCAAATTCGATAAACCATTCATGATACGGCAATCCGCTTTCAGGATTTACCTGTGGAGCAACGGTAAATTCACTTATCGTGGTTTTTGTACCGATAATTGCATCATTTAAAGCCTTTTCAACTTCTTTTCCGATTACGTGTTCGCCAAAGGCGGAAATAAAATGTTTAATACGTCCTGTAACTTTTATTCGGTAGGGTTTCAGTGATATAAACTCGATAGTATCGCCGATATTATAGCCCCAAAGTCCTGCGGAAGTGTTTAAAATAATGACATAATTTACGTTTAATTCGACATCTTTTAAACAAATTCGTGTAGGATTTTGCTCATAAAATTCAGATGCTGGAATAAATTCATAAAAAATTCCTGAATTTAATTGCAGTAACATTCCTTTTTCGGTTTGCGAATCTTGATACGCGATAAATCCTTCGGAAGCGGGATATAATTCAATATAATCAATTTTTTTTCCGATTAACGTTTCGAATTTATTTTTATACGGTTCAAAATTCACGCCTCCATATACGAAGAAATTAAAATTCGGAAATATTTCTGCGATTGGTTTTCCTGTTTTGGCGATTAATTTTTCAAAATACATTTGCACCCAAGACGGAATTCCACTAATGACTGACATATCTTGATCAATGGTTTCTTCTACTATTTTATCAACTTTTGTATCCCAATCTTCGATACAATTGGTTTGCCAACTTGGCAACCTATTTTTCAATAAATAATTCGGTACATAATGGGCTGCAATCCCGCTTAATCGTCCTAATTTGACACCGTTTAAATCTTCTAAAACAGGGCTTCCTTGTAAAAAAATCATTTTTCCATTTACAAAACTAGCATCATTTGTTTCGGCAATATAAAAAAGTAAGGCATTTCGTGCCGATTTTATATGTGTTGGCATTGATTCTTTGGTAATCGGAATATATTTTGCTCCAGAAGTTGTGCCTGAAGTTTTGGCAAAATACAGTGGTTTTCCTTTCCACAAAATATTTTCTTCTCCTGCGACCATCCTATCGACATAGCTACGTAATCCTTCATAATCGGTAATTGGAACACGTTTTTTAAAATCTTCATAATTATTGATTGACACAAAATCATGATCATTACCAAAAGCTGTTTTACATCCTTCTGACACCAAATATTCGAATACTTTTTGTTGTGTTTTATGCGGATTATTTGCCCATTTATACACTTGTTTTCGTACTTGTTTAGCAAAAGGAATGGCTAATAATGCTTTGATGCTCATGATACAATATTTTAGCTGATTTTTATTATTGAAAATCTATATAATCGGTTGGATTTACGGGAAATCCATTATTCCATAATTCAAAATGCAGGTGTGGTCCTGTTGATAATTCACCTGTATCACCAACACTAGCAATGGCTTCGCCTGATTTGACAATATCGCCTTGTTGTTTTAATAGTGTTCCATTGTGTTTATATACCGATATAAATTCATTAGCGTGTTGTATGGTTAATACATAACCTGTTTCTGCTGTCCATTCTGCTAAAATCACGGTTCCATCAGTAATTGCTTTTACGGGCGTTCCTGATTTTGCAACAATATCAATAGCATAATGTTTATCATCTCTATTAAAAATTTGAGAAACGGTACCTGTTAGGGGCGAAAAAAACACCACTTTAGCTCTTCCTTCTGCTCCTTCGGATAATGGAAATCGGTCTTTCATTTCCACTTTTTCTCTAAATAGGGAATCTTCTTTGGTAGCTTGTAATTGTTGTTGATAAACGCCTATATTTTTAATTTCTGTTTGTATAGAATCTATTTTATCGGGACCTATTTCACCTGTTAAAACGGGTTTCAAAGCTTTTGTAAATTGTTCAATAACAGCCAATCGGGTTTTTAGGGAATCGGTTTGATATACCAATCGGGTAGCTTTCTTTTTTAATGAGGTTGAGGAATATCCAGGAATATATTCTCTAAGTCCAGTAAAGGCGATTAACAGGGTTGTTAATCCAATTAATACGATTGAAAAAACACCACTAAAAACAAAGACATTTAAGCGTGATAATTTTAATGAAAATTTCTCTTGAAAAGTATCTTCATTTAAAATTACCAATCGATATTTATCGACTAGTTTTTGTTTAAGTTTATGTTTGAGTTTCTTTTTATTTTTATTTTGAGGCACGTTATACTTTTTTAATTTGAAGCTTTTTCAAATATACAACGAAAATTTAATGAAAATTTAGCGAAACTATTTTTTATAAAAGTTCATTTTATCGATATATTCCCAAACTTTCGTTGCTACTAATGGTCTTATATTTTTATTATTTTTGATTCCATTTCGAATCATTGTGGAAGATATTTGTACAATTGGAGCTTCAATTCGATGAATTTTGGCGTGTTTTATAAATTGATTGGCTACAATTCCTTCGGATATTCGAGGATACACATATAATTGATAATCGTCTAAAATAGCTTGATAATTTTTCCATTTATGGAAGTTTTTCAAATTATCTTCTCCCATAATTAGGTTAAAATTATAGTTCGGATATTGTTCCGAAATATGCGTTAATGTATTGATGGTATAATTTGGCTGTGGCAAGGTAAACTCGATATCGGACGCTTTAATTTTATCGTAACTTTTGGTTGCTAATTGCACCATTTCGAATCGGTCGTAATTATTGAGTAAGGTATTTTTATTTTTAAACGGATTATGAGGTGTTACGACCATCCAAATTTCATCTAAATCGGAATTTTCGACCATTTGATTGGCGATAATTAAGTGTCCTATATGAATAGGATTAAAAGTTCCGAAATACAGACCGATATTTTTGCTGAAATTTCCCATAATCCGTTTTAAAATATATGTATTATTATTTTTACTATTTTATGATATAAAATCAAGAACTAATTCTTCTGCTTCTTTTAAAGCGATTGTTAAATCGTAATTTTTTATAATTTTATCAAACTGCGGTGCGGTTGCCAATTCTACGGATGCTTTAGCGATACGCATATTTATTTTGTCTTCGGTTTCGGTGCTTCTTTTTTTGAGTCGTATTTTGAGTTCATCAATACTTGGAGGCTTTACAAAAACGGCTAATGTTTGTTCAGGGAATTTACTTTTGATACGCAGTCCTCCTGCAACATCGATATCAAAAATAACGTGTTTTTTCAAAGCCCAGATGCGTTCTACTTCGGTTTTTAGAGTTCCGTAGAAGTTATCTCGATATACTTCTTCCCATTCTAAGAATTCATCTGCTTTAATTTTTTGTTTAAATTCGTGAGCAGAAATAAAGTAATAATCCTCGCCATTAATCTCTTCGCCTCTTGCTTTTCTTGAGGTTGCTGATATTGAAAATTCTAGGTTAAGTTTTTCTTGTTGTAATAAGTGTCGAACAATGGTTGTTTTTCCTGAACCTGAGGGAGCTGAAAACACTAATAATTTTCCTTTAAAGTCTTTTTTAGAATTTTCTGACATCTTACAAAACGTTTAAAATTTGTTCTTTTATTTTTTCTAATTCGTCTTTCATTTGGATGACTATTTTTTGCATTACTGCAAAATTAGCTTTTGAGCCCATTGTATTTACTTCTCGTCCAATTTCTTGCACGATAAATCCTAATTTTTTTCCGTTAGAATCGTTTGTTTCTAGTTGTTCTAGGAAATAAATCAGGTGATTTTCTAAGCGTACTTTTTCTTCGTTGATGTCTAATTTTTCTAGATAGTAGATTAATTCTTGTTCGAATCTATTTTCATCAATTTCGATTTTCAAGTCGGTTAATGCCTTTTGCAAACGTTCTTTTACGTTAACAATTCGTTGGCTATCAAGTTCTTTAATTTCTTGTAAAGCTGTTTGAATATTGGCGATTCGTAGTTGAAAATCTTTTTCTAAAGATTTGGCTTCATCGGTTCTGTATGCGATGATTTCTTTTAACGCTTCTTCAATATGGATTTCAATTTGCGTCCATTCATTTTCGTCTAATTCTTCACGTTCTGTTTTCAGGGCATCAGGCATTCTGATGGCCATTTTCAGGAATTCAATTTTTTGATTTTCATCAATAGTCGATATATTTCCGAGTGAATTTCCGAGTGATTTTTTTAGCTGTTCGATGTAATTTTCAACCACTATTTTGTTGACGGTTGTTGATGTTTGTTCGGCGGTCATTTCTACATAAATAGAAAAATCTATTTTACCTCGCACCAGATTACTCGCTAATTTTTTACGAACGGATAGTTCTTTTTCTCTGTAATAAGAAGGGATTCTGGTATTTAAGTCTAAGTTTTTACTGTTTAGCGACTTAATTTCAATGGTTACTTTTTTTGATGGCAACTGTAATACGGATTTTCCATAACCCGTCATAGACTGTATCATATCGTCAATTTAGAAAAGCAAAGATACTGTTATTTATTTTTAACCGAAACTACTTGTTTTGATACTAAAAACACACCTAAAAATATCAATAATGTTGCCATTATTTTAACGGTATCGAAACTATCGCTTCCGACCAACAAGGCGTAAATAGCTGCGATTACTGGTTGTAAATAGATAAAAACGCTTACGGTTGTTGGTTTTAATCTTACTAGGGCAAATAAATTACATAAATACGTAATACAGGTAGTGAATAGTACGACAAAACCTGCTTTTAAGTAGATTGATATTGGCATTACTTGCCATTGAATTTCGATTAATTCTAAAAATCCGAAGGGTAAAACGAATATTAAACCGAATAAATAGAGCCATTTTACAAATACAATTGGATGGTATTTTCCTATTATTTTTTTCACTTGTACTAAGTACATTCCGTAAGAAGCAGCGTTAATAAATACTAAAAAATTACCGAACATCATATTTTTGGTTGCACCATCGGAGGTACTTCCGTAAACGATTAAAATAATTGCACCGATTAGTCCTATGATAATACCGATTATTTTCTGTAAAACTAAGCGTTCTTTTAGGATAATACTCGAAAAAATCAAGACTAAAATGGGTGCTGTAACCATCATTACCGAAGCACTGATGGGCGTTGTGTAGCTTAATCCTTTAAAAAAAGTAAGCATATTTAACCCAACTCCAAAAAAGGCGGCAATACTTATTTTTTTATAATCTGATTTTTCAATTACTATTTTTCTTGCTGTTTCAGTTGATTTTTTATTGATAAAAAGCCCTAGCGTCCAAAAAACGATAGCCGCACCTCCTACTCGAATTACGATAAATCCAAATGGTTTAATATACATTGGCATCACTTCTTTTGCGATGGTAAAGGTAACGCCATAAATGAGCGTAGCTACTGATAATGCTATTAAAGCCAGTGTTCTTTGATTCATTTTAATATTTTTTGAGATACTTTTTCAGGATACTTCTAATCTGTTTAAAAAAGCTACAAAGATGCGGTTTATTCTTGAATTTTTGGACGTAAAAAAGCACTACGTTTGTAGTGCCTTTCTTCTCTAAATTACGTTAGATTTTATCTATAAATTCCTTTTAATTAATCAATTAAAGCAGGAACTCTTAATACTTGTCCAGGATAAATTTTATCAGGATGTGATAACATTGGTTTGTTTGCTTCAAAAATTACGGTATATTTCATTGGATCACCATAAAATTCTTTTGCTATTTTCCCTAAAGTATCTCCACTTCCTACGGTATGAAATTGTGCCATTATTTCTTCAACAACTTCTACTTCTGCTACAACCTCAACAGGTGCAACGGTCATATTGTCTTCAACAGAACCAATTCCATTAGTATTTCCTACTACTAAAATAACTTTTTCTTTGGTTGCTAAATCAGCTGCTTCTCCAGAAATAGTTGCTTTGTCTTCGTCTATAACGATTGCTAAATTTTCAACAGGTAATTCTAGCGTATTTACAGCATCTACTAATTTTGCAGATTTTTCAGCCGCTTCTTCTTCCGTTGTTTTTCCTACACCAAATACTTTAGCTCCAGCGTTTTTAATAAATGAAAAAATTCCCATTTTCTTTTTGTTTTTTTTAGTTAATAAATAGTTTTACTTCTGATTACTAATATACAATTTTTACGCCATTTTTATTTTTTTTATAAAAAAATATTTTATTTTTTAATTTTCCTTATAGACAAATAGCAATATTTACAAGATAAAAATCTAAAATACTAGTGTTTATCTTTTTTCAACAGATTATTTTTTTTGTTTTTTGATAGCTTGGTTTTAAGCTATTTTCTATTGATTTTTAGGGTTATTTTTACTCTAATTATTTCCTTAACTATTGCTTTTTATACTTTTTAATACTAAAAAGAAACTCAGTTCTATTTTTATTTGACGGCACAAGCAAGATGCTTGCGCTAGCATTTTTCATTGCTAGTGCGAGCGTCACGCTCGTACCGTATCTAATAATACTTTGAAGGCAAGAATGATGAAAATATATTTGAAATGAATAGATAAATCAAATGCCTAGCCCCGATTGAAGCATTTGTTTGAGCTCCTTTTTTGATTTTTCTTCAAAAAAGAGCGAGTGCGGAAAGCGGGAAATTGCTTCAAATTATTATAATCTTGAAAAAAATGGCAAAAAAAAAACCACACTTCTAAAAAGTATGGTTTATAATATATTTTGGATTTATTCTTGAGAACCTTCTTTAAAAGTATTCCATCCTTGTGCTTTTAGTTCAATTTCTTGATCGGCACGTGTTACAAGATTCATTCCTTGATTTTGTTCTACAACATGTCCAATAATTGATAAGTTTGGATTTGATTTAATTTTTTCAAAATCGGCAATTGGAACTGTAAAAAGGAGTTCGTAATCTTCGCCACCACTTAATGCAATCATCGTGCTATCCATATTAAATTCTTCGGATGTTGAAATAACTTGTGGATCTAACGGTAATTTATCTTCATAAATTTTACAACCCGTTTTACTTTGCGTACAAATGTGCATTATTTCCGAAGATAATCCATCAGAAATATCAATCATAGCAGTTGGTTTCACGTCCAATTCTTTCAATAATTCGACAATATCTTTACGTGCTTCTGGTTTTAATTGACGTTCAATTAAATACGTATAAGCGTCTAAATCTGGCTGACTTTCTGGATTTACTTGAAATACTTGTTTTTCTCTTTCTAAAACTTGTAATCCTAAATACGCGCCTCCTAAATCTCCTGAAACCACAATTAAATCCGTTGGTTTTGCGCCATTTCGATACACGATTTCTTCTTTATTCGCTGTTCCAATTGCAGTAATCGAAAGCAACATTCCTTTGGTTGATGATGTCGTATCACCGCCAATTAAATCTACTTTATACGTATCACACGCAAGTTGAATTCCTGCATATAATTCTTCCAAAGCTTCTAACGGAAAACGGTTTGAAACCGCTATGGAAACCGTAATTTGTTCGGCAACACCATTCATCGCATACACATCTGATAAATTCACCATAACGGCTTTATATCCTAAGTGTTTTAAAGGCATGTAGCTTAAATCAAAATGCACGCCTTCAATCAATAAATCGGTAGTTATTAAGCGTTCTTTTTCTGATGCGCTAATGACCGCAGCATCGTCTCCAATTCCTTTTGTTGTTGATGAATTGTACAGCTTAAAATGCTCGGTTAAATGGTTTATTAATCCAAATTCTCCTAATTCAGCTAATGAGGTTCTTTCTTGATTTTTATCTTCTAACATCTGGCAAAGATAACAACAAGTATTTAATTATCTTTGATGCTCTTTTATTGATTTTTTTATTAACTTTTTTTTGACTTTTTTTTGACTTTTAAAACCTAAATAATATCCGAATGAAATATTTTTTTTTATTTATTATAAGTGCCGTATTTTTTTCTTGTAGTACCGATGATGACGAATTAATTAAACACGCCACTATCAAACTTAATTTTACTCAAAATTGGGATGAAACACCTGTAACTTCCGAAGATTTGAGTCGCACCAAATTCACGAATAAATTAGGAACAAAACTTACAATTGATAGTTTACACTATGTAATTTCGAAAATTATTTTTACTGATGCGGGTGGCGATTCTACCATTTTTAAAACACATTATTTAGTAAATTTAGAAGATTCAAAAAGTTTAACACCCAGTTTATCAGAGAAAATATCCGAAGGAATTTATAAAGTTTCGATGACTTTTGGAACAGCTTTAAATGATATTGACACAAAAAAATCAGACAAATCAGACAAATTAAACAGCGATTATCATTTGATAAAAATGAGCGGAACTTATTTAGATAGTACTAACGTTTATTCCAAGTTTAATTATGATATGATACATGCATTTAATCCGAAAACCAACAAAACAGAAGAGAGTTCTTTTTCGGTAGAATTGGGTGTGATTTCAATTAAAAATGACGCGACTATTGAAATCAAAATGAATATTGCAGAATGGTTTAAAAATCCTAAAAACTGGAATTTGAATGAATTAAATACTGATTTAACAAAAAACTATGAAGCTCAAAAAATAATGTTTGAAAATGGTAAAAAAGGCGTTTTTAGTTTGGGAGCTATTTCGCAATAATTTTCATCAAAAAAACAGGAATTGTTTTTAAGCAACTCCTGTTTTTTTTTAATTAACTATTTTTTTAGGATAAAAACTTCATTAAAAAGCAAATAAAACTCCTGCTCCTATTTGAAAAAACCCACCTGTTGTAATCGTATATTTTGCTTCGCCTACTAAAGATATTGATTTTGAAATTTCGTAACGAGCTCCTGCCCCTATATTTACGCCAAAATCGGTTGTTGTAGAGCTTGTTTCTTTGGCATTATAATTTTTATTATAGTCTTTATTATATTCCTCATAAATATTTTGAGAATCGTCAGAAATATCATCGTAAATATCGTCATAATCGCCCTCAAAATCGAAGGTTGGAACATTTACCATTAAGGCATTAATTCCTGCCAAACCATAAAAAGTTGTTTTATCTTTTGATGAAAAAACATAATGAGCATTTACGTCAAAAGAGTACCACTTTAAGTCAAAACCGTAGGTTTTTTTTGGTAAAAAATACGTAAATGATGCCGCTGCTTCCCATTGTTCATTAATAATATAAACTCCTTTTGCTGACAATCCTAAAGAATTAATTTCTGAAGCATATCCAATTCCTGCACCTGCTAAAAAAGTTCCATCTTTTGTTTGAGCTTGTGTTTTTGTGGTTGAAAACACGGCTAAAAGTGTCGTAAAAATTGCGATAAAAAGTGTTGTTGTTTTCATAATTTTGATTGTTTTTTATTGATTTTTATTATTTTTTTATTGATTCCGTTAACGTTTCGATAGTATATGTTGTTTCATTAAAAAAGGTATCAGTAGTTTGTTTGATAATTTTAGCATACACACCAGGACTGTTATCAATCATCCAATATTTTATTTTTTCATCGCCTAAAACGCCTATTACGACGGTACAATTTTGATTATTTATAGTTTCTTTTCCGATAATTTTATAATAATCGGGCGTTTTTTCAGGAAAAAAAGAATTGTACCGATTTACCATATTTCCTTTATAATTTTCTGAAGTTTGAATGGTATCGTATTTTGTTATCAATTTATTAGCGATTGAAACGCTTTGCTCTTCTTTATTTATCGTAATATTTTTACAAATTTTTGAAAATCGAAAAGTTTCAGCTTCTTTTACATAAGTTGCATATTTATATGCTAGGTTTTTAAAATTGGCTAAATTTTCATTGAAATTCTGTTGATTTCTCCATGCTTTTGGCAGTTTTTGTGCTTCGTTTTCTTGATTATTTTGTTGCTGATTTTCTTGTTGATTTTCTTCTGACATTAAATCTTCTGATTTAAAATCGAGCCATTGAATCGGATTTTTATCAAAATTTACGTTATCAAAAAACAAGGTTTCTTGCGGTCTTATTAGGGCTAAAAAATCATCAGAAACATCTTTTACCCTACTTTTTCCTTTTAAAATCCCACGAGTTCCTTGAATACTTAACTCTTTTGTTTTTCGCAAATATTCCCATGTTCCTTTTTCTGAACTTACTGAATTTGGGCTAGCACTTACAAAAATAAAATTGTTCGGTAATTTTAATATCAGAAATAAATCATCAAAATCTTTATGATTTAATTTCCAAGTTCCCATTAATTTTGATTTTTTATTGCCTTTTGAAATTGCTTTTAAATCAATTTTCTTAAAAAAGTAACGCATTTGCTTTTTAGAGAAAATAAATTCTTTTTTAGTCAGTTTACTTATTTTGTGTATGCCATTAAATTCATCCTCTGAAAAAGAAGATTTCAACACAATTTCTTTTTTATTTGGCTTAATTTCCCATTGACCAAATTCCCTTCCACGCTCCATAATTTTCCCTTCTTTAGAGAACGTAAATTCGGTATTAACCTCATTAATAATTCCTTGATCTTCTACTTTTGTAAGCTTCCAATTTCCTGAAACTAAATCTTGTGCTTCGGCTGTTAAAGAAGCTAAAGACATCAGTAAGACAAATACTACGATTATTTTTTGTTGCATTTTTTTTGATATTTATTTTTAATAAAATTATCTCCTAAAGGATTAATTATATCAATATGATTTACAGCTCATCAATATTTTTATGCGTATAATCTGGTAATTTAAAGTAGCTTTCATTTACAGATACATCGAACTTAATATCTGTTGCTTCTTGAGTGGTTATAATACCGCCAATTGCTGAAACTATTTTAAGAGTAATTCCTTTATAAATCCATTGTTTCGAGCCTAAAGCAGTCCATATTTCACAATCATATCCTTTAAATTCTTCATTTTCAGATTGTGTTCCTCCCATTGAAATTAGCATTTTTTTACCTGCTTCAACAGCATCATAATCATTCAAACGCATAAGTTCAATTAGCGGGTCTGATTTTGTGAAAATTGTTTTAGTATCATAATCGACTGTATAAATCATTTCATTATCGATTTTATAAGTATTATGAGTGGTACTAACATCTGTAATTTTCTGATTAGAAATAGGAATTATAACGACAGTTGTTGTGGTACTTTGCTCATTTTTAAGTTCTTTTGCACCCCAATTCTCAAAATATAATTGAGACGTTCCCGAACCATTTACAGTTCCACTTGCAACTGTTCCCGATATTGTTGTTACATATTTTATTATTCCAGATTCAACATTATATCGTTTAATGTCTTTACTTTCTAAATTATCATCTTTACTACAAGATGAAAATGTTACGATTAGTGTTATTAAGATAATTGTTGCTGTAAGTAATTTTTTCATGTTATTTATTTTTAAGAATTATTTAAAAGTTTTTTTATTTTTTTTTGAAGAATTATTTGGGCATCATTTTTTGAATCATATCATAAATTTTACGTAATTCTTCATCGCTCATTTCTCTCATTTCTGGGTCATTTTTAGTTGCTTGATATTTCCATTCTTTAAAAGACATATTTTTCATTTTGGCGAGTTCTTTTTTCATATCATCGACATCGCCTTTCATTTCCTCATCAAATTCAATATTTGTTAAAAAACCTTGTTGTTTCACTATTGGAAAATCAGGAAGTTCTAAGTCTTTATCAGAAGGGTTTTTATTAAAATCCATCGTAACAACTTCGGTTGTTGTAGTAACTCCAATTAATGTAATTACCGATTTCAAAACCACGCCTTTATACATCCATTGTTTTCCTCCAGGGATTTCCCAAACATCACATAAAACACCGTTTATTTTTTCTTTTCCTATTTCTTTTCCTCCGATACTTTCAAGCATTTTTTTGCCTATTTTTTCGGCACTGGCATTTGGTTCTAGGGTTTTTATTAAATCCATAACAGGGCTTCTATTGGCGTATATTTTTTTACTTTCAAAATCTACGGTATAACTTTCTCCATTATCTAATTTATTAATGCTATGATGATTATCCGTTGTTACTTGTTTATTTCCTAGAATACTTATCGTAGTGGTTTGCGTATTTTTTGTTTCTACCAATTCCACAGCTCCCCAATTTTTAAAATAGCGTGTTTCTGTTCCGTTTCCTTGTATATTTCCACCCATAATTTTCCCTGAAATGGTTGTTTTATAGGTTATTTTTCCTTCGGATAAATTGTATCTTTTTATCGTTTTCTGCTGATTATCAGTGTTTTTTTGATTTTTCTCATTACCCTTACAGCTCATCATACTGATAATAATAAGCAGGCTTGTTAGTATTGCTTTCATTTTTTTATGTTTATTTTTATTGATTTTAAAACGATTAAAATTTCACAAATTCGACTCTTCTATTGTTTGCTTTTCCTTCGGATGTATTGTTGTTATCTAGTGGTTTTGATTCTCCGAAACCTTTACTTTTTAATCTGCTTGCAGAAATCCCCAAGCTGATTAATTTATTTTTAACGGTTTTGGCTCTTCCTTCCGATAATTTTTGATTATTTTCAGAATCGCCATCAGTATCGGTATGTCCTTCGATGCTAAATTTCAAATCGGGTTGTTTTCTCATCAATTGAAAAATTTTATTGATAGGTCCCATACTTTCACGTTTAAGAGTAACTTTATTCACATCGAATTTAATTCCGTTTACAATTATTTTTCCTTTGGATAAAACTCTGTCATAATATTTTACGCCACCTTTTGCGATACGAATATTTTTGATATACATTCCTTTCGAACCTGCCGTCATTGTTAATCCTGTCGGATTTCCTTTTAAATGTGGAATATTTATTAATCGTTCATCTTCTAAATAAACTTTAAATTTCCCTTTTGTGTAAGCTATTGATACGTGTCTCCAACCCGCAATTTTATCACGATTTGAACGGTCTTTTTCTGATAAAGCTCCCTCGCTATCCTTCATTCTTACTTGATTCACATAAATTGTTAGTTGTGAAATCCCATTTCTCGATTGATTTTTTTTATCATAAAATGTTACATAATAGCGTTCGTTATATATATTCGGATTAAAAAAGGCATCAAATTCGATAGTAAAAATTTCGGGTAAATAATCTTTTTCAGCATCTTTTAAATACGGAACAATTCCTTTGCTGTGCATATTTCCGATATCTGTAATAAAGGTGATTACAGGTTTTCCATCAACTTCGGCTATTTCTGCTCCTCCTTTATATAAATCCCAACGGCTAGGAAATTCGCCATTTTCTTCGGATATACTTGGATTGTCTTCAAAAATTACGGTATCACCAGACACGAAATCGAATTTATTCCAGATTACCGTTCTTTTTTTGGGTTTTTCGGTTACTTCTTCCGATGGTTTTACTGATACTTTTTTATCATTTTCAGTCGTTTTGTTTTTTTGATTTTCTGGCTGATTTTCGGGTTTCTTTTTGCCATCAATCTTATCTTCTACTTTATCGAATTCTTTATCAATTTTTTTATTGACTCTTCTTTCTGAACGTTTTTCAGCTTCTCTTTCAATTTTGTTTTCTGCTTTTTTCAATAATTTCTTAAAGAATTGAGCATTCGATTTTTGAGGAAAAAAGAGCATAAAACCGAAAAAAAGCATCACTTTAAAAATACTTTTTGATGTAATTAATGTTTTCATAGTCGCATAATTTTGAGTTTGTTTTACTACAAAACTAGCGACAACCTTACTTTTTTAGTTCATTTTTACGGGCGATTTACATCACCTATTCGGGTGATTTTAGTTAAAAACCTCCCTAAAATCAAGGTGTAAAAAAAAATCATACAGAAAAAGTTATTTTTCTGTATGATTTTTAATTTATTTAAATACTATTTTTCAACAAGGGGTTTTAACCCCTTGCCACACTACTTTTTTAAACCACAACTTTTTTAATTACTTGCACTCTATTTTTTACATCTAATTTTACGTAGATATTTTTAATATGTGTTTTGACGGTATTTGCGGAAATAAATAATTCTTTAGAAATATCCGTATTTTGGTATCCTTTTACGATAAGTTGCAACACTTCGGCTTCTCTTTTTGTCAAATCTAACAAAGAAATTCTATCTTCTACCGATACTCTTTTAGCGTTTGACACGTTATTTTTCAACTCATTTAATTGCAACACATAATTTTGAATATCTTTATTCGCATTTTGTAATTTAAGGTCAGTATTTTTTCTATCTAAAATAAAAAGAATGGTTGCTCCAATAAAAATAATTGCGACTAAAACGCCTCCGTATAATAATTTATTAAAATTATTTTTTGCTTTTTGTTGATTTTTTTGATTATCGCTATCGAGTTGTTTTATTTTCTTATCTTTTTCATAGGTTTCGTAGGCAACTTGAGAACTTATGATACTTTTTTGAGAGGCTTCATTAAGCATTGTATCTTTTAGTGCGGTTGCTTTTCGATTAATTTCTAAGGCTTTTTTATATTTTTCACTTTTGATATAGAAATTAGAAAGTGCGTTATATCCTAATAAAATATTTTCTTTGGAGTCTATTTTTATAGCGTCATTTAATCCTGATTCGATAAAAGACAAGGCAATTTTTCGTTTATTTAAGTAGCAATTATTAATTCCGATATTAATTTTAGTATTACTTAAATATCGAATGTTTTTTGTTTTTTCAAAAATATTTTTTGCTTGATTATAATAACTATTTGCTTTTTTGTATTCTTTTTTCTTTTGATATAAAAGTCCTAAAAGGTTTAATTTGATAGCTTTACTATCTTTTCGTTTGTTTTTTGTTGATAATAAAATTGCTTTTTCTAAATAAACGTAGGCAGAATCGTAAGATTTTAAATAAATAAATGATTCACCGATATTTGCAAGACCGTATTCGATGCCTCTTTCGTTGTTGTTTTTTTCTTCAATTTTCAAGGCTTCTTTAAAATAATACAATGCTTTTTGATGTTCATTTATATTTGAAAAAACATTTCCAATTCCGTTTAAAGCTATTGATTTACTTCT
This sequence comes from Tenacibaculum piscium, assembly GCF_021390715.1. Classification (GTDB taxonomy): domain Bacteria; phylum Bacteroidota; class Bacteroidia; order Flavobacteriales; family Flavobacteriaceae; genus Polaribacter; species Polaribacter piscius. The sequence goes on from NZ_JAJGWT010000011.1 coordinate 41,932, forward strand.
ATCACTTTTTATTTTATCGGCTAAACCGTAGGCTTCAAAATAGTATTTAAAGGCTTGTTTTTCTAAATTTATTTTTCGATAAGTAACACCCAAACTATTCAAACATTTCACTTTAGCGAGTGTATCTGTCGATTTTTGAAAATAATTTAAAGCATTTTTATGATTTTCTATCGATTTATAATATTCCTGTTGATAGCGAGCTGTAACGCCAATTCTGCTATATCCTTTGGCAATTCCATCAACATAATAAATTTTCCGAGCGGTTTTGATTGCTTCTTCGGCGATGCTATAATCCACATATTTTTTGATGGCAGATTTTTTAAATAATAGAAGAAGTGCATCTACTTTTTCTTTGGTATCGGGTTTTGTTTTTAGTTTAAAGAAATCGGTTGTTGTTTTATCTTTTAAATTTTGATATTTATCATGAGATGTATTTTGAAGCTGTGCTGATATCGAAAAAAAACTAATAGAAATAAAAAACACGAATAATTGTTTTAGCATTGTACCGTTTATGTTTGATTTTATTTATGTTTAATTTTGATGTTACTTTTTAAGAAAAAGGCTCCTGTAAAATTACATAGTTTATTGATTAAAAAGCTGATAAAAATCATATTTTGTAAGTATATTTGCAACTTATTTATAGTTAAACCACTAAAAATATGATAAAAGTTTCAGAAACAGCAAAAAAGAAGGTTATTGAATTAATGACGGATGACGGCTTTGATGCTACAGTAGATTTTGTACGTGTTGGCGTAAAAAGTGGTGGTTGTTCAGGATTATCGTACGACTTAACTTTTGACAAAAGCACCCAAGAAAACGATAAAATTTTCGAAGAGAACAACATAAAAATTGTTGTTGATAAAAAAAGTTTTTTATACCTTGTAGGAACTACTTTAGAGTATTCTGGAGGTTTAAACGGAAAAGGTTTTGTTTTTAATAACCCGAATGCAAATCGCACCTGTGGTTGTGGCGAAAGTTTTTCTTTATAAAATTACAACTCACTTATGAGCAAGTATACCGAAGACGATTTAAGAGAAGAGTTAAAAACCAAAGAATATGAATATGGTTTTTATACTGATATAGAAAGTGAAACCTTTGCAAAAGGGTTAAATGAAGATGTGGTTCGTGCAATTTCTAAAAAGAAAAACGAACCGCAATGGATGACTGACTGGCGTTTAGAAGCCTTTAGAGTTTGGCAAAAAATGGAGGAACCAGAATGGGCAAATGTTCATTATGAAAAACCAAAATTTCAAGACATTGCGTATTATTCAGCGCCAAAAGAAAAGCCAAAATTAAACAGTTTAGACGAAGTTGATCCTGAATTATTGGATACTTTTAAACGTTTAGGAATTTCTTTAGATGAACAAAAAAAGTTAGCCAACGTTGCTGTTGATATTGTAATAGATTCAGTTTCTGTTGCAACCACTTTTAGAGAAACTTTAGGTAAAAAAGGAATTATTTTTATGCCTATTTCGGAAGCAATTCAAGAACATCCTGAATTGGTAAGAAAGTATTTAGGAACTGTTGTTCCTACTACCGATAATTTTTATGCAGCATTAAATTCAGCAGTTTTTTCTGATGGATCTTTCTGTTACATCCCAAAAGGTGTTCGTTGCCCGATGGAATTATCAACGTATTTTAGAATTAACGAAGGAGGAACAGGACAATTTGAAAGAACTTTAGTTGTTGCCGACAAAGGAAGTTATGTTTCTTATTTAGAAGGATGTACCGCTCCTAGTAGAGATGAAAATCAGTTACATGCCGCAGTTGTTGAATTAATTGCCATGGACGATGCTGAAATTAAATATTCTACGGTTCAAAACTGGTATCCTGGAAATGCAGAAGGAAAAGGTGGTGTTTACAATTTTGTAACTAAAAGAGCTATCTGTGAAACCAATGCAAAAGTTTCTTGGACTCAAGTAGAAACAGGATCGGCAGTTACTTGGAAATATCCAAGTTGTATTTTAAAAGGAGATAATTCTGTTGGAGAATTTTATTCAATTGCTGTAACTAATAATTATCAGCAAGCTGATACAGGAACTAAAATGATTCACTTAGGTAAAAATACTAAGTCAACCATTATTTCTAAAGGAATATCCGCAGGAAAATCACAAAACAGTTATAGAGGATTGGTTCAAATAGGACCACGTGCCGAAAATGCACGTAACTTTTCTCAATGTGATTCTTTATTAATGGGGAATGAATGTGGCGCACACACGTTTCCATATATTGAAACGAAAAACAAATCGGCACAGATAGAACACGAAGCGACAACTAGTAAAATTGGGGAAGACCAATTATTTTACTGTAATCAACGTGGAATTGATACCGAAAAAGCAATTGCATTAATCGTAAACGGATTTAGTAAAGAAGTACTGAATAAATTACCAATGGAATTTGCTGTAGAAGCACAAAAATTATTAGAAATCAGTTTAGAAGGAAGCGTTGGTTAATAGCCAATAACAAAGATATATTACCATGTTAAAAATAGAAAACTTACACGCTAACATAGAAGATAAATCAATCTTAAAAGGATTGAATTTAGAAATTAAAGCTGGTGAAATCCATGCTATAATGGGTCCTAACGGAGCTGGTAAAAGTACCTTAGCAAATGTTATCGCAGGAAAAGAAGAATACGAAGTTACGCAAGGAAAAATAACCTTAAATGACGAAGATATCAGCGAGTTATCTCCTGATGAAAGAGCGCATAAAGGCGTGTTTTTATCATTCCAATATCCTGTTGAAATTCCTGGAGTTTCTGTAACCAACTTTATAAAAACGGCAATTAACGAAAATCGTAAAGCCAAAGGTTTAGAAGACATGCCTGCAAAAGATATGTTAAAAATGATTCGTGAGAAATCAGAATTGTTAGAAATTGACCGTAAATTTTTATCTCGTTCTTTAAACCAAGGTTTTTCTGGTGGAGAAAAGAAACGTAATGAGATTTTTCAAATGGCAATGCTTGAACCTAAATTAGCCATTTTAGATGAAACGGATTCTGGTTTAGATATCGATGCGTTACGTATCGTGGCTAACGGAGTTAATAAATTAAAATCGAAAGATAATGCAGTAATTGTTATTACACATTACCAACGTTTATTAGATTATATCGTTCCTGATTTTGTTCACGTTTTATACAATGGTCAAATTGTAAAATCTGGCGATGCTTCATTAGCTTTAGAATTAGAAGCTAAAGGATATGATTGGATTAAAGACGAAGTTAATTCTTAAAGAAATATGGAATTAAAAGACAAAATAACCGCCTCATATGTTGCCTTTGAGAATGGCGAAGATATTAATTGTGATGTACACGATATTAGAAGTAAAGCACTTCAAAATTTTGAAGAACTAGGATTTCCTACTAAGAAATTAGAAGCATGGAAATACACGTCTTTAAATTCAGTGTTAAAACACGATTATAATATTTTTCCAAACTCGGATGGAGCAATTGATTTAGCCGATGTGAAAAAATATTTTATCCACGATATTGACACTTATAAAATTGTGTTTATCAACGGAAAATATAGTTCTTTCTTATCAGAAACGACACACGATACTATTGATGTTTGCTTAATGTCATCAGCATTGACCAAACCGAAATATAAAACTATTATTGAAAATTATTTCAATAAAATAGCCAAACAAGATAATTTAACATCGCTAAATACGGCATTTGCAAACGAAGGAGCGTATATTTATATTCCTAAAAATGTAGAAGTACAAAAGCCGATACAGATTATTTATTTTACCACGGATAAAAATGATGTTGCTGTAATGACTCAGCCTCGTAACTTGATTATTGCCGAACAAAATGCGCATGTTCAAATTATTGAGCGTCATCAAAGTTTAACATCGAACCCTGTTTTAACAAATGCGGTAACAGAAGTTTATGCGGCTAAAGATGCTACGGTTGATATGTATAAAATTCAAAATGATGTAGAAAATGCGTCATTAATTGATAATGTATATATCGAACAAAAATCGAACAGTGTTGTTTCTGTGCATACTTTTTCTTTTGGAGGAAATATTACCCGTAATAATTTGAATTTTTATCAAAGAGGAGAACATATCGACTCTATTTTAAAAGGAATTACGATTTCTGAAGGAAAACAACATATCGATCATCATACATTGGTGCATCATATTGAACCTAATTGTGAATCTCATCAAGATTACAAAGGGATTTATGGCGGACGTTCTACAGCAGTTTTCAACGGTAAAGTAATTGTTGATAAAAAGGCTCAAAAAACAAATGCGTATCAGCAAAACAACAATGTTTTAATTAGTGATAAAGCAACAATCAACGCAAAACCACAATTAGAAATTTTTGCTGATGATGTGAAATGTTCGCACGGTTGTACGATTGGGCAATTAGACGATGAAGCATTATTTTACATGCAACAACGTGGAATTCCTAAGAAAGAAGGAAAAGCATTATTAATGTATGCCTTTGCTAATACGGTTTTAGAAAGCGTAAAAATACCAGAAGTTAAAAAACGAATAAACGCTATAATTGCAAATAAATTAGGCGTAAATATTGGTTTCGATTTGTAAAAAAATCATATTTAAAAACACACCATTTTTTTATAAAAGAATGGTGTGTTTTTAATACATAAAATTTCAAAATTTAGTCCCAAAGATAATCCTCTACACTAGCTTTAGGATGAATATCTTTATCGTAAACAGTTAAACGCCCAGCATTTTCGCCTTTTTTATATATATCAACAACAAACCTCTTGTTGCCTTGATAAATAACAAAAAAAAACTTCTTTTTTGAATATCTCCAATTCATTTTCTGAGATTCTTTTATACCATCATAAAGGATAAAATCAACATCATCATCAATCCTAAAAATACCACTTAAAGGTTTACTTACTATACTACCTTCTTTATTCAAATTTTGATATGTAAATTCATAACCTAAATAAGTTTTATCTATAATTGTAAACTGATTGATTTGATTATTTGAGGAGTTTTCCCAGCTATGAACCTCTTTATCATAAATATATTCATAGATAGAAGATGTTACTGTTGTTTTTTCAGGTATTAAAATTAAATCTGCGTATTTATGAATATCTTCTTTATATTTAGAAAATAATTCAGTTACACGTTTTGTTTTCTCTTCATTAAGCCCAGGAAATTTACTAGGAATTTCAAAACTTTTTATATCCGTATATATACTATCAATATGTAATCTTAATGCTTTATAATCTTGATTCGGTGTATCATCTTCTGGTATATTTATTTTTTTTGACGTAGGATCTTCATTACTACTACAAGACATTATTGTAATAAATAACAGTAATAAGCTTAAAATCTTAACTGTTTTTTTCATAATTGTATGCTTTAAGGTTTAACTATTTTATAGTTATTTATATTTATACTAAAAGGAGTTTTATCTATATTAATTACTTCTGAACCGTATTGATGTTTTCCTTTAGTTGTTAAAATGCTGGTTTTCATTACAAAACCAAGTTCTTTATAATATGAAATTTTCGAAATATTTTTTGTTGCACCAGGCATTTTAGAAGCAAAATCAAACATTACAGAAGAATCTATATTAACTTGTTTTGTATGCCATAGGGTAATTATCATATCATGATCCTTAATTTGAGTACCTTTACATGCATATCCCATAATTATTTTCGTACCACTTAATTTCGTTATGATTGGTTTCGAAAATTTCTCATCACTATTAGTAACTCCTTCAAAAGCTTTAAGCATATTTAAAGACACAACCTGTGCTTTTTTTTTTCTTTTATTAATTGTAATCATAGCGTTGCTTTGAACATCTATTATCAATTTATCTTTTTTCGTTTCGGATAAAAAAGCATTATCTCCTAATGATTGTTTTACAGGTTCAGAAGGCATATTCTTACCAAATTGCTTTACCGTTATCGTATTATTAAACGTATATTTTTCTTTGATAGGAACATCTTCCTTCATCATTTTCATAATACCTTGAATATTCCCAAAACCTTTTGGTGTTTGGGAACTTTCAATATTATTGGTATTTTTAGTTTGTCGCTTATTTTTTTCTTTTTAATTTTGCCATCTACTGTATTTTCGGCAGTATCAAATGTTTTATCTATCTTTTTATTTACCCGTTTTTCTGCTCGGTTATCTGCTTCTCGCTCAATTTTTTGTTCCGCTTTTTTTATTAATTTTTTCCAAAATTGTGCATCTGCTTTAGAATAGTTAAATAAAAAAAATAGTACAAGTATGAATTTCATTGCTTTTCCCATCTTTATCAATTTTAAATAGCTTGTTCTTTTGCTATATTAATTTTTCCTGAAATAGGAATTTCAGTTTCATTTACATCTATAAACGTTCCTGAAAACTCAAAAATAATGGCTGTTTTTCCTGCCCCTACTTGATGTGTCGTTAAGTTAAAAATACCATAAGGTTTCTCTTTTTTTATGGTAATTGTTCCTGTTTTAGAAAAATACATTTTATTATTTAACGTAATAATTATTGTTGAATACTCCTCTTGATTACTTTCTAAAGATTTTAATTGCTCATCTATTTTAAGAATAACAGCATTAAAACGTATTTGTTCATTTTCTATAAAAGCAGAAGTTGTATTGATCGCTTTTTTAGTTTCTTCATCGATACCTTTTACAACAATCGCACTCGCATTTGATATTGCTTTATTTTCATAAGTAACACCGTTTATTTTTAATTCATAAAATGAGTTTCCATCAGATACTGGGTCTATTAAATCATCTTCTTGATTGTTTTCAGAACATGATATTAGTAAAGTAATCGCTATTATAAGACCTATAAATTTAGAGATATATTTTATTGTTTTCATTATTATTGTTTTCATTATTGTTGTTTTAAAAAAATTATAAATACTTATAGATTATACATTACGCCAGCACAAAAAACTACTTGATTACCTGTATTTAACATCAATTTTATTTCAGAAAAAGCGGTTAGTTTTTCAGATAATAGGTAGTTCATTCCTCCACCTAAGTTTAATCCAAAGCTATTAGAAGAAGCTGAATACGATGTAATGTATGATGAAGATACGCTTGTATAAAACACATTGATACCAGCCAAAGGATACAAGCTAAATTTATCTTGTATCTCAAAGAAATAATGTGCGTCTGCGTTAAAGCTCATTGTTGTAATTGATACGTTTGGCACACTTTCAGAAAAAAAGTAATTAATACTTGGCGAAATTTTAAATTCTTCAGATAAACCAAACGAAGCCTTAGCTCCAATTCCTAAATCTGATTCTGATCCATAAACTAAATTTGCTCCTATTTTTGTTTGACTAAAAGTTACTATCGTTACCAATAATGCTAAAATTGTGAATACATTTTTTTTCATTTCTATAAAAATTAAATTATTAATACAGTACAAACCTGCGTTAATAAAACAATCTTTAAAACTCCTATTTTATAGTTCGTAAGTTTATCTTTATAGTTTGTTTAATAAACCTTATAGAATCACTTTTTTAAAGTAAAATACAAACCATAAACTATTTTATACTAGTTATAGTTTTAATTGGTCATATTATAATTTCAGTTATATATCTAGAAAAAATAATTAATAAATTAGCTTAAAATTTAATGTAAAATGATTCGAGTAATTATTGTAGATGATGAATTAAAATCTATCGAAAATTTAATTTGGGAATTAGGAAGTTTTAAAGACGATATTATAGTTACACAAACATTTACAGAACCCAAAGAGGCTATTTCCTTTTTAAAAACCAATAGTATTGATGCTATTTTTTTAGATATAGAAATGCCTTCAATGAATGGATTTACCTTTTTAGATAAAGTAAAAAGCAATGATTTTGCTATTATTTTCACTACCGCCTATGGAGAACATGCTTTAAAAGCGATTAGAAAAGGAGCATATGATTATTTACTAAAACCTATTAGTAACTCACAGTTAAAGGAAGCCATAGAGCGTATTAAACAACGTAAATCATCTGCCATAAATATTGATGCTTTTGAAGATTTTTTATTAGATTATAATAATAATCAAACTAAAAAAAAAATAGCGGTGCATACTGATGGCTGTTTAACTTTTATTGAAGTACAGAAAATTATTTATGCCGAAGCTGATGGTAGTTATACTCGTTTAACCATTGAAAATCAAAAAGATATCTTTTTAAGTAAAAATTTAAAAGACGTAACAAGTATGTTAGATACTAAGCTTTTTTATCGTACTCACAATTCATATGTCGTAAATCTTCAAAAAATTAAAAAATTTTTTAAAACAGAAGCTTATTTGATTATGGACAATGATAAAAAAATACCTGTTGCTCGTCATAAAAAAAACGAGCTTTTAAATCATTTTTAAAATCAGAAAAAAATTATGCAATTTTTCAAACTTTACGTAATCTTAAGTTGTTTTTTTTATACGCTAACCATTCAAAGTCAAAAATTTTTAGATAATATAGATTACAATAAAACTTACACTTATAAAGAAATTAATCACTTATTAAAAAAACATAGCAAAGATACGATAAAGCAAAAAGAGCTTTTAAAAATTTTTACTAAAAATAATTTTGCATTCGGTCAAATATATGAGTTAATTCACCTAGGAAACAATTACCGTAAGTATTCTTTATTTGAAAAAGCAGTTACCACGCACAAACGAGCCTTAGCGATAGCAAAAACTAAAAAAAGCGATGAATTTATTATTTTTTGCTTAAATATGATTGGAGTGGATTACCGAAAAATGGATGCCCATAAAACAGCTATTGATTATAATAAAGAAGCGTTAGAAATTGCCGAAGCAATTAAAAACCCTTCGTATGGAATACTCAGAAGTATTGAGGTTTCCTACAACTCTATTGGGAATATTTATTATTACTTAGAACAATATCCTTTAGCTCTTAAAAATTATCAAGCTGCTTTAAGTTGTGCTAAAAAGTCTAAAAATAAGTGGTCACAATCTATCAATTATGAAAATATAGCAAAAGTTAAAGTTGCACAAGAAAAAATAAAACAAGCAGAAGAATATGTTCTTAAAGCATTAGAAATTGATACCAAAATAAACAATCATTTCGGGCGAATGATTTGTTATAACAGCTTAGCTAATATTAATATCAAAGCAAAAAAGTATAAAAAAGCAAAAAGTTACTTAGACCAAGCGAGACCGATTGCTTTATCTGTAAAAAATAAATTTTATATAGCGAGTACTAAAGCTAATTTTGGACACTTATTTCTAAAAACAAAGCAATATAAATTAGCTGATAACTATTTAAATGAAAGTTTAAAAATAGCCCAAAAAGAATCCTTTAAAACATTATTAGTTAATATTCATTATTATTTTTTTGAATATTATCAAGATATAAATCAACATAAAAAAGCATTAAATCATTATAAGAAACATGTAGAAATAAAACAGCAATTTAATGCCAATAAAAAAGCACAATATGTTAACGACTTGATACTTAAATATGAAACTAATAAAAAGAAAAATCGAATTACCAAATTAGAAGCTACCCAAGAAATAAATGAGCTGAATCATAAAAATGCTATGAATTTATGGATTATAGGAGTCGGAATTATTACATTCATTTTTATAATTATATATTTTATTACACGCCAAAAACAACTTCAATCCAAAAAAAAGATTTCAGACCTAGATAGTAAAATATTACGCTCTCAATTAAACCCTCATTTTATTTTTAACGCCTTAAATTCGATAAAACATTATATCATCAAAAATGAAAAACACGATGCTATTGATTATCTAAATAAATTTTCTGAATTTACAAGGAGAGTTCTGGAAAAAAGTATGGTAAAAAGTATTTCTTTAGAAGATGAACTATACAATTCACAACTATATGTTGAGCTTGAAAATGCTCGTTTTGAAGACGATATTGAATTTAAAATTAATATTTCAGAAAACATCTCTCTTTCAAATATTAAAACTCCACCATTTGTATTACAACCTTTGTTAGAAAATGCTATTTGGCATGGAATCGCTTCTGTCAAAAATAAAAAAATGACTATTAATGTAAAGCAATCTAAAGAACACATCTGCATTGCTATTACAGATAATGGCATAGGAAGACAAAAAACTAAAGAATTAAAAAAAGAACAAAAAAGGTATAAAAATTCAATAGGAATTTCTCTAGTAAATCAAATTTTAGAGAATTTTTATAAAGATAATTACACTCTTTCTTATGAAGATTTAAAAGACGAATACAACACACCTAGAGGTACTAAAGTTAATGTTAAAATTCCGTCACAAATAGATTAAAAGTAAATATTATATTTTCAATGAAAACAAGACCATTTTTAATTCTGAAAAAGAGAATTTATTTTTATCTATTTTTTTCTTCAATTCGCTTAAACTTTTAAAGTCAGTTTCTTCAATAATTTCAACTAATTCTTTATATTTTTTTACAGGCATCAAATCCAAAACATCGATTTCTCCACTACTGATATAACTCATTAAATGTGTTTCAATTGTATTTAATGTCAACCCTCTTTTGTTAGCTATTTCTTTAGCTGACATTCCTTCTTTAAAAAAATTATAGGTTATTTCTCTTGTTGGAATTTTCACTTCTTTTTTCTTTACCCCTACTTTATTTACACCTAATTTAATATGCTGTTTAAGACCTTGTTTTTTACAATAAATACTAACTGTATCTAAAATTTGACCACCATATTTTTGCACTCTAATTTTACCCATTCCTTCAACTTTTAATAATTCTTGTGCCGTTGTTGGAAGAGAATCACAAATTGCATACAACGTTTTTTGAGCGAATATTTGAAAGTGAGGAATTCCTTCTTTTTTAGATATTTGATCTCTTAATTCTCGTAAACTTACCGCTAAAGCAGGATCTCTTGATGAAATTAATTTCTTTTTAACTGGTTTTTCAGCATTTTGTAAAATAGCATCTGCTCTAATTTGTAAATACTCTTTTACGTGAAAACTATCTTTTAATTTCAGAAAACAATATAATTTTATCGATAATAAATTATGTAGTGTATAAATCTGCTTTTCTAACTCTTTTTGAACCGCTTGATTATCTGTTGAAAATGAAATTCCACTTAATGGCTTTTTAATAAACTCTTCGGTTTGAGTTTTAAAATAAGTAATTGCTTTTCTAAATCGATCATTAATTACATCGCTATTTTCGGCTAAAATAGCTGCTTCCGATAGTTGCTGTAATTGAATTTTAAATCCATTTGCTACTTTTAATAATGGAATTATTCCATTATCTTTTATCGTTTCTAAATGATTAATCATAATACCATTTAAGCTAGTTTGATTTTGATAAAAAATTTCAATAGCTCTAGTTGTTGGATATAAAAAAGGTCGAAAATCAAATAATTCTGAAATTAAATTAAGTTGATATGTTTTTTCTGATTCACTTAAAACAGTTTCATCAGGTACATTTTCATTTACTTTTTTATTAAAAGAATCGACTGTTCTATCATTAATTATCGAACTACTTCCAATTCTTGTTTTTAAAACAATTCCTTCTAAACTAGTACATCGACTAAGCGCAACATACGTTTGACCATGTGCAAAAGAAGCTTCTGCATCAATAATAGCTTTTTCAAAAGTTAAACCTTGACTTTTATGAATTGTAATTGCCCAAGCCAATCTCAAAGGAATTTGAGTAAAAGAACCAGCAACATCTTCTTTTATTTCTTTCGTTTCTTCATCTATTGAATAGGTAATATTCTCCCAAATTTCTTTTGTAGTTTCAATTTCAAAATCATCATTAGGGCATTTTACATAAATAGTCTCGTCATCAATTTTTCTTATTTCTCCAATTTTACCATTGAAATATCTTTTTTCAGGAGAACTATCATTTTTGATAAACATTACCTGAGCCCCTACTTTTAATTCTAAATCATCACTATTTGGATATGAATTTTCATTGAACTTACCAGAAACATCGGCTTTAAAAAAGAAACTTTTCTTTTTTATTTTTTCTAATTCTAGCGTGTTAATCGCCTCTGCTCTTTTATTATGCGTTGTTAAAGTGATATATCCATCTTGTTTTTTGGGTTCAAAATCAGGATTATATCTTTTATTTAAAATAGTTGCTGATTTTTCTGATAAACAATCGTTTCTAATTTCATTTAAAATTTCGATAAACTCATCGTTATCTTGCCTGTAAATTTTCTTTAATTCGAGGCTTACCGTATTTGATTCTTGAAATGCTTTACTACTAAAAAAGAAAACAGATGCATAATGTTCTTTTAATAAACTCCAATCGTTTGGTCTTACTACTGGTGATAATTGTTGTAAATCACCAATCATTAAAACTTGTGCACCACCAAAAACTTTATTTCTGTTTTTGTATTTTCTTAAAACTTGATCAATTCCATCTAATAAATCAGCTCTAACCATACTAATTTCATCGATTATTACTAAATCTAAAGATCTTATAATATCAATTTTAGTTTTATTAAACTTACGTTGCTGATTCGAAGTCTTTTCTATCTGATTTGGCAAAATAGGACCAAATGGCATCTGAAAAAAAGAATGAATTGTTACTCCTTTTGCATTAATTGCGGCAACACCTGTTGGCGCAACAATAACCATTCTTTTTAATGATTCATTTTTTATTTTATGTAAAAAAGTAGTTTTTCCTGTACCTGCTTTTCCTGTGATAAAAAGGTTTCTATCTGTTTTTTCTATAAATTGAATGGCAAGGTCTAATTCTTTATTTTCTATCATCACGAAGTTATTCTACTCTATTTATTAGAATATGTAAAAATACTTTTTTTAAGATACTCTTTTATTTAATTTTATATGAATCAGAATATTTTTTAAAATTTATATATTTTAATATCATTTAAATATTGAAAACAAAAAATCCCACACAAAAGTGTAGGATTAATAGCTTTTAAAATAATATTTTCTACTATTTAATTTTAAATACTTTTGATAAAATGGTTTCTAATAAACACCACTTTGTAAATGCCGATTGAATTAAATTCACACCGATAAAAACTGTAAACCACATCCAATTTTGGTTTACATAAATGGTTAATACAACACTTAACAATACAAAAGTTCCTACTATAATTCTGAAATATTTATTTAACATTTTGTTTCTTTTTAAAATTTATAATTACTTGTAATTTTTACGCTCAATCATATAATACACCAATGGCACAACCAATAATGTTAAAATTGTTGATACAATAGTTCCACCCATTAACGAAATTGCCAATCCTTGAAAAATCGGATCAAATAATATTACAAATGCTCCAATAACTACTGTTCCTGCGGTTAATAAAATAGGAGTTGTACGTACTGCTCCTGCTTCAATTGCCGCTTGTTTTAAAGGAATTCCTTCGGCGAGTCTTAAATTGATAAAATCAATCAATAAAACAGAATTCCGAACCATAATTCCTGCTAAGGCAATCATCCCAATAAATGAAGTTGCTGTAAAAAATGCGCCCATAATCCAGTGTCCTAAAACAATTCCAATTAATGATAGTGGAATTGCAACCATCATTACAATTGGTGCTTTAAAATTTTGAAACCATCCAACAATTAAAATATAAATTAAGATAATTGCTCCTAAAAAAGCGATTCCTAAATCTCTAAAAACCTCTAACGTAATTTGCCATTCTCCGTCCCATTTTACGGTGTAATCATCTTCATAAGCTGGTTGTCCTAAATACATTTCGTTTAATTTATAACCTTCAGGAAGTTTTATTTGTTTTAATTTTTCTTCCATTCCTAAAATTGCATAGGCAGGACTTTCCAATTCTCCAGCCATATCAGCCATTACATACACGACTCTTTTTTGATTTTTTCGATAAATACTTTTCGCTGCAATTGTTTTTTTGATGCTTACTAAATCAGAAATTAGCACCATATTTCCATTTTTTGATTTTATCTTTAATTGAGAAATATCCGCAATACTTGATTTTTCTTTTTCATCTAAAGCCAACACTAAACCAACTTGATTCACAGAATTCTCATCATATAAATTTGTAATTGCTCGGTTAGAAAGTGCCATATTCATAGTATAAGCAATTTGTTGAGGAGCAACTCCGTACAACATCGCTTTTTCTTTATCTATTTCAAACTGATACTTTATCTGGTCATCTTCTACCATCCAATCAATATCAACTACATCATCTGTATCTTTTAAAATATTCTGAATACTATTAGCAATTTTAATTTGCTCTTTATAATCAGGTCCATAAATTTCGGCAACAATAGTTGATAAAACAGGAGGTCCTGGCGGAACTTCTACTAATTTTACATTAGCATTATATTTTGAAGCTATTTTTTGAATATCAGGACGAAATAATTTTGCAATATCATGACTTTGAATAGTTCGTTTACTTTTATCAATTAAATTAACTTGAATATCCGCCATATTACTTCCGCCACGTAAATCATAATGACGTACCAAACCGTTAAAAGTTATCGGTGCAGAAGTTCCAATATAATTCTGATAATTAACCACTTCTGGGCGGGTTGCTAAATATTGTGAAATTTCTTGAGCAACCACTCCTGTTCGTTCTAAAGTTGTTCCTTCAGGCATATCAATTACTACTTGAAATTCATTTTTATTATCAAAAGGTAACATTTTAACCGCTACCGATTTTGTAAAAAACAATACCATAGTCGCTAATAAAACGATAAAAGTACCTCCTAAAAATGCCCATCTTTTTGTTTTATTCTCTAATAAGGGACGTTCATATTTATTGTAAATCTTATAAATAAAAGTTTCCTCTAAAGGTTTTTCTTGTTTTTCAACAGCACCTTTTTTATCTTTTTCTCTCAAGAAAATATATCCTAAATAAGGCGTAATTGTTAAGGCTATAAATAATGATAAAATCATTGCAATAGATGCTCCAATTGGCATTGGTGCCATATAAGGCCCCATTAATCCAGATACAAAAGCCATTGGTAAAACAGATGCGATTACCGTAAAAGTTGCCAAAATTGTTGGATTTCCAACTTCATTAATTGCATATAAAGCGGCTTCTTTAAAAGGCAAACGCTTCATTTTAAAATGCCTGTGCATATTTTCGGCAATAATTATGGAGTCATCCACTACAATTCCTGTAACAAAAACCAAGGCAAAAAGTGTAATTCTATTTAACGTATAATCTAACATATAATAGCTCAATAACGTTAATGCAAAAGTAATTGGTACGGATAAAAACACCACCAAACCACCACGCCAACCCATCGCTAACATTACTACCAAAGTAACCGCAATAATAGAACCAATAAGGTGTAATAATAATTCTGATACTTTATGCGAAGCTGTTTCTCCATAATTTCTGGTAACCTCAACATGTACATCATCAGGAAGTAAGTTACTTCGTAAATGTGCAACTTTTGCTAAAATTACATCGGCAATTTTCATCGCATCTGCTCCTTTTCGTTTTGCTACCGAAATAGTAACCGCAGGATATTCAGATTTATAATTTGTTGATTTTTCACTTGCTTTTCCAAAACCTAAACTCACATAATTTTGAGGAATTTCAGCACCATCAATAATCGTTGCAATTTGCTTTAAATAGATAGGTTTATTTTGCTGAACGCCAACTACTAAATTTTCTACATCAGTAACAGAAGATAAAAAATCACCTGTTTGCACTAAAAATTCTGTATCATTTTTGATAAAACTTCCCGAACTTAATTGGCTATTATTTGCCTTAATCATTTCAGAAACCATTAAAAAATCTAAACCTGAAGAAGCTAATTTATCTTTGTCTAAAACAACTCGTAATTGCCTATCACTACCACCAATTTTATGCGTAATTGCTACATCATTTATCTTCTTAATTTCACCTTCAAGCTCTTCAGCCATTTGACTTAATTCATATCCTGTATAATTTTCACTCCACAGCGTTAACCCTAACATTGGCACATCGTCAATTGCACGAGTTTTTACAAGCGGAAACGTAACACCTTTCGGCATTTTATCCATATGTTTATTAATTTCGTTGTATAATTTCACAAACGAACGTTCAATATCTTCGCCAACATAAAACTGAACAATAACCATTGCTTTCTCGTTCATTGCTGTTGCGTACACATACTCCACTCCTTTGATATTCGAAATTAATTTTTCCAAAGGCTTTATCACTCTCGATTCGACTTCCGTAGGACTCGCTCCAGGATATCCAACAAAAATATCAGCCATTGGCACATCAATTTGCGGTTCTTCCTCTCTCGGAATTAAAAACGAACTATACACCCCAACAACCATAAAAACGATCATTAAAAGCACGGTAAGTTTAGAACCTATAAAGCTTTTGGCAATTTTACCAGCTAAACCTTCTTTCATATTATTTATTATTTTTGGGCGTTTAAACGGGCTATCCGTTGCAATCTTTTTTTGCCATATATGGCAGCAAAAAAAGGATTTCCACTGCTATCCCTAACGCAGTTTTTAATTATTGAATTGTAACTTTAACTCCATTGTAAAGTTTTCCTTTTGCATTGATTATATAAGTTTCATCAGCAGATAATCCTGATAATACTTCGATATTTTCACCAAAAGAACGTCCTAAACGCAACCAACGTAAAACGGCTGTATTACTTTGACTTAGCGTATATATTCCCGAAAGTTGACCTTTAGTAACAATAACATTTTTAGGAATTAACACTTTATTTGTGGCGTTTATTTTTGTATTTTCAGTAATTTTCGATGTTGTTTCTAAAGTAGAAAACTGAACCGTAGTAAACATTCCTGATAAAATTTTAATTGGTGTTTTATCTAACGCTACTTTTACTAAAAACTGTCCTCCTGTATTTTTTGCTGATGTACTAATTTCAGTAACCTTCCCTTTTATTTTTTGATTAATTGATTTTACAATAACAGTAGCTTCCGAGTTTTTTTTGATTTTCAAAATTTCACTTTCAGAAACCATTGCAATTACTTCAAATTCATTCGGCTTTTCAATTGATAACAATGACATTCCAGGATTTGCCATCGCACCTTTTTCAATATTTTTACTCGTTATTACACCAGAAAAAGGAGCGGTTATATTCGTATATTTAAACTGCGAATTCACTTCATTCTTTTGTTGATTTGCCGCTTCTAAACCTGCTTTTGCCATTTGAAAATTAGCAGTTATATCATCCATTTCTTTTTGAGAAACACTATTTTCAGCTAATAAATTTTTAAAACGTGTAAAATCTTTTTCAGCATTTTTATACCCTACTTTTGCTTGAGTAATCCCTGCATTTACTTGCGCACGTTTTGCTTGTAAATCGGCATTATTGATGGCAATTAATAATTGTCCTTTTTTTACTTTATCACCTACATTTACATAAACTTCATTTACAAAACCCATCATTCGAGTACTTAAATCGGCACTTTGTACGGCTTGAGTTTTTCCGCTTGCAGTTACAAATAAACTTGAATTTGTTGCTTCCACTTTTTTGACTGTTACAGCAATTGGTATTGAAGTATCTTCTGATATTTTTTTGGTATCGTTTCCACAACTTGTTATTAAAAAGGATACAGAAACAAGTGCGATTGTGTATAAATATTTTTTCATCTTAAAATTATTCTTTGGTTAAAAATTGTACATAAGCCTTTGCGTAATTATGCTGAAAAACTGTTTGATAATATTCCAATTGTTTTTGTGCATATTTGGTTTCTGCGGATAATAAATCGGTAGTTTTTTCTAAACCTTGTTCGAACCTGTTTTTTTTAATTCGCAATAATTCAGCCGATTGTGATAATGCTAATTGTGTCAGATTTAAATTATTTTTAGCATCTATTAACATTCGTTTTGCACTATTAAGTTCCATGTTACTTTTAGCAAGATACTGCTCAAATGCAATTTCTGATTTATCTAATTCGGCTTTACTTTTTTGAGTTTTCCCAAAGCGTTTTGAACCTTTAAAAATATCCCAACTTAATTCAACACCAACTAAATAGCCATTTGCATCGGCTTTAAAAATTTCATCATCATATAACTCGTAACTTCCAAAAGCATTTAATCGAGGTAAAAAACTCATTTTATTTGCTTTATGAATATTTTTATAACCTTCTTTTGCAAAACGCATCGCTTTAATATCAGCCCTATTTTCGGGTAATTTTTCAATAGCAATAACATCTGATATTATAGTTAATGAATCTGATGGTTTTAAAATTACCGACATTTTATCATTCATCAAAACAGATACATAATTAGACGCATTTTCAATGCTACTTTTAGCATATTGCAATTGATTTGCTATTTCAGCAACACGAACCTCAACGGCTAATACATCTGATTTTTGCAAATATCCTTGTTTAAAATTATTGATAGCTATTCGTTTATTTTCGTTGGCGGTTTGCTGTACTTTTTCTAAAACTGATAACATTTTATAAGCTAATTGTAATTGCATATAGGCTTTTTCAACTTCTAATTGCATATAATCTTTCGTTCGTTCTTGCTGAAAAGTAGTAGCATTTAATTTTGCTTTGGCTGCTTTTCGTTGATAAATTCCATCAAGATTAATTAATGGTTGTTCTACAGCTATTTTAGTCGCAAAATTGTTTATTTGCGAAGGATTGTTTAATAAAGCAGGATTAAAATCATTTTGTGTTAGTATTTCTTGATTCAATTTAAAACCAAAAGCCATCAACGGATTTGTCGTTGCCATTGCCGTGTGTGATGCCGTAATATTTGGTAAAAAAACCGCATTAGTTTGATTATAATCGGCTTTAGCCACTAAAACATCTTGTTTTGACATTTTAATAGTCCTATTATTTTCTTTCACCTTCGTAAGCACCTCATTTTTAGTAATTACAAGTACTTGTTGTGCATTTATCAAAAGTGAAAATAATAGAAAGAATACTATTAATAATTTATTTTTCATGATACTATTCAATTAAGTTATCACAAAACTACTACCTTAATACGCTTTTGTACGTAACATTTGTTACCGTGAAATATTACTGTATCTATTCACGTGAAATTTCTATCATTTGAAAGAATATGTAGTTTACTTGATTTATTTTTGTAGTATATGGATTCATTAACACAAATTATTTTAGGAGCCGCTGTTGGCGAAGCAGTTTTAGGAAGAAAAATTGGAAACAAAGCAATGTTTTACGGAGCTATTGCAGGTACAATTCCTGATTTAGATGTACTCGCTTCATTTTTTACCGATAAAGTAACCGCACTTTATATACATCGTGGTTTTACACATTCCATTGTTTTTTCGGTGCTTTTTGCGCCTATTTCTGCATGGATTGTAACTCGTTACGAAAAATATAAAAACTTTAAAAATTGGACTTGGTTATTCTTTTTAGCCTTTGTAACACATCCTATTTTAGACGCACATACGACTTGGGGAACACAGTTATTTTGGCCTTTTGATATCCGATTAGCTTTTAAAACCATTTTTGTTATTGATCCGCTTTATACTATTCCTTTTTTAGTTTTTCTGATTTTTGCCATGACACAAAAGCGGGTTCATAAAAAACGTGCTTTTTATAATAAAATGGGATTAATTATCAGTTCTTCTTATTTAGTACTGACTTTTTTATTAAAATGGTTGGCTTTTAATCAATTTGAAAAAGCTTTAGAAAATCAGAATATCGAATATTTACAAATTGATACCAGACCTTCTCCTTTAAATACGATACTTTGGAGTGCCAACGTACAAACAAAAGATGCTTTTTTACTAGCTAATTATTCCTTTTTTGATACAAAACCAATCACTTTTACAAAACATCTAAAAAATCATCATTTGTTAGGTAATCTTTCTAAAAATGAAACTGTTAAACGGATGATTTTTATTTCTGAAGGCTGGTACACTATCAATAAAAAAAATGGAGAACTTTATTTTAACGATTTAAGATTTGGGCTTTTAAGTATGAATCCAAACGCAGAAAATTTTGTTTTTAAGTATAAAATTACTGTTGATAATTCTGGAAATGTAACTTTTACCGAAGAACCTAAAGATAAAGGTGATGGTAAAAAATTAATAACTGATTTATGGATTCGCTTAAAAGGAAATTAAAAATTAATTATAAGAACCTGTTTAAATTTTATTCCAAAAATTTTTGTAACATCAAAATAGCATAGCAAGGGGTTTTAACCCCTTGCCGTCATTTTTTGCCACTATATTTTTTTCAGATGAAATTTAAACAGGCTCTAAAAGGAATTAAAATTGTATCGAGAATTTGAATTCTTTTATGTTGATGATTTTTAAGCAAAAAAGTTCTCGATACAATTTTTTTGAAGGAAAAAAATCACTCGAACTGACAGTTTATTTAATTATTAAACAGGCTCTAAAAATAAATTATAACTTTTGAAATATCATAAACAGCTCCATTCCTTGTCTGTTGTGATATGAATTATAGCATTTTTCTAAAACATTAAATCTAAAATAAGGTTTAAAATATGTAATGTATTCCTTTTTATTCCCGCCAAAAGGCGGATGATCTTCATTTAATTTAGCATCAAAAAGTAAGCCTACTAATTTTCCTTTTTCAGTTAGTAGGTCATTCATTTTTTTAGCATAACCTACTCTCAAGTTTGGATTTAAAGCACAAAAAAATGTTTGCTCAATCACTAAATCAAAAGTAGTATTCAAATCAAAAAAATCACCTAAAATCAGTTGATCTTTTGGAAAATCAGGAACTCTTTTCTTTATATTTTCTAAGGCTGTTTTAGATAAATCGACCACAAAAATATTTTTAAATCCATTATTAAAAAGATATTCTGCTTCGTAAGAATTTCCACCACCGGGAATTAATATTTTTAATTCTTTATTTTCTAATTGATCAAAATATTTTCTTAAAGGAGGTGAAATTTGTCTTAAATCCCAACCTATTTTATTATTCAAATATTTTTTTTCCCAGAAATTTTCAGATAAATTCATTCTTATTTTTTATTTATTAAATAAATTAAAATATATAAAAAAATCCCAAGCTATCTGCTTGGGATTTTAATATATATAAAACTAAAATTTAGTTTACATTTCTAATGCTTTTTTAACATCATTGTCCATTAATAACTCAACAGGATTTTCTAAAGCTTCTTTAACAGCTACTAAGAATCCTACTGACTCACGACCATCAATAACTCTGTGGTCATACGATAATGCAACATACATAATTGGTTGAATTACTACTTCACCATTAACAGCCATTGGTCTGTTTACAATGTTGTGCATTCCTAAAATTCCACTTTGTGGAGGATTTAAAATTGGCGTTGATAACATAGAACCAAAAACACCACCATTTGTAATAGTAAATGTTCCACCAGTCATTTCATCCACCGTAATTTGCCCGTCTCTAGCACGTAAAGCTAAACGTTTTACTTCGCTTTCAACACCTCTAAAAGATAAATCTTCAGCATTTCTAATTACAGGAACCATTAATCCTTTAGGACCAGAAACTGCAATAGAAATATCTTGAAATTCATTTTTAATTTGGTAATCTCCATCAATCATAGAATTTACGTCAGGATATAATTCTAAAGCTCTAACAACTGCTAAAGTGAAAAAAGACATAAATCCTAATCCAACTCCGTGCTTTGCTTTAAAGTCTTCTTTATATTCTTTACGTAAATCAAAAATTGGCTGCATGTTTACTTCGTTAAACGTTGTTAACATTGCAGTTTCGCTTTTTACAGCTACCAAACGTTGCGCTACTTTTCTACGCAACATTGACATTTTTTTACGTTCAGTTCCACGAGAACCGTTTGTAGGTTGCGTTCCCATAGAAGGTACTGCTTTTACAGCATCTTCTTTAGTTACACGACCACCTTTCCCAGTTCCTTTTACAGAACCAGCAGGAATTCCTTTTTCTGCTAACACTTTTTTAGCTGCAGGAGAAGCTGTTCCTGTAGCATAGGTTGTAGCCTTTGGAGCTACTGCTTTAGGAGCTTCCAATTTTGGTGCTTCTTCTTTTGTTACAGTTGAAGATTCACCTGCTGGTTTTGCAGCGCTCATATCAATAAGACACACTACAGCGCCAACTTCTACAGCATCGCCTTCTTCTGCTTTTAAAGTGATAATTCCGCTTTCTTCCGCAGGTAATTCTAAGGTTGCTTTGTCAGAATCTACTTCGGCAATTGGCTGATCTTTTTCAACATAATCACCATCTTCAACTAACCACGTTGCTATTTCTACTTCTGTAATTGACTCCCCCGGAGAAGGAACTTTCATTTCTAAAATCATCAGTACTAAATTTTATATATCTGAAATTATTCTTTTTTAATCGAGTTTTTTTAATCGAAAACTTTGTCTAACACTTCTTGGTGACGACGTTTGTAACGTGCACTTGAACCTGCTGCTGGTGCAGAATGATAACCTCTCGATGCACATTCTAACTTCGCTAATTCAAAACGCTCTAACATATAACTCCAAGATCCCATGTTTTTAGGTTCTTCTTGTGCCCAAACATAACGTTCTACATTTGGATACTTATCCATTACAGCTTTTATTTGCTCATTGTGTAATGGGAACAACTGCTCTATTCTTACTAAAGCAATATCTTGTCTTGCTAATTTTTCACGTTCTGCTAGTAAATCATAATAAAATTTACCTGTACAGAATACCATTTTTTTCACTTTTGAAGTATCAATAGTATCATCAATTACTTCTTGGAAACTTCCATTTGCTAAATCCTCAATCGAATTTACAGCTTTTGGCGAACGCAATAAACTTTTAGGAGTAAAAACGACTAAAGGTTTTCTAAATTCACGTTTCATTTGACGACGCAAAATATGATACATATTTGCTGGTGTCGAACAATTTGCAATGGTCCAGTTATCAATTGCTGATGACTGTAAAAAACGCTCTATTCTACCAGATGAATGTTCAGGTCCTTGCCCTTCATATCCGTGAGGTAATAACATTACCAGTCCGTTTTGTAATTTCCATTTTGCTTCTGCCGAACAAATATATTGATCGAATACAATTTGTGCTCCATTGGCAAAATCACCAAATTGTGCTTCCCAAATAGTTAAGGTATTTGGAGCAGCCATCGCATATCCGTAATCGAATCCTAAAACACCATATTCCGATAAATGAGAATTGAAAATAGTCATTTCCCCTTTATTTTTGGTATTGGTATTTAATAAATTAACACGCTCTGAAGTTTCTTCATCACGCATAATTGCATGACGGTGCGAGAATGTTCCTCTTTCTACATCTTCTCCAGAAATACGAACATTAAACCCTTCTTCTAATAAAGTTCCGTAGGCTAAATTTTCTGCGGTTCCCCAATCTAAAGTATTTTCTTCAAAGACCATTTTTTTACGTCCTTGTAAAATACGTTCTGCTTTACGAACAAATTTATGTCCTTGTGGAGTTGTAGAAATTACTTTAGCGATATCTTTTAATGCGGCAACCGAATACGTAGTATTTATAGGTTGTAACATTTCTTGTAATTGTTTACGTGCAAATCCCTCCCATACCTCTGGCATGAATTCTTGTATCTTAGAGGTTGTTTTCTTCTTCGATGCTGCAAATTCTACTTCCAGATGTGCTTTAAATTCATCTGTAATTTGTTTTACATAATCGGCAGAAATTGTTCCTTCTTCAATTAATTTTGCTGCGTATATTTCTTTGGCATTTTTATGCTTAGAGATTGCTTGATATAATTTAGGTTGTGTAAAACGTGGCTCATCACCTTCGTTATGACCATATTTACGATATCCTAATAAATCAATATAAATATCTTTTTTGAATTTCATTCGATATTCAACAGCCATTTCCATAGCATGACAAACTGCTTCGGCATCATCTGCATTAACGTGTAATACTGGCGATAGCGTTACTTTTGCGATATCGGTACAATACGTACTAGAACGTGCGTCTAAATAATTGGTTGTAAATCCTACTTGATTATTTACCACAACATGAATAGTCCCTCCTGTTTTATAACCGTTTAAGGTCATCATTTGAGCTATTTCATATACGATACCTTGTCCTGCAATTGCAGCATCACCGTGTACTAATATTGGTAAAATTTTACCATTATCGCCATTATAATCTAAATCTATTTTAGCGCGAACAATTCCTTCAGCAACAGCATCTACGGTTTCTAAATGTGATGGATTTGGAACCAAATTCATCTTCATTTTTTGCCCACCTTTATACGCTTTACTTAAAGTTAATCCTAAGTGATATTTTACATCACCATCAATATCTTGATCTTCAAAATCTTTTCCTTCAAATTCGCTAAATAAATCACGAACTGGTTTTTTGAAGATATTTACCAAGGTATTTAAACGACCACGATGCGCCATTCCTAAGACACATTCTTCTACGCCGTATTTCTCAGCAGCATCACGAAGTGCTACACTAACTCCAGGAATTAATGTTTCACCACCTTCTACAGAAAAACGTTTCTGCCCAACATATTTTGTTTGTAAAAAACTTTCAAATGTTGATGCTTGGTTTAATTTTGTTAAAATGTATTTTTTTGCTTCTACATCATAATTAGACTGGTTATCGTTTTTATTCAAACGATTTTGCCACCAATTTAATTCTTCAGGATTACGTAAATACATATATTCAACCCCAATGCTTTCGCAAAAGATTGCTTTTAGATGATGTATTATTTGAGCCAAGGTTGTTGCCCCGATGCCCAAAACACCTCCTGCATTAAAAACGGTTGTTAAATCGGTTTGATGTAATCCAAAAGTTTCAAGATCTAAGGTAGGATTGTATTTTCTACGATCCCGAACTGGATTTGTTTTGGTAAACAAATGCCCTCTTGTTCGGTAGCCATTTATTAAATCGATCACTAAAAATTCCTTTCGTACGGCATCTGGTACTTCTACCGAAACCTCATCTTCTGTTAACGAGTAATCTTCATTGGCTAGGTCATAACCTTGAAAAAAACTCCGCCAACTAGCTTCTACTGCGTCAGGATTTTTTTGATACTGTTCATATAAATCACTTATAAAACCTGTATGTGCTGCGTTCAAGAACGAAAACTTGTCCATATATTTTACTATGCTTTTCTGTCAATAAGAATAATCGACACAAAAATACAACTTTTACTAAAAATAAGACTTTATTTTACGCTTATTTTGATACCTTTATTTTTTTTCAACAAAAAAGCAAAACAACATCATTTTTCACACACACAAACATAAACACCTGATATACAGCACAAAAACATAAAATTGTAAAATTTATTTCATTTTTACTCAAAAAAACTTTGTATATTTGAAAAAAGGTCTTAAATTTGCACTCGCATTTTAAAACTTTTTTTTATTAAAATCGTTTTAAATTCCTCCTTAGCTCAGTTGGTTAGAGCATCTGACTGTTAATCAGAGGGTCTTAGGTTCGAGTCCTAAAGGAGGAGCAAATTAAACATAGGAAACTGTAACTTCCTTAATAGTTACAACACATATTTTGTTCTATATGAACATTCCTCCTTAGCTCAGTTGGTTAGAGCATCTGACTGTTAATCAGAGGGTCTTAGGTTCGAGTCCTAAAGGAGGAGCTTTAAAAAAAGACTTACATTTACGTGTAAGTCTTTTTTATTTTATACGCTATGTCATTTCCAAAAAAACTCAGTGCCAAATTACTTGTTCGAACTAAAAATCAAGCATTAAGAACACTTGATCAAGTAAATAACACCCCTATTTTAATTGATTTTTCTTCGAATGATTATCTAGGTTTTGCAAAATCGGAAGTGATTTTTAATAAAACACATCAGTTTTTAGTTGATAACAACATTTTACAAAATGGCGCAACGGGTTCTCGCCTACTTTCAGGAAATCATCCTTTATATAATAGTATCGAAAAAGAACTGGCTGAATTTCATAACACCGAAGAAGCGTTAATTTTTAATTCGGGTTACGATGCTAATATTGGTTTTTTCTCATCAGTACCTCAACGGGGCGACATTATTTTATATGATGAATTTATCCACGCTTCTATTCGTGATGGAATTCAGTTATCGAATGCGCAATCTTTTAAATTCAAACATAATAATTTAGATGATTTAGAGAAGAAAATCAGCAAACATCGCTTAAAAAACGATGCTGAAATTTATGTAGTAACAGAAGCTGTTTTTTCTATGGATGGTGATGCTCCTGATTTAATAGCAATGTCTGAAATCATCCAAAAAAATAATGTTTATTTAATTATTGATGAAGCACATGCTGTTGGAGTTTTCAATAAAGGATTAGTACAAGAATTAAACATAGAAAGTACTATTTTTACTAGAATAATCACTTTTGGAAAAGCAATCGGATGCCATGGAGCTGTTATTTTAGGAAGTAAAGAATTGAAACAATATTTAATTAATTTTTCGAGAAGCTTTATTTATACCACAGGATTATCGCCTCATTCATTAGCAACCATAAAATTTGCGTATTCCGAATTAATCAGAAATAAAGCAACAGAAAATCTTCAAGAAAATATTTTATTTTTCAAACAAGAAATCAACAGATTACAGCTTCATTTTATAGCAAGTAATTCAGCAATTCATTGTTGTATTATTTCGGGAAATGAAAATGTAAAAGCAATTTCAAAAAAATTGCAAGAAAAAGGATTTGATGTAAAAGCAATTTTATCGCCCACAGTAAATAAAGGAGAAGAGAGGTTGCGTTTTTGCTTACATTCTTATAATTCTTTTGAAGAAATCACTGCTGTTTTAGAACATCTTGCTACTTTTGTTTAAAATAAAAATCCTTTTAAATGGCTACATATTTTATTACAGGAATTTCTACAGAAGTAGGAAAAACAATTGCATCGGCAATATTTACCGAAGCATTAGAAGCTGATTATTGGAAACCTATACAAGCTGGTGAATTAGATGATTCTGATTCTCATAAAATCAAGAAATTTATTTCTAATAAAAAAACAATAATCCACCCAAATTCATACGCTTTAAAAACACCGATGAGCCCACACGCAGCGGCAGAAATCGAGAACATTACTATTGATTTAGCTAAAATTATCGAACCAAAAACTGATAACGAAAATTTAGTTATTGAAGGGGCTGGCGGACTTTTTGTTCCTTTAAACAATACCGATACTATTTTAGATATTATAAAACCAACTTATAAAGTAATTGTGGTTTCTCGTCATTATTTAGGAAGTATTAATCACACTTTATTAACCGTAAATTTATTGAAAGAAAAAGGTTTTGATGTTTCCATTCTTTTTTCTGGAGATGAACATAAAACCACGGAAGAAATAATCAAAAAGATGACAGGTGTTCCTGTAATTGGTCGAATTGATGAAGAACCTTATTTTGATAAAAGTGTAATTAAAGAATACGCTGAAATTTTTAAAAATAAACTTCGTCACCCTGAATTTATTTCAGGGTCGCATTAACATAAGAACATTCTATTTTGATAAAAAATATGCTGAATTTTGATATGATACTGAAATAAATTCAGCATAACGGAAATTATAATTTTATGAAAGAAAGTTATATTTATATATTGACAAATAAATATCGAACGACATTTTATATCGGAATCACGGCTAATATTTCCAAAAGAATGATAGAACATAAAGAAAAAATAGCATCAAAATTCACTGAAAGATATAACACAAGTGATTTAATTTATTTTGAAAAATTTACAGATATAAATCAAGCTATTTCAAGAGAAAAACAATTAAAAAATTGGCGTAAAGAATGGAAGATTAATTTAATTAAAAAATTAAACCCAACTTTAGATACGTTAAATTATTGATGAATTTTGATGCGATGCTGAAAGTCTAAAAATATACATCACACTGAACTCGTTTCAGGGTCGCATCAACATGAGAACGCTCTATTTCGATAAAAAATAATTACACTGGATATTGATGCGATGCTGAAATAAATTCAGCATGACGAAAAGAAAGAAAACCTAGCCAAAACATAAATTATGAATTTACAAGAAAGAGATAAAAAACATTTGTGGCATCCTTTAAAACAGCACCAAACACACCCGAATAGTTTGGGAATTGTAAAGGCGAAAGGATGTATTTTAACAGATGAAAATGGCAAGGAATATATTGATGCAATTTCATCGTGGTACACCTGTATGTTTGGGCATTGCAACGATTTTATTACGAGTCGGGTTTACAAACAAATGCAAACATTAGATCAAATAATGTTTAGTGATTTTACGCACGAACCTGCTGTAAAATTATCCGAAGAACTGATTAAAATTTTGCCTAAAAATCAAAATAGAATCTTTTTTAACGATAATGGCTCAACGGCAGTTGAAGCGTCTATTAAAATGGCGTTGCAATATTATTTTAATAAAGGCGAAAAACGAAGTACTTTTATTGCTTTTGAAAACGGTTTTCATGGCGATACTTTTGGCGCAATGTCAGTTTCTGGCTTATCGGCTTACAATGGTCCTTTTGAAGATTTTTTAATGGATATTAAACGTATTCCTGTTCCAAATGGCAAAAATAATGATGAAATTTTATCGCAATTAAAAGAAATAATTTCTAAAAATGATATTGCAGGTTTTATTTACGAACCTTTAGTGCAAGGCGCTGCGGGAATGAAAATTCATGAAGCTGCCGATTTAAATGAAATTTTAAAATATCTTAAAAACAAAAATATTTTAACAATTGCTGATGAAGTAATGACTGGTTTTGGTAAAACAGGAAACAATTTTGCTTCGGATGAAATTGCCACAAAACCCGATATTATTTGCCTAAGTAAAGCCTTAACTGGCGGATTAGTGCCGATGGCAATTACTTCTTGTACCGAAGAAATTTACAGTACTTTTTTAAGTAATGATATTTCTAAAGGATTTTTTCACTGTCATACGTATTCGGCAAATCCGATAGCTTGTAGTGCCGCTTTAGCTACTATCGAATTATTACAAACTAAAGAAATTCAAGATAGTATTCAGTTTATTTCAAATGCTCATAAAGTGTTTGAAGATAAAATTAAGCAACATCCAAAAGTAGCTTCAACACGTTCGAAAGGCGTTATTTTAGCGATTGATTTGAAAACAAATGCCAATCGTTACGGAACTTTACGTGATGAATTATTAAAATATTTTATGGAAGATGGTGTTTTTTTACGTCCGTTAGGAAATACCATTTACATTCAGCCACCTTATATAATTACCGAAAAACAACTAAAAAAAGTATATACAACTATTGAAAAGGTTTTAGATATCTTCTAAAACCTTTTGGTTATTATTTTTCTTGTTATTTTCTTTACTATTTTCTTCAACTTTTTCTTTAGGATTATTTTGACTCTTTTTATCTATAGTATCTTCCTGAATGGTTTGTTCAGGTAACAAATTAATAATTTGATTTGTATTTTGAACACGTACATATAAATCTTCATAAATCCATTCGCCATTAAAACGCATTCCTCGAACAACTAAAGTTCCAGCTTCTTTCGAACCTTTTATAGCGATAGAAAAATCAACTTCTCCATTTTCATTTTCTAATGATATATTTCCTGATGGAATACCAACTTCTTCAATTGGTTCTCCTAATAAATTGATAACTTTTTTATTTATTGATGCCTGTTCTACAGCATATGTTACAGGTGTTGCATTTATTATTGTATCAAAAACACTAAAAATAGTCGCACCAATCCCTAAAAAAGCGAATAAAACAAACCCTAAACAACCACATCCGCAACCACCTACAGGCACAACCCAACCCCAATTTCTAGCAAACCAACTTTTCTGTTCTTGTACTTCCATTTACTTTGTTTTTTTTCACAATATTAATATTTATTTATTTCGTTATACTTGATTTTACCTTTATTTTTACACAAAATTAAACGTATTGAAACAAGCTATTTCTATCACCTCTTTTGCCTCGGTTTCTCCTTTGGGAAGTAAGCCTGCGCAAATTTGGGAGAACTATTTAAACGACCATCATTTCTTATCGCAAGAAAATGATATTTGGGCAGGAAGATTAACTTCTGATGATAAAATTGCGATTCAAGAAATTCGAAATTCCGATACTAAATATAAAAATTTAGACGATTCGGTTTTATATACCATTTATGTTGCCAGAAAAGCAATTGAAAAAACAAATTGGACATCAGAAGATAATTTTGGAATTAATATTGGTTCGTCAAGAGGTGCGACTTCTTTGTTTGAAAAATATCATAAAGAGTTTTTAGAAACAGGAAAATCATCAACTTTAAGCTCGCCAACCACTACTTTAGGAAATATTTCGTCTTGGATTGCTCACGATTTACAATCAAATGGTCCTGAAATTTCGCATTCTATTACCTGTTCGACGGGTTTGCATTCGTTATTAAACGGAATTGCTTGGTTACAATCGGGGATGTCGGAAAAATTTATGATTGGCGCAAGTGAAGCTTCTTTGACAAATTTTACCTTTGCACAAATGCAGGCTTTAAAAGTGTATTCGAAAGAAAATGACCAATATCCGTGTAAAGCTTTTGATTTAGATAAAAAAAGAAATACCATGGTTTTGGGTGAAGCGTCGGCGGTTTTTTGTTTAGAAAAAGGTATCAAAGAAAATGCAATTGCCCTTATTAAAGGCATCGGTTTTGCTACGGAAGTTTTAAAACATAATACATCTGTTTCGGCAAATGCTGACTGTTTTCAAAAATCAATGAAAATGGCTTTAGGAGAAATTTCTATGGATGATATTGATGTTATTGTAATGCACGCTCCTGGAACTATTAAAGGTGACTTATCTGAAATTAATGCAATTCATGCAGTTTTTGGCGATAAAAAACCTTTTTTAACCACCAATAAATGGAAAGTCGGACATACTTTTGGTACTTCTGGATTACTTAGTTTAGAATTAGCAATACTGATATTACAACATCAGAAAGCTATTGAAGTTCCGTTTGCTGAAAAACAAAATCATCCGAAGAAAATAAGAAACATTTTAGTAAATGCTGTTGGTTTTGGCGGAAATGCTGTTTCTGTTTTAATATCAAAATAATATTAATTTAGATTTTAAATGCCTTATCTATTTTCGTCATGCTGAATTTATTTCAGCATCGCATCAAAAAGAGAACTACGGCAAATCAGGATGCGAACCTGAAATAAATTCAGGTTGACGGATTCGATTTCTTATTTTCTTGTGATATTTTTTTCAAATAAAATTTAAAGAAACTCTAAACTATGAACTTTATTTAGTGGTTTAGCCCTGATTGAACGGCTTGTTTGAGCTCTTTTTTATTTTTCTTTTCGAAAAAATAAAAAAAGCGAGTAGTGAAAGCAGGAAATAGCTTCTAAAAAGAAATAGAAAGCCAATTAGTTTTTTTATTTTTGACATTACAAATAACTTGATTTTTATGAGTGAAGTAAGACATAACTGGACGAAAGAAGAAGTTCTTGAAATATATAATAAACCATTAATGGAGCTTTTATATGAAGCTGCAACAATTCATAGAAAAAGTCATGATCCTAATGTAGTACAGGTTTCTACATTGTTATCTATAAAAACTGGTGGTTGTTCGGAAGATTGTGGATATTGTCCGCAAGCAGCTCGTTATCACACCAATGTTGATGGAAACGATTTAATGTCGGTAAACCAAGTAAAAGCACAGGCTTTAAGAGCTAAATCGAGCGGAAGTTCTCGTGTTTGTATGGGTGCGGCTTGGAGAAATGTAAAAGATGGTCCTGAATTTGACCAAGTTTTAGACATGGTTAGAACCATTAATAAATTGGATATGGAGGTTTGCTGTACTTTAGGAATGGTTACTGAAAACCAAGCACAACGTTTGGCAGAAGCTGGTTTATACGCCTATAATCATAACTTAGATTCATCGGAAGAATATTATAAAGAAGTGATTTCTACACGTGGATATCAAGATAGATTAGATACGATTGATAATGTGCGTAAAACAAACGTAACTGTTTGTTCTGGTGGAATTATTGGAATGGGTGAAAATGCAGAAGATAGAGCTGGAATGTTAGTGGCTTTATCTACTTTAAGTCCTCAGCCAGAATCTACGCCAATTAATGCGTTGGTTGCTGTTGAAGGAACTCCTTTAGAAGACCAAAAACCTGTTGAAATTTGGGATATGGTTCGTATGGTAGCTACTGCACGTATCGTTTTACCTGAAACTCAGGTTCGTTTATCGGCAGGAAGAACGCAAATGAGTAGAGAAGGACAAGCAATGTGTTTCTTTGCAGGTGCAAATTCTATTTTTGCTGGTGATAAATTATTAACAACGCCAAATCCTGATGTTGATGAAGATATGAAAATGTTTAAAATGCTAGGTTTAAATCCTCAGAAACCTTTTACTAAAAAGGTACAACCACAAACGGTAGAAGCAAAAGATTCTGCTTTTGAAAACTTAGGTGAAAAACCTAAATGGACACGACCTGAACATAAAATTGAACGTAACGAAGAGAAAAAACAAGAAGCGTTAGAATTACGTAAAAAATAAAAAATACTGTTTTATTTCTTTTTTGATTTATTAAATTAAAAAGCATCGTTTATTAAAACGATGCTTTTTTATCTATTATTTCTTAATACTAATCTAATAAATCTTTGATGATTTTCTTAGCTTTCGTAGTTGCTTCTTTAAACTCTTCTTGAGCATCTTCAGCAAAATCAGCAAGCTCTTCACTTGCTTTACTCGCAAACTCTGATGCCTTTTCAGACACTTCTTCTAAAGTTTCTTTAGCTTCATCAGCAAATTCAGCAGCTTTATTTTTGATGTCTTGAACTGTTTCATCTGATAAGACTTCACCTACTTTTGCTTTTACACCTTCCATTGCGTCGGCAACGTGTTCACTTGCTTTTCCAGCAAATTCTGATGCTTTTTCTTTTAAATTTTCTTTCGAAATGTTGTTGCTTTCTTCCATTTTATTTTTTTATTACACGTTTTCTAAAACGAATTAAAACCAACCTTTTTTATTTACTTGATACATATTTATAAATTCTTCATCAGATTTTGTTAAATACGTAATTCCTTCAACTAAAGAAATAATTGCAAAAATAGGTGCTGCTAATCCGCAAGTAAGAACACTTCCTAATAACATTATTAAGCCTTCTTTGGTATATCCTAATGCAAATTTATGAATACCTAATGGTCCTATTAAAATTGCTAAAACACCTCCTAAAACACGTTTACTTTCCTGATTTTGAACTGTTAATTTATTTTCATCAATTAAACTCATAGTAGTATATAGTATTATTATTATTGAATGCTAAATGTATAAAAAAGAGGTGAATTTTAATTAATTAAACTTATTTATTCTACCTTTAAATAATCTTTTTTATTTTATCAACAATAGTTTGGGCTAATTTTTGCTTACTTTCTAAGGTCCAACCTGCTACGTGTGGCGATAATAAGATATTATCTGCCTTTATTAAATATTGGAATGCTTCGGGCATCTCTTGATTTACAAATAAGTTTTCGAAAGATTTTTTCTCATATTCTAACACATCTAAACCTGCGCCTAAAATTTTTGCTGATTTCAAGGCTTCCACTAAATCCGAAGTAACGACCGATTTTCCTCTTGCCGTATTTAGTAACCAAAAAGGTTTCGAAAAAGCATTGATAAAATCGGTATTTATCATATTTGTAGTTACTGCAGTTTGTGGTGTGTGTAAACTTAAAACATCGGCTTTTTGTTGTAATTCTTCTAAAGAAACTTGGGTACAATTTTCATCACCAACATTAGGTTTGATATCATAACAAAGTACTTTTACATCAAAACCTCTTAATTTTTTAGCGAAAGATTTTCCCATATTTCCGTAACCAATTAAACCAACGGTTTTGCCATCTAATTCGATTCCTCGATTTTCTTCTCGCAACCATTTACCATTTCTAACTTCAGTATCTGCTTTTCTAAATTTATTGAAAAGTGATAATAACATTCCTAAAGCATGTTCACCAACAGCATTTCTGTTTCCTTCAGGAGCTGAAATTAAATGAATTCCTTTTTGACTCGCATATTCACAATCAATATTTTCAAGCCCTGCGCCTACTCTTCCGATGAATTTTAAGTTGGTGGCTTTGTCTAAAAATTGTTTATCAATAGTGAACCTACTTCGGATAATAATTCCATCATATTGATTAATTTTAGTTTCTATTATTTCTTTTGATGCGGTATAATCTTGTTCATTTATAAAACCTAAATCGTTTAATTGATTTAAAAGTAATGCGTGATTTGAATCTAAGTGTAGTATTTTCATCATCTTTTAAAAAGTCTTTAAAATAAAAAAAGCCTTCTTTTCAGAAAGCTTTTTAATGGATACGCTATTAATATTGTTCCTTTTCGTTTGGAAAGTCTTTCGATTTAACATCGGCAATATAACTTTCAAAAGCACCAGTCATTTCGGTATATAAATCTAAATATCTACGTAAAAAACGCGGATTAAATTCATGGGTCATTCCAATCATATCATGAGTTACTAAAACCTGCCCGTCTACGCCACCACCAGCACCAATTCCGATGACAGGTATCGTTAAACTTTCGGCAACTTTTGTTGCTAACGCTGCGGGAACTTTTTCTAAAACTAAGGCAAAACACCCTAATTCTTCCAATAATTTGGCATCTTTTAATAACTTTTCTGCCTCTTCATCTTCCTTGGCTCTAACGGTGTAGGTTCCAAATTTATAGATCGATTGTGGCGTTAATCCTAAGTGTCCCATTACAGGAATTCCTGCGGTTAATATTCGAGAAATAGATTCTCCAATTTCGCTTCCTCCTTCTAATTTCACGGCGTGTCCACCAGATTCTTTCATGATTCTGATAGCGGAATCTAAGGCATTTTTAGAATTTCCTTGATAGGTTCCAAAAGGCAAATCAACGACTACCAAACAACGCTCAATAGCACGAATTACCGAACTCGCATGATAAATCATTTGGTCAAGCGTAATAGGCAACGTAGTTTCATGCCCCGCCATTACATTCGATGCTGAATCTCCAACCAAAATAACGTCAACTCCTGCTCCGTCTACAATTTTTGCCATTGTATAATCATAGGCAGTAAGCATCGAAATTTTTTCTCCGTTTGCTTTCATGTCCACTAATGATTTCGTGGTAACTCTTTTATATTGCTTTTTTGCTACTGACATTTTTTAAATTTTCTTGTTGGTAAAAATACGGAAATATTTTATTGAAAAATCTGTAAAAGTAAAGTTCCAACGTATTTTATTTTTGATGATTCATAGGCTAATAATATCTTTTTCTGATAGATTGCTCCATCAAAAATAAGTCCTTTTAAGTAAAAAATAACTTATATTTGAAAGTGATGAGCCAAACCAATAAATCCAATACTTTAACGCCCGATAAATGGGTCGATTTATATGCAGATTATTTATTTAAATATGCAATATCTCGAGTAAATGATGCTAATATTTCTAAAGATTTAGTACAAGAAACCTTTTTTGCAGGACTTAAATCAGCCAAAAATTTTCAAGGAAAAGCAAGTGAAAAAACGTGGCTAATTTCCATCTTAAAAAGAAAAATTATTGATTATTATCGAAAAATAAATTCAACAAAAGGAAAAGCTGAAGTTCGAATGAATTTTTATGAAAGTGGTGATAATCAAGGCGATTGGATTGAAGAGTGTATCCCCCAAGATTGGAATAGTGACATTGAAAAAAACATTGAAAATGAAGAATTAAAAACACAATTAGAACATTGTATCAATAGCCTTCCTGAAAAATATGCCATCGTTTTTAGAATGAAAACAATTCAAGAATTTGAAACCGAAGAAATTTGTAAGGAATTAGGGATTACACCGTCAAATTTATGGGTTATTATTCATAGAGCAAGAACACAACTAAGAAACTGTATGGAAAAAAATTGGTTTCATAAATAATACTTAATCTTAAATATGTTCAATAAACGAGCAAAAAATGTTTAAAAAACTGAAAATATCCTGTAATAAAGCAACTACTATTTGTAATAAAGCACAATATAAAGAGGCTTCTTTAATTGAAAAAATACAACTTTACACCCATTTAATTGCTTGTAAAATTTGTTCACGTTATTCCAAACAAAATACTAAAATGTCGCATATCTTTAAAATGAATGCCAACATTTGTAACAATGAAATGCCCTGCTTATCATCAAAAGAAAAAGAAAAATTAAAAAAAGAATTAGCTATTTTAAAAAAATCAACTAATTAATTTCAATATATTTAATTAATATTTATAATAAATAATCATGCACTTTTTACCAGATAAAATCGACCAATATGTTGTGAATCATTCGCAACAAGAACCGAAAATATTACAAGAATTAACCCGAGAAACTTGGCAAAAAGTATTAAATCCACGGATGCTAAGCGGTGCTTTTCAAGGAAGAGTTTTATCGATGATATCAAAATTAATACAGCCTAAAACAATTTTAGAAATAGGAACTTATACAGGATATTCCGCCTTATCATTAGCCGAAGGATTGCATAAAAATGGAACGCTACACACTATCGATAAAAATGAAGAATTAGAAGAACTTCAGGCTACTTATTTTGAAAAATCTGATTATAAAAATCAAATAAAGCAATATATCGGAAATGCTTTGGATATCATTCCTACAATAGACAGCAAATTTGACTTAGTTTTTATTGATGCCGATAAATCAAATTATCTAAATTATTTTGATTTAATTATTGATAAAATGAATACTGGTGGCGTTATTTTATCAGATAATGTACTTTGGAGTGGAAAAGTTGTAGAAGAATTAAATCCTAAAGATATTGATACAAAAATTCTTTTAGAGTATAATAAAAAATTAAACGAAGACCCTCGTATAGAAACGGTTTTATTACCAATTCGTGATGGATTAACGATTAGTCGGGTTAAATAAATTTTAAAACTGACGTTTTATTGGTCCTGTAAAATCATCAATATCGTCTTTAACCTTGGTTACTTCTTTATCGATATCTTTTACAAAATCAGTATCTATGCCCTGATTTTTTGCTGTATTATTGATTTCTTTTTTAATATCATTCGTTGCATCTTTTACCTGACGGATACCTTTTCCTAAGCCTCTGGCAATTTCAGGAATTTTATCTGCACCAAATAACATGACCACAATTAATATGATTACAAAAATCTCTGGACCTCCAATAAATAAAAATGCTACTTTCATACGAAACAAAGATACTTAAAATAAAAAAAAGCCAAACATAATGTTTGGCTTTTTTAATTTATGAAGTTAAATAATTAATCTGCAAGAATAATTACTTTATTATCTTTCATTTCTAAAGTTCCTGATTTGATATCTAAAGTTAATACTTTAGAGTCTGCAGGTAAAGGAATAATACTTGCATGTAAATCATCAAAGACTAAATGATCTTGTGTATGTACGTGTATTTTAACAGTTCCTTTTGTTAAAATAGACACCACTGCGGCGTGATTATTTAACATTTGGAATTCACCATTAATTCCTGGTACACTAACAGCATCTACTTCTGACGAAAACAAGATAGCTTCTGGAGTTACAATTTCTAAAAACATAATTTAATTAATTATTGTTAATTATTCGTTGAATTATGCTTCAGTTAACATTTTTTCACCAGCATCAATTGCTTCTTGAATTGATCCTTTTAAGTTAAACGCTGCTTCTGGATACTTATCTAATTCACCATCCATAATCATGTTAAATCCTTTAATGGTATCTTTAATATCAACTAAACATCCTTTCAATCCTGTAAATTGTTCTGCTACGTGAAATGGCTGTGATAAGAAACGTTGTACACGACGTGCTCTGTGAACGACTAATTTATCTTCTTCAGATAATTCTTCCATACCTAAAATTGCAATAATATCTTGCAATTCTTTATAACGTTGTAAAATTTCTTTTACTCTTGTTGCTGTATCATAGTGTTCAGCTCCTAAAACTTCAGCAGATAAAATTCTTGAAGTAGAATCTAAAGGATCTACTGCAGGATAAATACCTAATTCTGCAATTTTACGAGATAATACTGTAGTTGCATCTAAATGGGCAAATGTTGTTGCTGGTGCTGGATCTGTTAAATCATCTGCAGGTACATAAACTGCTTGTACAGATGTAATAGAACCTTTTTTAGTAGAAGTAATACGCTCTTGCATTGCTCCCATTTCGGTAGCTAATGTTGGTTGGTATCCTACTGCAGATGGCATACGACCTAATAAAGCCGATACCTCAGAACCTGCTTGTGTAAAACGGAATATATTATCAACGAAGAAAAGAACGTCTTTTCCTTGTGCTTCTCCTGCTCCATCACGGAAATATTCAGCAATAGATAAACCAGATAAGGCAACACGTGCACGTGCTCCAGGTGGTTCGTTCATTTGTCCGAATACGAAAGTAGCTTTAGAGTCTCTCATTCCAGGTTTATCAACTTTTGATAAATCCCATCCTCCTTCTTCCATAGAATGCATAAAATCATCACCATATTTGATAATTCCAGATTCTAACATCTCTCTTAATAAATCGTTTCCTTCACGAGTTCTTTCACCAACACCTGCGAATACAGATAAACCTCCATGTCCTTTTGCGATATTGTTAATTAGCTCCTGAATTAATACGGTTTTACCTACTCCTGCTCCACCAAATAATCCAATTTTACCTCCTTTTGCGTACGGCTCAATTAAATCAATTACTTTAATACCTGTAAATAAAACTTCTGTTGATACAGATAAATCTTCAAATTTTGGTGCTTGACGGTGGATTGACAAACCTGCATCTCCTGTTTTAGGTAAATCACCTAAACCATCAATAGCATCTCCTGTAACGTTAAACAAACGTCCATAAATATCTTTACCTATTGGCATTTGAATTGGATTACCTGTAGCGATAACTTCTGTACCTCTACTTAAACCATCAGTTGCATCCATTGAAATAGTACGAACTGTATCTTCACCTATATGTTGTTGAACCTCTAATACTAAAATTGAACCATCAGCTTTTTTAATTTCTAATGAATCGTAAATTTTTGGTAATTCAGCATTTTCTGTATTAAACTCAACATCGATAACTGGACCAATAATTTGAGAAACTTTACCTGTTATTGTAGACATTACTATATGTAATTAAAGTTATTTAATTTGCTAGCGTGAGCTTTAGCTCCTTTTTTCAATGTGCAAAGGTAATTTTTTTAGGGGAATTTAAAAAACCTTTACGCCTATTTTTAATAAATTTAGTAAATAAAAAAAAGCCTCACTTGCGTGAGGCTTTTAATATTATAAATGTTTTAATAAAATTATTTTACCAATTTAATTTCAACACGTCTGTTTTCAGCTCTACCTGATCTTGTTTTATTAGAAGCAATTGGATAGTCTTCACCAAATCCAGCAGAAGTTAATCTAGAAGATGGAATACCTGCTTTGTTAGCTAAGTAATCTAAAACAGCTTTCGCTCTTTTTTCAGATAATCTTAAGTTACTAGCAGCTTTACCTTGGCTATCAGTATGACCCTGAACACTAAAGTTAGCTTTAGAGTATTCCTTCATAATTGACGCAATTCTATCTAAATTAGCAATAACACCAGGCTTAAAAGTAGTTCTTCCTGAGTTAAAGTAAATAGCTCTTGCGAAGTCATTTAATTTCTTTTCAGCAGCTTTAGTAATTACTACTTCAGGACATCCATTGTTAGAAGCAACACCTGCAACTTTAGGACATTTATCGTCTTTATCTAAAACACCATCTTTATCAGTATCTGCGTAAGGACAACCATTGTTATCTACAGGACCTGCAACAGTAGGACATTTATCTTTAGAATCAACAACACCATCACCATCAGTATCAGGACATCCGTTGTTCGCTTTTGTTCCTTTTACAGTAGGACAAGCATCATCTTTATCAGCAATTCCATCACCATCAGTATCAGGACAACCGTTTAAAGCAGCTAAACCTGCAACTTCTGGACATGCATCATCTGCATCTTTAATTCCATCAGCATCTGTATCAGGACAACCATTAAATTCTTTTAATCCAGCAACTTCTGGACATGCATCATCTTTATCAAAAATACCATCACCATCAGTATCAGTACCTCCAAATTTGAAAACTAAACCAATAGAGTGTTGATAGTGACCTCTTACTTTATCACCAAAATCATGCTTTGCTCCTGTTTGGAAGTTTAATCCTAAGTTATCATTAAACCAAGTATTAAATCCAGCTCCAGCATTTAACATTGCAGTACCTTCATCAGCTAAAGAAGTATAACCTCCTCCTAAATATACATAAGGATCAAAATATTGAGTTGTTCCTTTGAAAATTAAATCTACTAAAGGATCTAAATCATACTTTACGTTTGCATCGATAGCCCAGTAAAGCTCATCCATATCATCTTTTTTAAGATATGTTTCAATCTTATTTAAAGACCCAGCTAATTGTAAAGAAAAACCTTGATCTAAATATCTGTCAACAGATATTCTTGATACAGATGGTAAGATATTCCAGTCTGAAGTACCTAATCCGTCTTTAACTAAATCTCCAAAGTTTCTTGCACCTCTTACATCTACACTGTTAACACCAAAACCAACAACCCATGGGTTATCTGAATCTTGTGCGCTTGTTGTTGCTATAGTAGCAAACGTAAACAAAGCTATCACAGCTAATTTGATTTGTTTCATTATAAAATAATTTAAATTAAAAGTTCGTTTTATATATACCGCAAATGTAAGTTGTTATAACTTATTTACAAAAGCAAATCTACAAAAACTTATTACAAAAAAAAGTTTTTAAATTAATATATTTAAATCTGTATAAAGTCTTTATTGATTTCTTAGAAAACACAGTGGTTTCTCCTTGTTAATATTTACAGTTTAGGAGCTAATTAATTGCTTATTAATTACTAAATTTTAAAAAAAAACTATACTTCTTCCACTAAAATTTCTTTATTTATATATATGAGTAATTTTTTAACAACTTTATAATTAATTGATTTTAAGACACGTTCATAGCGTAATAATTGCTGATGATAACTTTTCGATGGTTTTCCTGTTTTATAATCTAAGATCGTTACGTCATTGTTTTGTGAAAGCACTAATCTATCGGGAATTAGGATTTGATTATCGACATCTACAATTTCTCGTTCATTATATACGGTTACATTTTTGGCGTAAAATTGTTTTAATTTTGGGTGATTTACAATTTTATAAATATCATTTTGAATATTTTCGGCTTGTTTTTTATTTATAATTCCTTGTTGTTCATATTGATGCACAACTTTTTCAACATCATTTTGATTGATAATTTTCGCCATCATTTCATGAATTAAATTTCCAAATTCGATGGCTTTTCCTTGTTCGGTA
Organism: Tenacibaculum piscium; assembly: GCF_021390715.1. GTDB lineage: Bacteria > Bacteroidota > Bacteroidia > Flavobacteriales > Flavobacteriaceae > Polaribacter > Polaribacter piscius. Next base: position 83,017 of record NZ_JAJGWT010000011.1, read on the forward strand.
TCCCATAATTTCGAGGCACTCGCCAACATATGGATATTATGATTTTGCCAAGGCGTTGAAATAAATTCTTGTTGAATTTCAGCGGTAGAAAAATTTTCTTTATGCGTACTTATTCTTTTTGATTCTCCAAAATAATAGTCTAATTGTCCATCATTCCAACGATTTTTTTCTTTTAGATAGTTGATAAAAATCCCTGAATAATGATTGGTATTTTCTTCTCCTTTTGTAGTGATTTTATATTCTGTAATGATGTGTAATTGCTCTACAGCACGAGTTAGTGCGACATATAAGAGATTAAAATTATCCAATTCAACTTCTTCTCGTTGTTGCTGATAAATTTCTAAACTTCGTTCATTTATTGATTTTAAATCGCTGTTATACGGCACTAATAATTCTTGAAAACCATCAAAATTTGTTGGTAATTCATCGAGCCAAATTTTAGGGTTTATTTGTCGATAAATATCTAAATCATAGGGGAAAATAACGACAGGAAACTCCAATCCTTTGGATTTATGAATGGTCATAATTTGCACAGCATTGCCTGTTTCGGGAGCTACGATGCTTAAATTTTCTTTTTTATCGTTCCAAAAATCTAGAAATTCTTGAATACTTGTTCCTTTTCGTTGTTGTTCCAAAACGATGTCTAGGAAAAATTGCACATACGCATCGGAAGCTTCAATTAATTTAAAACTTCGGATAATTTCTTCTATTTTTTCATAAAATGGTAGTTGATGAAAATTAATTAAATCGAATGAAATTTGATATTTTTTAAATTCTTCAAAAACGGCATCAAGTGGTTTCTGAATCATTTCTGAAATAAATAAATTTTTAGCTATTTCTAGTTTCAAATGATGTTGTAAAAAATAGAGTACTTCTAATAATGCTTCTTTATCATTTGGATGCTGAATTACTTGTAAAACATCAGTAATAAAGGTAACTTTCGCGCTATTTTTGAGTAATAATGTTTCGGAAGAAATAATTTGAACGCCATTTTCTGATAAATAATTTGCTACAGCAACGCCATCTTTTTTCTTACGCACCAACACGCAGATTTCATTTAAAGAAAATGTTTTTTGAACTTTTTGAATAGTTTCTAAAACTTTCTTCGGATATTTTAAAACCTCATCAGCTTTTTCTTCTTCTTTATCTAAAAAGGAAAGGGATACAAAACCGCCTTTTTTAGCTGTTGTTGATTGTTTATTTCCTTCAATAAATAGGTTTTTATAGTCTTGATTTTCCAAAAAATTAGCGGTATGTTGAAAAAACTGATTATTAAAATCAATAATTTCGCTATAACTTCTAAAATTGGTATCTAGTGTTTTTATTTCTTTGTCGATATGAAACGGATTTTCGGCACTAGCTCCCAAGGAAATAAATTGTGTTGCTTTTCCACCACGCCAACGATAAATAGCTTGTTTTCCGTCTCCGACTAAAAGCAAATTACTATCTTCTTGTGCCAAGGCATTGTCTATTAACGGAATAATATTTTCCCATTGTAACACTGATGTATCCTGCATTTCATCAATAAAATAATGCATAAATCGTTGTCCAATTCGTTCGTAAATAAATGGTGCGGGTTGGTCTTTTATATTATCAGAAATTAATTGATTAAATTCAGCATTTAATCGCAAGTTATTTTCTTCTTTGATATGTGTTAATTCAAGATTTATATAATTTAAAACGGCTAACGGAATTACGCTTTTTAAGGCTAATCTGTTCATTAAAAATTGCTGATACAACTTTTCAGATTCCATATATAAAGATAATAATTCTGGTAAAATTCCTTCAATAGCATTTTTTATAGAGGCTGATTTTGATTTTGCATAAAAGAAATTTTCTTCAATACGTTCTCGAAGTTTTGTTTGTTCAAAAAATTTTGCTTTGGCAGGATTTTCAGATAACGCTAAAAAATGCTTTGGCAACATAGAATAGTAAAAATCTTTATGTTCTAATTGTGTGGTTTCAATTATTGCGATTCCTTTTTTTCCAATTTCTAAGAATCGGGTTTTAATTTGTTGTTGATCTTTAAATAATTTACTTTTTAAATTGGTAAAATCGCTTAATTTTTTATCTTCAAGTTTTCTAAAGTGCTGGATATCATCTTCATTTAATAAGATTCTCGAAAACTCATTTAATTCAAGTGAAATATCCCATGATTTATCATCATCAGCTTTATCGAGCGAAAAATCGATTAATAGTTTGGTTAAATCGGTATCGACCCCGATTTTAGAAATTAACACATCAACGGCTTGATTCAATAATGAAATTGCATCCATTTCCACTTCAAAATTTAGTGGCAATCCTAAATCGTAGGCAAAGCTTTTGATGATTTTATGGGTAAAACTATCAATAGTTGTAATTGAAAATGCCGAATAATTTTTTAAAATTGCTTCGACTATTTTTTTGCTTCGTTGCTGTATTTTTTGTGTATCAATTTTGGTTTTAATTTGTGTATCAAGCGAAATTTCTTTGATAATAATTTTTAACAAATCATTTTCTTTTCCTTCGGAGAATGTTTGTAAATTTTCTAAAACACGTGCTTTCATTTCACCCGCTGCTTTGTTGGTAAAAGTAATGGCTAATATTTTTTGAAACTTAAAAACATCGTCTGTTTTTAATAAAACTTTTAGATATTCTTTAACGAGCGTAAAGGTTTTTCCACTTCCAGCTGATGCGTTGTATACTTGAAAAGTTGATAAATTTTGCACAGAATAATTTTTAATGCAAAATAACCTTTTAAAGAATAGTAAACAACTTTTAAAAAGCGCGAAAAATTATCTTCGAAAAATTATCCTCAAAAAAAAATCCAGAGAAGCGAACTTCTCTGGATTAATTAATATTTAAAAATTAGTAAGCAAATTGCTTTAAATTTTTAGGCTTATAAACTTGCGTTTTTCCAAGACCATTTTGAAGTATCAACTTTAGTTCCTTCGTTATAGGCATCTTCTTTTGAAGCATCAGCACCATCAATTTTAACATTTGATAACTTTCCATTATCTTTCATGTCGATGTTTTTATCATATCCATCTAAATGTAAGTTTGTAATGGTAGCTCCAGATTCTTTCTTAAATTGTAATGCAGTTCCGTTTACACTAGAAACAGCCGTTAAGTTAATAAACTTAGGGTTGTTATTTGCTTTATCTCCTTCTAAGGCAGTTGAAAAACCGTCTTTTGTATGAGATATATAACTATTTTTAACAGTTCCATTCCAACCTTCTGTCCAGTCGATTGAATCGTCTTCGTTGTTTTCTAAGTAAATATTTGTAACAGATACTGTTCCTCCAAAAAATTCAATACCATCATCAGCTCCATCAATTACAGCTACATTTTCAATTACTGTACCTGAACCAACTGCGTATAATGAAATTCCATTATATTGAGATTCAGAGTTAATTGAAGCTCCTGTTCCTTTAATTACTAAGTTTTTAATTGATCCTGAACTATCAGCATCAGAAGTTCCTCCGTATTTAAAACCTCCAACTTCAGCTTCAGCTTTTACACCAGCGGTTGTTGTTGCTTTTCCACAGATGGTTAAACCTCCCCAATCTCCAGGTTTCCCTTTTGGTGAAGACATTATAACAGGAGTACTTTCTGTACCTTGAATTTCAATTTTACCACCCATTAATACGGCAATATATGCTTCTGTACCACTTCCTGTAACGGTAATTTTAGTTCCAGCAGGAATGATTAATTTTCCACCAGCTTGTATAATATAAGAACCTGTTAATTTATAAGCTACTGATGGATCTAAAGTAACTTCACCAGTAACAGTTCCTTGTAATAAGTCTGAGTTTACATCGACAGATGAATTTACCCAACCAAAGTCTTTTACGTTTACTGTAGCGGCTTTTGTGTAGTTTGTTGCTGGATTCGCATCCTCACCTTCAATTTTAACATTTGATAACGCTCCGTTATCTTTCATGTCAATATTTTTACCATATCCTGTTAAAGATAATCCTGTAATAGTTGCTCCTGATTCTTTTTTGAATTGTAAAGCAGTTCCTTCTACAGTAGAAACAGCTGTTAAATTAACAAATTTAGGATTGTTGTTTGCTTTATCTCCTTCTAAAGCAGTTGAAAAACCAGTTTTAGAGTGTGAAATATACGCATTTTCAACAGTTCCATTCCAACCTTCTGTCCAGTCAATTGAATCGTCTTCGTTGTTTTCTAAGTAGATGTTTTTAACAGATACTGTTCCTCCAAAAAATTCAATTCCATCATCAGAACCATCGATTACAGCTACATTTTCAATAGTTGTTCCTGATCCAACAGCATATAATGAAACTCCATTATATTGAGATTCTGAATTAATAGAAGCTCCTGTTCCTTTTATGATTAAATATTTAATAGAACCAGAATTATCAGCATTTGTAGTTCCACCGTATTTGAAACCTCCAACTTCAGCTTCAGCATCTACACCAGCCGTTGTTGTTGCTTTTCCACAGATTGTTAAACCTCCCCAATCTCCAGGTTTTGCGTTTGGCGATGACATGGTAACAGGATTACTTGCTGTTCCTTGAATGTCAATTTTACCACCCATTAATACAGCAATATATGCTTCTGTACCACTTCCTGTAACTGTAATTTTAGTTCCAGCAGGAATGATTAATTCCCCACCGTCTTGTACAATGTAAGAACCCGTTAATTTATAAGCAATTGATGGATCTAAAGTAACTTTACCTGTAACTTTTCCTTGTAATAAATCAGTATCTGCATGAACAGATGAATTTACCCAACCAAAATCTTTTGCATTTACGGTAGCTGCTTTTGTATAGTTTGCTGTTTTACTAGCATCTTCACCTTCAATTTTAACATTTGATAACTTTCCATTATCTTTCATGTCAATATTTTTACCATATCCTGTTAAAGATAATCCTGTAATGGTTGCTCCTGATTCTTTTTTGAATTGTAAAGCAGTTCCTTTTACTGTAGAAACAGCTGTTAAATTAATAAATTTAGGATTTTTATTTGCTTTATCTCCTTCTAAAGCCGTTGAAAAACCGTCTTTTGTATGAGAAATATAAGCATTTTCAACAGTTCCGTTCCAACCTTCTGTCCAGTCAATTGAATCGTCTTCGTTATTTTCTAAGTATATGTTTTTAACAGAAACGGTACCTCCAAAAAATTCAATACCATCATCAGAACCGTCAATTACAGCTACATTTTCAATAGTTGTTCCTGATCCAACAGCGTATAATGAAACTCCATTATATTGAGATTCTGAATTAATAGAAGCTCCTGTTCCTTTTATCATTAAATATTTAATAGAACCAGAGTTATCAGCATCAGCAGTTCCACCGTATTTGAAACCTCCAACTTCTGCTTCAGCTTCTACACCAGCCGTTGTTGTTGCTTTTCCACAGATTGTTAAACCTCCCCAATCTCCAGGTTTCCCATTTGGTGATGTCATAACAACAGGCTTGCTTGCTGTTCCTTGAATGTCAATTTTACCACCCATTAATACAGCGATAAAAGCTTCTGTTCCTGTTCCTGTAACTGTAATTTTAGTTCCAGCAGGAATAATTAATTGTCCACCATCTTCTATAATATAAGAACCTGTTAACTTATATTCTTTTGAAGCATCTAAGGTAATTGTACCACTAACTCTTCCTTCAAGTTTAGTTCCTTCTTGGTTAGTACCTGTTCCTGTACCACCTTCAATAACTTCTGGCTCATCACTTCCACAACTAATGAAAGTCGTAGTTCCTGTTAATAATGCCGCTACTACAAAAGCTTTTAAGACTATTTTTTTCATTTTGATTTGTTTAATTTCTGTTATACAAATTAAGCGTATGTTTAACTATTGTTATTTAATTAAAGGTTAACAGTTTGCCTTTAGTGTTAATAAATGTTTACTTGTTTTTTATTGATTTTCTATAATATTTGATTACGTTTTTTAATTTTTAATCAAAAAAAAATCTTTGTGAATTTCACAAAGATTTTTTTGATTAAGTATTATTTTAAAAGTTAAAGGTTTCTTAGAAAGAAAGGCTTAGTCCTAAACTAAGTTGTTGCCCTTTTTTATATAACTGAACAGTTTCATTAGTTTCAATACCTGTACTTGTATTTCTAACTAATTGTGTTTGTTTAATTTCAGGATTTAATAAATTTTTACCGACTAATTTAACTGTTAAGTATTTTGTAATTTCTTTACTAAGAATTGCATCTAAAGTAAAAAAACCTTTTTGAATAATTTGGTCATTATATAAAGTAGCTCTATCATCTTGACTACGAGGTGCTCCTAAAGAAAATATTTTATCTGAAGAATAGTTTCCTGTTACTGTTCCGATGAAAGGTTTTTCCGTTTGTGAGTTATAACTTACAGAACCATTGAAAATAAAGTTAGAAGCTCCTTGTAATTTTGATTCTGTTACATCTTTATATTGAAATTCTTTATGTAAATCTTGATTTAAATACATTACAGTAACATTTCCAGTTGCACTTAATAAGCTTTTTTCGTCTTCATTTTTAATCAATCCAACTTTTCCTTCCACTTCTAAACCTAACACATCTGCTTTATCTCCAGTGTTTTCAAAAATGAAGTTTCCTGATGAACCTCTTGTTAATCCTAAGTTGATAGGATTTTTAATTTGCTTATAAAATACTGTTGCCGATACCAATTCTTCTCTACTTGGAAAGAATTCCCATTTTAAATCGATATTATAAATATCTGATTTTTCTAAATCAAGATTTCCTCTGGTAACACGTCCTGTTGGCGATACATATTCTAAAGGAGCAAGTTCTTTAAACTCTGGTAATGTTTGTGTTACACTTGAAGCGAAACGTAGGTAATTTTTTTCGTTCAATTCGTATTTTAAATTTACACTAGGATAAAGACCTTCGTATTTTTTATTCAAACTACCAATTCGTTCTTTTCCTGTTATTTGATCGATATAATTGGCAACACTCCAATCCATGTTTATTTCATCTTTCTCAAAACGCAATCCTAAGTTTCCTGAAAGTTTTTCATCAAGTTGAAAATCAAAATTTACAAAAGCTGCATAAGCTTTTAAATCTGCTGAATACGTATCATTTGGACGAACTTTTAATTCTAAATTAGGATATAAATCAGGATTAAAATTACTAGCAGTAAAAGTATCGGTAATATTATCAACTGAAGGAGCTTTCATTCCTTTCGCTTTCACACCTACAAATAATGATTTAAAACTTCTTTCTTTTTTACGGATATTTATTCCATAATTTAAAGCGTGTGGTTTCTTTTCGAATTCATCAGCACTTTGTCCTAAAGCAAGTTTATTTTGAATTAATGCATTATAATCGTTGTCTTCAATTTTCTGGCTTGATTTACGTTGTTGATAATCTCCAACGTGTGCATATTGAATTTGTGATGAAGGTTTTTCAGGATCTAAAATATTTACTTCATTTCTAATTCTGTTAGGTTCTTCAGCTAACACAAAGTTGTAACCTCCAGCCCAGTTTAACGTATTGTTTTCGTCTAACTTGTGCTCTCCCATTAATTGGTTTACAAAAAGTGTTGTTTGTTTAAAATTTTGATCTCTTACAAAAGCACCATATTCACTAGGATCTTGATCGTAAACATATCCGAAACCTTTTCTTCCTTGTTCGTATAATAAGTCTTGACTTTTATTTACAACTAAAGTATTGTACTTTAATTTATTGTTGTCATTTAACTTTAAACTGAAATTGATATATCCTGTTGCGTTGGTATTTGTAATATATTTTTCAGTGTCATGTTGTTCATTATAAGAAAAACCTTTATCTAAAATATTCGCTTTATAACTTCTAAATAATCCTTCTTGATAACTATTTGAAGAAGAGTAAGAAGCCGATGCTACAAATTTTAAAGCTTTTCCGAAGATGTCAAATTTATAACCACCACCGATAGAAGCGCCATAATTAAAAGGAATATTGGTTGTTTTCGTATCCCAACCTTGTCTTGTTAAAGCGTCTTGTAAGGCGTATTTTTTCTCATGAAAACCAAAAGTAACATCTTCATTGATGATTGTTTTTCTAAAATCACTTAATTCCATAACATTGGTATTACTACCTCCGCTTAAACCGATTTTAATTCCTTTTTTAGAAAATTCTTTTGAAATAATATTTACAGAACCAGAACCTTGATCTGCATAATTATTAGTGGTATATGTTTTCGAAATTCCTACATTTTGAATGATGTTGGTATTAAATAAGTTTAGGTTGATATTTTTATTATTTACATTATCCGAAGGAACAGGCAAACCGTTCATTGAGGTTGATAAATAACGATCTCCTAAACCACGAATATAAATATCGCCAGTACCTTCACTTTTAGTTACTCCTGATATTTTAGTAGTTGCTGCCGCGGCGTTACTAACTCCTTTTTTTGATAATTCTTGCGCTCCAATACTTTCAATAATTACAGTTGCTTTCTTTTGTTGTAATAACAAAGCACTTTCTTTTTCTCTACTAACGGTTGCTTTAATTTCAATTTCGTCTAAAGAAACGCCTTCACTAGCACCAAGTTGTTGGTTTACAACTAAATTTTGATTTGCTTTTACAGCAATTGCTTTTTCAACGGTTTGATATCCTACAAAACTAAATACAATTGTTTGACTTCCACTTGGAACACTTAAAGAGTATTTACCATCCATATCAGTGGTTGCTCCAATTGTTGTTCCTTTAATAAAAACATTTGCGAAAGGGAGTACTTCTCCGTTCATCTCTTTATCAGAAATCGTACCTGATACCGTTCCTTTATCTTGTGCATACACAAAACTACAAAGGCTTAAAAGAGTAATAATTATTAATTTTTTCATTATACGTAATACTTATCTTGGGTTCTTAATATATACACTGCAAATCTGATGCTATGTTGTAAATCTAATGTTACTTGAAAATTATGGTTGCTTTATTAGAATGTTTCTTTAATGTTAATTAAGTCGATATTAAGGGATCTAATATTAAGTTAATATTACGAAAAACAGGGAGCTTTATGGTAAAACTCCCTGTTTCAGTACATTATAAAATGTATTATTTTAAATGCTTATTGAAATATTTTAAAGCCTAGTGTATATGTTCTTGGCGTTGCGGGTCCATATATGAAATTGCTATCTCGTTCTTTTCCAATATCAAACGTTGTTTGATATTCATCAAAAAGATTTTTAACACCTGCCGAAACTTCAATATTAGTTTTTAAGTTTTCCAACTTAAAATTGTAGCTAGTTTTGATTCCGACATTAAAAAAATTAGGTGATTTTAGGTATTCATCTTGTGTTAAATTTTTATCCGAAGCTAAATGTAATACGTCCATTTCTCCAGTATAAACAAGGTTTAATGCGGTTTTAAATTTTTGATTTGGCGTATAAGTTGCTGTTGCATATCCATAAGTTTTCGGTGTTCTTAAAAACTCTTTTTTGTTTTCAAGAGCATCCGAATTATTTACAGCGGTATTGTATTTACTAGATTGATACGTAAAACCTGCATCAAACTGAAAAATTCCATCATAATTCAAGCGTGTTTCTAGGGTAATTCCATTTACAACAGCGCCATCACCATTTCTTTTTTTGAAAACTTCTCCAAATTCATCTTCGCCAATTCCTTCTAAATAAAAAGCATCGTTTAATTCGGTATAAAAACTTTCAACAGTAAATCCATAGATATAATATTCGGTTGGTTTATCATAATTAAAAGATACGGTATAGCTATTTGAGCGTTCTTTTTTTAAGTCATCGGCAAGTTGTACTCTTGAGATTCCACCACCTGCAAAGGCCATATGTAAATCAGTATCAAAAGCTTGTGGCGCTCTAAAACCAGTTCCCCAAGTGGCGCGTAGTTGTGCTTTTTCGAAGGGTTTAAATAATACCGAAACACGAGGACTTGCTACATTATTAGTAATTGATTTCTTTGTTTTATCTTTATTGAGCGCTTCTAATTTATGATGATCGTAACGGACTCCTGCTAATAAATTCCATTTATTATTGATTTCCCAATCACTTTGAAAGAAGAAACCGTAGTTTTGAGTAAGTTGGTCTACTTTATATTCATAGGCTTTAATTTCATCAAAAACATCATCTTGTACAAATTCCGACCCGATAGTAAGTACGTTATTTCCTTTTAAGAAATCTTCTAATTGATGATTAAATTGAAGTCCTCCTTGAAGCGTGGTTGTATCTGAGTTTCCGTACGGCGGATTTGCTAGATGCACGGTATCTTCGATTACATTTTGAGTTCCAGGACGGATTCCTGTATAATGATCTCTTCCTGTATATTGAGAAGCAAAATATGTAATTAACGAACTTTTATCATCATTAAAATTAAGTTGATAATCAACATTTCCAACATATACATCGTGTACTCTTTCTTCGGATTGCAGGGCAAAATGCGGTGCATTTTCAATCATTTCACCACCATAACGATATTCGTTCATTTTGCTAAAATTGATTTCTATTTTTTGATTATCGGTAGGTAAGAAAAACAAATTAGCACCAAAAGAGTTGTTTTTTAATTTCGGAAGTTCGGAGAAATTATCATCATTATGGTCATAAATTTCACGAGTTCTATTATTGATAAAAAATGAAACTCCTGCATTTTTATCTTCATTAACGACCGTTGCATTTCCTGCAATAATATGGTCGGAAGTTCCTTTAAAATTTTGATAATTATAGCCAATACTAAAGTTGTTTTTCTTTGGGATTTTGGTAATTACATTCACCGTTCCACCGATGGCACTTGAGCCGTATAAAGCCGAGCCACCGCCACGAACTACTTCAATTCTATCAATCATATTAGTTGGAATTTGTTCCAAACCATACAAACCAGTTAGCGGGCTAAAAATTGGGCGACCATTGATTAAAATCTGCGAATATCCACCAGATAAACCATTCATTCTAAGTTGTGTATAATTACAAGTTTGACAATCAGTTTCTACACGTAAACCCGTTTGAAACTTCAATCCTTCGGATAAATTACAAGCTTGTACATCGGCTAACGTTTGGCTGTTTATTACGTTTACAATCACAGGGTTTTTGGTACTTCGTCTGTCTGTTCGAGTTCCTGTTACCGTAATTTGATCTAATAATTCGGCGTGTTCTGTCAGGCTAAAATCAATAATTGTTACTTTTTCTTTGGATATATTTATTCTTTTTTGAGAAGACATAAATCCGATAGCAGAAGTAATTAACGTAACTTTTTTCTGATTGTTTAGCTTGATATTCTCTAAAAGAAACACGCCATTTTCATCGGCAGTTACGCCAAGATTGGTGTTTTTAACCAAGATATTCGCAAACGGTAATATGGCACCTTTGGAAGTGGTTATTTTTCCTTTGATTGTTTGTGCTTTAGCAAACGATGCAATTAATATAAAAGTAAATAAGAGTAATTTTTTCATCACTGTATGATTATTTTTTTAGTTTAGACTTGTTTTAAATTTAATGCAAACATAAAATAATTTTTAGACTTGTCTAAAAATTATTTTATATAAATGAAAAATTATATCTTTGTCCTATTAAAAAAATACTATCAAAAAAAGATGTTTAGTCAATCAGAAGAAAATTATATTAAAACAATTTATCATTTAGCCTTAGTATCCGATAAAGGAATTACCACTAACGCAATTGCAAATATGTTGGTTACCAAAGCATCATCGGTAACCGATATGATTAAAAAATTATCCGATAAGAAATTAGTTGTTTATAAAAAATATCAAGGCGTTACTTTAACTAATTTTGGTAAAAAAACGGCTGCTAATATTATTCGGAAACACCGTTTATGGGAGGTTTTTTTAGTTGAAAAACTTAATTTTTCTTGGGATGAAGTCCATGAGGTTGCCGAACAATTGGAACATATACATTCGCCCAAATTAATTGATGAATTAGATGCATTTTTAGGACATCCGAAAACAGATCCGCATGGCGACCCAATCCCTGATAAACAAGGGAATTTACCCCAAATCAAAAAAAGTTTATTAGCAACATTGCATAAAAATGAACAAGGAGTTTGTGTGGGCGTAAATGATACTTCTTCCGAATTTTTACGCTTTTTAGATAAACAAGAAATCGGCTTAGGACAACATATTCAAATACTGGATAAAGAACCTTTTGATGATTCGTTTTTAGTGAAAATAAATGATAAAATAATGACCATTTCAAACAAAGTTGCCAATAATATTTATATTCAAAAAATCTAAAAAAAAGCAAAATTCTAAAAAACATGAAAAAAATATACTTAATACTCCTAGTTTTATTAGCGATTAGCTGTAAAACATCCGAAGAAAAAAAAGATGGAAAATTAAATATCGTAACCACCACTACAATGGTTACCGATTTGGTGAAAAATATCGGTGGCGATAAAATAAATGTAAATGGATTAATGGGTTCAGGTGTTGATCCGCATTTATACAAAGCCAGTGAAGGCGACGTTTCTAAGCTTTTTAATGCCGATATTATTATTTACAGTGGATTGCATTTAGAAGGAAAACTAGTAGAGGTTTTTGAAAAAATGGAACATCAACATAAAAAAACTATCGAAATTTCAGATGCAATTGCTAAAAAAGATTTGATAGGTTCAGAATTATTTGCCTCAAATTATGATCCGCATATTTGGTTCGATATTACTAATTGGACAAAAATGACTTCTTATCTTGCTGATAAATTAGCCGAAATAGATACTGAAAATGCCACGTTTTATAAAAATAATGCTAAAATTTATCTCGATAAATTACAGGATTTAAACATAAAAGTAACACAAAAAATCAATGAATTATCCGAAGAAAAAAGAATTTTAGTAACCGCTCACGATGCGTTTAATTATTTCGGAAGACAACACAAATTCAATGTCGTTGGTTTGCAAGGATTATCAACAGCTACCGAAGCAGGCGTTCAAGATGTTCAAAAATTAGCAAAATTTATTATCGAACATAAAGTAAAAGCAATTTTTGTAGAAACCTCTGTGCCAAAACGAACTATTGAAGCTTTACAAGCAGCCGTAAAATCAAAAGGACACGAAGTTGTTATTGGTGGAACGCTATATTCTGATGCTTTAGGAAGCGCAGGAACCACTGAAGGAACGTATATCGGAATGTATAAAGCAAACGTAAATACAATTGTTAATTCATTAAAATAAAAACGTATAATTTATACTGATAATCTAAAACGTATAATAATAAAAGAACAGTTAATGAGCGATATAAAATATGCCGTAACCGTGGACGATTTAACGGTTGCTTATAATTACAAACCCGTACTTTGGGATATTGATTTAGCCATTCCCGAAGGCGTTTTAATGGCGATTGTTGGACCAAACGGTGCAGGAAAATCGACCTTAATAAAATCAATTTTAGGCATTATAAAACCGATTGCGGGAAGCGTTGCGATATTTGGAGAGTCCTATGAAAAACAACGAAAGTTAGTCGCTTATGTGCCACAAAAAGGAAGTGTCGATTGGGATTTTCCAACCACAGCTTTAGATGTCGTTACCATGGGAACTTACGGAAGTTTAGGGTGGATAAAACGCCCAGGAAATGCACAGAAAAAAATCGCCTTAGAAGCTTTGGAAAAAGTAGGAATGTTAGCCTTTAAAAATCGCCAAATTTCACAACTTTCAGGCGGACAACAACAGCGTGTTTTTTTGGCCAGAGCTTTGGCGCAAAATGCATCTATTTATTTTATGGATGAGCCATTTCAAGGCGTAGATGCAACTACCGAAATTACGATTATCAATATTTTAAAAGAATTACGAAAAGCAGGCAAAACAGTAATTGTAGTGCATCACGATTTGCAAACTGTTCCTGAATATTTTGATTGGGTTACTTTTTTAAATGTCAAAAAAATCGCCACAGGACCGGTTAAAGAAATTTTTAATGATGATAATTTAACCAAAACGTACGGAATTAATTATAAAGTAAGTGTACAACAATAATGGATTTACAAGAATATTTTAAGCTCGTTTTTTCAGATTATACCCTTCGAACAATTACCATTGGAACGGCTATTTTAGGAGCTATTTGTGGTATGCTAGGAAGTTTTGCCGTATTGAGAAAACAAAGTTTACTAGGCGATGCCATTTCACACGCATCGCTTCCTGGGATAGCTATTGCCTTTTTAATTACAGGCACAAAAGATACGAATGTATTATTATTAGGTGCTTTAATTAGTGGAATAATTGGCGCTTTTTGGATTCGTAGTATCGTAAAAAATACGCATTTAAAAACTGATACCGCTTTAGGATTAATATTGTCTGTTTTCTTCGGATTTGGAATGTTATTATTAACTTTTATTCAAAAACAGCCCAATGCAAATCAGTCTGGATTGGATAAATTTTTATTTGGTCAGGCAGCAACTTTATTAGCCAAAGATGTGTGGTTTATGGCAATTGTAACGGCAATTTGTTTGGGTGTCTTATTACTTTTTTGGAAAGAATTTAAACTCTTATTATTTGATGCCGATTATGCAAAAACTTTAGGATTTAACATCCAATTTATTGATGCGTTAATTACGAGTTTTATTGTGTTGGCAATCGTTTTAGGTTTGCAAACCGTGGGCGTAGTTTTAATGAGTGCGATGTTATTAGCTCCCGCCGCCGCCGCACGTCAATGGACAAATAGTTTGAGTACGATGGTAGTTTTAGCAGCGATTTTCGGAGCATTTTCAGGGGTTGTAGGAACAGGTATTAGTGCGAGTCAAGCAAATTTATCAACAGGTCCTGTAATTGTTTTGGTTGCCGCAGTTTTTGTGGTGTTTTCTTTTATTTTTTCGCCCTCAAGAGGATTGCTTTTTCGTCAAATTCGTTTTTTGAAAAACAGACGTGATTTAGAATTACACAAAACACTTTCTTTTATGTTTGATTTAGTGAAAACTCATCAAGATAAATCGCATCCTCATGCTGTAAAAATTTTAAATAATTTTCAAGGATATACGATCGGAACATTAAAAAAACTAGAAGAAAAAAAATATATAAAAGTACAGGGAAAAATGTGGTCAATGACAGAAGAAGGATACCAATTTGCAGGTAATTTATATAATCAAAATATAGATGATTTAGAAAAATAATCATCAAAATAATTTAAAAAAACACTAAAAAATAACGAACTAAAATGAGTAGTGCTCAAATTGAAATACAATTAATAGCAAGCTTAGTTGCCGTAGCTTGTGCAATTCCTGGCGTGTTTTTGGTATTGCGAAAAATGGCATTAATTAGTGATGCCATCAGTCATTCTATTTTACCTGGATTAGTCATCGGTTTTTTTATTACACACGATTTAAATTCACCCTTATTAATATTAATGGGAGCTTTATCAGGAATTATAACCGTGGTTTTAGTCGAATATATTCAAAAAACAAAATTAGTTAAAGAAGATACCGCAATTGGTTTAGTATTTCCAGCATTATTTAGTATTGGTGTACTTTTAATTGCAAAAAATGCTAATGATATTCATTTGGATGTTGATGCCGTTTTATTAGGAGAACTCGCTTTTGCACCCTTTGATAGATTATTAATTGGAGGTGTTGATATTGGTGCGAAATCACTATGGATTATTGGTATTATTTTACTAATAACGATAGGTTTATTACTTGCTTTTTTTAAAGAATTAAAAATAAGTACGTTTGATGCTGGTTTGGCAACTTCTTTAGGTTTTTCGCCTATTATTATTCATTATGGATTGATGACTGTCGCTTCGATAACTACCGTGGGAGCTTTTGATGCCGTTGGTGCAATTTTGGTTGTTGCCTTAATGATTGCTCCTGCAGCGACTGCTTACTTATTAACGAATGATTTGAAAAAAATGCTTATTTTTTCAATATTTTTTGGTATTTTTTCTGCAATTTCAGGCTATTGGATGGCACATTGGCTCGATGCTTCTATTGCTGGTTCTATGACAACAATGCTTGGTTTGGTATTTTTATTAGTATTTTTATTTGCTCCAAATCGAGGGCTTATTTCGGTACTTTATCGAAATAAGCAACAACAAAAAGAAGTGCAATTACTTACTTTTTTATTGCATTTAAATAATCATAAAGAAGAAAAAGAGCGTCATATTAATCATTTGAATGAACATATTAATTGGCATAAAGTCAAAGCAAAAGCTATTGTAGAGTTAGCCGAAAAAAATAATTTAATTCATATTGATACTCAAATTATATCACTTACTCAAAAAGGAAAAAACTTTACTGAAAAAGCAATCGATTATATTATTACGAATGATGATTCTCAAATCGAATCTATGAAAAAAGACTTTTTTCTATTTCGAGGATAATTTTTTTTATTTCATCTAAAAAAATCGAAGCGAATTTATTTCAGTTTCTCTTTTTCGTCTATTTGAGTAATTTTAATGATTTAAAAAATTATATTGAGAGTCGGTAAAGCTAGTCTTATTTTCAACTCTAAAAAAGTTATTTCTCTAATCTATTTTTCATGAATTAGATTAAAGATTTCATTATTTTTTATTAGGAGCTATTCCCGCTTTCCGCACTCGCTTTTTTTTGAAGAAAAATCAAAAAAAGAGCTCAAACAAAGCTTCAATCGGGGCTAAGTCTATTTATTGAGTTTTGGCTATCTGATAAATTAGTTTTTATTTATAAAATCCAGTCATTTCAAAGAATCTTTTTAAGAGATACGCGTAGTAATTATTAGAGTCTGTTTAAATTTTATCTGAAAAAAATATCAGAGAAAAATAAGAAATAGAATCCGTCAACCTGAATTTATTTCAGTTTCACATCCTCATTTGCCATTTTCCATAGTTTTTACGATGCTAAAATAAATTCAGTATGATGTTTATAGATTAAAAAAGAGCTTTAATCATTTCTTTCAGTTTAGCACAAAAAAAAAACCTCAATCTTTTTATAGATTGAGGTTTAAAAGAAAGGCAACGACCTACTCTCCCACCATTGGCAGTACCATCGGCGCAAATGGGCTTAACTTCTCTGTTCGGGATGGAAAGAGGTGAGCCCCATTGCGATAATCACCTTAAAATGTTTCAGTATATTGCAACTGTATAAGTTAACATATTGGTAAAAATTATATCGTAAATAATCAAAAGAGTTGGTGCTTGCGCCCTTTCGAGCGCAAGACTTCTACATAAGCCTATGGGTTATTAGTAATACTTGGCTATGACATTACTGCCTTTACACC
>NZ_JAJGWT010000012.1 GCF_021390715.1 Tenacibaculum piscium
ATTCGTAAAATTAGCGAGGGTAAATATTATGTACTTATTGGTACGGATGTTCCTTATGCTCAAATACACAATGAAGGTGGCACAATAAAAGCAACCGCAAGAGTAAGAGCGCATAGTAGAACTAGAAAAGGACGGAACCAGCCTATTAAGGTAAAAGCACATACAAGACAAATGAATGCTAAAATTCCGAAGCGTCAATTTTTAGGAGAATCAGCAGTTTTGGCGTTGCGGTTGGAAAATCATATGTATGATAAAGTAACAGACGAAATTTATAAGAAATGAAAGCATTTTATACCGAATTAATCCGAAAATTTAAAGATTCTGATATTAAAAATAAGTTTACAAGTAACAATTTACCACCCGTTAAATTTGTAGATTTATATGCAGGGCAAGATTATAATGAAAAAGGTTTTGAGGCTCATTTATTTCCTGCTGTTTTTGTAAAGTGGGGTATTGATTATAAGTCAAAAACGCCCATAGCTACCATTACTTTTCGATTGGCTTACGAACAGCTTCGGGATACCAGTAGCATCAGCAGAGCTTCGGAAAAGAGCCTGCAATTTCTCGACTTTATTACGGTAGTAGATGACGTTATTAAATCCATAGAAACACCAAATACAGGTAAAATTACGTTGTTATCTGAAGATTTTAATATTGAAGATACTATTGTAGATGTATATACGCTGGTATATAATTGTACGTATTCAGGCAAAAAAAACACCCTGAAAACAGCGTTTAAACAGGGCGTTATTGATGATGTTAATTTATCGGGTAACTTACATACTAAACTTTTAATTGATTAAATTTTAGTATTTTCTATATACAAACCGTCTGTACGTTTTTCTACCTGCAGGCGGTATTTTTTTAAATCGGTATAACTATTTAAACGCTTTTTAAAGAATGTTTTAACAGCGTTTTTATATTCTTCTGAAATAGTAGTATCCTTAAAAGTGATGCCATACATTGTTTTTGATACTTCAATAACTCCAGTTAGTTTAATGTTTTCTGTTGGCGTTGTTGGATGCTTTTTAAAAACTTCGCTCTGGCGTATTTGTGCAATGCTTAAAAAAGGAAGTAGCAGTAGTATTAATAGTAGGTTTTTCATAGTTAAAATGTAGGCTTTAATTTTCTGAAATAATCGTATTCATTCATAAACAGCTTACGTTTTAGTAATTTTCGATTTGTATATTCTCCAATTGATTCGCCTACTTTTAAATCTGTTATATCTGCATTTTCAATTTTCTCAGCTATTTTAGCCATTTTATAAATACGTTTTTTTTCAATATTTAAAAAAGTTATATAATCTTCCTCAAAGTCTGTACTAATTAACTGGCTATAATAATTATTAATATCTTCAATTCTACCTTGAGATGCG
The DNA here is from genome assembly GCF_021390715.1 of Tenacibaculum piscium. GTDB lineage: Bacteria > Bacteroidota > Bacteroidia > Flavobacteriales > Flavobacteriaceae > Polaribacter > Polaribacter piscius. Next base: position 1,376 of record NZ_JAJGWT010000012.1, read on the forward strand.
CAACCTAATAGAAAATAATATTCTTTTTTTAAAGAACCCTTATTTATAGAGGATTGTGAAAGCTCCATAAAAAACATTCCAATATCCTCTTTATTGTATGATGTAGTTTGTTTTTCGATTATTTCCTCGTTATTTTCGAGTATATCCTTTTCCGCTTCCATTTTATCAACCTTATCTTGTGTATAAGCAATAGCTTTATCTAAAATAGAATCCCTAATTTTTTTTATAAGTTTTATCATAGTTTCAAATATAAACAAAAAAAAACCGCTCCAAAAATGAAGCGGTTTTAAAAATTATTTTTCCGTGAAGCATTGCATACTTAAAGTAGTCAGGCTAATATCTTCTTCTCCTGAAGGAATAGCACAGATATAATCTTTTATATCAAATTTACCATCTGGATTTTTATCTAACGACATCCATCGACTTTCTTTTACTTTTTCGCCTAACTCGGTAATAACACCTTGATAGGTTAATTCATACTTTCTTCCGTTTGGAAATTCTCTAATAAAACCAATTTCTTTACTCATCTTTTTTGTTTTAAAAATTATTATTCTACTTGGTATTAACTATTTTTCGGCGTTAAAAAACACTTTATAATACTTCATCTTTTTATCTTCATCATACCCTAGCTCTAAATATTCAGAAGCAGCATCTGGGGCATCAATATCAATTTTTATATGAATATTAGTATCTAGTTTAATTTCAGATTTAAACTTGCTTTTTTCCTTTTTTAGTACGGCTTCTGATACTTCAAAATTGTTGCGAATTAAAACATCGTTTAGCTTTTCAAAATGTTTTTTGTAATCTTCAAACATTTCTTGGTGTTTTTCATCTTCAAAAACCTCTTCTTTAAAATTATGATAATTTACATTTTCTTGCTCTTTAAAATAATCAACTGTGTTGGCTAAAAACTTACTTTGTTCTTGTTTACCAAATTCAGGTTTTATAATTTCTTCAGAAAACTCTTTACACATTTCTAAATAATTTTGGGTGTGTAAATTACCATCATTTGCAAACTGCACGTTTAAGAAGTTTTTAATCCAATACTGTGCATCGTAATTATTGTTATCTACGGATAATACCACCGTTCCTTCGGCATCGGTTGTATTTAAAATTAAACAACCTTTGTCTAGTTTTTTTGTTGATATTCCTTTTTGAACAACTACATCAAAACTTTCTTCTTCTTTATAGGTTTGAAAAAAATCAACTTTACTTTCTATTTTAAAAACACCAACTGCATTGGTTAAAATATTTTTATATTCGATATTTTCAAAATATACAACCAATACATCGCCTGTTTTTATTTGAGCTGAATTTGATTGTTCAAATAAATGATTTACAATATTTATTGAGTTTTCAATAAATACATCTTCATCATCAAAAATAGCATCGGTGTATTTATTAATTTCATTTAAACGAACATCGGCTTGATGGCTAAATCGGTAACTTTGTGTAAGCGTTTGAAAAGACTTTAATAAAAAAGGCATTAATAACTCATAGCTTTCTTCATCAAAACGAACTAATTCTTCAGAAAATGAATTTTGACCACTGTTAAATTTATTTGCTACTTTATGAATAATACATTTACTAATTTCGGCACGGGTTCTTTTTATCATTTTTATTTATTTTTTTTATTAAAAAAGGCTCAATTGCTCTTTATTTACAGAGTATCTAGGCACAAATAAAGCCACGTACTTCCTCTTGAATTTATAGGCGTTATTAATAGCTTTTATTATACTTGACCCGTGAACATTAAAACTTCTTGCTACATCTATTGGATTTTCGTAATAAGACTTATTACCCTTTTCGTCAATGAGAAGAATAATCATGTCTTTGTTTTTTCCTGAAGATGTATTTCTATTTTTAGACTGCTCGTTATACTTTTTATACTTAGGCATAACTTGGTAGGTTTTTTCCAATTCTAATAATTGCGTTTTATTTGTAGCCGTATTTAGTATTCTCATTGTGAAATTACTTTTTCCATACTTTTTGAAATCCCTATAAAGAGATGTTCTATTGTCACAATTAGAGTGTACACTACTACTATGACACCCATTATGAGAACTATACCGTACTTTTAATTTTCCTTTAGTGTAACCAACATAAGCGTCTTGTGTTATATCATTCTCTATCTGATAAACTACACAAGACTTGTTAAGTATTGTTTCGTTTGGATATATTTTTATATTACTCATTCACTCTTTTTTTAAATTATCACATTCTTAAATTAATCAAAATTTAAAAGCGGTTTAAATTGCTTTTAAACACTATTTAATTACTTTTCTTTTGAGCTTTAATAAATGCACAAAAGGTTTTCTTTTCGGGCATCGTTCCCAGTCAAAAATTAAATCTTCTAATATTTGCTTATCTGCATTTACTGTTATTGCGCTGATGTGTGCTTTAACATTGGCTAGCTTAATTTCTTTCGCTTTTTTTTCGGCAAGTAGCTTATAGCTGTGTGCAACTTTACTGGCATCAACATTTGAGTTTTGAATATTCTGCCTGTTTTTTGTATCGTTTTCTCTAACAATTGCTTTTTCTTCAAAATACTGCGGAAGCCAATCGCCAAAAATAATATTGGCATCAATTCCTTTTTTTGCGACACCGTATTCACCTTTTCTGGCTTTTTTAAAGAAGATAACCACATCTATTAATGTTTCATTTTCAAAACGCTCTAAACTATCTGAAATTAATATATCTCTTTGCAAATTTGAAAGTTTGGTAGTAAAGGTAAAAGCATCTAAAAATCGAGTTACCAAAACGGACATAAATGTATATGCTAAAACGCCGTTATCACCTCTAAAAACTTCTTTTAAAATTGGATATTTTAATGCTTTTTCAACGGTTAAAGTACGCTCTACGTTTAATAAATAACCTGAATCTGCTACCATTTTTTTAGCCAAACTTAAAACTTCTTGCGGTTTCACTCGTTGCAACGCTAATTGGGTTTGCGGTACTGCTATTTTGTTCTCTAATTTCTTTAATGATGACATTTAATCGGGAATTTATATATTTTAAATCGGTGTTTTTTTGATGAAATTCATTAACATCTTTCCATTTTGATAATATCAGTTTCCAAAGGTTTAAAGTGGCAATTTCATCGTCTGTATTTATACTTTTTAAATACGTGATAATTTGTTTTAATGCGTTTCCGTCTGCTCCTGTAAATTTTGGAGCTATCCCTAAATAATCTTCATAAAAAAGCGTCCATTCTTCTACAAATTGAGTGTACAGGCTCTTTTGTTTTACTTCTTTTACCTCTAAACTGTAAGAAACTTTGCCTGTGTATTCGGATTGTTTATTTGGAATTTCCTTTTCATAAGCGGGTAAAATTGCCCCTAAATGAAGTATTACAAACGCATCAAATTTTCCTGATAAATAGGCGATTCTTAAAAACCGCCCATTACGATAGGTTACCTTCAATGTCATTTTTGATTTAACTACATTGATTAGATAGTTTTTTGTCATAACTTTTCTGTATTTGATTTATATAAGCTCGTTTTAGCTTTTTATCGTAGGCATTTTTGTAGTAGGCTCTGCCGTTATAACCTCTTGCAAAACCCTTCCAATCTTTACGGCGAAGTTCATCGCTTAAACCAACCGATTTAATAAAATTCACAAACGCTTTTAACTGTGCCTTTTCGCTGTTATACATGGCATTAATAAAGGTTTGAATATTTGAAAACCCACATAATTTATAATTAAAGCCCATAATTTGAAACTTCCCCCATGATGCCGATTTTAAGGCAGCTTCTCGGTTTAATTTCTCCGCTTCTTGAAGTCTAAAATGCTCTCGTCTGCCACTTATATAACCGCCAGCTCTGGGGTTTGAAATATTAGGATATTTTTCCGAAAAAACGCCATCGGTAAATTGATGAAATTTATGACGTTCAAATAAAATAACTGGTTCGCCAGTTCGTAAGAAGCCACCCATAGGCGCCTCAACTTCACATACTGCTTTAATGATAGCGACTTCAACGCCTAAAGTTTTAGCAGCTTCTTTAAAATCTTTTTCGTTTATTTTTCTCATTAGTTGAATAATTTATATTGTGATTTATTTTCTAATTCAATTTTTTCTTTTTCTGCAGAAAGCAATTTTTTAAGCTCTCTTTTGGCAGGCGTTCCTAAATACGTGTGGTAGGTACGGTAACATATTTTCCACCGTGGATAAATATGTTGCCAGTACATTTCTTTGTAAGAAATATCTTCGTCTTGTTCTCTTAAATAAAGTACAAGCGTTTGAATTTCAATTATTCTCGTATAAAGGTTTTTATTATTATAAGCCATACCAAAGTTTTATTATATTTGCATTTCTCACATTGCAAATAAGTTCTTTAGTCTGGTATGGCTTTGGAACTTTTTTTAATTTACGGAAGGTTTTATTCCGATAAAAGTGTACCAAGCACTAGAGCCTACTTTTGTTTTGTTATTTTTGAATTTGTGTCGCATACTTTTAAATTGAAGAATTAAAGCAGGAAACTCACAAATTTCATAGCTATTTAAAGGCTTTTTTAAAACGCTTTTATTTTTCATAAACACATTGAACTTTTGCCAATCATCGGGTTTATACAAACCGATATTTTGTGCATCATTTAAAATAATAGATCGCAATCTTTTTAATTCCTGTTGCGTTTGCATACGTTGTAATTCTTCTTCTATTGTTATTGGTTTTTCACTTGGAAAAAACAGATAATACAGGGCTTTTAATTCACTTTCTGTAAGTTCTTCAATATCGAAAGTTCTCCTATTGCTTTGCTCAAAAACAGGATACTCTAAACTCGATATGCTGAATTTTGAGTGTAATTCTTCAATCATTTCATCAGGTTTCATAATTATTATTTTCAAGTTTTATTTGTTCCCTTGGCAAGATTCGAACTTGCTATTATTTTTAAATAATTCACTCCAGTAGTGCAAGGGAAAAGATTAATTTTATACGGTAAATCTAAATTCTAACTTAGAGGTTCTGCCGTCTTCTTGTTTAATGTATTTCCAGCCACTTACGTACATACTATTTTGAGTTCTAATTTGAGCGGCGATAATTATATCTAAACCTTTGTCGAACTCTGGCGAATCAAAATCATCACGTAAACTGTTTAACTCAACTATTTTTGCTGGATTTAAAAAGCCTGTTTTCGCATTTCTTTTTAAAGCGATGTTCACTATTTTTGTTAGTTTCAATGCTTTTGCGTTGTCATCTACCAAACTTGCTAAGTAATCTTTTATCATTTCAACACCTGAAGTTTCAGTTCCGTCAAATTTTATAGATACATTATGCCCAATTGTGATACTTGCAGAGCCATCTTTTAAAGTAGATGTGTGGCTGTCTTGTGATTTTCTACCATACACTAATTGCTTCAATTCTTTTAGCGGTTTGTAATCCTGAAAAAGCATTGTTATTATTGCTTCCGTATTTTTTTGATGATCTACAAGCCCGTCAATATTATTGGTAACAAACTCGGCAGATAGCTCTTTAAAAGTTTTAATATCTTCTTTATACTTCTGCTTTTCTGATTTTTGCTTTTGTTGTAATTTTTTAAGTTGTTCCTGTTCTTCTGGTGATAATGCCATTGTTTTTATATTTTAATTGTTGTTAATCCTAAGTCGTCCATTGTGCAAAGTTTACTGATATAATAATCTCGTTTTTGCTTATTTTGTCGATATGCAAAATGCGTGTCTGGGTGATTTTCTAACCATTTATTTTGCGTGGTTACTTTTACTTCTAAAGCTGATTTTATAATATTCATAGATTTGCTTTTTTTATAGTTGATTTTGAAAGCTTTTTAAATATTTCGCTTGTATAACTATCGTATATATCTTGAGCCACATCTTTGGAAACTATCTTATAAAAAGGAGCTATTTCTTTTAAAAAAAGAGCTTCTAAATTCAATAATTCCTTTTGCCACCAATTAAAAAGCGGTTTACATATCAAAGCCTTTTGTAACTCTTTTGATGTTGTTGTTTTTTGGTTACACCATTCAAACCATATATTAAATACCATTCTGTTATACTGGCTTGGTGTTAGGCTCAATAATCGTTGTACTTCTTTTTTCATGCTATCCTTTTTTTAATAATTTAAGATCTCGGGCATCTGCTCTTTCTTGATTGATAATTAAAGGCGTTATTTCATCTGCACCGCATCTGCTTTTTTCAACTATTGCTTTAAAATCTTGGATTAAGATTCTATTTTGGCAGTCCCAGTATATTTCATTTGCTACGGCACCTTCTGGATGTCCTTTTGATACATGAGATATAAAAATGAATAGGGTTGTGTCAAATTCTTCTATTAAATTGAAATAATCTGCGGCTTTTTTGCCTCTAAACACATATTGAACACTATCTACAATAACAATTTTTGGTTGGCGTTTTCGGCGTAATCGCAATACCATATCGTCATATTTTTCTTTTTGAAATGTAAATTTAGAGCTCACTACTTTCATATTATTTAATCGTAATGATCTCATAAAACTCATTCGCATACCTTCCTCAGCAGTATTATATAGTACTTTGCCTGATTTGGTTAATTCTTTCATAAACTGCATTGCGTATGTGGTTTTTCCATGCCCAGAATCTCCATATATTAAAATAGAACCTGACTGTTCCACAACTCCTTGATGCCGTAACCATTCGCCTGTTAACGCCATAGTTTTAAAACTCTTTTTAACTATATCTGCATAGCTGTACGCTTTTTTTACTTTTACCGCCATTATTTTACCTCATGTTTTAAGATTTCAACACGTACCGCTCTTAATGAGCCTTTTGTTTTAGCATACATTTGTAAGGGTGTAATTGTAGCTCCGTTTGCCTTGGCTACAAGTGCTATTTGATTTATATGAAATTGTTTTAAATCGCTCTCACCAATAGGTGTAACTTTTTTATAAGCATTACCATATCTGTCAAATATTTCAGCAAAACCGACTTTTTTCAAATCTTTTTGTCTTGTCATTTTTTGCTCTAAACCATCAGCCCCCATCATATACCAACCGCAAAGGTGGGTGGTTGCATTTTCTAGCGCTTTTAACTCTAAAAATGCGGTATAATCTAAATCACCAGCTTCGTCTAAAATGATTAATGGTAGTTCTGCTGTTCGCAATAAAAAAACTAAATCGTCATAAACATCTGCATATCTTCCTGTGTGAACAACTCCAAATTCTCTAGCAATTTTTCTAAGTAATTTTTGTTTACTTTTTACTTGAGAACAATCGATATACACTGCATTTTTATTATTTTCAGCATAGTTTTTTCCTGCTACCGTTTTACCGATACCCGCATAATCACAAAATATTCTGCAGATTGATTTTTTTTGGCAAGTTTCTAATTGAGTAGTGATGTAATTAAAGGTTTTAGTTTTTACAACTACCCAGGGCGCATTTTCATTTAACTGAACTCTTACAATTCTTGCTATGGAAGTAAGAGCTCCATCAGATAAAACACCTTCAAGTTCTCCTTTATTTACAAAACGAGAATACTGAGAAACGCTAATACCTAATACTCTTGCATGTTTAACATCGCTTTTATATAGTTCTCTATCCCTGCGAACTGCTTCAATAATTGTTGTTTTAAGACTATTTTTCATAATTATTTAGATTATTTTATTTAGATTATAAATCGTCAATGGCGTTATTTCTTTCAGAAACTTCATCAAAAGCTTCATATTCAAATTCTTCAATTTTGGCAACTGTTTTTACTATTTCTGGAGTAACATCTATAATTGGCATATCATTTTTTATAATAGCAACCCTACGGAGTTGTTGCTCGGTATCTGTTTTTACCATTTTATCAAACTGACTTATATATTTAGTAGCGTCTTGATAGCCTTGAACATCTTTGTCCGTCCATTCTGCATTTGCTCTATTAAAAGTTGGTACTGGCTGACATTCGCAAATAAATAGATCATTCTGATAAATAAATACTTCGTTAATTTCATTGGTTTCCGTTGGTAAATAGTAGGCATCTACGTTGTAATTATTAGAAGCTAACTGGTTTAAAACTGCTGGATTTTCTAATTGAAACTTTTCATATTGAACAGTTACATACTGGCTACGTCTAATAGATGTTTGCGTTTTAAAACCAATGTATTTGGCTAATTGCCCTCTATCTAATTGCGGTAAATCAGGATTAACATGATGTATAAAAACATCCATTCTACTCATCCCTTGGTATTTCTTTTGATTTGGATGCAACTGATTGTTATATTCTAATTGCTCTTGTAAATCATTAGCAACAATAACTTTATAGGTTGCTTTTGAAAACTTATAATTGTTGTTTTCTGCATCAAATATTTTCTGTGAAGTAGTTCTATTACTATCGCCTCGGGCATAAAAACGACCAACACCCTGGTTGTTGTTTTTTTCAACACCGTACTTTTTAGTTCCAATTAAACGTTCTGCATATTTTTCTTGAGAATTTGTAGGATTACACCAGCGTACAAATGGAAAGATGTTTCCTGCTTTCATTAAGCCGTCTTTAAAATCACTTACTAAATGATGTTCTACTTCCATTTGCATTGGAACTCCTAAACCTTTATTACTTGTAAATCGGAACATATCACGAATACAATCCAAGTATAAATCATGGTTTTTTTCAAGTGAGTGAGAAATACCAATCATTGCTCCAGATAAATCATCAAAAGCATAGTACGCCATAACTCGTTTACCATTGTGTAACTTGGTATGCATAATATCCCTATCATCTAAAGTAATTTTACTCATAGAGTAATTTGGAGCTGTACGGTTAACGTGTGGACGCTGTTTATGGTTAAAGTCATAAGCACCGTTACGATATTTTTTAATTAGTAACTGATTTCTTGGTAAATTGATGTAGTTCCAAATTGTTGATTCTGAAATTTCAACAGGAGATTCGTTTACATAAAAATCTTCTCTATTAAAAATCTCTCCTGTTTTATAATCAACAACTTCAATAGCACCGCCTAAAAACTGCAAATACAAATCATGTACTACCGATGAATAGGGCTTGCTTGGTAAACAATATAAACTTACAATTAAGCTTTCAACATCTGCGGTAACTCTTCTAGAGTTAATTGAGCCTTCTCCGCCATGTATAAACGCCCCGTAGCTTTCTTTTAAATATTTATCGTAACGTCTTTTTAACGAGCGAGGATTGTTTGGTAAACTACATTGCCATTTATCAGTATCAATAGCATTAACAGATTCGCTTACACGTTCCCAAATTTTAGTTTTCTGCTTTCCAAACTTTTTAGCTAGAACTCCTTTTTCTGTAAAAATGCTTGTAATAGCATTTAAAATCATGCAGTTTGTTGCTTTTTCTCGTTGCTTTTCAGAAGATAATGACTTACCGCTAGGGGTTCTGTGTCTTGTAAAAAATTTCGTTGCTTCAATATCTGGAACTATATATTCTTCTAATAAATTAACAACCAAAACTTCTTTTGGATCTCCAATTCTAGCAAAACAAATTTCTTTGTAAATAGGGCTTAAATCGTGAAAAGAAACCCAAGCTTCATTATCTTTTCCTCTACCTTCTTTTGTACGAACTAACTTTCCTCTGATACAATTCTTTAAGTAAGAGTCATAAGACATCAACGCCCAATCCTTATACAGTAACCTTGCGGGTATTGATAATATGTTGTTTTGGTATTGATACATGAATTAGATTATTTTTTAGACCCTGCCCAAGACTCGAACTTGAGTGTATGCCTTTCAGGAATGATTAATACTGTGAGATTTTCTATTGATTTACAGCCGCTTTAACTGCTTCTTTCACTTGATTTTCCAGCCTTTTATAGTCTTTTACTATTTTATCAGAAGTTGTACTGGTTCTATCGCCACGGATACTCATTGTTATAAAACGGCGACTTACTCCGTAGTCTTCTATTAGCTTATCCACAACATCTCTGTTTAGGATGTTTCTTTTTTTCGTAGGTTTGTCCATTGTTTACATTGTTCTTTGTTCGAGTACAAATATATAAACAAATGTTTATTAAAAACAACAAATGATGATTGAATTTATTAGTATCACGGAAAGAATACAGTATATAATTGATAATCAATACAATGAAAATCAAAAAAAATTTGCAGAAAGTATTGGTTTTTCACCTCAAGTTGTATCAAATATAGTTTCTGGAAGAAAATCAAAACCAAGTTTTGACGTTTTAAATGCTATAATATCAACAAATGATGATATTAATGCCCGTTGGCTTCTAACTGGAAAAGGCGAAATATTAAAGCAAGAACAGCCAAAACAAGAGGTTGCTAATATTGATTATAAAGAGAAATATTATAAAGCATTAGAAAAAAATACAGAATTACATGAAAGAATAGATGCTTTACAACAAAAGTTATTAGACAGCGCTTCAAATATGGAGGATAACATGAACAGGAGTGTCGGATAATAGTAGTATGAAGCTAGTTTGGCGTAAGCTATAAAGTACATACTAAGAACCATTGCTATAAGAGTAACAATAGGTGTAAATACATAGAAAACACGTAAAAACCTAATAGACAGGTAGTTAAACTTTAATTAACGTAATTAATTATGTCGTTACACCCCTGTTATAAATCGTTTTTACACCTTTAAAGCCTTAAAAAACGACATTATAGCAGGTTTTCAAAGTTGTTTTTTCTTGTTTTCTGTCCACCTAACTGTCTTTCTAACTGTCCTCCTAAACTAAAACAGCCTATTTAGTACCATTTTTAATTTAGTTGTTTTTGGGCTTATTAATTTAGTTGTTTTGTTAATTATAAAATGCCTGTATAGCTTGTTAATATTGGTTTTAAGAGGTTTTTACAATGTAAAGAAGTACAAGAAAGTTTTAAATTTTTCTTAAAAATAGAGAAAGTCTTAAAAACAGCTATTTTGGTTAATTTTGTACTTTTCAACTATTTTTAAGGTTTTTGTAAATAGCTAAGGTTTTAAATAAAAATTAACATATTAAATATTAGCTGTAAGCGCTTAATTTAGTCCAGAGGTGTTAGTCGTTATAAAAACAACAAAAACCCCACATATAAGGTAAATAGTAGGGTTTTAATGTATGTGAAGTTAAAAAATAATTACGTTTTTAGCTAAATAATAAAGATCTTCTTATTTTAAATATTAATTAATAAGTAAATTAATTAAGGTCTAATTAATGCTAAATGATGATAAGTTCGTTTGTATCTTTTGTTTTATGGGTTATATATCAAAAGTACGTTCAAATAACTGATAAAAACTATAATTGTTATTGATAGTTTTAATATCTTTATCAAAAAAACTGATACCATGACCATTACACAATTAAAATATACGTTAGCGGTTGCTGAGCATCAAAATTTCACCATCGCTGCTGAACATTGTTTTGTTACACAACCTACTTTGAGTATGCAAATTCAAAAATTAGAAGATGAATTAGAGGCTAAAATATTTAATCGTTCTAAAAAGCCAATTCAATTAACGGAAATTGGCAAAAAAATCTTGGAACAAGCGAAAGTTATTGTTGATGAAAGCAATCGTCTTTTAGATATTGTACATCAGCAAAAAGGTTTTATTGGTGGTGAATTTAAACTTGGAATTATCCCTACGGTGATGCCCACGCTTTTACCGATGTTTTTAAAAACTTTTAACAAAAAGTATCCAAAAGTTCAATTAATTATTGAAGAATTAACCACGGAAGAAATCATCAGAAAACTAACTGATGGTCATATTGATGCAGGTTTGGCAGCGACTCCTTTAGAAAATGATTTTATAAAAGAGCGTGTTTTGTATTACGAACCTTTTGTAGGATTAATTCCTGATAAGCATCGTTTATTTCAAAAAAACAAAATTAAAGTTGATGATTTAGAGCTTGACGATATTTTATTATTGGAGGATGGTCATTGTTTTAAAAACAGTATTTTGAATTTATGTAAAACATCAAAAAAGAGTTCGACACATCGTTTTCAATTAGAAAGTGGCAGTTTTGATACGTTGATAAAATTATCAAAAGATGGTTTAGGAATGACATTATTGCCTTATTTAAACACGCTTGATTTAAATGATGCTGATAAACAAAATTTAAGAGAATTTGAAACACCTTCACCTGCTAGAGAGGTGAGTTTAATTTATCATAAATCGCAACTTAAAATGCAGTTAATAAACGCTTTAAAAACAACGATTGATAGCGTAATACGAGGTGCAATTACTTTTAATGATATTAAAGTTATCAGTCCGATACAAAAAAATAACATCTAATTTGATAAAAAAATCCCGCAATTACTTGCGGGATTTTTTAGCTTTATTTTTAGTAAACACTTAAAACTTATATTCTGATAACGGTTTTGGAAATGCTTCAGGATTTTCAGCTAAATGATAGCGAGGATCATCAACATCTTCAATGATTACATTTTTAAAGGTATCACTTGCTTTGTACATCAACACTTTACAATCTTGGCTTAGGTGTTTTAGTTTAATTGTTTTTCCTGCTGTTTGATATTTTTCAACCAATAAAAACACGGCTTCTAACGCCGAATGATCTGAAATTCGAGATTCAACAAAATCAATTTCTACATTTTGAGGATCGTTTTTAATATCAAATTTATCATTAAATTCGGTGATACTTCCAAAGAATAAAGGACCCCAAATTTCATAAACTTTCGTACCGTCTGATTTTACACGTTTTCTGGCTCTAATTTTCTTAGCGCTCGACCAAGCAAATGATAATGCAGAGATAATAACTCCAACAAATACGGCAATTGCTAAATCAAAAAACACGGTTACCGCCGATACAATAATTAAAACAAAGGCATCTGAGGCTGGAATTTTTTTCATAATTCGAAAACTCGACCATGCAAAAGTTTCAATAACCATCATAAACATAACGCCAACTAAGGCGGCAATTGGCACTTGTTCGATGTATTTATCAGCAAATAAAATAAAGGTTAATAACGTTAATGACATCATTACGCCTGATAAACGTCCACGTCCTCCAGCGTTGATATTAATTACCGTTTGTCCAATCATACCGCAACCTCCAGTTCCTCCAAAAAATCCACTTAACATATTTCCAGCACCTTGTGCGATACATTCTTTATTTCCGTTTCCTCTGGTATCGGTTAATTCATCGACTAAATTCATGGTCATTAAGGTTTCGATTAAACCAACCGAAGCCGCTAAAAACGCATACGGAGCAATGAATTTTAGGGTATCTAAATTGAATGGTAGATTACTCCAAAGTTCTAAAACGTTTAGTTTTTTTGATAATTCATCAATTCCATTTAAACCTGCACCGCCTCCATCTCGAATAAAATCACCAACGTTTATTGATGAAATTCCACTAAAAATCGAAATTAAGGTAACAATCAAAATAGCGGTTAAAGCCGCAGGAATTTTGGTGGTTATTTTTGGCAATCCCCAAACGATAAGCATGGTTAATAAAACCAAACCAATCATTATATAAAGTTTTTCGCCTTGCATTGCCGATTTTACAACACCAACATCTTTTACCGAATAAAAACCGTCTTCTTTTACATTGAAAATAACTTTTTTAGTTATCGGATTAAAAACTTGCCCATCAGAAATAATAAAATCTGCTGATTTCGTTTGATGATTAATTACTGATTTTTCATTAATTGTATATAAAACAGTTCCTGATAACACATCTTTTACTTGATTATCAACAACAGTATACACCAATTCTTTGGTTTGTGTGTTTCGTTTATTTTGTCCGAAAAAATCTTTGGTATTTTCTGTAAACATTCCTAATTGTGCCATAAAAATAACAATCGCCAATCCGTTTACAAATCCCATCATTACTGGATGTGGGATTAATCGCACAAATTTTCCGAGCTTAAAAACACCCGCAAATATTTGTATAATCCCCATTAAAACTACAGCGGATAACAAATAAAAATATCCCATATTTTCCACAGGATTTTCGAACAATAATCCTTTGGCGTGTCCTTCTTGAATCATGTTTACAAAAATTACAGCAACTGCCCCTGCAGCTCCTGAAATAAGTCCTGGTCTTCCGCCAAAAATAGCCGATACAATCCCGACTACAAACGCTCCAAACAAGGCTACAATTGGGCTGATTTGAGCCACGAAAGCAAAAGCAACCACTTCAGGAATCATCGCTAAAGAAACCGTAATACCTGCTAACGTATCATCTTTAATGTTAATATTCTTATTTTTAAGGTATTTCATCATCATAAATTACATTTTGGTAAAAGTTGGCAAATGTAAAGATAATTTTATTGATATAATTTCAGGATAATCCAAGTTTAAGATTCTGATTTATTATTTAGAGTTTAATTTTGCGTACTAATTTTTTTGGTTTATTTTTGACCCTCGAATTTACCAAGCCAATTTGAGCGCAAATTATGAGCAGGAAAACACTACTTACTTCAAAGGAAATTGAAATTATTCTGCATCGTTTAGCTTGTCAGTTAATCGAAAATCATACTGATTTTTCGAATACCGTTTTAATAGGACTTCAACCAAGAGGAACGTATTTAGCCAACCGACTTGCAACACTATTAACCGATGAATATCAGATTAAAAATTTACAATTAGGTTTTTTAGACATTACTTTTTATCGAGATGATTTTCGTAGAAGAAACGAACCTTTAGAGGCAACATCAACGAATATTGATTTTTTAATTGAAGGAAAAAAAGTAGTCTTAATTGATGATGTACTTTATTCAGGAAGAAGCGTGCGAAGTGCTTTAACGGCACTTGAATCGTACGGAAGACCCGAAAATATTGAATTATTAGTTTTAATCGACCGCCGTTTTAGCCGACATTTACCAATACAACCCAATTATAGAGGACGACAAGTAGATGCTATTAATCAAGAAAAAGTAGTGGTTAATTGGTTGGAAAATTACAAAGAAGACACGATTTATATAGAAACCAAGCCCACAAAGCTTGTTTAATTATGATTATAAAAAACAACTAAAAATGAAGCAGTTAAGCGTTGAGAATTTACTAGGTATTAAATACCTTAACAAAACCGATTTAGAGCTTATTTTTGAAACTGCTTCTCATTTTAAAGAAGTTATCAATAGACCGATAAAAAAAGTTCCTTCTCTTAGAGATATTACGATTGCAAATTTATTTTTTGAAAATAGTACCCGTACTAAATTATCTTTCGAACTTGCAGAAAAACGTTTATCTGCCGATGTTATTAATTTTTCCGCTGGACAATCATCCGTAAAAAAAGGAGAAACATTAATTGACACGGTAAACAATATTTTAGCCATGAAAGTGGATATTGTAGTGATGCGTCATGCAAGTGTAGGTGCAGGAATTTTTCTATCAAGACATGTAGATGCGAAAATTATTAATGCTGGTGATGGAACACATGAACATCCAACCCAAGCATTATTAGATAGTTTTTCAATGCGTGAAGCATTAAATAGCAACTTAAAAGGCAAAAAAATCGTAATTGTTGGCGATGTTTTACACTCAAGAGTAGCCTTATCAAATATTTTTGCGTTGCAATTACAAGGTGCAGAAGTAAAAGTTTGTGGTCCAACGACACTAATTCCTCGATATATTTCAAGTTTAGGCGTTCAAGTTGAAACCGATTTGAAAAAAGCCCTTGCTTGGTGCGATGTTGCCAATGTTTTACGAGTGCAACACGAACGAATGGATATTAAATATTTTCCATCAACTAGAGAATATACACAACTTTTTGGGATTAATCGTGAAATTTTAGACAGCCTACATAAAGATATTGTAATTATGCACCCTGGCCCTATAAATCGTGGCGTAGAATTAACCAGTGATGTTGCCGATAGTAAACAAGCAATTATTTTAAATCAGGTAGAAAATGGTGTTGCCGTACGTATGGCAGTTATCTATTTATTAGCACAGCAAATAAAAAGAGCCTAAATTTCCCTCATTATTTATCATGAAAATTCAAGACAAAACAAATTATATATTCATTAGTTCTCAAGAAAATAATTGTACTGATTTTTTCTTATCTTTTGAAAAAGAATACGTTAAATATCAAAACAATCATATTATTGTTGAAACTTTAGCTGATTTTAGCCCATCTAAAGAAAATATTTTGTTATTTTTGAAATACGCTGAATTACATCAACAAAATGGTACGTCTTTTGTGATAGTAGTAAAAAATATAGCTATTGACGATTTTCCAGAAATACTCAACATTGTTCCCACTTTAGAGGAAGCACAAGATATAATCGATATGGAAAATATGCAACGTGAATTAGGTTTTTAACCTAAAAATTTAATGCTTTTATTAACACTTTAAAAGGAACATCTATGGTAAAAAAACTACTTTTTATATTCTTATTAACAACATTTTCTAGTTTTTCTAGTTTCTCTCAAAAGAAATTTGAACAAAAATCTATTGATAAATTAATAGCCTCGCCAAATCCTTTTGTTAATAAAACAACCATTTTTATCGATGCTAAAAACAATCAAAATAGTACGTTAACCGTTCGAAATATACTCGGTAAAACAGTGTATTCCAAACAAATTAACCTGCAAAATGGACGCAATGCCATTCCTTTTGAACGTAACGATTTAAAATCAGGAATGTATATTTATGCAATTCAAAGCAATAAAGATGTGCTTTCAAAACGATTTATAATTAAATAAAATTATAAAATAACAAAATTATAAATTATCCATTATAAATGAGTTTACAAGTAACTGTTTTAGGATGTCATTCGGCAACGCCAAGAGTAAATGCACACCCGACCTCTCAATATTTAGAAATCAATAATCGACATTTTTTAATCGATTGTGGCGAAGGTACGCAAAGACAATTACGAAAATATAAAATTGGTTTTTCTAAAATCAATCATATCTTTATTTCTCATTTACATGGCGATCATTTCTTTGGATTAATAGGACTTATTGCAACTTTCGGAATTTTAAATCGAGAAAAAGAACTCCATATTTATGGACCAAAAGGAATTAAAGAAATTACCGTTCTCCAATTAAAATTAACAAAATCATGGACACGATATGCTATTGTTTTTCATGAATTAACGTCCAAAGAAAGTGAGCTTATTTTTGAAGATGATAAAGTTACCGTACATACAATTCCTTTAAATCATCGGGTTTATACCAACGGTTTCTTATTCAAAGAAAAAGAAAAACCACGAAAATTACATATCGGAAATATCGAATTATATGACGGCGAAATAAATACTGCCGATTATCATCATATAAAAGCAGGAAAAGATATTACATTATCGACAGGCGAAATTGTGCCAAATTCGGAATTGACAATTGATCCGCCAAAACCAAAAAGCTACGCTTTTTGTAGCGATACTGCGTACAAACCAGCTATCGTACCTATTATTAAAAATGTAGATTTACTGTATCATGAAGCTACATTTTTAAAAGATAGAGAAGATTTATGCGACAAAACAAAACATTCTACTGCTGAACAAGCAGGAAATATCGCCAAATTAGCAAATGTAAAAAAACTAATTATTGGACATTATTCTAGCAGATATGCAAATATTCAAGACTTTAAAGATGAAGCACAAACTGTTTTTGAAAATGTCGAATTAGCAAAAGCTGGCGAGCAATATTCCTATAAAAATTAAAATTGATTTGTAGCTAATAAAACCAAAGTACAGGCAATCTCATAGTCAATTTTATTGGCTGATAAAAGGGCGTAAAACTCCTTATTCTCTGTTCCTGGATTAAAAATAACACGCCTAGGTTTTAATGAAATTATATAAGAATAATACCCTTTTTGACGTTCGGGATTTAAATATAAAGTAACTGTATCAACAGCAGTAAATGCTATTTTTTCTGTTTCAATAATCACTCCAGCTACGCTCCCACTTCTTAAACCAATAGCAACCGTTTTAATTTGAGCAGCAACCAATCTTTCAATCGCTTTATTTGAATACCTTACAGGATTTAAAGAAGCTCCTAATACTAATGTTTTTTTATTCATAATTGTTAATCTTTTGTTAAACAAGGCTCAACTCTGTAACAAAAACACCTTATTACGAGTCTAGTAAGTATCAAAAATAAATTAGAAAATAATAACAAGCAACCAAAAATTAACAAAACTTACAAAATGAAAAAATTATTTCTATTGATTTTTATGATTTTTACAGCATTTAATAACCCTTTATTTGCTCAAAAAAATCAAACTAAAATACCCAAAATAGGCGTTATTTCTGGAAAAATAATCGACCAAGCATCAAAAGAACCCTTGCCATATGTAAATATTATTATCAAAAATACTGCCAATAAAATTATAACAGGAGGCATCACCAATGACGCTGGAAATTTCCTTATCAAAAGTATTCCCGCTGGAAAAAATATCGTAGAAATTCAATTTATCGGATACAAAACAATTTCTAAATCCATTCTGATTAACAGAAAAAATAATAACATCAATTTAAAAACAATCACACTTTCTGAAGATAGTACCGCTTTAGATGAAATCGAAATTAGAGCAGAAACATCAACCGTAACTCAAAAAGTAGATAGAAAAGTAATTAACGTTGGAAAAGACCTAACCTCAGCAGGAGCAACTGCTTCAGAACTTTTAAACAATGTACAGTCGGTAAGTGTTGATAGCCAATCAGGAGAATTAAGCCTACGTGGAAACGCAAATGTACGTGTCTTAGTTGATGGAAAACCAACCAATATGAGCACCGCTCAATTATTAGAGCAAATTCCATCAACATCCATTAAAAGTATTGAACTAATTACCAATCCATCAGCAAAATACAACCCTGAAGGAATGAGTGGAATTATCAATATAATACTGCATAAAAGCGCAAATATCGGATTTAATGGCGCTATAAATACAGGAATTACACAAGGCGAAAATACCCGATACAACGGTTCTTTAAACATGAATTATAAAACGGGAAAAGTTAATTTCTATACCAATTTAGGATACAATAAAGGAAAACGACACAATCATGGAGAAATCTCGAGAAGAGGGAATAATCCATCTTCACAAAAATTTATATCCGATAGCGAAAAAACCGCTTATTTAATAAAATTTGGTGCCGATATTTATATCAATGATAAAAATACCCTGTCTTTTTATACCACACAAAATAAAGCAGATTCTTTTAAAGATGGTATCGCAAAAGTATATGACGCTACAAATATACTCACCACAAATGCTCCAAATACTTCTGATAATGAAAATAATACAGGAAGTTATAACATGAATTATAAAATTGACTTTCAGAAAAAAGGACATAATTTAGAATTTGAAGCAACCTATTCAAACAGCAAAAACACCGATAAATTAATCAATAAAGAAACATTTATCGCCAATACAAATCCTAAATATCAATTTCTGAATTATTTTAATACGATTCAAAATGATAGAAATAATACCTTATTAAATCTTGATTATACCAATCCTATTTCAGAAAATGGAAAACTAGAACTTGGCGTTGAATACAGAACTGATGAAACAGAAAATACGAATAAAACCAATCAAGATGGTTATAAAACAGATGCTACAGGAAATTTAGTACTCGACACAAATAATAAACCAATCATAGAAACTCTCGGCAACGGTTCTTTTAAGTATCAAAGAGATATTATTTCAGGATATGTGAACTACGGACACACTTTTAATAAAATAACCATGCAATTAGGAGCACGTTTAGAACAGTATGACGTAACAGGAACATTTACCAATAAAAATCAAACAAAACCATATTCTGATAACCTTTTTAATATCTATCCTTCGGCATTTTTCACGTTTAATCCATCAGAAAAAAATCAATACCAACTAAGCTACAGCCGTAGAGTTGATCGACCTTTTATAGGACAAGTAAACCCAATTAGAGAATGGAGTACTCCCCTAATTACATCTGTGGGAAATGCTACTTTAAAACCTCAATTCACCAACTCTTTTGAAGTAAATTATAGCCGAAGAATTAAAAAAGGGTCGCTTACTTTTGGTTCTTTTTATAGAAAAGTTACCGACGAAATCGCAACTGTTTTATATAAAGATCCAGCCGATAATACCGATACAAGACAAATAAAATCATACCAAAATTTTAATGGAAATAACCGTTACGGTTTTGAAATGTCGAGCAATTATAGCTTCACAAATTGGTGGAGAGCAAACGCAAGTGTAGACCTATACGCACAAACATTAAAAGGAATCGTGGCTGGAAGTGAAAAATCAGTAAAAAATAATGCCTTTAACGCTCGATTAAGTAACAGTTTTACCGCATCAAAAAAATTGAGATTCCAATTATTTGCCATGTACAGAGGTGCCAATAAAAGCTTACAATTTGATATTAAACCAATGTGGATGCTAAACACAGGCGCAAGTTATAAAGTGCTAAAAGGAAAAGGAAATATTTCACTAAAAGTAAATGATATCTTTAAAGGAATGAAATTTAGTTTCGATTCTACAGCGCCCTACAACCAAACAGGAACTTTTAACTGGGAAAGTAGAACCGCTTATATCGGTTTTAATTACAGATTTGGTGGCGGAAAAAATAAAGCCAAACGTAGAAGAAATAGAGATAATAACGAGAAAAATGGCGGAGGAGGTTTTATGTAATCCGTAACTTTTTTATTTTTATCAAAAATATCATACAGAAATCAATTAATCAATCAATAGAGGGCAGACACATAGGTCTGCCCCTACGATTATTATTTGATAATTACCAACGAATAATAACAGAACCCCAAGTAAATCCACTACCAAAAGCAGCTAAAACAACTAAATCATTATCTTTAATTTTGCCTTTTTCCCACGCTTCCGTTAAAGCAATAATTACAGATGCAGCCGTAGTATTTCCGTATTTCATAATATTATTATACACCTTATCATTCGATAATTGAAATTTCTGCTGGATAAATTGTGCAATACGTAAATTTGCTTGATGCGGAATTAACATATCAATATCTTCTTTTTGTAAATCGTTTGCTTCCAAACCTTCTACAATCGCTTCTGAAAAACGACCAATCGCATGTTTAAATACAAATTGACCATTCATATATGGATAATAGGAAACATCTTCAGGATTATTATTAGCGATAAGTTCAGGAACCCAACGACTTGTTGAAGGTCCTTCTAACATCAGCTCCTTAGCGTGTTTCCCCTCTGAATGTAAATGTGTCGATAAAATTCCTTTGCCCTTTTCTTCACTTCTTGATAAAACCGCTGCTCCTGCTCCATCTCCAAAAATTACCGAAACATTTCTTCCTCGGGTTGATTTGTCTAATCCGCCAGAATGATTTTCCGAACCAATGACCAAAATATTTTTGTACATACCAGTTTTAATAAACTGATCAGCAACTGACATCGCATAAATAAAACCCGAACATTGATTGCGAATATCTAACGCACCAATTGTTGGTAAATCTAACATTTCTTGCACCTGTACACCTCCACCTGGAAAATACATATCTGGGCTTAACGTTGCAAAAACAATAAAATCAATGTCCTCTTTTTGTAAGCCCGAACGCTCAATCGCTATTTTTGATGCCTTAAAACCCATTACCGCTGTCGTATCTCCTGATTTTGGATCTATCCAACGACGTTCTTCAATTCCTGTACGCTCCTGAATCCACTCATCAGAAGTATCCATAAATTCCTTTAAATCATCATTTGTAACTACATTTTCTGGCACATAATAACCTAATCCTGTTATTTTTGAATTATACATATTAACTTTTTAGTATTTAACTGTTGTTTTGCGTACCTACAAAAATAGCCATTTTAACATAAAAAATAGTAAAAACGTCATTTTGTCATAAAATATGTTCCAAATATCTTCCAAACATCTTTTGGTATTTTTTTTGTTATATAACATCAGTAAATAAACTGTAAATCAAACAAAATATATAATTATGAGCAAAGGAAGTATTAATGTGTCGGTAGAAAATATATTTCCACTGATTAAAAAATTCTTGTATTCTGATCACGAAATTTTTTTACGTGAATTAATTTCTAACGGAACAGATGCAACGACTAAATTAAAACACTTAATTTCTATCGGGGAAGCAAAAACCGAATTAGGCGATGCTAAAATTGAAATTAGTATCGATAAAGAAGCAAAAACCATCACCATAAAAGACCAAGGTTTAGGAATGACTGCCGATGAAGTTGAAAAATATATCAACCAAATTGCGTTTTCTGGAGCCGAAGAATTTTTAGAAAAATATAAAGACGATAAAAATGAAACGGGTGTTATCGGACACTTTGGTTTAGGTTTTTATTCGGCTTTTATGGTGGCTCATAAAGTAGATTTAATTTCTAAATCATTTAAAGACGAACCAGCAGCACATTGGACGTGCGACGGTTCTCCTGAATATACCTTAGTTCCTCACGACAAAACTGACCGAGGAACAGAAATTATTTTGCATATCGCTGAAGATTCTTTAGAGTTTTTAGAAGAAAGTAAAATCGGTGGTTTGTTGAATAAATACAACCGTTTTAATCAAGTGCCAATTAAATTTGGAACGAAGAAAATAAACGACCCTGAATTTACACCTCAAACAACAACAGACGAAGAAGGAAAAGAAACCACTGAACCACACAAACAAATTGAAGTTGATAATATCATCAACAATACAAACCCAGCTTGGACAAAAGCACCTGCTGATTTAAATGATGAAGATTATACCAACTTTTACAGAGAATTGTATCCAATGCAATTTGAAGAATCGTTATTTCATATTCACTTAAATGTAGATTATCCGTTTAACTTAACTGGTATTTTATTCTTCCCGAAACTTACACAAAACTTAGATATGCAAAAGGATAAAATCCAATTGTATCAAAATCAAGTGTATGTTACCGATAACGTAGAAGGAATTGTTCCTGACTTTTTACAAATGCTAAAAGGGGTGATCGATTCGCCAGATATTCCTTTAAATGTTTCTCGTTCTGGATTACAAGCCGATGGCGCTGTTAAAAAAATATCAGGATATATCACCAAAAAAGTAGGTGATAAATTAGCATCATTATTCAAAAAAGATAGAGCCGATTTTGAACAAAAATGGAACGATATCAAAGTAATTATCGAATACGGAATGTTATCCGAAGATAAATTCTTTGATAAAGCCAAGAAATTTGCCCTATATCCAACGGTAAGCGATAGCTATTTTACGTTTGATGAATTAATCGAAAAAACTAAAGACAACCAAACTGATAAAGACGGAAATCATATCGTTTTATACGCCTCTAACAAAGACGCACAACACAGTTATATTCAAGAAGCAACCGCAAAAGGATACGAAGTTGTCGTTTTAGATTCGCCAATTGTATCGCATTTAATGCAAAAACTAGAAACTGCAGGTGAAACAAAAGTGCAGTTTGTTCGTGTAGATGCTGATTTTATCGATAACTTAATCAAAAAAGATGATGCAGTTATCTCGAAATTATCAGAAGAAGAAGTTGCTACTTTAAAACCTGTTATTGAAGGCGTAATTGCTTCACAAACATATACCGTACAATTAGAAGCAATGGATTCTAATTCATCGCCATTTTTAATTACTGTCCCTGAATTTATGAGACGTATGAAAGAAATGCAAGCCTCTGGTGGTGGCGGAGGAATGATGGGAATGGGGAATTTACCTGAAATGTATAATTTAGTGGTAAATACAAATTCTCCATTAGTTTCTGAAATCTTAAATGCTGATGATAACAAGAAAAAAGAACTCATTACACAAGCTTTTGATTTAGCGAAATTATCGCAAAACCTATTACATGGTGAAGCTTTAACAAACTTTATCAAACGTTCGTACGAACTTATTAAATAGTCGCAAATCGCTACAAATAAATACTTAAAACCTCTTTGTATAACAAAGAGGTTTTTACATCTTTAAATAACACAAATATCCCCCTAATTATGAAAAAATTACTGTTACTTTTAATCAGCTCTTTAACAATCTTAATAATATTTTCTTGTAGTGAAGATACTATTATTAATAAAGCAGAGGAATCTGAAATTTCTGAAACTAATAAAGTAGAGGAATCTGAAACTTCTGAAACTGATAAAACAGACGAATCCGAAACTGATAAAACAGACGAATCTGAAACTTCTGAAACTGATAAAACCCTGAGTAATGAACAACTAGAGTTTATGCAAGAATATAAAACTATTGTTGATGATTTAAAATGGACTAAAGAAATTGCAATCTTTTTAGATGGAAATATTACCAAAGAATACAAAAAAATCGTAAATGAAGTTTTAGATACCTATAATCCATTATTTTCTGATGGAACAAAAATTAAACTCGTAAAAACAGCAAAGGAATCAAATGTACATTTATACAATGCTACGAAAAATGAATTAGCTTCTTTTTGGTCAGATATTTATAGCTATGTTGGCGGTGCTATTGGATACGGAACTACCTCTTGGTCATCAAGCTCTTATGGCGGAGAAAAAATTATTAATGAAGGTAGAATCTGGGTAGAAACAGGTAGCGATATTTCATTATTATTTCATGAATTAGGACACGTTTTAGGATTAGGACATAGTAGCCAAAAATATTGTACAACTTCTGTAATGTGCGGTGTGCCAAGCGCTAAAACATTATCCGCTTTTGATAAAGCAATGATACAAATACGTTATCATTCTGATGTAAAATCAGATACTTCATTCGATGAAATGAAACCTATTATTGAAAAATTATTACTTACAAAAGAAGTTGTAATCAAAAAATAACAATTCGTTTATAACGAAATTTAACTATTTCTCTTATCAAAAATAAAATACTTAAAAACCTCTTTGTAAAAATCAAAGAGGTTTTTTTAATTCCCATTTATATAGATTAATTTCACCAATTAATTTCACCAATTAATTATATCAATTATCAAAAAAAATCGTTTATTATTAGAGCCTGTTTAAATAAAAACAATAATATCAAACTAATAATCAAGCAAAAACATGAAAATTATAACAAAAATTATACTCAAAATAGCAATCATTTTATTGATAAGTTCTTGTAATAAAGGAACTATTTTTAGTAAAATTGATGAAAATGAAATTAATCAAAATAAATTAAACCAAAAACAAAACGAACTAATAAAAGAATATCAAAAAGTCGCTATTGATACCGAAAATCTGAAATGGAAAAAAGAAATACGACTCTTCTTAGACGGAAATATCACTAAAGAATACAAAGAAAATATACAAAAAATAATCGGAAATTATAATAAACTATTCAGCGATGGAATGAATATTAAAATCGTAAACGATTTTGAAAACGCAAATGTACACCTACTTATAACCAATAAAAAAAATGTCGGAAAAACATGGAAAGATATCCCAAGATATATAACCGACCAAAATACCAAAGGATACGCTACAACTACTTGGAAACAAGAAAATCCGCAAAATGAAAAAATTATTACTAAAGGTAGAATTTGGATAGAAAATACGAATATCGAATTAACATATCATGAAATAGGACACCTTTTAGGTTTAGGACATAGTAGCCTAAAATATTGCCCTAAGTCCGTAATGTGTGCCGTAACAACTGCCAATGAATTATCCGATTTCGATAAAGCAATCATTAAAATAAAATATCATCAAAAAATAAAATCAGGCGATGATTTCAATAAAATAAAACCAATTATTTTAGAATTATTACAAAACAACGAAATTCAACTCTAACTATAAAAAAAACCTCTTTGATTTTAACAAAGAGGTTTTTTAAAAAATTTTAGCTAGAAACCCTCCACAATAGCAACCTCATCAGCCGTTAAACCATATAATTTATAAACCATTTGGTCTATCTGTTTTTCTAAAACGCTCGTATCCGATTCAGGATTTTCCTTTTTTATCGATAATATTTTATCTACTTTTTCTATAAATGGCGTTTGCTCTTTTTCTGATATTTCTTTTATTGGAAAGTTTTTTATATCATAAACCAATATTTTAGGAAAAGCTCCTTTTGTTGCTTTTGGTGATGAATTAAAATGATAAAAAGTAGCTAACTTAGAATTTAAAATTGCAAGTAATACTTCTATTTTAAAATTTTCTTTATTTTCTTTAATAATTAAAATTGATGGGTCATTATAAAGTTCTAAATCTGTTAAACTTGAAAAAATTCTAGGATTAGTTATTTCACGAATTAAAATTCTTTTACCTTTAAAAAATTTAGGATTCCTTGGGTTTGCAATACCACTATCATATTCTATATATTCTTTTTCATTCCATTTAACAGAATATCTTGTAACATCAGAACCATATAACCATTTTTTATGAGTTTCTTTAGTTTTCTCTAAAGAATGAAATACTCTATTTTGTATCACTTCTTTTGATTGTCCTTTATATTTATCATAAGCTATAAGTCCTTGACTTACATCTGGAAATAATTTATCTAATTTAGTTGTATCGTTTTTTATTTTTGAAATTAATTTTAAAACCTCTTTATCTAATTTAAATATTAAACTCCAATTCTGATTATTTGCTATTGTTGTTTCTTTATCAATTTTTTCAATATTTCTATCGTAAAACTCTTTAAATTCTTTTAGTTCATTGGTTCTTTTATATAATAAATTATTATGTTCTCCATCTTTTTGAAATTGAAAAATTATTGTTCTCACAGTTGCTTCATCAAAAATATCTATATCTGTACAATCTAAAATTTCATTAATACTCCATTTCTCAAATAAATTTATACGATAATTTTGAGCAAAAACATTAAATAAAATTGTATTAGGAACAATATAAGATACATTTCCTTTAGTTTTTAATATTTGATAAGACCTTTCAATAAACCAATAATATATTTCAAAATCAGGTACTTTTATAATATTTTTTACAAGATGTTCTCTTTGTTTTCCTTTTATAGAAACACCATACGGCGGATTCCCAATAACGGCATCAAAACCGATATAATTTCCATCTTCGGATAATACTTCAGGAAACTCAAAACGCCATTCAAAAGCGTTATGATATATTGCATTATTGGTAATTTCTTCTTTTTCTTGGAATGCTTTTTGGGCTTTTATTTGTAATTTTTTAAGTTCGTCTTTTTCGGATTTTTTAATTTTTTCGCCAAAATTGATTAAGTTTTTTTGTCTTTCTTGTTCGTTAATTAAAGTTCCTTGTATTTTCTGATATTTTTGAATAAAGCTGTTATCGAGTGTACTTTTAAAGTTATTTTTAACTTGTTCAATAATTTGTAGCACTTCTTTTTTACGATTTTTGTCGTTTGTATCTTTGTATTCGGCTACGGCATTTTTGTAATCTATAAAAGAATAGTTAAGTTCTTTATTATTAAAGGCCTCTTTTAAATCATCATTTAAATTAAAACGGCTAATTAGTGAGTTTCCGCATTTAATATTAATGTCGATATTTGGTAGTGTTTGTAAGGTATTTTTTGGTGTATAATAGGCATTTTTGAGCAGTTCAATCCACAAACGTAAACGGCAAATTTTAACGGAATTTGGGTTAATATCTACGCCAAACAAGCAATTTTCAATAAGAGTTTGTTTTTGATGAAATAGGGTATGTTGTATTTTGGTACTTTCTTTACTTTTCGGATTGTATTCAAATAAGAGTCCATTATTTTGGTTTGTGATATACAATTCATCATTTACAATTTCGATATCACAATTTAATAAAATTCCTTTAGCATCGGTTAAAATACGGAGTTCATTTTTGATAACAATTAATTCATTTAAAGCACTAACCAAGAAGTGTCCTGATCCTACGGCAGGGTCGCAAATTTTGATACTATTTACGATATTATTTAATCGTTTTAAATCATCAACTTTAAAAAATTGGCTACAATATGCTTGTAAATCTTCAAAAGTTTCAATGCTATTTTTTTCTTGTTCTTTAAACTTCTGAACTACGGTTCTTCTGATAGTTTCTTTACACATATACATTGTTATATATGCTGGAGTATAGAATGAGCCTTCTTTGTATCCGTTTATTTTTTCAAAAATCAGTCCAAGTACGGATGCGTTAATTAATGTTTTGGTTTCAATTTCATCGGTAATTCCTTCATTTCCGTCAGTTGCGAAGTCGTATGCGTCAAGGAATTGGAATAAATAATCAAGAGTTGGTAATTTTCCTTGTTGTTTTTTTCCTTTGGAATTTTTTAAAACGGTGTTATTGTATATTTGAATTTCATCGTTATTTAACGCTGATATTTCAAAAGCTTCATTCTCTAGGGTATTTTTTTCAAATAGGGAACTATTTAAATAGGGAATTTCTTGATATTTGTCTTTATATTTTGGGTGTCTTTGTTCTATTGGTTTTGCTAAAGCGGAAAAGAAAAGGTCGTTTAAGTCATCAAATCCGTTTATAAATTTGGTATGTAAGAATCGATATTTTTGATTATTTTGATGATAGGTTACTAATTGCGATTCTAATAATTTAAGGAATAATATTCGATTAATCCAAGTTAAGCAAAGTTCGAGTCCTGCGTTAAATTGTTTATCGCTATTATTTGGAATACTTTTTATTTTTGATAGATAATCTCTATCTTCAATATGGAATATTGTATTTTCTAAAAGGGAGGCATAATCTCTATTTTCTTGTTTTTTTCTATTGATTATTTTTTTACCTTTTTCTTTAATTTCTTCTAATCCGATAATGTGTAATAATTCATTATAGAATGCTTTATTAAGTTGATTGCTATCATTTCCGAATGTTTTTCCAAGAATATGTACATCAGAAAATATTTTATAGAGTGTATTTAAGTGTGCATCGCTTAGCTTTTGGAAATTTGTTTGAGCAAAATTCAGATATACAAAAGGCAATTTATCTTGAATTTCGCCGATATATTTTTGAGCTATTTCGTTGTAGAATAGTTCATTTTTCGAGGAATCTTTTAGTCCGTCTCTAAAGTTTTGATATTCTTTTAGTAAGGCTTTATTTTTGAAGAAATAGGTATAAAAATCTTCTGCTTTAAAGAGATACCATTCGTATCCGTTTGTAGCGATAAGGTGTTTTATACTGTTATTATTATTGTCTATTCGTTCACGCAGATAGTATAATAAAAGTTCTTGTAATGCTTTTTTATTAAGATTATCTTCTTTTAGAAATTCGTTTTTATTGCTTGGTTTTTTGGCTTCAATAAGTACGCTAACCTCCGATTTTGGGTTATTTTCAGTATAGATTGCTAAATCAATTCTATCTTTAGTATTGATGTAATTATTGGCGTAGAACGTATTTTTAAAGAACGTTGTAAAGTGATATTTTATATGTTCTTCACTTTCGTTATTTTCATCGCTTAATTTTACGGCATTGATACAGGTTTGTAATTCTGTTATAAAATTGGTTACTTCTTTTCTTAGCGGTTTGTGTTTTCTGTACGCAGGATTAAGAGCTTTTCTGGTATTGATTTTATTCATCTTCTTTTTTAGCTTTTTTAAACTTTTTTTGAAGTTTTTTTTAAGGCTAAAGATACATGAAAAATAAGAAAATATGTCTTCTTGTTGGGGCGAACCTATGTGTTCGCCCTCTTTTTTGATGTGTATTTTTGTTATCTATTAATTTTTGATATTAATCGGCTCATTAAATCATTCATTTGTGTTGATATTGAGAATTTAACGACTACAAATAAATAGATAGAAATAATTAAAATACTTTTTAGGCTGATATTAATAATTGGGTCAATTCTAATACTTTTTATTGAAAATTCAGGGATAGAAAAGTTCCAGAAATAGAAAGTTAAAAACAGGATTATAATTATCAGAATCATTTGTAATGTTTTCATTGTATATGGAAACATTTTCAATTTACGATGTACAAACCAAAGTTTAAAGGCGTTAAAAGTTACGACTGCTAATAGGGTTGCTAGTGCCAAACCTTCTGTTCCCATTCCGATATCATTATAAAAGAATACATTTAAGTAGGTAACCATAAGTGCCATTCCTATTCCGATTGGCATGGTAATTCTATAAAATTTTGAATTTTGAATAATTGCTCCGTTATTTCCTAAAGACATCATAAATAATTTTGCTCCTGAAATTAATAAAACCACTAAACCACCTCCAGCATAGTTTTTATTGGGCATTATTTTAAATAATTCATCAACATTACAATTCACCAAAATAAAAAATAAGCCACCAATTAATAATAAATTAATCGCACTTTTATGATACAAACTATTGGTTTCTTTATCGTTATTTTCGTTGATAGCTTTTGATGTTAATGGTTGTAAAATTTGTCCCATTGCTCGGCTTGGCGCTTCGATAAAACTTCCAATAAACAACGCAACTCCGTAATATGCGGCGGTTGCAAAACCTTCTTTTCCAGGAATCATTATTTTATCGATATCCAAAACCAATGCCCCCGCACTTCCTGCTAAAACAATGTAAAATGAATAACGTAACACTTCCTTAAAGTTATAAGGTAAAGTAAAAGTTAGGCTTGGCGTGTATAATTTAAACGCATAAATAAGCATCAAAAAAGTTCTTATAATATATGCAATGGTCATATAATATAAAAATTCTTGTTTGGTGATGATATCAAAATTTACAGCAAATAATAAGGTCATAATAGCGACTCTGTTGTAAAGTTCTTTTAAAACATTCCCAAAAACCGATTGCATTTGTACTTTTGCCCACGAATAAAAAACTTCGAAATACGCACAGCAAACGGCAATTATATAAATATAAATGGTATAATTTTCGATAATTAAATTACCTTCAATATTACTTTTTGATATGTAACTCATAATTAAATTATGAAAAACATCCCAACAAAAACCGATCGGCAAGGCTATTAATAAGGGTAAAAAAAGTATGGAACTTAAAAAGCTATCTTTTTCTTTTTTAGTTTTATAGGCGGAAAAAAATTTAACAATCGTAAATTGAATTCCTAACGCCATAACGGGCATTAATAAATTGGATGCGGCAAATACATAGGTTGCCAATCCATAATATTCATCTTTTAAAAAACGAGCATATAAAAATATGGTATTTATTCCACCGATTAAAAATCCTAAATAGATAATTATGGTGTTTTTAATTGATTGTCTTAATACGATTCCCAATTTATGAATTTATTAATTTGATGATTGATTGATATATTTTTTCGCCAACATTATTCCCGTATAATTCTTCTTTAAAATCTTTTGTTGCTTTTAAAAATTCGGTATAAGCAGTCGTTATTTTCTTTGGATTTGTAGCTGTAATTTTAGCATATCCGTTGCTTACAAGCTCTGTCCATTCGGTTTCTTCTCTAGCGATGATGCAATATTTTTTATTAAAAAAGGCTTCTTTTTGAAGTCCGCCGCTATCGGTAACGACCAAATTACAATTTTTTAAAAGTTCGAGCATATCAAAATAACCAACAGGATTTATAAAAGTGATATTCGGTTTTAAACCATATAAATCGAGCATTTTTTTTGTCCGAGGATGCAACGGCATTACCACTTTTTTTGATTTATTGATTTCTTCTAATCCTAAGAAAACATTGGTCAATTTTTGTTTATCATCCGTATTTTCTTGACGATGAATAGTTGCTAATACAAACTCATTTTTTGTCAAGTTTAAATCAGCAATAACTGTTGATTTTTCTTCGGAAAAAGTGCCGTAAAACGCTACAGCATCTTTCATAATATCGCCATGTTGCTCAATTTTAATAGCTAAATTATCAAAACCTTCTTGCTTTAAATTATCAATAGCAACTTGTGTTGGGCAACTTAATAAATCGGCAATTCTATCGGTTATAATTCGATTTATTTCTTCGGGCATTTGCATATTATACGAACGTAATCCTGCTTCAATATGCACTACTTTTATATGTAATTTCTTTGCTGATAAAGCCCCTGCAACAGTAGAATTTGTATCGCCATAAACCACAATTGCATCAGGTTTTTCAGCGATTAAAATTTCTTCAATTTTTTCTAGCATTTGCCCTGTCATCGCACCATGATTTAAACCATTAATATTTAAATTATATTTTGGCTTCGGAATTTGCATTTCATCAAAAAAAACTGCGCTCATATTGGCATCAAAATGTTGCCCTGTATGCACAATTATTTCTTCAATTTCTTGATGATTTTTTATGACTCTGCTTAACACCGCACCTTTTACAAACTGAGGTCTGGCTCCTAATATAGTGACTATTTTTTTCAAGAATTACGAATTTTTTAAGGGCTTATTTAATTGTTTAAGTACTTCGGATAATTGTTTAGTTAAAGCTTTGCGATGGTATTGTTCGATATTTTTTGAAGAAACTTGCAACCTATTTTCTTTGTAACTATTATACAAATTTAAAACTGATTTTTTAATCGCTTCTTTATCATCAAAATCAACAATAGTTCCTGAATTGGTCTTTTTTAAGATTTCTGCTAAATCGCCATCTTCAGGTCCAATTGCTAAGATAGGGCGTTTTGCTTGTAAATATTCGAAAATTTTACCTGTTATAATTCCTTTAGCACTAGGAACTTTATTTACAGCGAGTAATAAAACTTGTGAATTACGTTGATATTTTTGTACTTCTTTATGTGGAACGTAATTTATTTTTTGAACATTTTTAAATTGATATTTTTCTAAATCAGCAACTACATCATCAGATAATTTACCGATTAGTTTTATCTCTAAATCGTTTTTAAAAGTGTTATTTTCTTCGGATAATTCAGCTAAAGCCTTCCATAAAATAGTCGGATTTCTATCTGAATTCATTAATCCGATATGCGTTATCGAGAATTTTTCATCTAAAACAACCTTATTTTTTTCATTTTCTGATGAATCGTATCCGTTGGTTATTACATGAATATTTTTTGAAAACTTTTTATAATTTTCTTTCATAGTTTCGCCAACTACTAGCGTTACATCCGCATTTTTTAAAACTTGCTGTTCTAATTGATGATGTTTTTTAATAGCTTTTTTAGTTAATGGCAATTGATGAAAATAATCAATATCCGTCCACGGGTCACGAAAGTCTGCAATCCATTTTATGTTTAATTTTTTCTTTAATTTTAAGCCGATTAAATGCAAACTATGCGGAGGGCCCGTAGTAATAATGGCATCAATTTTATTTTCTGATAAATATTTTTCTAAATATTTTACTGATGGTTTAATCCAAAATTTACGAGCATCAGGAATAAAATAATTTGCTCTAATATATTGTACTATTTTTCCAAAAAAAGTTGGATTCGGATTTAAAAAACCAGCACTTGTTTTAGTTTCCTTTTTTTTAAATATTGCTAAAAAATCGTTCGGTTCATAAATGCCTTTTTTAATAACTTCTAAATTATCAGGAACATCACTTTTTAAAGATGCATCCATAATTGGGTATTTCGCATCATCAACAGTGTAAACAACAGGTTCGATATTAAAATCTCGCAAATATTTTACAAATTTCAACCAACGTTGTACACCTGAACCTCCTGCAGGCACCCAATAATAAGTAATAATTAGTACTTTCAAATTATAAAAGATTAAAAATGATATATAAAATTAATTATAAAGTCTGTTTAAAAATAAAGACTAACTTCTCGTCATGCTGAATTTATTTCAGCATCGCATCAACAAGAGAACTTCTTCGGCAAATTAGGATGCGAACCTGAAATAAATTCAGGTTGACGGATGCGGTTCTTTATTTTTTATCTGATATTTTTTTTTTCAAATTAAATTTAAACAGACTCATAAATTAGCATATAAATTAATTAATTCTTCTGATGTTTTATCCCAAGTAAAAGAGTTATTTACAAACTCTTTTCCATTAATTGCTAACGTTTTTCTTAAAGAAGTATTATTGTACAATTCTAAAATTTTTGCTGTAAAATCGGCTATATTTTCGGCTTCATGTACCAAGCCAGAATTTACACGTTTTACTAAATTTTCTTGAGCTGTTGCATTGCTAACCAACAAAGGTATTCCTAAACTCATATATTGAAACAATTTATTTGCGTAGGTTGTATCGTGATGAATATTTCTATGTAAAGGCGATAAACAAACATCGCTATCAATAATATATTGTTGAAAAGTACTTTCGTTTTGCCATCCTTCAAAAACAACTACCTTATTTAACGCTAACTTATTTACAATATTTTCAAGTTCTGAACTTACTTTTCCAACAATTATAAATCGTATATTTTTAATACTTTTTTGTAATTCTGGTAAACTTTCTATAACTGTTTTCAAACCTCTTCTTTCGCCCGTATCCCCGATATATAATAGATTGAAATTTGTATCTTTTTTAGCTGATGTTTCAATATTTTGATAAAAAGATTTTCGAACCGTATTAGGAACAACCGCTATATTTTCAGCTTTTATTTGAGTTCTGGTTAACACCTCTTTTTTAGCTTCTTCGGTTACAACAATCAGTTTTGATGCTTTATTTATTAATTCAACCTCTTTACGTTGCCATTTTTTTACTGATATTAAAATATTAGCAGGAAACTTTTTTAAATGCGGATAAAACTTCATTATCTGCGGACGATTTTCGTGCAAATCTAACACTACAGGAAGTTGCTTTTTATTCGCTAAAAAGACAGCTTCGGCAACTACTATATCGTGTACATGAATTACATCGATTTTATAAAGCTCTAAAAAATCAGCAATTTTATTTTTCATCAAATAAGAATAAAACGGAATTGTATAGGCTAAAGCCGATAATTTGTATTCTATTTTATTTGATGAATATCTGACTACTTCAATGCCACTTATAAACTCATTTTTTTTTTGATTTCCGTAAGTTAAGCAAAACAAAAACACTTGATGTCCTTGTTTTAATAACTCAATTGCTTCGTTTTCAACTCTAGGATCAGGGGGAAATGTTTTATCTAAAATCATTCCTATCCTCTTGCCTATTTTGATGTCTTTTTTCATATTTTTACGACTCTTTTTCTGC
This sequence comes from Tenacibaculum piscium, assembly GCF_021390715.1. Taxonomy (GTDB): domain Bacteria; phylum Bacteroidota; class Bacteroidia; order Flavobacteriales; family Flavobacteriaceae; genus Polaribacter; species Polaribacter piscius. The sequence continues at coordinate 36,079 of NZ_JAJGWT010000012.1, forward strand.
GTACACAGCGTAATATCTAGGCGTAAATTTTCTTAAAAAAGGTCTAATTCCTATTTGATTTATAGGGCTTGTCCATTTATTAGTATCTAAAATTTTCCAACCCGATTTTTCTAATAACCAATCATATTGCCAATCTTCAAACTCGTGATAATGTCTGTCCCACATATCATCTTTACTTCTGTATGCATCAACAAACCACAATTTTAAAGGTACAGTTGTTACAATTTTCGTAGTTTCAATAGCTCTTAAAACATTAAAAGGTGCTATTAAATGTTCAAAAATTTCAAAAGCCGTTACAACATCAACTTTATAATTTTTAACAATTTCTGGCAACAAATCTAAATCATCGCCTTCGGTGTTATAAACCGTATAACCATTTTCTTCCATTATTTCAGAAAAAGGATTCCGAACACCTAAATCTAAAATAACTGCGGGTGCAGGCACATTTTTCTTTAAAAATTCTAGCGTATGATGATATCTTTTTTTAGGAAGTTTTTTGTACATTTTTAATATTTAAACAACAATTTTAAGTTTAGTTTTTAGTTTTTTTCTTTCGGATAAAAAACCAACCCATCGGAATCAATAATAATAAAGCGTATGAAAATAACGTAATTTTATTTCCTGTTTGTATTATTTTCGGCTCGTATTTAAAGATAATTTCATGGTTTCCTTTTGGTATTTCCATACCTCGAAGTACATAATTAACTTGATAATGTTCAGTTTTAACGCCATCTAAATAAGCATTCCAACCATCTTTATAATAAATTTCTGAAAACACCGCAAACTGATTTTCTTGTGTATCAGTTTTATAAACCAACGTTGTAACATCATTTTTAATTAATGAAATTGTAGCTGTTGAATCTTTTTTAAATAGATTATTATAATCCATATATCCTTGTGGACTTCTTTTTAATTCTCGTCCATTAATTACAGCTGATGTTTTAGTATTTAAACTATCTAAAGCAACTATTTCTTCATCTGCCGATGTAACAATTTTTAAACTATTTACAAACCATGCATTTCCATTTGCGTCAGTATTTTCTTGTAATTTATCATCGCCAACAATAAAGTATTTTGCATTTAACATATTTAATACTTCGATATTATTTTTAGAAATTTGATAATCAAATAATTCTTGATATCGCTTCATTTTAGCAGCATGATATCCTCCTATCGAATTATGAAAATACGATGTTCTTCCATCTTGCATAGGATTTACGCTAAAATTTGCTACACGATAATGGCTCGTATCTTTTAAAATTTCTTTATCAGTTTGGGTTGCTGTAAATGGTTTTAAAACTTTTCTTGCCGATGTAAAATCTTCTTTATTTACGTATTTAATATCAACAGAAACTAAATCAAAAATAATTAAAGCTCCTAAAATTAGTATAACAGGTACTTGTTTTAATTTTCCTTTCAGATAAAACCACAACAATACAGCTGAAGCTAAAATCAATAAAAAAGAACGAACACTGTCATTAAATAACATGGCTTTTCTATCAGCAATTAAGGCATCAATTAAAGTTGGTAATTCTTGATATTGCGCATCTCTTAATCCTTCAAAAGCAAATAAACTAGATCCGAAAAGTGCAAATAATAAAGTAATTCCTCCTAAAACATAAAAAGCATTTTTTAAAGCATTTTCTTTTTCTTCGGATGTCACTTTTGATGAAAACAAATCACGTAAAGCAATAATACCTAATAAAGGAACGCATAATTCTGCAATTACTTGAATCGATGAAACTGCTCTAAACTTATTATACAATGGCACATAATCAATAAAAAAATTAGTGATTCCTGCAAAATTTTTCCCCCAACTTAATACTATTGAAAAAATAGTTGCCGATACTAACCAATATTTTAAACGTCCTTTTACCAAGAAAACACCTAAAAAGAACAAGAAAAATAAAATTGCTCCAATATATGCGGGAGCTTCTACAATTGGTTGTGTTCCCCAATAGGTTAAAACTTGTTTTGAATATTCTTTAGCAACATTTCTACCTGCATTTTTTTCTAAAGTTTGATAAAAATTAGAATCTGAATTCAATTCTTCAACAGTTCCACCGCCCATAAAACGAGGAATTATCAAATTAAAAGTTTCAGCAATTCCGTAACTATATTCTGTGATATACGATTTATCTAATCCCGTTGATTTTTCTTTTGAAGAACCATCTGGATTAATCGTTAATGCCGATTTTCCACGCGTACTAAAATCGCTGTATTGTTTCATCGATAATAATCGAGTCGAATTTACGCCCAAACCAATCGCCATCGCTACAATTAAAATAACGGCTTGTTTTGCAAATACCGATAAATTTTTGGTTTTAAATGCTTCAATAAATTCAACAATTGCCAAAATTAATAAGCAAAAACCTAAATAATAGGTCATTTGTGGATGATTTGTGTACACTTCTAACGCCATCGCCAAAGAAGTTAAGACAAATCCTAACAAATATTTTTTTCTAAAGATGTATAAAACACCTGCAATTACCATCGGCATATAACCGATTGCATGGGCTTTTGCATTGTGTCCCGCACCAAAAATAATAATTAAATACGTAGAAAAACCAAAGGATAAACTTCCTAAAATGGCTAATTTCCAATCTACTTTTAAAGCCGTTAATAAGATAAAAAATCCGAAGAAATATAAAAACAAATAATCGGCCGGGCGTGGTAAAAAACGAATTACTTTATCAATATAACGCACAAAATCGTTCGGATAATACGCACTAACCTGATATGCAGGCATTCCGCTAAACGCATTTCCTAGCCAATATGGTTCTTCATTTTTTTCAATTCGATACTCTTTTACCTGTTTAGACATTCCTATAAACTGCGTAATATCGCCTTGTTTGAGCTGTTTTCCGCTTAAAACAGGATTGAAATACAACAACGATATAATCGCAAAAACAACCAATGTTATTGCATAGGGAATCAATTTTTTATAATTCATAAGATATGAATGCTTATTTTTTTGTCGTGTTATTTTAGTGTTTTACGAATCTATTTCTTCGAAATCAACATATTCACCCACCGAATCATTACTTTTTCTGATGTTTTTTGAGGAATTTTCTGGCTTTTTATCAACCACCGTTTTTCCTATTTCAACATCGTTTTGTTGTTGATTATATGATCGGTTTTGCTGATTTTGTTGCTGATTGTTAAACTGTTGTTTCGCTTTTTTCTGAACTTTATCAACCGCCTTTTTAAGGAGATAAGGTCCAAATAATTTCATTAGAAATTTACCCGTATAATAAATTAGTACTAGTATTAATATTGTTCTTAAAAAATTCATAGGTCCAGCTTCATTTAAATGTATCATCATAAATTTTAATAAAAAATTAATCAAAAATAACAATTTGAACTAAAAGGAAGCGTTAAGACTTTACAAAACTTATATTTAATTGTAAATTGTATTTTATGTATGTTTGTAGTAATTGTATAATTTTTGTATAAATTGATTTTATAACATGATAAAAAAACTCCTTTTACTTTTTGTTTTTTGTACTTCCATAGCTGTAAACGCTCAATATACAACGGTTATAAACTCAAATCGCCCAGGATTTTCGCAAAGCCCATACAGTGTTGGTTTAGGCGTATATCAATTTGAATCTAGCATTTTTTTAAAAAAAACAAATCCAATTCCACTTTTTAGTAATCCTGAAGCCTTAGGACTAAATTTATTATTTAGAACCAGTTTTTTTACCGAAAAATTAGAATTAAATGTAAATACCTCCTTCCAAAGAGATAAAATTGCATTTAAAAATATTTTTGAATCCTCTTATAATCAAATAGGATTAAGCAAATTGACGCTAGGAGCTAAATATTTAGTATACGCTCCAAAATACGAAAATAAAAAAGAAGAAATTAGAAGCTGGAGAAAAAGATACGCCTTCGATTTTAAAAGATGGATTCCACATGTTGGAATCTATGCAGGAGCTAATTTTGGAAGTGTTTTAAACGGCTATCATCAACAAGAAAGTATTAGTCCGAAGGCTGGAATTTTACTTCAAAATGAATTTTCAGACCAATTATACGTAATCACCAATTTATATTACGATAATATTGGTACTGATTTTTCAGAATACTCCTACATTGTTACCGCTACCCGAAATTTTAACGATTATTGGTCGGGATTTGCAGAAATCCAAGGAGTTTTTAATCCAAAGAAAAATAAAACAAATGTAGGAATTGGTGCCGCCTATCTATTTAGCGAAAACTTACAATTTAATGCTTCAGTTAGAGGGATTTTAGAACAGAAAGAACTAGGATTATACACCGCTATTGGAGCATCCTATCGAATAAATAAACACAAAGATAAATTTATTGAAGTTGATGAATTTGGTAATAAAATTGAAGAACAAGAAGATATAAAATATGATGAAAATAAAGGATTCTTCGGACGTTTTATCGCCAAAATTAAAGGACTCTTTAAAAAGAAAGATACTCTAAAAGTAATCGTAAAAGATGGTGAAAATGAAGAAGAAATAACCATCGAAAAACCAAGAAGAGAACGTTCAAAATCATTAATTGATGTAATTACCAAAGAGGACAAAAAAGCAAAGAAAAAAACTAGTAAAGCACAACGAAAAGCTGATAAAAAAGCCAAAAAGAAAGCTAAAAAAGAAAGCAAAAACAAAGAAAAAGAACGCCTGAAACAAGAAAAAGAATTCATAAAAGCTCAAGAAAAACAAGCCAAAGAAAAGGAAAAAGAACGCCTGAAACTTGAAAAAGAAATCAAAGACTTAGAAGAAGATTTACTTAAAGAAGAAGAAGAAAATCAGAAACAAGAACAAGAAGATAAGCAAGACGAAAAGCAAGAAGAGAAACAAGAAGACGCAAAAAAATCAGAAGAGAAATAATTAAAAATACTACCTTTGTTTCATGATTGAAATTAAAGAAATATTTTCTAAAAAGGAAATGAAACAATTTGTAAAGTTTCCTTTTTCTCTTTATAAAGATAACAAAAACTGGGTGCCGCCTATTATTAATGATGAAGTTGATATCTTTGACAAAGATAAAAATCCCGTTTTTGAATACGCTAAAGCACATTTTTTTATCGCTTTGATAAATAATAAAATTGTCGGACGTGTCGTTGCTATTATCAATACGTATGAAATTGAAAAACAAGGCATCAAAAAAATACGCTTCGGTTGGTTTGATGCTATTGATAATCTAAAAGTTACCCAAGCATTACTTGAAAAAGTAAAAGAAATTGGACGAAAACACAATTTAAAATTTATTGAAGGTCCTGTTGGATTTAATAATTTAGATAAAACAGGCGTATTAGTCGAAGGTTTTGACCATATCGGAACCATGATTACTTGGTATAATCATCCGTATTATGCCAAACATTTTGAACAATTAGGCTTCCTAAAAGAAAAAGAATATCTAGAAAGTAAATTCCTTTTTAAAAATGTAGATGACGTAAAATATGGAAAAGCAAGTCGCTTAATTCAAAGACGTTACGGCTTAAAACCACTCGATTTTACTTCTACAAAAAAAATAATGCCTTATGTTGATGAAATGTTTGAATTGTTTAGTAAATCTTATTCGAAATTATCAACGTATGTGCCTATTTCCGACGCACAAATTCAACATTTTAAAGAGAAATACATCAGTTTTATCAATCCTGAATATATAAAATTCGTAGTCGATAAAAATGATAAATTAGTCGCCTTTGCTATTGTAATGCCCTCTTTTTCAAAAGCATTACAAAAAGCAAATGGAAAACTTTTTCCCTTCGGAATTTTTCACCTACTCAATGCTCGTAAAAATTCTAAAGATGTTACTTTTTACCTAATAGGTGTTGCTCCTGAATATCAAAATAAAGGCGTTATTGCTATTATTTTTAAACAATATTGTGAAACTTTTGCTAAAAAAGGCATCATAAATTGTATCAGAACGCCTGAATTAGAAGATAATACCGCAATCCATCAAATTTGGAAAGACTTTGATCCGACAACGCACAAAAGAAGAAGAACCTATAAACTTGATTTATAATGCAGTTATTTTTTAATCCTGATATTACCACAGCAACCAAACAAATTACTTTTGATAAAGAAGAAAGTAGACATATTGTACGCGTTTTAAGAAAAAAAGAAGGCGATATTTTACACATAACAAACGGCGCTGGTTTTTTATTTTCGGTATCAATAACAATTGCTAATGATAAAAGATGTCTTACAACTGTTGTTAACTATCAGGAAAAACCAAATAATCGTAATTATTATCTGCACGTTGCCATTGCACCAACCAAAAATAATGATCGATTGGAATGGTTTTTAGAAAAAGCAACTGAAATCGGAATTGATGAAATTACGCCGATTATTTGTGATAATTCTGAAAGAAAAATAATTAAAATTGAACGATTGAATAAAATTGTACAATCAGCAATGAAACAATCCTTACAGTTTACCTTGCCAAAACTGAATAATCCTATAAAATTATCAGAATTTTTAAAACAAGATTTTACTTCAGAACAACTATTTATTGCACATTGTGAAGAAAATATTGAAAAAAAATTATTAAAAAATAGTACCGATAAAAATGCGAACTATACAATTTTAATCGGTCCTGAAGGTGATTTCTCATCAAAAGAGATAGAAAAATGTTTAAACCTTAATTTTCAACCTATTTCTTTAGGACAAAATCGATTACGTACCGAAACTGCTGGTTTAAATGTAGTGCAGACTATTGGTTTTATGCATCAGTAACTGTATATTTGAACCCAAAATTTCCTAGTGAATACGAAAGATATATTCGATTTATTCTTAATTGTTAGTGCTTTACATGGTTTTGCGTTTAATATCATTCTTCTTTGTTCTAAGAACGGAAGAGAAAAAAGCATGCTTTATTTAAATTTATTAATTTTTGTTATTTCTTTAAATAATATTCAATCATGGGGATTAGAACGAAATTTATTACAACATAAATTTACCTTAAATTATCTGCAAATTCCTTGGCACTTTTTAGCGATGCCCTTTTTATATATGTTTTTAATTCATTATTTAAAAATCGCTAAAAAATCGTACAATTTATTAAAAATAATACTTCCCATGTTTTTAGTAATTGTAATTACACAAGTTATTTTTATGTATAATTACAATGTTGATGATGCTCCTGAAAAATTAAATCGCATATACGAACAATATAGTTCTTTCGAAGAAGGAATCAGCCTATTGGTTTCTTTAATTATTTTTTCATATTCCTTTTTTGTCCTTAATAGAAAAGAAAAAATTAGGTCTAAAATACTTACTTTTGATAGTCTAAAATGGCTACATACTTTTTTTAAACTAACCGCTGTCGGTTATGTATTATGGTTATTTGCCCTTGGTATCAAAATTAAATTAAACTTTACAAGCTTTATTTTCTCCTATTATCCACTTAGAGTTTACACAACATTACTTATTTACTGGGTCGGTTATCAGGGATTAAGACAATTAAGAATTTCTAAAGAACGTAAACAAATTAGAAAATCATTATTAATAAACTTAAAGTTAGAAGAATTAAAAAAATCAGAATTAAAGGAGACATTAAAAGAAATACCTCTAATTCTCCCCATTTCTACTGTAAATCATCAACCAATAACCACCAGCGCACCTGCTGAAACGGTTGCTTCAAATACTGAAAAAAATTCTTTAGCCAAACAAAAAGAACAATTCTTAGAAATTGATACTTTTATTAATAATCATAAAAAATTCTTATTAGCTAAATATACCTTACAAAATTTATCAAAAGATATTAAATTGAGTTCAAGTACACTTTCATTGATTATCAATAATGTGGCGAACAAATCTTTTACCGATTATATTAATGAAAAGAAAGTTGCACAAGCAAAAATATTTTTACTTGATGCTAATTATTCAAATTATACAATTACCTCAATTGGTTTAGAATCTGGTTTTAATTCAAAATCGACTTTTTTTACTGTTTTCAAAAAACTATCAGGATATACTCCTGTTCAATTTAAAAAGGAACAACTTTTAAAAAAATAGTTAAATTTTTAGCTAAAAATGGTTCGAAATCACCCAATCTGGATGATTTAACACTCTTTTTGTATTTATTCTAGTAAATTTGTATCAGAAACTTTGAAAGGGTTTTTTACAATTTTAAAAAAGTTATTAAGTTTTCTTAATAATGAAAAAGAGGAGTGTTATATTTTAAAAACATCAATAGTGATACTATTGATGTTTTTTTTTATTCTTTTTATAGCTTACATTTAGAAACTATAAACGTATATTCTACATGAAAAACACAAAAAACATCTTACTTTTTTTATTTTTTATACATTGCATTAGTATTTTTGGACAACAAGTAGCCGTTTTAAAATATAAAGGAGGCGGTGATTGGTACGCAAACCCAACAGCTTTACCTAACTTAATTAGATTTTGCAATTCGAATAGCAATACTGCTATTGATTCAAAAATTGAGACTGCAACACTTGAAGATGATACAATCCAAAATTATCCAATTATTTTTATTACAGGACACGGAAATATATTTTTTTCTGAACAAGAAGCTATCAATCTTAAAAATTATTTAATTGCTGGAGGATTTTTACATATTTCTGATAATTATGGTTTAAATCCATATATCCGAAAGGCAATGAAAAAAGTGTTTCCTTCCCTCGATTTTAAAGAAATACCGAATAAACATCCTATTTATCATCAAAATTTTTCTTTTGATAATGGACTCCCTAAAATTCATGAACATGATGCAAAACCAGCACAAGGATTTGGACTTTTTCACAAGGGACGTTTGGTTGTTTTTTACGATTATCAAAGTGATTTAAGTAATGGTTGGGAAGATGAAGTAATTCATCATGATCCTGAAGAAATACGATTAAAAGCATTAAAAATGGGAGCAAATATTATAACATACGCTTTTACGCATTAATAATTTTGCAATTATTTTAAATATTCTTAAATATTCTTAAATATTTAGTCTTGCATCAAAATAGCATTCTGAATATCTTCTTGAATTTTTGTTCGGATATTACTTTTAATAAGTCCTCTATTTCTCATCGTTGGATACACTCTATTTGATAGAAAAACATACACAATATCAGTGGCAGGATCTACCCAAGTATAAGTCCCTGTAAAACCACTATGTCCAAAACTGGTATCGGAAACACAGCCACAAGTTGCCTTGATTTTAGGGTTTAATTGTGGTTTATCGAACCCTAAACCTCTACGTACTTTTCTATCTTGATAATAGCGTTTATTAAACTTATCAATCGTTTCAGAGGCTAAATATTTTTTATCGCCATAATTTCCACCTTGCAAATATAATTGCATAATTTTCCCCACATCATTGGCATTTGAAAATAAGCCTGCATGTCCTCCAACACCTCCAATCATGGCGGCTCCCATGTCATGCACATAGCCGTGGACTAATTGATTTCGGTAATACGTATCTCTTTCGGTAGGTACAATTTCAGATTTAGAAAATTTTTCGAGTGGTAAATATGTAGTTCTATCAGCTCCTAATCCACTGTAAAAAAAATCATCTACTAAAATATTTAAAGGTTCTTTATACTTTAATTCGATAATTTCTTTAAACATATAATAACCTAAATCGCTATATTTATAGCCTCTTTTTTTACGTTGTTTGGCATCTACAATCTGTTTATAAATCGAATCTTTATAACTATTTTTCATATAAAGATGATTCGCTATTTTGATATTAAAATCTTTTGAGCGTTTATTTCGATAATATTTAGTATCATTTCTACCTGTTTTTTCATCTTTCGTACGTAAGTAGAAAGGAATCCAAGAACGCAAACGTCCATAATGCGATAGTATTTCTTTTAATAAAATAGTATCTTTATTTGAATCTTTATATCTAGGTAAAATATCGCCTAAACTAGCGTATAAACTTATTTTTTTTTCTTCCTCGGCTTTCATTATCATCGGCAGAGAAGCTAAAATTTTGGTTAGAGAAGCTAAATCATAAATATCTGATTTCTTAACAGCTTTTTTTTTTGAAAAAGTATGAAATCCGAAGCTTTTATGATAGATTACTTTTCCATTTTTAGCGACAAAAATTTGTCCTCCAGGTGCCATTTTTTTCATCAAAATAGTATCAATTCTTTTATCTATTATGGCTAATTTTTCTGATGATACGCCTGCTTCTTCAGGAATTGTATATTGAAAAACATTCATTCCTTTTATAAAAATACCTGTTCCTTCTTTTATATTTTGATGAATTGAAACGGGTAGTTTTCCTTTTAAATCGAAGGCTCCGAACAATCCTTGTGCCGATAATTCTTGCGATAAAACACTATTTTGATATGAAACAACGACACTTTCTATATTTTCAAAAGAGTTAACCTTCAATAAACTATACGGATTTGCAAATACGTTTAAAATAACCTTATTATTTTTACTGATTTCTTGCAACCAAGTAACTTCTTTATGTGAAAATTGATATCCTTTCCACGGATTTTTATTCGATTTATGGAACCCAACAATTACTAAATTATATTGTTGAAGTTTTTGCAATAATAGGCTTAAATTATCTGCTGAAACAACATCTACTTTCGTGTAATTTTTCAACATATTCACAAATGGTTTTCCGCTATCATCACCTAAAGATACGTAAGCTATTTTTTTATTTTTCAGATTTCTGATAGGTAAAATAGTATCGTTATTTTTCACAACGGTGATGGCATTTTTTATTAATTTCCGATGTAATACTTCATCATAAGGCGAATTAATATCCGAAATTATATTTTGAGTTTCAATAGGTTTATACGTATCAAGCCCTACTAAATACTTTGCTTTTAATATTTTTTCTACGGAATGATTTAAGCGATTTTCGGTAATTTTTCCTGTTAATACAGCATCTTTTAGTAAACGAATTGTTTCTGGAATATCTTGAGGAATTAATAACAGATCGTTACCTGCTAAAATTGCGGCAACATTGATAGCTGCTGGCGATGAATAATTTGCAGCTCCTTTCATATTTAAGCCATCGGTAATTATTAAGCCTTTAAATCCTAATTTTTCTTGTAATAAATCAGTTACAACATTTTTTGATAATGATGAAGGTAATTTCACATTCGGTTCTAATGCTGGAATGCTTAAATGTGCCGTCATAACGCTGGCTACACCTTTTTCAAACATTTTTTTAAACGGATATAATTCAATAGAATCTAAGCGTTGTTCATCAAAATGAATAGTAGGCAATGTTAGGTGCGAATCGGTAGCGGTATCACCATGACCTGGAAAATGTTTTGCATTTGCCAATACACCAACGCTTTGCATTCCTTTGGTAAAAGCGATGGCTTTTCGGGTTACATTTTCTTTATTTTCACCAAAAGAACGGTTTCCAATAATCGGATTTTTCGGATTTGTATTAATATCGACCACTGGAGCAAAATTAATATGAATCCCTACTCTTTTACAGTGTTCACCAATTCTTTTCCCTGTTTCTATGAGTAATTTATCATCTTGAATTGCTCCCAAAGTCATGTTCCAAGGAAAACGATACGTATTTTTTAAACGCATATCCAATCCCCATTCTCCGTCAAAACCAATTAATAACGGCACTTTTGAAACTGCCTGATATTTGTTATTCAACGCAACTTGTTTGTCTGGAGTACCTTGCATAAAAATTAAATTACCAACATGATACTTTTTTATCATATTGGTAATAAAATTTTGATGTTTTTCACCCTTATTAGAATAGGCTTGTATCATAAATAACTGTCCTATTTTTTCATCAATAGACATGGAATTTAAAATAGCATCTACCCATTTTTGTTGACTCTCAACATCTTTTACAGATAATGGATCGTTAAGTATTGGCGTTTTTGAAATACCTGTTTGCTGTGCTTGTATAAACTGAATACAAGTAAAAACAAGTATTGTAAGTATCTTTTTCATAATCTTTCTGCGTACTTTTTACACTTTTTTACACTTTTTACAAAATTTTATAAATTTTATATTTTTGTAAAACCTGTGCTTTCTTATTTTTTGTGAATTTTAAGTATTTATCTTATACTAAAAATCGTTGATGCCAACTTTTATCGGCAGTAACTTCCCAATTGGTTTCAAAATCTTTTTTAGTTGCCACCATATTATTGAAAACAACTGTTTCTGCGGTAACTTTTGCTGCTTTTGCTAATTCTTGAAATGTTGGTAATTTAACAACTTTAATGCTGTCTTTCTTTTTAAAAGATACATTCATTTTATTCATTAAATCGATTCTTAATTCGTCTTCTAATTCTTTGATAAAACGAACTGAAGCATCAATAGCACAACCAGAAACAGCATTAAAGCTTTCATCAACACCGAGCACAAAAAACTGATTGTATTTTAAGGTAAATGATCCTTTTAAATCTTCGCCATGACGTGTCCAACTATCAATAAAAAGAATCGCTTTTGCACAAATATATTCTACTTCTTCGATGCTAAATGCTCTATCGGCTTGGTATACCCAAACTCTTGAATCTTCTGGTAAATTACTGTATTCTGTAAACATTTTTTATTTTTTTTATATAAACTTCCTATTTAGAAAGTATTATTTTTTAGGATATTATCTTAAATTAAATTTTTGCTGTAAGGCTTGTAATTTTTCAGTATCGCTCATTTTCTTTTTTGGCACAACCATTCTTTTTTTGATGTCACGCAATACTTTTTTGGTATAAAGTGGGAAATCAGCATTTTGAATCCAAGCATTATATCCTGGATTTTCTTTAAAAACTTCCACAACGGTACGTCCTTTATATTTACCGAATGAAAAAATTTCTTCATCGTTATCATTCATCAAAATAAAACCTGCAAAATCGGCACGTTTTCCATGACTTGAATAATCACTTAAAGCCGATACCGTATTTTCGATATCATTATATTTATCTAATTGTGCTAATAAAATTTCGTAGGTTGCATTTGTATCCGCCTCTGCTCCGTGTGCTCCTACGAGTTCTTTTCCGCAATAAAATTGATATCCAGCACTTAAAGTTCGCTGTTCTTTTTTATGATAAATTACTTGAACATCAATCGCTTTTCTATTTGTCATATCAAAATCGATGCCAGCTCTCATTAATTCTTCGGCTAATACAGGAATATCGAATCTATTAGAGTTGAATCCTGCTAAATCAGCATCAGCAATCATTTCATTAATGGTTGGCGCTAACTGTTTAAAGGTAGGTTCATTGGCTATTTTTTCATTGGTAATTCCATGGATTTCTGACGATGCTAAAGGAATTTCCATTTCAGGATTTACTAACCATGTTTTACTTTCTTTAGTTCCGTTTGGAAATACTTTTAAAATAGCAATTTCTACGACTCTATCCTTTGCAATATTGATTCCTGTGGTTTCTAAATCAAAAAATATAATTGGTTTTGTTAAGTTTAATTCCATTTTTTAAGGCAATGTTTTTAAATATTCAAATAACGTATATTGCTATTTTCCTTCGGGATAAAAATACAAAAATATCCTATTTTAGGACTGTTTTTCTTTAGAATCCTTAAAATTAAAAATCAAGAGATTATCTTTACAAAAAAGTAATAAAATGGCGTATCAAAAAACAACGTTAAAAACTAAAAATGACGTTTTATCCTTGGAAGAACTTCATTTAACCAAGAAAACAAGAAGTAAGATTGATCAATTAATAGAAGAGTTTAGTTATATTGATGCACTTCAAAAGTTTAATATTCCTGTTGATAATAAAATCATATTACACGGACATACAGGATGTGGAAAAACAGCTACGGCGAATGCTATCGGAAAGGCATTAGATAAAAAAGTCATTACGTTAAATTTAGGCGGATTTGTATCTTCTAAATTAGGAGAAACGGCAAAAAACATTGCTGATGTTTTCAAAAATGCCTCTTACGAAAATGCTATTTTATTTATTGATGAATTTGATTTCATTGGTAAAACTCGCGATTACGACACCAAAGATTCGGGAGAAATGAAGCGTTTGGTTAATACGTTAATTCAACAAATTGATAATTTATCGGACAGCGCAATGTTGCTTGGAGCGACCAATCATATTGATATTATTGACACTGCTTTATTGCGTCGTTTTCAAATTCGATTGCACTATAAACTTCCTTCAAAACAGAAATTAAACGCGTATTATGATAGTATTTTAGCTAATTTCCCTTCGAATATTAACACTGTAAAACGTCGTTACAATATTTCGTATGCTGAAGTTAAAGATGTTATTTATCAGCAAATAAAAAGAAATATTATTCGTTTAGAAAAAGAAAAAAAGAAGCTTCAAATTTAAAAAAGCACGTGTTTTTTAATTATTTTTTTTCTGATTATTTTCGTCTATTTTTTGAAGCATAAAAAACAAAAATCCACTTAAAAAATACAATAACACATCTACGCTATCTGCTGTATATCGTGGATGTGTTTTGGGTAAAAAATATTCAAAAATAACGGCATATAAACCACTACAATACAGTATAATCCAAAGAGGAAGTTGATATTTTTTATCATTTTTACTCCAACGTAAAACATATAAACTAATCATTAAAACGATAGGAATTATTAAAAAATCATTGACATAAAAATTAATAATTTCGGGTAATTTAACGGCTTTTTTTTGAGCAATATAAATACTACTTCCAAGAATTGCAGAAAATATTACATATATTTCAAGTAGATTTTTCATGTTTTTTTCATAATTATCCTGCGGCGAGCATTGCGATTGCCCAAGCCAAGCCTGCTCCTATTAAACTGACGACTAAAAAAGCGGCATATAAAATCCAGCCTGCAACTCTGTATAAAAAGAATGGATGTTTTTTTAAACGTGTTGCTAAATTCGGATTTTCCAATGCTTTTTTTGCTTCTTTAACCTGATTGGCAACAAATTCCTCTTCTTTTAAAGCTCTCTTTTTTTGATAAGAAATTAAAGTATTACAATTTTCACAATACTCTTTATTTGTATTAAATACGCCACAATTAGGGCATTTAATGTTTCTTGTAATACTCATTTTTCAACTATTTTTAAATGATTTTGAATGATTTTATATCTGAAGAATAAATTTAATTAAAAGTTAAAATTTATTCTTTAAATTCGCAAATTACTTAACTAAACAACTTTATTAGCTTGATAAAAACTTCTAAGTTACTTGATTTCTTTAAAAAGAAAAAAGCTGAAAAAATAATCATTAAATGTGATATTGATTTTATTACCATAAACGAAACACTCCTTGTTTTTCCTACCAATTATACGACTTTAGTACACATTTTAGGCAAGCCTGATAGAGAAATAAAAAAGACAAATTACTATATGTTTTGGGATGTTCATGGCATTTATTGTAGCTATACAAATAGCCAGTATATTTTATCTATAAACGCCTATCAATATACGAATAATAACATCAAAAATAACAGTATCTATGCTACTAAAAAATTATTTAGCGGTGAATTATATTTAAATGATGAACGTATTACTTATAGTGAATTTGGTAAAATTTCGTTAGGAAAGGTTGCCATTCATCGATTAGGAAAAGAAACTGATTTTAGGTTGGGTTTTAATGTCGGTATTAATAAAATTTATGCTAAAAAATAATTTTAAGTCTTTTTTTAACGCTTCTTTTAAATCTATTTTAATTCTTGTTTTAGCTCTTGAATTGTTTTATTAGTTGTACTTAATTTATCGATGATAATTTCTCTTAAAATATCGATATCTTGCTCAAAATAAGTTGCCCATTTATATTCTTTAAATAGGATTTGAATTTGTTTTAAACGTTGATGTGCAAATTCAGAAGTCATTAAAAAACAATTATTTGTTTCTTCTTTTTTTAAACGTTGAATTTTAGCTTGTTTTTCAGGATAATCTACTTCTAGATAAAAAACTTTATCGGTATTATTTAGCGGATAAAAATCATTCCAATTGGCAAAACCGACATAATAATCTTGGCTTTTATAGTGTTCAATTCCTTGAATTTTCCAGCGACAATTAGCGACTCTTCCCCAATGATTTGAATATCGAAATACGCCTTTATCAGTATAAAAATACAAACTTCCCGATTTACTTTGATAATGAGCCGATTTTCCTTCAAAAAAAGTGATTTCTTTCGATTCGAACTCACAATAGGTGTATCTGAAAAAATTAAATTTATGATATTTCATTTATCAAAAATACACAAAGTCATTTAATTTTAAGAACCTATAAAGTGAAAATAAAAACGAGTTGTCAAAATGACAACTCGTTTTAGTAATAGCAATTCTCCCTTCAAACAAACTAAAAATAAAAACTATTATTTTTTAAAACCCTGAACCTGGATTTTCAGGAGCATTTACAGGGCTTTGAGCTTGTGCTTTTTGCGGATTCAAAATTAAATACGTTCCTAAAGCCGTTAATGCGGTGTATTTTCCGTATTTACCGATTTTTTTCAAGGCTTCTTTACGGTCTATGTTTGACTCCTTATTAATTTCTTTCATCTTTTTTTATTTTTAAAATTTCAACTATTTTGGATTAATTTTAATTTTATTGAATACTAATTTTTTTACTAATTTGAGTTGCTCCAGATTGCACTTTTACAATATAAATTCCTGATGCTAAACTTGGTAACGAAACTATTTTTGTTGTACTTTTTATTTCTTCTCTGAATACTTGTTTTCCAATCATATTGTATAAAATAACCGTTGATTTTTCTTCTAAACCACTTATAACAAGTGAATTATTAGCTTTATAAACACTCAATTTTGATTTTAAAACAATCGTATCAGGATTTAAGTTTGATGAAGTTTTCGTGTGTACATAAAAACGTCCTGAACCTCCAAAAACTGTCGCTTTATATTCGCCACCGTTGCTTAATTCCGTTACTTTATTCGTTTCTTTATCTTCTAAATAAACGTTTAAATTTTCTGGTAAATTCATCGCTTTTGCTGAAAAAACAACTTCCCTAGCTTCCGAAGTTTTAATTCCTACTGGAATTATTGTTCCTGAAATTTTTTCTTTATTTACACATTGTAACATAAAATCGGTATCGTTATAAGTTCCGTCTGCTAATTTAGTGTAAACACCCACTTTTGATTGTCCACCATCAAAATATCCTGCATCGTAACCAACATCTAAACCATCATTTGTGTTTGATAAATATTTAATTTGAGTAGTTTTACTAGTATTTCCTTTTGATTTTTCATCAGAAATTGTTAAGGCTACCGACGTTTGAACTGCTTGCCTTGAACTTGATGATTGTTGATGTAATAACATCGCGGGCGTAAAATTAACAACACCATTTGTCGTTGCCATTTGCACAAAAAATCCTTGTCCTGGTTTTAATCGACTTGGTGAACTTGTATTATTTACAACATCATAATTTTTTGTGGTATCATTCCAAAAATACAATGCAGCATTCGTACTTTTTAAATTTGATGAATTTTCAGATAAAATACTATTTGCTCCACTATTAGCATTAAGATATGCCGTGTATGGATTCGAAATCATTTCAAATGTATTATTTGCGTTTCCTGTTGCGATATATTGAACATTATCAGTAGTTATTGTTCCTGTAAAATCAACTGTTCCTGCCGTAGTTTTTTTGATGGCATACGCTTTTGCAGTATCAAAATTTCCCCACGATAACGTATTTTTATAATATGTCCAAGGAGCAGCATTTGCATTTTCATAAATTCCTAATCCTTTATGATTCGGGTTTACCGTTCCGCTTACCAATGAACTATTTGTTACAAAAGATGCAACATCTTGCCCAACAACTGGCGAACCTACTAAGTTCCATTTGTCAGAAACATAACTTTTATAGGTTGCTTTTCCTGTTACAGAATTGGTAACTTTTAAACTTCCATAATTATTTACATCAGATTCAATGATTAAATTATCATTTGTAATAATATTTTCAGCCGTTAAATTTGCCGATGGCGAAATTGTTAAACTTGCTGAATTTTCAATAGTAATATCTTTTGCACTTACACTATTTGAAATTACAGGATAATTTGTTACACCATTAAAAACAAACGCATTTAACGTATTTGTTGGAACGCCATTATTCCAGTTACTTGCTGTATTCCAAGAAGTATCAGTTGCTCCTGTCCAAGCAGTAGAAGTTATTGCTCCTGATAAAAACTCATACGCTCCTAAATCGATAACGCCGTTATAAACACGGTCATTTCCTGATAAATCTTTTGTTAAATTGCTTGGTAATTTACTATTTGAACCCGAATTTAAAGCACTTAAAGAAGTTGCTTGTAATTTAAAATCAGCATCTAAATTAGGATTTGTATTATTTGTATTTACCGTTCCTGTTAGGTTTGAAAAATTATCTTCATCAATTGAATTAGAAATTAAACTTCCTGCGATACTAACATAAGAATTATGTGGTTTATTTCCTATTGCTTTTGCGGTTGCTCCATTACTTTTATTTCCCCAAAAAATATTATTAGCAACTACGCCATTTAAAACTCCAGGATTTCTTCTTGATACTATTAAACTAGCATACTCTCCTCCTCCAGTACCATTATTCATACTATTTACAAAAGTATTGTTAACAATAACAACACTTATTGTTCCTTGAGTCATTGACTCTATATAACCATTACTACTTCCAATAGCTTTTTTTGTAAGATAATCTACTGTTTTATTGCTATCAAATAATGAGTTTGTTATTGATAAATTAATAGTATTTGCTGTATTAATATAAGGAGAAACATGTAACGCTGAAGCTGATTGTGCTAAATTATTTTTAAAAACACATTTATCAATTGTATAAACAGCATCTGTAATTATTTCTTGATACGCATCATATTTTAACATAAGCCCAGCAGCAGATGGTGCTACGTTATTTTCAATAATAGTATTTCTCATCGTAAAGGCTCTTATTTTAAAAGCTTTAAAAATTCCAGCACCATAAGTATTATCTCCAGATGCAGCTACGAAATCTCCCTGACCATCAGAAATAATTAAACCATCTAACATGGTATTTTCTTTTGATACTTCAACAACATGATAACTGTTTTCCGTTCTATTTGCTGCTGCAAAAGAAAGACCAGTATCATCATTGTTTAAATCTCCTGATAAAATGGTCGCATTATCCGTATGAATTTTGGTCATATCTCTTTGTGATAATTGCGTTTCAGTTCCTGTAAAACCTCCGTAAACTTTTAACTTATCTTTATTGATATAAAAAGAAGTGTTTCTATTAGAGGCGTGAGGTGTATATGTTCCTTTTGCAATCCAAATTTCATCTCCATAAGCTCCTGCAGCATTTATTGCTCCTTGAATCGTAGAAAAAGCATTTGCCCAAGAACTACCATCGTTATTTCCGCCAGTTACATTTTTATTTACGTAAAAAGTTGTTGGGATAAATGAAAAATTTGCCGTAATATTAGTATCCGAATTAATTGTTATATTTAATGGATTTGTAGTTCCCGTAGCATCGCCACTCCAACCTGTAAATTGATGATTTGCTGATGCTGGATTTGGGGTTAATGCAACAGCTGTAGCATAAGTATACGTACTATCTGCTGATATAGGATTGATCGTTATACTACCATCACCAACAACATTTGTTGTTAATTTTGGAAAACAAGTATCACTATAAAAAGCCGTAGCATCTTTTAACCAAGATGCCGTTGGCGTAAAACCAGCATCAGGATTGATACAAACTAAATTAGCATTTGTTGTTGTATTTAATATTGTTAAATTAGTATTATTAGTATTCGCAACATTAAGTGTTATCACATTATTACTACTAATATTAAATGATGTTAATGCTTTATTTTCACTTATATCTATATTTCCTGTAATTTGATTTGCACTACAATCAACAGTTGTTAAAGCGATGTTTCTACTTAAATCTAAACTTGTTAATTGATTATTTGAACAATTTAAAACTGTTACTTTCCTGAAAGCTTCAATTCCTGTTAAATCAGCAATATTTTTACCATTTACATTAATTGTTCCTATATAACTTGCTGCTTCTGAAACTTGTATTTCTCCATCAAAATTAGTATCTACTAAATTTATTAATTCATTTTTAAAATTAGCATCAGGAATAGTTACTGTAGGATTGTATAAAGTACTAACCTCAGCTTGTGTTAAAATTCCATTGTAAACAGAAATATCATCCACAATATCTTCATAATTTCTACCAATATTTAAAGAAGAAGCCGTGTTAAACCCATAGCCATAAGGTGGTTGAGTTCCTCCAATATAAAAACTTTGTGTGTGTGCTTGTTGTGTTTCATGAACACCGTCTATATAAAAATCATATAAATAAGTTAATGTTCTGTAGTTAGATGCAATACTAGGTACATGTACTTCTAAATTCACAACAATATGATGCCAATTCCCATCATCAATAGTTCTTGTTGATGCTTTTGAAATAGCTACCGTAGTTTTTGATTTTCCTGTTGCTTTATGATACCCTGAAATATGTGCTCCTATTTTACCATCTCTTAAAAAAACCATAGCAGTTCCATTATTTACGATATGTCTAGAAGTATTATCATTCGTACTTGTTTTCATCCAAAAACTAAATGATTTTTTTCTTGCTCCTCCAACAGGTGTCGCTGTTAATTGAGAATACGAAGTAGTAGGATAGTTACTAAATTGCACGGCATCATTTGGAACTCCGTGCCTATCTGGAACTAAAGTTACTGTTGATTGTGCTCCTTGCACTAAATCAACTCCGTTTTTAGTATCTGTTAAAGTTCCATTTACAAACTCATACGAACGCTCAAGATTGTTCTGAACAGGGTTCGTAATTTGTGAAAAAGTAATATTACTTATAAAGAGTAATACTAAAAATAGTTTTGTTTTCATAGTTAAATAATTTAAATTCTTACAACAAAACTACTTTAATTGTTGTTTTCAGCAGTCTCATAAAAAATTTATACATATCAAAATCAAGTAATTAAACTTCTATTTGTGTCAAAACCTTTTAATAGTGTCATCTTACAGAAATAGCAACTTTTTTTAATATTTTTAAGTTGCTATCTTTTATATTTGATTAAATATTTAAATAGCATTTTAATTTATTTTTATGAAATTATATACTAGTTTAGTAAATATTGGTGTTGAAAAAGTTAGTTCTGTCAAAGAAAAAAAGCGGGTACGCGTTCTTAATTTAGCTAGTTATATTTCTTCTATTGATGCTATTTTCTTTTTATTTTTTGATTATTTAACTAATTCTTTAAATACAGAAAAAACAATTACGTTACTTTTTGAGATAACAATTTATATCGCTATTGTTTTTTTTTCAACACAAAGGATACTCTAAAATATCCAGAATCATTTTTACATTAAGTGTTTTTTCAGTACTCTTTTATCATTGTAATTATGCTTTTATAGGGTATTATGGCGAATATCAATATATTGTAATTCCATTGTTTACACTTTTCTTTTTTGATAATAAGTACATTCATTATGGATCCTTAATTCTATCTGTAATGGCTTTTTACCTGCCTAATCTTTATTGGAAGTTATATCCTGATCAATATTTTGGTTATCTAAATGCGTTGGTATTATTTTTGGGAGTTTTTCTGATTGTTCAATTTTTCAAAAAATTAAATAACAAAAACGAACGATTACTTGAAATTGAAAAAAATAAGGTTTTAGAAGATAAAGTTTTATTAGAAGAGCAACAAATAGCATTAAAAGAATTAGAGCAATTTAAATCTCATTTTTTTGTAAATCTTTCACACGAAATACGCACGCCTTTAACGCTTATAAAAGGCTATGCTTCTCACATTGTTTTTAAAAATGATGATACCGAGAATAAGCAAATGATGGAAAAAATACAACATCAAACACAATATATTCAGAATATTGTAGATAACATTTTAGATTTAAGTAAACTAGAAGAAAATAAATTAGTTTTAAATACAAAATTTGTTTCGGTATCACTTTTGATAACTAAATTATATACCGATTATCAGGTTTTGTTTCAAAAGAAAGATATTTCATTTGAAATTTCTCAAGAAATACCCCAAATAAGCATCCAAATAGATGAAGAATTATTTACCAGTTCAGTAAATAATTTACTACATAATGCTTTGAAGTTTACTCCAAAAAACGGAAACGTTCGCATTAATATTATTTATGATAAAAATTTATCTATTGAAATTATAGATACTGGAATTGGTATTCCTACGGAAGATATCGCTAAAATTTTCACTCGATTTTATCAATCTAAAAATCATATTACAAAAAGTCAAGGAAGTGGTATTGGCTTATCATTTACAAAAAATCTGCTAGAAGCACACGGGTTTTTATTAGATGTAACAAGTATTCCTGAAAAAGAAACTATTTTTAAAATAACGATTCCAACTATTTTTATTCAAGAAAGTGTACCAAATGACGATATATTGCTCATCGAACATAATAAAAACAATGAAAATTTCAAACATAATAATAATAATAATAATAATAGCTCTTTAAAAGTTAGTCCAAAAAGCAAAAAATCTATTTTAATTGTGGAAGACAATGAAGATATGCGCGATTATTTAAAGTTAGTTTTAAAAAAACACACTATAACCGAAGCCACCAACGGACAAGAAGCTTTAGAAATTTTAAAAACCGCCACTTTTAACACAATTATTACCGATTATATGATGCCTGTAATGGACGGTTTGGAATTTGTAAAAGCAGTAAAAAAACGAGGTTTAAAAACGCCCATAATAGTTATAACTGCTAGAAAAGATGACACAGGAAAATTAAATATGCTCCGTTTAGGTATTGATGATTATATAACAAAACCTTTTCTAGAGGAACAATTACGTATTACCATAACACGTTCTATCGCTTTATATGACCAAATTAATGTACTTGAAGCTAAAATAGCTCCAGAAGACAAAATGTTTTTAGAAGATAATTCACTTATTTTTGATAAACAGTTAAAAAACTATATTTGGGATAATATTGAAAATAAGAATTTTGGTGTCGATGATTTGGCTAGCTTAATGAATTTATCAAGAAGTAGTGTTTTTCGAAAAACAAAGCTTATTTTGGGGCAAACTCCCAATGAAGTAATTAACGAAGCACGACTTCAAAAAGCACGGGTTCTTTTAGATGAAAATCCAAGTATCCGTAAAAAAGAACTAGCCGATGCAGTGGGTGTTTACAATGCCACTTATTTTTATAAAAAACTAGAAGAACGCTTTTTTATAGAAAATTAAGCACTGATTTATAATACTTTTTAGGCTAACAAATCATCGTAAATAAACGTATATTTTAAATGATTTTGTACTTTTTTAGAGTTGATAATTTTATATTTTAATGGTAAGGAATCATCAAAAATTGGTGATTCTTTTTGCATTGTTTTTCGTGCATTTATATAATATTCTTCACGTGTAGGATGATGATTTGAACAGGCATTAAAAGTTTCATTCCAAGCATTTTGAACAATTATTTCGGTTATAATATTGATACAATCTTGTTGATGAATCATATTTACAAACCCTTTTGGATACGGAATTTTCTTATTTTGAAACCAATTTCCTGCTTGTCGTTCTTGCCCGAATAATCCTGCAAAACGGAGTATTGTGGTATCAAAATGATTGTTTTCTTTAAAAGAATTTTCAATTTCGACTAAAGGAGAATTTAGTGTTTGTTCTTTTTCGTCCATCGATTTATTTAAACTCGGATACACAGAAGTTGAACTAATAAAAATCACTTTTTGAATGCTTGATTTTTCAATTTGTTGGATAAAATTTTGAAATCCTGCCACATTTTTTGAAGTAATTGCGACAATAAGTATTTCAGAAGTCAAAAATTTCTGAATATTTTCATCAGAATTATTATTAAATTCTTCTTTAAGATTATTATCTAAATTATCAATATCAATTAAAAAAGGCGAAATTCCTGTATCTTTTAAAATTGGGAGTTTATCCAACGAGGTTGTTGAACCTTTCACAATAAACCCTTTATTTATCAAAGATAATGCTAAAGGTTTTCCAAGCCAACCACACCCTAAAATACTTGTGTTTTTCATTTTAATACTATTAATTCCGAAATATATTTTTTCATCATGCAAATATCTACTAAAAAAACGAAATATATTTTTCTATTTATTATTTTGATAAAACAAATAGTAATTTTGCCAAATGAAAAAATCAATAGCCATTATTGGCGGAGGTGCTTCGGCACTTTTTGCCAGTGCATTTTTAGATACAACTAAATTTAACGTTACTATTTATGAGCAAAAAAAATCGGTAGGACGCAAATTTTTAGTCGCTGGTGATGGTGGTTTCAATCTTAGCCACGGCGAAAATATCAATAAGATGATTGGCAAGTATACACCCGATTTTTTTCTTAAAAACGCTTTATTACATTTTTCAAATGATGATTTACGAGATTGGTTATTAGAATTAAAAATCCCGACTTTTAAGGGAAGTAGCAACCGAATTTATCCTGAAAAAGGTATAAAACCGATTACTGTTTTATCAAAAATAAAACAATTTTCTGCGGATAAAGGCGTTCAATTTTTATGTGATTATAAGTGGAAAGGTTGGAATATTACTAATGATTTGATTTTTACGCATCAAAATAAAGAGTGTATTATTTCAGCCGATTATACTATTTTTTCGATGGGAGGCGGAAGTTGGAAAATTACAGGTTCTGATGGAAATTGGAAACCTATTTTTGAAAATAAAAATATTAAAACACATCCTTTTTTACCTGCAAATTGTGCTTATAAAATTCCATGGAAATCCGATTTTATTTTAAAAAATGAAGGAAAACCTTTAAAAAATATCGCACTTTCTTCTTCGGATAAAACCCAGAAAGGAGAACTGGTCATCACCAAATTTGGCTTGGAAGGAAATGCAATTTACGCCCTAAGCCCACAAATACAAACGCAACTTTCAAACATTTCAACTAATTTATCTAAGAAAAAAGCTAATATTTTCATCGATTTAAAACCGATGTTTACTTTAGAAGAAATCTTCAAAAAAATAAATACATCAAATTATAGCATTACTGATATTCTTAAAAAAGTCTTGAAGTTAAGCTCCGTTCAAATTGATTTAGTAAAAACTATTTTATCTAAAGAAGAATATCTAAATAAACAAATTTTATCACAAAAAATAAAAGCCTTGCCACTTATTATAGAGGATTCTGCACAATTAGATGAAGCGATTTCTACAACTGGCGGAATTGCTTTAGAAGAAGTTGATGAAAATTTTGAACTTCATCAACTTAAAAATACTTTTTGCATCGGTGAAATGCTCGATTGGAACGCTCCAACTGGCGGTTATTTATTGCAAGGCTGTTTTAGTATGGGCGTTTTTGTTGCTGATTACCTAAATGATAAAAAATAATAAATTTTAGAGCCTGTTTAAAAATTAAATAAACTGTCAGTTCGAGTGTTTTTTTTCCTTCAAAAAAATTGCATCGAGAACTTTTTTAGTCATCAAAATCACTCGAATTGACAAGAATTATCAAAAAAAGCTAAAAATACAGCAAATCTATCAACCTGAAAATAAATTCAGGTTGATAGATTCTATTTCTTATTTTCTGTCTTTTTTCAGATGAAATTTAAACAGATTCTTAATTAAAACTTTTTAAGTTGAATTAATTTTAGTTTATCTAAAACAATCATTATGATATAAGTTACATCAACTTCATGCCATCGTACGCCACCAAAATTGGCACGTCCGCCGTGTGCATGGTGATTATTATGATAGCCCTCGCCCATCATTAAAAAATCAAAAGGCAATAAATTTTTAGACGTATCGCTTACTTTAAAATTTACATATCCGTAAATATGTGCAAACCAATTAATGATAACTCCGTGGATTGGTGCCATAAAAAAAGCCACAGGCAATAATAACCACTGCCACCAAGAAGTTGCGAAAAAAGCAAAAAATGTGATGTATAATAAAGCCCACGTTAATCGTGAAAACTTAGAACTTGCAAAAGTATCGAAGCTTTTCCATTGCGGTACATTTTTAGTGAATTTAGGAGCAATTTCTATACGTTGCTTATTAATATCTTGATAAATATTCTTGGTACGCCACATCATTTTAAAAAGATTTTCATCATATTTCGGTGAATGTGGGTCTTTTTCGGTATCGGCATACGCATGATGCATTCGGTGCATTACGCCATATCCGTAGGCACTTAAATAATTCGAACCCTGAAAAAACCACGTAAGTATAAAACATACTTTTTCACCAATTTTTGACATCGTAAAACTCTGATGTGCAGCATATCTATGTAAAAAAAAGGTTTGAAAAAATAAGCCCGAATACCATAAAAAAATTATAAAAAGTACTATTGTCATTCTTGTTAATTTAGACGACAAAGAACCAATTTTTATAGCAAAAAAAAAATGAACCCAAGTTAAGTAATTCGCCGTCTGATACGGCTTAAAGCCTGTGCAGTTACGCCAATATAAGACGCAATATATTTTAACGGAATTTCTTTGATAAGCTTCGGACGTTCATCAAATAATTTCAAATAACGTTCCTCCGCAGTTTCATTTAATAAAGATTGTTCTCGTTTGGATTTTATCAAAAATAAACGTTCCGAAGAAATTCGCCCTAAAGTATTTCCGATACTCGTTTTTTGATATACTTCCTGTAAATCAGCATACGACATACTCCACATCTCCACATCGGTAAGGGTTTCTAACTCATAAAGTGTAGGAGATTGTGTTAAAAAAGAATCATAAGCACTTACAAATTCGTTACTAAAACAAAATCCAAATGTAATTTCTTTGTCTTTATCTTCTTTAGGAATAAAAAAACGTATAATTCCTTTATCAATAAAAGAAATATACTCTTCTATTTCGCCAATTTCTAAAAGTTTAGTACGTTTTTTTACTTTTCTAAATTGCAATCGGGCTGTAAAAAAATTCCAATCAGTGTCATTAATTAATAGCGATTTCTCTAAATAAGTTCTAATATTTACAATACTCATAGTACGTTATCAGCCGTTTTAATTCAAGCTATAATTTCAGGCAAGATACTACTGTTTTTATCCAAAGGAAAATAAATTTATCCACAAAAAAACACCATAAAAATAAATTTATGGTGCCTGATTTAAAAATTATTGCGGAATTATTTAAAAATCAACTAAAAAGAATACAATGACAATGTAAACTATTCATTTAAAAGAAGTAAAAACACTTCTTCTTTTCGTTTTCGATACTCTTTAATATGTTTTGCATATAATGATCTTGCTTTTTCGTGTTCATTTAAATAAAATAAATCACAAGCGACATCATCACATTCATTTAATTTTTCGGTTTCATTTCTAGTATGATGAAGTGTTATTAAAAGTTCTGAATTATTTTTAATAATCGATAATAACTCATCTCTTAAACTTTTATTTTTTAAGATATTAGATGCTAATTTTGCCAAACGATCACCTTCATCAGCAATATAATTTACATGAGAAATCCACATATCTAATTCCCTGAAGCTTCTACTTTGGATTATTTGTGTTTCAGCATCGTAATCGGTGTAGGTATTTGATTCCATACTCTTTTATGTTTTATATTTCTTGTTTTTTTACCTGAATATACAACCTGCTATCAGCGATTTATGGAAAAATTCCACGTTGTACATAGGCTGTTTCAATGCGTTCTATTGCCAATACATAAGCTGCTGATCGCATGTCTAATTTTCTAGTTTCACACATTTTCAGCACTCTATTGAAAACTTCTTTCATTTTTTTATCGAGCCTAGCCATAATTTCATCAAGTTCCCATAATTCGCCATTTCGATTTTGTAACCATTCGAAATAACTTCCAATAACTCCTCCAGAATTACATAAAATATCAGGAATAATAGTAACTCCTCGTTCTAATAATAATTTTTCAGCGTCAACAGTTGTAGGTCCATTCGCGCCTTCGGCAATTAAAAAAGCTTTTATTTCTGATTGATTTTCTTTTGTAATTTGATTTCCTAAAGCTGCAGGAATACAGATATCACAAGCTAATCCGAAGAAATCTTCTTTATTTACTGCGGTTGTATTTGCAAAACCAACAATACTTCCTTTATTAAACTTGGTGTATTCGAATAAATCTTCTACTTTAATTCCTTCAGCATTACTGATTGTTCCAAAAGCATCTTGTACAGCGACCATTTTCGCACCTTCTTTCTCTAGGAAATGTGCTGCCCAAAAACCAACATTTCCAAAACCTTGAACGATAAACTTTTTATCTTTAAGGGGAACATTTTTTTGTGCTGCCCAGAATTTAATATTTAAAAATACGCCGTATCCTGTAGCTCTATCACGTCCTTCTAAACCTCCTGAACCGATTGGTTTCCCTGTAACAACGTGTTGATTTTTAGATCTTTCTGCAGGAGCTTTTGTCGACATATAAGTATCTGCAATCCACGCCATTGTTTGTGCATTGGTATTTACATCTGGTGCAGGAATATCGTGTTCTGGTCCTATATTATCACCTAAAGCAAAGGTAAAACGTCTTGTAATGCGTTCTAATTCTGATTTTGAATATTTTTTAGGATCCATTTGAATGCCTCCTTTTGCACCTCCATACGGCAATCCTGTTAAAGAAGTTTTCCAAGTCATCCACATTGCTAATGCTTTTACGGCATCAATATCAATTGTTGGATGATATCGTAATCCTCCTTTATAAGGTCCTAAAGCATTGTTATGTTGCACGCGATATCCTTTAAAAATTTCAACATCGCCATTATCCATACGAACTGGAAAATGAATAATTAACTCATTATTTGTAATTCCTAATATTTTTTTGATATTCGGATTTAAGTTTACCAAATCGGATGCGGTATTGAATTGCTTCATTACATTTTCCAACATTCCTTGTTTTGGTGCTTCTTTTTGCTGTTTTAATTCTTTTATTACTGTCATTTTTTTTAATTAAATAAGTGCAAATTCTTTTTTACTTTTGATGTTTTCAAAACCTATATTTTCAACAGTTTTTCTGGTTCTTTTTATTTCTGATAGCTGTTTTATTTCTGATATTTGTTTTTTTTCTGATACTTGTTTTTCATCAAATTCACTACAAGACCAAATAAAAATTTTATTAGACGTTAGGCTACAAGAATCGACTTCAATACAAGTAGCACACAAACTTTTTTTATAAGTATTCATAAATAATAATATTTGATTACGTTTTGATAATTGCAACAGCTGTACCAAAAAAAATAAACGCACAAAAAAAACACTAAAAACTACTCATATCTACTGATAATCAAATTATTAGTGTTTTGTAAATTGATTTTATAAAATTATCAAATTGGGTATTATTTCCCCGTATAGGTAATTTTTACTCGTTTTTAGGTATTGTTTCTTTTAATTTCTCTCGAAGTGTTTTTCTATCTATTTTCAGAATTGCAGCGGCTTTGGTTTTATTATTATTAGTTGCTACTAAAACTTGGGTAATATATTTTTTTTCAAATTCTTTTAAAGATATTAATTCATCGTTTTGTGTAAAATTTATTTGATATTTCACATAGGCTGGTAAATGCTCTATTTCAATAGATTTATCACACATAATTACGGCACGTTGCATCACATTTTCTAGTTCTCTAATATTGCCTGGCCAATGATATCTTTGTAGTATTTCAACGGCTTCTGGGCTTATTTTTATAAATTTATCTTTGTATTCGATTCCGTATTTAAAAAGGAATTTCTCTATTAATAGAGGAATATCTGTAACACGTTCTTTTAAGGTAGGAACTTCTATTTGAACAACGGTTAATCGGTAATATAAATCTTCTCTAAAGCGTCCTTTTTTTATCAATTCTTTCAAATCGATATTTGTGGCAGCGATGACACGAACATCAATTTTTTCTACTTTTTGTGAGCCAACTCTTACAATTTCTTTTTCTTGTAAAACTCTTAGTAAACGTAATTGTGTTGCTAGCGATGCGTTTCCTATTTCGTCTAGAAACAACGTTCCGTTATTGGCTGCTTGAAAAAACCCTGCTCTATTGGTGTCTGCTCCTGTAAAAGCTCCTTTTACGTATCCAAAAAGTTCCGATTCTAACAAATTTTCAGGAATTGCGCCACAATTTACGGCAATAAATGGTGCTGCGGAAAATTTCCCCATATAGTGAATAGAACGTGCGACCAGCTCTTTTCCTGTACCACTTTCACCAGAAATAAATACCGTTGCTTTGTTATTTTTAAGTCGTTCAATAATATCGGTAACTTTTTTTATAGCCGATGACGTACCAATCATTTCTCCATAAGAAGTGCTATTTTTTGTGTTTTCAGTGTTTTTTGCAGTATTATTTGCAGTATTATTTGCGGTGTTATTTTGAGAATTATTTGTGCGACTATTTTTTTGTTTAGAACTATTTTCTAATGATTTTAAAATCGCTGTTTTTAATTCTTGCTTGGTAAATGGTTTTGTAATATAATCAACTGCGCCAGATTTCATAACCTCTAATGCACCATCAATAGAAGGAAATCCTGTTACTACTAATTTTGGAATTTTCGGAAAATGTTCAGACGCATATTTTAATAATTCGAGTCCATCTACGCCTGGCATTTGCAAATCTGTAATTAACAAATCGATAGCTTCATCTTTTAATATTTGCAATGCTTCTTTTACAGAAATAGCTTTATACGTATGATAATTTAATGATTGTAAATGACGTTGAATCAGTTCAAGAATATGAATATCATCATCAACAATTAAGATATTTTCTTGTTCTAACATATTTATTTCTTGTTTAATTTCGCTTGTTTTTTTTATGTTTTCTGTCTTGGGAAACGAAGAATAAATATCGCTCCTGTTGGTTTATTTGATTTGTATTTTATAGTTCCTCCATGACTTTTTACAATTCCATGAACAACGCTTAATCCTAATCCAGAGCCTTCTCCTGTTGGTTTTGTTGTAAAAAACGGATTGAAAATATTTTCTTTTACTGTTGCTGAAATTCCTGTTCCTTTATCGGATATTTTTAACTTTACAGTGCTTTTGGTTTGTTCAATTTCGATTTCAATTTCTCCATCAATCGGTGAAAAATAAATAGCATTAATTACCAAGTTAAAAATTACTTGTGTTAATTGTATTTTATCTACTTTTAGTGGAATATTTTTTTTGTTGAAATGTAATTGAGCAGTAATATTTTTTTTTCTGAAGTTAGGGCGCAATAAACTAATGGCTTGTTTTATGATAGGCACACAATTTATCACTTCCATTTGTTGAGGCATTTCGCAGGAGAAAAACATCAATTTTTTAACGACTTCTCTGGAATAAATAGCACTATTGATTACTTTTTTTAAATCTTTAGCTCCTATTTTATCTTCTTTAAAACGTTCTTGAAGCAATTCTGTAAATCCTAAAATATTTGCCAAAGGTGTGTTTAGTTCGTGTGCTATTCCTGCGGTTATTTCGCCTAGAATAGCTAATCTATCGACACGTTCCATTTGTCTTTTTGATAAAATTTCTCGTTCTTTGAGTTGTTTTCGTTCAAAAAAATCACCTATTTCGGAAGCTACTTTATTTAACAGTAATTTTTCTTCTTCTAAAAAAGCATTTTCAGAAAATTTTGCTCTTGCGTATCCTACTTTTATAGTTCCTATTATATCGCCAAAAACTTTTATCGCATCAAGAATAAAGATTGCATCTAAATCTTCTTTTCCTGCTACTACATGATATTTTTGCGTTTCTATTGCTACAAAAGCCGATACGGGATATCGAATAGAAGCGACAACATTGGAAGCGATTCCTTTGAGTAAGATTTCAATATTTGAGAAATCGGTATTTCGCACCAAAGAACTAACATTGTACAGACACGTTAGTTCTTTAATACGTTCTTTTAATTTTTCTTCTGTAGATATAAATTCCATGAAAACATCGCTATATAACTTATATAATTAAAACAAACTTAGTTATAATAAAATAATTTTCACTTAAAAAAAAGTTATTTTGTAGGTCGTATTACAATCTGTTATCAATAATATTTTGCACTACTTCAGGGTTTAAGAGGGTGGAAACATCGCCTAAATTATCTAATTCGTTGTGTGCGATTTTTCGTAAAATACGACGCATAATTTTACCTGAACGTGTTTTTGGCAATCCGATGGTAAATTGAATTTTATTTAATTTTGCGATAGGTCCAATATGTTCTGTTATAATTTGATTGATTTCTTTGCGTAAATTATCGTGATCTCTGCCTTGTCCGACATCTTTTAAAATAACGTATCCGTACAATGCATTTCCTTTTATCGGATGTGGAAAACCAACAATCGCACTTTCTGCTACCGCAGGATGTTCATTGATAACATCTTCAATTGGTGCAGTTCCTAAATTATGTCCAGAAACAATAATAACATCATCAACTCGCCCTGTTATTCTGTAATAGCCAACCTCATCACGCAATGCACCATCGCCTGTAAAGTATTTATTTTCAAAGGCTGAAAAATAGGTTTCTTTATATCGCTGATGATTTCCCCAAACAGTTCTTGCCATACTTGGCCACGGAAATTTGATACATAAGCGTCCATCGACTTGATTTCCTTTTAATTCGATACCATTTTCATCCATTAAAACGGGTTGAATCCCGATAAAAGGAAGTGTTGCATAGGTAGGTTTTATGGGAGTTACATACGGAATTGGTGCAATCATAATTCCACCAGTTTCGGTTTGCCACCAAGTATCAACAATAGGACTTTTTTTCTTTCCGACATTATCATTATACCAGTGCCAAGCTTCTTCGTTAATCGGTTCACCGACACTTCCTAATACTTTTAAAGAGGATAAATCATGAGAATCTACAAATGATAATTTTTCTTTTGCCAAGGCTCTAATTGCGGTTGGAGCGGTATAAAACTGGGTAATTTTATGTTTTTCGATGATTTCCCAAAAGCGTCCAAAATCGGGATAACTTGGTACGCCTTCAAACAATACCGTTGTTGCCCCATTTGCCAACGGACCATAGACAATATAGCTGTGCCCTGTAATCCAGCCGATATCGGCAGTACACCAATACACATCATTTTCTTTATAATTAAAAATATTTTTAAACGTGTATGCCGTATATACCATGTATCCTGCTGTGGTGTGCAACATTCCTTTGGGCGTACCTGTTGAGCCTGAAGTATATAAAATAAATAATGGATCTTCAGCATTCATAATTTCGGGTTCACAAACTTCGGATGCTTGGTCTAATAAAGGTTGTAACCAAGTATCTCGCCCTTGTATCATCTCGATATTTGCCTGTGTTCTTTTAACGACGAGTACTTTTTCAACAGTTTGACACTCTTGCAATGCTTCATCTACAATTCCTTTTAAATCGATGATTTTTTTCCCACGAAAAGAGCCATCCGAAGTAATAACCATTTTAGCTTGACAATCATTGATTCTGGTTGCTACGGCTGTTGCAGAAAATCCTGCAAAAATTACGGAATGTACTGCACCAATTCTGGCACAAGCGAGTAATGAAATGGCTAATTCAGGAATCATTGGTAAATAAATACAGACTCTATCGCCTTTTTTGATACCACTTTCTTTTAGAACATTGGCAAATTTACAAACTCGCTGATGCAATTCTTTATACGAAATATGTTGTGCTTTTTCATCAGGATTATTGGGTTCAAATAAAATAGCTGTTTTTTCACCTCGTGTTCGTAAATGTCGGTCGATACAATTTTCTGTAATATTTAATTGTCCGCCTTCAAACCATGTTACTTCGGGTTTTGAAAAATCGTATTTTAAAACGGTGTCCCATTTTTTACGCCACATAAAATGTTCTTCGGCTATTTCTTGCCAAAAATTTTCTGGCTCTCGAATTGATTTTCTGTAAACCTGATAATATTCCTCTAAGTTTTTGATATGATAATTACTCATAATGTTCGTAAATTTTTATGGATGGTTATTTCCTGTTTGCTTTGTATTTGATTGAATTATTTAATGACTTTATTAATGATTTTTTAATGAAGATAGCTTTGCGTTCTAAAACGTATCTAAAAGTAGGATTTTTTATTATAAAAAGCTAACGGTTTTAAAATCTTGCTTTTACTCTTTTTTTGATAAAATTTAAACAGGCTCTTGACAAAAAAACTAACAGAAACTTTAACAAAACATTTAGAAAAAAAATAATAAAAATTTAGTATTAAAACCGATTTGTTAACAATAAGGAAACCGTGTTATTAAATATAATAACGAAATTAGGATATACAAAATATACCCTTCATGATTCCAATAATTAACGAACATATTAAAGCTAGAAAATTAACAACACTTATTGAAAATAGAACAAAATACGCTTCGGAATATGCCGAATTAACTATTTTTGAAACCTTTGAAACCACGAAAAATATTTTTTTTAATTTTGATACAACTGTTATTGCTAGTATGATAACAGGTAAAAAAATAATGCATTTTGATAAGACAAAACCTTTTTCATTTGTTCCAGGAGAATCGTTGGTAATTCCCAAGGCGAACAGTATGAATATTGATTTTCCTGAAGCATCTTTAACGAATCCGACTTCTTGTTTAGGATTGATTATTGATCAGCATAAAATAAATGAAGTCGTGTATGATTTCAATGAAAAAACCGTTATTGAACGAGAAAATAACAATTGGGATTTCAAAAAAAAATCATCGCATCTCAATAATAACGAGGACATTAATTTGCTCATTTCCAGACTTACAAATACCTATATTAAAAATTCAAAATCGAAAGATGCCTTACTAAATTTAATGATTCCTGAATTAATTATTCGTTTATTACAAAGTAAAGCTCGAAAAATTATATTAAATGACGTGAATTATTCTTTTTGCGATACTCGGATTGGCTATGCGGTAAAATATATCAAAGAAAACATCACCAAAAACGATTTAAGTTTAGCTATTATTGCCGAAAAAGCGTGTATGAGTAAATCTCATTTTTTCAAAAAATTTAAAAATACGCTAGGAATTACGCCTGTAGATTATATCAATTATGAAAAAATTAAATTTGCCAAGCAATTACTTAAAAATAATCCTGACCAAAATAT
Organism: Tenacibaculum piscium; assembly: GCF_021390715.1. GTDB lineage: Bacteria > Bacteroidota > Bacteroidia > Flavobacteriales > Flavobacteriaceae > Polaribacter > Polaribacter piscius. The sequence continues at coordinate 70,961 of NZ_JAJGWT010000012.1, forward strand.
AGCGGATATCGCTTACAAAACGGGTTTTAATAATGTTACGTATTTCAATCGATTATTTAAAAGAAATGAATGTGTTACACCTCAACAATTTAAAGTATCTTTAAAAAATATAATTTCGTATAGTAATTGATCTTTTAATGTTTTTGAGTCATTTTTCCACTGTTTTTTCTTTTTTTGATATTCTTATTTTTTTTGATATTTTTTTAGCGAATTGGCATATTATTTTGCTTTTTTTCATTATTTCGATACTCTATTCTTCGGTAGGTTTTGGCGGAGGCTCTAGTTATTTGGCGGTTTTGGCGTTAACAGGATTTATGTTTACTCAAATCAGAGCGACTTCATTACTTTGTAATATTGTGGTTGTTATTGGGAATGTTTTTTATTTTCATCGACAAAAAGTGTATGATTTTAAAAAAGTAATTCCGTTGGTATTTTGTAGTATTCCGTTTGCTTTTATCGGCGGATATTTAAGAATACATCAAACATTTTTTTTTATTTTACTAGGAATTACGCTTTTATTTGGTGCAATTACGATGTGGATTTCTAAAAATGGACAAAAAAACAGAGAAAAAATCAAGAAGCAAAACAAGAATATTGACACGAATATTATAGTTAAAAAATCAAGATTTCCATTTTTAAAAGATGCGAGTTACGGAGGTTTTATAGGATTTATTTCTGGAATGGTCGGTATTGGCGGTGGTATTTTTTTAGCCCCATTATTGCATCTAACGAATTGGGATACGCCTAAAAGAATTTCAGCAACGGCGAGTTTATTTATTTTAGTAAATTCAATTTCGGGATTGGGCGGTCAGTATTTGAATCCTGAATTTTCAATTAATTGGAATATTACGCTTCTTTTATTGTGTACGGTTTTTTTGGGCGGTCAAATAGGAAGCCGATTGAGTCATCAATTTTTAAATCCGATACAATTAAAAAAGGCAACCGCTATTTTGATTGCCTTTGTTGGTATTCGTATTTTGATAAAATATTTATTTTAAGTAAGAAACTGTTTAAATTTCATCTGAAAAAAATATATAACAGAAAAATAAGGAATCGAATCCGTCAAACTGAATTTATTTCAGTTTCACATCCTGATTTGCCGTAGTTCTCCTGTTGATGCGATGCTGAAATAAATTCAGCATGACGAGAAATTACTGATTATTTTCATCGCTTAGTGTTTTCATAAAATCGATAACTTGTAGTACTTCTTTTTTTGATAAACTTAAACTATCAAATGGCAAGGTTTGATATTCATTATGAATCCCTAAACCAACACCGCCTCCTTTGTTATAAAAATCCATCACTTCTGCTAATGTTTGATATACGCCATTATGCATATACGGTGCGGTTTTATTGATATTTCTGATAGTTGGTGTTTTAAAAAAGTGTTTTCGTTCTTCGGTTTTATATAAGTTATAGCGTCCTAAATCGGAAGATAATACAGGATTTTTTGTGTCGATTGTTTCAGGAACGCCTATAAATTCGAGTTCTGTATCGTTGTAATTTGGCGGTACCGTTCCGTTAAAAACAGGTGGGAAATGACAAGTTGCACACAAGGCTTTTCCCATAAATAGATTAAAACCTCGTTGTTCATCGGCTGTTAATGTTTTTTCTTCACCTCGGATATTTTTATCAAACTTTGAATTGAACGAATTTAAAGTTCTGATATAAGAAGCAATAGCGTGTCGTATATTGCGACCATTATTTTGATTTTTTTGATATAAAGTCGCCAATGATTTTTGATACTTTTGATTTTTCAAAACTCGTTGTATCACAGAATCCATGGTCATATTAAATTCATTATGATTTTCAACAACACCAATAATTTGTCCTTCTAAACTTCCTGCTCTAGCATCCATAAAAAAATCTCGTTGATACGATGCGTACGTTAATGTTGGCGTATTTCGTTGTTGTGCGTCATTAAATTTTTTTCGACCATCGGTAAATGCTAAATCTTTAACATGACAGGTTGCACACGCCATATCGTACTTTTTAGAAAGTGATGGATCATTAAATAATTGCTCTCCAAAAATTATTTTTTCTGCTAATTGTGTCGTATCGCTTAAATGGTCTGAAAAATAATCTAAATTCAATGTTTTATCAGAAAAAAGTGTTGCCATATTGTTGGATAATGCCATTTCAAAAGGATATTTTACGTTCCAATCTTTTTGAATTTCAAGCAATAATTTTAACTGCGGATTCGTATGTTTTTGTATAAATGTGAATCGGTCAAAAGTATCGAAATCATGTTTTAAATCTTTTTGAGCATTTTTAATGGCTGTTTCAAATTTGGTCAATAATTTTTTATTGCTAAATTTCTGTTGATGCACTTGTAGAATCTCTAAAATTGTTCCGTAAGTATATGAACTTTCTTGCAATGATTGATTTAAAACTGGTGAATCAAATCCTGTAATTCCTGTGGTAGCGATTCGTGTAATTTGGTCTCTAATCAGCCACATCACATGATATGATTTTAAGTTTAACGCGACATTTTTTCGGATTAATTTTAAACGATTTCTTGTAACGGTTACCGCTCTTTTCAACAATACGGTATCGATATTTTTTTGATAAATTGCTTCTTCTATCACTTGAAAACCGATAGGTTGCATAACGCGTGTATCGTTACTTGCCTCTCCTTTTACGCTTACAATATTGGGTGCGTTTAGCGATTTGTAATTATTTTTATCAGAAAAAGCTAAGATTGGTTCTAAGCGTTTAAAATATTTACGAGCGATGCCATAGTATGCTTGTTTTTTCTTTATATCAATTTCTTTTATTTCGATGCTATCTAAATTTTTGATAGTAATATTCAGATTTTCGACATATATTTTTTGAATACTATCTGAAAAATAGGTATCTAAAGAATTTGATGAATTTAAAGAATTGTTAACGGCTTGGTATTTTGTTGATTTTTGATTACAAGCGACTAATAAAAGCAAAAGACATACACGAATGTATGTCTTAGCTTTACAGAATGCTTGACTGTATAAGTCTTTCATTTTGATAGTATTCTATAATATTTTTTTATAATTTTCTATAATTTTTGATAATATTTTATCTTTCTAATCCTGTAATTAAATGTAAAACAGAACCTTCTTTTCTATTCGCTAAATCGGTATTTGCGTTTGGATCAGTAAAAGAAGTTCCATCAGCAGGTTCCCATCCGTGGTTTTGTGTGATTACTAAAAATGATGATTTTCCATTATTTACGATATCAGTAACATCAATCATTCCAGTAATTTCCCAATATTTAGACATTTTTCCATATCCTAAAGTTTCACCTCTTTCTTGGTCGCATTCTAATACTGTTTTCACAACTCCAGTTGCTAAATTGTATTGATATAATTTAGAATATCCAACAATAGCAGAATTTTCAGAGGCATATCCGTTAGGATCTTCTTGAATATACGCATAGTTTTCAGTAACTACGATATTATCAGGAGAATGGAAACCATCTGCTTTTCCTCCTTTGATATCACCATCTAATACACAGGTAATTTTGGCTTTTCCTGTTGGATCGTTTTCATTTAAAACTACTTTGTAAACACGTCCTAAAATAGATCCTTTTCCTACTAAACCTGGTTTATTACGTCCTGTTACAGCAAAATAAATTTCTCTATTATTGGCAGCAGAACCTCTTCTCCAGTCAATATCTTCTAATCTAGAGAAGCCCATAACACCTTTAGTTTTACATTCGGCATCTAAAGCGTTGATTTCTTTTTCGGCTAATTCTACAAATTCCACATCATATTGTGTTCCTTGTTTCATATCTACTTCGTAAGTTACGCCAGGAGTTGTTACTTTTAAACCGTATAATTTTCCAGTTTCTAAATCACCTCTATTTCCAACATACATTCCTAATTGTCCTGATGGCACGTTGTTATCAGCATTATCATCACCAATAAAAGCGACTGTTTTATCTGCATACGCATCTTTACCAATAACTACCGCATTTTCTGTAGACCATTGTCCCATTGCGGCTAGCATTTTTCCAGTACTTGCTGTTTTTGAATCTTTATAAGGATCGGTAGCAAAAACTCCTTTTGAAGCACCACCCCATTCACCTCCTGATAAATATAAAGGACCGAAACCGTGTTCTTGTGGTGTAATCATAGAACCAGAACATTGTGCTGTTTCTCCTGTTGCTTTTGCATTTAAAATATATTCTGCTGATACTGGTCTTAAATTTTTATTTAATTTAATTCTAGCGATTGAATAATCAGCTTCAATATTATTGATTAATGTATAAGTACCATCTGCTTCTGGTAATAAACCAGCACCATCAGCCATAGAACCGTATATAAAGTCTGGCGAATTTGGAATTACATCTTCTGATGATAAGATTGGCGTAATTTTTAAGCCGATAAATTCATTTTTAACTTTTAAAAAGTTGGGTGTTTTAGAAGCCGTTAAATAGGTTGTTGCATCATCTCCTTGATCTCCGTTAGTTCCATCTTTTCCGTCTTTTCCATTTTCACCGTTAATTCCATCAATACCATTGGTACCGTCTACTCCATCTTCACAAGAAGTAAATGTCGCAACACTTAAAGAGATCGTTAATAAAGCAATTACACTTAATTTTAAATTTTTCATTGTAGTTAGGTAGTTATATTTAAGTTTTATTTGATAATTTATGATTCGCTATCGTTTTTTTGATGTTACAAATTAAAGGCTCGTTTGTAAAACTTACGGTGATGCTAGTTTAAGAACAGGTCATTAAAATGTAAATTTTATTAAGAGAACTTAAATAATTGGATTGATTCTAAATTATAGAGCTATTAATATGTTAAGAGGTTGTTTAAATTTCATCTGAAAAAAATATAGTGGTAAAAAATGACGGCAAGGGGTTAAAATTCCTTGTTAAAAAGAGCTAAAAACTGTGGCAAATCAGGATGAGAAACTGAAATAAATTCAGTTTGACGCATTTTTATTTTTAAAACAAGGGGTTTTAACCCCTTGTCATGCCTATTTTGACGTTACAAAAATTTTTGGAATAAAATTTAAACAGGCTCATAATTTTTAAATTATTTTAGCCTTGTTTATTAATATCTTTGACGCTTTAAAAATCATCTAAAACAAACATAAACCACACTAATTAATTTAAATTATTATGCTAGGAATCCTTTTTACCTTATTAATGTTAATTTTATTACAAGCTGTTTTAGGCTTTGATAATTTATTATATATTTCTTTAGAATCTAAAAAAGCCCCGATAGCTGCTCAAAAAAAAGTACGAAAAACGGGTATTTTAATCGCTATTATTTTAAGAATCGTATTGCTTTTTGTGTTAGTTTCTATTATTGATTTTTTTCAAGAACCTTTTTCATTTTTAAGCGGCGGCATTAAAAATGTTATTCATTTTGCTTTTAACGGACACAGTATTATTGTGTTATTGGGCGGTGCATTTATTTTATATACGGCGATAAAAGAAATTTGGCACATGATTGGTAAAAATAATTTATCACATGATATCGATGGAAATTCAAGTTCAAAAAGGACAAAATCATCAAATGCGGTCATTGCGAGTATTGTTTTAATGAATTTAGTTTTTTCTTTTGATTCTATTTTAGCAGCAATCGGTCTAACGAGCGATTTAAAAAATAGCACTACCGCCTTTATTGTTATGGCAATTGCGATTGTAATTAGCGGATTATTGATGCTTATTTTAGCCGATAAAATCGCTACTTTTTTGGCAAAAAACCGAATGTATGAAGTCTTAGGATTATTTATTCTTTTTATCGTAGGAATTATGCTGATTACCGAAGGCGGACATTTGGCACATATCAAATTATTTGGCAATGAAATTGTACCGATGAGCAAAACGACCTTTTATTTTATATTGGCAATTTTAATTATTGTTGATGTTGTTCAGGGAAGTTATCAGAAGAAAATACTTGCGGAGAACACGATAAATTCAGTTCAAGAAGCTGATACTTCTCAAAAATAATTTTGAATTATTTAAAACCAAAAAAAGGCAATTTTTAATAAATTGCCTTTTTTATTTTTAATTATTTTGATTTATTTTGAAATTATAAGATTTTATAATTTCAATAAAAAACATAAGATATCTTTAAGATGATTTTAAGATAACCATGCGTTTAACATCCAAATTGTTTTTTCTTGTTCGGCGATAAAGTCACTCATCATTGAATTTGTACCTTCATCATTTGCTTGGTCGGCGATTTCCAAAATAGTTCGTTCAATTTTTAATAATTCTGATAAAGAATCAACAATTAATTGTACAGCTTCTACATCTTTATTGATGTTTTTGCCTACAGAAACAGTTGCTGTTTTGGTGTAATCTTCGAAAGTATGCAACGGCGTTGCTTGTAATGTTAAGATTCGTTCGGCAATCATATCGACTTTTACTTGTGCATCGGTATATAATTCTTCAAATTTAACGTGTAATTCAAAGAAGTTTTTTCCTTTGATATTCCAATGTAATCCTCTTGCATTTTGATAATACACTTGAAAATTAGCTAATAAAACATTTAATTCTTTGGCTAATTTTTTTGATTTTTTACTGTCTAATCCTAAAGCTGTTGTGTTCATAGTGTTGTTTTTTAAGTATTATTTTAAAGCATTATTTTTAAAAAATTGTTATTTACATTCTTTTTTCTGATATATCTATAATCGGCAAAACGAAAAGTACCAAAAAAGAAAACAAAAAGTACATTTTTTCACCAATTTAATACACCTTTAAATAGTGATTAAATACCTTTTAATCACTATTTAAAAATGTTAATTACGCTACTCAATCATTAATAAATCAGGTTTATAAATATCAGTTACTACCATAGATGGCTCAAAAGTCGATAAACTTTCATCCTGAGCATTTTTTATTATAATTCCATTAGATATATCATCTAAGGCTTTGCTCATAAGATTTAAACCCATTGGTTGCAGTTTATCTCTCCATAATCTACTGGAAGCTACTTTTAATTTTAAGCTAAAATATTTAGGGTGTAATATTGTAAAATCTTGGTAAGCAATATCGCCTCTATCAATTCCAGAATTTAACCAAAATACTGTTCCTCCAGTAACAGATTCCCGCATCTTAATTGCCCACTGTACGGCACTTTTACCTCTATGTAATGGCAATAAACTTGGATGATAACCTATCCAGCCTAATTTAGCCTTGTAACGAGTTCTTTTACCCACGTAGTCAAATGAATGGGCGGTAATCCCTAAATCCACACCTTTAGGAAAAGTATCTCCATTTAGCATTCCCGCAGGAATTATCGGAATTTCATTTTTAGCCGCTAAGGGCTTTATATACTTATCATCTAGCGGGCAACAAACACCCACAACGTTAAATCCTTTTTTTAAGCATATGCTTAAAATCATTTCGGCAAAATACTTTTGACCACTTATAAATACGTTAAAACGTTTCTCCATTTCCTAAAAATTTAAATCCTTGAATTGCTCTAAAATGACCACCATAGCCACCACCTTTAAATGATCCTTTTTTAGCAGTTTTTGCTATGCTTTCAATAGAGCGTTTTTTATTAGCACCATAAAGTTTGGCACTAGTTTGTTCCCATTTAGCTGAGGAACGCAAATAATTTGCAAGTTGCGGATGGCTCGTGTGAAAAAATGTATGAAAATTTTTATTTCTACGCCCATAGCCATCTAAATGGTATTGCATTATTTGGTTTAAAAAGGCAGTTCCAACTCCTGCACCTTGCCACTCGGGCATTACAACAAGCCTTGATGCCCTATAAGCATTTGC
>NZ_JAJGWT010000013.1:0-8454 GCF_021390715.1 Tenacibaculum piscium
TGTGTTTTATGATAAATTCCGCCTTTTAGATTGCTCGATTTTTCTTCCTGTAATGTTTCTAAAAGTTTCATTTTTTATAGTTTATTTTAGAAAGCGAAGATACTTTTTTCTTTTTAAAAATTATCTTTAAGTTTCTAGTGCCAAATTACGGGCAACGGATTTGTATATGATTTTTTGCGTGATTCGGGACTAAATTTAGTAAAAAAAATCGGAATAGAAAATCCCCCAAGGGATTTTCGTATGTAGGCGAAAACCAGCAATTAATTATATACGTTGTTAGTTTTTCGTTGCGAAACATTTTTATAAGCACGTTTTTTTTGCGTTTCTAAGTTTTTCAAGAATTTAAAATTCAAGATTTGTTTATGTTTTATTTTTTCTTTAAAATTCTAAACATTCTTTTTTAGATTCACGTAAAACAGGTTTTTTTACGAGTTTAAAATTCAAGATTTGTTTATGTTTTATTTTTTCTTTAAAATTCTAAATATTCTTTTTTAGATTTATGTAAAACAGGTTTTTTCACGAGTTTAAAATTCAGAATTTGTTATATTTTATTAAACTTTTTCTTTAAAATTCTAAATATTATTTTTTGGATTTACTCAAATAATTTTTCAGGAGTTTAAAGATTTTCAATTTGTTAGTTTTTTTCTAAACTTTTTCTTTAAAACTCTAAATATTCTTTTTTTAGATTTATGCAAAACAGCGTTTTTTATGAGTTTAAAAATTTACGATTTATTGATTTTTAATTATTCAAAAACATTCTCAATAATTCTCTCTTTTCTTTAATATTCTCATTTTTTCTGAGCAATGAAAACTAACGGATTTGTATATGATTTGTTGCGTTATTCTGGACTAAATTTAGTAAAAAAAATCGGAATAGAAAATCCCCCAAGGGATTTTCGTATGTAGGCGAAAACCAGCAATTAATTATATACGTTGTTAGTTTTTCGTTATGAAACATTCAGATAAGCACGTTTTTTTNGCGTTTCTAAATTTTTTCTTTAAAATTCTAAACATTCTTTTTTAGATTCACGTAAAACAGCATTTTTTCATGAGTTTAAAATTCAGAATTTGTTTTTTTTATTAAAYTTTTTCTTTAAAATTCTAAACATTCTTTTTTGGATTTACGCAAAACAGCAATTTTTTTACGNTAGATGAATAATAAAGGTCCTCTTATTTTAAATATTAATTAATAGGTAAATTAATTAAGGTCTAATTAATGCTAAATGATGATAAGTTCGTTTGTATCTTTTGTTTTGTGGGTTATATTAAAATTCAGAATTTGTTTTTTTTATTAAACTTTTTCTTTAAAATTCTAAACATTCTTTTTTGGATTTACGCAAAACAGCAATTTTTTTACGAGTTTAAAATTCAGAGTTTTTTATTAAACTTTTTCTTTAAAATTCTAAACTTTCTTTTTTAGATTCAAGCAAAACAACATTTTTTCACGAGTTTATAAATTCATAATTTATTCATTTTAATTATTTAAATATTCTCGATAATTCTATTTATTCTTGAAATTTCCATTTTTTCTGAATAATGAAAACTAACGTTTTGTATATGGTTTGTTGCGTTTTTGAAGCACTAAATTTAGTAAATAAAAACGGAATAGAAAATCCCTAAGGATTTTCGTAAGTAGGCTAGTACTAGCAATAAATTATATACGGTGTTGGGCTTAGTTCTTTTTCAATATTTCTATTAATTTCTTATTAACATAAATATTTTCTCTACCAACTTTTTCAGAAGATATAATTCCAATTTTTTCAAGACTATTTAAATATCTTGAAGCTGATTTTCTTTCTACATTTAGTTTTTGTACTACATATTCAATTTTTGAATAAGGTTGTTCGAAAAGCAATTCAATAAGTTCTTTTCTGTATATTTTAGGTTCTTTTTCTTGTACAATTTCAATAGTCTTAGATAGTAAATTATTAATAGCGTTTATTTTTTGAATAGTTCTATCGGATGTTACTTCTATAGCTTTTAAGATGTATAAAATATACTCTTCCCATTGGTCAGATGTATTTACTTTATTTAGAAGTCTATAATAATCTGATTTATTTTCATTTATATATGAACTTAAATATAAAATAGGAATATCAAGAAGTTCATTTATAATTAAATAAAGAATATTTAGTATTCTACCTGTTCTCCCGTTACCATCATAGAAAGGATGAATACTTTCAAATTGATAATGTAATATTGCTAAATTTATAAGAGGAGGAAAGTCGTCTTGTTTTATATTAAAATGTTCTAAAAAATTACCTAATAAATCTAAAATTTCGTCTTTCTCTTGTGGTGGAGTATAAACTACTTCTCCTGTTTTGTCATTTTTTAAAACAGTTCCAGCCATATTTCTTACTCCTGCATTATTTTCAATAATTGTTTTTTGTAAGAATTCAATATCTTTCAATCTTAAGAATCCCTGTTTTTTAAGTAAATCTTGTCCTGAAAAAATAGCTTTTCGATAATTAATTACTTCTTTTACTTGAGACCCTTGTTTTGTTTTTGTAGCTAAAGCTTTATATAGTTCATCTTGAGTAGTGATAATGTTTTCAATTTCAGAGCTATCCTTAGCTTCTTGAAGAACTACTGCATTGATAAGCATTTCCTGATTAGGCATAGTTTGAGCAATTCCTTTTAATTCACCTAAAGATTTTGATGATTTACTTAATTGTCTTAATATTTTTAAAGTTTCTACTTTTTCTTTTTTAGGAGGAAGTTTATCAAGTTTTTTTATTTGGTACATTTTGTCTTATATTTTTTTAATACGTACCAAAAATACAAAATAAAGTACATATATTGTAATTGTGGGACTTTTTGTCGCATTAAGCCCAACGTTCTTGTATATGATTTGTTGCGTTTTTCGAGCAACTAATTTAGTTAATAAAATCGAAATATAAAATTTAAAAAAAAGCTTTTCATAAATATTTAAAAACTAGCAATAAATTATATACGGTGTTATGTTTATCGGTTTTGAGTTCTAAATAATCAATCTACTTAAATTTTATTCTATTTTATTTTTCACGCTTTAAAGCTCAGTTTTTAGCCTTTTAATTTTTCTTAATTAATTTTTCCACCTCTAATGCTTAAATTTCTCGTTTTACGTTTCAGCTTGATATTCGCGCTGTTGTGCTAAAACCTTTTTTCTCCAGAGATATTTTCACGTTTCTATATTCAGTTTTAAATGATTCTTGAATTTTTCATTTTATTTCTAAATTGTCTTAAATTACTTTTCACGTTTCAATTTTTTCTTAAAATAGGGGAGAAGTTGTTTTCATTTTTAGCTGTTTGAGCTTTTTTTTTCAGCGTATAATTATGTCAATTTATTTTTTAGAACTCATAAAATACTCATTAGGAATTTCTGAGGAAATTCTGCCGTTAAACATAACGTTTTTTGTATAAGATTTGTTGTGAAAATCATTACTGATTTAGTTAAAAAAATAGAACAAAAAATCAGTAATAATTTTCGTAAACAGTTGGTAATCAGCAATAAATTTTATACATTGTTGTGCCACGTTTATTCGGTAAATGGTTTTTCATTCCGCCAATTTTAAAGAGAATGAGTTATTAAAATTCAAAATATTATGTGTCAAGAAAATTCATTTGTTGAAAAGAAAATTAAAAATATTAAATCAGGTAAAGAAATTTTAGATATTCAAGTACAGTTAGATATGTTATTCGCAAAAATTAAAAAGATTGAAAATAAAATAGAGTTTAAACAGGAAATTGATATTAGAGATGAAATTTGGCTTATCAATTCAATTGCTTATTCTATTCAGCTAGCCCAGATTCAGCATAAAAAATCTCAAGATTCGTAATGAAAATTCCTTCGTCATATTCTTTAATTCTTGGGCTTTTTATGTATCTATTTAATAGTTCGTCTAAAGAATCAATAATTGTTTTTTCTGATTTTTGGTTTAATTTATTTAGAATATTTAGGATTTCGATTTTTATAAATAACATTTCCTTTTTAGATTTAGTGTTTATAAAATCATCGTATTTTTTTCGAATATGTTTCTTATAATCTTGTACTGTTAAATCTTTTTCAGTCATTTTTACAATTTTTTAAATTATGAATAAATTATTAAATATTATGTTTAAGTTTTTCAGATTTTCGAGTGCTTAATGTGGCACAACGGTTTGGTGTATGATTAGTGGCGTTTTCAAGCACCTAATTTAGTAAATAAAAACCGAATAGAAAATCCACAAGGATTTTCGTAAGTAGGCTTGAACTAGCCATTAATTATACACGGTGTTGTAGCCAGTTATTTTTCTTTTCTATTATGTTTATCTGTAAAATAAATTAAAACGATAATTAGGTAACTAATACCAAATATAATTAATCCTTTATTTACAGACATTGCAATAATTGATTCTTTTCTTTTTTTTACATTGTATTTTAAACATTCAAATTTTCCATCATCTGTACATTGAGAACTAGGGTCAAGAGATGGAGAGTATTCGTCTAAAGGTAAATTATAACCAACAATGCCTCCACCTTGTGAATTCATTGTTATTTTACTGTAATCATAATTGTCAAATTTAGAAATATCATAAACACTAAATGAATAAATAAGAGCTGTTAATATTCCAATTATAAGACTAACACTCGCAAGTTTAAATAAACTTTCAAATATTTTTTCGTAATTAATTTTTCTTCTTTTCGTTTTTTCTTTTGTTAAAATTATTTTTAAAGGCTCTTCTTTATTCTTTAATGGAATTGGAGGCGGTTTTTTAGATAATTTAGTTTTAAATTGTTCAATATTATTTAGTTCAGTCCAATCATCATAATTTTCATTCCAAACTAAAGTTTTTTGATGAATATCCATTTCTAAAATTTCCTTTACAGAGAAAGGACCTTTTTGCTCATTATTAATTACAATAAAAAAATTTTCCATTTTGTTAATTGAATTTTAAGAATAAACCTAAATAATTTGAATGAATAATACTTTTCCAAGGATTACCATATTGTTTAAAACCATTCTTATTTAGAATATGTACCATTGCGGGGTTTTTATTTATTTCTGTTGAAGCCATTAAATTTCCTTCTCCATATTCGTTAATTAAGATTTTAACAATTGAACTTGCAATTCCTAATCCATTAAATTTTGGATTTGTGTATAAATACCCAAGTTCCCATTCAAATTGATTTTCTAAACTCATTAAAAATGCTTTCCGCTCATTAAAATCAGTTTTAGTTTTCTTTTTAATTCCACCAATTCCAATTGGATTTTTGTCTTTAAAAACTAAACATATAAATTTGCATCTATCTGCTTTTAAATTTAAATCATCTGTTACTTTTCCTTGTTCTTTTAATAAATCAGCAAAAATTTTTCTGTCAGATTCTGTTAAATTTTCTTTTTGTATAATTTTGAATTCTAACGTCATTTTTTTTTCTTTAATTGGCTACAACGGATTTGTATATGATTTGTTGCGTTATTCTGGACTAAATTTAGTAAAAAAAATCGGAATAGAAAATCCCCCAAGGGATTTTCGTATGTAGGCGAAAACCAGCAATTAATTATATACGTTGTTAGTTTTTCGTTGCGAAACATTTTTATAAGCACGTTTTTTTGCGTTTCTAAGTTTTTCAAGAATTTAAAATTCAAGATTTGTTTATGTTTTATTTTTTCTTTAAAATTCTAAACATTCTTTTTTAGATTCACGTAAAACAGATTTTTTCACGAGTTTAAAATTCAAAATTTGTTATATTTCATTAAACTTTTTCTTTAAAATTCTAAATATTCTTTTTTGGATTTACTCAAACCAGCAATTTTTCACGAGTTTAAAGATTTTCAATTTGTTAGTTTTTTTCTAAACTTTTTCTTTAAAACTCTAAATATTCTTTTTTTAGATTTATGCAAAACAGCGTTTTTTATGAGTTTAAAAATTTACGATTTATTGATTTTTAATTATTCAAAAACATTCTCAATAATTCTATTTTTTCTTTAATATTCTCATTTTTTCTGAGCAATGAAAACTAACGGATTTGTATATGATTTGTTGCGTGATTCGGGACTAAATTTAGTAAAAAAAATCGGAATAGAAAATCCCCCAAGGGATTTTCGTATGTAGGCGAGAACCAGCCATTAATTATACACGTTGTTGTAAGTAGTGCTTTTTTAGTTCACTTACTTAATTTCAAAATCCGAAATGCTCCTTGAATTACCAATGCAAAAACAATTGTTCCGATAATCAAATCAGGTTTATTAGAACTCAAATAATGCACTAAAATTCCTGCAATTATTACTCCTAAATTTATAATCACGTCATTCGAGGTGAAAATCATACTCGCTTTCATATGTGCTTCTTCTTTACTTTTTGACTTTTGCAAAATATAAAGACAAATTCCGTTTGCGATAAGTGCGAAAATCGAAACGATAATCATTGTCGAAAAATCGGGAAGTTTCTCGTCTCCGAAAAATCTTCTTAAAACTTCTACAAATCCAATAATCGCAAGTATTATTTGAAAATATCCAGCAAGTTTGGCAATCCGTTTTTTCTTTATTACTGTTCCGCCAACCGCAAACAAACTAATTCCGTAAACAAAACTGTCCGCAAGCATATCTAAACTATCGGCAACAAGTCCCATAGATTTTGAGATAATTCCTGTTGTCATTTCGATTATAAAAAACGCAAAATTTATAACGAGTACAGACCAAAGTAGCTTTTTTTGGTTTTTGTTTTCTTTAAATTCCGTTTGGTCGGTTTGTTTAGTCGAGATTTTCTTTCCACCTAAATTTAGTTCGATAACTGACTTTTCGATTTGGTCAATTTCTCCGCTGTGAAAAACGGTCAATTTTCGATTCGGAATATCAAAGTCCAAATTCGCAATGCTTGAAATTCCATCTAATTTCATTCGGATTAGATTTTCCTCTGAAGGACAGTCCATTTTGGTAATTTCAAATATTGTCTTTTTCATTCGGTTTCTGGGTTTTTCGGCATTACTTACAACGGATTTGTATATGATTTGTTGCGTTATTCTGGACTAAATTTAGTAAAAAAAAATCGGAATAGAAAATCCCCCAAGGGATTTTCGTATGTAGGCGAAAACCAGCAATTAATTATATACGTTGTTGCTATTTGTTGTTTTTAATTGTTCAATTTTTTCTCTAAAATTCCTTTTTCGATTTTCTAGAATCAGCTTTTTAAAAATCTTTGTTTATTTTTCGTGCTTTTTCTTTTTTCTTTTAATTTTTCTTGATTTAAAATTTATTTACAAAGTTTTAGGAATCAGTTTTTAAAATCTTTGTTGATGTTTGGTGCTTTTTCTTTTTTGTTTTAATTTTCTTGATTTAAAATTTATTTACAAAGTTTTAGGAATCAGTTTTTAAAATCTTTGTTGATGTTTCGTACTTTTTATTTTTTGTTTTAATTWTTYAAAATTTATTCACAAAGTTTTAGGAATCAGTTTTTAAAATCTTTGTTGATGTTTGGTGCTTTTTCTTTTTTGTTTTAATTTTCTTGATTTAAAATTTATTTACAAAGTTTTAGGAATCAGTTTTTAAAATCTTTGTTGATGTTTCGTACTTTTTMTTTTTTGTTTTAATTTTTYTTRATTTAAAATTTATTTACAAAGTTTCGTAATCAGCTTTTTAAAAATCTTTGTTKATTTTTCGTGCTTTTTCTTTTTTCTTTTAATTTTTCTTGATTTAAAATTTATTCACAAAGTTTTAGGAATCAGTATTTTTAAAAATATTTATTGATATTTGATACTTTTTCTTTTGATTTTTTTCTTGAAATAATTGAAATAATTGACAAAATTGATTGTTCAAAACTTTGTTTTTTACTGAAATTTCACAATAAATTGCAACGGATTTGTATATGATTTGTTGCGTTATTCTGGACTAAATTTAGTAAAAAAAATCGGAATAGAAAATCCCCCAAGGGATTTTCGTATGTAGGCGAGAACCAGCAATTAATTATATACGTTGTTGCTATTTGTTGTTTTTAATTGTTCAATTTTTTCTCTAAAATTCCTTTTTCGATTTTCTAGAATCAGCTTTTTAAAAATCTTTGTTGATTTTTTGTKYTTYTTTTTTGTTTTAATTTTTCTTAATTTAAAATTTATTTACAAAGTTTCGTAATCAGCTTTTTTAAAATCTTTGTTGATGTTTCGTACTTTTTCTTTTAATTTTTCTTGATTTAAAATTTATTCACAAAGTTTTAGGAGTCAGTTTTTTAAAATCTTTGTTGATTTTTGGTGCTTTTTCTTTTGATTTTTTTCTTGAAATAATTGACAAAATTGATTGTTCAAAACTTTGTTTTTTACTGAAATTTCACAATAAATTGCAACGGATTTGTATATGATTTGTTGCGTGATTCGGGACTAAATTTAGTAAAAAAAATCGGAATAGAAAATCCCCCAAGGGATTTTCGTATGTAGGCRARAACCAGCAATTAATTATATACGTTGTTGTAARTAGTNGCTTTTTKWKTWYWCYTANCTTNNAT
>NZ_JAJGWT010000013.1:8562-9803 GCF_021390715.1 Tenacibaculum piscium
ACAATTTACAACAACGTATATAATTAATTGCTGGTTCTCGCCTACATACGAAAATCCCTTGGGGGATTTTCTATTCCGATTTTTTTTACTAAATTTAGTCCCGAATCACGCAACAAATCATACACAAATCCGTTGCAATTTATTGTGAAATTCAGTAAAAAACAAAGTTTTGAACAATCAATTTTGTCAATTATTTCAAGAAAAAAATCAAAAAAAAAGTATTAAATATCAATAAATATTTTTAAAAATACTGATTCCTAAAACTTTGTGAATAAATTTTAAATCAAGAAAAATTAAAACAAAAAAGAAAAAGCACAAAAAATTAACAAAGATTTTAAAAAACTGATTCCTAAAACTTTGTGAATAGATTTTAAATTAAAACAAAAAAGAAAAAGTACGAAATATCAACAAAGATTTAAAAAAAGCTGATTACGAAACTTTATAAATAAATTTTAAATTAAGAAAAATTAAAACAAAAAAGAAAAAGTACGAAACATCAACAAAGATTTTAAAAACTGATTCCTAAGACTTTGTGAATAAATTTTAAATCAAGAAAAATTAAAACAAAAAAGAAAAAGCACGAAAAATAAACAAAGATTTTTAAAAAGCTGATTCTAGAAAATCGAAAAAGGAATTTTAGAGAAAAAATTGAACAATTAAAAACAACAAATAGCAACAACGTATATAATTAATTGCTGGTTTTCGCCTACATACGAAAATCCCTTGGGGGATTTTCTATTCCGATTTTTTTTTACTAAATTTAGTCCCGAATCACGCAACAAATCATATACAAATCCGTTGTAAATAATAGCAAAAAAAAACTGACCAAAACAAAATAAATGATTGATTTTCAAACAAATAAAAATATTAGTTCATTTGTAAATTTTTAAATAAAACTATTTTAAGAAAGAAAAATAATTAAGAATATTTCTAGTTTTCAAGAAAAAGTTCTGAAATGTTTTTTTAACTCGTTTGTAGAATCTGAATCAAAACAAATTTAAGAAAAAGAAGAAAAAATTGAGAATATTTATAGTTTTCAAAAAAGAGTTTTGAAATATTTTTAACTCGTTTGTAGAATCTGAATCAAAACAAATTTAAGAAAAAGAAGAAAAAATTAAGAATATTTCTAGTTTTCAAGAAAAAGTTCTGAAATGTTTTTAACTCGTTTGTAAAACATGAATCAAAAAAAATTTAAGAAAAAGAAGAAAAAATTGAGAATATTTCTAGTTTTTAAAAAAGAG
>NZ_JAJGWT010000013.1:9817-26648 GCF_021390715.1 Tenacibaculum piscium
TAACTCGTTTGTARAATCTGAATCAAAANCANATTTAAGAAAAAGAAGAAAAAATTAAGAATATTTCTAGTTTTCAAGAAAAAGTTCTGAAATGWTTTTTAACTCGTTTGTAGAATCTGAATCAAAACAAATTTAAGAAAAAGAAGAAAAAATTGAGAATATTTATAGTTTTCAAAAAAGAGTTTTGAAATATTTTTAACTCGTTTGTAAAATCTGATTCAAAAACAATTTAAGAAAAAGAAGAAAAAATTGAGAATATTTCTAGTTTTCAAAAAAGAGTTTTGAAATATTTTTAACTCGTTTGTAGAATCTGAATCAAAAAAAAATTAAGAAAAAGAAGAAAAAATTGAGAATATTTCTAGTTTTTAAAAAAGAGTTTTGAAATGTTTTTTAACTCGTTTATAGAACTTTAAATTTTATAGGTTTTTTGAATAGTAATTTAATAATCAAAGTTAGGAATAAACAAAAAGCTACTATTTACAACAACGTATATAATTAATTGCTGGTTCTCGCCTACATACGAAAATCCCTTGGGGGATTTTCTATTCCGATTTTTTTTACTAAATTTAGTCCCGAATCACGCAACAAATCATACACAAATCCGTTGTGGTGCATTACAAAAAAACGATATGAAATAAATGAATAGTTTAGAAATAGATTTTTTACCAGTTGGTAATGGAGAAAAGAGCGGAGATGCTATTGCTTTTAGATATGGTGATTTGTCCAAACCTTTGGGGCAAAAAGTAATTATAATTGATGGAGGAACAAAAGAGTCAGGAAAAGAATTATGTAAGCTTATAAAAGAAACATACAACACAAACACAATTGATATAATTATTTGCACTCATCCAGATGGTGACCACGCATCTGGGTTAAGAGAAGTTCTTGGAGATGAAGAATTAACAATTAAATCCCTAATAATACATAAGCCTTGGGAACACTCTAAAGAGATTCAGAATTTATTTCACGATGGACGGATTACATCAAATAGTTTATCTGAAAGGCTCAAAGAGGCTTATAATTTTGCATACGAATGTGTAGAGATTGCTGAACGAAGAGGAATTAAAATGTACGAACCATTTAGTGGTTTATCATATGATAATAAAACCATTAGAGTTCTTGGTCCAGATAAGGATTATTATTTATCACTACTGCCAGATTTTGCAAAAAGCCCTAAAGCTAAAGAGACAAATCTTCAAAAATCATTTAGTGCCATAAAGGAAGCTATAAATTGGGTTGGAGAGTCAATGCAAATAGAGACTTTAAGTGAAGACGGTGAAACTTCTGCAGAAAATAATTCTAGTGCTGTTGTTCTTCTTGAACTTGATGGAGATAAATATTTATTTACTGGAGATACTGGAATTCCAGCTTTGAAAAGAATTATTGACTACAGTACTAATAAAGGAATTGATATTTCAAATGTGAAATTTATGCAAGTACCTCACCACGGAAGTAAAAGAAACATTTCACCTAGTATTCTAAATTCAATAAAATGTAAGACTGCGTATGTATCGGCTTCTAAAGATGCCCCTAAACACCCAGCAAAAAAAGTAATTAATGCTTATATCAGAAGAGGTGCAAAAGTTTATACAACCGAGGGAAATGGACTAAATCATCATATAAATACTAACAGTAGAATTGGGTGGTCGACAGCAACACCTAAACCATTCTCTGAAAACGTTGAAGATTAAATGAATACTTATAACTTAAAAGCTCGTATCTATCCTGTGATATTATCACTCCTACCAATTATAATTATTGGGACATTATTCTCTATACAGTTTCAATCCTATTACCAATCATTAGGTAGTCTTGGATTAACAACTATTCTATTTTTTCTATTCTCTCAGATTGGAAGAGATAGAGGTAAAAAAATAGAAAATAATTTATGGTCTGAATGGGGTGGTGCTCCAACAACTCAAATTTTTCGTTTTTCAGACAATACCATTGACTCAATAACAAAAAAAAAATGTCATCAAACTATGTGTGAATTAGTTCCAAACGAAATAACACCATCAACATCAGAAGAAGAGAATTCTGGTAACTTTTTTGATGAAATATACCAGTCGTGGACAAAATTTTTGATAGGTAAAACTAGAGACACAAAAAAATATGACCTTTTATTCAATGAAAACATCAATTATGGTTTTAGAAGAAATACATTAGGATTAAAACCTTTTTCTATTGTAATAATTATTATTCTTTCAATTGGCATATGGACTAATAATTACATATCCAATGGTATAATTAACTATATGGATTCTTCTACCCTTATTTCTCAAGTAATTCTATTGACGTTTTTGTTATTCTGGATATTTATTGTCAATAAAAGTTGGGTCAAAATACCAGCTTTTGGTTATGCCGAAAGACTACTTGAAACAGTTGATGATATGAAATAAATAACGCACCACAACAGTGTATAAAAAACATAGGGCATTTGTGGCTTAACCGAAAGCCTGTGTTTATTTACAAAGTCCGCTAAATATAAAATTTGGCATTTTATAGTAAAGAGGATAAAAGCAAAATATTTATATTTAGCTAAGTAATAAACCGAAACGATAGTGCTTATCACCCGCCCTACGTTTCTTATACTTAACGTTGGCAACAAGTTAAGAGAACTTATGGAATGGATTAAAATAATAGCACCTTTACTTGGAGTAATTTTAGGTTTTGGCCTTTCAGAAAGAGCAAAAATTTGGTCTGATAAAAAACAAGACAAAAGGAAACTAAAAAGACTTCTATTTTACTTACTTGAATTGAGATTTCTTTTCACGAGAGAATTTAATGCTCAAAAAGAAATAAACGAATTTTACAAACGTGCGGAAGAAAAATTGAAATCTGAATATCGAGAAACAACTAAATCTGAAATTGAAATAGCAAAACCAATTGTTGAGCGAATTATAAAAAATCATTTGGGGAACAATAACAGAATAGATTTTCTTGAGAAAAATATTGACTCTGTAATTGATGATTTGGCAGAAGTTTTTCCAATTTTAGCGTATGAATTAAGTGGTCAGCATAATATTAAAGAAAGAATAAATGTAATTGACAATTATCTTAATGAAGTCAAGCATCACGTTGGAGAAATGCCTTTTGACTTAAAAGAGTGGTTAAAACCAAAAATGACTGACAACCTGATTTCTGATTTAGACGAGACTATTAAAAAAATATCTGAAAAAATTGATAAAGAATTGTGGCAAAAATCGAAAGACAAAATTGCGAATATGGACAAAAATGATGATGGAGATATGGACAGCTTTCTGAATGAATTTATAGAAAAAACAAAAGAAGTTAACTAATAAAACCAGTTGCCAACACCGTATATAATTTATTGCTCGTTCTAGCCTACTTACGAAAATCCTTAGGGATTTTCTATTCCGTTTTTATTTACTAAATTAGTTGCTCGAAATACGCAACAAATAATATACAAAAACGTTAGTTTTCATTGCTCAGAAAAAATGAGAATATTAAAGAAAAAAGAGAATTATCGAGAATATTTAAATAATTAAAATGAATAAATCATGAATTTATAAACTCGTGAAAAAATGTTGTTTTGCTTGAATCTAAAAAATAAACTTTAGAATTTTAAAGAAAAAGTTCAGAAAAAAATAAACAAATTGAAAATCTTTAAACTCGTGAAAAATCACTGTTTTACGTAAATCTAAAAAAGAAAGTTTAGATTTTTAAAGAAAAAGTTTAATAAAAAACTCTGAATTTTAAACTCGTAAAAAAATTGCTGTTTTGCGTAAATCCAAAAAAGAATGTTTAGAATTTTAAAGAAAAAGTTTAATAAAAAACTATGAATTTTAAACTCGTAAAAAAACCTGTTTTACGTGAATCTAAAAAAGAATGTTTAGAATTTTAAAGAAAAAATAAACAAATCTTGAATTTTAAATTCTTGAAAAACTTAGAAACGCAAAAAAAACGTGCTTATAAAAATGTTTCGCAACGAAAAACTAACAACGTATATAATTAATTGCTGGTTTTCGCCTACATACGAAAATCCCTTAGGGGATTTTCTATTCCGATTTTTTTTACTAAATTTAGTCCCGAATCACGCAACAAATCATATACAAATCCGTTGCCAACCATTAAAAAATTGAAAAAAAAAAGAACTATGGAATTATACAACCAACTGAAAGAACTTGCAGACAAAGTAGAACTTCTAAAAGACCGAATTGAAACAGAAGAAAGCACAAAACACGCTTTCACTTTACCATTTATAAATATATTAGGTTATGATGCTTTTGACCCAACAGAAGTTGTTCCCGAGTTTACTGCTGATTTAGGATTAAAAAAAGGTGAAAAAGTTGATTATGCAATTTTTCAAAATGGAGTACCTATTTTAATTGTTGAATGTAAAAACTGGAAACAAAATTTAGATGTACACAATTCTCAATTGTTTAGATATTTTCACGTAACTAAAACAAGATTTGCACTATTAACAAACGGAATTATTTATCGTTTTTATACTGATTTAGAAGATACTAATAAAATGGATGACAAACCATTTTTAGAATTTGATATTACAAACTTAAAAGAAAGTACAGTAAAAGAAATTGAAAAATTTCATAAATCAAAATTTGACGTTTCTAAGATTGTTGATAATGCAAGTAATTTAAAATATACTAGAGAAATTAAAAACCTAATAGACGAAGAACTTAAATCTCCTTCACAAGAATTTGTTCGCTTATTTGCTAATAAATCATATAATAAAAGACTCACAGCAAACGTAATGGATGAGTTTAAAGAAATAGTAAGTAAAGCATTTACACAAATAATTAGTGAAAAAGTTAATGACAGATTAAATTCTGCATTAAACAAAGAAGAAGAAAAGCAAAAAATTGAAGAAATTGAGGAAGAACCAGTAAGTAAAATTGATACGACAGAAGAAGAATTAGAAGCTTACGGAATAGTCGTTGCTATTTTAAGACGAAAATTACAAAAAGAAAGAATTGTTTATCGAGATACTCAATCTTATTTTGGAATTTTATTAGATGATAACAATAGAAAACCACTTTGCAGACTTCATTTAAATGGAGGTAATAAATACATTAGCGTTTTTGACCAAAACAAAAAAGAAGTTAAAGAACCAATAAACTCAATCGATGATATTTATAATTTTGAAGAAAACTTACTAAAAACAGTTGAAAATTATAGTGTAGAATAAAACAGTTGGCAACACCGTATATAATTTATTGCTAGTGCTAGCCTACTTACGAAAATCCTTAGGGATTTTCTATTGCGTTTATAATAACTAAATTTCGTTATTATAAACGCAACAAATCATATACAACAACGTTAGCTTTCATTAACAAAAAAAATGCGTGAAATTGGAAAAATAAAGCGTTTTCTTAAAGTAGAATCCTGATAAATATTACGCAATTAGAAATGGAATTTTAACGTAGTAGATTTTGAAAAATATTACGCAAGAATCTGTCTGTAATTCTGAAATGGAAACGGCAGACTTTAGCCTGTTTATACAACGGAAATGAAAAACTGTGGGATTCTGACAAATATTACGCAAGAATCTGTCTGTAATTCTGAAATGAAAATGGCGGACTTTTAGCCTGTTTGCGAAATTAGGAATGAAAATTTAGACAAGTTAAACGCCGAATAAAAACGCTGAAAAATATGTGGTTTTATATCGGTATTTTAATTGTAAAAAAGGAAAAATAAACGAAAAGCTAACAGAATATATAATTTATTGCTAGTGCTCGCCTACCTACGAAAATCCTTAGGGGATTTTCTATTTCGTTTTTATTTACTAAATTAGTTGCTCGAAATACGCAACAAACCATATATAAAACGTTAGGCGACAGTTAACCAAAAATACCGTAAAGAAAGTACGAAATAAAAATATGCGACTAAACAGACATCTTTCAATTCTCATTTTTCTATTATTTCTGACTAATAATTTATTTGGTCAAACAGAGCAAATAAAGCAAATTGACTCTTTAATGAAATGGTCAAATAAGATTGGAATTTTTAATGGAAATGTGCTTGTTTCAAAAAATAACAAAATAATTTACAACACTTCATTCGGTTTTACTGATGCAAGTAAAACAAACCGACTAACGACTGATTACAGATTTAATATTGGTTCTATTACAAAGGAATTTAGTGCCGTTACTTTGATGCAATTGAAAGAACAAGGCAAACTGAAACTGAACGATAAGGTTTCCAAATTTATTCCCGAATTACCAAAATGGGCAAATGAAGTTTCTATTAAAGATTTATTGCAATACACAAGCGGAATACCTGATGTTAACTGGAAAAGCATCAAAAATGACAAAGACCTTTTTGACGGTTTAATGCACATTGACAAGCTTCAATTTAAGCCCGGAAAAGATTACGACTACAACAATAACAATATTTTTTTAAGACATTTCATAATTGAGCGATTAACGGGAATGAATTATAAAATGTATGTCGAAAAATTCATTTTTCAGCCTTGTAAAATGAATTCGTCAGTTATGACACTTTTTGAAAATGAAGAAAATATAGCCAAAGGATTTGATAATAAATTAGTAGCAGACAAAACCGACTTACCAATAACTGGCGGAACCTATTTAACGACAACCGACTTATTAAAATGGGAAAATTGTCTGTGCTCGAAAAAAATAATCAACAAAAAATCACTTTATGAAATCGGTCAACAATTTAATTTACCCGAAACTCAATCGGCTTTGGGACAAACAAAATTTAAAAACAAGAAATTAATTGAGCATTTACACGATGGCAGAATGGGAAACTATGAAGCTCTTTTGACATCTAATAAGGACGAAAAGTTTACAATCATTTTATTAGATAACAACTATAACGGAAAAGTTTTTGAAATTTCTGACGCAATAATATCAATCTTAAAAAATCAAAAATATGAACTTCCTGAAAAACGAACTGAAAAATAACCGTCGCCTAACACCGTATATAATTTATTGCTGGCTTATTGCTTACTTGTGAAAGTCCTCGCGGACTTTCTTGGTCGGTAATTATTTACTAAATTAGTTGCTTGAAACACGCAACAAACCATATACAACAACGTTGTAAATAATAGCAAAAAAAAACTGACCAAAACAAAATAAATGATTGATTTTTAAATAAATAAAAATATTAGTTCATTTGTAAATTTTTAAATAAAACTATTTTAAGAAAGAAAAATAATTAAGAATATTTCTAGTTTTCAAGAAAAAGTTCTGAAATGTTTTTTTAACTCGTTTGTAGAATCTGAATCAAAACAAATTTAAGAAAAAGAAGAAAAAATTGAGAATATTTATAGTTTTCAAGAAAGAGTTTTGAAATATTTTTAACTCGTTTGTAAAATCTGAATCAAAAACAATTTAAGAAAAGAAGAAAAAATTGAGAATATTTCTAGTTTTSAAAAAAGAGTTTTGAAATATTTTTAACTCGTTTGTAGAATCTGAATCAAAAACAATTTAAGAAAAAGAAGAAAAAATTGAGAATATTTCTAGTTTTTAAAAAAGAGTTTTGAAATRTTTTTNAACTCGTTTGTAGAATTTTAAATTTTATCGGTTTTTTGAATAGTAATTTAATAATCAAAGTTAGGAATAAACAAAAAGCTACTATTTACAACAACGTATATAATTAATTGCTGGTTTTCGCCTACATACGAAAATCCCTTGGGGGATTTTCTATTCCGATTTTTTTTACTAAATTTAGTCCCGAATCACGCAACAAATCATATACAAATCCGTTGGGTGTAAGCTAAAACGAACTTATGAGAATGAATGAAAATTCGATAATTAAAATTTTAAATCTAAACAATTCTTATAAAAAATGGAGAATAAAGGAAACAAAAAAGGAATTTTCACTTTCAATGAATTTATTGAGAAATTTTTCTTCCGTTTATGAAAATGAATTAAACAAATTACCCTATAGATTAAATCTTCTCGACGATTTATCAACTAATGAAAATGCACATAGTAAATTTTTAATTAGACTTTTACAATATCAACCTGCTCTAATAAGTTTTTTAACATTTATAAATACTAAAAATGAGCATCAATTTTCATTCGACATTAATATTATAAATAAACCAATATTAACTTTTGAAAAAATGAGAATTGACGGTTTAATTAGAGAGAATAATAAGTATGCAATTATTATAGAAAACAAAATACATAATGCAGTTGAACAAGAGCATCAAATTGGTCGATATATAGAAAAATGTAAGTCAATAGGATTTAAAAAAGAACAAATATTTGTACTTTATTTAACAAAAACTGAAAAAGATAATCATTCAGAACAAACTTGGGGAGAAGAATATAATTTATCAGATTTTGAAACAAGGTATTCTAAAATATCATACAAATCAACAATACTTCCTTGGCTTGAAAGCTACTTGAAAGTTTTGTCCACAAAAGAAAAATTAATAAAAAGTGCTGTTGTACAGTATATTGACCATTTAAAACATTTTTTTAACAAGAAAGAAATATACTTAAATATGAACAAAGAACTACAATTTTTTTTATCTACAGAGTTAGAACTCAATACAGATAATATTGAGAATATTGAAGTTATTAGTAAGAAAATTGATGAAATTAACGAACTAAAAGTACAACTTGAAGAATTGGAACGAACTTCAAAAAATCAAGTATTTAAAGATTGGAAAAACAATTTAGATGAACTTTTTAATTTTGAGGAAAATCAGAAATTTTATCAAACAGAAAACTCATTTATAAAAACAGGTGTAATTTTATATTACAATGAAAAACCTTTCTCTGTTTTAATAGAACATAATTTTAAGTCTACATACATTGGAATTGGAAGACATTCTGCCAGCCAAACTTTAGACACTGAAATTAAAGAATTTTTAGAAACTATAATAAAAGAGGAATCTTTGAAAGAAGAATATCCTTGGTGGTATGGTTGGAAATATAGTTCATTTAATGATGGATATTTTGAATTTGAAAATTTGTTGAAATTAATAATAAGAAAAATAAATTCGGAAAAATAAGCCTACACCCAACACCGTATATAATTTATTGCTAGTTCTAGCCTACTTACGAAAATCCTTAGGGATTTTCTATTCCGCTTTTATTTACTAAATTAGTTGCTCGAAAAACGCAACAAATAATATACAAAAACGTTGTAAAACATTTGAAACCAATAAAAATGAAGAAAATAATATTGTTTACATTGATACTTCTAATTATCAATTCTTGTTGTAACGGAGACGAAGACGTAAGTATAAATACTATCGAATCTGTTCGTGGATTTATATATTCTTATGATGAAAACGGAATATATCCTTATTTAGATGAATTTAATCCAAATGAATTAGGGATTGGAGTTTCTGCGGACTCAATAACAAACAGAATGGAAATGGGAGATGGTTGCGGACGAACTGATCTTATATATACAAATCAAATAGATTCACTAAATATAATCACAATTTATGATTTCAACGACAACTATCCTGCTGGTAGTAATGTGAATGAATTACTTTTGGGACAAGACGGACTTGGTGGAACATATTCAACCGAAATAAATAATAATTCTTCAATATCTCATACCTATAAATTTTCAGCAGTTCCCGAAAACGATTCTTTACAATTTGCAATATCTGGAAGAATAACTAATAAAGATTATTTCACAAATTTGACAGATTTAATAATAATCGATTAAAAGATAATGAATAAAAAACGTTTTACAACACCGTGTATAATTAATTGCTATTTTTAGCTAATTTACGAAAGTCCTCGCGGACTTTCTATCTGTGATTTATTTACTAACTTTAGTGCTTGAAACACGCAACTAATCATACACAAACACGTTGTAGCCAATACGAAAAAAAGAAACCGAGTACTAAGGAAAATGAAAATCCCACACGAAAATAGCACATTTGATTTTTACCAACACTCAGAAAAGCCAAGCCTAAAAAACCAAAAGAGCTATTTTTTCAAACGCACAAAGAAAGATAAATGAATATTTTTAGGAAAATAGCGAAAATAATTAAAGGGTATATTCCATTTATTAAATGGGGCAAGAAGACTAATGTCGTAACATTTCAAGATGTTCAGCCTAAGATTTTAAAAATTGAACAAAAGCAAAAAATTGAAAGAGAACAAGTCTTAGCAAAAGAAACAAAACCACCACAGAAAAAAATAAACGCTTTAACACCTAAACAAGAAAAACTGATTGAACAGAAAAGTGAAATTCTGAATATTATTGATTCTGAAGAAGAATTGGAAATATTTAAGAAACTGAATAGTCAGATTGAATTACTTGAATTGAACCTAACTTTGCAAAGGCAAATTAATTTCAATATTAAATCTATTGATACTGAAAAATTATCAATTATATCTGAAGAATTAAAATTAGTAGAATATTCTAAAAACTTAATTCCAGAATTTAAAAACACAAATAAAACAAAGAAAACAGAAAGGGAAAAAAAAAGACAAGAAATAAAGAGTTTAAAAAATAAATTATTTAAATTTTCATTAACTGAAATTCACAAAGAAAGAGAAACAAGACGTATCGAGAAAGAACGACTTGAACGTGAAAGAAAACTTGATGAAGAATTTGCAGGATATATAAGTAATTCAGAAGAAGCATTAAATAATCTTGAATTTGAACAAGTAACAATAGAATTAAATTCTGCATTAACTGTAAGACCTGAACGTAATAATGAAGTTCAACAGTTGCTTAAAAATGTTTCCAAAATAGAAACTAATTATAAAACTCGTAAAGCTGAATTTGAAGATTTATTTAATAAAGCAGAAAACAGTTTCCATAATAATGAATTAGAAAATGCAATTGCAATATATAAAAAAACTAAACTACTAAATATCAATAGCTTAAGATGTGATAAACGAATATCAGATGCACAGAACAAAATACAAAGGATAAAACAACTAAAAGAAGAACAAAAACGCAAAGAACAAGCTCAAAAAGAAAGACGAGAGAAATATAAAGATGATGCAGCTGAAATAATTGCATATTATAAACAAAATGGAATATTTAACTTTTACCACTACACAGATACTCGTAATTTAAACTCAATACTTCAAAATAATGGGCTGTTTTCATTAAACGAAATGAATAATAAAGACATTGATTACCAACAAGGAAGTGAAACTTATGAGAAGGCTGATTATGTTAGATTGTCATACACTCAAAACCATCCATTATTATATGTATCTAAAAAACAAGGTAGAATTAGACAAGAAAAAACACTTGAAATATCGTTAGATGTAGCAGGTTTAAAGCATACTAAATTTACAAATGTTAATGCAGCACGAACATCAACTGTACCAATTGTTAAAATTGGAAGTGATTTAAATTACATAAAAAACCAAGTTAGAATATATATAGTTATACAAAGAAATCATTTTGATTTATCAGATGAAGAAAAACCATATTATCAAGCAGAAGTAATGGTTAAAGATCATTTACCATTAGAATATATAATGAATTTAGAAAGTTAAAAAAATATGAATATAGAGTTATTAATTATTATTGGAATTGGCTTATTACAATTTTTTGTTTTTGTAAAGGTCTATGCAAAAATTGGAATTTTAAAGAAATACTTCCCATTAATAGAAAACTTATCCATAAAAAATAGAGATATTGAATTTAATGAAGAAACTGAAATAAATGTAGATTATATTTCAATTGATGCAAAAGCATCTAAGGAATTTAAAGCAACAATAGATTCTACAAATTCATATTTAGAAAATAATAAAGGAAGTGCTGCTGATTTCAATATTATAAAAGATATTACAGAAAGACATATTGATACAACGATAAATAGTATTAACAGCACAGTTTCCGTACCTTTATTTCTTGGTTTAGCAGGAACATTCTTCGGTATTATTTACGGTCTAAGTTTTTTAGAATTTAGCGATATGGAAAATGGTGTTTCTGTTATAACAACTGATAGTATCGGTTCTTTAATTAATGGTGTTGTTACAGCTATGGTCGCAAGTGCAACTGGTCTTATTTTAACTCTTGTAAATTCTGCTTGGCTTTACAAAGATGCTTTATTTAAGAATGAAGTAGATAAAAATACATATTACGATTTTATTCAAGGTAAACTCTTGCCAAAACTATCGAAAGATGTCTCTGATAGCCTTGGAACTCTTAAAAGTAACTTAGACCATTTTAATAATAAATTTGGTGAAAATCTCATTAATTATAAAGACAGTTTTGGGTTGTTAAATGAGAATTTGGTTTCTCAAAAAGATTTTTTAGAAGCCGTTCAAGAAGTTGGATTAGTAAAGCTATCAAATCGAATAATTAAAACATTTGAATCTGTAAATGAAGCTTCTAATCAGTTTGAAGATTTTAAAGGCTATCAAACATCTTTAAACAAAACAGTAAGTGCATCAATTGGGGTAATGAAAGAATACAATGATGTTTCTGAAAAATTTGCCAATTTCAATAAAAATTTAGATTTAGTAACTGGGCATATTGTTGAATCTTCTGATTTTTATCATCAATTTAAAATATTCTTAGAAAGTCACTTTTCAGAAGTTGAACACCGAAAAAATATTTTCACAAATTCAATTGAGCAAATTGATGGAGTATTAAGTGCAAAACTTAAAGAATTATCAGATAAAACTATAGAACAAAAAGATTTTTACAATGACCAATGGCGTAGCACTGTTGATATCTTAAACAAAGATATTATTGAGTTATTCTCAAAAATGACTGAATACGTTCAAACAGAAGCAGAATCATTAAAAAATTACATTTCAACAGAAGAACACGGACTTCAAAAAATATTTGAATCAAATAAAGAATTTTTTAAAGATTTCAGATATGTAGAACAACTATTTACAAAATTCTCGGCCTATGCTGAAATATCGCACATACATCAAGAAAATATAGAAAATGGAGTTAAAACAATTACAGAATTATTATCAGATGATGCTAGTTTGATAAATGTGAATAAAAATCTTATTGATATTAAACTTGCAATAGAAAAATTAAGTATTACTATTTCACAACAAAACAAAGCCAAAAATGAGCAGAAAAAATAATGACTATTTTTGGTTAGGCTATGCTGATTTAATGACAAGTTTGTTTTTTATTATGCTTGTTTTATTTGTATTAGTATTTTCTATTATGCAGTATAAAACAGCAGTGTTAGAAGAAAATTCAAAAGTGTTAGAAGAAAAACTTATAGAGAATGAAATAGTAAAAACAAAATTAGAGTCCGCAAATAAAAAATTACTTGCAGATGCTATTGAATTAAAAAGAATTAGATCAATAAATGAAACTCTTAAAGCTCTTGAAAATGGCGGTAACTTTAAATACAACCCAATTTGTAAACGGTTTGAATTAAGTCAAACGATTATGTTTTCGACTAATAGTGCTGCTATACCACGAAATCAAGAACAAATGTTAATTCGTGCAGGTAAAGAATTAAAAAGCTTAATAAATTCATTTGCTTGGGAAATAAATATCAAATTCCTTATAGTAATTGAAGGAAGAGCTGCAAAACACGAAAACGAGCGTTTAAACTTGAAGTATGATAATAATGTAAAAGATTTGAGTTATAGTCGTTCATTGGCTCTTTATAGTCTGTGGAAAAAGGCAAACGTAATGTTTAATTCAAATAACTCTGAAATTATGATTTCAGGCTCTGGATTTGATGGTGTTTGTAGATATACAGGAGTGGAAGAAGGGAAAAACAAAAGGTTTATCATTCAAATAATTCCATACTTAATCAAATAACTATGAAAGAACAACGATATAGAAATAGTATTTTTTTATCTGCTATTGGCGACAGTCTTGGTTGGATTACTGAATTTGAAAAAACAAAGGATAATATTGAAAAAAAGTATGGTGTTTTAGAAATTGAGACTTTCTACAATTGGGAAAAATATGTTGGCGGTAGATTTAATGGTTATCTAGATAGAATAAAAATGGGTTCATACTCTGATGATACTCAATTATTACTATCAGTTGCAAGATCAATACAACAAGATGGCGACATTGATAATATTTATTTTTCTAAAATTGAATTACCTTCTTGGCTAAAATATGCAAGGGGTGCAGGTAGAACAATAAAGAATGCTGCAAGAAAAATTGAACGGAAATCAGCTACTTGGAATAGTAATTTCTTCACTTTCAAAGCAGGTAAAACAACAATAAATTATAGAGAAAGTGGTGCAAATGGTGCAGCAATGAGAATTTCACCAATTGCCCTGGTTAACCATAATAATTTTGAAAAAATTAAAGAAGATATTTTTGCAAATAGTATTGTGACTCACGGACACCCAAGAGCAATTATAGGTGCAGTTTTATATGGGCTTGCGATTGATGTAATGCTAGAGCAAAATATAGAAAATTTCAATTATCAAACATATCTTACAGAACTTGGAAAAGATATTGAAACTAAATTTAAGCCAATTTTTATTACAAAGCCTCAATTTGACAGTTGGCTTTCCGAATGGAATAAAAATCAAGAAAAAGATTTTATGTCTGTTTATAATGAGACGATTCAAGAAACTTTGAATTCTTTAAGGGATCTATTTAAATTTATTAGAGATGGAAAGAATACAAAAGAGTCACTTTCTTATTTTGGTTGTTATGCAGCATCAACAAAAGGTTCAGCTATTTCGACAATAATTGGCGGTATTTATTTAGCTGTTAAACATTATCAAAGTCCTAAAAAAGCAATTTTAGAAGCTGTAAATTCAATAGGAACTGATACCGATAGTATTGCCGCTTTCGCAGGGGGATTAATAGGCTGTCTTTATGATACAGATATAATTGTTGACAATTGGAAAGATGTTCAAGATTCAGAATATCTAGATAAAATTGCTCAAACCCTTTTTGACATTTCTAACCGAGAAAGCAATGATTTAAGAAATAATCAAGTCGAACTAAATATTAAATCTTTAAATGAAATAACATCAGACGAATATTTGGAAAATGAAGAAATTAATTTTATCCCATTAGGAAAAGGAGTAATAAAAAATATAGATAGACAAAAGACCTTAACAAGTGGAAAATATAATTTAATAATTGATGTAAATTTTGAAATAGGACAAACTTGTAAATTCTCAAAATTGCTTGATATTGAAAAAAATGATGCAGAAAAATATTTTAGATAAACCAATGCTCCGCAGTCATACACATTTCCAAGTCGCTCGAAACACCCACCGAAAGAGCCAAAATTTATCAAAGAGTATGCCCGACCCTAACGCACTGGAAAACAAATCAAAAGAAGGAAGTACTGGCTACAACACCGTATATAATTTATTGCTAGTACTAGCTTACTTACGAAAATCCTTAAGGGATTTTCTATTCAGCTTTTATTAATTAAATTAGTTGGTCGAAATACGCAACAAATCATATACAAAAACGTTGTAAATAATAGCAAAAAAAACTAACCAAAACAAAATAAATAATTGATTTTCAAATAAATAAAAACATTAGTTCATTTGTGATCTTTTAAATAAAACTATTTTAAGAAAGAAAAATAATTAAGAATATTTCTAGTTTTCAAGAAAAAGTTCTGAAATGTTTTTAACTCGTTTGTAGAATCTGAATCAAAAATAATTTAAGAAAAAGAAGAAAAAATTAAGAATATTTATAGTTTTCAAGAAAAAGTTCTGAAATATTTTTAACTCGTTTGTAGAATTTTAAATTTTATCGGTTTTTTGAATAGTAATTTAATAATCAAAGTTAGGAATAAACAAAAAGCTACTATTTACAACAACGTATATAATTAATTGCTGGTTTTCGCCTACATACGAAAATCCCTTGGGGATTTTCTATTCCGCTTTTATTAACTAAATTAGTTGCTCGAAATACGCAACAAATAATATACAAAAACGTTAGTTTTCATTGCTCAGAAAAAATGAGAATACTAAAGAAAAAAGAGAATTATCGAGAATATTTAAATAATTAAAATGAATAAATCATGAATTTATAAACTCGTAAAAAAATATTGTTTTGCTTGAATCTAAAAAATAAACTTTAGAATTTTAAAGAAAAAGTTCAGAAAAAAATAAACAAATTGAAAATCTTTAAACTCGTGAAAAATCGCTGTTTTACGTAAATATAAAAAAGAAAGTTTAGATTTTTAAAGAAAAAGTTTAATAAAAAACTCTGAATTTTAAACTCGTAAAAAAATTGCTGGTTTTCGTAAATCCAAAAAAGAGTGTTTAGAATTTTAAAGAAAAAATAAAACATAAACAAATCTTGAATTTTAAAYTCKTGAAAAACTTAGAAACGCAAAAAAAAATGTGCTTATAAAAAKVWTTCGCAACGAAAAACTAACAACGTATATAATTAATTGCTGGTTTTCGCCTACATACGAAAATCCCTTGGGGGATTTTCTATTCNKRWTTTTTTTTACTAAATTTAGTCCCGAATCACGCAACAAATCATATACAAATCCGTTGTAAATAATAGCAAAAAAAAACTGACTAAAACAAAATAAATAATTGATTTTCAAATAAATAAAAACATTAATTCATTTGTGATCTTTTAAATAAAACTATTTTAAGAAAGAAAAATAATTAAGAATATTTATAGTTTTCAAGAAAAAGTTCTGAAATGTTTTTAACTCGTTTGTAGAATCTGAATCAAAACAAATTTAAGAAAAAGAAGAAAAAATTGAGAATATTTATAGTTTTYAAAAAAGAGTTTTGAAATATTTTTAACTCGTTTGTAAAATATGAATCAAAAACAATTTAAGAAAAAGAAGAAAAAATTGAGAATATTTCTAGTTTTKAAAAAAGAGTTTTGAAAKRTTTTTNAACTCGTTTGTAGAATTTTAAATTTTATCGGTTTTTTGAATMGTAATTTAATAATCAAAGTTAGGAATAAACAAAAAGCTACTATTTAC
>NZ_JAJGWT010000013.1:26872-32930 GCF_021390715.1 Tenacibaculum piscium
TAAGAAAAAGAAGAAAAAATTGAGAATATTTATAGTTTTCAAAAAAGAGTTTTGAAATATTTTTAACTCGTTTGTAAAATATGAATCAAAAACAATTTAAGAAAAAGAAGAAAAAATTGAGAATATTTCTAGTTTTTAAAAAAGAGTTTTGAAAGGTTTTTTAACTCGTTTGTAGAATTTTAAATTTTATCGGTTTTTTGAATAGTAACTTAATAATCAAAGTTAGGAATAAACAAAAAGCTACTATTTACAACAACGTATATAATTAATTGCTGGTTTTCGCCTACATACGAAAATCCCTTGGGGNATTTTCTATTCCGATTTTTTTTACTAAATTTAGTCCCGAATCACGCAACAAATCATATACAAATCCGTTGTAAATAATAGCAAAAAAAACTGACCAAAATAAAATAAATAATTGATTTTCAAATAAATAAAAACATTAATTCATTTGTAATCTTTTAAATAAAACTATTTTAAGAAAGAAAAATAATTAAGAATATTTCTAGTTTTCAAGAAAAAGTTCTGAAATATTTTTAACTCGTTTGTAGAATCTGAATCAAAAMWAATTTAAGAAAAAGAAGAAAAAATTGAGAATATTTATAGTTTTCAAAAAAGAGTTTTGAAATATTTTTAACTCGTTTGTAAAATCCGAATCAAAAAAAATTTAAGAAAAAGAAGAAAAAAATTAAGAATATTTCTAGTTTTCAAGAAAGAGTTTTGAAATATTTTTAACTCGTTTGTAGAATCTAAATCAAAAAAAAATTAAGAAAAAGAAGAAAAAATTGAGAATATTTCTAGTTTTTAAAAAAGAGTTTTGAAATGTTTTTTAACTCGTTTGTAGAATTTTAAATTTTATCGGTTTTTTGAATAGTAATTTAATAATCAAAGTTAGGAATAAACAAAAAGCTACTATTTACAACAACGTATATAATTAATTGCTAGTACTAGCCTACTTACGAAAATCCCTTGGGGGATTTTCTATTCCGATTTTTTTTACTAAATTTAGTCCCGAATCACGCAACAAATCATATACAAATCCGTTGGCAAACATTAAAAACCACTCATAAGTTTACAATTAACGAAACTTTTTATATATTTGTATCATATTTGATTTTATAACCATAATGATAAAACGATTTGAAACAAAGTTACTTGAAGAAGCTTTTGAATTTATAGAGAAACAAAACCTAAAAGCAAGAAAGAAAATATTTCATAATATAAGAAGAGCAGAACAACAATCTGACCCAAAGTTTTTTAAAAAATTGACTGACGAAATTTGGGAATTTAGAACACTATATTCTGGAATACAATATAGACTTTTAGCTTTTTGGGACAAAGAAAATAAAACCAAAACTTTAGTTTTTGCAACTCACGGAATTATTAAGAAAACTAGCAAAGTAGATCTAAAAGAAATCGACAAAGCGGATAATATTAGAAAAACGTATTTTAAAAATAAAAAGAAATGAAAAGTTACACTTTAGACCAAGCAGAAGACCTTTTAATTGGAAAAAAAGGAACAGAAGAAAGAGATGAATATGAATTTGAATTAAAACTCGAATTGATTGGTGACATGATAAAAACTGCTCGAAAAAAACGAAAACTGACTCAAGAACAATTAGGAGAATTAGTTGGAGTTAAAAAAGCCCAAATATCTAGACTTGAAAATAGCACTGGAAATGTGACTTTTGAAACTGTTATGCGAATTTTCAACGCTTTAGGAGCAAAACTGAATTTAAATCTTCAAATGTAAAAATAACGATTTGCCAACACCGTATATAATTTATTGCTAGTACTCGCCTACTTACGAAAATCCTTAGGGATTTTCTATTCCGTTTTTATTTACTAAATTTAGTGCTTCAAAAACGCAACAAACCATATACAACAACGTTGCCAACCATTTGACCAATCATACTCTGAAAAATGAAAATAGAAAATAAATTAATTGAACTTTTACAGGAAATTGACCATAAACGTGATTTTGGAGAATATACAATGACTGAATTAGAAAAAATTGCGGAAAAAGCAATTAATACAATAAGCAAGTATAAACCCGAATCGGAATCAATAAACGAATTAAAAGAATCTATTAAACTATCGGACAAATTCCATAAAGAGAGGTCGCATAGAAATGTAGACAACATTATGGATGTTTTGCGTTCGACAAAGTTTGCGATTGAATCATTTCTTTATAAAGAGTTTGATATTGAGATTTAAGATAAATATTTCTGGAAAGAATAAAAACCAATTCGTCAACGGACTGAATTTTGGAACTATCAAGAATGTTTCGAGTTAAATCTTTAAAAGTTGCTTGCATTCCAATAATGGAATCAAAGTAAATGACATTTATTTCAAGTCCGTTTTCGGAAACGAAATAACCGTTAAAGCCTTTGTTTTGGACTTTTATTTTAAATCCGAGGTTTTGTAAAAAAATTGAGATTTGTAACATAATATTGATTTTAAAATTAATAATCTGAATAAAAAACGGTTGGCAACAACATATATAATTTATTGCTGGTACTAGCCTACTTACGAAAATCCTTAGGGATTTTCTATTCGGTTTTTATTTACTAAATTTAGTGCATGGAAAACGCAACAAACCATATATAAACACGTTGTAAATAATAGCAAAAAAAACTGACCAAAACAAAATAAATAATTGATTTTCAAACAAATAAAAACATTAGTTCATTTATGATCTTTTAAATAAAACTATTTATAAGAAAGAAAAATAATTAAGAATATTTCTAGTTTTTAAGAAAAAGTTCTAAAATGTTTTTAACTCGTTTGTAGAATCTGAATCAAAAAAAATTTAAGAAAAAGAAGAAAAAATTGAGAATATTTCTAGTTTTCAAAAAAGAGTTTTGAAATATTTTTAACTCGTTTGTARAATCTGAATCAAAAAAAATTTAAGAAAAAGAAGAAAAAATTGAGAATATTTCTAGTTTTTWAAAAAGAGTTTTGAAATATTTTTAACTCGTTTGTAGAATCTAAATCAAAAACAATTTAAGAAAAAGAAGAAAAAATTGAGAATATTTCTAGTTTTTAAAAAAGAGTTTTGAAAGGTTTTTTAACTCGTTTGTAGAATTTTAAATTTTATCGGTTTTTTGAATAGTAATTTAATAATCAAAGTTAGGAATAAACAAAAAGCTACTATTTACAACAACGTATATAATTAATTGCTGGTTTTCGCCTACATACGAAAATCCCTTGGGGGATTTTCTATTCCGATTTTTTTTACTAAATTTAGTCCCGAATCACGCAACAAATCATACACAAATCCGTTGGTAGTTATTTAATGAATATAAATTAGGAGTAAAATAACCTGTCGAAGAAAGAGTTATGTAATAATATACTAACTAAAGTCAATCACTTACAAGATATTGAATAGGCTATGAATAAACTAATAATGGGATTTAAATAACTATTTTAAGGAGAATAGTCTCCAAAATCAACCATAGAAAAGTGGTAATTTTTAAATTAAAAAAAATGTTTTACATCAAATCAAACTCAAAAAAGAAAAATTTTATTTATTCAGCAATTCTAATTGTATGCTTTGTTTTTTCTAGTATTGAAAACTCTAATACAAAAAACACCTCTCAAAACATAACCGAAATGCAAGTAAAACAAGCTGGAGCTCCTGGCTTTAGAATAGCTTGGTGGCATGGATTCATGGACGGAATTGAAGGTAATACAGAAATAGGACTATTTGGTTGGTGCATCATTGGATGTAGATAATAAATAAAAAAGGATGGTAATAAAATTACCATCCTTTAATAAAAACTTTAATATTTTGGGTAAAAAAACACATCTAATAGCTCTTTTATTTTTTATATCATCTCTACTACAAGCTCAAATAAAAATTATTGACGCTACATCTAAAAAAGGAATTTCATTTGTTGAAATTTACACATCTAAAGGAGATTTAATAGGTTTAACAAATATCGATGGAAAGATAAATAAGAAATCTATTCAATTAATTAAGCAATCTACAACAAGATATATATACTTTAATCATCTAACGTATCAAGAATTAAAAATATCAAAAGAAAAACTATTAACTATAAAAGAAATTAAATTAAAAGGAAATACTTTTATTCTAAATGAAGTTGTATTAGAACCAAACAAAAGAAAAAGAAAAAATAAATATATTAAAATAGATGGCTTCTATAGAAGCTATCAAATAAATAATGATATATTAAAATATTATACCGATGGTGTTGCTACATATTATCTACCAATAGGGAAAAATAATACTATAAAAAATAAAATAATACACAGTCGTTCATTTATAAACGAAAAATTAATCAATAATGAGAAAAAAAGAGTTAATACTGTATCAATGGTTATGGCAGGAATACCTAGACCTGACAAGGAATTAACAATTTCAAATCTTAGGAATAAAAAATATAATATTGCTAATAATAGAGAATTTATAACAGACCTTGATAATCTAAAAGTAGGAACAATACAAACAAATCAACATAAGAAACTAACTTCTTTAAAAATAGCTTTTATACATGAAGATAAACCTATAAAAAAGAAGATGTTTAATTACATCTCTATTAGAAAAAGGCACAATGGGTTTGCTTATTTTAAAACTCTACACAGAGATAGTTTACATCTAAATAATTTATTGTATCACAAGGAAATAAGAAATATAAATTTTAAACATAAAAAAGATGATAATTTTGAAGATATAAAAGTTTTACATGAATTTTTTGTCACAAAAATAGAATTAATTGAGAAAGTAAAAAGTAAAAAAACTTCAAAATGGTTTGGCTTTTATAAAAAAGGAAATTATAGCAAACAATATTGGAAAGAATTTCAAAATCATCAATTTTATAACCCATTACCCACTAGTATTGAAAAACAATTAGGAAAAGAATTAATTGAAGTTCCTAACAAAAATATCAAAACAACTACCAACAATGGCTAAAATTAATACGGGTTTTGGTGCTTAATCCAAAGTTTAGTGTACTTTTATAAAATCCGCCAAATCTTTTGATTTGGCTTTAAAAATGAAAAGTTAAAACAAAATCAAAAGCTTTGGCTAAGTGCTTAATCGGAAATTAATCGCTTATTTAACCCCGTACTAACCTTAGCCGAAGCCGTTGCAATTTATTGTGAAATTTCAGTAAAAAACAAAGTTTTGAACAATCAATTTTGTCAATTATTTCAATTATTTCAAGAAAAAAATCAAAAGAAAAAGTATCAAATATCAATAAATATTTTTAAAAATACTGATTCCTAAAACTTTGTGAATAAATTTTAAATCAAGAAAAATTAAAACAAAAAAGAAAAAGCACCAAAAATCAACAAAGATTTTAAAAAACTGACTCCTAAAACTTTGTGAATAAATTTTAAATCAAGAAAAATTAAAACAAAAAAGAAAAAGCACGAAAAATCAACAAAGATTTTTAAAAAGCTGATTACGAAACTTTGTAAATAAATTTTAAATTAAGAAAAATTAAAACAAAAAAGAAAAAGCACCAAAAATCAACAAAGATTTTAAAAACTGATTCCTAAAACTTTGTAAATAAATTTTAAATTAAGAAATTAAAACAAAAAAGAAAAAGCACCAAAAATCAACAAAGATTTTAAAAACTGATTCCTAAAACTTNNTGTAAATAAATTTTAAATTAAGAAAAATTAAAACAAAAAAAAAGCACAAAAAATCAACAAAGATTTTTAAAAAGCTGAYTCCTAAAACTTTGTGAATAAATTTTAAATCAAGAAAAATTNCGAAAAAGGAATTTTAGAGAAAAAATTGAATAATTAAAAACAACAAATAGCAACAACGTATATAATTAATTGCTGGTTCTCGCCTACATACGAAAATCCCTTGGGGGATTTTCTATTCCGATTTTTTTTACTAAATTTAGTCCAGAATATCGCAACAAATCATATACAAATCCGTTGTAAATAATAGCAAAAAAAACTGACCAAAACAAAATAAATAATTGATTTTCAAATAAATAAAAACATTAGTTCATTTGTGATCTTTTAAATAAAACTATTTTAAGAAAGAAAAATAATTAAGAATATTTCTAGTTTT
>NZ_JAJGWT010000014.1 GCF_021390715.1 Tenacibaculum piscium
CTTCTTTTAAAAACAGAAATTCCCGAAAAAATAGAAATATCCGAATCTTTAAAAAAACGCAATAAAACGCAAAAAGGAWGCAATTATACTTTCCGAAAAATCCGAAAAAGAAGATAAACTCGAATTTTCAAAACTATGTACTTCCGTGCAGAGACTATGTACTTGCGTGCAGATTTTAGCTGTTTTTATGTACTTCCGTGCAGAGATTATGTACTTGCGTGCAGCTTTTTTTTTAAAAAACGTCTGTAGCTACTATAAACAAAGGGCTTTTTGAAAGTCAAAAAAACGCTAGAGTATTATAGATACTCTTAGAGTATCTTAGAGAGATAAATTCCCTTTTCAGTACATTTCTCTTCTTTTAAAAACAGAAATTCCCGAAAAAATAGAAATATCCGAAAAATGCAAAAAGGGTTGTAATTAGCCGATTTAAGCATTTTTTATAATCTTTTAAATAAATTGTATTAAATCTTATAAATATTTTAGTAGGTGTTAAATTTATATGCTTACGTCTAAAGTAAAAAACATTCTAATCAGAATAAAACAGAAATACCCGAATTTTTAAAAAACGCAATAAAACGCAAAAAGGATGCAATTATACTTTCTGAAAAATCCGAAAAAACAAGAAAAATAAGAATATCAAAACTACGTACTTTGATGCAATGACTACGTACTTTAATGCAATTTAAGGCTGTTTTTACGTACCTTGATGCAATGATTACGTACCTGAGTGCAATTTTATTTTTTAAAAACGTCTGTAAGCACTATAAACAAAGGGATTGTTAAAATCCAAAAAAACGCTAGAGTATTATAGATACTCTTAGAGTATCTTAGAGAGAAATTCCCTTTTCAGTACATTTCTCTTTTCTTTAAAAAATCCATAATATCCGAAAAATCCGAATTTTCCGAAAAAAGAGAATTTCGCGAAAAAAAAGAAAAATCAGAAAACAGGATAGCATTTAAAATCCGAAAAATCCGAAAAAGCAGGATAAACAAGAATAATCAAACTACGTACTTTGATGCAATGACTACGTACTTTAATGCAATTTAAGGCTGTTTTTACGTACTTTGATGCAATGATTACGTACTTCAGTGCAATTTTATTTTTTAAAAATGGCTGTAGCTACTATAAACAAAGGGCTTTCTGAAAGTCAAAAAAACGCTAGAGTATTATAGATACTCTTAGAGTATCTTAGAGAGAAATTCCCTTTTCAGTACATTTCTCTTTTCTTTAAAAAATCCATAATATCCGAAAAAGCAGAAAAATCCGAAGTTTTAAAAAAACGCAATAAAACATAAAAACCTTTAAATAAGCTTATTTAAAGGTTTTTTAAAACGCAGTAGGTGGTTTGTGTGTTCTTTGTTAAAAAATTCGTTAAAATCTATTTAATTTACCTTAAATGGTGTATTAACAAGTGATACTTTTAAATTAAATTGATAAAAGCTCTCCCTTTGTAAATATTTCAGCTAAAGATTCTCCTTGTGCTAAAACTTTATCAGCTTCTAATCTGGCTAAATCTGGTGGATAACCGTATCGCATTAATATTTTTTTAACTGTTAGTCGTAATTTTGCTCTTACATCATCTCTTTTACTCCAATCTACGGTTGCGTTTTTTCTAATTACATCAACAATTGTATGGATTAATTCTTTCATTTTAGAATCTTCTAAAAAACTTGTAGATTCATTTTCTTTTAAAACTGTATAAAAAGCGTATTCAGCAGATGTTAAACCTAATTCTTCCGATTTATGATCGTCTAAACGCATTTCTTTGGCTATTTCCGAAAGTTCTGCTAATACTTGAGCCGAATCTATTTGATTATTATGATAACGCTTTACAACCGATTCTAACATCTCTGAAAATTTCTTTCCTTGTGCTATATTTTTTGATTTACGAACGCTTACTTCATCACTTAATAATTTTTTAAGCAATTCAAAAGCAATATTTTTTTGTGGCATATTTTTTACTTCTAATAAAAAATCATCAGATAAAATACTTACAGATGGTTTGCTTATTCCTGCTGCTTCAAAAATATCGATTACGCCTCCACTTGATAATGCTTCATCAACTATTTGTTTTATGGCTGTTTCTACTTCAAAATCTGATTTTACACCTCCTCCTGTAAATTTGTTTATTCTTGCTTTTACAGCTTGAAAAAATGCTACGCCATCTTTTATTTTATTTGCTTCTGGACTTGGAATAGACATCGCAAATAATTTTGAAAGTATGTTAACTTCTTTTAAAAATCGTTCTTTTAGTTTTATATCTGAAAGTATAAAGTTTTGAGCGCCTAATAAAATTTGTAGTTTTTGAGCAGTTTCTACTTTGAAATATTCTTTGAAATTAAAACCGTTAAACATTTGTTCTACAACTTCAAATTTTTCTAACATTCCAGCAATTGCTTCTTTAATATCAACAACTGGCAAACCTTGTCCGCCACCTTGTATATAAGTTGCCATTGCGTTTCTTAAATCTTGACCAATTCCAATATAATCAACAACTAAACCGCCTGGTTTATCTTTATAAACTCTGTTTACTCTTGCTATAGCTTGCATTAAATTTGCTCCTTGC
Source organism: Tenacibaculum piscium (assembly GCF_021390715.1). Lineage (GTDB taxonomy): Bacteria > Bacteroidota > Bacteroidia > Flavobacteriales > Flavobacteriaceae > Polaribacter > Polaribacter piscius. The sequence continues at coordinate 2,568 of NZ_JAJGWT010000014.1, forward strand.
ATTTTTTTATCAATATACATGGTGTGCAAACTTGGAGCATCAAAACCTGTAAGCCACATATCTCGAACAATAACTAATTTTAAATCATCATTAGCATCTTTCATTCGTACAGCTAATTCTTTTCGTTGCTGTTTTGTGGTATGGTGTGGCTGAAATAATGCAGGATCATCTGACGTACTTGTCATGATTACTTTTATTGTTCCTTTATCTAAATCTTCTTTGTGCCATTCGGGTTTTAAAGCTACAATTTCATTGTACAAACGAACACAAATATCTCGTGTCATTCCTACTATCATTGCTTTTCCATCAAAGACTGTTTGTCTTGCTTCAAAATGAGAAACAATATCTTTTGCTACATCTTTTAAACGATCAGGATGCCCAACAACGGCATTAATAGTCGCTGTTTTCTGTTTTGCTTTTTCTATTTGTTCTTCGGTTGCATCTGAAATATTGTTTACTTCATCATCCAATTTTTTAGATGTTTCTTCATCTAATTTAATTTTTATTAGTCGAGATTCGTAACTAATAGGAACAGTTGCGCCATCATCTACGGCTTGTTTTATATCATAAACATCAATATAATCGCCAAAAACTGCGGGTGTAGATTTATCTTGTTTTTCAATAGGTGTTCCTGTAAAACCGATATAAGAAGCATTTGGCAAAGCATCACGCAAATATTTTGCGTTACCATATTTTATTTCTGAGCCAATTATATTTTCGTTTTCGTCTTTTACATCAACTTCTCTACCTGCAAAACCATATTGAGTTCTGTGGGCTTCATCAGCAACTACTATAATATTTGTTCTGTTTGATAAAGTATCAAATACATTGCCTTGTTCGGGAGAAAATTTTTGAATTGTTGTAAAAATTACGCCACCTCCAGAAACATTTAATAATTTTTTTAAATGCGCTCTACTATTTGCTTGTTTTGGAGTTTGTCTTAATAAACCAACGCAATTTCCAAATGTGCCAAATAATTGCTCATCTAAATCATTTCTATCAGTAAGTATTACAATAGTAGGATTTCCCATTTCAGGATGCGTAATAATCTGCCCACTATAAAAAACCATCGATAAAGATTTTCCACTTCCTTGAGTGTGCCAAACTACGCCAATTTTTCGGTCTCCTTCTTTATCATTAGTAGCTCGTAGTGTTTGTGCTACGGCTTTTTGTACGGCATAATATTGATGATAAGCAGCCACTTTTTTAATTTTCACTTGAAAAATTAATCCTGTTTTAGCATCTTTTTTTTCTTCTTGCTCAAAAACGGTACAATAGCGAATTAACTCAACTAATGTTTTTTTATTGAGCATATATTCGGTTAATATTTGTAATTCTGTTCTTACTTCTCCTGCTATTTTTTCTGGCGTTCGCCAAGATAAAAAACGAGAAAATGGTGCAGATACGCTTGATGTTGTCGCATCAATTCCATCTGAAATTACACAAATTGAATTGTAATAAAAAATACTTGGTACTGCTTTTTTATAATTTTGTATTTGTGTGTAGGCTTTTCGTAGCGTTGCTTTTTCATCGGATGCCGATTTTAATTCTATAAAAACCAATGGCAAACCATTTATAAAAATAACAACATCAAAACGTTTTTCGTTGTTGTTTTCTTTTACTACTAATTGATTAACCACCCAAAAACTATTGTTTTCTATATTTTCGGCATCTAATAAATGAACATTAATTCCTTTTTCTCTGCCTTCTTTGGTGTATTCTACCGTTACACCATTGGTTAGCAACGTATGGAAACGCTCGTTATTTTCCATAATATCTTCTGTTCCTAAATTGATAACTTTTTGATAAGCTTCATTTAGCGCAGTTGCTGGAAGTGTAGGATTTAGTTTTTTAAGCGATTTTTTAAAATGTTCTTCTAAAATAACAGAATTAAAATTTTCACGTTGTGGATTATCACTAATTGGTGAAATATCTGTTCCGTTATAATAGCTGTAACCTTCTCCAATTAATTGGTCTATTAAAGATTGTTCTACTATGTTTTCATTCATTTTTTTTTGATTTTTTTCTTTTTTGCCTTTGGTTATCGATTTTTATAATTTTATCTGATAACCAAAGGAATAGCTATTATATTTTTACTCTTAATTCTCCATTCATTAATTTTGGTAATAAAGTATCTCTTGTCTTTTTTAGGGTTTGGATTTGTTCTGAATTGTTTTTTATTTTGCTAAATAATAGTTTGATGGTTTTCATACCATCTAAAATGTTTTTTTCTGTTGGTATAATAATTTCCCTATTTAAGAAAGCATCCTTAGTTATCATAATTATTGTTGAGCCTTTTGAAGATTGTTTAATATGATTACGAAATGTCCTTGTTCTAAATAAGAAGAAAAGAAATATTTTATCAAAGTTTGATTTAATTATCCAAGTATTCGAACCGGCATATAATCCATATTCTGCTAAATCTTTTGGTGTTATTGATACATTACCTATAATAATTCTGTCTTGAGTTACATCTCTTGTGCATATAATTAAATCATCTTCATACAATCTGTGTTTTTTAGGTATTTCTAACGAATACTCTAAGACTGATTTTCGATTAAACAAATCTTTTCCATTAACTACTCCCATTTTAGCAATTTTAGAAACAGTTTTTCCACTAACCTTGGTGTTATGCACAAAACCACCTTGTAAATCGACAATCTCACTCAACTTCCCAACTCTCCACCCCTCAGGCAGTTCATCCCCAATTTGATATTTCCCAAACCATTCTTTAAAAATAGTTTGTGCGGTGGTTTCTAAGGTGTTGTTTTGGGCTTGTAAGTTTTCTATTTTATCGTCAAATGCCGTTAGCGTTTTTGCTATGGCGACTTGTTCTTCTAGTGGTGGATAAGTAACAGTAATACTTTTTAGAATACTTGTATTAATTGAAGGCATTGTAGCACCTACGGAAATTTTATAAATATATTTCCTGAAACTTTGTTGCCTAAAAAAGTAACTTAAAAATTTAGAATTTATATTTTCATTAGTTCTAACAGAAAGCATTCTTGATGAAAACATCCAGCCATCTTGGGTTTTATCAACATAAGCACTTAAATCGACAGAACCAACACGAGTAAAAATTATATCACCTTCTTTCAGTAAATATTTTGATAAGCGATTTTTATCTTCATCTGTTACACTTGGATAATCAAAATTGGTTATTCTAAAATCAACAATATGCTCTACGGTAACAATTGGTGTTCCTCCCTTAATATATTGTTTATTTAACAATTGACTTCCAAATGGACCAGTTTGCACTTTTGAAACTTCTCCTAAAGTAGTTTCTACCCAACCGTTTGGTATTTTATTTTCTAAACTCATAAACTAAAACCTATTTTAGAAAGTTGAGAAGCAATTTCTTTGTTTAGTTCGGTTTCTTTGTCCATTTGTTGTTTTAATAAAAGGGTCAAATCTTTCATTTTATCTTCAAAAGGTATTCCGTCGTCTTCTTCATCAGGAATACCAACATAACGCCCAGGAGTTAATACATGAGAATGTTTTTGTATTTCTTCTAAACTTGCAGATTTACAATATCCTTTGATGTCTTCATATTTTGTTTGGCTGTCTGTTGATTTCCTCCAATTATGATACGTTGCAGTTATTTTTTGAATATCTCCTAATCCATTTTCATCAAAATAACCTAATTCTATATTTTTTTCTTCATCCGAAGTAGTATCAGATAAATCTCTATGCACACGGTCTTTTAAATAGCCCATTTCTGAGGCATCGATAAATAAAACATCAGTTTTTATTGATGCTTTTTTACGTAAAAACCAAATACACGCAGGAATACCTGTGTTGTAAAATAGTTGTTTAGGTAAAGCGACAATACATTCTACTAAACCTTGTTCGACTAAATTTTTACGAATATCACCTTCACCCGAAGTATTAGAACTCAAAGAACCATTCGATAAAACGGTTGCCATTACACCCGCAGGTGCTAAGTGATACAACATATGTTGCATCCAACCAAAGTTGGCGTTTCCGTTAGGAGGCGTTCCGTATTTCCAGCGTCCATCTTCTTGCAAAATATTTACGCCCCATTCTTTTTGATTAAATGGCGGATTTGCTAAAATAAAATCGGCTTTTAAATCGGGATGCGCATCTTTTAAGAAAGAACCTTCAGTATTCCAAGTTACAAACTTTGAGTTTATATTACGTATGGCAAGGTTCATTCTCGACAGTTTCCAAGTAGTTTGATTACTTTCTTGTCCGTATACGGTAATATCTTTTACGTTTCCACTGTGTTCTGTTACAAATTTTTCAGACATTACAAACATACCACCCGAACCACTTGCAGGATCATAAACTCGTCCTTGGTAAGGTTCTATCATTTCCACCATTAATTTTACAATAGATTTTGGTGTGTAAAATTGTCCTCCTTTTTTTCCTTCGGCATTTGCAAATTCCCCTAAGAAATATTCATAAACTCTACCAAAAAGGTCTTTTGATTTCTGATTTTCAGCTTCTAATTCGGTATTTGAGATTAGGTCGATAAGTTCACCTAAAGAAGTTTTATCTAAATTAGCTTTTCCAAATACTTGCGGTAAAACGTTTTTTAGTTCTTTATTTTCTTTTTCTACGGCTTCCATTGCTTCATCAATGGTTTGTCCGATAGTTGGCAATTTTGCATTATTATGAATATGATTCCATCTTGCTAATTTTGGAACAAAGAATACATTTACTGCAATATATTCGTCTCTATCTTCAGGATCAGAATATTCGTCTGCTTCTAATTTATCGTATAATTCAGTAAAAGATTCTGATATATATTTTAAAAATATAAGTCCTAAAACTACGTGTTTATATTCGGCAGCATCAATATTTTTTCGAAGTTTATCTGCTGCTTTAAATAGTTTTTGTTCAAAACTAGTTTTGTCTGTTTTTGCCATTTAATAGGTTACTTTGTTAGATATTATCAGAATTTTTAATTCTGTTTGTTTTGTGCGTTGTTAATTTAACGGACTAAGGTAATTGTTTTTTATGATTTCTCTCACGGCTGTACGAGAATTGTATTTTTATGAATTACTAATATTATTTTGTTTACTAAATAATATTAGTAATTAATGTAATGTTTTATTTCTTTATAATCACTTTAAAGTTTGTTTAAGTGTTTTTTGATGCTAAAAACACACTTTAAAATTGATTTAATAAATTATATACTTATCTTTGCAAAGAATTTCACACGTAAATATGGCGGATAAATCAGTTATAAAATCTTTTTTACAAGAACTCAAGGTTACTATAAATTCTTTAGGAATTTTTTTTTCCAATCGTCCTAAAAATAGTATTCAGAATCTTGCAGATTTAAGTATTACCGCTAAAATGCGTCAAGAAATAATTTTAAATTTAGAAGTGCAAGACTACAGCGAAGGACCTTTAGATGAAACTCAATACGGAGGAATTGAAATGTGGGTTTTTGGAAAGGTTATTAAAGGTCAAGAAGTTTATATCAAAATGACTATTTCAAAAAATACAGGCGGAGCAGTTTGCATCTCTTTTCATAAAGCGGAACATCCAATGAAATTTCCGCTTAAGAAATCAAACTAAAAACAAAACAATTATGAAAAGTCCGATCACAGGTAAAGAAATGATCTTGCAAACTCAGAAGAGTATTTTGGTTTTTCGAAAAGAAAAATTTGAGTACAATCACAAGAGTTATTTATGTGAAGATACTAACGAAACATTTACAACCACAGCATTAGATGAGTTTAATTTAAATCAAGTTTATAATCAATATAGAGATAAACACAATGTTCCATTTGCTGATGAAATAAAAGAATTTAGAGAAAAATATTCTTTTAATTATACCGATATAACAAAAATATTAGGCTTAGGAATTAATAGTTATAGCAATTATGAAAAAGGAGAAGTTCCTAGTTTGGCAAATGCTACTTTATTAAAAGCTATCATAAAAAGTGAAGGAACATTAAAAGAATTGATAAAAGGTAATAATGAAATTTCAGAACTTCAAAGAGTTGAATTTTTAAAAAATATATCAAAAGTTAGAGAAGAAGAAGCGCTTAATAAAAGAAAACAAGAATTGATTAATTATGTTTTTGATTATAATTTTTTGCCTGATAATTTTTCAGGATATAAAAAGCCTAATTTTGATAAATTACTTGAAATGGTTGTGTTTTTTACTGAAAAAATGCGAATACGAGTAACTCCTACAAAAATGAATAAATTATTATTTTATTCTGATTTTTTAAATTTTAAATTAACAGGTGTTTCAATAAGTGGAACACGTTATTTAGCACATACACACGGTCCAGTTCCTCAAAAATTTAGAACATTATTTGATTATCTTTCAGAAAATAAAATTGTCGATTTAGTTTCTGTTCAATATCCTGGTGGGTTTGTTGGTGAAGAATTTATTAATATTCCATCAAAAAAATTTAACAGCACTTTATTTGATAAATTTGAAATTGATATTTTAGCTGAAATTGCTTCAAAATTTGAAAATTACAATGCTACAGAAATAAGAGATTTAAGTCATCAAGAAAAAGCTTGGATTGATAATGAAAAAGCCAAATTATTAATAGATTATAATTATTCTTTTGAATTAATTCACGTATAAAATAGTAGTATTTTCATTCTTTTAAGTACTAAAAATTTAATAGCTAAAAACCTACTAATAAAATATCTTGATGATGTTTTTTTAGTAGGTTTTTAATGTTTACTAAGTAATAAAAATAATATAGATAATTAAAGTAATATTTGATTACTATGTTTATTTTTTCTGATAATTAAAAGTTTTTATTGTAAAATATACAACATATAAAGTGCAATAAAAAGCACTTTTAAACTTTGTAATAAATTAAAAGTGTATATTTACATTAAAAGAGCCATATAATGCACTTAATAGAAATTATAAAAAATCGTAGAGAAAATTTAAATGTAACACAAGAAATGCTTGCCGATCTTTCTGGTGTTGGTTTACGTACGCTCAAACAGTTTGAAAGTGGCAAAGGAAATCCTACACTAGAAACACTAAATAAATTAGGTGATGCCTTAGGAATTGAACTAACTTTTATAGTTAAAAATGTAAGTATTAAATAATGAGACAAGCAAACGTATTATACAAAAAAGAAATTGCAGGAATATTAACGCAATTAGATACTGGCACTTTTATATTTAAATATTCTGATGAATGGTTTAACGATTCAAATAAACCAGCAATTAGTTTAACATTACCCAAAACAAAACAAGAATATTCTTCTGATTATTTATTTTCTTTTTTTTATAATATGTTACCTGAAGGTTCTAATAAACAAACTGTTTGTTATGAAAACAGAATAGATAGTAAAGACCATTTTGGAATATTAATCACTACAGCAAAACAAGATACTATTGGTGCTGTTACTATCAAAAAAAATGAATAACAATGGCTTTACCGCAGATAACAAATTGCCCAAGTACACTTGCAAAAAATAATAGTAGTTACAGTAATACTGCTTTAAGACGTGTTTTTTATGGGAAAAAAGTAAGTCCTATTTTAAATTATGATTCGCCATCGAGTAATCAAAGTACAGATTTATTGTTTACAGATAACAGAAAAAGAATGTCTATTTCTGGTGTACAAGAAAAATTTTCTGTTTTATTAGATAAAAATAAATTACGTTTAATTCACGAAAATGAACAAGGTCAATATATTTTAAAACCAATACCAAATGTTGGTAAACATTCAAATCAAATGCCTGCAAACGAGCATTTAACAATGCAAATTGCTAGGCAAATTTTTGATATTGAAACCGCAGAAAATGCGCTTATTTTCTTTAAAAATGGAGAACCTGCATATATTACAAAGCGTTTTGATCTTAAAAAAGACGGTAATAAATGGGCGCAAGAAGATTTTGCTTCCTTATCAGAAAGAACACCCCAAACTCATGGTGAAGATTTTAAATATGTAGGTAATTATTTAGAACTTTTTACCATTTTAAAAAAATATACGCCTGCTTATGCTATCGAATCTATTAAATTATTTAAGTTAATACTTTTTAATTATTTGTTTTCTAATGGCGATGCTCATTTTAAAAATTTCTCTTTAATAGAAACACCTTTAGGAGATTTTAAATTAAGTCCAGCTTATGATTTATTAAATAGTAGAATCCATATAGAAGATAATGATTTTGCTTTAGAAGATGGTTTATTACCTCCTAATTTAGCACAAGGAAAAATCACAGTACAATTTTTTATTTTAGGAGAAAAAGCTGGCATCTCAAAAAAGCAAATAGAAAAAGTTTTTAATAATTTAACTTCAAAAAAAGAAGCAGTTGTATCGCTTATTGATGCTTCTTTTTTAAGTGAAAAATTAAAACGAAATTATACACAAGCATATCAAACAAGGCTTAAAAAATTATTAAGGATGTGATTTTAACGATTTATATATAGTTTGTTGCGTGGTTTAAGCAACTAATTTAGTAAATAATTACCATCCAAGAAAGTCCGCGAGGACTTTCGTAAGTAGGCGAGAAGCCAGCAATAAATTATATACGGTGTTATGTGCAGGCTTTTATTTTCCATCTACCTCTATAAGTAAGAATAAAACAAATAAACTTCTCAAAGTACTTACAGAAACCAAATAAATTAGACCAATCAAAGATTTAAAAAGAAAATCATTTTCCAAATTCGCAGATGATAATGTTAGTATGTAAGAAATGATGAAGCAAAAAACTAATTCAGTTATTGCTATTTTAAAAACTTTTACAATTGCTTTATATGTTCCAGTTGAAAAAAATAGTTCTAAAGGATTTTCAGAGTTTTCAGGTTGTTTACTTAAAATATTTGAACGAATAGCAACGATAATAGTTAACGAAGCTAAAATAAAACCAGCTAAAGAAATTGATGCTCCAATTATATTCTCAATTATACTTAAATGTTCGATTTTAGATTTAAACTCAAAACTTACTAAATGTACTTTACTGTTTAAAAGCCATAGAATTACAATTACTGCAATATCTATAAATAATGCATATTGTAAATAAGAATCTACAAGTTCACGATATTTATCTGAAAGTTTTGTCATTTAGTTCTTTTGTCATTTGTTGAAACATATCTGTTGAAATTAAAGTTCTATATTTTTCCTTTCTTTCAACTCTTATTTCGCTATTTACTTTTTCTAATAATAAATCGAAATTCTCCAATAGATTATCTTTTTCTCCATCTTCCGCTTTTAAAGATAATTTATTAAAAACGTTTTTCACTTTTGGTTTACTACTAAATTTTTTTATTATATTATAAACGGATTTTTTAATTTCTGAATTTTCTGATTGTTGTTTGTAATCAAATTTTAATCTTAAAGTTGCATATTCACTTCCAAAATGTTCAATTGAATGATGCAACGAACTCCATATATTTTGGTCTAATTCCTTAACTTTAGCAATGTTGTCTTTGTGTACGGTAACTACAAATTCTGAAAATCTATTTACTCTATCTTGAAATTTTGCTAATTCATCTTTAATAATTGGCTTAAATCCTACACGTTCTAATATTTTTTGGTCAATTCCTACACGTTCGATGTAATTAACTAAATCAGTTATTTTAGAACCGTAATGATTGTACTCTAATGCTAAAAATACTTTCCCGTTTTTGCTGTAATCTATTATAAAATGAGTTGTTTCAACAAGTCCTTCTTCTTCTTTTGCTTCAATTCCTTTTGTTTCGTCTGTTTCTGTATTCATTAATTCTGGAAGCAAGTCTTTTCTTACGCATCTCATTTTTGCTTTTAGAAGGTTATTTTTATTTTCAATTCCTTGAATAAATACAAATTTATCTCCAAATCGTTGATATCTAATTTTTGCTCTCGTTTTTGCTAATCTTGTTAGGGTTTCAAAAAAGCTTTCAAAATCCGAATCTTTAGAAAAGACAAATTGTAATTCGTAGTAATTAATTTTTCTTTTTATTTTAGTAATTTTTCCTCTTGCCATTATTTTTTTCTAAATGTTTGTTGGTTTGGTCAGCTTGCACATAACTATTTTATAAGGGTAATTACTTAAAAATGTAATTAAAATAAGATTGATGTAAAACTAAGTTAATATCTTGTTTTTTTAACTATAATCTTAAAAACTTCAATAATTTTTATTATATATTTTGTTCGATTTTTTTTACTTTAGAAATAGAATTAGCTATTCTTTTTTCAGAACCAACACCAGTTGTGTAATATCTTTGTTCAATTCCCCAAAGTAATTTTTTTAAATCATCTTCAGATTTTAAAGTGAATTTATAATCTGTTTCGTTAAAAGGTAATTCAGTACAATAACTTTTTATATATGAATAGATATGAGTTTTTTCAGTAGAAGTAAAACTATTTAAAGTTTCTATTGCTAACGCAATACGTTTTCTATTTAAAGTACCAACTTTATTAGCTTCATAACCTTCTTCTAATTTTATAAAATCGTTATCTAAAAAAGTTTCTGTTTCCTCTTGAGTAGCTTCTTTATAAAGTTCTGAAATTCCTTTAAAAATAGTTGAAATTGAAGTTAGTTTTTTAAAATATAAAGTATCAGTACTTTTCTTATAAATTGCATCAGGTACAGTGCTTACAATTACAATTGGTGATTTTGTTTCTAATGAAGGAGTGTTTGAAAACTTAAACCATTTTTTATCAATAATATTAGAAGTGAAAATTTTTTGAAAACAATAATATTGAATATTATTATTAGTTTGATGAGAACATAAGTATTTTATTTTTAATAGATTTTCTGTGCTAATTTGATTATATTCTGTAGGATTGAAGTCTTTTGTCAGTAAATCAATACAATAATCTGTAGTTGAAAAATCAGATATATTAAACCATTCATCATCTTCTAATTTATAGTCTGGATTATATTCTTTTGGATTATCTAGGTCATTAGGTAAAGAATAAACTTCTTCATCTGAAAATATTTTAAAAGTTTTATCTCCGCTTCCTCTTTTTATTATTTCTGCAATTAAGTAATCCATAGTTATTTTTCGTTATCGATAAAAGTAAAATTATTTATTCTATTTAATGTTGGTAAATTGATAGTACTAGGGGCTTTCAAAATTTTTTTAGTTATAAGGAAAATTTTTACTTTGTTTGTTGTCGTTAAATTATAAAAATGATAACCAAATAATAGAAATAATGGGTTGAAGTATAAAGTTTGAGAGAAAAAAGTAAAAATAAATAATATAGCAAACACAAAAATTAATGTTTCATTATTTGAAATACTTAATGCTACAAAAAAGTAACCTAAATAACTTGGTAAAAAACTATTATTAGCTTGTTCAATTTCAATTATTCTTGATTTCCCTGATATTTTCTCTAAATCATCCTTATCTAATCTCTTTGATATAGGTAAGCTTAGTAATGTTAGTAATACAGGTGTTAAAAAAAAAATTAAATAAGAAATATAATTTGGAATAAAAGTCAATTTTAAATTGAAAATTCCCCAATCTATAACATATTTTTCATTTACTAAAAAAACAACAATCATTAATGACGTTGAATTATAAGTTAATAATAATCTATATAAAAAGTTCAACATTTTTTTATTTTTTAATACGATTATCCGTGTTAGCTAACAAAAACTAAATGTAAAGTTTTTAATAAGCCGTTGGTAATTAGCAATAAATTAGATTTTTAATTATTTCAATTTCGATTCTAATTTATTTTTCCAAAGATTAAATTCTTCTTTTTGTTTTGATTTTGAATGATTTATAACGCTAAATTTAGCATTAGTTTCAAGTTCATTTTTCTTAACTTGTTTTCTATATTTTTGCCTACCAATTTGTTTTATTGTATTAATATTAATTTCAGATTCTTCTATAATAAGACTTGTAGGTATTGTTTTTTTGAAAGTCCAAAGATATGTTGCGTGAGAATTAAGAAGTTCCCAGCAAATATGATTATTTTCTTTCCCTTCAATAAAAAATATAAATCCAAAAAGAGGTTTTAGTGTAAACCTTATTTTTTCAGTTGGATTGTGTTTTTTACTAGCTAAATAAACTAATTGTTTTTTATTACGTGGGTTTTTCAAATCCAGAATTAAGTTTATTAGCTCTTCTTCTGTTTGCTTAAATATATTGATTGAATTATCTACTTTTGATAAAATTTCATCTGCGGTAAATGTATTTTTTTCATTTTCAATATCATCTATTAAATCAATTGTTTTTAAAATTCTTTGTTCTTTAATTGAATCTATAATTTGATTATTAATTGCTTCAATTTCTTTGGAAGAACTATTTACACTTAATATCTCTTGATTTTTTATTTCAATTTTAGTTGATATATTAAATATTCCATTATCAAAATGATTAGAAAAGTAATTTTTTATATAATCATATTCTGGTAATATATTTTCGTTATAAATTTTAATTTCGATTGTAGAAATTAAGTTATCAAATTTTTTATTAAAGGAAACATAACCTAAATGAAAAGTTGAGTTTTCAAAATATTCAGAAAACTCAAAATCAAGAATTTGAATTTTATCTTCTGCTGGAGTTAATAAAGGTTTAACTTCTTTTAGTTTGATTAGATTAATTCCTATTGTTTTTGGTTCGTAAAAATTTATTGATCCTAAATGCTGTGAGGGTTCTATTTTTTCAGAATACTCGTTGAGATCTTCTTTAAAAGCGTTAGGGATTTTTTTAGGTAAATTGTTATAATTAATCAAAAGCTTTTTTAATTTATCCCATTCTAATTCTTTAAATGTTATTTTTTCTATCTTTTTTTTTAATTTTTGATTATTAAAATCATGAAAATCTGTTGGCTTGTAATCAATAATTTCAACATCTAAAGATTTTAATTCTTTATTAAAGTTTGATATTTCAACTTTTAAATAAATATCGAAACGATATTTAAAACTCAAACTATTTTCAGGGAAATTTGTTTGTCGTAATTCAATAAAATCATTATTTGTAAAGTAAATTTTATTTTTTGATATTTTTATAAATCTTTCATTCATAGTGAGTTTTATTGAATATTTTAATTATTTGTTACTAAAAAAAGGTAAAGACTTTATTTTTCCTTTATCATCTTTATCTAGTTCGACAAAAGAATAATGTTCTTTTACTTCAAAAATATCTTTTGATAATTTTTGAATCAATTGACCATTTTCTTCATAAAAAATAATAACATTTGGTTCTCTAAGAATGTATGGGCAATCTTTATCATCAAATTTATCATCAAAAGTTCTCATTAATTGTTTTCTTAATTCTTTGTAGAGATAATATCTTTGTACATTACTAATCGTACCGTTTATATAAAAATTTATTTTTTCAATAATATGTGTATCCATTACTAAATAAAGCTTTCCGTAATAAGTATTTAATTCTTTAAATATTCTTTTATTTTCTAATTGAATTTGCTCAGGAGTTAAATTTGACGAAAGGTTATCATTGCTAAAAAAGTTCTCTTCAAGAAATACTACAAATTCAAACATTAAATCTTTTTGATGTTTCCAAATTTCAATATTTTTTATTCTTTCTTTTTCAAAATCAGAACTTAATTTTTTATCTCTTTTCTTTAAAAATAGATTAAATTTAAGTTTAAAAAAAAAGTAAATAATTAGAATAACGATAATCAATATTGAAAATAATTTTATTCCCAGTTCTTCAAGTGACGAGTTTACAATATCTTGAAGTATTACTTTAACTTCTTTTGTTATTAAAATATCTTTCATAAACTCTAAATTAATTTTATTAATCTCTTAATTAGTCTTATATTTTACTGAAGAAACTATTTTTACAATTATTTATCTAAACTTAAAAACATATAAGTATTAGATAAAATCTAATATATAAAAATAATTGATAAATAGTATAATTTAATTTCACGTAAACCACTTTATATAAATAAGATAAAACATTATCTTAGCTTGTATTTAATGATTTTTTATTTTACTGTTTACTTAGTAATTAAAATAACACAAGTAATTACTGTAATATAAATAATATAAGTATATTTGTATTACTAAAAGTAAATTACGATTATGTATTTAGCAATAGAAGAACCGCAAGACATCCGTAAAATAACCTCTGAAAAAGTATGTAAATTAGTCGATGGTTTTATAGAATCTCAAGATATAAAGCAAAGCTCTAAGAAATTATATAGACGAACTTTAAAACAATATTTTAATTGGGTTACTGCTAAAAACTATTTACTTTCAGAAATAGCCAGACCGCAAATAATAGAATACAAAGAAAATTTATTAAGCGCAGGAATGAGTAATTTAACGGTAGGTTCTTACATAACATCTGTTAGACGTTTTTACGAATGGACAGAAGCTAATAAATATTATCCTAATGTAGCTAAAGGAATTAAAACACCTAAAAGAAAAGCGCAGTTTAAAAAACAAGCATTACTTCCAGCACAAGCAACCGCTTTACTTAATTATTATAAAGATAAAAATCTAAGAAATTACGCTATAGTTAATTTACTTTTAAGAACTGGATTAAGAACCATAGAAGTAATTAGAGCTAATATTGAAGACATCATATTTAAAGGTTCTCAAAGAGTCCTACTTGTGCATGGAAAAGGCAGAGATGAAAAAGATAATTTTGTAATTCTTACTGATAAAACTTACAAGCCTGTAGAAAATTATTTAAATACTAGAGGCAACGTAAAAAAATCAGCACCTTTATTTACTTCTACTTCTAACAATTCTAAAGGAAATAGATTAACCACCAGAACAATCAGTTATATCGCTAAAGAAGGATTAAAAGAAATAGGTTTAGATTCTAAAAATTTCACAGCACACAGTCTTAGACATACTACAGCAATTAATATTTTAAAAGCTGGAGGATCTATAGAAATGGCGCAATTTACACTTAGACATACAAATCCTGCAACTACTCAAATATATACCGCTACTTTAAATGAAGAACGAAGGTTAGAGAATAGTGGCGAAGCTTTAATCGATAATTTATACTAAACGAATTTAATTAATTATAAAAAATAATAAAATGATAGCACTAAAAGTATTCAGATTTACCTACAATGAAAATATAGATATTATTGAAAAAATATATAAAGACAAAGTAGCCGATTATATGTTAAGTCATTTGATTGATAAAAAAAACGACTATAAAGAAACCTATCAAAATAATCTAAAAGCATGGGAAGAATTTATATTAGATTTAGATCAAAATAATGCTGAAATTTTAGATAACTACATCTTTAATAAATAGAATAATCAAAGTAAGTTAAAAAAGTATGGTAATTTAAGTAAACTTAATAATATGAGTAATATAACTGACTGGATTCAATACGAACTTTACCCTAATTTATTTGAGGTAATAGATACCGCTTTTCCAGAACACAATTTTAAAAGATACCCTGGAGGCTGGAAAAGTAAAACTTATTTAAACGGTTCTGTTCATAAAAACAGAACCGATAAAACAGTCATCACTAAAAAAGCGATAGGTTGTATTTTAGAGCAAGGAGGAGATGTTTTAAGTATTGTAAATTATGTTATTAAAAGAGATAAAGTCGAGTTTATAGAAGCTGTTAAAGCACTAGCTGATCTTACAAACTTAAAACTACCTGAAAATACTGATTTTAATCAAAATAACTACAAAAATTATAGAGATACCGCCAACATATTAGAAGACTGCAACAGCTATTTTATATACTGTTTAGAAAATACTGCTCCAGATGAAATTAAAATGTATTTAACTTCAAGAGGGTATTCTAAAGAGGATATAAAATCGATGGAATTAGGCTATATTCCTTCACAGGATAAGCTTTATAAATATCTAATAGAAACTAAAAATCATCCTAAAATATTAGTAGATGAACTTATTAAATTAAACAAAAATATAGGCGATACTCATCAACTTACAATTCCTTATAGAAGTGGAAGTACTATAAAAGGCTTCAAATTTAGAACTACAGGAACAGCTACACCAAAATATTTAAACTCGACAGGATTAGATAGATTAGGAGGCTTTTTTAATCTATTAGCCGTAAAAGGAAACAAAGATATAATAATAGTAGAAGGAGAACTTGACAGTTTAAATGCGACAGCAAAAGGAATTGAAAATGTAGTTGCTATCGGAGGTAGTAATATTGCTTCGGAACAAGTAAAAGACGCTCTTAAAAGAGGAGCTAAAACTTTTACTTTATGTTTTGATAACGAAAAAAGTAAAGAAAAAGAAACTGCAAAGAGAATACATTCAGCAATTGATATTCTTTTAAAAGAAGGAATACATAAAATTTATATAGTCGATTTACCTGCTTTAGAAGGAGAAAAAACAGATCCAGATAGATTAATTAAAGAAGCTGGAATTGATAATTTTAAAAATGCCATAATAGAAGCTTTACCTTATTATGAGTATAAATTATATGAAATTTTCAGTAAATATAGAGCCATTGAAGATAAAAGAGTCTTAACTCCAAAAGATGTAGATAATCTTCTTGAAGATGTTATAAATACTTCTTTAATTATTAATGATCCTATAGATAGAGATAGATATAAAAAGCTTTTTACTTCCTTCGATCCTATCAAAGAAATAGGAATAACAGTAGAAAGTTTAACCATTACTATCGATAGATTAACAGCTACCAGAGATAAAGAAAATCAAGATAAAGAATTAAAAAAATTACTTTCTCAAGCTAAATTTTTACAAGATAAAGGAGATACTGATAAGGCACTCGAATTAATAGATAAAAAAGTAAAAGAAGTAAAACTTCAAGATAAAACGACAGAATTTAGTAATCTACTAAGTTCTATTACAGAAGATGAAATAAGAAATAATTTAGCCAATAAACCAGAAAGTTTAAATTCAGGTTATATAATAGGTAAAGAACAATTGCTTTTGCCTTCTGGAGCTATTAGTATTTTATGTGCGCCTACTTCACACGGTAAAACTACTTTTTTAATAAATATGGCTATAAATATAGCTAAGAATTATCAAAATAAAGAGGTTCATTTTTTCAGTTATGAAGAAGACAGAGATAGTATTTTAATCAATGCTTTAAATACTTATTTAGATGATGAAATAAGTATTAATAATAGAAAAACCTTAAAAAGTTATTTTACTACTGGCTCTACAGAATATATAAAATCAGAAGCTATCAATTATTTTAAAGAAAAAAAAGATGCTTTTTTTAAAAATCTGATAACCACTAAAAGACTAAATATTCATTATAGTAATTATAATTCTGAAACACTTATAGAATCGATAAGATACTTACATAAAAATACCAATATAGGAGCTGTATTTATTGACTACATACAACTTTTAAACCTACCTACAGGAAAACATAAAACCTATTCAAGACAAGAAGAAATTAAAGCTATTTGTGTAGCTCTAAAAGATGTAGCTGTAGAAACAGGATTACCTATAATTTTAGGAGCGCAATTCAATAGGAATGTAACCAATTGCTTGCATTTACACCCTACTAAAATAGGAGAGGCTGGAGACATAGAAAGGATAGCCAATTTAATAGTCGCTTTTTGGAATAATAATCATAAATCTACAGGAAGTGATGGAGAACTAAATGAAATCGCTAAAAAAAATCTAAATATACCTGATACTTTTTATACTGAAATACTAAAACAAAGAGGTGGAAAAGTAGGGCTAACAGAACTACTAGAATATAATGGTAACAAAGCAACCATTAAAAACAACACTGAAATATTTGACACATTTTAGTAATACTAAAAAACAAAGTAATTTAAGTAAACTTAATAATATTAATAAACTAGAAAATATTAATAAACTAAATAATATGGGTAAAGTAATTAGTATCAGTAACCACAAAGGAGGCGTAGGAAAAACTACTTCTAGTATTAATATAGGAGCTGGATTAGTGAAGCTAAAAAAGAAAGTTTTATTAATCGATTTAGACCCACAGGCAAACCTAAGCCAAAGTTTAGGAGTGCTAGAACCTGAATTAAATATATACGGAGCTTTAAGAGGTGATTATGAATTACAACCAATCGAAATAATTGAAGGATTATATTTAGTTCCTTCTACTTTAGATTTATCTGGAGCAGAAGTAGAAATGAGTGGAGAACCAGGAAGAGAATATATTTTAAAAGAATTGATTGATCCTATTAAAGATAATTATGATTTTATTATAATCGATAGCCCTCCTTCTTTAGGATTATTAACTATAAATAGTTTTACGGCTTCGGATGAAATATTAATCCCTTTACAAGCTCAATATTTAGCATTACAAGGATTAACTAAATTATTAGAAGTAGTCGATAAAATTAAAAAAAGATTAAATAAAGGACTTAAAATAGGAGGGGTATTTATAACTCAATATGATAAAAGAAAAGTATTAAATAGAGATGTTGCATCAACTATTGATCTGCATTTTAAATACACTGTATTTAAAACCAAAATAAGAGATAATATAGCATTAGCAGAAGCACCCGCTCAAGGATTAGATATTTTTAGATATAATCCTAAAAGTTACGGAGCTGAGGATTATCTAACATTAAGTAAAGAAATATTAAAACTAAGTAAACATTAATTACTTAATAATTTAAGTAAACAATACTTATTTAATAATACAAATAAACAGTAAATTTGCAAAATATGAGCAAAAAAAATTTTACAGGAGGATTAAATTCTCTATTAGGAGATACCGAAAAAAGAAAAGTAGGAAGACCGAAAACTTCTACTAAAGAAATTACTAAAAGTTCTCAAAAAGGAACTAAAGAAAAAGAAACTAGAGCTACTTTTATAGTAAATGAAGATTTACTAGAAAAATTAAAAGCAATAGCTTATTGGGATAGAAAACTAATAAAAGATGTCGTAAACAATGCACTAAAAGAAAGCATCGATAAGTACGAAAAAAAGAATGGAAATATTGAACTGATACCTAAAAAATAGCTTGTTACTATAAATAATAAGCTATTTTTAAAACATTTAATCAGTAATAAATATTAATATACTTCTGTAAAGTTTACATTACAGAAGTAAAATAGACATTAAATTATATGGATAATAATGTAATAATAAGAAATAGAAAATATAAAGAATATTTAAATAAAATTGAAACTGTATATCAAGAAAATAAAAATTGGGATATAGTAATAACCAGTATTATTGATTTTGATTTTGAATTTGATTTAAATTCAGACCAAGCTCAAGAAGTTTTAATAGATTATATAGAAAGTATTTATAATATCAAAATAAAAGACGCTGACCAACTTCAAAAAATAACAAGTATAACAACTAAAACACTGAAAGAATTAGAAGTTATTATTTTAAACTCTAAGTACACTAAATATTATAGTAGTATAGAATTAGCTGTAGAAAATGGAGCTACTTACCCTGAACTTTTAAAAATAATGCCTAAAGAATATGGGCTACCAGATAAATGGAATAAAAAATTAAGCTCTAATCAATATACTACTATTATCATGGTTTTATCATTATCTTATCTTATGGATGATACAGTTGGTATATCTATGACACCAAGTATCAGAGATATATCAGAAAAAATTAAAGCGCCCTATTCTGCTTTAATGGATGCTTATATTTTTATTAATAATTATGATTAATAGAATTAAATAACTAGAATACATATAAAAATGACTAAAAAAAATATTGATAAAATACTAGCTACAGGAACTCCTTTAAAAAAAATATTACTGATACATGAAGATATAGCTAGAAGAAAATATGCTAAAGAAAAATTATTAACTAATCAAGAATTTGAAGAAGTATCTAATAGTTTTGTAAAGGATAAAGATATAGACTTATGGAATAAATTTAAAAAAACAGAATATGCTGTATCAAGTGCGTTAATGAACTTACAAGGCTGTTTATTTGAAGTTAAAATGCATTATTCAAACCTTAGAGGGTATCTTTTAAATTGGAATACTATAGAACACACTGAACTATTGGTAAATTCTATATTACATGAAATTAAAGATCCTATAGAGCGTAAAAAAATAGCAGAAAATGGAACTCAATACACAAATATTTTATTTGCAAAAAAAAAGGTAGATAAAGAAGGTTATATAAATCTAGAAATAGATTTTGAAAAAGGTTATAGTAATAATATGGATCAATATAGTCTTTTATCTGTTATGAATAATGTAAAAAAAGATGTTATTAAATCAGTTGTAAAATGGCTAAGTTGGGAAAAAGCTCTTTATGCTTATATAAATAAGCAAGGTTTTAATATTAAAATTTATAAAGATAAAATACAGGAAATTAGAGATGAAATAGATACTCCTATAATCCCATGGCTTAAATATTATGGAGAAACTGAAAATGAAGTAGTACTAAACCCGAACATACAAGAGTTATTGAAAAAATATGCTATTTGTCCTAAAATAGAAGAATTAGAAATAAATAAAAAAGAATATGATTTTTTTAAAAATATAATTTTAGAAGATGAATAATAAAAACTTGCCAACACTACCAGGAATAGGAAAAGATGCAGAATATAGAGGATTACCTAATATAGAAAAATCGATAGATTTAAAAAAAGAAAGAAATTTTAAACGTTCTGGACATGTTACAGACCAATTCCTGAAATATAATTACAAAAATAATCAAACTTCTATTTTTGATATTCTAAAACCAGCTACCAAGCAAAAAATAGAAATAACAGGGATAAAAAGATCAGAAGTAGCAGAAGGAATTAAATTAACACCAGCAGAAATTAAAGTAGTAGATGCTCTTTCTAAATTGCTTCATCATAGTAGCCAAAATTTAAATCCTAATGAAAAAGATTACTATATAGGAAATTTAGAACCGAAGTTAGTACAATACGGAGAAGATAGAGTGATAGCTCCTCAAATATTAATAACCTTATATCAGTTAACTAAAGAATATAAAGGACAAAATACAGTAAGTGGAAAAGATGTGGATAATGTATTTAATATATTACTTGATATTTCTAAAAAACCATTTTTAATTAGATATAAAGAAGAACGTTTAAAAGAAAAAAAAGCCAAAACTATTATAGAATTAGAGATGTTTGAGCCGATTATAAGACTTCCAAATCTAAAAATAAGAGAATATAATAAAGAAGGAATAGAAATTAGTAAAATAGAGAAGACCCTAATAGTTTTACACCCTATTTTTATAAGACAAATAGATACTAAATTTATAATCTATCCAAACGATATAAATAGAAGAACTATAATAGCTTATGGTTCTCATAAAATATCAAAAATAACTTTAACTCTTAGAGAATATTTGATAAAACACTTATCTATTAAAAATTATACTCCAGAAATTATGCTAGATAGACTTTATTATCTATTAGCCGAAAACTATATGAAACAATATAGAAAAAGTAAAGTAAAAAAAGATACAGAAAAAGCTATAGATACAATGATAAAATTAGGATTATTAGAAAGTTTTGAAATAGAAACAGCTAAAACTACAAGAGAACCTAAAATTATATTTAAAATAAATAAAAACTTTGAATAGGAATCAATTCCCGAAAAAACAGAAATATCCGAATCTTTAAAAACGCAAAAAGGATGCAATTCTACTTTCTGAAAAATCCGAAAAAGAAGATAAACTCAAATTTTCAAAACTATGTACTTCCGTGCAGAGACTATGTACTTGCGTGCAGATTTTAGCTGTTTTTATGTACTTGCGTGCAGAGATTATGTACTTGCGTGCAGGTTTTTTTTTGAAAAACGTCTGTATCTACTATAAACAAAGGGATTGTTAAAAGTCAAAAAAATGCTAGAGTATTATAGATACTCTTAGAGTATCTTAGAGAGATAAATTCCCTTTTCAGTACATTTCTCTTCTTTTAAAAACAGAAATTCCCGAAAAAATAGAAATATCCGAATCTTTAAAAAAACGCAATAAAACGCAAAAAGGAAGCAATTATACTTTCCGAAAAATCCGAAAAAGAAGATAAACTCGAATTTTCAAAACTATGTACTTCCGTGCAGAGACTATGTACTTGCGTGCAGATTTTAGCTGTTTTTATGTACTTCCGTGCAGAGATTATGTACTTGCGTGCAGCTTTTTTTTTAAAAAACGTCTGTAGCTACTATAAACAAAGGGCTTTTTGAAAGTCAAAAAAACGCTAGAGTATTATAGATACTCTTAGAGTATCTTAGAGAGATAAATTCCCTTTTCAGTACATTTCTCTTCTTTTAAAAACAGAAATTCCCGAAAAAATAGAAATATCCGAAA
>NZ_JAJGWT010000015.1 GCF_021390715.1 Tenacibaculum piscium
TATTGATATTTGATACTTTTTCTTTTGATTTTTTTCTTGAAATAATTGACAAAATTGATTGTTTAAAACTTTGTTTTTTACTGAANTTTCACAATAAATTGCAACGGATTTGTGTATGATTTGTTGCGTGATTCGGGACTAAATTTAGTAAAAAAAATCGGAATAGAAAATCCCCCAAGGGATTTTCGTATGTAGGCGAAAACCAGCAATTAATTATATACGTTGTTAGTTTTTCGTTGCGAAACATTTTTATAAGCACGTTTTTTTGCGTTTCTAAGTTTTTCAAGAATTTAAAATTCAGGATTTGTTTTTTTCATTAAACTTTTTCTTTAAAATTCTAAACATTCTTTTTTGGATTTACGCAAAACAGCAATTTTTTTACGAGTTTAAAATTCAGAGTTTTTTATTAAACTTTTTCTTTAAAATTCTAAACTTTCTTTTTTAGATTCAAGCAAAACAACATTTTTTCACGAGTTTATAAATTCATGATTTATTCATTTTAATATTCTCGATAATTCTATTTATTCTTGAAATTTCCATTTTTTCTGAATAATGAAAACTAACGGATTTGTATATGATTTGTTGCGTTATTCTGGACTAAATTTAGTAAAAAAAATCGGAATAGAAAATCCCCCAAGGGATTTTCGTATGTAGGCGAGAACCAGCAATTAATTATATACGTTGTTAGTTTTTCGTTGCGAAACATTTTTATAAGCACGTTTTTTTGCGTTTCTAAGTTTTTCAAGAATTTAAAATTCAAGATTTGTTTATTTTTTCTTTAAAATTCTAAACATTCTTTTTTAGATTCACGTAAAACAGGTTTTTTCACGAGTTTAAAATTCAGAATTTGTTATATTTCATTAAACTTTTCTTTAAAATTCTAAACATTCTTTTTTGGATTTACGCAAACCAGCATTTTTTTTTTACGAGTTTAAAATTCAGAATTTTTTTATTAAACTTTTTCTTTAAAAATCTAAACTTTCTTTTTTAGATTTACGTAAAACAGCGATTTTTCACGAGTTTAAAGATTTTCAATTTGTTTATTTTTTTCTAAACTTTTTCTTTAAAACTCTAAATATTCTTTTTTTAGTTATGCAAAACAGCGTTTTTTATGAGTTTAAAAATTTACGATTTATTGATTTTTAATTATTCAAAAACATTCTCAATAATTCTCTTTTTTCTTTAATATTCTCATTTTTTCTGAGCAATGAAAACTAACGGATTTGTATATGATTTGTTGCGTGATTCGGGACTAAATTTAGTAAAAAAAATCGGAATAGAAAATCCCCCAAGGGATTTTCGTATGTAGGCGAAAACCAGCAATTAATTATATACGTTGTTAGTTTTTCGTTATGAAACATTCAGATAAGCACGTTTTTTTTGCGTTTCTAAATTTTTTCTTTAAAATTCTAAACATTCTTTTTTAGATTCACGTAAAACAGCATTTTTTCATGAGTTTAAAATTCAGAATTTGTTTTTTTTATTAAACTTTTTCTTTAAAATTCTA
Organism: Tenacibaculum piscium; assembly: GCF_021390715.1. GTDB lineage: Bacteria > Bacteroidota > Bacteroidia > Flavobacteriales > Flavobacteriaceae > Polaribacter > Polaribacter piscius. Next base: position 1,508 of record NZ_JAJGWT010000015.1, read on the forward strand.
AACATTCTTTTTTGGATTTACGCAAAACAGCATTTTTTTTACGAGTTTAAAATTCAGAGTTTTTTATTAAACTTTTTCTTTAAAAATCTAAACTTTCTTTTTTATATTTACGTAAAACAGCAATTTTTCACGAGTTTAAAGATTTTCAATTTGTTTATTTTTTTCTAAACTTTTTCTTTAAGATTCTAAACTTTATTTTTTAGATTCAAGCAAAACAACATTTTTTCACGAGTTTATAAATTCATAATTTATTCATTTTAATTATTTAAATATTCTCGATAATTCTATTTATTCTTGAAATTTCCATTTTTTCTGAATAATGAAAACTAACGGTTTGTATATGAAAAGTGCTGTTTTGTGTGCGAGGATTTTCCGCAGGAAAATCAGATGTAGCAAAACGGCACTGACTTTTGTATTATGACCAAATTAAGCATTTTTTATATACGTTGTTACAAGTAGTTGTTTTTTTTCAGTTTGTAATTTGTGATTCTGATTTAATTTTCAATTTCTTAATTCAACAGTTGAGTAATTTCGACAAGTTTTCAATTCAGATTTTGCGTAAATTTTACAATTTAAATTCTGTATTTTACATAATAATTCGGTCAATTTTATTTTCAGATTTTGTATAAATTTTGCAATTTCTATTCTGTATTTTTCTCAATTCTACAAACGTTATAAATTCAGATTTTAAATAATAATTCAGTCGATTTTATTTTCAGATTTTGCGTAAATTTTGCAATTTCTATTCTGTATTTTTCTCAATTCTACAAACGTTATAAATTCAAATTTCACGTAATAATTCGGTCAATTTTATTTTCATATTTAGAGTAAATTGAAGTATTTATAGATTCTAAATTTTATTCGTAATATTTTTCTAGCGATATTTTTAAATTTCTGTATTTACTTAAAAATCAGGTTCTAATTGCGTAATTTTTGCCAATTACTTGTAACGTTTTTGTATATTATTTGTTGCGTTATTCTGGACTAAATTTAGTAAAAAAAATCGGAATAGAAAATCCCCCAAGGGATTTTCGTATGTAGGCGAGAACCAGCAATTAATTATATACGTTGTTGTAAATAGTAGCTTTTTGTTTATTCCTAACTTTGATTATTAAATTACTATTCAAAAAACCTATAAAATTTAAAGTTCTATAAACGAGTTAAAAAACATTTCAAAACTCTTTTTTAAAAACTAGAAATATTCTCAATTTTTTCTTCTTTTTCTTAAATTGTTTTTGATTCAGATTTTACAAACGAGTTAAAAACATTTCAAAACTCTTTTTTTAAAACTATAAATATTCTCAATTTTTTCTTCTTTTTCTTAAATTTGTTTTGATTCAGATTCTACAAACGAGTTAAAAACATTTCAGAACTTTTTCTTGAAAACTAGAAATATTCTTAATTATTTTTCTTTCTTAAAATAGTTTTATTTAAAAGATCATAAATGAATTAATGTTTTTATTTGTTTGAAAATCAATTATTTATTTTGTTTTGGTCAGTTTTTTTTGCTATTATTTACAACGTTGTTGTATATGGTTTGTTGCGTGTTTTAAGCGATTAATTTAGTAAATAATTACCGACCAAGAAAGTCCGCGAGGACTTTCGTAAGTAGGCAATAAGCCAGCAATAAATTATATACGGTGTTGCCCACAGTATTTTATTCAGGTGTTTCTCCACTTCCTAAAAATCCTTTAACGATTTTAGCTCCATTTGATATCATTTTTTGATTTTCAGGTTTAGCTCCCCAATTAAGAACTTTCGCACCAAATGATTTAAACCAATTCTTTTTATTAAAGACTTTTAGAGTTTGTTTTAGTCCATCTATTTCACTGTGTAAAGTTGATAACTTATCTTCAAGTTCCTTCTTTTCAAGTTCTTGAGATTCTAAATTTTCAGTAAATTTTTTCTCTAAATTATCTAATTTCTTTTCGTATTTAATTCTTTCTTCATTACTGAATTCCTCATCTGGCACATTTTTCATTTGTCCATAAAGTTCTTCAACTGATGATTTCAAATTATTAAATTCTCGATTTATTGGAATAGCAATAATTTCTTCCCAAACCAAATTAAGCCAAGATGATAAATGACTTACAACTCCATTTGTTCCTTTTACAAGGTTCTTTTCGCTCATTTCAATATCACCAGGCGAATTCTCGCATTCAATTTCATAATCAAGATATGTTTCCTCACTATAATTATTCTTTTTATAACTGGTTCTTGTTTCGGGAATATTAATATTCATAAAATAGTCATCGTTATAATTATATTGAATTTTGACTATTGTTTGAATTCCACGAGTTGTTGTTTTCTTTTGAGTAATTGTAAAATCCGCAAACGTAAATTTTGGATTTTTGTCAATTGTGTCACTTAATATTCTTATAAATTTTTCTTTAACCATTTTTTATTCAGTTTGCAGTTTTTATATTGTGGGCAACGTTTTGTATATGGTTTGTTGCGTTTTTGAAGTACTAAATTTAGTAAATAAAAACGGAATAGAAAATCCCCTAAGGATTTTCGTAAGTAGGCTAGAACTAGCAATAAATTATATACGGTGTTGTGCGTAGTTTTTATATTAGTATTCTGAATATTATTATTGTGCAAATTGTTGATATTAAAAGTGGTTTTGATATATAATTTATTTCTAATTCAGCATTTTCTAAATTCAGTTTTCTATACTTTTTCATTGTGCTGAAATAGGTCATTGGCATAAAAATGGTCGGCAACAGGCTTATCCAAGTAGCAACTGGTAAACTCAAAATCGTTATGAGTAATATTGAAAACCAAATTGGATAAAAGAAAAGTTGTTTCTCGTTTTCTTTCTGTACAAACAAATCTTGATTTTTATAATACCTGAATTCTTTTGATAGACTTGAAAACAATTTGATAATTATGATAAATGCTATTACAGCAATTATAATCGAAATTGAAGTTGGAATATTCAAAAAGTCGAAAACTCTTCCTGTATCTCCATTTTTCACGGTTGGTGCAATTAAAATATAACCTAAAAACATAAGAATTCCATTCATACCTAACCAAAGCATAAAAAGTTTAAAAAGAGAAGGTTTTAAGATTTTAGTAGATATTAAAATAACAATAGTTCCAAATATTAGGCTAAAAATTGGTCCGATTCCAGCAATTATTGCATTTTGTAATTCGGTGGCGTTTTCAGTAAGATAATTAATATAATTGTGATGTAATTTGGGATTCAGTTCAAAATATTTTGCCATTAGAAAATGACTGAGTTCGTGTAAAACTGTTCCAATAATAGTTGTTGAAACAACAATCAATATTGAGTTAATTGCTAATGATTTATTTTTAATATTCATTTTTTATTGGTTTTGATGTTTCAAAGTTGAAGTTAAAGTCTTGAAATCTCAAAATGTTATTCCTGAATTGTTGCTTTTCAGGGATGAGTGGTAAATTACGCACAACGGATTTGTATATGATTTGTTGCGTGATTCGGGACTAAATTTAGTAAAAAAAATCGGAATAGAAAATCCCCCAAGGGATTTTCGTATGTAGGCGAGAACCAGCAATTAATTATATACGTTGTTGCTATTTGTTGTTTTTAATTATTCAATTTTTTCTCTAAAATTCCTTTTTCGATTTTCTAGAATCAGCTTTTTAAAAATCTTTGTTGATTTTTGGTGCTTTTTCTTTTTTGTTTTAATTTTTCTTGATTTAAAATTTATTTACAAAGTTTTAGGAATCAGTTTTAAAAATCTTTGTTGATTTTTGGTGCTTTTTCTTTTTTGTTTTAATTTAATTTTTCTTAATTTAAAATTTATTTACAAAGTTTCGTAATCAGCTTTTTTAAAATCTTTGTTGATGTTTCGTATTTTTTCTTTTAATTTTTCTTGATTTAAAATTTATTCACAAAGTTTTAGGAGTCAGTTTTTTAAAATCTTTGTTGATTTTTTGTGCTTTTCTTTTTTCTTTTAATTTTTCTTGATTTAAAATTTATTCACAAAGTTTTAGGAATCAGTATTTTTAAAAATATTTATTGATATTTTGATACTTTTTTTTTGATTTTTTTCTTGAAATAATTGACAAAATTGATTGTTCAAAACTTTGTTTTTTACTGAAATTTCACAATAAATTGCAACGGATTTGTATATGATTTGTTGCGTTATTCTGGACTAAATTTAGTAAAAAAAATCGGAATAGAAAATCCCCCAAGGGATTTTCGTATGTAGGCGAAAACCAGCAATTAATTATATACGTTGTTAGTTTTTCGTTGCGAAACATTTTTATAAGCACGTTTTTTTGCGTTTCTAAGTTTTTCAAGAATTTAAAATTCAAGATTTGTTTATGTTTTATTTTTTCTTTAAAATTCTAAACATTCTTTTTTAGATTCACGTAAAACAGGTTTTTTTCACAAGTTTAAAATTCAAAATTTGTTATATTTCATTAAACTTTTTCTTTAAAATTCTAAATATTCTTTTTTGGATTTACTCAAACCAGCAATTTTTCACGAGTTTAAAGATTTTCAATTTGTTAGTTTTTTTCTAAACTTTTTCTTTAAAACTCTAAATATTCTTTTTTTAGATTTATGCAAAACAGCGTTTTTTATGAGTTTAAAAATTTACGATTTATTGATTTTTAATTATTCAAAAACATTCTCAATAATTCTCTTTTTTCTTTAATATTCTCATTTTTTCTGAGCAATGAAAACTAACGGTTTGTATATGGTTTGTTGCGTATTTGAAGCACTAAATTAAGTAAATAAAAACGGAATAGAAAATCCCCTAAGGATTTTCGTAAGTAGGCTAGTACTAGCAATAAATTATATACGTTGTTGCCTGTAGTTTTTTATTTAACTTCTGAATACATTTCTAAAGTTAGGTTTATAATATCAGCTCCTTTTAAAATTATTGGTTTATTGTCTTCTTCCATTTGAAATGATAGGATAAAACCACATTCAAGCCCATTTTTTGTAATAAAACTTGTTTTAAATATTCCATTATTCCTCAACCAATTTCCTGCTTTAACAAACCTTGTTTGTATATCTAATCTTTTATCTTCTTCTGTCATTTTATATATTATTTGGTTTGTTAATATCTTAAATATTTACTATTTCTGACCTTTCTGTTGTATTATTAAAAAGCCTGAAATTATCAGTAAATAATTCAGTTTCTAGCTATACCTTAAAATTTTTCATTAATAAAACTAATATAATTTCCAACCTGAATTTTTAATTATTTAAGTTTTTAGGATAATTACTGTTTTTTTACTGTCTGTGATTAGAATTCAGTTTTTTATCCTCATCAACATTGTAAATTATATCCAAATCTTTATTATTTCTTATGAAAAAATATATTCCAGCTGATAAAAAAAACCATAATAAATAAGGTTCAAAATCAGTTGATTTTCTCCAAAATATTTGTCGAATAATCCAAAACCAACAATAAACATTAGCAGACCATACGTAAACTTTTTTACACCAAAACTCTATAGTTTTATAATTAGATTTAAAAGAATTGTCTTTCATTATTTTTTTAGATTTTATATTATTTGTACCTACAGATTCATGTTTTTCAGAATTTTATTAATATGAGAATCGATATATCTATTGTTGTATTTATTCTCTTTTTTAAATTACAGGCAACGTTGTTGTATATGGTTTGTTGCGTGTTTCAAGCAACTAATTTAGTAAATAATTAGGGACAAAGAAAGTCCGCGAGGACTTTCGCAAGTAGGCAAGAAGCCAGCAATAAATTATATACGGTGTTGTAAGGCGTTTTTTATTCAGATGTAACATTTTCTATTCTTAAATAATCTCTTAAACTTGGGTCAACATATTTTTTTTCATCCGTTTGTTTATTCCTTATTTCGTTAAAGTCGTGGTCTTTAAAAAATGGACTGTTAAATAGTTTATGAATATCCAATCCAAAAAAATATAATTTTCCAACTAAATGTTTAAATTCATACTTGTCGCTCAAATTTTGCTTTTCGATTATATAATTTCCGATTGAGTTAAATAAATATGAATACCCAATACAATTAGCTTTTTCTAATTCACAAACCAAATTCGGATTACTCGAAACTTTATTAAATGTAAAATTCAGTTTTTCGCTCGTTATTATATTACTCAATTTTATTATTTCTTCAATACTCAATATTTTCTCATTGGTTCGTTTATCAATTTCCTTAATTAAATTTTTATCTGTCAGAGTAATATTATTCCTAACTTTAATTTTTAAATAATTAACTGAAATTCGGTATAAAAAACCACGAAACAGAATTATTAGAATTATAAAAATTCCGAAGTATTTAATGGCTTTCTTAAGTTTGCTCACAGTTCGTTTTTAATGACTTACAACGTGTTTGTGTATGATTTGTGGCGTTTTCAAGCACCTAATTTAGTAAATAAAAACCGAATAGAAAATCCGCGAGGATTTTCGTAAGTAGGAGAGGATTAGCCATTAATTATACACGGTGTTGTAAGTAGTGCTTTTTTCATTCAGTTTGTTTTTCCGATGTTTGTTATTTAGTTCGAATTGAGCGTTGGCAAAGACATACTCTTTTGCAATTTTGGGTTTGTGTGGTGGCTGTAGCGAATTGCAAATGTGTATGGCTTTTAGCGTTGGCTCTTTAAACGAAATCCAATGGTTCAAAATCAGTATCTTCATTTGAAACAGAATCGTAAATTTTAAATATTCCTTCTTCTAACCAAACAACTTTAATGTTTTCCGCTGTACAAAATTCAATTAAACTGACTTGAGGTTTTTGAGAGTAGACCAAAAATTCTTTAATGTCCTCGTATTCCATTTGTCGGTTTACGATTGAAAACTTATAATATTTAAGCTGTCCAACTCCTTTAATAGTCTGTTTTTCTTGGTCAGACATTGAATTTAGAATAGTTTTGATTTCAAAAACTAAAGCTGTTTCTTCCATTGTGGACAAACAATCGAACTTTCCTTCATAAAGTTCAAATGCTCGTTGTTCACAAAACAGTCCAAGTTGTCTTACAATTTCTTGATGTTCAGCTAAACGTTGCTGACGAATTCTAATTGATTCCGTGTAATCTATACTAACTGTAGAAATTGTATTAAAAATTGGGTCAACCGCAATTGTACCTGAAGTTACAGGCCTATATTGTGAATAGGGAACTCCTTCTGGATTTGTTGCATCAGGTGGTATTTCTGTGGAGATTTCATCTTCTGTAACGACTATTCTACCTATTGGAAAAGCATTGTTTCCTCTACGTGCAATATCTCCTAATTGCTCTGCAATTCCGGGAAGAATTTTTACAGCATTTCTTGCCATTGATTCAGAAGTTCCAGTAGATTCAAGAATTTCCTCTATTGATAATTCTGAAAGGTCAATAATTCTTTCGTATTCTTCAATTGAATCATTTTCTGCTTCCAGAGCAAGCATTAATTTTTTTGTCGCTATTCCTGGTTTCTCTTGAACAAGTTTTAATAAAATTCTATAAGGATGACTTATTTCCCCATCTGTTCCTTCTAAACCTAACTGTAAAAACGAGTTTTTCCATAATTCTCTTTTTATCTCTTCAGTTGGTGATGCCAGTAGCTGAATAGCTTGTGAGCTTAAACTTCCAGATTTATTCTCGAAAACAGTTAAAAATCCAAGAAGTTCAAATAATCTTCTAATATCTCTTGCAACTGTTAAATAACCTCGATTTGCTTTTGGTTTTTCTTCCTCCAAAGCAAGAAATTCATCAACAGAAAGAGTTTTATCTCGATATGTGTAGATTAAGTTTCTCGTTAAAAGTTCTCCAAAATTTTCATCTTTTAGAGCAGTTTCTTCATCTATCAGCTGTTTTATAGCCAATAAAGCATTAAATATTTTGGTAAGGTCATTAAACTGATGAGGAAAATTCTTCATTGATTAGCAGAAATTAAATTTCTGCTAATATACCATTTGTATTAATTTCTATCTCAATTTGATTGTTGACATTTAATTCTTTCAATCGATTATTAGCAATTTTAATGTAATCTCTATTTTTTTCGAAAGCTATAAAGTTTCTGTTGTTTTTTATAGCGCTAACACATTCACTTCCAGAACCGCCAAAAGGAACAAGAACTAAATCTTTTTCATTTGAAAAATGTTTAATGATTCTATCACAGATTGCTAATGGTTTTTGTGTTGGATGGTCAACTTTTTCATCTGCAAAACGTCTGCCAGCTAAAACAGGAATATTCCATACATCTCCAGCGTGTTTTCCGTCTGGGTGTGGTGTCCAAACTTTTCCATTTTTCGTTATTTTGTTTTTTAATCTTTCGGTACTTTTATATGGCTCTCTTATTTGATGATATGTGTAATTATCAGTTTTTGAAAACCAAAGTATAGGTTCATAATTTGCCGAAGGCGAATTTTTGTAACCTGAAAAACTGTTTTCATAATGCCAGATTATTTGCCTTCTATATTTTAAATCTTTTTGATAAAGATAAACGTGAAGATGACATAAATAATGATGAATGCCATAAATGAAAATTGAACCTGTTGGTTTTAATTTTGTAATTGCAACATCAAGCCATTTTTTTGACCATTTTATCCATTCTTCTGCATCATTCCAATTGTTAGTTGACTTCCCAAAATCCTTGTTCAAATTGTATGGTGGGTCAGCTATAATTAAATCGACAGAATCATTTTCTAATTTCTGCATTTGTTTAATGCAATCTCCATAATGTATTTTATTTATTTCAATCATCTTTCTTGATATTTTGGAAAATTAAAACGTTTTGATGATGCATATTTGGAACGAATGAAAAAGGATAACCATAAGGATAAATGCTTTTGTGCCTTTGGTATAAAATTCTAATTCCTTTTAGAACAAAATTTCCTTTTTTCTCTAACGCATTCGCTAAATCTGCGTGAAAAGTATAATATTTTTCTTTTTTTCTAAAGTCGCTAACAATTACACACATATATTTCCCAGATTTTAATGGTTTTGAACAATCATTAAAAAATTTTGTAAGTGTTGAAAGGAATTTGTCGTAATCTTCAATATTTGCCAAATCTTCATTATTCTCACTATACTTGTGGTCTAAATCATTATCAATTCGCTCTTTACCTTTGTGGTCTACTGTTTCTAATATATTCCAATAAGGTGGACTTGTTGCAATAAAATCAAGTTCATTTTTTTTGAACTTTTTAATTTCTTTTGTACTATTTCCGTTTATTAAGGTTTGTTTATTTTTTGAAGGATATTCATCTGGTACTTCTAATTCTATTCGTTGAAGTCCTAAATCGTGATATTTTGGATTTAATTCAATGCCATAACCAATTCTGTTGTGAAAAGCACAAGCTTTTACTGTTGATGCAACTCCTGAAAAAGGGTCAAGAACTTTGTCGTTTTCTTTTGAAAAGAATTGAATTAATTTACCAACATCTTGAAAAGAAAAGGGTGCAGGATGTTGTTTTTCAATTTGGGCATTTTTATTTCCAGCTCCCAATCCTTTTTGACTAAAAACTGTAATTGTTTCGGGTAACCATTCTTTTGCGGTATAATCATTTAGGCGATTATTCAAGGCAAAAGCTGATTTTTCGTTAGGAAATAGGATTGCATTAGCTTTTTCGACATCTCCTTTTGAATGAAATAATGCAACTTCTTCCCAAGATTCAATAAATCTGCTCGGTATTCTCAATTCATCTTTTTTTTCAAAAATTTGTTCGAGTTTATTTTTGGCAAGTTTATTCAGTTGTGTCTCTTTTACAGGAACAACTTCTTTTTTATCTTTTTTATATAGATGATATTTCATTTATTTTTTCTTCTCGTATTTTATTTGTTCTTCTGCAACTTTCAAAGCATTCATTCCTTCTTTTTCGTCTTTAACAATGTCATAAACTTTTGAGCCAATCCACAAAGCTTCTAATTCTGAAAATGAGCAATTAAAAGTTTTGCTAATCGTTTTCAAATGTTCACGTTTTAGTGCCTTTTGGTCATTCTCAACTTTACTTAAAAAACCGTCTCCGATTTCAAGTATTGAAGCAAGTTGCCTCTGGAACATTCCTGATGATTCTCTTAATTCCTTGATTCTCTGTCCAAGTGTCATTATACTAAATTTAGACTTGACTAATTATGGTCAAATGTAGTGAATTTTATTTGAATTTCAATTAGTGTGGTGGAAAGAAGCAGCTCTTTTATTTTTTTAAGCTTGGGATTTTGCGTTGGGAAAAAAATAAATGTGCTGTTTGAGCGTTGGCTTTTTTAGTTCAAATGTTCAATTCGAGCACGATTTCTGCATTACTTACAACGTGTTTGTACAAGCTTTAGTTGCGTGTTTTAAACTATAAATTTAGTAAATAATTACTGATTACGAAAATCCGTGAGGATTTTCGTAAGTGTTCTAAAACCTAGCAATTAAGTTTGTACGTTGTTAGGCAAAGTAATTTTAATTCACAGAATATCCTATCATAAAAAGAGCAGATTCAAGAGCTCTGATTGGACTTGATTCATTTTGAAATTTAGAATTATCTGAAATCTCTTTTAATAACCAATTTGCATATATATTATTCTTAATATGCTTTTTGTCATTATTAGTTAAAACAGGAAATTTATACTTTTCATTACTTGGGTTTCTTCTGTTTAAAGGACCTTTATCGTTTTTGGTAGGTCTTGCGTTACCGTAAGCAAAATTCAGCTCATCTGGTATTCTTACAATATTTTTTTCTGTTAGAAATAATTTAATTAGAAGTCCCAATGCTGCACCAACTCTACTATCATAAATTACAAAATTATTTATCAATAACGAATATATTTTGGTGAATCCAGAATTCATATTTATACCTGAAAAGTCATCTTTAGTATCTACAGTTTCGGGGTTTAATCTTTTGATTGAATCCTTGTAGTAATCTGTTATACTATCTTCCATATCTTTTAATTTATCGTAGTTTCTTCTCTTTACACCTCCCCATTCCAAAATAGACGAAGAATACTCAAGTAAATTCTTTTGATTATTTTCTTGAATAGAAGATTTCATTCCTTTTTCGATAATTTCTAATGTATCTTTACTCTCTATAAATGTGTTTCCGCTAATTTTTCCTTTGTTTGGTAGAGCACAATTAAACCTCCATTTATAATTCTCAAAAGCATTAAATATTGAATCACATTTCCATAAAGATTTATCTCGACTGTTTATGTAATCGTGATTGAATTCCACTTTTCCAGAAATTCTTGGAATTATCCAATCTATAAATTCTTTTACAATTTTTTGCTCTAAATATTCTTGTTTATTCATTCAGTTTTTTGAGTTATTTTGCCTAACGGATTTGTATATGATTTGTTGCGTGATTCGGGACTAAATTTAGTAAAAAAAATCGGAATAGAAAATCCCCCAAGGGATTTTCGTAAGTAGGCTAGTACTAGCAATTAATTATATACGTTGTTGTAAATAGTAGCTTTTTGTTTATTCCGAACTTTGATTATTAAATTACTATTCAAAAAATCGATAAAATTTAAAATTCTATAAACGAGTTAAAAAACATTTCAAAACTCTTTTTTGAAAACTATAAATATTCTCAATTTTTTCTTCTTTTTCTTAAATTGTTTTTGATTCAGATTTTACAAACGAGTTAAAAACATTTCAGAACTTTTTCTTGAATACTAGAAATATTCTTAATTTTTTCTTCTTTTTCTTAAATTTGTTTTGATTCAGATTCTACAAACGAGTTAAAAAACATTTCAAAACTCTTTTTTGAAAACTATAAATATTCTCAATTTTTTCTTCTTTTTCTTAAATTTGTTTTGATTCAGATTCTACAAACGAGTTAAAAACATTTCAGAACTTTTTCTTGAAAACTAGAAATATTCTTAATTATTTTTCTTTCTTAAAATAGTTTTATTTAAAAGATTACAAATGAACTAATATTTTTATTTGTTTGAAAATCAATTATTTATTTTGTTTTGGTCAGTTTTTTTTGCTATTATTTACAACGTTTATATGTATGATTAGTGGCGTGTTTAAGCACCTAATTTAGTAAATAAAAACCGAATAGAAAATCCACAAGGATTTTCGTAAGTAGGCGAGAACCAGCCATTAATTATACATGTTGTTGTAAAATCGTACTTTATGTCAGACTTCGATTGAAATATTAACTTTTCCTCCAAGTCCTTTTTCTACGATGTCAAATAATGTTTTTAAAGTCAGATTACTGCCATTATTTTCTACACGAGAAATATAAGTTCGTTTTTTGTCAATTATAACTCCAAGTTGTTCTTGGGTCAGATTTTTTTCCTCACGTGCATTTCGTAAAAGTAAACCAATTTTAAACGACTCAAAATCTCTGTCGAGTTCATCTCTACGTTCAGTTCCTTTTTTTCCGTAAACCGTATCTTTTATGTCTTTCCAGCTTTTAGTTTCCATTTCCTTTATTTTTTTCTTCGTAATATTCTTTCATTAATCGAACAGCTTTGTCGATTTCTTTTTTCGGTGTTTTCTGCGTCTTTTTAGTAAATCCGTTCAAGAGTATAACTAATTTACCTTTATCAAAGAAGCAAAAAACTCGCCAGATATTCGAGCCTAATTTTATTCGAGCCTCAAATAATCCTTTGTAAGTTTTCATTGGAGCCAAATATGTTTTCGGCACGTGCTGATAAGTTTCGATTATTTCAATGACCTTAAATATTTTGTCTTGAACCTTTTTCGGTTGAGCAAGTAGAAACTCCTCGAAATAATTTTTATACTGTATTACTTGCCTAACTTTTTCCATTCAGACAAAGGTAACTTAAAAGTTACTATTTTCAAAATATTTCAAAAGTTAATTCGAAATCGAGTGTTTTTGGGTATGTTTTACAACGATTTATATATGGTTTGTTGCATTTTTGAAGCACTAAATTAAGTAAATAAAAACGGAATAGAAAATCCCCTAAGGATTTTCGTAAGTAGGTTCGCACTAGCAATAAATTATATATTTTGTTGTGTATAGTTTTTATTCGTTTAGTTCCAAATTACTGATGCCAAAATCTTCTATTCCCTCAAAACTAATGTTATCCAAATATTCATCGAATTCATACCAGAACATTGCATTTGCAATACAATCTGCTTTATATTTTAATGTTGTGTTTATTTCTTCATATCCAAACCATTCGTCATCTTCTTTGTCATATGTTGCACAACTTAAATCTATATAATTAATTTCAATTTCAAAATAAATTTCAAAATCAATCTCATAACTGAAAGATTCATTTAATTCCAATGAGTTTAAAGTAGTTGAATTTATGATAATATTACTTAGAGTAACTTCAGAAGCAATAGTAGCACTGTCGTACTCGTATTGCTTGTAAAGATTTTGATCTACAGAATCTTCTAATTCAATCTTATAATTTTCAGATAATTTAGTTTCAATGTCTTGGATAAAATTTTCAATTTTACTTTCAATATAATCTGAATGGTCTTTGCTGATTTCTTTTGAGAATTTCTCTAAAATTTGTGTTAAATCGAAACTAGTGTCAACTCTTGCTGATTCAAAATCAATGTTAGTTATATCATTATCTGAGCTAATTAAGAAAACATTCCTTTGCTTAGATATAGCCCAATTCTCAATTGTACTAAATATAAAAGCGTCAGGAAATTCGTGTTTTTTATTACCTTCTTTAAAAGGAGCTTCTGTATTAAAATATTTTGTAAAAACATCTTCAATATTTGCAATATCTGAATTGATAATCTCAATATTATTTTTTGTAATAAATGTTTCTAACTTTTCACATATTTCTTTTTTTATTTCAACTGAATCAAATTTTGGAAAGTTATATAGACCTTCAAAGTTATTTGAGTTCCTTAATATTCTTCCATCTCCATTTAGTTGTTTTTGATAGTCTTTATGAATCTTTTTTGAACGATTGACATTAATTGATATTCTTTGAATTAATTCTTTATAAATTATGTCAGTTATTTTTAATTCAATAGAACTATTTGAGGCGTATCTACATAATGTGTTTAAGTTTCTACCTATTAAAAAATTTTGAGATTCAAAGATGTTTGTGTCTAAAAAGACTATTTTTTTTTCAGGTAAATTACTCATAATATCTTATGGATTTTTCTTTTTAAATTATACACAACGGATTTGTATATGATTTGTTGCGTTATTCTGGACTAAATTTAGTAAAAAAAATCGGAATAGAAAATCCCCCAAGGGATTTTCGTATGTAGGCGAGAACCAGCAATTAATTATATACGTTGTTGCTATTTGTTGTTTTTAATTGTTCAATTTTTTCTCTAAAATTCCTTTTTCGATTTTCTAGAATCAGCTTTTTAAAAATCTTTGTTGATTTTTTGTGCTTTTTTTTTGTTTTAATTTTTCTTAATTTAAAATTTATTTACACAAAGTTTTAGGAATCAGTTTTTAAAATCTTTGTTGATGTTTCGTACTTTTTCTTTTTTGTTTTAATTTTTCTTAATTTAAAATTTATTTACAAAGTTTCGTAATCAGCTTTTTTAAAATCTTTGTTGATGTTTCGTACTTTTTCTTTTAATTTTTCTTGATTTAAAATTTATTCACAAAGTTTTAGGAATCAGTTTTTTTAAATCTTTGTTGATTTTTTGTGCTTTTTCTTTTTTGTTTTAATTTTTCTTGATTTAAAATTTATTCACAAAGTTTTAGGAATCAGTATTTTTAAAAATATTTATTGATATTTGATACTTTTTTTTTTGATTTTTTTCTTGAAATAATTGACAAAATTGATTGTTCAAAACTTTGTTTTTTACTGAAATTTCACAATAAATTGCAACGTTTTTATATATGGTTTGTTGCGTTTTTCGAGCAACTAATTTAGTAAATAAAAACGGAATAGAAAATCCGCCAAGGATTTTCGTAAGTAGTTAATCACAAGCAATAAATTATATATGGTGTTGCAAGTAGTGATTTTCTAACTATATTTCTTATTTCTTAATTTTTCCGTTTTATTTTTCTTTCTTTTTTTCACGTTTCAGCTTAAAACTCCGCCTTAATTAATTTCCGCTTATTTATTCACGATTTATTTTCAGCGTTAAATTTTGCCTTTTTTCACGTTTCAGCTTAAAACTCTACCTTAATTAATTTCCGCTTATTTATTCATGATTCATTTTTCAGATTTCAATTCTGTTTTTTCTCTTTTTTAGGATTCATTTTCTAAAAATAGAGTAGCAGTCATTTTCAATTTTTCCAGCGCAATATTATTCAATATTAATTTCTAGAAAAGATAAATCACTAATTAGGAATTTCTGAGGAAATTCCGCCATTACTTGCAACGTTTTGTATATGGTTTGTTGCGTTATTCTGGACTAAATTTAGTAAAAAAAATCGGAATAGAAAATCCCCCAAGGGATTTTCGTATGTAGGCGAAAACCAGCAATTAATTATATACGTTGTTAGTTTTTCGTTGCGAAACATTTTTATAAGCACGTTTTTTTTGCGTTTCTAAGTTTTTCAAGAATTTAAAATTCAAGATTTGTTTATGTTTTATTTTTTCTTTAAAATTCTAAACATTCTTTTTTAGATTCACGTAAAACAGGTTTTTTTACGAGTTTAAAATTCAAGATTTGTTTATGTTTTATTTTTTCTTTAAAATTCTAAAYATTCTTTTTTAGATTTATGTAAAACAGGTTTTTTCACGAGTTTAAAATTCAGAATTTGTTATATTTTATTAAACTTTTTCTTTAAAATTCTAAATATTATTTTTTGGATTTACTCAAATAATTTTTCACGAGTTTAAAGATTTTCAATTTGTTAGTTTTTTTCTAAACTTTTTCTTTAAAACTCTAAATATTCTTTTTTTAGATTTATGCAAAACAGCGTTTTTTATGAGTTTAAAAATTTACGATTTATTGATTTTTAATTATTCAAAAACATTCTCAATAATTCTCTCTTTTCTTTAATATTCTCATTTTTTCTGAGCAATGAAAACTAACGGTTTGTATATGAAAAGTGCTGTTTTGTGTGCGAGGATTTTCCGCAGGAAAATCAGATGTAGCAAAACGGCACTGACTTTTGTATTATGACCAAATTAAGCATTTTTTATATACGTTGTTACAAGTAGTTGTTTTTTTTCAGTTTGTAATTTGTGATTCTGATTTAATTTTCAATTTCTTAATTCAACAGTTGAGTAATTTCGACAAGTTTTCAATTCAGATTTTGCGTAAATTTTACATTTTCAATTCTGTATTTTGCTTAATTCTACAAACGTTATAAATTCAGATTTTACATAATAATTCGGTCAATTTTATTTTCAGATTTTGTATAAATTTTGCAATTTCTATTCTGTATTTTTCTCAACTCTACAAACGTTATAAATTCAGATTTTAAATAATAATTCAGTCGATTTTATTTTCAGATTTTACGTAAATTTTGCAATTTCTATTCTGTATTTTTCTCAATTCTACAAACGTTATAAATTCAAATTTCACGTAATAATTCGGTCAATTTTATTTTCATATTTAGAGTAAATTCAAGTATTTATAGATTCTAAATTTTATTCGTAATATTTTTCTAGCGATATTTTTAAATTTCTGTATTTACTTATAAATCAGGTTCTAATTGCGTAATTTTTGCCAATTACTTGTAACGTGTTTGTATATGAAAAGTAGCGGATTTTATTCACTAATTTTTTGGTTAAATACTAACTTCATTTTGAACACTAATTTTTGAGTTAGAACGTAAACCGCTATTTTTTATATACGTTGTTACCTGCTGTGCTTTTTCCTTTTTAACTTCCAATTTCAAATGTTTAATCATCTGTTCAGCAACTTTTTCTACAACTTTAACAGGAACACTATTTCCAAATTGACGATATGCTTGTGTGTTAGAAACTGGGATTTTAAAAGTGTCTGGAAATCCTTGTAGTCTCGCACATTCTCTTGGTGTTAATTTTCTTGGGTTTTTATCCTTTTGTTGAATTAAAACTTCACTACCATCTTTATAATACCTTGCAGAAAGTGTATTAGTGTATTCAGAATTTTCAGTAACCATTCCATAACCAAAACCTTTTCCTTTTAGTTTGTTTTCACGTTTTCTGCGTTGATGTCCAGCCCAAAGTTTGTCAGAAATAGTATATTTTTCTTCTACATTTTTTTCTAATATATCTCCAACTCTTGTCGGTTCAAATGTAGGTTTTGGAAACTCGAATTTAATGGTGTCGTCTAAAAAGCCAACTATATATATTCTTTCTCGATTTTGAGGAAGCCCAAAGTCTCTTGCTCGTAAAACTTCATATTGAACATTATTATAACCGATTTTTTTTAAGTGTGATAAAATGGTTTTCAATGTTCTACCTTTGTCGTGACCTCTTAATTGTTTTACATTTTCTAATAAAAATGCTTGAGGCTTTCTATGAATTAATAATCTTTCAATATCGAAAAATAAAGTTCCTCTTGTGTCAGAAAATCCTTTTTTCAAACCTGCTTGTGAAAATGGTTGGCAAGGGAAACCTGCTAATAAAACATCATGCTTTGGAACTTCGTTTTCGTCTATTTGTGTAATGTCTCCGAAAACCTCTTCATTGCTATAATTTGCTTGATAAGTTTCTTTAGAATATTTATCCCATTCGCTTGTAAAAACACAATCAATTTTATTTCTTGAAGCATTTTCAAAACCAAGTCTTATTCCTCCAATTCCAGCAAAAAGGTCAATTATTTTTATATTTCTATTCATTCTCCCAAAATTTTAAAATTGAAGGAATTTCCTCAAATAAATATTCCTCAAAACTTATGATGTTTTTCATAGGTTTAAGTTTCTCTGAATTAGCTATCCAATCATAAACAACAATTATTATATTATGATTGTTCATTTCTTGAGCTTTGCTCACAGAAATATTTTCATCGACAGTTAATAAGTGAATTTCTGGTATTTTTGTACGTTCTATTTCTTCTGCAACTTCTTGCCAACGTTCACGTAATGATGTTTTCATTGTACCAACGATGGTTTTGTTTCTGCGTTTTTCGTAAGCCAACACACTTGGTAGAATCGAATCTACTTTTTTACCTAAACCTAATTCTGTAAATGTTTTTCTACCAACTTTACCTTGAGAATCGAAAGAATAATTTAAACATTCATAAACTTTATAAATAATAGATTCAAAGGTTTTTCCTGCTCTTGAACGTCTTGAATTAGTGTTGCTTAATGCAATTTTGTATATGTAAGGATAAACTCTTCCTGCGTACTCTCCACAAATTTTAACGACTTCTTCTTGTAATTCTTTTCCTTTTAATTCAGTAATATTTTGATTTAATAAAGCATCTAAAATTTGTTTTGGTGTTTTTAAAACTTTATACAAATCTTGCATTAAAATAATATTGAACTCAACTTCATCTTTCAAATACTCTGCCCAAACAATTTCTCTTAAATCAGCGACAGATTTACTAACTTCTCCGTTACTTATTTTGGTTAAAAAAGATTCATTTTCTAAAAATACTTTTTCAACTATTTCTTGTGAAGTTCTTATGTATTTCTTTCTGTAAGTTTTGATTAATTTATCTAATTCCTTTTGTTCATTAGTAGAAATTTCGATTATTACAGGTATGTTTGTTTTGTTATTCAACTTCGGATATTATTAGATTCAATACAAAGTTAATGATTTTTTGTTTGTGTTCGATTTTTTTTTGCATTGCAGGTAACGGATTTGTATATGATTTGTTGCGTGATTCGGGACTAAATTTAGTAAAAAAAATCGGAATAGAAAATCCCCCAAGGGATTTTCGTATGTAGGCGAGAACCAGCAATTAATTATATACGTTGTTGCTATTTGTTGTTTTTAATTATTCAATTTTTTCTCTAAAATTCCTTTTTCGATTTTCTAGAATCAGCTTTTTAAAAATCTTTGTTGATTTTTGGTGCTTTTTCTTTTTTGTTTTAATTTTTCTTGATTTAAAATTTATTTACAAAGTTTTAGGAATCAGTTTTTAAAATCTTTGTTGATTTTTGGTGCTTTTTCTTTTTTGTTTTAATTTTTCTTAATTTAAAATTTATTTACAAAGTTTCGTAATCAGCTTTTTWAAAATCTTTGTTGATTTTTCGTGCTTTTTCTTTTTTGTTTTAATTTTTCTTGATTTAAAATTTATTCACAAAGTTTTAGGAATCAGTATTTTTAAAAATATTTATTGATATTTGATACTTTTTTTTTTGATTTTTTTCTTGAAATAATTGACAAAATTGATTGTTCAAAACTTTGTTTTTTACTGAAATTTCACAATAAATTGCAACGTTTTTATATATGGTTTGTTGCGTTTTTCGAGCAACTAATTTAGTAAATAAAAACGGAATAGAAAATCCGCCAAGGATTTTCGTAAGTAGTTAATCACAAGCAATAAATTATATATGGTGTTGCAAGTAGTGATTTTCTAACTATATTTCTTATTTC
>NZ_JAJGWT010000016.1:0-86 GCF_021390715.1 Tenacibaculum piscium
TCCAGCCTGATAGTATGAAAAATTAACTTTAGCGGCAAAATAGTCGTTAAATTTATACGCCATTCTTATAGATGTATCATAAAAAG
>NZ_JAJGWT010000016.1:142-738 GCF_021390715.1 Tenacibaculum piscium
TTGAAAACTTGTCGAAATTACTCAACTGTTGAATTAAGAAATTGAAAATTAAATCAGAATCACAAATTACAAACTGAAAAAAAACAACTACTTGTAACAACGTATATAAAAAATGCTTAATTTGGTCATAATACAAAAGTCAGTGCCGTTTTGCTACATCTGATTTTCCTGCGGAAAATCCTCGCACACAAAACAGCACTTTTCATATACAAAACGTTGTAAATAATAGCAAAAAAAACTGACCAAAACAAAATAAATAATTGATTTTCAAATAAATAAAAACATTAGTTCATTTGTTATCTTTTAAATAAAACTATTTTAAGAAAGAAAAATAATTAAGAATATTTCTAGTTTTCAAGAAAAAGTTCTGAAATGTTTTTAACTCGTTTGTAGAATCTGAATCAAAACAAATTTAAGAAAAAGAAGAAAAAATTGAGAATATTTATAGTTTTCAAAAAAGAGTTTTGAAACATTTTTAAATCGTTTGTAAAATCTGAATCAAAAACAATTTAAGAAAAGAAGAAAAAATTGAGAATATTTATAGTTTTCAAAAAAGAGTTTTGAAATATTTTTAACTCGTTTGTAGAATCTGAATC
>NZ_JAJGWT010000016.1:826-7955 GCF_021390715.1 Tenacibaculum piscium
AAACAATTTAAGAAAAGAAGAAAAAATTGAGAATATTTATAGTTTTCAAAAAAGAGTTTTGAAATGTTTTTAACTCGTTTGTAAAACATGAATCAAAAAAAATTTAAGAAAAAGAAGAAAAAATTGAGAATATTTCTAGTTTTTAAAAAAGAGTTTTGAAATGTTTTTTAACTCGTTTATAGAACTTCAAATTTTATAGGTTTTTTGAATAGTAATTTAATAATCAAAGTTAGGAATAAACAAAAAGCTACTATTTACAACAACGTATATAATTAATTGCTGGTTCTCGCCTACATACGAAAATCCCTTGGGGGATTTTCTATTCCGATTTTTTTTACTAAATTTAGTCCAGAATAACGCAACAAATCATATACAAATCCGTTGGCAGCAATTAAGAGCAACCAATGAGAAAGAAGAATAAACCAATAATTATTCAAAATGAATATAGAAAAATTTAAAAAGATATATTTTAGTTTTTTTAAAAAGTTTAAAAAACAACCTATTCTTAATAATCAATTAGATGTCAAAAAAACAAATTATGACCAATTTGTAAATACTATTGATTTCATAAAATTAGACAAAATAAACGTTTATGATAGCAATTGGATTAACATTGATAGACCAATGTTTTATAAAGCAAATCTAGAAAAGTGTTTTAATTACATTAGACCAGATATGTATTTCAACTATTTGCTTTTTTTGATAATTAAATATGATTTTCAGGATAAGAATAAAGCAATTCCTGAAAATGACATATTATTAAAAATTTTTAAAGAAATTTCATCAAAAATATTAAAGGACAAATGTAATATTTCATTGTCAGAAACATCAAAACTATCATTTCCTTGGGAAATTCATCATATAAATTTTTCTAAAGAGATGAAAGACCTTAAAGATTCTGCACTTGATTATATTAATTACAGTAGTGAAATAAAGAAAGGAATTGGAATTGAGGATAGTGAAAATCCATATTTTTCTGATAAAAGTATATTGTTTTTTAAGGATGTAATAACAATGGGATTGAAATTATCTTATACACGCATTGTGAACGAATTAAACAATAAATCATTTATTGGTACAGAGATTGTTTCGAATGAATTAAAATTTTACATTACGCCAATTGGATTTAAAAACCTTTCAAGGATTAGTCAGTTAAATCGAAGTGATAAAAATGAAATACTCTTCAAATATTTAAATCAAAACAAGGACGGTAGTCAAGATTTCAAATTAATAAATCAATTACCATTAATTATTCAATACAAAAATGTATTATATTATAGTTATAAAATTAATGGAGATTTCTTGAACAATTTTATGAATAAAAGAATAAATAAAAGTCCATCTGGAAGTTTATGGGTTGAGAGTCAAGTAAACTTAAAAGAACTTAATAAACCTAGACTTGAGAAACTAATTAATGAACTTAATGATAAATTAAGTATAAATACAATTTCAAAGGAGAGATATGAATCATTAATTACAGTATTTGAATCTATTATTAAAAATCACTAATTGATTGATTAAGCAAACAACGACTTAATGACAGAAAAAAACAATACAATTAAAGCAATCACAGAAATGGATATTGACTTGTTAGACATCGTTTTAGATAATAACAAAGCATATATGGAAGTTTCTAAAGATTTATTTATAAAAACACTTAGTAAGGAATTTGACAGATTGAAAAAACAAGGCATTAATAAATTTGAGAAAGTCTCAAAAGGTACTTGTAATAAATGCTATAAAGGTTGTATTGGTTATACTTTTTTAACAAAAAATAATGATTATTTAGACTTACTTTTTAAAGAAGAAAATAATGAAATTACAGACTTATTTAGATGTAGTGATTTTAAAAACGATGAAAATATAATTAAGAAAAATTGTATTTATTTTAGGTTCAAAAAAGACGAAAGCAAAAATTACAATCCTTCATCTCACATTGCTTCACTTCAACAACAAGTAGAATTTGCAGTTAAAGAATTTGAGAAATTTGAGAACAAAATAACCGATATTGAAGAGTTTATTTTATGGTTTAATGACAATAAAAAAATATACAATTCTGTAAAAAACTTTGATTGGGATTATAATTTTGTTTGGCCTTTCTTATCTATTTACGTAACTATTGAAAACTTCAATAAATTAGTTAAGAATCTTGACCCTGCTGGACAAGCACTTTCTGAATTTGATGATTCTTCAGAAAAATCAATGATAGATTGGTTAATGAAATATGAAAAAAGTAATCTACGTTTTTTAAGTGGTTATGAAAAAACAGAAACTTGGGAAAAGACAAATTTAATTCTTTTTAAAAACGGAGAAACATTTTTTGAAACTGGTGGAGAAATAAAGTTGTTTAATAATGTTTTAGTAGATATTAAAGAATGTAAAGAATCAATCGAGTTTTCAGACTTATTCAGTAAACATTATTGGGAATTTGAGAAAAAGTATGCACCAACGAAAGAACTATTTGAACTGTATGGAGATTTTGAAATTGAACTATCTGAATATTTATCTGCTCGTGGTTTGTATTCTGACATTTTGAAAAAATATAATATAAAAACGAAAGAAAAAATAACTACTGCCAACAATGTATAAAAATAATAGCGGTTTAATCGCTAAAACGAAATAAAGTAAATATAAAAAAGATCTGTATTTAATCGAAAGGTTAGTGGATAAAAACCCGCTACTATTCTTATACTAGATCGTTGTGGGCAATTTAACAAACCATCGTATAAAATAAGAATATGCATACAGATTTACCATTAAAGGAAAGTAAATATGACAAATTAGGAAGACACTTATTTGCGACTGAAATTGCTTCTGGACTAGTAAACTCGTTTCGAGAAAACAATGAAAGTATTGTCCTTGGAATTAATGGAACTTGGGGTTCAGGAAAATCTACTATAATAAATTTTATAATAAATGAGGTTGAGCGTTTAACTAAAGAAAATAATGATGAAATAATAACGATTAGGTTCAATCCTTGGATGTTTTCAGGACAGAAAGAATTACAGAATATTTTTCTTAAAGAATTATTTGTAAAACTAGAAAGCAATAAAGAAAAACTTAAAGATGCTTCAAAAAAAATAGCAGACTTTTTAGAACATTTAAACTGGTTAAAGTACATTCATTCAGGAACAGGAGAAGCAGTTGCAGATGCTCAAAAATTCTTACAAGGATTAAGTAAAGAAAAAAACCTTTCAGATTTAAAAACCGATATCGATGATTTACTTATTAAATCTAAAGTTAAGTTATACATAACTATTGATGATATTGACCGTTTAACACCATCTGAAATTACTGATATTTTTCAATTGGTAAAACTGAATGGTAATTTTGCTAATACTGTTTTTATTTTAGCCTATGACCAAGATGTAGTAACAACTGCATTAAATCATCAATTTGGAGAAAATGGTAAAAAATACATTGAGAAAATTGTTCAAATAGATTACACTTTACCTTCTGTATCAAAAGAAGATATTACTCGAATTTTTATAGATAGCATAAACACTTTATTTCCTGCTGGAGAAATATCAGAAATTATAAAAAACCAAAGTGAAGAAATAAAAACGGAACCTTTTATAAAATACTTCACATCATTAAGAGACATCTATAGATACAACAACAGTATTAAGTTAAGATTGTCATCAATTTTCAACGACCTAAACCTTTTAGATTTTTTATCAATAGAGGCTTTAAGAATTTTTAATCAAAAAGCATATCAGTTTGTAATCGACAATAAAGAGAGTTTAATATATCAAAAATCGGAAACTAATTATAATTTTAGAATGGGTTCAAATGACGAAAACTCAACTAAAGATATTATCGAAAAAACTGAATTTGATTTTAACACTAAAAACATATTAAATAGACTTTTTCTTATAGATAGTTCGTTTGTATTTAATTCGCAATCACCAGAAGACCTTATTCGTGATAAAAGAATTGCAAACAAAAATTATTTTGACAGATATTTCAATTTACAACTTGCCAATTTCGATATACAGGAAGAAATTTTTGATAAATTTATTAATTCAACCGAAATCCAATCTAACATTGAAATTTTGAAAAAAATTAATGATAAAAATCAATTATTTCAATTCCTAAATTGGGTTGAAATTAAAAATAATAATTCCAAAAAAGAGCAACAAAAAAACATTCTGTTATCTACTTTAAGTTTTACTAATCATTTACCATACAAAAAACAAGGATTTTTTGGGTACGATTCTGACATTATGAGTGTTTTAAGGTTTTGCTCGAAAATTTTGTATGAAATACCAGATTTAGAAGAAAAGCGTAAAATCATATTAGAACATTTGGTTAAAACTCAGGAAGAAATAAGATTTTCTACTTTTTATGTTGCTGACACTATAATGCACTCAAAAGAACAATTAGATAAAGAAAAACTATATCCAGATTACTTATGGTATTATCTATTTAAAAGAGAAAAAGACGATGACGACTTATTCATTAAAGATATAATTGAAAAGCGAAATATTTCAGCAAAACAACTTTTCACAAAATTGCTAGATGATAAAGAATTTTTAGGAGAAGATGAAATAGATTTAATACTTGGAGTTGTTAAAGGTAGTTTTTCGGAATATTATGACGAAAATTTCCCGAAACTAATCGTGAATGATAATGAACTTATTAAATACCTGTGGTTGTCTATAAAAAGAAATTGGATGACATCAAATAGTGATACTGGTTATCAATTGGCTGAATATCAATTTTTTTCAGGTCTAGATAAAGAAATAATAAAAGAACGAATTGATAAATTCGACCTAGACTTATTTGATGAAGATGAAAACAAAGTTATAGCATTATTTAATAAGGCATATAAAGATGGTTTTGAAGAAAAAAAATATTACAATATTCAGACATTAGAGGAAATGGGAAAATATTAAAAAACTGCCCACAACACCGTATATAATTTATTGCTAGTTCTAGCCTACTTACGAAAATCCTCGCGGATTTTCTAGTCAGTTTTTATTTACTAAATTAGGTGCTTAAACACGCAACAAACCATATACAAACACGTTGTGTACAATAAAAAAACGATAATGATTCCTGAATTTTTAAAGAAATTTGAGCCAGATTTAAAGAAATACGAACGGGAATTTGTTCGAATAAAAGCAAAACCTCGAAAAGAAAAACTTCTTGAAGATAACTTGAATTTAAAAGAAAGTAAATTTCTTGGAAAACCATTCTTTCCATTAGATAAAGAATACCCAAAAGATGAAAATGGAAAACCTATGATAATGGTTGCCCAACTAAATTTTGAACATATTCCTGAATTGGATTCATTCCCGAAAAATGGAATTCTTCAACTATTTTTATCAGTAACAGATTGGTATCAGGAAGATTTTGCTATAATTTATCATACAGTTGAGGAATTAAGCAAAGAATCATTAAATGACTTTTCTTTCATAACAGAAAAAGATTATGAAGAAATGCCTGTATTTAAACTTCATCAACTCTCATTTGAAAAAGGAATTGATAAAGGAGGTTCGGAAGATTCACAATTTGACTATCTATTTAATGGAATTGATTATTGGGATTTTACGGAAAAATTGACCGAACAACAAGAGGAATTATTCGGAAAATACTTTGACGCTGCAGGTCATAAAATTGGTGGATATGCTGAATTCACTCAATCTGACCCAAGAGACTATAATGCTGACCAAAGAGATGACATTCAAGTTTTACAAATAGATGTAGATGACCAAATAATGTTTGGAGATAGCGGACTAGGACACATTTTTATCAGCAAGGAAAATCTAATTAAAAAGGATTTCACTAAAGCATATTTTTATTGGGATTGCTGTTAAAAATTACTGTACACAACACCGTATATAATTTATTGCTAGTACTCGCCTACCTACGAAAATCCTTAGGGGATTTTCTATTCCGCTTTTATTTACTAAATTAGTTACTCAAAACACGCAACAAATAATATACAAAAACGTTAGTTTTCATTGCTCAGAAAAAATGAGAATATTAAAGAAAAAATAGAATTATTGAGAATGTTTTTGAATAATTAAAAATCAATAAATCGTAAATTTTTAAACTCATAAAAAACGCTGTTTTGCATAAATCTAAAAAAAGAATATTTAGAGTTTTAAAGAAAAAGTTTAGAAAAAAACTAACAAATTGAAAATCTTTAAACTCGTGAAAAATTGCTGGTTTGAGTAAATCCAAAAAAGAATATTTAGAATTTTAAAGAAAAAGTTTAATGAAATATAACAAATTTTGAATTTTAAACTCGTGAAAAAATCTGTTTTACGTGAATCTAAAAAAGAATGTTTAGAATTTTAAAGAAAAAATAAAACATAAACAAATCTTGAATTTTAAATTCTTGAAAAACTTAGAAACGCAAAAAAACGTGCTTATAAAAATGTTTCGCAACGAAAAACTAACAACGTATATAATTAATTGCTGGTTTTCGCCTACATACGAAAATCCCTTGGGGGATTTTCTATTCCGATTTTTTTTACTAAATTTAGTCCAGAATAACGCAACAAATCATATACAAATCCGTTAGCTTTCATTAACAAAAAATACGCAAAATTGGAAAAATAAAGCGGTTTAAAAAAGTAGAATCCTGATAAATATTACGCAATTAGAAATGGAATTTTAACGTAGTATATTTTGAAAAATATTACGCAAGAATCTGTCTGTAATTATGAAATAGAAACGGTGGAATTTTATCCTGTTTATGCAATCAGAAATGAAAAACTGTGGGATTCTGACAAATATTACGCAAGAATCTGTCTGTAATTCTGAAATGAAAATAGTGGACTTTTAGCCTGTTTATGCAATCAGAAATGAAAATTTAGACAAGTTAAACGCCGAATAAAAATGCTGAAAAATATGTGATTTTATAACAGTATTTTAATTGTAAAAAAAATAACGAAAAGCTAACAACGTATATAAAAAATGCTTAATTTGGTCATAACACAAAAGTTAGTGCCGTTTTGCTACATCTGATTTTCCTGCGGAAAATCCTCGCACACAAAACAGCACTTTTCATATACAAACCGTTACAAGTAATTGGCAAAAATTACGCAATTAGAACCTGATTTATAAGTAAATACAGAAATTTAAAAATATCGCTAGAAAAATATTACGAATAAAA
>NZ_JAJGWT010000016.1:8076-12548 GCF_021390715.1 Tenacibaculum piscium
AAAAAATGCTTAATTTGGTCATAAYACAAAAGTYAGTGCCGTTTTGCTACATCTGATTTTCCTGCGGAAAATCCTCGCACACAAAACAGCACTTTTCATATACAAACCGTTGTAAATAATAGCAAAAAAAACTAACCAAAATAAAATAAATAATTGANCTGAAAAAAAAACAAACTACTTACAACAACGTATATAAAAAATGCTTAATTTGGTCATAATACAAAAGTCAGTGCCGTTTTGCTACATCTGATTTTCCTGCGGAAAATCCTCGCACACAAAACAGCACTTTTCATATACAAACCGTTGTAAATAATAGCAAAAAAAACTAACCAAAATAAAATAAATAATTGATTTTCAAATAAATAAAAACATTAATTCATTTGTAATCTTTTAAATAAAACTATTTTAAGAAAGAAAAATAATTAAGAATATTTCTAGTTTTCAARAAARAGTTTTGAAATGTTTTTTAACTCGTTTGTAAAATCTGAATCAAAACAAATTTAAGAAAAAGAAGAAAAAATTAAGAATATTTCTAGTTTTCAAGAAAGTGTTTTGAAATATTTTTAACTCGTTTGTAGAATCTGAATCAAAAATAATTTAAGAAAAAGAAGAAAAAATTGAGAATATTTCTAGTTTTTAAAAAAGAGTTTTGAAATGTTTTTTAACTCGTTTGTAGAATTTTAAATTTTATCGGTTTTTTGAATAGTAATTTAATAATCAAAGTTAGGAATAAACAAAAAGCTACTATTTACAACAACGTATATAATTAATTGCTAGTACTAGCCTACTTACGAAAATCCCTTGGGGGATTTTCTATTCCGATTTTTTTTACTAAATTTAGTCCCGAATCACGCAACAAATCATACACAAATCCGTTGTAAATAATAGCAAAAAAAACTGACCAAAATAAAATAAATAATTGATTTTCAAACAAATAAAAACATTAGTTCATTTGTAAAATTTTAAATAAAACTATTTTAAGAAAGAAAAATAATTAAGAATATTTCTAGTTTTCAAGAAAAAGTTCTGAAATGTTTTTAACTCGTTTGTAGAATCTGAATCAAAACAAATTTAAGAAAAAGAAGAAAAAATTGAGAATATTTATAGTTTTCAAAAAAGAGTTTTGAAATGTTTTTTAACTCGTTTGTAGAATCTGAATCAAAAATAATTTAAGAAAAAGAAGAAAAAATTAAGAATATTTATAGTTTTCAAGAAAAAGTTCTGAAATATTTTTAACTCGTTTGTAAAATCTGAATCAAAAACAATTTAAGAAAAAGAAGAAAAAATTGAGAATATTTCTAGTTTTTAAAAAAGAGTTTTGAAATGTTTTTTAACTCGTTTGTAGAATTTTAAATTTTATCGGTTTTTTGAATAGTAATTTAATAATCAAAGTTAGGAATAAACAAAAAGCTACTATTTACAACAACGTATATAATTAATTGCTGGTTCTCGCCTACATACGAAAATCCCTTGGGGGATTTTCTATTCCGATTTTTTTTACTAAATTTAGTCCCGAATCACGCAACAAACCATATACAAATCCGTTAGCCACAAATCACCAAAAACCATGAAGAATAATGGAAAATCATTAGAAAAAACTATCAGACTTATCCAAGAGACTTTAAGGAGTTCTGAAAATACAAAAATTTTCAATAACTATAAAATAAAAAATGAAAGTGGTCAAAAACGAGAAATTGATATATTAATCGTTTCTTCAATAAATGATTTCGATATTAAAATAGCTATTGAATGTAAAGATTACAATAAAAAAGTTCCTGTTAAAGAAATTGAAGCATTCGAATCCAAATGTTATAGAATTAAAGAAATTAATAAAAAAGTTTTTGTTAGTACAAATGGATACCAAACTGATGCAATAAATGCAGCAAAATATTATGGAATTGAATTACACACTGCAAATAAACTCAAAAAAGAGGATATTCAAAGCTGGTTTTCTGTAAAACAAATGTCACTTCAAATTCAACCAAAATTTATAGCACCAACACTATATCTAGATGCTACACAAGAAATATTAGAACCTATGTTAAACAAATTTAATGGAGTTGTTTACAGAGAAAATGTTAATAACCCTATTAAAATAGAAACAGTTTTAATTGAAACTATTGACTATAATAAAAACAGCATTCTTAATCTTGCTATTATTGAATGGTTAAAATTGGACGAAACTAAAAAAAATAAATCTTTCCCTATACAATTTAAACTTGACTTTAATGATTACTATATCAAATCAATAAACCTAGAGAAAATTAAACTTTTTGGATTAATATCTAGTATATATGTAAAATTTATAAAAAGAGATGCTATAATTTTAAGTGGGAGAATTATCCAAGGTTCAAAAGAAAATGATGTTACAAAATCAATAACAATAGATGTTGGAAAAAATTTAAAAAGTGATATTATAATAGACAAAAATGAAGAATTAACATTTTTCGCTACAAATGAAAAAAATGAATCTGAAAAATTGAAATATTTATTTAGTTATAACCCAAAAACAAAAAAATTTAACGAAAAATAATCAGTGGCTAACACCGTATATAATTTATTGCTAGTAATCGCCTACTTACGAAAATCCTTAGGGGATTTTCTATTCCGCTTTTATTTACTAAATTAGTTGCTCGAAATACGCAACAAATCATATACAAAAACGTTAGTTTTCATTATTCAGAAAAAATGGAAATTTCAAGAATAAATAGAATTATCGAGAATATTTAAATAATTAAAATGAATAAATTATGAATTTATAAACTCGTGAAAAAATGTTGTTTTGCTTGAATCTAAAAAATAAASTTTAGAATTTTAAAGAAAAAGTTCAGAAAAAAATAAACAAATTGAAAATCTTTAAACTCRTGAAAAATCGCTGTTTTACGTAAATCTAAAAAAGAAAGTTTAGATTTTTAAAGAAAAAGTTTAATAAAAAACTCTGAATTTTAAACTCGTAAAAAAATTGCTGTTTTGCGTAAATCCAAAAAAGAATGTTTAGAATTTTAAAGAAAAAATAAAACATAAACAAATCTTGAATTTTAAATTCTTAAAAAACTTAGAAACGCAAAAAAACGTGCTTATAAAAATGTTTCGCAACGAAAAACTAACAACGTATATAATTAATTGCTGGTTTTCGCCTACATACGAAAATCCCTTGGGGGATTTTCTATTCCGATTTTTTTTACTAAATTTAGTCCCGAATCACGCAACAAATCATATACAAATCCGTTGGGCAACATTCAAAACCAAGTATGAAAAACGAAATAATTTGAGCAATAAAAATACAAAGTTGGAAATAAATAATAGTTGGAATTTAAAAGACGAAATAGATTCAATTTTTTTAGACACTCTTAAAAAAAGGAAAATTGAAATGAAATTTGAATCTATTGAAAATCAATTAAGTGTTTTAAGCAAAAAAGAATATAAAGATATTTATGAATCGCTTCCTGAATTTTTTAGATTCTATAAACTGAAAGAATTAAATATTGAAGGAAAAGAAGAGAGTTTCTATTTTATTTCAAAAGAATCTAAAGAAAATATTAAAATTAAAATTGCAATTTTGTTAGACAGAGGAAATGAAGTTTTAATTGACTTTGAACTATTAACTTCTGAATTATTTTACCTGCTTTCTCATTCAATCGAATTAATTACCTTAGACAAGAAAATGTTAGAGTTTGAGAATAACATTTTATCCTTTAAAAATTTGATAGAATTAGAAATTGAATCAATTATTGAAAATTTTGATTACACAAAAGAATATGAAGATTTTTATTCATATAACGTTGAGAAATATCTAAAATCAATAAGTAAAATTAAAGAAAAATAGAAATTAAAGAAAAACGTTGCCCAACACCGTATAAAAAAAATTGCTGGTAATAGCTTACTTACGAAAATCCTCGCGAATTTTCTTGGTTCGTGTTTTATTTACTAACTTTATTGCTTAAAACACGCAACTTTCCTTATACAAACACGTTGTAAATAATAGCAAAAAAAACTGACCAAAACAAAATAAATAATTGATTTTCAAACAAATAAAAACATTAGTTCATTTGTGATCTTTTAAATAAAACTATTTTAAGAAAGAAAAATAATTAAGAATATTTCTAGTTTTCAAGAAAAAGTTCTGAAATGTTTTTAACTCGTTTGTAGAATCTGAATCAAAACAAATTTAAGAAAAAGAAGAAAAAATTGAGAATATTTATAGTTTTCAAAAAAGAGTTTTGAAATGTTTTTTAACTCGTTTGTAGAATCTGAATCAAAACAAATTTAAGAAAAAGAAGAAAAAATTAAGAATATTTCTAGTATTCAAGAAAAAGTTCTGAAATGTTTTTAACTCGTTTGTAAAATCTGAATCAAAAACAATTTAAGAAAAAGAAGAAAAAATTGAGAATATTTMTAGTTTTCAAAAAAGAGTTTTGAAATGTTTTTNAACTCGTTTGTAGAATCTGAATCAAAACAAATTTAAGAAAAAG
>NZ_JAJGWT010000016.1:12611-17436 GCF_021390715.1 Tenacibaculum piscium
TGTAAAATCTGAATCAAAAACAATTTAAGAAAAAGAAGAAAAAATTGAGAATATTTATAGTTTTCAAAAAAGAGTTTTGAAATGTTTTTTAACTCGTTTATAGAATTTTAAATTTTATCGATTTTTTGAATAGTAATTTAATAATCAAAGTTCGGAATAAACAAAAAGCTACTATTTACAACAACGTATATAATTAATTGCTAGTACTAGCCTACTTACGAAAATCCCTTGGGGGATTTTCTATTCCGATTTTTTTTACTAAATTTAGTCCCGAATCACGCAACAAATCATATACAAATCCGTTAGCAACAATTAGTACGAACAAAAAACCACACAGCAATGAATCAAAGTTTAGACGTTATTTTAATCCTAGGAATCAAACTAGTCCTTTTAATTGGATTTATACTTTTAGTAAAGTTATGGCTTAAAAAAAAGAACAACTTTATACCTGTAATTACTTATTGGATTTTAGGTTTCTTCTTCGTTTTTATGATGTCTCATCAAATTGCAGAATGGTTGTTAATGCAATTCTATTATATAGAGAATCACCTTACAAGAGACAAAGATTCAATAGGCTCAATAAGTGCAATAATTGGACTTGTAATCTATATTTTTGTAGGTGTAAAATACTTCAAAAGAAAAAAACTTTATAAATAAGCCCAAAAATGAAGTATAAAATTCTAATCTATCTTTTCGTGTTTTTATTAGTTTCTTGCAATTCAAAAAGTTCTAAGCCAAAGGACATTGATTCAGGTTTTGAAAAGTCTTTTAAAGAACAAAACGAAAACACATTTAACGAGCATATAGATTCAATAACAAACATATATTCCAATTTTAAATATAATGTTGCGTACGACGGTCCTGATAAATGGAATTTTGATACTGGTGTTTCTGAGCATACAATTTATAGAACTTACGAACCAGATAGTGCAATTACATTTTCAGTAAACGTTATTGAGGTTAAAAAGAATTCAATTAAAAAAAATAAAAACCTGAATATCTGGACTTTATATCAAGAGAATAAGGAACAAATGGATAAGCCACTTACTAAGTTACTTGAGGAACAATTAAATACCAAAGTAGAGGGATTTAAAGCAACCAAAGCATATTTAAAAAATAATGTTGCCTTAAGAAGAACTTTAAACTATATGATTAGAAATTTGGATTATGAATACGATAACACAGTAATACAATATCAAGTACTCATTGATAATTTAACTTTCACATTTAGCCTTGATATACCAACAATGTTCTATAAAGAGAATCCCTATTACTACGAAGAATTATTT
Source organism: Tenacibaculum piscium (assembly GCF_021390715.1). GTDB lineage: Bacteria > Bacteroidota > Bacteroidia > Flavobacteriales > Flavobacteriaceae > Polaribacter > Polaribacter piscius. Next base: position 13,901 of record NZ_JAJGWT010000016.1, read on the forward strand.
AATAATGTCTATTTCTTAAAAAACGGTGAAAGACTTAATCAATTTATGAATAACCAAAACAAATGAAAATATGTCAACACAAGCCTTAGCAAATGAAATCAGTTCATTGAACGAAACAATTAGTGGATTAATTATGGAAATTCAATACTTACGGAATGATTTGGAGAAAAACAGAAATGAGAGTGAATCATTAAGGTTTAGGCTATCCGAATTAGAATCCACAATAGAAAGGAATTAAAACTGTTGCTAACACCGTATAAAATTAATTGCTTGGTTAAAGCCTACTTACGAAAGTCCTCGCGGACTTTCTATCTGTGATTTATTTGCTAACTTTAGTGATTAAATCACGCAACTAATCTTATACAAACACGTTGGCTTTAATTAAGAAATAATGCAGATAAAAGACATTGATACAATAGCTGTTTTAGATACAATTAAAAACATTAATTATTCAAAAATATCAAATACTAAGAAAATAATAGAGACTATTGAAATTGTTGACCCTATTAAAATAATTAACATAACTGAGAAAGGATTAGATTTAGGTTTTTGGAGTGCATTATTATTTGGAACTATATCTACAATTATTTTACTGTGGAATCAAACAAAGAAAAGTAAAGTTTTCGGAAAAATAATAAGTAAAACATACAATCCTCAAGGTTTTTTTAATTATGAAATCAATAATAATGAATTTAAAACTATAAAGGGAGAACAATATTTATTAAAACTATCTTTGAGTTGCTATAGAAAAAGTTTGAATTTTAAAGATGTGAATGTATATGTTTCTTATGGAAACGAAACCATAAAAGGAGAAATTATATGGATGAATGAACACAAATTATCTTTCATTGATAAAACTGGAACAAAAACCGAAAATTTTATAATGAAAATACCTCCTAATGAATTTTTGACTTTTAATAATATTCTTGAAATTGGAAAAACCTCTTTTTATTATTTATCATTTATTGTTCCAAATAAAAAAGGTGAAGTTCTTTATGATAAAATAGAATTAGAGTTTGTCAAACCAAATAATAGTAAAAGGAAATATCAGATTTTTGATATTGACAAAAAACAATATCTATTTGATAAAAATATAATCACAAAAACAAACTAAAGCCAACACCGTATATAATTTATTGCTAGTGCTAGCATACTTACGAAAATCCTTAGGGGATTTTCTATTTCGTTTTTATTTACTAAATTAGTTGTTTGAAACACGCAACAAACCATATACAACAACGTTAGTTTTCATTGCTCAGAAAAAATGAGAATATTAAAGAAAAAATAGAATTATTGAGAATGTTTTTGAATAATTAAAAATCAATAAATCGTAAATTTTTAAACTCATAAAAAACGCTGTTTTGCATAAATCTAAAAAAGAATATTTAGAGTTTTAAAGAAAAAATTTAGAAAAAAACTAACAAATTGAAAATCTTTAAACTCGTAAAAAATTGCTGGTTTGAGTAAATCCAAAAAAGAATATTTAGAATTTTAAAGAAAAAGTTTAATGAAATATAATAAATTTTGAATTTTAAACTCGTGAAAAATCGCTGTTTTACGTAAATCTAAAAAAGAAAGTTTAGATTTTTAAAGAAAAAGTTTAATGAAATATAACAAATTTTGAATTTTAAACTCGTGAAAAAACCTGTTTTACGTGAATCTAAAAAAGAATGTTTAGAATTTTAAAGAAAAAATAAACAAATCTTGAATTTTAAATTCTTAAAAAACTTAGAAACGCAAAAAAACGTGCTTATAAAAATGTTTCGCAACGAAAAACTAACAACGTATATAATTAATTGCTGGTTTTCGCCTACATACGAAAATCCCTTGGGGGATTTTCTATTCCGATTTTTTTTTACTAAATTTAGTCCAGAATAACGCAACAAATCATATACAAATYCGTTGCAATTTATTGTGAAATTTCAGTAAAAAACAAAGTTTTGAACAATCAATTTTGTCAATTATTTCAAGAAAAAAATCAAAAAAAAAAGTATCAAATATCAATAAATATTTTTAAAAATACTGATTCCTAAAACTTTGTGAATAAATTTTAAATCAAGAAAAATTAAAACAAAAAAGAAAAAGCACAAAAAATCAACAAAGATTTAAAAAAACTGATTCCTAAAACTTTGTGAATAAATTTTAAATCAAGAAAAATTAAAAGAAAAAGTACGAAACATCAACAAAGATTTTAAAAAAGCTGATTACGAAACTTTGTAAATAAATTTTAAATTAAGAAAAATTAAAACAAAAAAGAAAAAGTACGAAACATCAACAAAGATTTTAAAAACTGATTCCTAAAACTTTGTGTAAATAAATTTTAAATTAAGAAAAATTAAAACAAAAAAAAAGCACAAAAAATCAACAAAGATTTTTAAAAAGCTGATTCTAGAAAATCGAAAAAGGAATTTTAGAGAAAAAATTGAACAATTAAAAACAACAAATAGCAACAACGTATATAATTAATTGCTGGTTCTCGCCTACATACGAAAATCCCTTGGGGGATTTTCTATTCCGATTTTTTTTACTAAATTTAGTCCAGAATAACGCAACAAATCATATACAAATCCGTTAGGTGCAATACCAAAAAATGAACGCAGGAAAAAAAATCAAACTTCAAGAAAAAGATGAATCTAATTGGTATCCAATTAGAATAAATACACTTGAAAATCATTTTGGAATTTTAATTTGTAAGAATGAACATTTGCCACATTCAAAAGTTTATCCAATTAGAAAAAATATAGCATATTCACTTCAGTATATTGAATTCTTGAACAAAATTAGAACTGATATTTATATGACAGATGTTCTTCTTACTCAAAATATTAAATCAATTTTAGTACACGGTGCAACAATAATTGAAGCTATATTTTATTATTTAATAGAAACAAATGAATTATCGAACACCACAAATTGGATAAAAGTAAAATCTGTAAATACTGGAGAATATGAATTGGCTGAAAAAGTAATAAAAAATGAAATTGTAATATTTGAGAAAACAGAAGACGAAATTAAAACCTCAATGACTTTTGACCAAATGTCCAAAAAAGTTGAAAAAAAGAAGTTATTAGGTATTAAATTTAAAAACTATAGTAGAATAAATGCGTTGAGGAAATTGAGAAATAAAATTCACATTCACGACACAGAACATAATTTTGATACTGATTGGAATAATTTCAATTACAAAGAATTAATTCTTATTTGTGATATTCTTCATTCTATTATAACTTCTGAGTTATTTAAAAATAGTACAATTAATAATAGATTTGACTTTTTAAAAATTGAAAAAAGTGAGTAATAAAAAAAGTAAAGCACCTAACACCGTATATAATTTATTGCTAGTTCTAGCCTACTTACGAAAATCCTTAGGGGATTTTCTATTCCGTTTTTATTTACTAAATTAGTTGCTCGAAATACGCAACAAATAATATACAAAAACGTTGGGCTTAATGCGACAAAAAGTCCCACAATTACAATATATGTACTTTATTTTGTATTTTTGGTACGTATTAAAAAAATATAAGACAAAATGTACC
>NZ_JAJGWT010000016.1:17484-17713 GCF_021390715.1 Tenacibaculum piscium
ATTATAACTTCTGAGTTATTTAAAAATAGTTTTTATTTACTAAATTAGTTGCTCGAAATACGCAACAAATAATATACAAAAACGTTGGGCTTAATGCGACAAAAAGTCCCACAATTACAATATATGTACTTTATTTTGTATTTTTGGTACGTATTAAAAAAATATAAGACAAAATGTACCAAATAAAAAAACTTGATAAACTTCCTCCTAAAAAAGAAAAAGTAGAAAC
>NZ_JAJGWT010000017.1 GCF_021390715.1 Tenacibaculum piscium
TGTAGAAGTCTTGCGCTCGAAAGAGCGCAAGCACCAACTCTTTTGATTATTTACGATATAATTTTTACCAATATGTTAACTTATACAGTTGAAATATACTGAAACATTTTAAGGTGATTATCGCAATGGGGCTCACCTCTTTCCATCCCGAATATGTTAACTTATACAGTTGAAATATACTGAAACATTTTAAGGTGATTATCGCAATGGGGCTCACCTCTTTCCATCCCGAACAGAGAAGTTAAGCCCATTTGCGCCGATGGTACTGCCAATGGTGGGAGAGTAGGTCGTTGCCTTTCTTTGAAACCTCAATCTATAAAGATTGAGGTTTTTTTTTGTGCTAAACTGAAAGAAATGATTAAAGCTCTTTTTTAATCTATAAACATCATACTGAATTTATTTTAGCATCGTAAAAACTATGGAAAATGGCAAATGAGGATGTGAAACTGAAATAAATTCAGGTTGACGGATTCGATTTCTTATTTTTCTCTGATATTTTTTTCAGATAAAATTTAAAACAGACTCTAATAATTACTACTACACGTTTACCTATCTGTTAAAAAGATTCTTTGAAATGACTGGATTTCATAAATAAAAACTAATTTATGAATTTACCAAAACTAAATAAATAGACTTAGCCCTGATTGAAGCAATTGTTTGAGCTCTTTTTTTGATTTTTCTTCAAAAAAAAGCGAGTGCGGAAAGCAGGTAATAGCTTCAAATAAAAAATAAACTATTCTTGTATCCTACAAAATAATCCTATAAAACAAAAAAAACCCTAAACAATAATGTAATTGTTTAGGGGAAATAATTTTAATAGCAAGTGTATTATAACATACTTACTTTTCCACTGCTAATATGATAAACGCCACCAACAATCTTAATTTCGCCGTTTTGCTCCATTTCTTTTAAAATAGGACTCTTTTCTCTAATTCGATCAATAGTTAATTTTACATTGTTTTCAATCGTTTTATTCAAAAATTCAGTATTAGATGAATTATATTCTCCTGAAATTTCAGACTCAGACTTTTTAACTGCCGGCTGAATATTCGATAACATCGAGGTAATATTACCTAACTCAACATGATCACACGCCGCCTTTACAGCTCCACAACTTTCATGTCCTAACACAAAAACTAACTTACTTCCTGCAACTTTACAAGAATATTCCATACTTCCTAAAATATCCGTGTTCTCAAAATTTCCAGCAACTCTAGCTACAAAAATATCACCAATAGTCTGATCAAAAATTAACTCAACAGGAACTCGAGAATCAATACAAGAAAGAACAATAGCTTTAGGATGCTGACTATCTGTGGTTTGAGTGATTAATGCTTTATGGTCAATGCTATGAACTTCATCTCTTATAAAACGAGAATTACCCTCAATAAAATCTTGTAACACAATCATTGGTGTTAATTTATCTTGAGCATCTTTGGTTATTGCTTTATTTCTGTATGGCATATTTTTTAGTTTTTAAATTCATCTTTTATATTTTCTTTTACCCATCTTACACACGAATCAAATGATGTAAATATGTGCTCTCGTGGAATGAAATCAGGAATGATATCAATTCTTTCCATCATGTATTTTGGTTGTTCTAGTAGATTCACAAATAAAACATCTATATTTTTAGTTTTTAAATCTTGTAACATATCTTCCATAGCGTACAATCCTGATTGATCCATATATTGCATTCTCCCTAAACGCATAATTACTGTTGAAGCTGTATCTGGAATTTGCAATGAAAGTGCTTGAAAATTACTGGTAGAACCAAAAAATAATGGCCCTTTAATATGTTTGATAAAAACTTCTTCCTTTAAATTTTGAGGGAAATTTATTTCATCTTCCCAAGCTTCTTCATTTAATGATTTTACATCAGAACGTTCTGAAGTTAAATCACCAATTTTTTTCATAAACATTAAAGAAGCGATAATTAAACCTATTCCAACCGCATATACTAAGTTCCAAAAAGTAGAAAGTAACATAACAACAAGCATAATAATTACTTCTGAGCTAATTTTAAAAGGACCTATTTTAGCATCACGAGGTAAAAAAGGAATTGCTTTTAAACCTTTGTAATCCATCACTCCGATACCGACGGTAATTAAAATACCCGCTAATACTGCCGCAGGAATCATAGAAGCAATAGGACCTAATCCTAATAAAACAACTAATAACATTACACCAGCAACCATCCCCGATAACTTAGTTTTACCGCCAGAATTGATATTTACAACCGTACGAATTGTAGCTCCAGCTCCAGGAAGTCCTCCAAAAATAGCAGCAATACTATTTCCAATTCCCTGACCAATCAATTCTTTATTTGGTTTATGTTTTGTTTTGGTCATATTATCGGCAACTACTGATGTTAATAAGGAATCAATCGCTCCTAATAATGATAATGTTAATGCCGTAAAAATATAAGGAGTTATGCTTGATAAACTAAAACTAGTAAAAATTCCTAAATTTGGAATTGGAAATCCTCCAGGAATTTCTTCAATAGGACGATAATTTAAACCAAAACCTAAGGCAATACCTGTCATCACGACTAAAGCAACAAGTGTACTTGGTACTGCTGTGGTAATTTTTTTAAATCCGTAGATTATAAAAATAGTTCCTAAAGCGAGGATTAACTCTAGCCAATTAATATTTTCTAAAGCTCTTGGTAATACTTTTATCGTTCCTAAAACTCCTGAAGCTTCTTTTCCTGCAAGGGTTTTACTTTCCTTTAAAATATCAGCTTGTGTTGTTTTTTCAGATCGATTAATGGTTTCTTTAAAGTTTTCTAGTACCAAAATACCTTGACCAGCTTCATCTTTTAAGATGTTTTCTAAGATTAATTCTTCGGCTTGTGGTTTAAATTGCGCGACGAATTGAGTATCTTCTTTCGCATAATAACCAACTGCTGGTAAAATTTGTGTTACTAAAATGATAACTCCAATAGCGGTCATAAAACCAGAAACTACGGGATATGGAATATAGCGAATATATTTACCGAGTCCTAAAACTCCTAAGGCGATTTGAAACAATCCTGCAAGCAAAAACACGGTTAAAATAGCGGGTAATGCTTTGGATACATCTCCATCATTACTAGCGATAATACCAGCAATAATAATCATACTTACAGCAGTCATAGGAGCTGTTGGTCCTGAAATTTGAGTATCAGTACCTCCAAATAGTGCGGCAAAAAATGAAATAAAAATAGCTCCATATAAACCAGCACTTGGCCCTAAACCAGAAGAAACCCCGAATGCTAACGCTAATGGAAGGGCTACAATTCCAGCAGTAATACCACCAAATAAATCTCCTTTAAAATTTGAGAATAATTTTTTCATAAGTTAAATGTAATAAATTGTTTTATCTTTTTTAAAGCTTTAAAAAAATAAGCTAAAAAAAGATTTTAAAATGTTTGCAACCTGCACAAAATAGATTGCTTATATAAGGGTAAATATAAGAAAATTAGATACTTGTAAAATATAAAATTTTATAGAAATTCGGGAGGCTGTGTAGTAAGTTCTAAGTATTGAATACTATATTTTTTGAAGATGGCACTATAATTATTGCTTGCTTTATTTTGATAAAAATGATAGTTTGTAACTAAAATTTGATTAATTTCTTGATGTTCGTCTAATTCTTTTTCAAGTTCATTTTCTAATTGATTCTCGAGTTGATTTTCAGACTTATTGTCATTTTTATCGTTACTTTTATTTTGATTTTCTTCTTGATTTTGATGTCTTAGTTTCTCTTTAGGATCCGTATTATTAATCTTTAATTGAGAATCGGTAAGAGAATTTTCGAGAGAATTTTCAAAGGTATTATCTAGTACTTGTAAGTTATTGGCAATACAAGAAACACCTTTAAGTATTAAAAATACCAAAAGAAAATAGTTAAAATAATTGTGTTTTAATTGTTTTGTCATTGCCCTACACTAGGATTGCTAAAATACCGAAATTTAAACTTTTTATGTTATTTTTTATCTTGTTTTTTATGTTATAATTGTTTTATTTTTTTGGCTACTACCCAACCAGTTTTTCCGTCTGCTAGTTTAATTTTATTCCAAGAATCTACGGTATCTAAAATTTGAACTTTTGTTCCTTCATGCAATATAAATAATTGTTCGGCATCCTGTGTAGGTGCATTTTTAACGTCAATTTTTTCTGAAAAAATAATAGCTTCCAGCATGTTTTTGGTTTGGTTATATTGCTGATATGTAATAAGTAAACAACTAATCAACAGTAAAAAAGAAATGATGCTACTAGTAAAAAATAGCTTTTTTTTAGTCGGATTTCCAGAAAAATAATATCCTAAAAAAAGCATCGCCATTAAAAAAGAAAAGATAATTGTGAAGAATGCCCAAGTATTATAGTTAAATTTTTGCAAGAAATTTTCATTTATTTTTTCATTTAAAGAACTTGGTAATTTTTCAATTCTATCCAAGGTGAGTTTTTTTGCGATACTTAAATTATTTTGTGCATCTTGATGTAGCGGATTTAACTGCAATGCTTTTTCATAATTATAAATTGCGGGTGCGACTTTATGCAATTTGTAGTAGGCGTTTGCGAGGTTAAAATATACATCTGCCGATACATTTTGTGTTTTTTCGATATCTTGATATAATTTTATAGCCTCTGTATAATTGCCCTTTTTATAGGAATTATTTGCGTTAATAAAAAGTTCTTCAGCAGTTTGTGCTAGCAGAATATTTGTTATTAAAAACAATAATAATACGCTAAATTGTTTCATCATAACTTATTATTTATTTATTATTTTGGTTGCTTAATTGCTTGTCTAATAGGGTAATAATTTCTATTGCTTTTTCGTATTCTTCGGTCATTTGTAGGTTTGTGATTGGCGTATATCGTGCAAAATCACAATCGGTTAAAACAGTTGTAAAGCGTTGAATTGTGGCTGTATCCACTTTTTTTTCTTGAAGTAATGTTGTTATTTTATCATTATTAATATCAGATGTTTCAATTTTTAATTTGGCTTTTAAGAAGTTGTGCAAAGCATTTTCCAGTGCTTCATAAAAGGTTTCTTTGTTTCCGAGTTCTTTTTTTGCTTCGGATAAATATTTTTTAGCTAATCTATCGGCTTTACGTTGTTTATTTCCTGAAAAATCTTGTAATTGTTTTTCTTTTTTCTTGCTGATAAAAATAGCGATAGGCATACTTATAATCGGCAATAACAGCAATACATAAAACCAAAAAGATTTAAAAAAGTTTTTATTTTTTATTGTTTGAAAGTTTGTAGAAGTTTGAATATATTTAAAATCATCGCCTATAATTTGAACTTCTTTTTTTAGATTATTGCTTGATTTTTCAGAAATTGCTAGGGTTTTCCCTTCTAAAACGTCGACAAAAATATCTTTTGTGGTAATTGTTTTATAGGTTTTTTCTTTAGGGTTAAAGTAAGAAAAACTTGTTTTAGGGATTTTATATTTTCCTTTATATTCAGGAACTACGGTATATTTATCGGTAATTTTCCCTGTTAATCCGTTAGCGGTGATGCGCACATTTTCTTTTCTTTCAGGTTGATATACTTCAAGTTCTTTGGGTGTTATTATTTCTGGGATTTCAAATAATTTGAGATTTCCATTTCCGCTAACGGTTACATTTATTTCTGCGGATTCGTTTGCTTTTAGGGTATTTTTATTCAGTGCAATATCAAAGGAGAATGTTCCGACAGCTCCTGTAAAATTTTCAGGTTTATTGGCAATAGGCAATGATTTTGCTTGTATTGTTTTTTTAGCGGATGAAAATTCTCGTTGAATTTGTTTGGTGATTACGTTTCCAAAAAAGTCGGCACGTCCTGTTGGAACGGCTACAATAATATCCATTTTCATTGGATCAATTGTTAAGCGACCTTCTTTTGTTGGGACTAAAAGTGCTTTATGTAATGTTGCATATCGATAATTTTCGCCGTTATATAGTCCTGTTTTTACTTCAGGATTATTGGTTTTAATTTCTTGATTCCAGAAGCCATTATACTGCGGATTTTGTGTAATTGCATTGTCATAAATTCCTACATTTTGGCTAAAATACAGGCGATATTCTACATAAATTGCTTCACCAACATAGGGTTGTGATTTTGATATTTGAGCAACTAAATGAATATTTTGTTGTGCAATATAATTTGGATCATTCGGATTTTTAGGAATAGCACTTGCTTTTAGCACAATAATTTTGATGGGTTTTGATTGAATTATTTCGCCATCAATTTCAATACTTGCTGCTGGAATATTAAATTCACCTTCTTTTTTGGGTTGAATAATATAGGTATATGTTTTATTAAAGCTTCGTTTTCCGTTAATCCAGGATTGACTTACCGATTGACTTGGTCCTCCTACGATTTTAAAATTTTTAAAATTGGGTGGTTTAAAATTATCAGCACCTTGTTTACTGATTGAAAAATCGAGTCTTAATCGCTGATTCACGCCTAATTTATTTTTACTCACACTTGCTTTCAAAACATTTTTTTGTGTGTCTTGTGCATTAATTGTGTGTGTTATAAAACAGCATAGCAGTAGTAGTAGGATGTATAATTTTAACTTCATATTTATTTTCAAAAAATGTAAAATTAGTAAGTGTTTAAAATCAGAAATATATAGTGTAATAGGTGTATTACCAATCTTTTTCTTGTTTTATTTTTCTTCCTTTTGCTTTTTTGGCGTTCATTTTCTTTTGTGTTTTTTTCTCTTCATTGTTCAAGCTTTCGAGTAATTGTTTCATTTGTTCTGGCGACATTTTTGCTTGATTTGGTTTTGATTTTTGGTCTTTTTTATCTTGATTTTCTGGATTTTCTTTTTTGTCGTCGCTTTTTTTATCGTCTTTTTTATCTTTATTTTTTTGGTCGTCTTTTTTGTCTTGATCGCCGTTTTTCTTATTATCTTTCTTATTATTTTTATCGTCTTTTTTATCTTTATTTTGTTGTTCTTTTTTAAGATTTTTTTGAGCGACGGCTAAATTATACCTTGTTTCATCATCTTTTGGATTTTTACGCAAGGCATTTTTGTAGGCATTTACGGCTTGTTGATATTGTTTTTGTTCGAGCATTGCATTTCCGATATTATGATATGCGTTTGCTTTTTCAAATTTATCGGAAGCTGTTTTTGTGGTAACTTCAAATTGGGTTACAGCTTCTTTATATTTTTTTTGTTGATAGAGTGTGTTCCCAAAATTGTAACTTGCTTTTTTGTAGTTACTATTTTTGTCTAAGGCTTTTCGATATAGAATGCTTGCTTGTTCGAATTTTTCTTTGTTGTATAATTTATTTCCTTGACGCAATAAAGTTCTGGCTTCTCGTTGTAATTTCAGGGTATCTATTTGCGCTGTTATTTTTACAGATACCAGAAATAAGCTGATTAATAGAATATTTTTGAATGTTTTCATTTTGATAAACTAGCTTCTAGGTTTCTTTTTCGTTGAATAAATCTGCTTTTTTGATCCATTTTGTTTTTCTTTCAAGCAAGAATAAATCGATACTTAAAAATAGCAATCCAATTGCTAAAAACCATTGAAATTGGTCTTTATAATCGGAAAATTGTTTGGTTTCAAATTCACTTTTTTGAGCGTTTGTTATAATTTTTTCGATAGCTTTCACAGGGTTTTCGGTTCTGTTTCCGTCTATATATTTTCCATTGGAAGCGCTTGCGATTCCTTTTAAAACGTCTTCATTTCGTTTTGTAATAACAGTTTGTCCTTTGTTATCTTTTTTATATCCGATAAGCGAGCCATTTACTTTGATAGGAATTGGCGCTCCTTTTTGAGTTCCAACCCCGATGGTATATATTTTCACGCCATCATTTGCAATATTTTGGGCAATTTGTTTTGTTTCTTCTTGATGATCTTCTCCATCAGAAATTATAATTAAAAATCGGTTTGTTTGTTCGTCGTTATTGTAGTATGTTTTGGCTAAATTTAATGCTTGATTAATTGCTGTTCCTTGGCTTGAAACCATATCAGGATTGGCATTTTGTAAAAACATTTTAGCGGCTGCATGGTCGGTTGTGATGGGTAATAATGGATATGCATTTCCAGCATATACAATAATTCCGACTCTATCGCTTCCAAGTTTATCGATAATTTTATCAATAATTTGTTTTGATTTTTCCAATCTATTTGGGGCAATATCTTCAGCGAGCATACTTTTGGAAACATCTAAGGCAAAAACGACATCTACGCCTTCTCTTTTTACGGTTTTTAGTTTTGTTCCCATTTTTGGATTTACTAATGAGATAATTAAAAAAGAGATTCCAACGAGTAAAAAAATCAATTTTAAAACAGCTTTAAAGTTAGAAGAGTTTGGTGCTATTTTCGCTAACATTTTAGCGTTTGTAAATTTTTTTTGCGTTTGTTTTTTCCACCATAAAGCTGATAAAAAAGTAATAATTATCAGAGGAATACTTGCAAAAAGGTAAAAATATATAGGTTCTTCTAGTTGATATAACATTTTATATAAAACTTTTAAATAGGGTATTTTTCAATAGGAATTCGAGTAGTAAAAGTGCACCTGCGATTAGTACTAATAGTCGATATTTTTCGGTATAATTATAGTATTTAAATTCTTCTATTTTTGTTTTTTCTAGTTTATCAATTTCGCTATAAATTGCTTTTAGTTTAGCGTTATCGGTTGCTCTAAAATACTTTCCATCGGTTTGTTTGGCGATGTGTTTGAGTAATTTTTCATCAATTTCTACTTGTTGATTTCTAAAAGAAATTTCTCCAGTTCTTGGGTCTTTAGCCCAAGGAAACGGTGCCATTCCATTGGTTCCAATTCCGATAGTATATACTTTTATGTTATTTCCTTTAGCGAGTTCTGTGGCTGTTTTTGGATCTACAAATCCTGCATTATTTACGCCATCGGTTAAAAGAATGATTACTTTACTTTTTGCGTTGCTTTCTTTGAGTCGATTTACAGCTGATCCAAGTCCCATTCCGATGGCTGTTCCACCTTCTAATTGTCCCCATTTGATTTCAGAAAGTGTTCTTTTTATGATTGATTTATCACTGGTAATGGGTGTTTTCGTAAAGCTTTCTCCAGCATAAGCGACAATTCCTATTCGGTCATTTGGTCGGCTATTTACAAATTCGATGGCTACTTTTTTAAGTGCTTCTAATCGGTTTGGTTTGAGGTCTTTTGCCAACATACTTGCCGATACATCGATTGCCATGACAATATCAATTCCTTTATTTGATTTTGTTTTTTTGCTCACAGCTATATTTCTTGGTCTTGCCAAAGCGATAATCAAACACGTTAAAGCGGTTAATCGCACTAAATATAAAAGCGGTTTTAATTTGGGTAAAATTTGAGTATTTACTTTAAAACCTTTTACGCTAGATATCGTTAATTGTGCGGTATCTTTTTTTCGAGTATAGAAATTCCAAAAAGCGAACAACGGTATTAATAGTAGCAACCATAAAAATTCAGGACTATAAAATTCAAAATTATTCCACATCTTCTTCTGCGATTTCTTTTTTAGGTTTTAAATTATCGATGATATTTTCAGCATCTTTTCGGTCTTGTTCAATTTGGTGTGCAATAGGTTTCGATTTTGCAAATTTCACTAAATCAGATTCTTCTAATAATTTTTTTAATGTATGAATGGTTTTATCATCGGTTTGAATTGAATTGATATTTTTAAAATCATTTAAAACGCTGATTAATTCGTTTGTAGTTACTTCTAGCGCTGGAATTTTCAATTCTTTTTCGATATAGTTTCGTACGATTTCGGTTAATTCGCTATAATATTTTTTAGTTTGATTATTTTGCCATAATAATTTTTCATCTAGTTCGTGTAATTTTTGAACGGCTTCTTGATAGGCAGGAATTTCAGGCTGATAATTTTCTTCAGGAAGTATTTTTTTCTTTCTACTTCTAAAATAATAAATACTACTTGCGATTAAAAGTAAGGCAATAATTGCCCACCAGATATAGTGTTTAAAATCATTATATTGATACGGTTCTTTTAGGATACTTTTTATCGGGAATTTTTTAATTTTTGTAGTATCGACAGCAATTGTAGCGACATTAACAAGCAGACTATCGGTTAAATAGGCTTGATTTTTAATGAAAATTTGTTGTTGTGGAATGTAAAAAGCACCGCTATCAAAACCTGTTAAAATATATTTTTTGACTAGTTTATTATTGATATTCGTTATTTTTACAGAATCAACAATTTCGAGTCCTTTTAAGTTTTCTAGTTTCGGAATGATAACATTTTCTGTTTCATTGACTGAAATTTTATATTGAAATTGTTCACCAATACGGATGTTTGTGGTATCAATTTCAACGTGTATTTTGTTGGATTGTGCAATGGCAACATTATAAATCAGTAAGAATATATAAAATAATTTTGATATTTTAGTTTTCATTTTACGCAATCATATTATTTAAGATAGTATTTTAAAATAGTATTTTGATGTTATCAATTTAAAATAGGCAATTTTATTTTTGTTTAAAATAGCCTAATAATTTTTTGACATAATTTTCATCAACTCGAGTATTGATAGTTCCTGCACCGCTTTTTTTAAAGGATGTTTCAAAATAATCTGCTAATCGTAAAGCGTTTGCTTTGTATTGATTCCGCACTGATTTGGCACTTGTATTCACTAAAAAAGTTTCGCCAGTTTCGGCGTCTGTCATGGGCACCATTCCTAGATTAGGAATTTCGGCATCATGTTTATCGTACACACGAATTCCTGTTAGGTCGTGTTTATTTCCCACTAATTTCAGTGTTTTTTGATACGTATCATCTAAGAAATCAGAAAGCACAAAAACAATAGCTTTCTTTTTGATTACGTTGGATAAAAATTTTAAAGCTTCTTGAATATTTGTTTGTTTACTTTCGGGTTTAAATTCGATTAATTCCCTAATAATTCTTAAAACGTGGCTTTTTCCTTTTTTGGGTGGAATATAAAGTTCCATTTTATCAGAAAACAGGATTAACCCGACATTATCGTTATTTTGAATGGCAGAAAAGGCGAGTGTTGCAGCTATTTCTGTTAGGGTATCTTTTTTAAATTGATGTGAAGTACCGAAAGATTCTGAGCCAGAAACATCAACTAAAAGCATCATTGTTAGTTCTCTTTCTTCTTCAAAAACTTTGATATGTGGTTCATTATAGCGTGCGGTTACATTCCAATCAATGGCTTTTACATCGTCTCCGTATTGATATTTTCGCACTTCGGAAAAGGTCATTCCACGTCCTTTGAAGGTGGAATGATATTCTCCGCCAAAAATATGATTTGACAAACGACGTGTTTTTATTTCTATTTTACGAACTTTTTTTAACAATTCTTTCGTGTCCATCGTGTCTATTCTATTTTTCGTATGTTTCGGTGTCTTTTTTAAGGATTTAATTTGATAAAACCATAAAATTAAGGCACTTGTACTTCATTAATTATCGATGCAATAATATCAAGTGATGTAATATTTTCAGCTTCTGCTTCGTAGGTAATTCCGATTCTATGACGTAATACATCATTTACAATTGCTCGAACATCTTCGGGTATTACATAGCCTCTTCTTTTGATAAAAGCATAACATTTTGCTGCTTTAGCTAAGTTAATACTTCCACGAGGCGACGCTCCAAAACTAATTAATGGTTTTAATTTTTCTAAATTATATCTTTCAGGATAACGGGTTGCAAATACAATGTCAAGAATATATTTTTCAATTTTTTCATCCATATATACTTCGTTGACAATCTCTCTAGCTTTTATAATTTCTTCGAGAGAAATTACAGGATTTACGGTTCCAAAAGTTCCGTTTAAGTTCTGACGCATAATTATTTGTTCGTCTTCAAGCTTTGGATAATCAATTACTGTTTTTAGCATAAAACGGTCCATTTGTGCTTCGGGAAGTGGATATGTTCCTTCTTGTTCTACGGGGTTTTGCGTTGCCATTACAAGGAATGGTTCTTGTAATTTAAAGGTAGTATCTCCAATGGTAATTTGACGTTCTTGCATTGCTTCTAATAATGCCGATTGCACTTTTGCGGGCGCACGGTTAATTTCATCGGCAAGCACAAAGTTCGCAAAAATAGGACCTTTTTTGATAGTGAAATCATTTTCTTTTACGTTGTAAATCATGGTACCGACAATATCTGCGGGTAATAAATCGGGCGTAAACTGTACACGACTAAAACTACCTTGTACGGCTTTTGATAACGTATTGATAGCGAGTGTTTTTGCAAGACCAGGAACTCCTTCTAGTAAAATATGTCCATTTCCAAGAAGTCCGATAAGTAAGCGATCAATCATATGTTTTTGACCAACGATTACTTTGTTCATTTCGTTTGTTAATATGTCAACAAAAGCACTTTCTCTTGCTACTTTTTCATTAATAGCTCTTACATCTACATCCATAGTAATTGAAATATGATTATAATTTATGAAACAAAGCTACAATAATAAGGAAATAATAGCTGTTAAAATATGGTTAAAGCTAAAAACTATACAGATGTTGTATAATTATTAATTTTAAAACAGATAAATAATTTTTTGTAGTTGTTTATCTTAAAAAAATAGTATTATTGTGAAAAAATTAACTTTTTTAATATGAATAAAAGAATTACGTTGCCACGCTATTTAAAAGCACAAAAACTACAAATTTTCAGTTGTTTTTTATTGATGTTTTTTACTTCTATAGCATCAATTATTGGACAAACGATTAAAGGAAAGGTGGTTGATCAAAGTGGACTTGGAATTCCTTTTGTAAGCGTTTTAAAACAAGACACCGTAAACGGAGTAAGTACTAATGAGCAAGGAGAATTTTCATTAGATGTTGAAAAAATGCCTATTAGCTTGGTTTTTTCATCGGTGGGATTTACCACATTAACCAAAAAAATCACTAAAAACACCTATATAACAGTTATTTTAAAAGAAGGAAATGTTTTAAATGAAATTATTTTAACAGGAAATCGTTCAAAACCACGAACAATTTTAGATTCAGCTGTACCAATCGACAATGTAAGTGTACGAGAATTACAAGCAACAGGGCAAACAAATATTGACCAAATGTTAATGTATGCAATTCCGTCTTATAATGCGAGTAGCCAAACCGTTTCAGATGGAACAGCCCATTTTGATCCAGCCGATTTAAGAGGTTTAGGACCAAGTAGAACCTTGGTTTTAGTAAACGGAAAACGTAAAAATCAAAGTGCTTTGGTCTATGTAAACGATACACCTGGAAAAGGTGAAGTTGGGGTAGATATGAAAAGTATTCCAACCACAGCCATTGAACGAGTAGAGGTTTTACGAGATGGCGCATCGGCACAATACGGTTCAGATGCGGTTGCGGGAGTTATCAATATTATTTTAAAGAAAAACATCAAATTTACACAGGTAAATTTTACGTCAGGAATAACCAGTAAAGCCGATGGAGCAAATGCTTCCTTAGATGCAAATCATACGTTTACTTTTGGTGAAGGCGGCTTTGTAAATGCGTCGCTTGATTTGAGTTATCAAGATAAAACAAACAGAGCTGGCGAACCAGGAAAAGATGATTTATTTGAAGTAAATAATCAATGGACAAAAGACAATCCTGCTTTAGGAATGACTATCGGACAGGCAGAAATGAAAAAAGCGGCAATTTTTTTAAATGCCGAATATCCTTTAAATGAAAATACCAAATTATATGCTTTTGGAGGTTTTAACGCTAGGCAAGGAACAAGTTTTGCTTTGTATCGTCCGCCATATTGGATTACCAATGATTTTGGTTTATTAACACCAAAAGGAAAAACATACACAGGTTTTCAACCTACTTTTGAAACAGGAATTCAAGATGTTTTACTTACCGCAGGAAGCAAATTTAAGTTAGGCGAATTTAATGCCGATGCAAGTGCGAGTTACGGTAAAAACTCGGTAGATTACACCATCGGAAACACCATTAATGTCGATTTAGGCGCAAAAAGCCCTACTTCTTTTGATGCAGGAGCCTATGCTTTTAGCAATATTATTGGAAATTTTGACGTAAGCCGTTCATTTGGAACTGTAAGTGTCGGCTTTGGATTTGAAGGTCGTCAAGAAAAATTTGAAGTTATTCAAGGAGAAGAAGCTTCTTATTATAAAAGTGGCGCACAATCTTTTCCAGGATTACAACCAAGCAATGCTTTAAGCGAAACAAGAACAAATATTGGCGGATACACTACTTTAGACTGGGATATTTCAGATGATTTTTTAATTGGAGGAGCCGTTCGTTATGAAGATTATTCAGATTTTGGCGGAAACACTTCTTGGAAAGTGAACTCAAGATATAAATTAGGAAGCGCAATCGTTTTACGAGCATCTTACGGAACAGGATTTAGAGCGCCCTCATTACACCAAGTATATTTAAGCAATGTACAAACCTTAATTTCTGATGGAAAAATTTCTAACCAAGGAACTTTTAACAATGTAAGTTCTGTAATTAAAGACTTAGGCGTTGCTTCATTATTTGCAGAAACATCTAAAAGTATTTCGGCAGGTTTAACAGTAAAAGCAGCTAAAGATTTCACTATTTCGTTAGATTATTACAATGTTAAAGTAGCCGATAGAGTTGTTTTTTCAGGAGAAATTGGCGGGAAAGATGACAACGGAATGCCAAATGCATCCGTGCAAAAAGTATTAGATGAAAATAAGGTAACGAGTATCAAATTTTTTATCAATGCGGCATCTACGAGAACTTCAGGTTTTGATTACACGATGCGTTATAAAAATATTGATTTTGCCTCAGGGAAATTAGCTTTAAATTTAGCTTTAAACGTGAATAAAACCAAATTAGAAGGCGAAGTAAAAACACCGACTAAATTATCAAATTATAAAACGGCTATTTTTAATAGAAAAGAGCAATCAAGAATTATTAGCGCCCGACCAAACACGAAAGTTTCTTTTGGAACAAATTATAAATTAGATAAATTTAATGCCACCATAAACAACACGTATTTTGGCGAAGTAACTTGGCAACACGCTTCAGATGCTCAAAAAGACCAAACCTTTGGTGGTAAAGTTTTAACTGATTTATCTTTAGGATATGAGTTTTCTAAAGTAATTTCATTAACAGCACAAGTAAATAATTTATTCAACATTTACCCAGACACTATTGACACAAAAGGCGATGTGGTAACAAATTTAGGCGGTCGTTTTAAATATCCTTGGGAAGTAAATCAGTTTGGATTTAGCGGAACAATTTTTAAAGCAGGCGTAACTTTCAAGTTTTAGAACTTATTTAAATTAAGATTTTATATATATGTAAAAAGCACCTTTTTTAAAGGTGCTTTTTACATATATATAAAATCTTAATTTAAATAAGTTCTAAAACTTGAA
>NZ_JAJGWT010000018.1:0-12565 GCF_021390715.1 Tenacibaculum piscium
TACCACAAAAAATTATGATGTTGTAAATAATACAAGTTCACCAAGTCGATTAAAACCAGGACAAGGATTTTTTGTGCAAATGGCAACGACAAATGGTGTTGTTAATTTTACGCCCGCGATGTTATTACATCAACAATCATCAAGTTCAAGGCAATCAGTTCAAACGTCGGTAGCTTTAACAATTTCTGATGAAAAATCAAAAGGAAATACTAGTAAAACTACTCAAATTAAATATTTATCAAACACAAATGATGGTTTAGATGTTGGTTACGATGCAGGATATTTTGATGGCGGACAATCGAAAGTAGGTGTTTATACCAAATTAGCAGACGGAACTTATAACGATACCGATTTTATGCTTCAATGTGTAAATAAAGAAAAAATTTCAGGAACAATAATTCCAGTAGGAATTAAAACTTCGGAAGCTAGGGAAGTTGTTTTTTCAGCAAAAGCGATGAATTTACCAGAAAATTTAAACGTTTATTTAGAGGATAAAGAAACGAATAAAGTAACGGAATTAAGCAACGGCGGTGAATATAAAGCGACAGTTTCTGGAGGTTCAGGACGTTTTTATGTACACACGAAAACTTCATCAAACTTAAATCCTGATACGATTGTTTTAAAATCAAAATTGAGTGTTTATAAAGCTAATAATTCACTTATTATAAATGGTTTAGAAGAAAAAGCAACGGTTAATTTATATAACATGATTGGAAAACAAGTATTCACACAAGAAATACAGAATACTACTAAAACAGTTGTTTTGCCAAGTTTAGCGTCAGGAATTTATATTGTAAAAGTGCAATCTGGAACAACTCAAATTAGTAAAAAAATTAGTATTCAATAAATTAAAATTAATCCAAAATAGCTGAAATTTTAAAAATAAAAAAGATGAAAGAAATTAATAAGGAGTCTAATAAAACATCAAAAATAGACCGTAAAGAAGCCTTGAAAAAAATCGGGAAATACGGAAAATACACTGCATTAACTGCTTTAGGAACGTATTTAATTTTGAATCCTCAAAAAGCACAAGCTCAATCGCCTATTCCGGGAGGAGGTGACTTAGGAGGTTCAGGGTTTTAAAAAATAATAGTTTTTATTTTTAGTTTGTTTGAAGGGAGAATTGCTATTACTAAAACGAGTTGTCATTTTGACAACTCGTTTTTATTTTGTAAAATATTTTGGTTTATTTTTAAGTAAATTTTTATAATGATTTTGCATATTTTCTTTTTCTAAAATAAGTAAATCCAAAACCAAATAAAGCGAGTAAAAGTAACGGAACACCGATGTTTATAAATTGCCAAAATCGTTTTTCAGAATATGCTTTTTGTTTGTCTAATAAAGCAATCGCAATTGATTTATTTCGCAAATTAATTAAATCACTATCTTCTAATAAATAATCGATGGCATTTATTAAAAATTCTTTGTTTCCAAAGTGTTCGCCAGTCCATTTATCCAAGGATAAATCGTGTGGTTTTCCTTTCAAAATCTGATTTCTAGCAATATCGCCATCGGCAATTACAATCATTTTATTTGAAGCACTTTTTGCTTTAAAAAGTGATGTTTCAAAAGGCTTGGTTCTGTTTTTATATGCTGAATTAAAATTTCCTTCTAATAAAACACCTAAAAGTTGCTTTCCGCTTGCAAATTCGCCTTCTTTAGGTTGTTTGGCGATGCTTTTTAAGGTGACAAAATTGGGTGTTCCTATTTTTTTTGTCAATACTGATGTTACTAATAAAGGTGTTTTTTTGATGTTACCTTTTAGTGTATCAATTTGTGTGGTAAAACGCAATCGAACGGGTGCAATATTTTTGGTAATTGCATGATTCGGATTTCCATTGATTAACGGATGATAAAACCAATTTAAGTGCTGAAATTGTGTTTGATTTCCTGTATTTCCTGTGGCTAACGGGATTTTTGCCGAATATAAATCTTGAATTAAAGTGTTATTAATGCGAATTTGATAGCTAAACAATAAATCTGTAAGGTTTAAATCTCGAGGAAAAGCCAGCATTTTTCCATCATTATATAAACTATCGGTATCGGCATAATTGGTGTCAATCATCCATAAACTTTTACCGCCGTTGCTGATAAATTGGTCAAGCGTAAACTTTTCTGCTTCGGTAAATCGCTGGGTTGGTTTGGCAATAATCGCTAAATCATAATTGGTTAATTCTTTGACTGTTTTCTGCGGATTTTTCGCCACACTATCCAATGTAAATTTTGCTAAGCGATATTTTTTGCCAACTTCACGCAGTAAACTATACAAATAAATATCATCTAATTCGCCATTTCCTGAAATTACGGCTATTTTTTGTTTTTCTTTTTTGGTGATACTATGTATCGCATTGGCAAAAGAATATTCTAGTTTTTCAATAGCATTTTGTAGCTGTGCTTCTTGTGTTTTTGAAACCGAATTTGGCAATAAAGAAACGAGTGCTGTTTTTTTACCGATGCTAATTTCCGCCCAAGGAAAAATAATAGCTTCGGATAATTTTCCGTCTTCTTCCACTGTTAATTGGCTTGGCATCATGCCTTTTTTGATTAATTTTTCACGAATATTAATAGGATTGATAAATCGAAATTGAATATTCGAATTTAAGGCTTTTAATTCTTCTAAAAACTGACGGGTTTCTGTTTGTAAACGCTTAAATTCCGCAGGAAAATCGCCCTCTAAATAAATATTTATAAAAATAGCGTCCTCTAAATTATCTAATAAATTACTACTGATTTCAGAAATAGTAAAACGCTTATCTTGGGTTAAATCAAAGCGTTTATAAACCGAACTCGAAAGATAATTTATCAAAAACAATCCGAAGAAAGAAAAAACAATATAACGTATGTTTGATAGCTTTTTATTCATTTTTTACTCGTTTTTTAATTGTTGTTTGGTCATCAATAAAAAGAAAAAAGTAATACTGATAAAATAAATAATATCACGAGTATCTAATACGCCACGACTCATACTTTTAAAATGTTCTTGCATTCCGAATTGTTGTAATGTATATTTTGAAGTAGCTAAAGAGCCTTGCAAAGAAGTTGCAATCGCATCAAATCCGTAGAAAAAAATAAACGAAATAAAAACACTCGCTATAAAAGCCACAATCTGATTTTTAGAAAATGTGGAAGTGTATAAACCAATCGCAGTGTATGCCGATGCTAAGAAAAATAAACCGAAATATGCCCCGATAATACTACCAATATCTAAATTTCCAACAGGGTTTCCAAGTTGATAAATCGTATAAACATAGGTTAATGTGGGCAATAAAGCGATGCAAACCAATAATAATGACGCTAAAAATTTTCCTAAAATAATCTGCCAATCGCTTATAGGACTCGTTTTTAATAATTCGATAGTACCACTTTGAAATTCATCAGAAAAACTTTTCATCGTAATGGCAGGAATCAAAAATAAAAATAACCAAGGCGAGAGGTAAAAAAAAGTATATAAATCGGCAAAACCAGCATGTAAAATATTGAAATTATCTTTAAAAACCCATAAAAATAAGCCATTTATCAGTAAAAAGATACCGATAACTAAATAAGCTATCGGCGAGGAAAAAAATAAAGTGATTTCTTTTTTTAGTATTGAATACATAAAAATATACTTGAATCTTGAATTATGCTTGAATGATATCCAAACGAAAAATATGCGTATTTTCTAAATTTACCTGATTAGCCGTTTGACTATTTGCTTGACTACTCGATTGTAAGATAAATTGCTGTTTTTCTAATAACGCAATCGCATCATTATTATTATGATGTGTAAAAGCTTCAATTGTTTTTAAGGCTAAATCAACATTTCCAAAGGCTAAAACCGATTGTATTGCTTCACGCATGAAACCTTCTTTTTGATAATCAGGACTTAATTCATACGAAATTTCGGCGTAATCATTTTCAGAATTAAAATTCGATAATACAATACTTCCAATAACTTTTGAAGAATCTTGATGTTCAATTACCCAAAAAATACGGGTTTCATTTTCGAAATCTGTTAAACAATTTTCGATAAAAGCATCGGCATCATTTAAGTTTTTAGGCGTTTCTCTGCTGATTAATTTGTTGATTTCTTTGTTAGAACGCAATTTAAAAATAGCTCGTTTATCTTTAAATGATACTTGACGTAACGTAGCTCTTTCAGTAGAAAGTTCTGGGAAAATAGTTGGAAAATTCATTATTGTAAAATTATGGTTTTAGAAGAATTAAAGTCTGTGAAATCTATGAAAAGTCTGTGAAAATTCTGTGAAAATTTTTCAATCGTAGAAAAAGTAAAAAAGGAGGAATTGAATAAAAAAATAATTTTTGCGTACATTAATAATGGCTATTTTTTTAATTTTGAAATGATACCCTAAATTTCATGGCGAAATTACATAATTCAATAAAAATAATCATTATTTTTAAAGTGAATAATATTTAAAACATTTATCAATTTGAACGAACGTATTATTGAATTAACAGAAATTGACCCAAATGAATTTTTTGGCGCTCAAAATAGTACTATTACAACCCTGAAAAAGTACTTTCCAAAAGTGAAAATTGTAGCCAGAGGAAATACCTTAAAACTCTATGGCGAATCCGAAATTTTAGACGAATTAGAAAAACGCCTAGAAATGCTTATCAAGTATTTTAATAAATACAATAAATTAGATGAAAATAGCATTGAACGTGTTTTAACATCGACAGGAAAAGAAGAAGATATTCGTAAATCTGGCAAAATAGAAGGCGTTTTAGTACACGGTGTTAATGGCAAATTGATAAAAGCACAAACAGCGAATCAACAAAAAATGGTCGATTTAATGCAAAAAAATGACATGCTATTTGCCGTAGGACCCGCAGGAACAGGAAAAACATATACCGCCGTTGCCTTAGCGGTAAAAGCATTGAAGGAAAAAGAAGTTCGTAAGATAATATTAACCAGACCAGCGGTTGAATCTGGTGAAAATTTAGGGTTTCTTCCTGGAGATTTAAAAGAAAAATTAGACCCATATATGCAACCTTTATATGATGCCTTGCGGGATATGATTCCACATGAGAAATTAGAATCGCATATCGAAAAAGGAATTATACAAATTGCACCGCTCGCATTTATGCGTGGAAGAACGCTCGATAATGCCTTCGTTATTTTAGATGAAGCACAGAATACAACCCATAATCAGATGAAAATGTTTTTAACTAGAATGGGAAAACATGCTAAATTTATCATCACAGGCGACCCCGGACAAATAGATTTACCACGAAAACAAGTATCTGGATTAAAAGAAGCCTTATTGGCGCTAAAAGATATTGACGGAATTGCACAAGTGTATTTAGATGATAAAGATGTGGTACGTCATCGATTGATAAAGAAAATTATCAAAGCTTATAAAAGTATCGAAACCGAATAGCCAACAGACGAATATCAAAAACAAAAATAAATACCATATTTTTGCAACAAACAATACATTAAATAAAACAACAAACAATACAACAAACAGCACATGAATACAATTAATGAAACTAACTTTCAATTTCCAAAACAAAAGTCAGTTTATAAAGGGAAAGTACGAGAAGTTTATAATATAGATGATGAATTATTGGTGATGATTGCTTCTGATAGATTATCTGCTTTTGATGTCGTTTTACCACGTCAGATTCCGTATAAAGGACAAATTTTAAATCAAATAGCGACCAAAATGATGAACGAAACCGCTGAGGTTGTTCCGAATTGGTTGCACGCAACTCCCGATGAAAATGTAGCAATCGGTTATTTATGCGAACCTTTTAAAGTAGAAATGGTTATCCGTGGTTATATGTCTGGTCATGCGGCGCGTGAATATAAAGCTGGAAAAAGAGTATTATGTGGCGTAGAAATGGCAGAAGGAATGCAAGAAAATGATCAATTTCCAACCCCAATAATTACACCTTCCACAAAAGCCGAAAATGGCGATCATGATGAAGATATTACACGAGAAGAAATTTTAGCTAAAAACGTAGTTGCTGAAGAAGATTATATCATTTTAGAAAAATATACTAGAGATTTATTTCAAAAAGGAACAGAAATTGCCGCTTCTCGTGGCTTAATTTTAGTGGATACGAAATATGAATTTGGGAAAACAAAAGATGGTAAAATCGTTTTAATTGATGAAATTCATACACCCGATTCTTCTCGCTATTTCTATGCCGATGGCTATAAAGAACGTCAAGAAAAAGGAGAAAGCCAAAAGCAATTATCAAAAGAATTTGTACGTCAATGGTTAATCGAAAATGATTTTCAAGGAAAAGAAGGACAAGTAATTCCTGAAATGTCTGATGAAAAAGTTATCGAAATCTCTAACAGATATATCGAATTATACGAGCAAATTACAGGGGAGAAATTTGTAAAAGCTAATACCGAAAATGTATTAAATCGTATTGAAAAAAATGTAGTCAACTTTTTAAATGGACAGTAAAAAAATAAGTATTCGTCCCGTTTTAAATTTATCCTCTGAAATTCCTGTAGAAGATTTTCAGAATAAAACCGTACGTCCGATTTTAAAATTACAACACGAACTTATTATACAATTCTTTATCTTTTTTTGCAAAAATCAAAAAGTAGATATCGTACATATCGAAAAAGAAAAGTTTAATAAAGCGGTCAATACAATCACCAAGAAAAATATCAATTTAAAAAATCAGTTTCTAGGATTGATTATAGGACAGTTTACCGTAGCGGAATTCGAATTCTATAAAAACAATACTGCTGATATCAATAAAAGAATTTTAATGATGATCGGGCAACGAATTAAAGATAGCCAATCAGAAATATTAATAAAAAATTAATCAAGAAATTAATTAAGAATGATAATAGAACCAAGAACTAGAGGATTTATTTGCTTAACATCGCACCCAACAGGATGTGAACAAAATGTAAAAGACCAAATAGCATACGTGCAATCTAAAGGGAAAATCGAAGGTGCTAAAAAAGTATTAGTAATCGGTGCTTCCACAGGTTTTGGATTGGCATCAAGAATAACCAGTGCATTTGGTTCCGATGCGGCGACTATTGGTGTTTTCTTTGATAAACCAGCAACAGAAGGAAAACCAGGTTCACCAGGTTTTTACAATACGGCCGCTTTTGAAAAAGAAGCAACAAAAGCAGGTTTATACGCTAAAAGTATCAACGGAGACGCCTTTTCAAACGAAATAAAAGAACAAGTTGTAAACCTAATCAAACAAGATTTAGGACAAATTGATTTAGTAATTTATAGTTTGGCATCGCCAGTGAGAACGCATCCTGTATCAGGAAAACGTTTTAAATCAGTTTTAAAACCAATTGGAGAAGTTTTTACCAATAAAACAGTCGATTTTCATACAGGAAAAGTATCAGAAATATCTATAAATCCCGCAGAAGGCGATGATGTTGCCAACACGGTAACCGTTATGGGAGGCGAAGATTGGAAAATGTGGATAGACGCGTTACAAGCTGAAAACTTATTATCGGAAGGAGCGACCACAGTGGCATATTCGTATATCGGGCCAGAAGTAACAAAACCAGTATATAGAAACGGAACAATCGGTGCGGCAAAAGATGATTTAGAAGCAACCGCTTTTAGTATTTCTGAAGCTTTAAAATCAATAGGAGGAAAAGCGTATGTTTCTGTAAATAAAGCCTTAGTAACCCAAGCAAGTTCGGCAATTCCTGTAATTCCATTGTATATTTCATTATTGTATAAAATAATGAAAGCAAAAGGAATTCATGAAGGATGTATCGAGCAAATTCAACGTTTATATAGTGAGCGTTTATTTGGTGGTGATGTAGCCTTAGATGAAAAAGGAAGAATCCGTGTAGATGATTGGGAAATGCGTGAAGATGTTCAAGCTGAAATTGCTGAACTTTGGCAAAAAGCAACAACAGAAAATTTATCAGAAATTGGAGATTTAGAAGGATATAGTAAAGAATTCTTTAAATTATTCGGTTTTAAAGTTGATGGCGTAGATTATGATGCCCAGGTTAATGAAGTTGTTACAATTCCAAGTATTCAGTAATTATTCGGCGATGGGCGAACACATAGGTTCGCTCGTACAGAATCCAGTAGGGGCAGACCTGTGTGTCTGCCCTTAATATTAGTTTTTAAATTATTTAGATAAAATAGTTATGAAAACAGCTACAATCAAAGCTTTAAAAGAGGAATTAAAACATAAAAATTCGAATGAATTACTAGAAGTATGTTTGCAATTAATCCGCTTTAAAAAAGAAAATAAAGAATTACTGACGTATTTATTATTCGAAGCTGATGATGAAGAACGTTATATTTTAGGCGTTAAGTCCGAAATAAATGAATTATTTGATGCCATAAATACCAAAAGTTATTTTTTTATCAGAAAAAGTGCCAGAAAAATATTAACAAATACCAAAAAATATATTCGTTTTTCAAAGAAAAAAGAAACAGAAGTGGAATTATTATTACATTATTGTATCAAATTGAAAAACTTAAAACCTTCTATCAAAAATAGTCCTCGATTACAAAATATCCTTACAACACAAGTAAAATTGATTGAAAAAATAGTAGTAACACTACATGAAGATTTACAATATGACTATCATTTAGAACTTGAAAAATTATCAAAATAAAAAGTTTTAAAAAATAATATTATTTTTAGTAACCTTCAATGAAGTAGCCAACTACTTTGAGGATTTGTTAAAAAGCATTATTTTTGCCTTGAATAAAATTACAAAAGTAATAATGACTAAAGATTTATTTGAAAGAATTAAACAAGATAAAGGGCCGTTAGGAAAATGGGCAGATAAAGCAGAAGGATATTTCGTTTTTCCTAAATTAGAAGGACCAATTTCTAATAGAATGTCTTTTAATGGAAAAGAAGTAATTACTTGGAGTATCAATGATTATTTAGGATTGGCAAATCATCCAGCGGTCTTAAAAGTTGATGGCGAATCTGCTGCAACTGACGGATTAGCGTATCCAATGGGCGCAAGAATGATGTCAGGACATACAAAATATCATGAGCAATTGGAGCAAGAATGTGCTGATTTTGTTGATAAAGAAGCTGCTTATTTAGTGAATTTTGGGTATCAAGGAATGGTATCGGCAATTGATGCTTTGGTAACCAAAGAAGATATTATTGTGTACGACATGGACACGCACGCTTGTATTATTGATGGTGTTCGTTTACATGCAGGAAAGCGTTTTGTTTATAGGCATAACGATATCGAAAGTTGTGAGAAAAACTTGCAAAGAGCCACTAAAATGGCAGCAAAAACAGGTGGCGGAATTTTATTGATTTCGGAAGGTGTTTTTGGAATGCGAGGAGAACAAGGTCGTTTAAAAGAGATTATTGCTTTAAAAGAAAAATATAATTTCAGATTTTTAGTTGATGATGCTCATGGTTTCGGAACACTAGGAGAAGGCGGAAAAGGAACAGGTTTTGAGCAAGGCGTACAAGATGGAATTGATGTTTATTTTGCTACTTTTGCAAAATCGATGGCAGGAATCGGTGCTTTTTTTGCGGCAGATAAAGACGTAATTCAGTATTTACAATACAATATGCGTTCACAAATGTTTGCAAAATCATTACCAATGCCGATGGTAAAAGGTGCTTTAAAGCGTTTAGATATGTTGCGTACGATGCCCGAGTTGAAAGAGAACTTGTGGAAAATTACCAATGCATTACAATCAGGTTTGCGAAATGCAGGTTTTGATTTAGGAACAACACAAACTTGCATCACTCCCGTATTTTTAAAAGGAGAAATTCCTGAAGCGATGGCAATGGTACAAGATTTACGTGAAAATCATTCGGTATTTTGTTCAATTGTGGTATATCCTGTAATTCCAAAAGGATTAATTATTTTAAGATTAATTCCAACGGCAAGACATACACAAAAAGATGTAGATGAAACAATTGTTGCTTTTTCAGCAATTCGAGAAAAATTAGCAAATGGTACGTATAAGCAAATTGCTGAAACTATTATGGCAGAATAATTTTTATATAAAATAAGTATAAAAAACTCATGAAATATTTCATGGGTTTTTTGTTTTAAATAAGAAACGAATATCTTTGAAGTTCTTTTTGATATCAGAAAAATGAAAAAGTTTTTACATCTATATATTTTATTTTTTGTTACGATTTCTGTAGCACAAATAAATGATCCGTATTTTTTGGTAAAAAAAGGGGATAGTTTAATGATTACGTTAAATGAGGTTGCTGTTTTTCCAAAACATAAGTTTAAGGAAAAGTCTGATATTCATTATTATTATTGGTTTCGCCGAAAAGTTTATAAAGCGTATCCTTTTGCTGTTTTGGCGTCTCAAAAAATAGATAGTGTTGCTTTAGAGTTATCAAAAATCAAGTCTAGGAGAAAAAAGAGAAAGTATATAAGAAAGACGCAAAAATATTTACAGGAAGAGTTAACGAATCCGTTAAAAAAATTAACAAGAACAGAGGGGCGTATTTTATTAAAATTAATTCATCGACAATCGGGTAAAACGGCTTTTGCTAATATAAAAGAGTTGAGAAGTGGTTGGAAAGCATTTTGGTATAATACTACGGCGAATTTATTTAAGTTGTCTTTAAAGAGTGAATATTTGCCAGAAAAGGAGAATGAAGATTTTTTGATAGAGGATATTTTACAGCGTGCATTTATTGATGATAAATTAGAATATCAGCGTCCGAAGTTGGATAAAGATTATAAAAATATTGTTTTAAAAAGCCGAGGAGTTATTGATTTATCAGTTTATAAGCAATTATTTGTGAAGATAAGAAAGCGTCGAGCTCGAAAAGAGGTTCAAAACATTAAATAGTGTTGTTTGATTTTTTTTGGAGCTATTTCCCGCTTTCCGCACTCGCTTTTTTTTGAAGAAAAATCAAAAAAAGAGCTCAAACAAAGCTTCAATCGGGGCTAAGTCTATTTACTGTATTTGTTTTTAGCTATTTAGTTTCGTTTTTTATACGCTATCGCGAGCATCTTGCTTGTGCCGATAGTAAATAAGAGTTAAAAGCGAAAAACTAAAAATTCACAAATAATCTGTCATTTCGAGTGATTTTTTTTCTTCAAAAAAATAGTATCGAGAACTTTTTTCAGTATTAAAATTAAAAAAGATAAAATAGTTTTATTAGTGTGTTTAATTTTAGGGAAAAAATAATAGGTTAAATTTTTTAAAGAGGTTTGATTTTGTAGGGGATAACCTGTGTGTTCGTTTCATTATCTGTTTATGATTTGTTTTTTAATCAAAAAATAAATATGATTTAACTAGTTTATAAAAGTAGGCTATCGCGAGCATCTTGCTCGTGCCGATAGTCATAAGAGTTAAAAACGGGGAAATTAATTTTGTTATAAGCGAACCTATTTTTTCACTGATTATTATGTTTTTGTCTATAATGTCGTTCAAATTTTGTTTATGATAAATAATAATTAAGGTTTAATTCGTTGAATATTAGTGTTTAAAAAAATACTTTTAAATAAAGGCTAAAAAACTCCTTGTTGAATCAGAAAAGAGTTGTAGATTTGCAACCGCTAACGGAAAAACGTAAGTTTATAAGTTAGTTTAGTTCTTTAAGAAGTTTGTAAAATTAATAATATTTAAACGTAAAAAATAAGTTACTAAAGTCTTGTTTTTTATTAATAAAAGAAACTATATTTGCAACCTGTTTTAAAAACAAAGTTCATTAACAAACTAAAAAAAACTTTTTAAATTTAATGAAATTAAATTTTGTCAGTTTAAAAATAGTTTGTAGTTTTGCAACCGCTTTAAGAAATACACTAAAGCGAGAAACGATCAAGAAATTTCGGAATGATTTTTACGATAAAAATCAGTTAGTTCAATTCTAACATTTCTACAAAAGAAGTCTGAGAAGATTAACAGGTTGAAAAATACTTGTGTGTATCGACTCGACACGTTCATTGAAAATATTGAAATTGACAGCGTAAATAAGAGTAGAATAACCATAACTTCTAACGAAGTTAAATTCTTTTGAAACTTATTCATTAATATTATTTAAAATATACAATGAAGAGTTTGATCCTGGCTCAGGATGAACGCTAGCGGCAGGCTTAACACATGCAAGTCGAGGGGTAACATTGTGCTTGCACAGATGACGACCGGCGAACGGGTGCGTAACGCGTATAGAATCTGCCTTGTACAGGAGGATAGCCTTTAGAAATGAAGATTAACACTCCATAATGTAGTTTGATGGCATCATTAAATTATTAAACATTTATGGGTACAAGATGACTATGCGTCCTATTAGCTAGATGGTAAGGTAATGGCTTACCATGGCAACGATAGGTAGGGGGTCTGAGAGGATTATCCCCCACACTGGTACTGAGACACGGACCAGACTCCTACGGGAGGCAGCAGTGAGGAATATTGGTCAATGGAGGCAACTCTGAACCAGCCATGCCGCGTGCAGGATGACTGCCCTATGGGTTGTAAACTGCTTTTATACAGGAAGAAACCGTGCTACGTGTAGCATCTTGACGGTACTGTAAGAATAAGGACCGGCTAACTCCGTGCCAGCAGCCGCGGTAATACGGAGGGTCCAAGCGTTATCCGGAATCATTGGGTTTAAAGGGTCCGCAGGCGGTCAATTA
>NZ_JAJGWT010000018.1:12635-12871 GCF_021390715.1 Tenacibaculum piscium
GACGGTACTGTAAGAATAAGGACCGGCTAACTCCGTGCCAGCAGCCGCGGTAATACGGAGGGTCCAAGCGTTATCCGGAATCATTGGGTTTAAAGGGTCCGCAGGCGGTCAATTAAGTCAGAGGTGAAAGCCCATCGCTCAACGATGGAACTGCCTTTGATACTGGTTGACTTGAGTTATACGGAAGTAGATAGAATAAGTAGTGTAGCGGTGAAATGAGTTTTTTTATTATTTAA
>NZ_JAJGWT010000019.1:0-192 GCF_021390715.1 Tenacibaculum piscium
TCAAGTATTTATAGATTCTAAATTTTATTCGTAATATTTTTCTACCGATATTTTTAAATTTCTGTATTTACTTGAAAATCAGGTTCTAATTGCGTAATTTTTGCGAATTACTTACAACGGATTTGTATATGATTTTTTGCGTGATTCGGGANCAATCATTGTTATTTAGTGGTTTAGAATCGGTATCTTATA
>NZ_JAJGWT010000019.1:277-11401 GCF_021390715.1 Tenacibaculum piscium
ATAGATTCTAAATTTTATTCGTAATATTTTTCTACCGATATTTTTAAATTTCTGTATTTACTTGAAAATCAGGTTCTAATTGCGTAATTTTTGCGAATTACTTACAACGGATTTGTATATGATTTTTTGCGTGATTCGGGACTAAATTTAGTAAAAAAAATCGGAATAGAAAATCCCCCAAGGGATTTTCGTATGTAGGCGAAAACCAGCAATTAATTATATACGTTGTTGCTATTTGTTGTTTTTAATTATTCAATTTTTTCTCTAAAATTCCTTTTTCGATTTTCTAGAATCAGCTTTTTTAAAATCTTTGTTGATTTTTCGTGCTTTTTCTTTTTTGTTTTAATTTTTTTTGATTTAAAATTTATTTACAAAGTTTCGTAATCAGCTTTTTTAAAATCTTTGTTGATGTTTCGTACTTTTTCTTTTAATTTTTCTTGATTTAAAATTTATTCACAAAGTTTTAGGAGTCAGTTTTTTAAAATCTTTGTTGATTTTTKGTGCTTTTTCTTTTTTGTTTTAATTTTTCTTRATTTAAAATTTATTYACAAAGTTTTAGGARTCAGTTTTTTAAAATCTTTGTTGATTTTTGGTGCTTTTTCTTTTTTGTTTTAATTTTTCTTGATTTAAAATTTATTCACAAAGTTTTAGGAATCAGTATTTTTAAAAATATTTATTGATATTTGATACTTTTTCTTTTGATTTTTTTCTTGAAATAATTGAAATAATTGACAAAATTGATTGTTCAAAACTTTGTTTTTTACTGAAATTTCACAATAAATTGCAACGTTTAGTATATGAAAAGTAGGCGATTTCGAAGTACGTGACTTTCAGTTATGTACAAAGTTTGATACGAACCAAAAGCCTTGAATTTATTACTGTTTCGCCTATTTTTTATATACATTGTTAGCGGTATTTATTCTTTACCACACACCTTACATAGCCTCATTTTTAATTCGCTTAGATATACTCTGTCAACTGTGTAGTAATTTTGTTTTTTGATTATCTCTTTCTCCGAAAATACTCCTGTGTTTTTATGAAATATTTCTTCATTATAGTCTGAACGCATATATTCACATTCAAGCTTGTCGTGAAAAACCCTTCTATTGTATTGGCGTTTCAAAGAAATAAAGTCGTTATAATTTCTAAATACTTCTTTGAACCTATTTTGTTGTCCAAGGTTTTCTACAAAATGCTCAAATCTATCATTCTCATTCATCTCTTTATAGAGATTAAGAAAGAATGCACTTTGACTAACAAAAGAGCTTTTTAACTCTTCCATATTGAAATAACGTTTATCTAAATTTCCAAACGAATATTTTAATCTCAAGTTTTTAATTTCAATAGGGCTTAAGCCTTTATTATTTAGGTAAGCCATTGCATAAAAGACTACAGAATTTGCTACTGAATTTGTTATAAATGCATTTTGTATTGGGTCTCTTTGAAAACTAAAAATAGAGTTTTCTGTCGGAGCAAAACCAGAAATTAGAAATTCTCGGATTTCAAGAGAAAAGTCTTTTAATGCTGTACTTAGTGAAACTCCATTTTGTATATTATCAAATGCTTCTTTTGAAATGTAAACCCAAAAAGGTTTTTTATTCTGAACTTCAAGTCCGCTAATTTTTACAAGTTCCTTAGAGCCAGAATTAAAATATCCAATATTGCATTTTTCCCAGAACATTATAGTTCTTTATTATTTAGTCCTAAGCATCTACCAATTATGTTATCAATTTTCACATATTTAATGGGGACAGTAATTTCAGATCTGTAATATTTTTTAATCATAAAAAGAACTTTTTCTTTTTTATAATCCATATATTCTAATTGTGAATTTAAATATTCATTATCGGTAATCATTACTATTCTTGCAGTGTTTGAAGAATTATCAGCTATCTGTAGCATATTGTTAAAATGCTCAATACAAGTTTCATCTTCACCAGCAAAAAAAGAGCGGATTAAGAAATTGCCTATATCTGTTTCCATTTGAACTCCATCACTTGTGATATCATAAATTAAATTACTTGGTTCACAATGTGTCAAAGAAGAGTTTGATAAAGTGTGAGCAAAAATAATATCTACATTATGACCCGCTTCTTCAACTCTTGCATTAATTGCAAATTTGTAAAGTAAGTCTGCAAGGTTAATCTTTTCGAAAGCTTTGTTTGGATATAATTCTTTGTAAAATGATAGAAAATAATTTATTCTTTCATTTAAAAAATCTGTATCAATTAGAATAACCGTCTCGTTTAAAATTCCCAAATTCATTTTATCGTATGTTTTTCTTAATTACCGCTAACGTGTTTGTATATGGTTTGTTGCGTGTTTTAAGCAACTAATTTAGTAAATAATTACCGACCAAGAAAGTCCGCGAGGACTTTCGTAAGTAGGCGAGAAGCTAGCAATAAATTATATACGGTGTTAGCTACCGTTTTTTACTTCAAATCTTTCTAATCCTTTTTTGATGATTTCACTAAAATCTATTGTTTGAGAATCAGGTAAACCAATTCCTTCAAGTATAAATTTAGCTATTTTAAAGTATGCTCCTTCTTCTGAAATTTTCGTTGAATAAGCATTTCCATTTTTAAAATCTGGAATTTCGATTTCACTTTTAGGTGATAATGGAATATTATATATTTTTAATTTTTCTAAGTAATCATCATTGTCAAAAAAGACAAATTTTCTCCAACAATCTGTTATTTTCGCTCTAAAACCTATTTTAGTTTCAAAATCAAATTCATTATCATCAAGTACAGCTTTATATTTTGAAACAATAATTAGAATATTTAAAATCAATTCCATTCCATCTATAAATTTGATATGATTGACGAAATCAGTTTCTTTTCTTCTTGTGATAGGAGGCAAATCTTTATTGATTGGAGGCATTCCAAAAGTATTAAAACTTGTTTGTTCTACTGTTTCGTTTGGACTGTATTTATCTAAGAGATAATTTAAAGTATCTGAGTTTTCAAATCGTTCAGGAATATTTCTTGAATCGAATTCATACAATGGAATCAAAAATTTAAGATTACCATTTTCAAATAGTTCTACTGTAGTTGATTTATAAATTAAATTTTCTTCTTTTAATGGCCTAATTATTAAAGAGCCTTCCGAACTATAAATACTATTAAAACCGAGATTTAATGGAATTATACTATCAGCTTTATTAATATCAACATTTTGGTAGAAACGTAATGAGACCTTTTTGAAAAATTCAGAGGTGTAAAATTCTTTAAAAGTAAAGTTGTCAAAAGGAGTTGGGAATAAATATAATTCTAAATATGTTTGATTCCATTCAGATTGCCCTTTTGTTTCTTGTAAATCAAAAGTTGAAAATCTTTCAATTGCTTCAAAGTAATTATTGGTTTTCTCATTTAATTTTTCAATTATATATCTATCTTTTATCGGTTTACTTTCGTTATTCTCTCTTTGATAAATTATTCCTTGACTTGTTATGTAAGGTGGAGTAGGACTTTCATCTACTTTTATTACTAATATTATATTACCATTTTCTAAATTAATTTTTTTAAAATGATAATAAGGTTTTGGGCTTATGTTTGCGTTTATAATTTGAGAAATTTGGTCTTCAAAATTTCTATATGTAGATATATCAAAACCATTTATAGTTGTAGGTTTATTTTTGTCATCACTATCAATACCCCAAAAAATCCAACCTCCTTTTGTATTCGCAAAAGAAGATATTGATTTAGCAATTTTGATATTATCGAGTTTTCCTCCTTTTAATTTTGGAACTTCTCTTTTATACTCAATATACCATCCTTCACCTATTTCATTTTCTATAAGAGTTTTGATATCTTCAATTGATAATTCGGATACATCCTTTTTATTAAATGGATTGTAATTCATAGGCTTATTTTTAAATGGTAGCTAACGTTTTTGTATATTATTTGTTGCGTTTTTCGAGCAACTAATTTAGTAAATAAAAACGGAATAGAAAATCCCTAAGGATTTTCGTAAGTAGCCTAGAACTAGCAATAAATTATATACGGTGTTGTGTACAGTATTTATTTTTTAATTAATAATCTCATTAAAGTTCCTGTTTGATAGAGTATAAATTCAATTTCTACAAAATTGATATTGTCTGAATGTTTAACGTTATTATTTTGATATTTAGAATAATAATCTAATATTTTTATATAAATGTTTGATATTTCAGAACTGATATTTTTATTCTTGAGATATTTACCTAATTCTGATTTTTGATTTTCAAGACTTTTTTTGTTTCCAAAAACAGCCTGTAAAATTAATTCCATTGATAACCGAAGATTATCAACTACCATTCTTTCTTTTCCTATAACTTCAAGGTTTAAAAGACTTGATTTGAATAAATCATAACTTTTAGGATAATCAGAAAGCCAATTAAGATTGTCGTTTATTAACTTTTCATCTAAAAGCTTTGCACCAGAAGGATAAATAAAAAAATCTGCTTCATTATATCTTAATTCAATAGGTACATTTGTAATACTAACGATCTCTTTTATATCAAGTAGGAATTTTCTTTTTGTTTGGTCTTTAAAATTTTCCATCCAAGATATTGCTTCAATCCCTAAAAGAAACTTCTTTGTGTCTGTTTCTTTTTTAAAATATTGATAAATATGAAAATCTTCAATACTTTTTCCATTTAATTCAAACAATGAATTTTGGAGTTTCGTGTTTTCCAATAAATTTTAAAAATTCGTCATCAATATTGTCATCTAAAATTAGTTCAAATTCTAAAATAGATATGAAAGAGTTTAAAACTCTATTTTTGAATTCATTCCATCGTTCATTTTCCGATAATTCAATATTCCATCTCTTATGAAAATTTTTTAATTTATTCTCAAGATTAATGCTTTTTTTCTTATTCATTTTAGAGTAGGGGTTTCATATTGTACACAACGGATTTGTATATGGTTTGTTGCGTGATTCGGGACTAAATTTAGTAAAAAAAATCGGAATAGAAAATCCCCCAAGGGATTTTCGTATGTAGGCGAGAACCAGCAATTAATTATATACGTTGTTGTAAATAGTAGCTTTTTGTTTATTCCTAACTTTGATTATTAAATTACTATTCAAAAAACCGATAAAATTTAAAATTCTACAAACGAGTTAAAAAACATTTCAAAACTCTTTTTTMAAAACTAGAAATATTCTCAATTTTTTCTTCTTTTTCTTAAATTGTTTTTGATTCAGATTTTACAAACGAGTTAAAAATATTTCARAACTYTTTCTTGAAAACTATAAATATTCTTAATTTTTTCTTCTTTTTCTTAAATTWKTTTTGATTCAGATTTTACAAACGAGTTAAAAAACATTTCAAAACTCTTTTTTGAAAACTATAAATATTCTCAATTTTTTCTTCTTTTTCTTAAATTGTTTTTGAATCAGATTTTACAAACGAGTTAAAAATATTTCAAAACTCTTTTTTGAAAACTATAAATATTCTCAATTTTTTCTTCTTTTTCTTAAATTTGTTTTGATTCAGATTCTACAAACGAGTTAAAAACATTTCAGAACTTTTTCTTGAAAACTAGAAATATTCTTAATTATTTTTCTTTCTTAAAATAGTTTTATTTAAAAGATTACAAATGAACTAATATTTTTATTTGTTTGAAAATCAATTATTTATTTTGTTTTGGTCAGTTTTTTTTGCTATTATTTACAACGTGTTTGTATAAGATTAGTTGCGTGTTTTAAGCACTAAATTTAGCAAATAAATCACAGATAGAAAGTCCGCGAGGACTTTCGTAAATTGGCTAAAACCAGCAATTAATTTTATACGGTGTTGGCAACAGTTTTTGTTTTTAATTTCCTTCTCCAATATACAATATAAATTGTTCCTAAAATTGATGGTAAAGTCCAAGCAATCAGATTTCCAATTCCTAATCCAGCAACTATAAATGCGGTAATTGAGGCAATAAATGCTCCAATCATTTTTCCGATATGATTAGACAGCCATCCGTTTTTTGTTTTCTCAACATTTTTATAAAAAATAAAATCTCTAATTGTCAATGAAAGTCCAAAGCCACCAAAGAAAACAAATAATAGATATGTCGAATTTCCTTTAATCATACCATAAGTGCCAAATAAAATCATAAGTATTGATAGCGTTAACATACTTCCAGATATGATTTTATCAATCGGTTTTGCAAGTTTCTTGCTTTTTGATTTAAAAGTCAAAATTTGATTTCCAGAAATAACTAAATAAATAGTGAATAATCCAATTAGAAAAAGAAATATATTTTCGTGATTAGGTAGCCAAGAAATTGGCATTGAGATTAGAGAACTTATTATCATTCCGATTGAAAATAATTTTCCCATTTTTTTATGAGGTTTACTTCCTTTTTTCACAATTATACTTCCAATTCCTGTCACTAATCCAAGTCCACCAAAAAATGCGTGGATATAAATCAAAGTTTTTATCGTTTCTTCCATTTGTTTTTAATTGAGTTTAGCGATTCAAAATTCAGATTATAGTTTTGGTTTAGAAAGTTTAAAATTCCGAATTGTTGTTTTTTAGCGATGAGTTGTTCAAATTGTTGCCAACGTTTTTGTATATTATTTGTTGCGTGTTTCGAGCAACTAATTTAGTAAATAAAAGCGTAATAGAAAATCCCCTAAGGATTTTCGTAATTAGTTTAGAACTAGCAATAAATTATATACGTTGTTGTATTTAGTGGTTTTTGCATTTTAGTTCATTAATTTTATTAGAAGTTCAAATTTTTCAATTTATTTATAATTCCATTTTCATTTTAATGAGCTTTTTTGATTTCAGAGTTTAATTCAGCCGATTTTTTTACGTTTCAACTTTCAATTCATTAATTTTATTAAAAGCTTAAATTTTTCAATTTATTTATGAATTTTCATAATTACTTTTTAATATCAACTATTTTTGGGCTTCAGAGCTTAATTCCGCCGATTAGCTGAGTTTTTTAGGTTTCTACTTGTATTCAGCTATTTTATTAAAATAATTTTTTCTGTGCTGATTTTTTCACGTTTCAATTTTTTATTAAAATAAGGCATAAGTAGTTTTCACTTTTTACTATTTTTTGTATATAATTTGTGTCCGCTTAATTTTTAGTTTATAAAATACTGATTAGGAATTTCTGAGGAAATTCCGCCATTAAATACAACGTTGCGTGTATGGTTAGTGCGGAAATAGAAAGTCAGAAGACTTTCGGTTTAGCACTGAGCCAAAACTTTTTATTTTGTTTTAATTTTTTCTGTTCTAAAGCCAAATCAAAAGATTTGGTGGACTTTATAAAAATACACAAAACTTTGGATTAATTACAAAACTCCGCATTAATTATACACATTGTTAGCAAATGCTTTTTATTTTAATCAAATTTCCTTTTATATACGGGAGTTTCATTTGTTATTTTTCTATACTCTACTATTAATAATTAAATTTTTAGCAATTTCTTCTAGTAGATAAATTTCTTTTTCAAGAATGAGAAGATTCTTATGAGATGAGATAAAAGGAACAGCATCTTTTTTCCCAAAATCAGGGTTTGAGTGAACTATTGAACATCTAATTGAATAAATCCTATTGGTTAACGATTTATAAAATTTAGCATTTGTATCATTTTTTATACTTTCTAATGTAATTACCTCGCTAAAATTTAAAGATTGGTTTTGAAAAAAATGTTCATTAAACTCTAAATTTTCTATAAACTTAAATAATTCTTTACTGTCTATAAACTCTTGTAATACTCTTTCTATTTTTATTTTATCAGATTTAAGTCTATCACCTTCATATTTAAATGTTTCCGAAATTTCGTTAATATAATAATCAGAATTTATTTCAAAGTCTGGTTTATATAATAAATTAGAAATTTTTCTTTTAATTGTCAGTTGAGCACTTTTATCAAGGAAATATTCTAATATATGGTAATAACATAAAAATTTAAAAGGAAGATAATTTATTCTTTCAGCAACTTTAAAATAATCAACCAATTCAGGTATTAATTCTTTTACTTTAAATTTATAATTATTAGAGTATTTTCCTTTTGGGTAATAACCAGTTAAACCTAAACGTTTGTTTAATAAGCTATAATTATAGACTTCTAAATATTCTCCTCTTACACACTTAATATCAAAGAAAATTGAGTTTAATAATGTTTCTATCTTTTTTTCATATGTTTTTATGTATTCTTCTGTTAGTCCTTTAATTCTAACTATTGCAGAAGTTAATTTTAATTCTTGAGAACCATTATAGATTTCTATAAAATCGGTTAATAGATTTTCTTGTGCTTCTCTTGATACTTCAATTTCTAATTTATAATTGTTATATGAAGTTTCAATTTTAAAATCATTTTGAAATATTTTGTCTGTATTTATTTTAAATACTAAAACGTCTATATATTTATCATTGTAACGTGCTAAATAATTACTTAAATAAGTGTCTTTACTATCTATTATTTTTCTAAGAGATTCTAAATTTTCAAGAGTTTCAATTAAGAAAGTAAACCATTCTCCTTTAAGGCTATATTCTACATAAATCTTAGTAACCTTATATCCGTCAGCTATTTTTATCTCTTCTGTTTTTCCATCAATTTCTTGATTCTTATAAACATCAGGTATTCTGAAAACTTCTTTTCGAACTTTAAGGTTCTTATCTTTAAGTAAATTTAAATCAATTAGTATTTTTTCTTGGATATCTGAAAGTTCCATTTTTAATTAAGAGTATTGGTTTCTATAATAAATTGGTTTTTTTTAAGTTTTTGCTAACGTTGTTGTATATGGTTTGTTGCGTGTTTTAAGCACCTAATTTAGCAAATAAAAACCGAATAGAAAATCCGCGAGGATTTTCGTAAGTAGGCTAGAACTAGCAATAAATTATATACGGTGTTAGCCTACGTATTTATATATTTTGACATAGCTTCATTGATTATTTCAGCTTGATTCTTTAGTGTGAAT
Organism: Tenacibaculum piscium; assembly: GCF_021390715.1. Classification (GTDB taxonomy): domain Bacteria; phylum Bacteroidota; class Bacteroidia; order Flavobacteriales; family Flavobacteriaceae; genus Polaribacter; species Polaribacter piscius. The sequence continues at coordinate 9,194 of NZ_JAJGWT010000019.1, forward strand.
TTTTGTCCGAGAGCAACTTTAGAATCCGCTATTTTCTTTTTTATCTCTGCTTTTAATTGGGCATTCATTTTCCCCTTTTTTCCTAAATGTTGATGAATTTTATCCAAATTAGTATCAAGTTCTTTGTCAACTGCTTTAACTCCATAATTCTTTATATTTTCAACGATTTGAGAATATTCTTTATGTGGTACGCTAAAAATTGATTCATTTTCGACTGGGATATTGAATTGAGCCTTATTTTTCAGATTTTCAGAACCGTAGAAGTCCATAACCATACCTTTTAAATGACTTTTCTTAAAATATAAAAACAAAACGTATTCGTCAATCATTATAGAATATGGTCTTTCGTAATTTGGTCTCCAATGAAGCCAAGTCCAGTTTTTGTCCGAATAGTTTGGTGAGCGAAGTAATTTGTAACCAATATCTTTTAGGTCTGAATCTAAAGGATTTGGTTTTATTTCAGCCAGATTGTCTTTCAGGTATTTTTTTAAAATTCTATTTAATCTTTTTTCTTCTTTTACTTTTAGTTTAAATCCGCTATAATTTTGAATCGATAATCTCCAAATAATTGAAGTCCAAAATAGAAAGGCGACAAATCCTGATGTCGAACCTTCATAAACTTGGTCAAACTCTGGTTTTTGATTTAAAGTGTTAGCATATTCCGATTCGATGACTGATAAATTTGATTCGCAACTTGTACAGAAATAGTTGTCTACAACTCCGTCAATATTATTGTTTTCAATAAGTTCATCCGTTACTTCTCCATAAACTTCTTCAAGCTTTTCGGGAAGTACAGCTCTACCAAAATATGATGTTGTTTGTTTAGGTGTTATTACAAATCCCATTTCCCTATCTCTACCAGTTTCCCCTTCTTCATTATCAATTCGTTTTGAAAGAAAGTGAGGAACTATGTGAGAACCTTTTTTATCAGCTGGATTTTCGTTGCAAAGTAGACAGTTTCTCATATGTAGGCTAACGTTGTTGTATATGGTTTGTTGCGTTTTTGAAGCACTAAATTTAGTAAAAAAAATCGGAATAGAAAATCCCTAAGGATTTTCGTAAGTAAGCTAGCAATAAATTATATACGGTGTTGGCAACAGTAATTTTTTATTTTCATAATTTCTTTAATAATTCATTTATTAAAACAGCTGTTGGTCTTTTTTCTTTTTTTGTGTATTGACTTATATGTTCTGTAAATAAAATTAAAGAACCTTTTAAATTTGTTTCTGTAATTTCAGATGAAATCCTTTCGTTAGATTCTAAAAATCCTGAAATTTTGTATAAATCTCCACACATATAACTTTGCACAAAATTAAGTTGGTAACCCATCCAAATAATTCCTTTTTCTGATAATTTTCCCCAATATGCAGCAGACTCTTTGTTTTTTACTATTATTAATTTTGGTTTAATATCATTTTCAATAGTTTGTTGAGTGATTTTCAATTGTTCTACTAAAAAACGAATTCCATTATTGTTTTTTAAAATCTCTTTTTTTAATTTATTTTGTTCTTTTTCTCTGAAATAAAATATATCTAAATAAGCAGATTTCTCTCTTAAATCTATTGAGTTTTCTGGGTCAAAAACTATTTTTTTTAAAGGATTCCAATAATTATCATATTTTTCTTCTTTTAAAGTCAATTGAAAGTCAAAACCAAAATTCCCTAATTCTGCATCTTTCCTAAATGAAGGATTAATTCCTGTTATAAGAATGTCTTTTTGAGAATTATTTTCTGAAAATACAAAACCACGTTCTTTTATGAAATTAGGTAGTTGGTTTATAAAATCTTTAGACCATAAGTTATTAAGTTTTTCCTTAGTATTCATTTAATCTTTTGTTTAGAATTAAAATGTAAAATTTGACTTTTAATTACCAAATTTCAAAGAGGACTTTTTTAGTTTAGGTAGATTTTTGCTCTTATTGTTGCCAACGTTTTGTATATGGTTTGTTGCGTTTTTGAAGCACTAAATTTAGTAAATAAAAACGGAATAGAAAATCCCTAAGGATTTTCGTAAGTAGGCTAGTACTAGCAATAAATTATATACGGTGTTGGGCTTAGTTCTTTTTCAATATTTCTATTAATTTCTTATTAACATAAATATTTTCTCTACCAACTTTTTCAGAAGATATAATTCCAATTTTTTCAAGACTATTTAAATATCTTGAAGCTGATTTTCTTTCTACATTTAGTTTTTGTACTACATATTCAA
>NZ_JAJGWT010000020.1 GCF_021390715.1 Tenacibaculum piscium
AATAAAAAAATTCTGAATTTTAAACTCGTAAAAAAAAAATGCTGGTTTGCGTAAATCCAAAAAAGAATGTTTAGAATTTTAAAGAAAAAGTTTAATAAAAAAAAAACAAATCCTGAATTTTAAACTCGTGAAAAAATGCTGTTTTACGTGAATCTAAAAAAGAATATTTAGAATTTTAAAGAAAAAATTTAGAAACGCAAAAAAACGTGCTTATCTGAATGTTTCATAACGAAAAACTAACAACGTATATAATTAATTGCTGGTTTTCGCCTACATACGAAAATCCCTTGGGGGATTTTCTATTCCGATTTTTTTTACTAAATTTAGTCCAGAATAACGCAACAAATCATATACAAATCCGTTACAAGTAATTGGCAAAAATTACGCAACTAGAACCTGATTTCTAAGTAAATACAGAAATTTAAAAATATCGCTAGAAAAATATTACGAATAAAATTTAGAATCTATAAATACTTCAATTTACTCTAAATATGAAAATAAAATTGACCGAATTATTACGTGAAATCTGAATTTATAACGCTTGTAGAATTGAGAAAAATACAGAATAGAAATTGCAAAATTTATGCAAAATCTGAAAATAAAATTGACCGAATTATTATGTAAAATCTGAATTTATAACGTTTGTAGAATTAAGCAAAATACAGAATTGAAATTGTAAAATTTACGCAAAATCTGAATTGAAAACTTGTCGAAATTACTCAACTGTTGAATTAAGAAATTGAAAATTAAATCAGAATCACAAATTACAAACTGAAAAAAAACAACTACTTGTAACAACGTATATAAAAAATGCTTAATTTGGTCATAATACAAAAGTCAGTGCCGTTTTGCTACATCTGATTTTCCTGCGGAAAATCCTCGCACACAAAACAGCACTTTTCATATACAAAACGTTAGTTTTCATTATTCAGAAAAAATGGAAATTTCAAGAATAAATAGAATTATCGAGAATATTTAAATAATTAAAATGAATAAATTATGAATTTATAAACTCGTGAAAAAATGTTGTTTTGCTTGAATCTAAAAAATAAAGTTTAGAATTTTAAAGAAAAAGTTCAGAAAAAAATAAACAAATTGAAAATCTTTAAACTCGTAAAAAATCGCTGTTTTACGTAAATMTAAAAAAGAAAGTTTAGATTTTTAAAGAAAAAGTTTAATAAAAAACTCTGAATTTTAAACTCGTAAAAAAATTGCTGGTTTTCGTAAATCCAAAAAAGAGTGTTTAGAATTTTAAAGAAAAAATAAAACATAAACAAATCTTGAATTTTAAACTCGTGAAAAAACCTGTTTTACGTGAATCTAAAAAAGAATGTTTAGAATTTTAAAGAAAAAATAAAACATAAACAAATCTTGAATTTTAAATTCTTGAAAAACTTAGAAACGCAAAAAAAAATGTGCTTATAAAAATGTTTCGCAACGAAAAACTAACAACGTATATAATTAATTGCTGGTTTTCGCCTACATACGAAAATCCCTTGGGGGATTTTCTATTCCGATTTTTTTTACTAAATTTAGTCCAGAATAACGCAACAAATCATATACAAATCCGTTGTATTTAATGGCGGAATTTCCTCAGAAATTCCTAATGAGTATTTTATAAAGTAAAAATTAAGCGGACACAAATTATAGACGAAAAATAGTAAAAAGTGAAAACTACTTCTACTCTAATAAAATAAAAAATTGAAACGTGAAAAACCAGCGTAGAAAAAATTATTTTAAGAAAATAGCTGAGAACAAGTAGAAACGTAAAAAAATCAGCAAATTGGCGGAATTAAGCTCTGAAGCGCAAAAAATTATTAATATTAAAAAGTAATTATGAAAATTCATAAATAAATTGAAAAATTTAAGCTTTTAATAAAATTAATGAATTGAAAGTTGAAACGTAAGAAAATCCGCTGAATTAAACTCTGACCAAAAACTCATTAAAACAAAAATAGAATTATAAATAAATTGAAAAATTTGAATTTCTAATAAAATTAATGAACTAAAATGCAAAAACCACTAAATACAACAACGTATATAATTTATTGCTAGTACTAAACTAATTACGAAAATCCTTAGGGGATTTTCTATTCCGCTTTTATTTACTATATTTAATGCTCGAAATACGCAACAAATAATATACAAAAACGTTAGTTTTCATTGCTCAGAAAAAATGAGAATATTAAAGAAAAAAGAGAATTATCGAGAATATTTAAATAATTAAAATGAATAAATCATGAATTTATAAACTCGTAAAAAAATGTTGTTTTGCTTGAATCTAAAAAATAAACTTTAGAATTTTAAAGAAAAAGTTCAGAAAAAAATAAACAAATTGAAAATCTTTAAACTCATGAAAAATCGCTGTTTTACGTAAATCTAAAAAAGAAAGTTTAGATTTTTAAAGAAAAAGTTTAATAAAAAACTCTGAATTTTAAACTCGTAAAAAAATTGCTGTTTTGCGTAAATCCAAAAAAGAATGTTTAGAATTTTAAAGAAAAAGTTTAATAAAAAAAAAACAAATCCTGAATTTTAAACTCGTGAAAAAATGCTGTTTTACGTGAATCTAAAAAAGAATATTTAGAATTTTAAAGAAAAAATTTAGAAACGCAAAAAAACGTGCTTATCTGAATGTTTCATAACGAAAAACTAACAACGTATATAATTAATTGCTGGTTTTCGCCTACATACGAAAATCCCTTGGGGGATTTTCTATTCCGATTTTTTTTACTAAATTTAGTCCAGAATAACGCAACAAATCATATACAAATCCGTTCTACGCAATTTAAACCAACAACATTACAATTTATGAGAAACCTTATTTTAGCGATATTAATCCTTTTAAATTTTTCTTATGTCAATTCACAGGAAAATAAAATTGACCATAATAAAGTTAAAGAAGACTTAAACGAAATTATAAATGACCTTTCACAGAATTATATTTATTTAAAAGAAAAAAATGTTGATTTAAAATGCATTCAAGAATATTATGAGAGACAAATTCCTAAAATAAAATCAAAAGAAGAAATCGTACTGTTCTTCGAGTATTTACTCAATGAATTTTCCGATAGTCACGTACATCTAAATACAGCTTACAATTCCTCTTATCGTTTGTTCTCACCAATTTATGCAACAGTAAAAAATGAGAAGGTAATTATTTCCAACGTTTGGCAAACCCAAATTAAAAATCTCGACCAAAATTTAATTGGAACGGAACTACTAAAAATAAACGGAATTGATTTGAATAAAGCTATTGATAAGTTTCCAACTCATTGCAATGATAAAAGTTCTCAAAAACTTAGAGAGTGGATTTTAAATAAGATTTTAGCGGGACGCTATAATCAACCAAGAATATTAACTTTAAAAGTTAAAAATAATCAAATCATTGAATTTGATATAGATAAACTCAAAACATTAAAGAATTCTACACTTTTAACATCTAAAACAGAAAACAAAATTGGAATAATTAGAATAAATAATTCTTTGGGAAATAACAACCTAATAAATGAATTTGATAAGGCACTTGATAGTTTAATGCATACTAAAGGATTGATAATTGATTTGAGAAATACTGTGGATGGAGGGAATTCTTATGTTGCTCGTGGAATTATGAGCAGGTTTATAAAAGAACCGAAACCTTATCAAAGACATTTGACGACAGAACAATATGATGGAAATCCTAAAATTGTACGAAGTTGGGTTGAGTATGTAAGTCCAAGAGATATACAATATAAAAAACCAGTTGTGATTATAGTTGGTCGCTGGACAGGAAGTATGGGAGAAGGACTTGCAATCGGATTTGAAGGAATAAATAGAGCAGAAATTGTTGGTTCAGAAATGGAAAGATTAGCAGGAGAAATGAATGGGTTTTCGTTTAAACATCGAAATTTTGGATACAGTCTTTCAACAGCAAAAATTTATCATATAAATGGAATACCAAGAGAAAAGTATGTTCCAACTAATTATGTGAAACAAACAACAAGTGAAAAAGACGAATTTCTTAAAAAGGGAATTGAACTGATTAACAAAATGGCGGAATAAAAACTGCGTAGAACACCGTATATAATTTATTGCTAGTTCAAGCCTACTTACGAAAATCCTCGCGAATTTTCTATTCCGCTTTTATTTACTAAATTAGTTGCTCGAAAAACGCAACAAATAATATACAAAAACGTTAGTTTTCATTATTCAGAAAAAATGGAAATTTCAAGAATAAATAGAATTATCGAGAATATTTAAATAATTAAAATGAATAAATTATGAATTTATAAACTCGTGAAAAAATGTTGTTTTGCTTGAATCTAAAAAATAAACTTTAGAATTTTAAAGAAAAAGTTCAGAAAAAAATAAACAAATTGAAAATCTTTAAACTCGTGAAAAATCGCTGTTTTACGTAAATCTAAAAAAGAAAGTTTAGATTTTTAAAGAAAAAGTTTAATAAAAAACTCTGAATTTTAAACTCGTAAAAAAATTGCTGTTTTGCGTAAATCCAAAAAAGAATGCTTAGAATTTTAAAGAAAAAGTTTAATGAAATATAACAAATTCTGAATTTTAAACTCGTGAAAAAACCTGTTTTACGTGAATCTAAAAAAGAATGTTTAGAATTTTAAAGAAAAAATAAACAAATCTTGAATTTTAAATTCTTAAAAAACTTAGAAACGCAAAAAAACGTGCTTATAAAAATGTTTCGCAACGAAAAACTAACAACGTATATAATTAATTGCTGGTTTTCGCCTACATACGAAAATCCCTTGGGGGATTTTCTATTCCGATTTTTTTTACTAAATTTAGTCCCGAATCACGCAACAAATCATATACAAATCCGTTATGCCCAATTAAGAACGATGAACCTTAAAGAATCATTAAAAGAGTCAAAAATAGATTTAACCAATCTCATACTAATTCCAAGTGGAGGAAGTAGTAGTGACAATTCTGACTTTGAAATTTCACCAAAAGAATTCTTACGATTCTCTAAATTGGATTTTCATTCAAACAATAGACAAGGTTTAATAAATTCTCTTACCAATGCGAAAAGAGCAATCGATTGCCAAATTGATGAAACCTTTAGTATTTTAGGTATCGATTTTCAAGAAATTCCAAAGCAAGCTGAAAATATAATTTCTTTAATGGAATTCAACAATGATTTACCTTATAAATTAAAATTAATTCAGGCTTTAAATCTTGCACCAGCTTATATAGTATCAAAAGCCAGAACTCTAAGAAATAAATTAGAACACTTTTACAAACTACCTACAAAAGAAGAAGTTCAAGAATCTATTGATATTGCGGAATTATTTATTCGTTCGATTGAAGGAAAAACTCGAATTCTAGAAGGTGAATTTTATCTAACAGATTCAAATAACAGAATTGACCATTGGGAATTTGACTCAGGACTTTCTTTTAGTTTTGATGAGAATAATAAAAAATTTAATATTACCACAACCAAAAACAAAGTTCGTTTAGATTCTTTTACTGTTGATTACTCAAAAAGTGAATACTATGGTTTATTAAGGCTAATGCATTCAATTGATGACGAGTTTGAATCTTTAAAATCTGTTCAATTGGTTATTCAATTAATAAAACACGAAATTCCAATAAACAAAATAAAACTTGAATGCGGATAAATAAAAGGGCATAACACCGTATATAATTTATTGCTAGTTCTAGCCTACTTACGAAAATCCTCTCGGATTTTCTATTCGGTTTTTATTTGCTAAATTAGGTGCTTAAAACACGCAACAAACCATATACAATCACGTTGTAAGTAATTCGCAAAAATTACGCAATTAGAACCTGATTTTCAAGTAAATACAGAAATTTAAAAATATCGGTAGAAAAATATTACGAATAAAATTTAGAATCTATAAATACTTGAATTTACTCTAAATATGAAAATAAAATTAACCGAATTATTACGTGAAATTTGAATTTATAACGTTTGTAGAATTGAGAAAAATACAGAATAGAAATTGCAAAATTTACGCAAAATCTGAAAATAAAATCGACTGAATTATTATTTAAAATATGAATTTATAACGCTTATAGAATTGAGAAAAATACAGAATAGGAATTGCAAAATTTATGCGAAATCTGAAAATAAAAATGACCGAATTATTATGTAAAATCTGAATTTATAACGTTTGTAGAATTGAGAAAAATACAGAAAATAAGAATTCAAAAATCACGTAAAATCTGAATTAAAAACTTGTCGAAATTACTCAAATGTTGAATTAAGAAATAGAAAGTTAAATCAGAATTATAAACTGAAAAAAAAACAAACTACTTACAACAACGTATATAAAAAATGCTTAATTTGGTCATAATACAAAAGTCAGTGCCGTTTTGCTACATCTGATTTTCCTGCGGAAAATCCTCGCACACAAAACAGCACTTTTCATATACAAACCGTTGCCAGTAATTTGAAAAAAAACTAATAAGTTTCCATATAATTCAACTTTTATTATTACCTTTGCTAAAGTAAAATGACAAATAGATTGAATGAAACCAAAATTTGAAGTAATATTTCTTGAACAAGCTATTGATTTTATGTCCAAATTGGATACTAAAGCAAAAATGAAAATCTATTACAATTTGGATAAGGCAAAACTTCAAAATGATCCAAAACTGTTTAAAAAACTAACAGATGATATTTGGGAATTTAGAACACTTTATCAAGGAATTCAATATAGACTTTTTGCTTTTTGGGACAAAACAGATAAAACTGAAACGCTTGTATTATCAACACACGGAATGATTAAAAAAGTAAGTAAAGTTCCTAAAGCTGAAATTGAGAAAGCATTGAAAATAAAAACTGAATATTTTAACGAATAATCTGAAAATTATGGCAACAAAAAATAAAAAAATGAAAATGATGACACTTGAACAAATGAAGAACAAAGACATCGGAGTAATTGGAACCCCTGAACGTGATAAATACGAGTTTGATTTACGAATGGAAGTTCTTGGAGATATGATAAAATCTGTCCGAAAAGAACGTAAATTAACTCAGGAGCAACTTGGAGAATTAATTGGAGTTCAAAAATCGCAAATCTCGAAATTGGAAAGAAATACGAAAAATGTAACTATCGAAACGATTTTAAAAGTGTTTAGAGCTTTAAAAGCGAATGTTCGATTTAGTGTTGAAATGAACGAGTCGGAATTTAAAGTAGCATAAGCACTACTGGCAACACCGTATATAATTCATTGCTAGTTCTAGCCTACTTACGAAAATCCTTAGGGATTTTCTATTCCGTTTTTATTTACTAAATTTAGTACTTCAAAAACGCAACAAACCATATACAAACACGTTGTGGTGCATTTAAGAAAAACCGAAAATAAATGAATATTGAGAACAAAAAAGTATGGCAACAAGCTTGTGGAGACAAAGACAGGAACTATTCTCAAATTTGTATGAAATGGGACGTTATTTTAAATGGACCAGGATATGCAGGAGCTTATCCTGAATGCATAGAAATTCTTAAAAAACATAATTGGACATCGAGAAAACGAACTGATATTTGGCGTTTTGCAGAACAAATGCAAAATGGAGATTTAGTTGTTTTAAGATTAGGTACTGATATGGTCTTGGGAGTTGGAGAAATAGTTGGAGAATACGAATGGCTTGATTGTTTCTCTGATGTTGATGGGTGGGATTTACAACACGTTAGAAGAGTCCGTTGGTTATGGAAAGGAATTGATAATCCTAAATATTTTAAAACATACGCTTTAAAACAAGGAGACACAACACAAATCTTAACGGGAAAAGATGTTTTGGATTGGGTTTCAAGTCTTGATATTCCACAAGAAAAGTATGACATACCTATAATTGAATTACCAAAAGCTGGAAAAAAAATTGACCAAAACGAAATTGCTGAATATTTATTTGAAAAAGGAGTTTCAAGCCAATCTATTGAAACACTAACCACCGAATTCGATGAATTAAGAAGAATTGCAAAATGGTATGTTGGAAAAGAAGTACCTTCAGAATTTGAGACCATTTCATATTTGGTAGTTCCTATTTTAAGAGCTTTAGGTTGGACACCACAAAAAATGGCAATTGAATGGCATCGTGTAGATTTAGCATTGTTTGACCAATTACCAAGAGAGGATAAAAATTTATCAATTGTAGTTGAAGCCAAGAAAAAAGGCAATTCTTGTTTGACAGCTAAAAGTCAAGCACAAAATTATGCAAAAGGTAAAAATAATTGTAAGCGATTAATAGTATCTGATGGATTGAGATATGGGACTTACATAAAAGAAAATGATGAATACAAACTAAAAGCGTATTTTAATTTAATTGATTTACGAGAAGAGTACCCAATTTATGGATGTTTAGGAATAAAAGAAGCTCTAACTATAATGACACCTGAATGGCGTGAATAAAAACGACACCACAACACCGTATATAATTTATTGCTAGCTTATCGCCTACTTACGAAAATCCTTAGGGATTTTCTATTCCGTTTTTATTTACTAAATTTAGTACTTCAAAAACGCAACAAACCATATACAAACACGTTGTAAATAATAGCAAAAAAAACTGACCAAAACAAAATAAATAATTGATTTTCAAATAAATAAAAACATTAATTCATTTGTGATCTTTTAAATAAAACTATTTTAAGAAAGAAAAATAATTAAGAATATTTCTAGTTTTCAAGAAAAAGTTCTGAAATGTTTTTTTAACTCGTTTGTAGAATCTGAATCAAAACAAATTTAAGAAAAAGAAGAAAAAATTAAGAATATTTATAGTTTTCAAGAAAGAGTTTTGAAATATTTTTAACTCGTTTGTAAAATCTGAATCAAAAAMAATTTAAGAAAAAGAAGAAAAAATTGAGAATATTTCTAGTTTTCAAAAAAGAGTTTTGAAATATTTTTAACTCGTTTGTAGAATCTGAATCAAAAAAAATTTAAGAAAAAGAAGAAAAAATTGAGAATATTTCTAGTTTTTTAAAAAGAGTTTTGAAATATTTTTAACTCGTTTGTARAATCTRAATCAAAAACAATTTAAGAAAAAGAAGAAAAAATTGAGAATATTTCTAGTTTTTWAAAAAGAGTTTTGAAATATTTTTAACTCGTTTGTAGAATCTAAATCAAAAACAATTTAAGAAAAAGAAGAAAAAATTGAGAATATTTCTAGTTTTTAAAAAAGAGTTTTGAAATGTTTTTTAACTCGTTTGTGGAATTTTAAATTTTATCGKTTTTTTGAATMGTAATTTAATAATCAAAGTTAGGAATAAACAAAAAGCTACTATTTACAACAACGTATATAATTAATTGCTAGTACTMGCCTACWTACGAAAATCCCYYRRGGGATTTTCTATTCCGAT
>NZ_JAJGWT010000021.1 GCF_021390715.1 Tenacibaculum piscium
TAATACTTTCATTTTCTTTCTTTTTAAATAGCTTTTAAAGCCGTTTTAAATATTGTTTTTACCAACGATGGTTTTCGGGTTTGTGTTTTGATGTAAATTTTATGCCCTGTAAAACTTCCCCTTCTTCATTTGTTTTTTTTGGCAAATCTGCGGTGGTATCTCCAGAAGCTACAAGTTTAAGCCAATCAATAGCATCTTGATAACGAGCCGAACGAATATCGGGCATGCTTCGAGGTACAGTACTTGTGTATAAATGATACAAGGCGCAATCCAATACGAGCATTAAAATATGACTATTTCGAGCTTCAGCTACTTGACTAAATATTTCGTTTACGTCGTATTTACCTGCTAAATAGTTTCTAATTTGTGCCAATGCCATTTGTTCGGCACCTCTTAATTTTGTTTCAGAATAATTTTCAAGTAAAATTTCTTTTACCTCGTTACGTACCAAAACGGTATAATCGTCATCAGTTATAAATGCCATTAAAATCTGTTTTTTTGTTTTTTGATTAATTCTTTTCGGCTGGTAGTTCTTGGAGGTGTTGAATTAATAAAAGCGGACGTGTTTAATTTTGCAATTGCAGATTGTAAACTATCTGGCGCATCATCATGCACGCCACTTCCTTTTTGAAAGGCTAATAATTGGTCTAGTAATTCAAGGCAATCAATAGTATCTTTTATTTTAGCATTAAAAAATACATTTTTACGCTCAAAATACCCTGCCATACTTTCTACACGATCAAACTTTCCGCTTTTACTTTTGTTATCAGCAACAACAGGAACATACCAGCCCATTTCATCACCAACGGCATCAAAATCACTTACAAATTCATCTTGAGCAAAAAGCCCTTCAATCATATATTGAATATTGTATTGAAGTAAATTTTCATCTTCTACCTTTTCATATAACCATTTTGCTACATTGTATCGAGATGTTTGCCTAACAAAGCAATCTAATAAATGAAATTCACGTCCTTTTTTTCCAACGAATACCATGGCTTTAAAATCTCCTGCATCTTTGTACGATAAATCGCCATAAAAACATAAAGCATCATATTGGCTGTATTTTAATCTATTTTTATAACTGATATATTCATTTTTAAAAATAGCACCTTCCACAATATGCTTGTGCATATATTCACGCATAAAAGAACGATGCGGCGTAGAATGGTATTTTTCACGCCAATATTCTGCACTTGTTTTTGCGGGCCAATTAGGCTCGAAAGTCGTTAAGTTTTTAACGGCATTTACGGTTACTACAAAGTGTTTTTTCTTAAAACCAAACTCCTTTGCCTTTTTATTATTTAGCGTAAAATCTGCTTTTAGCTGATTGATTACAGTATTTTTGTGAAAGTTATTATTAGCAACTACAAAGCGTTGAAATTTACCACCTTCATCAAAAGTTCCCTTTAAATCTTCCCAAACCCATTCGGCTGCTTTTTGACTTCGAACATCATTATAACAGCGTTCTTTTGTATCTACATCATCAACAACAATATAATCAGGTCGTTCATTTCCTTCACGTAAACCACGAGGCGATTGACCAATACCCATGGCGATAAATTTAACGTCATCGGTTGTGGTAAAATCACCAGAAGCCCAATCGCCAAACTTAAATTTTTTACCGTAATAATGTAAAAATCTACGATTGTGCGTTAATTGACTTTGAATATCTGAAATTAGTTTTTTTGCCTTTGGTTCGGTTTGCCCAACTAAAAGCATAAATTTCATTCGTTTAGTAACGTACAAATACAACGGAATACCCATACATAAATGCACTGATTTTGCTCCAGACCGATATATTTCAGCTAGTAAATTACAAACATCATTATCTATTAAAAGCTTTGCTATCTTTTTATGAAACCAAGCACTTTCAACTTTTGCGTATTGCGGAAACATTTCGGCAAACCAAGCAATATAGTTTTTTTCTAAGGCTTTTATTTTATTTCTACGTTCGGCTGGTGTTTGGTTAAGGTCTATAAAAGTAGATTGCTCTACTGATTTACAGTGAGCATCATAACTTTTTAGCAACTTTTCCATTGCTGTATTTAATCCGATAGCGCTCATTATGATGTTTGTTGTGCTTTGTGTAATAAATAATTTTTATGCCATTCTAAAAAGCTAATTGCAATTTCGGGTTCTTGCTCCGCCATCCAGTTATCAAACTCTTTGAATACCGTATATACAACTTCTACGGAAGTTTCATCTGCCATATCTTGCAAAGCCTTAATAGCCGCCTGAATTGCTTTCATATCTAGCTCGGCTTTTTTTCCTTCTACAAGTTGAGAAAGTTCTTTGGCAATTAATTTGCGAATATTATGAGGCGTTGCTAAAAACTGTTTTCGTTCTTCATCCCAATTAATAGGATTATCACCAAAACCTTTACGCCACCTTCCGATAGTTTGTTCTGTTTTATCCAACGCAATGGCAATGGCTTTTGCGTTGAGTCCTTCCTCCACGAACATTCGTTGTGCGATTGCTCTTATAGGTTCATTATTTGTTCTTTTAGCCATTGATTATTATGTGTTTTATAACAAAAATCAAAAAAACAAACTACTTATTTTCAGTGTATTGCAACGATTACTTAAGTAGTTTTTATATCCATATTACAGCTTTATGTTTGCCAAAAAATCAGGTAAAAACATCCGTTAAAATGATTATAAGAACCCTTGGAAATAAACTACAAGCATACGGCAGAATTTGGAATGGTGATGGCGAATATTTTGTTTCATGCCTAAACAGAATAGAAGCTGAATATGACGATGTAGAAGTACATCTGCATACTGTTGGTGGCGATGTTTTTGCGGGAAATTTCATTTTTAATGGTCTAAATAAATCAACAAAAGTTAGCAAGCTTGTGGTTGATGGAATTGCCGCTAGTATGGGAGCTATAGCCACAACAGCTATTGAAAATGTTGAAATAGTAGATAATGGATATTTAATGATTCATGCGCCATCGGCAAACCCTCGTGGTACTGCCGATGTAATTCAAAAAGAAGTTGACTTATTGCGGTCAATGGAAAAAGATTTTGTAAGAAAGTTAGTTGCAAAAACAGGTTTACCAGAAGCAAAAGTAAAATTATGGTTAGTTGGTGATAACTGGTTTGATGCCGAAAAATGCTTGGCTTTAGGCTTGGTATCTAAAATAATTCCTGCGGTTGTAAAACTTCCAGTAGTTATTGAAGACCCTACCGCTTTACAAATTTCAGAAGTATCTAGTAGATATGCAGCCTTGTTAACCACACCAATTAATAAAACAAATACGATAAAAAAAACGAATATGAAACAACCACTGATTACGGCTTTGGGCTTATCGGAAGTTACTGCACAAAGTTCAGATACTGCTATTATAACGGCGGTACAAGCTCAATTACAAACAGAAATACAAGCTCGTAAAGTTGCTGAAACTGCCTTGGCGGATTATAAAAAAGGTGAAATAAAAGCCCTTTTAGATACTGCCGAAAAGGATAAACTATTCGATGCTACGCAAAGAGAAGTTTACGCTAAAATAGGAGAATCAGCAGGTGTTGAAGCTTTAAGAATTGTGCTAAAATCTCCAAAAAATAATGCCGCTCCAAATATTGCAGATGCAATTCAAAACGGTAGTTCTGGGCAACCTGAAACTCGTGCTACTTGGGATTTTGACAAATGGCAAAAAGAAGATCCAAAAGGATTGGAAAAACTAGCAGAAAAAAGCCCTGCGGAGTATGATAAAATGTTTAACGCTAAATACAATAAATAATGCCAGCATTAGTAGATGGAATATGGTTAGAACAGTATGTTGAGCCACAATTATTAGAGGAGTTTAAAAATTTCAACGATGATTTTATCGGAACTCTTAAACGCCCAAATCCTGCCGCAATTGACAAGGACGGTATCAAATTTAATAAGTTAATCAATAACGTTGGTTTTCATATAAATAAAGGAGATGCTTTTACGCCACAATCAATGACTGGTAAAAAAGGATTGGTAAACTGGGACAAATTAGATACGGATTTGACGCAAGTTACAGATGCAGAATTAAGAGCAATGGCTTTTGATAAAGATGCAGCTATTAGAGTGAAACATTCCGAATCTTTTAAAATTGGTGTTCGTGATTATGCGATGCACAAATTAGCACCAGAAAAACATGTTGCTGGTAAAATGCCAATTTTAAGAACTACGGGCGCTGTAATTAACGGAAGAAAACGTTTAACTTATACAGATTTAGTTGATTATTTAGTGCTATTAGAAGGTTTGAATCTTACAGATAAATCAGCTTGGCACATGATTTTATGCGACCACCACAAGTCAGATTTATTACACGATAGAGGCGCAACAAACAATTATCGTGATTTAATTATCAACCCAAAAACAGGTGCTATCGAACGCTTCTTTAATTTGAAGTTTTTTGAGAATAATAGTTCTGTTTATTACGACGCATCAGGAGCGTTAAAATCTCAAGGAGCAGTAGTTGGTGCTACCGACCAAAAAGGGTCTGTGTTTTATTATGCGCCAAATACGGTATATCATATTGAAAGTGTACAAACTTTATTCAAACC
Organism: Tenacibaculum piscium; assembly: GCF_021390715.1. GTDB lineage: Bacteria > Bacteroidota > Bacteroidia > Flavobacteriales > Flavobacteriaceae > Polaribacter > Polaribacter piscius. The sequence continues at coordinate 4,542 of NZ_JAJGWT010000021.1, forward strand.
AATGAATACAGATACACGAAATGCGAATCCGACAAGTGAGTTTAGATTGCATTCTTACGGTTTATGTGACAAAAAGCAAGAGCACGGTTTTGGTGCAATTGTAAGTGCTAACGAGTAAATTCTTTTAAAGTGATGACAAGAGAACAAAGAAAACAAGCCCACGAAATATTAGGCAAGTTCCAAGATGCCGAAGCCGTTTACATCAACCCAAAAGGCGAATTTTTTACAGAAAAATACTTGGGCGATAATAGTCTTAAAGCAGGTGAAAAATTAGAAGTTGTAAAGAGAAAAGTAGTTTCTCCTACGCAAAAACAGGCTGAAAAGGAGGCAGAACAGCAAGCCTTAGAAGATGTCCAAAAGGAAGCTGAAGAAAAAGCACAAAAAGAATCAGAACAGCAAGCCTTAGAAGATGCCGAAAAGGAAGCTGAAGAAAAAGCTTTAAAAGAAGCAGATAATAAAGATAGTACTAAAGCCAATTAAATGATGTCGAATATAAATGGTGTAAGTATAAAAAAAGGACAACAGGGTGCAAATGTACTGGGGGGTGCAGATTCTGTAAGTGGAATAATTGTAGGGGCGGTTTCCGCTCCTACACCACTTGGTTTCGATAGCCCTAAAGTAGTTTACAACATGAAAGATGTCGAATCTTTAGGAATTACGGAAACTTTCGATACTACGAAAAACACAATTTTACATAGGCACCTAAAAGAATTTTACCGAAACGCTGGAGATGGTACTGAATTGTACCTAATGGTTGTGGAAAGTGGATTAAGAACAATGAGCTCTATTTGTGAAGAACAGGCTAAAAGAATGTTAGCTTTTGCGAAAGGAAAAATTAAACAAATAGCCGTTGCCTATAATGAACCTGGTCAATATACCATGTTAAATGGAATGCCAGAAAATGTGTATAGCGCAATTCCAAAAGCTCAAGGATTAGCTTTATGGGCTTACAATAACCACATGCCTTGTCAAGTGTTTTTAGAGGGATATAACTGTGGAAATAATGCCGCTAGTATGGCTAATTTAAGAGAAATAGCAAATCTTAACGCAACAAAAGTTTCTGTATTTATTGGTCAAGATTATAATTATGCAAAGAAACAGGCAAGTAAACATTTTGCAGATGTCGGTAGTTTATTAGGTATTTGTGCCAAGGCGAAAGTAAATGAAAATGTTGGTAATAATGAAAAATTCAATATTACCGATGCCACAAAAGATGCTTGGCTAGAACCTGGTTTATCATCACATACACAAAATGATGAAATTTTTGAGGACCTGCAAACCCTTGAAACCAAAGGCTATCTTTTTGGTTTAGAATATACAGGTATGGCGGGTGTTCGTATAAATAACGACCACACTTGTACGCCTATTATTGTAGATGCAAACAACAAAGTTAATGAGCATACTATTGCTTATGGGCGTGTTTTAGATAAAGCTGTAAGAGGTTTGCGAACGGCATATTTACCTAAGGTAAAAACAGATTGGGTGGTCAATAAAGATACGGGTAAAATTCCTCCTGGAGTTGTTGTTGCCTTAGAAGATATTGGCGACAAAGTTTTTGAAGATATGGAGCAACGTAGCGAAATTACATTTGGTAAAACCTTTGTTGATAAAGACAGTGATTTAATTGTTTCTAAAGAGTTGAAGGTTTCCTTTGTTTTAGTTCCTAAAGGAGCAATTGGTGAAATAAAAGGAACTATTAATTTAAAAACACAAGCGTAAAATGTCAAAAGTTACAAGAAACGGAAAAGCATACGATTCTGCCGACGTAAAAGTTCAATTAAATGGAGTTCCTTTAGAAGTAACTAAAATTACCTACGGAAACGAACAGGAAAATCAATTGAATTATTCATTAGGGGCAAATCCGACTTCATGGTCACACGGTAAAATAAAACCAAACGCATCAATAGCTATAATGATGCACGATATAACTCCTTTTGAAACTGCCTCAAAAGGAAGTATTATGAATATCAAGCCTTTTTTGATTACCGTAGAGTTTGTCAATGAGTTCAATATTATAATTGTGGATACTATTTTGGCGAAATTTCAAAATGAAGGTCGTGAAGTATCTGGCGACATGGGGCTGGTAAAAGATTACGATTTATTTGCTT
>NZ_JAJGWT010000022.1 GCF_021390715.1 Tenacibaculum piscium
ATGGCTGTTTCTTGCGGATTATTTTCAATTTCAACAACTAAAACCTCCGAGTTTATTTTTGGATATACAATAAAAGAACTTTCAAAATCGCCAACAACGGCATTTAAACGCACGTCTAATAATTCAGATAAATGTTCTCTTTCAACGGTGCAAGTAGTTTCTGTAATTTCAGTTACTTTGCCGATACTTGTTTTTAAATACTTTTTAGAAACCGAATTAATAGCCCGAACAAACTCTTCCATGATATTTTTGTTAAAAGCCAAACGCTTATAATTACTATTGAAATTTTACCTGCCGAAATCCAAAGCTTTTGCCACCAGCTCAATTGTTTTTCAATAATTTTAGCGGGTAGTGTTATTGTTTTAATTTTACTTATTTGCTCTTGAATATGTTGTTCTTTCCATTTTACAAACAGCTTTTGGGCTTTAGCTTTGCAACTCACACTTAAAATATTATTCTCTAAATGTACCCTTGGAGGCTTTAAAATTTCTCCTGATATTTCCTTTGGAATTGCTGAATTATAATAAAAATTGCTTTTTTTATTTTCTTCTTGGGAAACAAGTATCGGATTATTATTAATACATTTAATGTAAGCGAAATAAAAAGAGCTATCTTTTTTGGTTGAAAAAATAGTATCTCTCAATATTTCTTTTATATTTTTTTTAGATTCAATACTTGTGTTTTCAATAGGTGGATTAATCGTTTTACAACTTATTAAACAAACTATTAAAAGCATACTTAAACAATATTTAAACATCATTTTATTTGATTTTAAAGGATACCTTATTTGTTCGTTTGTATCCGTCAGATTTATTAATATTTACAATAACACTCTCCACAAAAAGAGTCATATCTCTATGTTTGTCTGGATAGTTTGGATCTGTTAATTTTATGCTATCTCCAGCATTTGTAAAAGGAATTGCCCAACTATCTAATGCACCACCGTAGCCTGTATAAACATGAGCGTCGTGTATTTTATGCACCCATTCTTTTACTTCATTTTCTGATAAATTTAAAGGCAAATGCAATGTTCTATGATCGCCACTTGTATCGCCATATTCATAGGTTATCTTTTTAGAAGTTCCTGTTTGATGACTAATCGCTTTATAAAATCGTTTCCGTTGCTCTTTCGTTTCATATATTAAACTGTTAGAATTGCGGATATTTTTACCAAAAACAAAATCATGCGATACTGCGGGTTTAAAATCAACGGTAAGCCCTGCGATTAAAACTTTATTTTTAAAATAACATCGAATCCCATATTGTTGCTTGAGTTCTTCAATAACTTTATAAGGCGTTGCATTTTCAATCATAAATTTACCAAGAGGCATATTTAAAGCTTCAATTTCATAGGCTGGAGCAATAAACTTTAACAGTTCTTCTAAAGTTACTGAAGCGAAAGTTTTATTTATTTTTTCTTTCTTTTTCAGTTGATACATTTCATCTTCACAGATTAAAAGCAACGGAATTTCTGCACCAATTTCATCAATATAACCTTCAAATTCTACTTTTAACTCGTCGTTATATCCAGCTTCTATTTTAATAGTATCGCCTGATTTTATGATTTCGAGCAAGTTCTTTTGTGCCAATGATACATTTTCGCCATTTTCCTGTGCATTTTTAAACGCTCTAGGAAGTGTAATTTTAGCAGTATCTGAAAACTTTTCAATAGTATTTTCTATATAAATAGATTCTACAACGCCAAATTGTATTGCTTCATTAATAGTGATTTTTACGGCAATATTATAATACTGATAATTCATTTTACATCGGATTTAATAGCGTGTAATTAACTCCTTTTATGCTTTTAGCCGATAAACTAATTTGTACGGTATCGGCAAAACCTTCTACTGGCGTTATTGAAACGGCGGTTAAATAAATACTATCAATATCTTTGTCATAAAACTGTTCGCCAACAACTTCAATAATATCGTTATGCTCAAAAAAACGAGCTAATAGGTTTATTTTATTCATAGGATATTGACGATTTTCAACATCTATTAAAATACCTCGAATATCAATAGACCACGGTTTTGTACCCCAACGTTCCACAACAACGCTATCACTTCCTGATGCTTCCGTTTCAATTAAATTTTTCTCTCGAGAAAAACTTACCATTAACGGCGGTGCGTATGTAGTAGCATTTTTACCAGTAAGCATTTCGCCAAATAACAATTCTTCGCCCGCATATTCAAAAGTGATATTTTCGGCATCTGAACGAGCATCGCCATAAAATTCAACATCATACTTATTATCTTCTTTAATAAGTATTGCTTTGTTTAGTAATTTGCTAATTGCAACCGCTCCAAAAGCGGCTGCATAACGAGCTGCTAAATTTATAACAATGGCTTCTCCGTTATTCATTTGTTTTTATTGTTAAAATACCTTGAGTTGATAACCAGTTTATTTGTGCCCATTTTATAGCCCAAACATCATCCGTTAATTTTTCAGGAAACGGGATATGCAAAAAATGACTAATCAAAGCATCCGCCTTAAAATATAAATCGAATGCTTCTTCTTCGTTAAGCCTAGAACATCGCTCTAAACTTTCCCAAACTTTCCCTGGCGTATTGGAATTAAATCCATTAATAAACCCGCAACGGCATAAAACAATCCGTCATCGTTTACCACTTCTTCTTTACTTGTTAGCAAACAATTTTTCACTAAAATTTCTTGTCCTTTTTTTGGATCAGATTGCATGAATTTCATCGTTTGCCCCACAACGCTACGCTTTGGAATAATTGCCAATACTTCCAGCTCGTCAATATTAAAATCGTCTAATGGTAAAATCAACGATTTTAATTTGTCGCCGTGTTCTTTTTTTAGCGTTTCTTTTACTTCTTTACTAACTTCTTTTAATGCCATTTTAAAGGGTATTTAAATCTTGTTTAATTTTTTTGTTTAAAACCTTATTTTAAAAAATTAAGGTGCTACGTTTAATTTCACTTTTAAAGCAAATAAATCGTAATCTTTTACCAGCCCCATGTCGCCAGATACTTCACGACCTTCATTTTGAAATTTCGCCAAAATAGTATCCACAATTATAATATTGAACTCATTGACAAACTCTACGGTAATCAAAAAAGGCTTGATATTCATAATACTTCCTTTTGATGCAGTTTCAAACGGAGTAATATCATGCATCATTATAGCTATTGACGCATTTGGTTTTATTTTACCGTGTGACCATGAAGTAGGATTTGCTCCCAATGAATAATTCAATTGATTTTCCTGTTCGTTTCCGTAGGTAATTTTAGTTACTTCTAAAGGAACTCCATTTAGTTGAACTTTTACATCTGCAGAATCGTATGCTTTTCCGTTTCTTGTAACTTTTGACATTTTACGCTTGTGTTTTTAAATTAATAGTTCCTTTTATTTCACCAATTGCTCCTTTAGGAACTAAAACAAAGGAAACTTTCAACTCTTTAGAAACAATTAAATCGCTGTCTTTATCAACAAAGGTTTTACCGAATGTAATTTCGCTATGTTGCTCCATATCTTCAAAAACTTTGTCGCCAATATCTTCTAAAGCAACAACTACTCCTGGAGGAATTTTACCTGTATCTTTATTGACTACCCAATCTGTTTTTACCTTAGGTAAATATGCCGTTCGCAAACCTCTTACAGCTTTATCTAAAACACGCCCATAAGCAATAGTATGCTCGTTAACTTTGTTGTTTGCATCTACAATAATAGGCGTACAAGTGTGGTCGTTATTTATACGAACACCCGCCATACCTGTATATTCTAAACCAAAAAGATAGCCTTTAGTTTCAAGTGTTTGCAGGTCCTCAAATATTTCATCATTTTGTGTATGTGATGATAAACCAGGTTCTAGCCAAGCATCTTTTGTGGCATCGGTAATATTGAATTTTTCATTATTACCAACATTTTCATTTACTTTCGCCTTGGCACAAATACCTAATAAACTACCGACATCCGCAAAATGACGATTTGTAGGTGTCTTTGTTTGTGTTTCTGCATAATGGTAATCTTGACCAATAAATACAGAAACTTTTGTGGCATTAAGATTTTCTATTTCTCTTAAATTAGCCATACTAGCGGCATTATTTCCACAGTTATATCCCTCTAAAAACACTTGACAAGGCATGTGGTTATTGTAGGCCCATAAAGCTAATCCTTGAGCTTTTGGAATTGCGCTATACACATTTTCAGGCATTCCATTTAACATGGTATATTGACCAGGTTCATTATAGGCAATAGCTATTTGTTTAATTTTTCCTTTCGCAAAAGCTAACATTCTTTTAGCCTGTTCTTCACAAATAGAGCTCATTGTTCTTAATCCACTTTCCACAACCATTAGGTACAATTCAGTACCATCTCCAGCGTTTCGGTAAAATTCATTTAGATGCCTATGTAAAATTGTGTTTTTCGTAGCATCGAAAGTTTCCGTAATTCCTAAAGATTCGACATCTTTCATGTTGTAAACTACTTTAGAGCTATCGAAACCAAGTGGTGTAGGAGCGGAAACCGCCCCTACAATTATTCCACTTACAGAATCTGCACCCCCCAGTACATTTGCACCCTGTTGTCCTTTTTTTATACTTACACCATTTATATTCGACATAATTTAATTGGCTTTAGTACTATCTTTATTATCTGCTTCTTTTAAAGCTTCTTCTTCAGCTTCCGTTTGGGCATCTTCTAAAGCTCGCTGTTCTGCTTCTTTTTGAGTTTTTTCTTCCGCCTCCTTTTCAGCCTGTTTTTGCGTAGGAGAAACTGATTTTCTCTTTACAACTTCTAATTTTTCACCTGCTTTAAGACTATTATCGCCCAAGTATTTTTCTGTAAAAAATTCTCCTTTTGGGTTGATGTAAACAGCTTCGGCATCTTGGAACTTACCTAATATTTCGTAGGCTTGTTTTCTTTGTTCTCTTGTCATCACTTTAAAGAATTACTCGTTAGCACTTACAATTGCACCAAAACCGTGCTCTTGCTTTTTGTCACATAAACCGTAAGAATGCAATCTAAACTCACTTGTCGGATTCGCATTTCGTGTATCTGTATTCATTGGTTTAAATAAAGTTTGTACGCTTTCAATATGATACACCGTATTTGGTGCGTAATAAAACACAGACCCTTTTTGGTCGTTAGCACCAACTACTGCTCCTTGAGATTTTAACGTTCCTGATGCGTCGTAATAAACAGAACTATTATTCTCAAAAAACTTCAAATTAAAGAAGCGTTCGATAGCACCTGTTTTTGGGTTGATAATTAAATCACGATAATTGTTTGTTGCACCTCTATCGTGTAATAAATCTGACTTGTGATGATCGCTTAAAATCATGTGCCAAGCTGATTTATCTGTAAGATTCAAACCTTCTAATAGCACTAAATAATCAACTAAATCTGTATAAGTTAAACGTCTTCTTCCGTTAATTACGGCCCCCGTAGTTCTTAAAATTGGCATTTTACCAGCAACATGTTTTTCTGGTGCTAATTTGTGCATCGCATAATCACGAACACCAATTTTAAAAGATTCGGAATGTTTCACTCTAATAGCTGCATCTTTATCAAAAGCCATGGCTCTTAATTCCGCATCTGTAACTTGAGTTAAATCCGTATCTAACTTATCCCAGTTTACCAATCCTTTTTTACCAGTCATTGATTGTGGCGTAAAAGCATCTCCTTTATTTATATGAAAACCAACATTATTGATTAACTTATTAAACTTGATACCATCCTTGTCAATTGCGGCAGGATTTGGGCGTTTAAGAGTTCCGATAAAATCATCGTTGAAATTTTTAAACTCCTCTAATAATTGTGGCTCCACATACTGTTCTAACCATATTCCATCTACTAATGCTGGCATTATTTATTGTATTTAGCGTTAAACATTTTATCATACTCCGCAGGGCTTTTTTCTGCTAGTTTTTCCAATCCTTTTGGATCTTCTTTTTGCCATTTAAAATCATCGTTGAAATTTTTAAACTCCTCTAATAATTGTGGCTCCACATACTGTTCTAACCATATTCCATCTACTAATGCTGGCATTATTTATTGTATTTAGCGTTAAACATTTTATCATACTCCGCAGGGCTTTTTTCTGCTAGTTTTNCGATAAAATCATCGTTGAAATTTTTAAACTCCTCTAATAATTGTGGCTCCACATACTGTTCTAACCATATTCCATCTACTAATGCTGGCATTATTTATTGTATTTAGCGTTAAACATTTTATCATACTCCGCAGG
>NZ_JAJGWT010000023.1 GCF_021390715.1 Tenacibaculum piscium
AAAAAAATATCAAGAAACTTCTCAGTTATGGGAACGAAAGTTTCAAATGATGACAGAAGAAATGAGCCAACTAGAGTCTTCTTATAAACGAAAAAATAACTTGTTAGAAGATGAGATAAAGCTAAAAAACAAATTTATACTTTCTTTAAAAAGAGAGCTACGAGAAAAAGACACTGAAAACAAATTGTTAAAAAAGCAACTTAAAGATGCAAATAATAGCACTCAATAAACAATCTTTTTTGGATATCGCAATCTTAACAACAGGATTGGCGGTTAATGCCTCTTTAATTGCAAAAGCGAATCATAAAGCACCAAGTGAGGTTATTGAAACTGGAGATAAAATTATTATTCCCGAAAATGTTATTTATAATAAAGACCATTTAAACTATTATCAAGCAAAAAAAATACTCCCCGCTACCGCATTAACACAAACTAATATTGATGCAATTATAGGTTGTGAAGGAATTGGATGTTGGGCAATTGGAATTGATTTTAAAGTAAGCTAAAGCTCAGAAATAATTCAAAAAAAGACCTGAAAAAACCATGAAAGTACAAGAAATTAAAAATAAAATGATAGCTGTTAAGGAAAATGAAAGTTCCTTAAAAGACTTGAATAGTACTAGCAAAGTATCTATTTGGAATTTGTTTTTGTTTATCGTGGCTTTTTGTTTTCAAGATTTACGAAGCTATTTTGATGCCCACCGAAAGTACATCGATTATAGATTGGCACACGAAAAAGCAGGAACATTGTCATGGTACAGAATTATGGCATTGGCTTTTCAAAATGGTTTTGATTTAATTGCCGATACCGATAAATTTCAAAATGAAACAGCAACATCCGAAGAAATAGACGCTTCAAAAATTATAAAATATGCCACCGCAAATGATGGCGAAGTACCAGGAACAATTGTTATAAAAGTCGCCACCGAAATAAACGGAAAACTTTCAAGAATTACGTCACAACAAGAAGAATCTTTAGAGCAGTATTTTGAAGAAATTAAATTTGCTGGAGATGATATTACCGTTATCAATCATTTAGCGGATAAACTATTTTTAACCTTAAAAATTTATAGAGATGCCTTAGTTTTAGATGAAACTGGTATGTCAATATTACACGGAAATAAACCAATTGAGGAGGCTTTACAGCAGTTTATGAAAGAATTGCCTTTTGATGGCGAGTTAATATTGCAAAGTTTAGTTGATAAATTACAAGCAATTAAAGGCGTTAAAATCGCACATATTGTGGAGGTAAAAAGTAGCTCTTTAGACGCTTCAAAAGATACACACGGAACACCTCAATTAATTGAAGTTAGCAAAATACCCGCAAGTGGTTATTTCGAAATTGAAACTTTTGAAAACATTAGTTATGTGGTATAATATTGATTTTTATAAATGGGCAATACTTTTATTACCCACCGATTTACGCAAACCAAAAATGATTGGTTTTATAAAAACGCTCGTATCTCCAGTAGCTAATTTACACGGCGAATTTTTAAAAATGCGGGTTGCTGATGAATTTATTTTAAATCATAATGGGCAAAGATGTTATTTACGTAAAGCTTTAAATGATGTTTTTGATGCCGATTTAAGACGTATCAGAATTGGTGATGGCAATCAATTTGAGCGACATTATATTTATACCAGAGCGGAACAAAAACCAGTATTTCTTGGTAAACTTTTTATAAATGATAAAACTGATTATGCCGACACAGGAATTGATTTTATTGTTTACGTACCAGATAGCATTGTAAAATCAAGAAAAATAACACTCGAAAAGTGGATTGAAATATTCAAAAAAGGAACAAAAAAATATAAAATAATTGCGATATGAATTATCTTGATTTTCAACAAAATGGCGGTTTTCCTTTGGAAACAAATACGCTTACAGAAATGCAAAAAGCATGGCAGATTTTTAATGCTTTTGGTTTTTTGGCAGGCGATAAAACAATTATCAGCGGATGTGAAGTTATTGGAAACCAAATAACAAACGGTTTTATTTATTTAGATGGCGAGTTGTTAGAATTCCGTGGCGGTATAAAGCAAAATAGCGTTGTCATTATTCAAGAAGAAACAAAAGCAACTTTTGAAGATAAAACCGAAAAACCTGTTTATTTTACTCGTTATGCAACTTTTGGAGTTTCAGTAAATTCAATTCCTTGGAGTGATTTTAAACGATTTTATATAAATCAGCCAATGTATAAAGAAATAAAATACGTTGGTACAAGTGTCGCTCAAAAAGATTTGCAAAGAGGATGGTTTATCGCAAATGGTCAAAACGGAACTGATAATATTTTAGGGCGTATGCTCGTTGGGTACGATGCTAATCAAACAGAATTTAATACCATTGGTAAAAAAGGCGGTGAAAAAACACATCAACTAACAACTTCTGAACTGCCAAGTCATCAACATGAAGGGCAAACACATTCTGCTGGTAGTCATAATCATGATGTAATGGACGGTTCTGGCGGTAGTGGAACGGGTTCTGTTTTAGATGGTGGTGGTAATTTTGCTGGACAAGATAGGAAACGTGCATTTGTTAGTGGTGACGGTTTAATAAAAGATTCAGGAAGTCATACTCATCATTTTACAACAGATAATGAAGGAAATGATAAACCACACAATAATTTACCGCCATACATTGTGGCATTACCAATTCAATTTATAGGATAATGAAACATCAAGAGAACGTAAAAAAATGGTTTGAAACACACGACAAGCCTTCCCAACAACAATTTTATAACTTCTTTAAATGGATTCGTTGGATTGATGAAAATATTAGTGTCCAAGATATTGAGGGTTTAAATAACTTGTTAATCGCCAAGGCGGATAAACAAGCGTTTAATACGCATTTACAAGATGAAATATTGCATCCTTCGGAAAATGACCGTGCAAATTGGAACGGTAAATTGGATAAAACAGGAACTGCCGTAAACTCCTTAAAACTTGGCAATCAATTGCCAAGTTATTACGTAGCTAAACAAGACGTTTATAATAAACAAGAATCTGACAGCGCTCTTTTACTAGCAATGAATGAAGTTGTTCAGATATTGCTAAATAATCCAGATGTTGAAATTAATTCAATTCAAGAATTGTTAGCCGAAATGACTGCTGCCGATAATGCTTTAGTCACGTCAATAGCTAATAAAGTGAGCTATGTTGCTTTTCAAAATCTTTCGCTGGAACAACAAAAAATTGCCCAAAAGAACATTGGTCTGCTTAATCATAGTCACAATGACATGTATTATACCAAAAATTATATCGACACTAAGATGATGAGCTCTCTTGAAGCTTTCAATCCATTCACAGCAGAGGGTATATGGAATCGAAATTTCGGAGAAGGTATAACACTAATAACAAACAGACACGGTTCAACAGGATTTCCTGAAGAAAACGGAGCGACAGCTCATTTTAATTTTGGAAACGACACAGGAACTACAGAAAGTCAGCTGAGAAGTTTCAGCTTATGGAAAGGAACATTATCTAATGATTTATATGTACAGTTTTATGATTTAGACGGTACTTCGAGGGGGTTTAAAAAGATATTTACGGAAGAAAATTTATCAAAAAAAAATATTGATATTTTACAAATCAACGCAAAAGCTTTAGAAGGTAAAAATGCTAGTGATTTTGTGCTTAGTAATGGTGGTTTTGACGTTGATACTGCTACGGCTACTTTTGATAAGAATATTACTTCTATTAGCAATCACACGATTACTAGTGACCCTCTAAATCTATATCCTTTTCGTTACGGTGGAATTACACATTTTAATCATAGAGATGTATCCGATTTGTCTTCGCAGTATAAAAGTTTTACGATATTCAAGTGGTCAGGGAAGGATAGATACTTCCTGCAAAGCTATGGAGTTGATGGTGCTAACGGCTTCAAAGAAATAGCACTTCTTGAAAACGTACACTCAAGACAAACCGTAAAACCGCTATCAACAGTAACAAGCTACACGGCAAAAGCTTCGGATGTTGGCAATATCGTACCACTAAATAACGCAAATACTGAAATTATTCTAAACACCGCTTCATTTCCACGAATTGGCGACAAAGCGCAGTATTTCTACAAAGGAACAGGAACGTGCAAAGTAGCTAGATCAGGAACTGCAAATGAATTAAAAAATATCAATGATACGCTCGAATTTGATGGGCAAAATTCAATGATTGAAATTACAAAAACAGGAGCAAATGAGTATTTCGTTTGCGGGCAATTAATACGTGCGTAATTATGGGAATGGCAAGTTCAAGAAGATATGGAATGCAGGAAATTACTTTAACAACCACGAGTAATGCGAGTTATTGGAAGGTTAATGGAGCTAAAAGTACAAGCGTAATTAAATACCACGCTAGGGGTAATATTTACCGTCAAGAAGCAAATACTGAATATAACACGCCAACAATTGACCTTAGTGCAAATGTAGGGAGTGAAACTGTTGTTGTTAAATCTAGTCGAGGGGTTACTAAACTAAATTGCTACAGTAATAAATTAAAACAGTTAGATGTATCTAAGAACGTTAGTTTAACTTATTTATCTTGTATCAGTAACCCACTATTAACTACGCTAAATGTAACTAAGAATGTCCTATTAACTGTTTTAATTTGCTACAGTAATAAATTAAAACAGTTAGATGTATCTAAGAATGTTAGTTTAACTGTTCTGTCCTGTTTAGATAATGACTTAGAAACACTAAACGTTTCTAAAAACACTAGGTTGGTTAAATTATATTGCCACCATTTACCCAACATAAGGGAGTTAGATGTCTCTAAAAATGTTAGTTTAATCCACTTACACTGCGAAGAAAGCCCCAACCTAACAACTATCTACGTGAATCAAAATCAATTAAATATTTTAAACGGAGTAACGCCACAACCACAAGGCTGGGATTGGAGAAAAGATGTACATACGCAATACGTCCTAAAACAGTAATAAAATCATCAAAAGAAAAAGAAACAAAATGGGGATATAAAAAGTCCCCCAACAAAATAAATACTTCTCACAGTAATTTAATTTAGCATCAAAGCCCAGTTGGAGGACATAAGTCTTCTAATTGGGCTTTGCTTGTTTAAAATATTACTGTGAGAGGTACAAAAGTAAGAATATTAATTAAAGTAAGTGTTATATATGATTAAAAATAAATTTAACTACAAGCCACAATTTGGAGTTATTCTACTTGTAGAATCAGAAATGGAACAAAAAGAGCTATTTAGCAAGATGAAAAAACTAGGATTAAAAATAAGATTAGTAAACGTATAATTATGAAAATAGAAGTAAATCACAAAACAAAAGATTTTGAAAGCTACAGAGCTTTAAGAGTAAAAAGTTTATTTAACGTTGATAAGGCGGACACATGGAAACACACCGCAGAAATACCAATTGATAATGATGATTGGCAAATTGGTCTTATTATTGGCGCAAGTGGAACAGGGAAAACCTCGCTTGGGAAATCATTTTTTAAGGAAAATAAGATTTACAATCCTTATGCCGATTGGGATAATAGTAAACCAATTATAGATTGTATTGCTCCAGACGGAAGTTTTGAAGAAGTAACCGCAGCATTAGCTAGTGTTGGTCTTGGAGATGTTCCGAGTTGGCTAAAACCATTTAACGTACTTTCTAATGGTCAACAATTTAGGGCAGGAATGGCTAGGTTAATTATTGATGCTCCAGATGAAGTTGTTGTAGATGAATTTACAAGCGTTGTAGATAGGCAAATAGCTAAGATTGGCGCATTAGCTTTTGCTAAAGGTTGGAGGCGTAATAAAGGGAAAAAAATAGTTTTATTAAGCCCACATTATGATATAATTGAATGGCTACAACCTGACTGGGTTTATAATACAACAACGCAAGAGCTTAAAAAAAAAAATCTATTTCCGAACGACCAAAAATCAAACTTGATATTTTCAAGACAAACGGAACTTACTGGAAGTATTTTAAAGNCTGGGTTTATAATACAACAACGCAAGAGCTTAAAAAAAAAAATCTATTTCCGAACGACCAAAAATCAAACTTGATATTTTCAAGACAAACGGAACTTACTGGAAGTATTTTAAAGAGCATTATTATTTAGACTTAAAACACCCACCATGTGCGGAGTATTTTGTTGGAACAGTAAACGGCGAGCTTGTTTG
>NZ_JAJGWT010000024.1:0-207 GCF_021390715.1 Tenacibaculum piscium
ATTAGCAGGAGGAACATTAGATATTCAACCTGATGGAACAGGAACAGAAATTACTTTTCCATACACAATAAGTGATGGAAATGGCGGAACAGATACAGCGAATGTTGCTGTAACTATCGGTAATACACCACCAGTAGCACAGGATGATTCAGCAACAACAACAATCAATACTTCAGTAAAGGTAGATGTTTTAGCGGATAACGGAAA
>NZ_JAJGWT010000024.1:317-478 GCF_021390715.1 Tenacibaculum piscium
TAGCAGGAGGAACATTAGATATTCAACCTGATGGAACMGGAACTGCAATTACTTTCCCATACACAATAAGTGATGGAAATGGCGGAACAGATATCGCTAATGTTGCTGTAGCAATCGATAATACWSCACCAGTAGCACAGGATGATWCAGCAASTACAACA
>NZ_JAJGWT010000024.1:530-2512 GCF_021390715.1 Tenacibaculum piscium
ATGATGATGTTGATGGAGATACATTAACAATTACAGATATCAATGGAACTACACCAGTTGTAGATACTCCAATATCAGTAACAGGAGGAACGGTAACTTTATTATCTAATGTTCCATCTGATAATAATGTTACTGTTCCTCCTACTACTGTTATTGGTGTATCTACAACTGGGGTAGTTCCATTGATATCTGTAATTGTTAATGTATCGCCGTCAACATCTGAATCTAATCCATTTCCGTTATTCGCTAAAACATCTACATTTACTAATACATCAATCATTGTACTTGCTGAATCATCTTCTGCAACTGGTGCAGTATTACCGATTGTTACATCAACATTCGCTGTATCTGTTCCGCCATTTCCATCACTTATAGTATATGGGAAAGTAATTGCAGTTCCGGTTCCATCAGGTTGAATATCTAATGTTCCATCTGATAATAATGTTACTGTTCCTCCTACTACTGTTATTGGTGCATCTACAACTGGGGTAGTTCCATTGATATCAGTTATCGTTAAAACATCTCCGTCAACATCTGAATCTAATCCATTTCCGTTATTCGCTAAAACATCTACATTTACTAATTCATCAATCATTGTACTTGCAGTATCATCCTGTGCTACTGGTGGAGTATTATCGATTGTTACAGCAACATTCGCTGTATCTGTTCCGCCATTTCCATCACTAATAGTATATGGGAAAGTAATTGCATCTCCGGTTCCATCAGGTTGGATATCTAATGTTCCATCTGATAATAATGTTACTGTTCCTCCTACTACTGTTATTGGTGTATCTACAACTGGGGTAGTTCCATTGATATCAGTTATCGTTAAAACATCTCCGTCAACATCTGAATCTAATCCATTTCCGTTATCTACTAAGACATCTACATTTACTAAGGTATTGATTGCTGTACTTGCTGTATCATTCTCTGCTACTGGTGGTGTATTACCGATAGTTACAGCAACATTTGCTGTATCTGTTCCGCCATTTCCATCACTTATAGTATATGGGAAAGTAATTGCATCTCCCGTTCCATCAGGTTGAATATCTAATGTTCCATCTGATAATAAAGTTACCGTTCCTCCTGTTACTGATATTGGAGTATCTACAACTGGTGTAGTTCCATTGATATCTGTAATTGTTAATGTATCTCCATCAACATCATCATCTATTCCGTTTCCGTTATCCGCTAAAACATCTACCTTTACTGAAGTATTGATTGTTGTTGTTGCTGAATCATCCTGTGCTACTGGTGCAGTATTACCGATAGTTACATCAACATTCGCAGTATCTGTTCCACCATTTCCATCACTAATAGTATATGGGAAAGTAATTGCAGTTCCGGTTCCATCAGGTTGAATATCTAATGTTCCTCCTGCTAATAAAGTTACAGTTCCTCCTGTTACTGATATTGGAGTATCTACAACTGGAGTAGTTCCATTGATATCTGTAATTGTTAATGTATCTCCATCAACATCATCATCTATTCCGTTTCCGTTATCCGCTAAAACATCTACCTTTACTGAAGTATTGATTGTTGTTGTTGCTGAATCATCCTGTGCTACTGGKGGTGTATTATCGATTGCTACAGCAACATTAGCGATATCTGTTCCGCCATTTCCATCACTTATAGTGTATGGGAAAGTAATTACATCTCCTGTTCCATCAGGTTGAATATCTAATGTTCCATTTCCTAATAAAGTTACCGTTCCTCCTGTTACACTAATTGGTGTATCTACAACTGGAGTAGTTCCATTGATATCTGTAATTGTTAATGTATCTCCATCAACATCATCATCTATTCCGTTTCCGTTATCCGCTAAAACATCTACCTTTACTGAAGTATTGATTGTTGTTGTTGCTGAATCATCCTGTGCTACTGGTGGTGTATTATCGATTGCTACAGCAACATTAGCGATATCTGTTCCGCCATTTCCATCACTTATAGTGTATGGGAAAGTAATTGCATCTCCTGTTCCA
>NZ_JAJGWT010000024.1:2742-2815 GCF_021390715.1 Tenacibaculum piscium
GATAGTTACAGCAACATTCGCTGTATCTGTTCCGCCATTTCCATCACTTATTGTGTATGGGAAAGTAATTTCT
>NZ_JAJGWT010000024.1:2892-3449 GCF_021390715.1 Tenacibaculum piscium
TGTATCTACAACTGGAGTAGTTCCATTGATATCTGTAATTGTTAATGTATCTCCATCAACATCATCATCTATTCCGTTTCCGTTATCCGCTAAAACATCTACCTTTACTGAAGTATTGATTGTTGTTGTTGCTGAATCATCCTGTGCTACTGGTGGTGTATTATCGATTGCTACAGCAACATTMGCKRTATCTGTTCCGCCATTTCCATCACTTATTGTGTATGGGAAAGTAATTGCAGTTCCTGTTCCATCAGGTTGAATATCTAATGTTCCTCCTGCTAATAAAGTTACAGTTCCTCCTGTTACACTAATTGGTGTATCTACAACTGGAGTAGTTCCATTGATATCTGTAATTGTTAATGTATCTCCATCAACATCATCATCTATTCCGTTTCCGTTATCCGCTAAAACATCTACCTTTACTGAAGTATTGATTGTTGTTGTTGCTGAATCATCCTGTGCTACTGGTGGTGTATTAYCGATTGCTACAGCAACATTAGCGRTATCTGTTCCGCCATTTCCATCACTTATAGTGTATGGGAAAGTAATTRCAGTTC
>NZ_JAJGWT010000024.1:3601-3752 GCF_021390715.1 Tenacibaculum piscium
CCGTTATCCGCTAAAACATCTACCTTTACTGAAGTATTGATTGTTGTTGTTGCTGAATCATCCTGTGCTACTGGTGGTGTATTATCAATAGTTACATCAACATTCGCTGTATCTGTTCCGCCATTTCCATCACTTATTGTGTATGGGAAAG
>NZ_JAJGWT010000024.1:4111-4262 GCF_021390715.1 Tenacibaculum piscium
TCTGATAATAATGTTACTGTTCCTCCTACTACTGTTATTGGTGCATCTACAACTGGGGTAGTTCCATTGATATCAGTTATCGTTAAAACATCTCCGTCAACATCTGAATCTAATCCATTTCCGTTATTCGCTAAAACATCTACATTTACTA
>NZ_JAJGWT010000025.1 GCF_021390715.1 Tenacibaculum piscium
TTTTCAAGAAAAAGTTCTGAAATATTTTTAACTCGTTTGTAGAATTTTAAATTTTATCGGTTTTTTGAATAGTAATTTAATAATCAAAGTTAGGAATAAACAAAAAGCTACTATTTACAACAACGTATATAATTAATTGCTGGTTTTCGCCTACATACGAAAATCCCTTGGGGGATTTTCTATTCCGATTTTTTTTACTAAATTTAGTCCCGAATTACGCAACAAATCATATACAAATCCGTTAGCAAAAACTATTAAATGAAAAATAAATTAATAATACTGATTTTAATTTTATTTATAAATAAAGTAAATTCACAATCAAATGAATTATCAAATTTAAAACATAAATGGTTTTTTGGTGTTGAAACTGGCTTTAACAAAATTATTTCATTCCAAGATACACCTAAAAGTGAATCATTTCAAATCGGCCTACTTACAGAATACTATTTCTCAAACCAATGGAGTATTAGAGGAAGAATAAAATACTTTAAAACTGGGCTTTCTTTTTCAGATAATAAATATAATTTTGAAGGAAAAGTAATTTCTATTCCGATAAACTTACAATGGGAATTTAAAATTTTAAAAAACTTAAAAGGGTCTTTAAATCTAGGACTAGCTTTTAATCAAGAAATTGAAAGAAAGTATTCATATCCTATACTTGAAAACACCGATTTTTCTTCATTTTTCACTAACTTAAATACGGGAATTGGATTTAATTATTTTCTTTCTGAAAGAATAGCATTTTATACAAATATTGAAGTTTATTTGTGGGGAAATGATAGAAATAATGATGATTTTATTAATATTATTCCTATTTCTACTGACAACAGAATTTTGAATTTAGGAATAAAATACAATTTTAAATAAAAGCATTTGCTAACACCGTATATAATTTATTGCTGGTTCTTGACAAACTTACGAAAATCCTTGGCGGATTTCCTATTCCGTTTTTATTTACTAAATTAGTTGCTCGAAATACGCAACAAATAATATACAAAAACGTTAGTTTTCATTGCTCAGAAAAAATGAGAATATTAAAGAAAAGAGAGAATTATTGAGAATGTTTTTGAATAATTAAAAATCAATAAATCGTAAATTTTTAAACTCATAAAAAACGCTGTTTTGCATAAATCTAAAAAAAGAATATTTAGAGTTTTAAAGAAAAAGTTTAGAAAAAAACTAACAAATTGAAAATCTTTAAACTCGTGAAAAATTGCTGGTTTGAGTAAATCCAAAAAAGAATATTTAGAATTTTAAAGAAAAAGTTTAATGAAATATAACAAATTTTGAATTTTAAACTCGTGAAAAAACCTGTTTTACGTGAATCTAAAAAAGAATGTTTAGAATTTTAAAGAAAAAATAAACAAATCTTGAATTTTAAATTCTTAAAAAACTTAGAAACGCAAAAAAACGTGCTTATAAAAATGTTTCGCAACGAAAAACTAACAACGTATATAATTAATTGCTGGTTTTCGCCTACATACGAAAATCCCTTGGGGGATTTTCTATTCCGATTTTTTTTTACTAAATTTAGTCCAGAATAACGCAACAAATCATATACAAATCCGTTGTAGGGCATTTTACAAATACTTTAGTAAAAAAATATTAGATGGAACTAAGCAAGAAACAAAAAAAAGGACTTGCAGAATTTATAACAGCATTTGCTAATAACTCATTCAAGAATGGAATACTAGAAATAGATTATGAGAACAAAGCATACTACAATCTCATATCAGAACTTTATAAGATAGAAGAAATAAAAGCTATCTATGACGAAGATATTGCTATTCATGGTATTACTCAAGGACTCGAAAGTATAATTAAATATGACCCTATTATTTGTGAAGAGAAAGATGTAAATAGTATTATAAAAAGTGTTATTGATACTTTAAATAATAATCTTTCCGACCATTTAATAATTATTCCAATACCGAATTCACAGTTTAAAGAAAAAATCTCATTTAGAAATTACACTTTTATACCACAAGAATATTCTAAAAAAGAGAAGATAAAAATTGTAAATAGATTAACACGTGGTAAACTGGAAAATACAACTTGGTTTGCTAATCATACTGAGAGTTCAAGGTCATCTCATTTTTGGGAATACCCATTATTTTGTCTTAAACAAAAACAGCAAACAAAATTTGTTCATTATAATTCAGAAAATATAATCAAGACCATCTTATATGCGTTGCAATGCTTTTATTATGGAAAAATAAAAGGTACGGACAATGATAAAACATCGATGTTAATTCGTGCTAAAACAAGAATGCTAAAAAAGCCAAGTCATTTAGCTGTTTATTCTAAAGAGAATTGGCGTCAACATCATAGACCACTTAGTTTTGAAATTGATATGCCTTTCGATTTGAGTTGGTTAAACGAACCTAAATTTAAAAGAGGATTTAATAAGTTTCTAAAATGTATCTATCTAAAAGAAAAACTTGACGATTTAGATTTAAGATTTCTAAATGGAATGTTTCTGTTTTCGGAATCTCTATCTCAGAATGCTTCAATTTCAACAATATTACTGCTGACAATTGCTGAAAGCGTTTTAACCCAAGGAAAAAATGAAAAAAGATTAAGGTTGTCAGCAATATTACCAAAACTAATATCTAAATCTACATCAGAACAAAAAGAGTATTCACGACTATTAAGTGAACTTTATACTAAAAGGAATAATTTTGTTCATAGTGGGGAAAAGATAACTTTAACTTATGATGCAGATTTTAATAAAGATGATTCTGTTGAAAAATTACGTATGCTTATAGCTAGGTTAATTTTAAACTATTCAAATATTGAAAAAACGATAAATAAAGGTAACCGTGCTCAAATGTGGGATAATCGAGTTAATAATATGTTTAATGAAATAATTTTTGGGTAATAAGCAACGCCCTACAACAATGGCTATAATTAATACGGGGTTTAGTGCCTAATCAAAAGCTTCTTGCTTACAACCAAGTCCGCCAAATCTTTTTGATTTGGCTTTATAAAGAAAAAGATAAAACAAAATAAAAAGATTTGGCTAAGTGCTTAATCGGAAATTCAGTAATTTTAATTCCCGTACTAATCATAGCCTAACCGTTGTAAATAATAGCAAAAAAAACTGACCAAAATAAAATAAATAATTGATTTTCAAACAAATAAAAACATTAGTTCATTTGTAAAATTTTAAATAAAACTATTTTAAGAAAGAAAAATAATTAAGAATATTTCTAGTTTTCAAGAAAAAGTTCTGAAATGTTTTTAACTCGTTTGTAGAATCTGAATCAAAACAAATTTAAGAAAAAGAAGAAAAAATTGAGAATATTTATAGTTTTCAAAAAAGAGTTTTGAAATGTTTTTTAACTCGTTTGTAGAATCTGAATCAAAAATAATTTAAGAAAAAGAAGAAAAAATTAAGAATATTTATAGTTTTCAAGAA
>NZ_JAJGWT010000026.1 GCF_021390715.1 Tenacibaculum piscium
TCAGCATTTTTACTAATAGAAGTAAACATCGCAAAAACCTTATTACCAACATCAACACTTTGCCCTGCGGCACTTGTTGCACCTGCATATTCCGTTTGTACTTTGGCTAGTTCATCAAAAGTAACAATACCTGTTTGCACGGTTTTAGCGTTCGAAGCTAATAAGGCATCAATATCATCAACACCAATACCAAAGGCTTTCATTGCTTTTGTGGTGGAATTCATCGAATCGCCTAAATCAGCTCCAGTTGCTTGAGAGTAACGCCCTACTTTTTTAAAAACATCAATAGCATCTTTACCGTATAAACCAGTAGCAGATTGTAAATCGTACATTGCATTAGTAGAATCGCCAAGATTTGTACCAATATCAAAAGCGGCATCTCTAATTTTGGAACGATAACTATCAAGTTCTACTTTTGATTTATCGAGGTTCAATTGTTTAATGGGCAAAAAAGCGGTGTCAAACTTTTCGGCGGCTTGCACACCTTTTGTGGCGAGTGCTCCAAAGGCAATACCAACGCCTAGTATTCCTACGGTAGCCAATGCCATTGGATTTTTTAATAAATCCATTGCACGCCCTAATCCTGGTATTTCATCAATAAAACCTTGATATTTTAATCTTAGTTTGTCTATTTTTCCACCAACTTTAGTTCCAAATTTATCAAATTTGCTTTGTAATTTTTGAAGTTTACCACCAAAAAGTTTGGTACTTAAATCTAACAACATGGTCATTTTTGAAGTTGCCATAATCTTTGTTTTATATTTTGTATATTTGTATTAAGTTTTATACGACCCTCTAACGATAAGGGCTCACTTCATCGGGATAGAATAGCACACGGGTATCATTAAATTGAAGGCGTTTTATTTAACTTATCCCAAACCAAAAGACCTTTTCTATATAAAAGGTCTTCTTTTTTTATTGGGTACCAGGTTCTTATTTCTAAACCTTGCTCTTTATCCAATTTACAGTCAACCGATATTACTTTATCTTTGTAAAACTTAATATATCTTGACTGAAATTGATTTTCTAACCTATCAGGATTATTATACCAAACTTCATCTGGGTTTTTAATAATATCTTTTATATGTGGAAATAACTGGTGCCTATTTTCATTAGATTTTAAGTATTTACCTTTTGTATGTGCTTTAAATACTTTTTCTTTTAGAATCATTTTTCTACCTAAATAATCCTCGAATCCCATTAAATCAGTATCCTTTATTTTATCAAACAATTCTTTTACATTATCTCCAGTAATAGTGGTATCTATTTTAATATTATTTAAAGAGTTTTTAAAAGTGTCATAAGATTTTGCTCCATATTTATCAAAAGTCATTTTATTCAATTTTTCAGGAAGTCCTTTTATATCTGTATAAAATTGCTTTTTTGTAAATACTTGTTTTAAATCCGCACGGTTTATTTCAAATTGTGAGTTTCTATATTTAGGGTCTTGTTCTACTAATAATTCTTTAGCATATTTACCTGTTGTTACTTTTCCCTGAGTACCTCCTATATATTGCACAAATTCACATCGGCAACCATAACCGTTTGGAGCAACCAAATCCATGGCTTCTTTATCTGATAAATTAAAAATACGCCCATCTAATACTTTGTGTGAATTTCGTACACTTCCATCGCCAATAGTTTGATATTGTACATAAGAAGTTACCGTATCTTTTTCAGCCATCATACGGATATAACTTGCTGAATTTTGCCCAACGGCTACCGATAAATTATATTCTGTTTGTAGCCAATTACTGTTAAATTCTTTGGTTTCTTTTTCACACAATGCTTTAAAATCGCTGTATTCACGAAGCTTTTTATTTTCTTTATCAATTAATAAATTAGTCATTGCCGATAGTCGAGCTTCGGTTTTACTTGCCGTAAATTCAAACAGATTATATTCCATCATTTGAAGCATTAGTAAATCAGGTCCTGTGTATTGTGTAGTGCTTGAAAATTTAGATTTTAAACCTTTAAATAACTCCAAAGCTTCCAAAACAATCATTTTTCCAGCAATACCTGAAGTATCTGATTTATTGTATATTTCTTTTATTAATTGGCTGTTTAATTTGGTTAATAACCTACCCATAGCACCACCAACGGCAACAATTGTACTTGGGCAACAACTCGTAGGATAACGCTGTTCCGATAGTGCAATTATTGGTTTATTTGGAGTTATCGTTATGCTTTTTTTTTTACTATCAATAGGAATATTGAATGATTTAGAAAGCCAATCTAAAGGTATTTCATGCCCACTTTTAAGCAAACCATCAGTAATACTCCAAAGGTCTTTTAAATTTAAAACCTCTTCTGCAGGTTTAAATTCAAACATATCTTCAGGGCTTATTTTATAACCTTGTGCTTCGAGTAATGGAAATAATTGGTCATTAATTATAAATGAAATTAAACGCTTATCGGCTTGTGCTATTTTTTTATCTAAAGTACGTTCGTGTACTTCTGTTTGACTTCGATTAGAACCTTGGTCGGATAGCATTGTAGAGCCAACTAATTGCTTACTCACCATATCCATATTGGTTTTTATAAACTGTAAATAGGTGTTGTAAGCGTCCGTTCTGTTTGCCTCTTGAAATTTTATTTCTGTTCCAGTTGGAAAAGTACCAACGGAAGCTTCGCCTAACTGTAATAGCATGGCATGAACATTATCAATGGTTTTTGTGTCCGTTGTATTGGTCGTTGCTGTTATTAATGGCAGTCCAAATTTCTCACAAAATTCAGCCCATGCCTGCATTACATTACGTAGCCAAATAAGATTCGGAATAATGTTATTTAAAATACCCAGTTCACCGTTTTTACCTATTTGAATTAACCAATTTTCAAACATTGGATTTGCATAATCTATAAATTGAGGTTTTTGCAAGTCTGGAAATATTTTCTTTTGCGTTGTAACAACATTTCTGCGAGGTATAATCGTGTGTTTTATTTTTTCATTTTGAAATTCAGAAAACTCAATTAATGTAGTTCCAAAAATAATATGGTCTATTGCGTGTTCTAAAAATTCATAAAACCATTGTNCATGAACATTATCAATGGTTTTTGTGTCCGTTGTATTGGTCGTTGCTGTTATTAATGGCAGT
>NZ_JAJGWT010000027.1 GCF_021390715.1 Tenacibaculum piscium
TTATGACTTTCCTTTAAAAACTGAACTGTAATATAGAAATATCTATTTTCTCCATTAGATTTAAACCTCTTAGATATTGGAATTTGAAGCCCTTGATTTACTGTACATGACGAAAGCGTGGGGAGCGAACAGGATTAGATACCCTGGTAGTCCACGCCGTAAACGATGGATACTAGTTGTTGGACTTCGGTTCAGTGACTAAGCGAAAGTGATAAGTATCCCACCTGGGGAGTACGGTCGCAAGACTGAAACTCAAAGGAATTGACGGGGGCCCGCACAAGCGGTGGAGCATGTGGTTTAATTCGATGATACGCGAGGAACCTTACCAGGGCTTAAATGTGGTCTGACAGCTTTAGAGATAGAGTTTTCTTCGGACAGATCACAAGGTGCTGCATGGTTGTCGTCAGCTCGTGCCGTGAGGTGTCAGGTTAAGTCCTATAACGAGCGCAACCCCTATTGTTAGTTGCTAACAGGTAATGCTGAGGACTCTAGCGAGACTGCCGGTGCAAACCGTGAGGAAGGTGGGGATGACGTCAAATCATCACGGCCCTTACGTCCTGGGCTACACACGTGCTACAATGGTATGGACAATGAGCAGCCACTGGGCGACCAGGAGCGAATCTATAAACCATATCACAGTTCGGATCGGAGTCTGCAACTCGACTCCGTGAAGCTGGAATCGCTAGTAATCGGATATCAGCCATGATCCGGTGAATACGTTCCCGGGCCTTGTACACACCGCCCGTCAAGCCATGGAAGCTGGGGGTGCCTGAAGTTCGTTACCGCAAGGAGCGACCTAGGGTAAAACTGGTAACTAGGGCTAAGTCGTAACAAGGTAGCCGTACCGGAAGGTGCGGCTGGAACACCTCCTTTCTAGAGAAAGATGGTGAGTTACAAAAGGGAAATTTTACTCTTTGCTGTTAATTTTAAAAAACACTAATAATAAGCTATACATAGTCTCGTAGCTCAGCTGGTTAGAGCGCTACACTGATAATGTAGAGGTCGGCAGTTCGAGTCTGCCCGGGACTACAAAAAGGCAAATTATTAGGAAGGAAATTCTAGAGATTAGAGGATTCGACATTCAAATTCTGAATAGTATTCTAGAGTTTATAATGGGGGATTAGCTCAGTTGGCTAGAGCGCTTGCCTTGCACGCAAGAGGTCATCAGTTCGACTCTGATATTCTCCACCAGGCAATGCCTGGAGATAAGCAATTATTTCCAAGAGTATTGTATGGCATTAAAATGCCACAAAGTTCATTGACATATTGGTAAAATGATATCGTAAAGAAATCAAGATAGAGAAGTTAATCTTCGGATTAACAACAATATTTTTATAAAAATAAATAATTATAAAGAGCTCGTTCTAAATAGTAATATTTAGAGCAAAAAGTACAATAAGCTAAATAAGGGCGTATGGCGGATGCCTAGGCTTTCAGAGGCGATGAAGGACGCGATAAGCTGCGATAAGCTACGGGGAGGGGCACATACCTTATAATCCGTAGATTTCCGAATGGGGCAACCCGGCATGTTGAAGACATGTCACCCGAAAGGGGGCAAACCCGGTGAACTGAAACATCTAAGTAACCGGAGGAAGAGAAAACAATAGTGATTCCGTTAGTAGTGGCGAGCGAACGCGGATTAGCCCAAACCAATACTGTTACGGCAGTATTGGGGTTGTAGGGCTGCGACATTAGAATCTTAGAGAACTAGAATTGTCTGGAAAGACAAACCAAAGATAGTGATAGTCTAGTATAGGTAATCGAAGATAATATAGCAGTACCCTGAGTAGTGCGGGACACGAGTAATCCTGTATGAATCCACCGGGACCATCCGGTAAGGCTAAATACTCCTGAAAGACCGATAGTGAACTAGTACCGTGAGGGAAAGGTGAAAAGAACCCTAAGTAAGGGAGTGAAATAGAACCTGAAACCGTACGCCTACAAGCGGTCGGAGCACATTAACTGTGTGACGGCGTGCCTTTTGCATAATGAGCCTACGAGTTACTGTTACTAGCAAGGTTAAGGATTTAAGGTCCGGAGCCGTAGCGAAAGCGAGTCTGAATAGGGCGACCATAGTTAGTAGTAGTAGACGCGAAACCGAGTGATCTACCCATGGGCAGGTTGAAGCTGTAGTAACATACAGTGGAGGACCGAACCAGTTGACGTTGAAAAGTCTTTGGATGACCTGTGGGTAGGGGTGAAAGGCCAATCAAACTCGGAAATAGCTCGTACTCCCCGAAATGCATTTAGGTGCAGCGTTGAGCGAAAGTTTTATAGAGGTAGAGCTACTGATTGGATGCGGGGGCTTCACCGCCTACCAATTCCTGACAAACTCCGAATGCTATAAAATGTTACTCAGCAGTGAGGGCATGGGTGCTAAGGTCCATGTCCGAGAGGGAAAGAACCCAGACCATCAGCTAAGGTCCCCAAATATATGTTAAGTTGAACTAACGAGGTGAAACTGCTTAGACAGCTAGGATGTTGGCTTGGAAGCAGCCATTCATTTAAAGAGTGCGTAACAGCTCACTAGTCGAGCGGTTTTGCATGGATAATAATCGGGCATAAACATATTACCGAAGCTATGGATTTACGTTGAAAGACACGTAAGTGGTAGGGGAGCATTCTATTTGCGCCGAAGGTGTTCTGTAAGGGATGCTGGAGCGGATAGAAAAGAAAATGTAGGCATAAGTAACGATAAAGGGGGCGAGAAACCCCCTCACCGAAAGACTAAGGTTTCCTCAGCGATGCTAATCAGCTGAGGGTTAGTCGGGTCCTAAGGCGAATCCGAAGGGAGTAGTCGATGGATAACAGGTTAATATTCCTGTACTTCTTATAATTGCGATGGGGTGACGGAGTAATGAAAGCACCGCGAACTGACGGAATAGTTCGTTGAAACATGTAGCTATTGGAACTGTAGGCAAATCCGCAGATCTAGGTGAAATGTGATAGTACAACAAATCTTCGGATGCGTTGATAGTGTGCCTAAAGGCTTCCAAGAAAAACCTCTAAGCTTCAGATTATAAGAACCCGTACCGTAAACC
>NZ_JAJGWT010000028.1:0-1848 GCF_021390715.1 Tenacibaculum piscium
GATTTACTGGAGTTATAAAAGTGAGTATTTATCAATCGATGTTTTTATTTACTTGATCTGTAAAAGTGAGTGTTTGCCAATGAATATTTTGATTTACTGGAGTTGTTCCAGTAGCAAAGTGAGTATTTATCAATCGATGTTTTGATTTACTNGTTTGCCAATGAATGTTTTGATTTACTGGAGCTGTTCCAGTAGCAATGTGAGTGTTTATCAATGAATATTTTGATTTACTGGAGCTGTAAAAGTGAGTGTTTGCCAATGAATGTTTTGATTTACTGGAGCTGTTCCAGTAGCAATGCGAGTATTTATCAATCGATGTTTTGATTTACTGGAGCTGTAAAAGTGARTATTTACCAATGAATGTTTTGATTTTTGGAGCTGTTCCAGTAGCAATGCGAGTGTTTGCCAATGAATATTTTGATTTACTGGAGTTATAAAAGTGAGTATTTACCAATGAATGTTTTGATTTNYTGGAGCTGTTCCAGTAGCAATGCGAGTATTTATCAATCGATGTTTTGATTTACTGGAGCTGTAAAAGTGAATATTTACCAATGAATGTTTTGATTTTTGGAGCTGTTCCAGTAGCAATGCGAGTGTTTATCAATGAATATTTTGATTTACTGGAGTTATAAAAGTGAGTATTTACCAATGAATATTTTGATTTACTGGAGCTGTAAAAGTGAATGTTTACCAATGTTTTAAATTTGTCCGTAAAAATACCCTGGTACTTTGCCAATGAATGTTTTGATTTACTGGAGCTGTTCCAGTAGCAAAGTGAGTGTTTACCAATGAATGTTTTGATTTACTGGAGCTGTTCCAGTAGCAATGTGAGTGTTTATCAATGAATATTTTGATTTACTGGAGCTGTAAAAGTGAGTGTTTGCCAATGAATGTTTTGATTTACTGGAGCTGTTCCAGTAGCAATGYGAGTGTTTATCAATGAATATTTTGATTTACTGGAGCTGTAAAAGTGAGTGTTTGCCAATGAATGTTTTGATTTACTGGAGCTGTTCCAGTAGCAATGTGAGTGTTTATCAATGAATATTTTGATTTACTGGAGCTGTAAAAGTGAGTGTTTGCCAATGAATGTTTTGATTTACTGGAGTTATAAAAGTGAGTATTTACCAATGAATGTTTTTATTTTTGGAGCTGTTCCAGTAGCAATGCGAGTATTTATCAATCGATGTTTTGATTTACTGGAGCTGTAAAAGTGAGTGTTTRCCAATGAATGTTTTGATTTTTGGAGCTGTTCCAGTAGCAATGCGAGTATTTATCAATCGATGTTTTGATTTACTGGAGCTGTAAAAGTGAGTGTTTACCAATGAATGTTTTGATTTTTGGAGCTGTTCCAGTAGCAATGCGAGTGTTTATCAATCGATGTTTTGATTTACTGGAGCTGTAAAAGTGAGTATTTGCCAATGAATGTTTTGATTTTTGGAGTTGTTCCAGTAGCAAWGYGAGTGTTTGCCAATGAATGTTTTGATTTACTGGAGCTGTTCCAGTAGCAAAGTGAGTATTTGCCAATGAATGTTTTGATTTACTGGAGCTGTTCCAGTAGCAAAGTGAGTATTTATCAATCGATGTTTTGATTTACTGGAGCTGTTCCAGTAGCAATGCGAGTGTTTACCAATGAATATTTTGATTTACTGGAGCTGTTCCAGTAGCAATGCGAGTGTTTACCAATGAATGTTTTGATTTACTGGAGCTGTTCCAGTAGCAATGCGAGTATTTATCAATCGATGTTTTGATTTACTTGATCTGTAAAAGTGAGTGTTTGCCAATGAATATTTTGATTTACTGGAGTTGTTCCAGTAGCAAAGTGAGTATTTATCAATCGATGTTTTGATT
>NZ_JAJGWT010000028.1:1864-2761 GCF_021390715.1 Tenacibaculum piscium
GTAGCAATGCGAGTGTTTATCAATGAATATTTTGATTTACTGGAGTTGTTCCAGTAGCAATGCGAGTGTTTGCCAATGAATATTTTGATTTACTGGAGTTGTAAAAGTGAGTATTTACCAATGAATGTTTTGATTTACTGGAGTTGTAAAAGTGAGTGTTTATCAATCGATGTTTTGATTTACTGGAGCTGTAAAAGTGAGTATTTGCCAATGAATGTTTTGATTTTTGGAGYTGTTCCAGTAGCAAWGYGAGTGTTTACCAATGAATATTTTGATTTTTGGAGCTGTTCCAGTAGCAATGCGAGTGTTTACCAATGAATGTTTTGATTTTTGGAGCTGTTCCAGTAGCAATGCGAGTGTTTATCAATGAATATTTTGATTTACTGGAGCTGTTCCAGTAGCAATGCGAGTGTTTACCAATGAATATTTTGATTTACTGGAGCTGTTCCAGTAGCAATGCGAGTGTTTACCAATGAATGTTTTGATTTACTGGAGCTGTTCCAGTAGCAATGCGAGTGTTTACCAATGAATGTTTTGATTTACTGGAGCTGTTCCAGTAGCAATGCGAGTGTTTATCAATGAATATTTTGATTTACTGGAGTTGTTCCAGTAGCAATGCGAGTGTTTGCCAATGAATATTTTGATTTACTGGAGTTGTAAAAGTGAGTATTTACCAATGAATGTTTTGATTTACTGGAGTTGTAAAAGTGAGTGTTTATCAATCGATGTTTTGATTTACTGGAGCTGTTCCAGTAGCAAAGTGAGTATTTATCAATCGATGTTTTGATTTTTGGAGTTGTTCCAGTAGCAATGCGAGTGTTTGCCAATGAATATTTTGATTCGAAGGAAACGGAACTCAAGCACAAAATAGCGTAGTTTTAACAAACGCCGCTTTTG
>NZ_JAJGWT010000028.1:2861-3012 GCF_021390715.1 Tenacibaculum piscium
ATCAATGATACTTCATCAATATTACAAGTAACAGAAGGTTATTTAAATGCCAACGTAGCAGCGCAATCTATTTTAACGGATACGAATTTTTTTGGTGGAACAATGGCAGATTTGTTAGAAGCTAGACCTGTAAATCAGCAAATACCAATTT
>NZ_JAJGWT010000029.1 GCF_021390715.1 Tenacibaculum piscium
GAGCGATGGGCTTTCACCTCTGACTTAATTGACCGCCTGCGGACCCTTTAAACCCAATGATTCCGGATAACGCTCGGACCCTCCGTATTACCGCGGCTGCTGGCACGGAGTTAGCCGGTCCTTATTCTTACAGTACCGTCAAGGATGTACACGTACATCGGTTTCTTCCTGTATAAAAGCAGTTTACAACCCATAGGGCAGTCATCCTGCACGCGGCATGGCTGGTTCAGAGTTGCCTCCATTGACCAATATTCCTCACTGCTGCCTCCCGTAGGAGTCTGGTCCGTGTCTCAGTACCAGTGTGGGGGATAATCCTCTCAGACCCCCTACCTATCGTCGCCATGGTAAGCCGTTACCTCACCATCTAGCTAATAGGACGCATAGTCATCTTGTACCCATAAATGTTTAATAGTGTTTCGATGCCGAATCACTACATTATGGAGTGTTAATCTTCATTTCTAAAGGCTATCCTCCTGTACAAGGCAGATTCTATACGCGTTACGCACCCGTTCGCCGGTCGTCATCTGTGCAAGCACAATGTTACCCCTCGACTTGCATGTGTTAAGCCTGCCGCTAGCGTTCATCCTGAGCCAGGATCAAACTCTTCATTGTATATTTTAAATAATATTAATGAATAAGTTTCAAAAGAATTTGTTCTAATTTAATAGAACGTGGTTATTCTACTCTTATTTACGCTGTCAATTTCAATATTTTCAATGAACGTAACTTATTTAGTTACAGATGAGATTTTACTCTTATCATTTTTTTGCAGAAATGTTAGAATCGAACTAACTGACTTTATATTGTCATTTCCAAATTTTCTTGATCGTCTTGCTTTAGTGTATTTCTTAAAGCGGTTGCAAATATACATCTTTTAATTTGTTTTAAACAAGCTAGATTTAACTTATTTTTTACATTTTAATAAAATGTTTTCTGCAGATATTTTAATGATCTTTTGTTAACTTTTAAACTTGCGTTTTGTTGTTAGCGGTTGCAAATCTACGTCCTTTTATTGGACTGACAAGGACTTTTATTTGTTTATTTTTGAAGTATTTTTTTAAGCCTTGGTTTTTAATGGGTTGCCTTGTGTTTTTTTTTGTTTTTTATACTGTTTCGCTTTTAAAAAGTAGTGTTCTACTAAAATTAACACGTATTAATATCTGAAATTATGGTTTTTTGGAGTGTTAAAAGTGATTAAAAACAGCTTCGAATGTTTTGTATTGCTATTTTAGTAATATATTTTTATTTGTTTTTTTGATTTTAAGACTGATAAAGTTCTCGATACTATTTTTTTGAAGGAAAAAAAATCACTCGAACTGACAGTTTGTTTTCGTTAATGGAAATTTTGCTTCCGATTTTAAGACTGATGTTCTGGAGTTCTCATTTTGATGCCATGCTCAAATAAATTCAGCAGGACGTTTTAAATAACTTAAACAGAAAAAAAATCACTCGAAATGACCGTTTGTTTTCGTTAATGGAAATTTTACTTCCGATTTTCAGGCTGATGTTCTCGGGTTCTCATCTTGATGCCATGCTCAAATAAATTCAGCAGGACGTTTTAAATAACTTAAACAGAAAAAAAATCACTCGAACTGACAGGGGTTTTGTGGTTTTTCGTATGGAAATTTTAATCAGGTGTAATTACTGAAGATGATTGCCAATCGGGAAAACTCATAGGTTCGTCCCTACGGGTTTTTGTCCTTATATAGGATAGCTTTTCAAATTTAAGATTATTTTGGCTCTTCTTGGTGTGGTCGCGAGCAAGATCCTCGCGATAGCAAACTGATATTTATTATTTGTTAATAGAAATTTCGTTTTGAATTCTTCAAACAAGAATAAACCTCACAGGTTTTAAAAACCTGTGAGGTTTAAATTTTACTGCTCGAAATGATAGTGTGAACTTTGCCTAAATTATAGTTGATTTATCAATTTATCGAAATTAGTACAAATGCCTAGCCCCGATTGATGCTTTGTTTGAGCTCTTTTTTGTTTTTCTTTTTAAAAAACAAAAAAAGCGAGTGCGGAAAGCGGGTAATTGCTTCTTATTATTCTTATTTTAAATGTATAAAAATCCTTTTTAATGAGATTTATCTTTAATTTATATTGATTGTTTTATTCGGATATAAAACTTCTTATCTATCCCTCACAGGTTTTAAAAACCTGTGAGGTCTAAGTTTACTAGATTAATTTTATATTTTTTTTAGAAAAACAAAAAAAATAAGACACAAAAAAAACCTCAATCTTTTTAGATTGAGGTTTTAAAAGAAAGGCAACGACCTACTCTCCCACCATTGGCAGTACCATCGGCGCAAATGGGCTTAACTTCTCTGTTCGGGATGGAAAGAGGTGAGCCCCATTGCGATAATCACCTTAAAATGTTTCAGTATATTTCAACTGTATAAGTTAACATATTGGTAAAAATTATATCGTAAATAATCAAAAGAGTTGGTGCTTGCGCCCTTTCGAGCGCAAGACTTCTACATAAGCCTATGGGTTATTAGTACTACTTGGCTATGACATTACTGCCTTTACACCTATAGCCTATCAACGTGGTAATCTTCCACGACCCTTAAAANAAATAAGACACAAAAAAAACCTCAATCTTTTTAGATTGAGGTTTTAAAAGAAAGGCAACGACCT
>NZ_JAJGWT010000030.1 GCF_021390715.1 Tenacibaculum piscium
TTAATAACTTGATCTACTACCGTAATAAAGTCAAGAAATTGCAGGCTCTTTTCTGAAGCTCGGCTGATGCTACTGGTATCCCGAAGCTGTTCGTAAGCCAATCGAAAAGTAATCGTAGCAATGGGCATTTTTGACTTATAATCAATACTCCACTTTACAAAAACAGCAGGAAATAAATGGGCTTCAAAACCTTTTTCATTATAATCTTGCCCTGCATATAAATCTACAAATTTAACGTGTGGTAAATTGTTACTTGTAAACTTATTTTTAATATCAGAATCTTTAAATTTTCGGATTAATTCGGTATAAAATGCTTTCATTTCTTATAAATTTCGTCTGTTACTTTATCATACATATGATTTTCCAACCGCAATGCCAAAACTGCTGATTCTCCTAAAAATTGACGCTTCGGAATTTTAGCATTCATTTGCCTTGTATGTGCTTTTACCTTAATAGGCTGGTTCCGTCCTTTTCTAGTTCTACTATGCGCTCTTACTCTTGCGGCTGCTTTTATTGTACCACCTTCATTGTGTATTTGAGCATACGGAACATCCGTACCAATAAGTACATAATATTTACCCTCGCTAATTTTACGAATAGAACGTTTTAAACGACTCGATTTTACTAAAATAGAACCTGCTCTTTTTCGTTTTCGAGGTGCCCATTTTTCTTGTGATGTATCCACCCAGTTTTTTTGGCGAAACCTATCTTTAGAAAACTTAACAGCAATTACTCCAGCTTCCGAAGTCATTTTACTTAAAAAGAATTTGTTATCTATTCTTTGAAGTTTCTCAAAAAAATCACCTTTAAATTTTACAGACATAATTAACTAGTTTCGGCATTTCGTACAACTCGCATCATAGCCTCGTTAAACCAATTTTCTACATCTTGCAAAGTCATTCCTTGAGTTGCACCTCCTTTTAAATTGATACCACCTTTATTTAAAGCATCAATAGTAATTGAAATATTACGTGTTTGTTTGGCATCGCCGACAACTTTATTAACTTGTTTTGTTAATGTTTTTTTAGGGTCGATATTTCCTTTTGGTTTAATTGGATTTCCGTATAGGTCTTTTTTTACTGTTTCTTTTCCGCTTTCCGTTTCCTTATCTTCTTCTGGAGGAGTTAAGTTTAAATTTTTACGGAGGTCTTGTATTTTATCTAATCCGCTTTTTGCATATTTACCAATACCAGGTAACATTGCGGCTACTTTTAAAATACCTTCTAACGGACGCAATAAAACATCCAACAATACAATTCCAATACGTTTTAAACCTCCAATAATACCATCAGATTTAAAAGCATTTACAATACTATCCCAATGTTTATGCACTAATACAAAAGCATTAATTAACATTCCGATAGGCCCTAAAAAATGAAGTATCGTAGCGCCCCATGAATCAAAATGTGTTATTGCTGTTACCACCAAAGCTACCAAGGCGGCAATAGCAATTATTATTAAAGAAATTGGATTTGCTGATACAGCCGTATTAAATAACCACATTGCAATTGTGGCGGCTCCTAATACGGTAACAAATGACCCGAAAGCAGGAAGTAACCAATCAATATTTTGGTATAACCATTCTAATACTGGAGCAAGTGTATCAAATAAATTGGCAAGCATCGGTATTATTTTTTCGCCTATTTTGGTAAATACCATTTCAAGCCTATTGCCAAACATTTCTTTCATTTTACCAAAATCGCCTTCTGCATTTTTTAGGGCATCTTTTAGGCTAAATTTAGAGCTATCAAAAGCATTAAAAGTTTTAACCATATCATCAGCTCCTGTTTTTACTTTTGCTAATGCGGTTCGTAATCCTTCAGGACCTCCAATTTTATTAATGGTATCAGTTATTTCTTTATCCGTCATGTTTTTAAACTTCTGACTAATATCAATCAATAACTTATCGGCATCTTTCATTTTGCCATCTACACCAAACACGTCAATATCTAGTTCTTTTTTAATTTTTGAACCTTGAGCACCTAAGCCATCAAAAAAGTTTTTTGTTTGACCTGCTGCAATATCAGCATTTTTACTAATAGAAGTAAACATCGCAAAAACCTTATTACCAACATCAACACTTTGCCCTGCGGCACTTGTTGCACCTGCATATTCCGTTTGTACTTTGGCTAGTTCATCAAAAGTAACAATACCTGTTTGCACGGTTTTAGCGTTCGAGGCTAATAAAGCATCAATACCGCCAACACCAATACCAAAGGCTTTCATTGCTTTTGTGGTGGAATTCATCGAATCGCCTAAATCAGCTCCAGTTGCTTGAGAGTAACGCCCTACTTTTTTAAAAACATCAATAGCATCTTTACCATATAAAACAGTAGCAGATTGTAAATCGTACATTGCATTAGTAGAATCGCCAAGATTTGTACCAATATCAAAAGCGGCATCTCTAATTTTGGAGCGGTAACTATCGAGCTCTGCTTTTGATTTAT
>NZ_JAJGWT010000031.1 GCF_021390715.1 Tenacibaculum piscium
TTTCAAAGTTGAAGTTAAAGTCTTGAAATCTCAAAATGTTATTCCTGAATTGTTGCTTTTCAGGGATGAGTGGTAAATTACGCACAACGGATTTGTATATGATTTGTTGCGTKATTCKGGACTAAATTTAGTAAAAAAAANTCGGAATAGAAAATCCCCCAAGGGATTTTCGTATGTAGGCGAAAACCAGCAATTAATTATATACGTTGTTAGTTTTTCGTTGCGAAACATTTTTATAAGCACGTTTTTTTTGCGTTTCTAAGTTTTTCAAGAATTTAAAATTCAAGATTTGTTTATGTTTTATTTTTTCTTTAAAATTCTAAACATTCTTTTTTAGATTCACGTAAAACAGGTTTTTTCACGAGTTTAAAATTCAAAATTTGTTATATTTCATTTAACTTTTTCTTTAAAATTCTAAACATTCTTTTTTGGATTTACGAAAACCAGCAATTTTTTTACGAGTTTAAAATTCAGAGTTTTTTATTAAACTTTTTCTTTAAAAATCTAAACTTTCTTTTTTATATTTACGTAAAACAGCGATTTTTCACGAGTTTAAAGATTTTCAATTTGTTTATTTTTTTCTGAACTTTTTCTTTAAAATTCTAAAGTTTATTTTTTAGATTCAAGCAAAACAACATTTTTTTACGAGTTTATAAATTCATGATTTATTCATTTTAATTATTTAAATATTCTCGATAATTCTCTTTTTTCTTTAATATTCTCATTTTTTCTGAGCAATGAAAACTAACGTTTTGTATATGGTTTGTTGCGTTTTTGAAGCACTAAATTTAGTAAATAAAAACGGAATAGAAAATCCCCTAAGGATTTTCGTAAGTAGGCTAGCACTAGCAATAAATTATATACGGTGTTACCCACTGGCTTTATTTTTTTAAATTATTTTTTTCTTTAATTCTATTGTATTCTGTATGAAAGAAAAGTAAGTATCGTTCTATTGTTGTCTTTCGTTTTCCGTGTAAAGAATGACTGATAGAACTTTTAAAAGGATGATTTTCACAATGCGAAAGTTTTATAGTAAGCTCATCCCATATATTTTTCCATTCATTTTTGAGTTTAGGGTTTATTAGAGTTTGAGACAATGAGTAAGCATATTCAAGCTCGTCAGCATAGGTTTCAAGTTTCGTCTTTGCATTATCACTATCTAATGAGAATTTGTTATAAAATTTAATAAATTTTTTTTCATAATCGGTCATAATATTCCTTGTGATTTTTCACTTTTTTTAAATTAATTACTCAAAAATAAAACTTATAATTCTAAAATATTTGTCCATTTATCCAGAATACTTGAAAATTTTATAGACTTAGAAGTGCTTTCATATTTTTCACTTAAAGAGCTTGTTTCTAAATCTCCAAATAATTCAATTATTTGGTCAATATACTCAGATTTTAAATCAATAACATAATGGTTAGCCTCCTTATCATTTAATTTATTATGCTTAGCTGATTTCTCAATTTCGTTATTTTTAAGAATTCTAATTATTTCATGAATAATCTCATTATTGTTAATTTTAAAAAGTTCATTTCTAGTTTCTACTAATGTTTTAAAGTCTATTGAACCCATATTTAAATCAAATTAAGGGAATATTTTGGCGCTTGTGGGTAACGAATTTGTATATGATTTGTTGCGTGATTCGTGACTAAATTTAGTAAAAAAAATCGGAATAGAAAATCCCCCAAGGGATTTTCGTAAGTAGGCTAGTACTAGCAATTAATTATATACGTTGTTGTAAATAGTAGCTTTTTGTTTATTCCTAACTTTGATTATTAAATTACTATTCAAAAATTCTATAAAATTTAAAATTCTATAAACGAGTTAAAAAACATTTCAAAACTCTTTTTTGAAAACTATAAATATTCTCAATTTTTTCTTCTTTTTCTTAAATTNGTTTTNGATTCAGATTTTACAAACGAGTTAAAAACATTTCAGAACTTTTTCTTGAAWACTAGAAATATTCTTAATTTTTTCTTCTTTTTCTTAAATTTGTTTTGATTCAGATTCTAYAAACGAGTTAAAAAACATTTCAAAAAAGAGTTTTGAAATGTTTTTTAACTCGTTTATAGAATTTTTTCTTATTTTTCTAACAAGGCTAATTTCTTTTTTAGTGAGTGATGTTGTAGGTTTTTCGGCTCTTTTAACGTCGTTATTATGTTGTTGCATGTGTTCGGATAGGATTTGATAT
>NZ_JAJGWT010000032.1:0-150 GCF_021390715.1 Tenacibaculum piscium
CTCTGAATCATCGCTCTCAACACTGCTCTGAATCATCGCTCTCAACACTGACTCCACTCCAACATACTTCCATTGTGCTCTGAATCATCGCTCTCAACACTGACTCCACTCCAACATACTTCCATTAGATCGGAAGAGCACACGTCTGAA
>NZ_JAJGWT010000032.1:364-1138 GCF_021390715.1 Tenacibaculum piscium
CGCTCTTCCGATCTGCTCTGAATCATCGCTCTCAACACCCTACCCGCACCATCTAACCCACTCCCACCTGACTCCACTCCAACATACTTCCATTCTCAACACTGACTCCACTCCAACATACTTCCATTATCATCGCTCTCAACACTGCTCTGAATCATCGCTCTCAACACTGCTCTGAATCATCGCTCTCAACACTGCTCTGAATCATCGCTCTCAACACTGACTCCACTCCAACATACTTCCATTATGCTCTGAATCATCGCTCTCAACACTGACTCCACTCCAACATACTTCCATTATGCTCTGAATCATCGCTCTCAACACTGACTCCACTCCAACATACTTCCATTATGCTCTGAATCATCGCTCTCAACACTGACTCCACTCCAACATACTTCCATTAGTGCTCTGAATCATCGCTCTCAACACTGACTCCACTCCAACATACTTCCATTANGCTCTGAATCATCGCTCTCAACACTGACTCCACTCCAACATACTTCCATTGTGCTCTGAATCATCGCTCTCAACACTGACTCCACTCCAACATACTTCCATTAGTGCTCTGAATCATCGCTCTCAACACTGACTCCACTCCAACATACTTCCATTATGCTCTGAATCATCGCTCTCAACACTGCTCTGAATCATCGCTCTCAACACACTGACTCCACTCCAACATACTTCCATTANTGCTCTGAATCATCGCTCTMAACACGTCACCTCCCCACCCAACCACAAACCCAGCTGACTCCACTCCAACATACTTCCATT
>NZ_JAJGWT010000032.1:1235-1817 GCF_021390715.1 Tenacibaculum piscium
ATACTTCCATTAGTGCTCTGAATCATCGCTCTCAACATGCTCTGAATCATCGCTCTCAACACTGACTCCACTCCAACATACTTCCATTGGTGCTCTGAATCATCGCTCTCAACACTGACTCCACTCCAACATACTTCCATTATGCTCTGAATCATCGCTCTCAACACCCTACCCACACCATCTAACCCACTCCCACCTGACTCCACTCCAACATACTTCCATTACGCTCTGAATCATCGCTCTCAACACTGACTCCACTCCAACATACTTCCATTAGTGCTCTGAATCATCGCTCTCAACACCCTACCCACACCATCTAACCCACTCCCACCTGACTCCACTCCAACATACTTCCATTANTGCTCTGAATCATCGCTCTCAACACTGACTCCACTCCAACATACTTCCATTATGCTCTGAATCATCGCTCTCAACACTGACTCCACTCCAACATACTTCCATTANTGCTCTGAATCATCGCTCTCAACACCCTACCCACACCATCTAACCCACTCCCACCTGACTCCACTCCAACATACTTCCATTACGCTCTGAATCATCGCTCTCAACACTGACTCCACT
>NZ_JAJGWT010000032.1:1854-1959 GCF_021390715.1 Tenacibaculum piscium
CCCACCTGACTCCACTCCAACATACTTCCATTGNTGCTCTGAATCATCGCTCTCAACACTGCTCTGAATCATCGCTCTCAACACCCTACCCACACCATCTAACCC
>NZ_JAJGWT010000033.1 GCF_021390715.1 Tenacibaculum piscium
ACTTTCATTTTCCTTAATGGCTATCATTTTAGCTTTAATTCCTTGTACTTTCATGGTCTTTTTTAAGTCTTTTTTGAATTATTCCTGAGCTTTAGCTCACTTTAAAATCAATTCCAATTGCCCAGCATCCGATGCCTTCACAACCTGTAATTACATCAATATTAGTTTGTGTTAATGCCGTTGCAGGAAGTATTTTTTTTGCTTGATAATAGTTTAAATGGTCTTTATTATAAATAACATTTTCAGGAATAATAATTTTATCTCCAGTTTCAATAACCTCGCTTGGTGCTTTATGATTCGCTTTTGCAATTAAAGAGGCATTAACCGCCAATCCTGTTGTTAAGATTGCGATATCYAAAAAAGATTGTTTATTGAGTGCTATTATTTGCATCTTTAAGTTGCTTTTTTAACAATTTGTTTTCAGTGTCTTTTTCTCGTAGCTCTCTTTTTAAAGAAAGTATAAATTTGTTTTTTAGCTTTATCTCATCTTCTAACAAGTTATTTTTTCGTTTATAAGAAGACTCTAGTTGGCTCATTTCTTCTGTCATCATTTGAAACTTTCGTTCCCATAACTGAGAAGTTTCTTGATATTTTTTTTCGTATCGAATCGGTAAATCATCTAGCGCTGATTTATACATATCAATAACCTTAGAGCCGTTATCAATTTCTTTGCTTTCAACATCCGCCTCAACACCTTTTGTAATAGCCTTGTTTTTTCTTCGTTCCAAAATTGCCATTCCAACTCCTCCAGCTCCTAAAGTGTAACCTAATATTTCGCCTATATTTTCTTGGATAAAACTTACCATTAAATTTTAATTTTTAGGTTTTCAAAACCTCCAGTTAAATCAATCGTTGGATTTTTATAACCAACATATTCTAATTGTATCTTTAAATTTCGTTTAAATTCAATTTCAGAAACATTGGTTTTTATATAATTAATCGCACCAAAACCAACTAAAGGAAATTCTTTAAACTCGCCTTTATTATAAAGTAAAACAATTTCAACGTTTTGTTGATCCGATTTTCCAATCACAAAATCACCGTTTTCAATCGCTAAGTCACCATTTTCATCAAGTAATAAATCCATAATTATTATTTAATTATACCTGTTCCTGTTACTGGTCCACCTGTGGCACTAGCTCCAGTAACGGTGGTAGTTCTACCAATAACAAAATCGTTAATTGCTTTTGCTTCTTTAAGCGCCATTTCTTTGCGTGCTACTTCGGGTTTTATCGTTGGRTTATTCGAATATTCTTCACGGATTTCAAATAATTTATCGGCTAACGGTGGTAGTTCTACCAATAACAAAATCGTTAATTGCTTTTGCTTCTTTAAGCGCCATTTCTTTGCGTGCTACTTCGGGTTTTATCGTTGGATTATTCGAATATTCTTCACGGATTTCAAATAATTTATCGGCTAATTGCTTTTGAGTGCTAGGCATTATTTAAGTACTTTATTAAAACGTTTTTTTAT
>NZ_JAJGWT010000034.1:0-480 GCF_021390715.1 Tenacibaculum piscium
AGTGTTGAGAGCGATGATTCAGAGGATAATGGAAGTATGTTGGAGTGGAGTCAGCTGGGTTTGTGGTTGGGTGGGGAGGTGACGTGTTGAGAGCGATGATTCAGAGCASTMAKKGTTGAGAGCGATGATTCAGAGCACTAATGGAAGTATGTTGGAGTGGAGTCAGGTGGGAGTGGGTTAGATGGTGTGGGTAGGGTGTTGAGAGCGATGATTCAGAGCANTAATGGAAGTATGTTGGAGTGGAGTCAGTGTTGAGAGCGATGATTCAGAGCATAATGGAAGTATGTTGGAGTGGAGTCAGTGTTGAGAGCGATGATTCAGAGCACTAATGGAAGTATGTTGGAGTGGAGTCAGTGTTGAGAGCGATGATTCAGAGCGTAATGGAAGTATGTTGGAGTGGAGTCAGGTGGGAGTGGGTTAGATGGTGYGGGTAGGGTGTTGAGAGCGATGATTCAGAGCACTAATGGAAGTATGTTGGAG
>NZ_JAJGWT010000034.1:545-1271 GCF_021390715.1 Tenacibaculum piscium
AATGGAAGTATGTTGGAGTGGAGTCAGTGTTGAGAGCGATGATTCAGAGCATAATGGAAGTATGTTGGAGTGGAGTCAGTGTTGAGAGCGATGATTCAGAGCANTAATGGAAGTATGTTGGAGTGGAGTCAGGTGGGAGTGGGTTAGATGGTGTGGGTAGGGTGTTGAGAGCGATGATTCAGAGCACTAATGGAAGTATGTTGGAGTGGAGTCAGTGTTGAGAGCGATGATTCAGAGCNNTAATGGAAGTATGTTGGAGTGGAGTCAGGTGGGAGTGGGTTAGATGGTGTGGGTAGGGTGTTGAGAGCGATGATTCAGAGCATAATGGAAGTATGTTGGAGTGGAGTCAGTGTTGAGAGCGATAATTCAGAGCACTAATGGAAGTATGTTGGAGTGGAGTCAGTGGCGCCACTCGAAGTGGCTTATAAGGGGGTGTTGAGAGCGATGATTCAGAGCGCTAATGGAAGTATGTTGGAGTGGAGTCAGTGTTGAGAGCGATGATTCAGAGCACTAATGGAAGTATGTTGGAGTGGAGTCAGGTGGGAGTGGGTTAGATGGTGCGGGTAGGGTGTTGAGAGCGATGATTCAGAGCGTAATGGAAGTATGTTGGAGTGGAGTCAGGTGGGAGTGGGTTAGATGGTGTGGGTAGGGTGTTGAGAGCGATGATTCAGAGCATAATGGAAGTATGTTGGAGTGGAGTCAGTGTTGAGAGCAATGATTCAGAGC
>NZ_JAJGWT010000035.1:179-984 GCF_021390715.1 Tenacibaculum piscium
CATTCATTAATTAAAAATGAATATGGAAAGGATGTTCCTATAGATGAAGAAGAATTAAATGAGCCATTAAATCAAGATTATATTCTTATGTTTGACAATATTTTTGAGGAATTTTCACTTGACAAAACTAAGGTTAAACTACCTAAAGAGAACAAAAAAAATTAATCTAAAAGAAGACCTTAAGATTTATTTATTAAGGTCTTTTTTATGCCTTATTTTAATTAATAACTTTATAAGCTAGAAACATATCAAAAGATAAAAACAACATCTTAAAACCTACGAAATAGATAAATAGATGATAAAATAAACGAGAAATAAATCAGCAAGAATAAGCTGTTTTTAAGGTATTTTTAAAATAGCAAGACGGTACGGTACTTTTACTCGCTTCGCTTCATAAAAGTGCCGTACAGCCTTGCTCTACGAGGTTGAAAACCAGTGTTTTACACTGGTTTTTTAATACTTTAAAATAAAGACAATTTTTAAAAAAGTATTAAAACAACTTTTAAGCCTTTAATTATCAATAAAAAGCGCATACAATGGAGTTCTGTGTTTTTTGCAAGTTGTGTTTTTGTCCGACAAATTTCGTTCCTCAATTTATCAACCAAAAACAAAACTTGCCTCTAACGAGGGAGTGAAAAATCTTCCGAAGTCGATTTTTTTTCTAAAATATGGTGTTAGGGTTTTTTAGCATTTTTCACCAAAAGCATACTGAATTGAKAATGCTTTTTTGCATTTGAAAAATGTTCGAAACTTGTTTCGAACATTTTTCAAATGGTTTTTTAAACTTCATTAGTTCATTTATTCA
>NZ_JAJGWT010000035.1:1060-1190 GCF_021390715.1 Tenacibaculum piscium
CAAAAGCATACTGAATTGATAATGCTTTTTTGCATTTCAAAAACATTCGAAACAAGTTTCGAACATTTTTGAAACGGTTTTTTTTTAATTATCTTTGTTAAACCTTGAGGAGGGAGAAAGAGGCAACGTG
>NZ_JAJGWT010000036.1:0-766 GCF_021390715.1 Tenacibaculum piscium
CCTGAAGTTCGTTACCGCAAGGAGCGACCTAGGGTAAAACTGGTAACTAGGGCTAAGTCGTAACAAGGYAGCCGCACCTTCCGGTACGGCTACCTTGYCTCCTTTCTAGAGAAAGATGGTGAGTTACAAAAGGGAAGTTTTACTCTTTGCTNGGTGCCTGAAGTTCGTTACCGCAAGGAGCGACCTAGGGTAAAACTGGTAACTAGGGCTAAGTCGTAACAAGGTAGCCGTACCGGAAGGTGCGGCTGGAACACCTCCTTTCTAGAGAAAGATGGTGAGTTACAAAAGGGAAGTTTTACTCTTTGCTGTTAATTTTAAAAAACACTAATAACAAGCTATTATAGTCTCATAGCTCAGCTGGTTAGAGCGCTACACTGATAATGTAGAGGTCGGCAGTTCGAGTCTGCCTGAGACTACAAAGAGTAAGTTATTAGAAAGGAAATTCTAGAAACTAGAGGATTCGACATTCAAATTCTGAATAGTATTCTAGGATTTATAATGGGGGGATTAGCTCAGTTGGCTAGAGCGCTTGCCTTGCACGCAAGAGGTCATCAGTTCGACTCTGATATTCTCCACCAGGCAATGCCTGGAGATAAGTAATTATTTCCAAGAGTATTGTAGGCAGATTGTTCACAAAAAGTTTAAGTACTTGTCAGTGGCGACTCGCCACAAGTTCATTGACATATTGGTAAAATGATATCGTAAAGAAATCAAGATAGAGAAGTTAATCTTCGGATTAACAACAATATTTTTATAAAAATAAATA
>NZ_JAJGWT010000036.1:794-1005 GCF_021390715.1 Tenacibaculum piscium
GAGGATTCGACATTCAAATTCTGAATAGTATTCTAGGATTTATAATGGGGGGATTAGCTCNGAAGGACGCGATAAGCTGCGATAAGCTACGGGGAGGGGCACATACCTTATAATCCGTAGATTTCCGAATGGGGCAACCCGGCATGTTGAAGACATGTCACCCGAAAGGGGGCAAACCCGGTGAACTGAAACATCTAAGTAACCGGAGGAA
>NZ_JAJGWT010000036.1:1014-1080 GCF_021390715.1 Tenacibaculum piscium
CTACGGGGAGGGGCACATACCTTATAATCCGTAGATTTCCGAATGGGGCAACCCGGCATGTTGAAG
>NZ_JAJGWT010000037.1:0-817 GCF_021390715.1 Tenacibaculum piscium
CATTTTAATGCCATACAATACTCTTGGAAATAATTGTTTATCTCCAGGCATTGCCTGGTGGANCCATACGCCCTTATTTAGCTTATTGTACTTTTTGCTCTAAATATTTCTATTTAGAACGAGCTCTTTATAATTATTTATTTTTATAAAAATATTGTTGTTAATCCGAAGATTAACTTCTCTATCTTGATTTCTTTACGATATCATTTTACCAATATGTCAATGAACGTTGCGAATCGCAACCGATAAGTATTTATCAGCTTGATTCACATAACAATCTGAAACAATTTAAAATTGCTTCCAGATGCTATCTGGTGGAGAATATCAGAGTCGAACTGATGACCTCTTGCGTGCAAGGCAAGCGCTCTAGCCAACTGAGCTAATCCCCCATTATAAACACTAGATACTATCCAGAATTTGAATGTCGAATCCTCTTGTATCTAGAATTTCCTTTCTAATAATTTGCCCTTTAGTAGTCCCGGGCAGACTCGAACTGCCGACCTCTACATTATCAGTGTAGCGCTCTAACCAGCTGAGCTACGAGACTATGTATAGCTTATTATTAGTGTATTTTAAAATTAACAGCAAAGAGTAAAACTTCCNTTTTGTAACTCACCATCTTTCTCTAGAAAGGAGGTGTTCCAGCCGCACCTTCCGGTACGGCTACCTTGTTACGACTTAGCCCTAGTTACCAGTTTTACCCTAGGTCGCTCCTTGCGGTAACGAACTTCAGGCACCCCCAGCTTCCATGGCTTGACGGGCGGTGTGTACAAGGCCCGGGAACGTATTCACCGGATCATGGCTGATATCCGATTAC
>NZ_JAJGWT010000037.1:892-1019 GCF_021390715.1 Tenacibaculum piscium
CAGCTGAGCTACGAGACTATGTATAGCTTATTATTAGTGTATT
The DNA here is from genome assembly GCF_021390715.1 of Tenacibaculum piscium. Lineage (GTDB taxonomy): Bacteria > Bacteroidota > Bacteroidia > Flavobacteriales > Flavobacteriaceae > Polaribacter > Polaribacter piscius. The sequence continues at coordinate 936 of NZ_JAJGWT010000037.1, forward strand.
TTAAAATTAACAGCAAAGAGTAAAAYTTCCCTTTTGTAACTCACCATCTTTCTCTAGAAAGGAGGTGTTCCAGCCGCACCTTCC